>CAVTYN010000001.1:0-8102 GCA_963738895.1 uncultured Actinomycetota bacterium
GCACCGTTCCACGTGCGCCCCTGAGCTCCCTCGTTCGGGTCGGGCATCCGGCCGCAGTACGGTCTATGCTCGCTGATGCCCGCCCGGATCGGGCGAGCAAGGCCGGCAACGACATCGAAAGGGCGCAGGAATGGATCAGTTCAAAGAACTTCCGCGGGAGGCCCAGATCACCATCGGGTGCCTGGTGCTGTTCGTGATTCTCTCGTTCTTCGACTGGCAGCAGTACTCGAACTCACTGTTCACTGTCGGCAAGAACCTCTGGCACGGGTTCGGGATCATCGTGGTCCTCGTAGCAATCGCCTACCTGATCTGGGAGATCAGCCGTGCGCTCAACTACAGCCGCGACCTTGGGCCGGTCAACCCGCCCCAGACCTCGGCGGGGTTGGCGATCGCGCTGCTCGTCCTCACAGTCATCACGTTCCTCGATTGGAGCCAGTATCGGAACTGGCCCGAGTGGGTCGGGCTGATCCTCGCCGTCGTGATTGCGGTCGTCGCGTTCAAGCGCGCCAAGGACGAGGGCGTCGAGATGCCGAAGATCCCGCAGGGCGCCTCGGCCAACCGCGCTGAAGGCACCGCAGCAGCACCGCCGCCTCCACCGCCCCCGACAGCCCCTGCCGAGCCGGCGCCGCCGGCCGAAGGGGCAGAGCCCGAAGCCCAGGCGTGACCCTCTTCGCCCTGTAGCCGGCAGAGAAGCTGATCGACGGGCGCCGAGGCCTCCGGGCGCCCGTCGATTCCTCCAATGAAGATCCGCACGGCGATCGCGGATGCCGCGGCGATCCTCGTCTTCGTCACGATCGGCCTCCTGTCACACCACGGAGACGTGACGCTCCGCGGCTACGCCCGCGATGCGCTGCCGTTCCTCGGCTGCTGGTTCGGGACGGCCCTGCTCCTCGGCCTCTACACCGCACCGGGGTGGTGGCGGCTCGCCGCGACCTGGGCCGTCGGGGTCACGGCGGCCGTCCTCGTTCGGGCCCTCGTCCTCGGACGGCACCTCGGGAGCAAGGAGGCTGCCTTTCTCGTCGTCTCGCTGGTGACCGTCGGGATTCTCGTCCTCGTCTTCAGGCTGCTTTCTTCGCGGGTGCTCCGCGCGACTCCATGACGGCGTCGATGAGGCCGTACTCGATCGCCTCGGTGGGGGTCATGAAGCGGTCGCGGTCGATGTCCGCCATCACCTGCTCGACCGGGCGGCCCGAGTGGCGCGAGATGATCTCCGCCATCTGCCGGGTGAGCTCGAGGATCTCCCGGGCCGCGATCCGGATGTCGGCCGGGGTGCCGCGGAAGCCGCCCGAGCCCTGGTGGATCATGATCTTCGCGTTCGGCAGGGCGAAGCGCTTTCCGGAAGCGCCCCCGCAGAGCACCATCGCCGCCGCGGACATTCCCATCCCGAGGCAGACGGTGCCGACGTCGGGCTTCACGTACTGCATCGCGTCGTAGATCGCCATCCCGGCATACGCCACCCCGCCGGGCGAGTTGACGTAGAGCCAGATGTCCTTGTCGGGATCCTCGGCCTCGAGGAAGAGGAGCTGGGCCGCGATGAGATTGGCGAGCTGGTCGTCGACCTCCTGACCGAGGAACACGATCCGCTCGCGGAGCAGCCTCGAGTAGATGTCGAACGAGCGCTCGCCTCGACCATCCGCTTCGACGACCATCGGGACGACAGAGCCCACCATCACTGCGACCACCTCCGATAACGTGCAACCAATTGGTTGCAGTCTAGCGCAACCGGAAGGTTGCGCAAGGAGGTCGAGATGATTCGCAAGGAGATCGTGCTCCCCGCCGGCCGCGACGAGGTCTGGTCCGCGCTCACCGACCCGCGGCGGCTGGAGGACTGGTTCGCCAACGACGTCGAGCTCGACCTGCGGCCGGGCGGCGAGGCCTGGTTCCGGTGGGGGAACGGCGAGTCTCGCCGTGCAACGGTCACCGAGGTCGAGCCCGAGGAGCGGCTTGCGTTCGAGTGGGACGACGAAGGCGAGGTGGAGTTCACGCTCGACGACGACGCCGACGGCACACGGCTGACCGTCGTCGAGACCTCGCCCGCCTGGTCCACCGCGCTCGACCTGCAGGCCTCCGCCCTCGCGACCGTATGACGGATCCGCTCGGGCAGGTCTTCTCCGCCCTCGCCGATCCCAGCCGACGTCACGTCCTCGGCTACCTCGCCGACCACGGCACCGCAACCGCGACCGAGCTGACCGGCGAGCTGCCGATGACGCGTCAGGCCGTCGCGAAGCACCTGGTCACGCTGAGCGATGCCGGTCTCGTCTCGGCCGAGCGGGCGGGCCGGGAGACGCGGTACCGACTGACCGGGACGGGCGAGGAGTGGGACGGGCGGCTCGATGCGCTCCGCCGCCACCTGCAAGGCGACCGCTAGATTCGGTCGGCGCGATGAGCACCTACGACCTCGTCAAGGACCTGACGCTCGAGCTCGAGGGCGTCGACTTCGAGACCTGCGAGCTCAGGATCTCGGACGAGTTCACGCGGCGGACGACGATCGTGAAGCTCCGTTCCGGCGTGTCGGCACAGGGAGCAGAGCACGAGGGTCGGGGCGAGGACGTCACCTACGATCCGGCAGAGCACGATCCGCAGAGGCTTCCGCGCCTCGAGCTCCAGGGGTCGTGGACGCTCGGCTCGCTCTCGGAGCGCCTCGACGAGCTCGATCTCTTCCCGCAGGGCGAGCCCGCGCAGTCCGCCTACCGCGACTACAGGCGTTGGAGCTTCGAGTCGGCGGCGCTCGACCTGGCCCTCATCCAGGCGGGGCGCTCCCTCGGCGACGTCCTCGGCCGCGAGGCGCGGGCGGTGAGGTTCGTCTCCTCGACGCGGGCCGCCTCGCTCGACGACTGGCTCTCGCTCTACCCCGCGCTCCGGTTCAAGCTCGACCCCACCCCCGATTGGACGGACGAGGCGATCGCCGCGCTCGCCGCCGGCGGGAACGTCGACACCGCCGACCTCAAGGGCGCCTACCACGGCACGGCCGTGGACAACCCGCCGAACCCCGGGCTCTATCGCCGTGTCGCGGAGGGCCTCCCCGGCGTCTGGATCGAGGACCCGGCGCTGACACCCGAGACCGACGCGGTGCTGGAGCCGTATCGCGACCGCATCACCTGGGACGCGCCGATCCACTCGTGGGCAGACGTCGAGTCGCTCCCGTTCGGCCCGCGCTGCCTGAACAGCAAGCCGTCGCGCTTCGGCTCGGTCGAGCGCCTGTTCGAGTTCTACGACCGCTGCGAGGAACAGGGAATCTCGCTCTACGGCGGTGGGCAGTTCGAGCTCGGTATCGGCCGGGGCCAGATCCAGCTCCTCGCCGGGCTCTTCCACCCGGACGCGCCGAACGACGTGGCGCCGGGCGGCTACAACGCGCCGGCGCCCCTCCCCGGGCTCGAGGAGAGCCCGCTCGACCCACGGCCGGCGGCGATCGGCTTCCAACGTGCCTCATCGTGAGCGCCTGATTCGCCGGGTGCTCGTGGCCTCGGTCGCGTGCGCTGCATGCCTCGCGGCGGTGCCTGCCTGGGGCGCCGACGCGCCGGATCCCTGCGTCGTGATCACGACGAAGGACGCCTCGACCGCTCTCGGTGCCACCCCGCGCGCGGCGAAGCCGAAGACCGTCGGCGCGACCCGCACCTGCACCTACAAGGTCGGGAAGAAGACGATGACCGTGCAGACGCAGAGGATTGCGACCAAGGGCGCCTTCGACAAGGGCGCGAAGGCGACCAAGGGCATCGTCGTCCCGATGCTCGGGACCGGCAACGACGCCTACTCGGCCAACGGGACCACGATCCTCCTCTGGAAGAACGGTACGGCCGTCACGATCGCATTCGTGGGGACAGAACCGTTCGTGGCGGTGCAGCAGGCGCTCGTCAAGTCCGCCGCCGGCCGACTCTGACTCGCCGTTCCAGGGAGCTAGGAGAGAGCCCCGAGCACCTCGCCCGGGTCGGGGAACCGTCCTTCCCGCACCTTCGAGAAGACGATCTGGCCGCCGGCGACCACGTCGAACTGGCTCCTCTCGCCCTCGGCTATCTCGGCCTTGTGCCCGGCTCCGTTCAACTCGGCCGCGAGACTCGCGGCCCGGACGTCGTAGCTGCTTCAGGTGGGGCAGTAGAGGATCCGGACTTCAGCCATGGACCGACTGTAGCCAAGAGTCGCCGGCCGCGCAGCCGTTCCGGGTCATTCGTACTGGAGCGCCTGCAGGACATTCAGCCGCGAGGCTCGGCGCGCCGGGAAGATGGCCGCGACGATCCCGGCGATGACCGCGGCGATCAGGAAGACGACGAGCTGCGCCACCGGGAGCGAGAAGACGAAGAACCCGATCGCCTGGCCGATCAGCACCGCCAGGGCGATCCCGATCGGCAAGCCGAGCGCCGCGCCGATCAGCGAGGTGACCACCGACTCGTGGCGGATCATCCGCCGCACCTGCACCTGCGTCATCCCGACAGCGCGAAGCATCCCGAGCTCGCGGGTGCGCTCGAAGACGGTGAGGACGAGCGTGTTCACGATCCCGAAGACCGAGATCACGATGCTGAGCCCGAGGAGAACGAAGAGCAGGTTGAGCAGGATGTTGATGCCCTGCTCCTGGGCGTGCTCGAACTGCGTCTCGGTCTGGATCTTCGCGTCGGGGAAGTCCTGGAGCGTCCTGTCGAGCAGCGAGGTGTTCGCAGGCGTGACACCGCCCTTGATGTTGATCAGGGTGAAGACGTTCTGTGGGTTCGGGAAGTTCTCGTCGAACGTCCCGGCCGACGTCGTCACCGACCCGAACGGCGAGCCGCCCTTCGGGACCTTGAAGATGCCGTTGACACGAAGATCGATCGTCTTGTCGTACGGTGTCAGCACGCGAAGCGGTGAGCCGACCGCCAGATCGTGCTTCTTGGCGAACGAGTCGCTGATGACGGCGCCCTTCGCGCCCAGCGTCTCGAGCGTCGTTTGGGAGCCGTCCTTCCACGGCACTGTCAGCACCCGGGAGATGCCCGGGTCCACCGCCGTGAGGTCGAACTGCTTGCCGAACGCCTCCCCGCGGCCGGCGCGCACCCCGGCGGCCGTCGTCACTCCGGGAAGCTTCCGCACCGCCGCCACCGAGGAGATGTCGGTGGGCGTGAACCCGTTCTGCGACGTGAGTGCGTAGTCGGCGCTGAACTGCTGCTTGACCGCGCTCTCGAAGCTCGACTTGAGCCCGGACGCGAGCACGGCGACGAACGTGACGAGAGCGAGCCCGATCATCAGCGCGGCGGCAGCCATCGCCGTTCGTGTGGGGGTGCGCTGGGCGTTCCGCTCGGCCAGGTCGTTCGCGGTCTTGTCGGGAAGCACGCGCGGGAAGCCGGGCCGTTTGCGGAAGGGGCGGGCGATCAGCCAGACGAGGAACGTGATCGGGTAGACGAGGATGCTCAGCACTACGACCGACCAGGTCGCGATCGGGTCGATGACGAACGTGAGTGGCCTGACCAGGCGGGGCGCGACGATCGCGACGCCGACGAAGATGAGCAGCACGCCGATTCCGAGTGCGACCAGCCGGAGCCCGCCGGAGACTCCGAGCCCCACCGAGCCTGCGAGGATCCCTGCGATCCCGACCGCGCCCACGAGGGCCGCCGTGAGGGGCGCGTAGCGCGCGAAGCGGAGGGGCGGCAGGACGGAGCCCTCGCGGACGGCAGCGATCGGCGGCACGCGCGTCGAGCGGTAGGCCGGCCAGAGCGAGGCGAGGAGCGTGACCGTGATCCCGATCGCGAGCGAGACGACCACCGTCCTCGTCGCGAAGACCGTCCCCGTCTTCGGAAGGTCGATCCCGGCGGCGGAGAAGAGCGCGTCCATCCCCTTCGCGAGGAGAACTCCGAGGAAGAGCCCGATGACCGACGCGAGCACGCCGATCACGAGGGACTCGAGCAGCACCGAGCCGAGCACCTGGTTGCGGGTCGCGCCGATCGTCCTCAGCGTCGCGAGCTCCCGCGTCCGCTGGGCGATCGTGATCGAGAGCGTGTTCACGATCACGAACGCGCCGACGAAGAGCGCCACGAACCCGAACGCGAGCAGGAACTTCTGCAGGAACGACAGGAA
Organism: uncultured Actinomycetota bacterium; assembly: GCA_963738895.1. Classification (GTDB taxonomy): domain Bacteria; phylum Actinomycetota; class Thermoleophilia; order Gaiellales; family Gaiellaceae; genus PALSA-600. Next base: position 6,034 of record CAVTYN010000001.1, read on the forward strand.
CGACGTCGTGTCGCTCGCGTCCTGATCCGCCTGCTGCTCGCCGGTCTTCACCTGCGCCGTCGGCGGCAGGATCGCGTGGATCTCGGCGAGGAGCCTCGACGTCGGGATCGCGGCCGTCTTCGAGACGCGAATCTGGTCGAGCCGCCCCACCTTCTGGAACAGCCGCTGCGCCGTCGGCAGGTTGAAGATCGCGATCGTGGCCCCGCCGATCGTCGAGACGCCGCCGAGCTCCGCGACGCCGACGATGCGGAACGGCTCCGTCGGGCCGTGAACCGACACGCCGATCTGCTGACCGACCCGGTAGTGGTGCTTGCTCGCGGTTCCCTCGTCGATCGCGATCTCGCTCGGCCCCACGGGCCAGCGGCCGGCGACGAGCTTCAGCGGGTTGAAGAGCTGATCCCGCGGATTGACGCTGAAGCCGAGATTCGGGGCGCCGCCGCTCGAGATCGACTTCCCGTCGCGGCCGACGAGATGCGTCTGGTCGTACTCGACGCCGCCGACTGCGTCCTGGACCCCCGGCAGCGCCTTGATCTTGACAAGTAGCGACTCGGGCACCGTGGGAGCGGTCGTGTTGTTCGTGTTCCCGAACGCGGTCTTGCCGCTGACGACCGCGTCGGCGTTCTGGTACGAGACCGTGAAGATCGTGTCGAAGCCCTTCTTGATCGTGTCGGTGAGGACATAGGTGCCCGACACCATCGCGACGCCGAGGACGATGGCGAACGCGGTCAGGACGGCACGGAGCTTGCGTCCGGCGAGACCCTTCAGCGCAACCTTGATCACGGGGTCAGGTGGAGATCTGGTTGATCACGGAGAGGATCTCCGCCGGGTCGCTCCGCGCGCGCTCGTCCGCGATCAACCCGTCGCTCAGGAACAGGATGCGCCCCGCGATCGCCGCCGCGGCGGCGTCGTGGGTGACCATGACGATCGTCTGGCCGTACTCCTCGGTGGCCGACCGGAGGAGCTCGAGGATCTCCTGGCTCGTCGCCGAGTCGAGGTTCCCGGTGGGCTCGTCCGCGAGGACGACCGTCGGCCTCGACACGAGCGCGCGGGCGATCGCGACGCGCTGCTGCTGCCCGCCCGAGAGCTCGGCCGGCCGGTGGTGGCGCCGATCGGAGAGCCCTAGGCGCTTGAGCAAATCCTCCAGGAACTCCTTCTCGGGCTTCTCACCGGCGATCGAGAGCGGCAGGACGACGTTCTCCTCGGCGGTCAGCATCGGCAGGAGGTTGAAGAACTGGAAGACGAAGCCGATGTGCTTGCGCCGCAGGAGGGTCACCTCACGGTCGGTCAGCCCGCCGACCTCCTCGCCCCCGATCGACACCGAGCCCGTCGTCGGATTGTCGAGCGCCGCGAGGATGTGCATCAGCGTCGACTTGCCCGACCCCGACGGCCCCATCACGGCGACGAGCTCCCCGGGCATCACCGCCAGGGAGACGCCGCGGAGCGCGTCGACAGCGGTCTCGCCCTCGCCGTAGCGGCGAGTGACGTCGGTCGCGGTCACGACCGCGGTCCCGTTCGCGTGCCCCTCCGCGCTCACCTGGTCGAGCCTACCGGTCGCGCACGGGGCTGGACCCACGGTTCCCCGCACCTCGTGCCTCCGAGGCGGTGACAAGGTGGTGACCTGGACCGACCAGGCGGCGGAGCCCGCAACGTGGCAGGATGGGTCCATGGCCGAGGGGGGAATCCGTCTGGGGGGCGCACCCTCGCTCTGGGTCGAAGGGCGTGCGGAGTGGGCCGCGGTGCACTGGGAGGAGCCGGTGACGAACGAGCGGGCGCTCCTCGGCTTCGGCGTGCCCGAGGCGATCGCGTCGAGCATCACCGCGTACCTCCAGGAGCTCCCGTCGATGTCGCCGAACGACGGCGCCGAATGGGTGCTCTCGCTCGAGCAGCCCTCCCGCGCCCTCTACGGGAAGCGCGGGCCGGGGGACGACGAGGTGACGTTCACGTGGCAGGGAACGAAGGACGATGAGCCCGTCCGAGCGCAGACCGTTCCCCTGGGCGAGCTCGAGAAGTGGCCGAGCGCGCTCTCCCTGTTCGGGTCGCCGGACCCCGACGAGATCCGCCGCCCGGAC
>CAVTYN010000002.1:0-71188 GCA_963738895.1 uncultured Actinomycetota bacterium
TGCCGCCAGGACTTGGCGGCGGTGTACACGACGACGGAGCTGACCTCGACGACTCCGACGATCATCAGCGGCCACACCAGCCCGGCGAGCAGGCTGTACACGAAGCTGCGGGGGGTGGTCGGCCCGTCGGCGAGGCGACGGCTGGCCACGTAGGTCAACCCGGTGGTGGCTGCCCAGCCACTCAGGTAGACCAGCACGAAGGTCGTAAGCACGTCGTATCCCCCAGCCATCGGATCGGTATGTCACGCAATGTAACGCTCGTCACACGGACCTGACAAGCTGGACACGACCGGGCGTTGGGGAGGAGTTCCGCGGCCGGTATGCCCAGCAAGGGGGCCGAAGTTGCGCTAGGAGCTACTACGCCGCGCGGCAGGATCAGGGGGAGATCGGCGTAGGTGACGATGCCGGGCGGCGCGGCGACGACCGCGGGAATGGCGTTCAGGCGGCGGGGTTGCGGTCATGATGTGTCCCAGCACCATGAACTCCTCCGAGCGTGGTGGCCTCGAAGTCCGGCGGCGGCAGGAATCCGACCTTCATCGTCACCGTCGGGCGACCGGCCACCTCGATGATCCAGCCGTCCTGCTCGATCTTCCAGTCGGGGACCAGCGTCTGGCCCTTGCGCCACCGGACGTTGATCTCCACGACTTCCGACCGCCCGGCCACGATCCCCCTGCCAGTTCGCGAAGCACGCCGGCGACGCACCCGGCGGGGATCGTCCACGAGCCGAGATCGAGGTCCTCGGTCGTCTCCGCGTACTCGGCCTTGCAGCGCACCTCGTCCAGGTCGAGGCCGAGCGCGTCGGCCACCATGCGCACCGCCTACCCCGAACACACCCGTGCCGTGCGCGGTCATCGCCTGCAGGTCGGGATGGTCGATCGGCTGGCCGAAGCCGACGGGCTTCTCCGTTGCGGGGGAGTCGTAGAACGTGGTGTCGGCGGCTTCGTTGACGGTGATCTTGTCGACGCGGTCACAGATCCCCGGCGGCCACGATCGACAGTTGATTGACGTAGCCGGGGCTGATCCCGGATCCGAACATCGATGCGCCACCCTGCGCGCAGGCGGCGGCGATCCGGTCGCGGCCGTCGCCCTGGTTGTGGCCGGTGATGAAGGACGCCGTCGCGACGACGTTGACCCCCGCCGCCAGGATGGTGACCAGCTCGTCGACGTCGATCCACATCGGGTTGTAGACGACGACGTCGGGCTTGAGAGCCAGCAGGGCGTCGACGTCATTGGTTGCGGTGACGCCGAGCGGTGCGATGCCGGCCAGCTCGCCGACGTCGCCGGCCCACCTTGTCCTGCGACCAGGCGTAGCAGCCGACCAGATCCAGTGAAGGGTTTCCTGGCGATCGCCGCTACGGAACTCTTGCCGACGTTGCCGGTCGTCCATTGCACGACACGGTAGGGAGAAGTGTTTGGCACTCGCTCAGCATAAGGAGCACTCGCCCGCGGCCCGTCCCGTTTGGCCGAACTAGGACGACAGCGTCGCCTTCCCGTTCAGCTGTGCACCGGCCCGGTCGATCCAGACCAGATCGACGACGTCGCCGGAGTAGTGGCGGTCAAGCACGTTGGTGAGGGCGGTCGCGGAGTTGAGCTGCTCGCCGTCGATGCTGAGCAGGACGTCGCCGTCGTGCAACCCGGCCTGCTGGGCAGGACCGCCCGGCAGCACCTCGAAGATGATGACGCCGGGCAAGCTGTCGGACTGGTTCTTGCCGTTGACCCCCACGCCGAGCAGCGTCGGGGGTCCGATGTGCACGGTGTCGGTGCCCTGTCGGGACCGGATCTGACCGGCGGTGGCCAGCGCATCGTTGATCGGAATGGCGAAGCCGGAGCCGCCCGGGTCCATCCGGAAGTTGACCGTGGCCGCCGTGGTCACGCCGACGACCTGGCCTGCGCTGTCGACGACGGGACCACCGGAGTCACCGGCGCGCACGGGCGCGGCGAACTCGATCAACCCGGTCGCCTGGTTCGAGGCACCCGTCAGTTCGTCCTTGGCATTGATAGTGCGCCCGAACCCGACCACCTGGCCGGCCTCGCGGGTGAGCGGACTGCCCGACCCCCTGGCGTTGCCGAGGGCCACCACGGGATCGCCCGCAGCGAGCCGGGACGAATCGCCGAGCGACGCCACGGGCAGGCCGCTCGCGCCGCGCAACTGAATCACCGCGATGTCCCGGTTGCGGTCATAGCCCACCAAATCGGCGGGGTACGGACGGCCCGCGACCGTCCCGGTAATGGTGTCCGCACCCTGCACGACGTGGAAGTTGGTCAGGAGCGTGCCGCTCTGATCGAGCACGATGCCCGTGCCCGCGCCGATCGCGTGCTGGTAGTTGATCGTCGTGTCGATCCGCGCCACCGTGGGTTCGGTTTGCGTGGCCACGGCCGACAGGTCCTGCGGGGCCGCCAAGGCCGGCGTGGGCGGAGCCAACAGAGTCGCGGAGGCGACCGTAGCCACCACCGCGACGACGATCCGCCACCTGGAGTGGAACCTGCGCATGGGCCGCCTTCCGACGCGTGTAGCTGGGGACTTACCCACAATTGTGACGTTGACACCGTGGGCTGTCGACGCAACGGCCCGACGAGTCAGTCGTCGAGGGCTACTCCGCGACGCGAACGCCCGAACAGCCGCGACGTCGACTTGCCGTCCGGACGCCGGTTGCGCAACTTGCTACCGGGTGCATCGGCATCGGCCAGCTCGGCGTTACCGGCGGCTGGCTCCTCCGACTCGGCGGCGTCGGTGACCTGCTCTGATTCGGTCTTCTCGAGGCTGACCGGCGCGGGCGTCTCGTCGGCTTCGACGGCGCCGTCGACGGGTTCGTCGACAGCCGCGGTGTCTTCGATGTCCGCGGCGTCGTCGGTCTCCGTGGTCTCCGTGGTCTCCTCGACGGCCTCGTCATCGGCTTCCGAGCCACGACCCCGGCGGCGGGTGCGGCCCTTGGAGCGCAGGGGCTTGGGCGGCGGCGGCGGCAGTTCGGCGGCGAAGGCCAGGTAGAACGCCAGTGCGCCGAGGATGGCGATGGCGGCCGCCGCACCGTAGATCCCGAACAGACTCTGGCCTGCCGTGTCGAGGCTCACCCAGATCTCGCTGATCGCGGCGCCGACCACGAGCGCACCCGCCAACACGTGCAGGACGATCGACCAGAAGCGCAGCGTCAGCGCGAGCCGGGGCGTGCCGAATTCGGGCCTGCGGGTGCGTAGCAGCGTGAACACGACGGGCAGGGCGGCCAGGCCGAGGAGCGCACCGCACACGATGCGCATCGCCAGGCCGAGGCTGGTCGACCACTCACCGGTGAGCTCGAACCACCGGGGCAGGACGAAGAAGAAGTAGAGAGCCGCCGCGATGACGAAGAATGATGCGTGCCACAGGACCGCGATCCAGCGCCGCATACTCCTCCTCGAGTCGGTGGGCCGTCTACGGGCCGAACACGACCAGGCCCCGAGGGCCTGGTCGCACCCGGACCTGCGCGGAGGATAGGGGATTTGAACCCCTGAGGGCGGTTAACCCAACACGCATTCCAAGCGTGCGCCATAGGCCACTAGGCGAATCCTCCGCGGGCCGATCGTACCGACAGCGGACCACCCGCGTCAGGGTCTCGGTCTTGGGGCCGCAGCGTGACGAGCCGTGATTACACTGCAGGCGGACCCCCCGCGCGGCGTCCATCCAGTGAACTCCCCCAGGGCCGGAAGGCAGCAAGGGTCAGTAGGCTCTGACGGGTGCGCGGGGTCCCCTTTCTTTTCCTGACGTCTCCGGGTCGTCTGCCCAACGTTGAAAGGCACGCCGTGTCGTTCCTGTCCCTCGGCCGCGACGAACTCCAGGCGCAGCACGAGGCGCAACGCCGCAGCTACGCAGAGCTGCAGGCCAAGAAGCTGAGCCTGGACCTCACGCGCGGCAAGCCGTCGCCGGCCCAGCTCGACCTGTCCAACAAGCTGCTGGCGCTGCCGGGCACCGAATACCGCGACGGCGACGGCACCGACACCCGCAACTACGGCGGGCTCCACGGGCTGCCCGAACTGCGCGGGATCTTCTCCGAACTGCTCGGCATCCCGGTGCCCAACCTGATCGCCGGCAACAACGCCAGCCTCGAGATGATGCACGACGCGGTGGTGTTCTCGCTGCTGCACGGCGCCGTCGACTCGCCGCGGCCGTGGCGCGACGAGCCCGAGCTGAAGTTCCTCTGCCCCGCGCCTGGCTACGACCGCCACTTCGCCATCACCGAGAGCTACGGCATCGAAATGGTTCCGGTGCCGATGCTCGAGGACGGTCCCGACGTCGGGCTGATCGAGGAGATCGTCGCCGACGACCCGGCCGTGAAGGGCATGTGGTGCGTCCCCGTCTACTCCAACCCGACGGGGACGACGTACTCCTGGGAGAACGTCCGCCGGTTGGTCCAAATGCAGACCGCAGCAACGGATTTCCGACTCTTTTGGGACAACGCGTACGCCGTGCACACGCTGACCCACGACTTCGTCAAGAACGTCGACCCCGAGGCGGCGCTCCCGTTCTTCGCCGTCGGCGCGATCGTGAATGCGAACAACGCGGTGCTCTCGCCGGAGGGCCGCGAGATCACGCTGAACCAGCGGTACGTCTACGTCCCGCCGTTCGAGCTCCCCGACGTCGAGAAGAAGTACGGCAACCTGACGCTGACGTATGCGACGCAGGTCCACGTCGCCGTCGTCGAGATCGATCCCGAGACCGGCGCGTACGAGATCGTCGAGTACGCCGCCGTCGACGACTGCGGCACCAGGATCCACCCGCAGATCGTCGAGGGGCAGGTGATGGGCGCGCTCGCGCACGGCATCGGTGCCGCGACCCACGAGACGTTCACCTACGACGAGGACGGCAACCTGCTGACGCCGAACTTCTACGACTACCACGTCCCGCACGCAATGGACGTGCCGCCGCTGCGAACCGGCGCGATCGAGTCGCCGTCGCCGTTCACGCCGCTCGGCACGAAAGGGATGGGCGAGGGCGGCGGGGCCGCGATCCACGCGGTCTGCGCCGCGCTCCAGGACGCGCTCAAGCCCGTCGGGAGGCCGATCGTCCGCGACTCCTGCAATCCCCCGTTCCGCGTGTTCGAGCTGATCCGGGACCCGGCGGCGAGCCGCGAGGGCCTCGCGGTGGCGGACGCATGAAGGTCGACGGGGAACGGACCTTCGCCGCCCCGCGCGAGGTCCTCTGGGACGTGATGAACGACCCGGCGAAGATGGCCGAGCTGATGCCGGGAGTCCAGTCCTTCGCGATCAAGGACGACCGGAACTGGACCGCGAGCGTGAAGGTGCCGCTCGGGCTCGGCTCTCTCGCGATGACGATCGACTTCGAGCAGACCGAGGTGCGGCCGCCCGAGTACTCGAGTCTCCACGCGAAGGGAAACGGCGTCGGGGCGATCATGAACATGCAGACCTCGTTCACGCTCGAGCCGGTCGAAGGCGGGACGAAGATGCTCTGGAACGCCGAGGTCAGCCTGCTCGGGCCGGTCGGCGCGATGGGGCAGCGCGTGCTGCAGCCGATCGTGAAGCAGCAGGTCAACCAGGTGCTGGGCGCGCTCGACAAGCGGGTCACCGCGACCGTCGCCGAAACTGCAGCCTCCTAGGTAGTCGGATGGCTGCTCCGTTCCGGATCGGGCTGATGCAGCTCACGATGGAGCCGCTCGCGGAGATGCTCGAGACCGCGAAGGCCCTCGACCGCGGCGGCTTCGACACGATCTGGCTCGCCGAGGCCTATCCCTGGTGGCGCAAGCACGGCATGGAGGCACGATCCTCGACGGTCCTGTCGGCGCTCATGGCCCGAGACACCGAGCGGCTGACGATCGGCTGGGGGATCATCTCGCCGTACACCCGCCATCCGGTTCAGGTTGCGATGGACGCGCGGATCGTGCAGGAGGCGGCTGGCCCGGGCCGGTTCATCGTCGGGTTCGGCACCTCGAAGATCTTCCTCAACAACACGAAGCAGGGTGGGCCGCCGAAGGTGACCAAGCCGCTCGCCCACATGCGCGACTCGGTCGCGATCGTCCGCGGCGCCCTCGGCGGCGACCGCTTCGAGTACGACGGCAAGGCGTTCAGCGCCGATCTCCCCGCTGTGATGCCCGAGGCCGAGGTACCCCGGTGGGCGGTTCCGGTCTACGTCGCGGCGACCGCACCGCTGATGCAGGAGCTCGGCGGCGAGATCGGCGACGGGCTCCTGACCCCGTCGATCACCACTCCGGAATTCGTCCGCTACACCCGCGAGAACGTCGCGAAGGGCGCGGCGAAGGCCGGCCGCGACGGCGACGACGTGGACATCGGCTGCACGATCGTCGCCTCCATCCACGCCGACGACCGCGCGGCCGGCCGCGACGGCGCGCGTGAGATCGCCGGCATGTATCTCGCCAACAAGTTCCAGAACATCAAGGGCTCGGCGGACACGCTGCTCGACGTGGCGGAGATCGGGATGGAGGAGCTCCAGCCCGTCGCCGAGGCGATGGAACGCGGCGGGCGCCTCGCCGCCAAGGAGCAGGTGACCGACTCGCTTCTCGACCGCTGCAAGGCGATCGCCGGCACCCCGGCCGAGTGCATCGCGGCGATCGAGGAGTACCGCGACGCCGGCTGTACGCACGTCATGCTCGAGCTCTGGGGCGCCGACCGCCACGAGCAGATCCGGCTGTTCGCCGAGCAGGTACTGCCGCACTTCCGTTAGCTGGGGCGGGCGCCTGGTGTCGGACACGGCATCTCGACCTCGAAAGCCGAGCCAAAGCTCGTACGGTGTCCGACACCGCAGTAGCGGCTGTCGGAGAGCGGCCAGAGCGGTGTCCGACACCGACGCGGGATGAGCCGCACCAGAGCTTCACATGCGGTGTCGGACACCGACACACGCGGTGTCGGACACCGGTTCGTTGCGAGATCACACCCCTCGGCTAGCCTCCGCGCTCGATGAGCGCGGACATCACGATCGACGAGGAGCGGCTGGTCGAGTGGGCCTCCGCGGCGATCGGTGCCCGAGCTTCACGGGCAGCGAGCAGGCGATGGCCGAACTGATGGCCGACACGTTCACCGGAATGGGACTGCAGGTTCAGTGGCAGCAGGTCGAGGAGGGCCGGGCCAACGTGCTCGGGACCTGGGCCGGCGCCGGCGGCGGGGCGAGCCTGATGTTCAACGGCCACATGGACACCTCGTACTCGGGCCGCGAGCCCTGGCTCGCGGGCGTTCCCGGCTTCCAGCCGCGGGCATTCGTCAAGGACGGCCGCCTCTTCGGGCTCGGGATCTCGAACATGAAGGGCGCTCTCGCCTGCTATGTCGAGGCGCTGCGCGCGCTGCAGGACGCCGGTGTGCAGTTGAAGGGCGACGTGCTCGTGGCCGCCGTCTGCGGCGAGATCGAGAAGGCGCAGTGGGGCGACGCGCAGGGAGCCGAGTACCGCGGCTACGCGGCCGGCTCGCGCTACCTCGTCTCGCACGGCGGGGTCGCCGACATGTGCGTCCTCGGCGAGCCCACCGAGTCGAAGGTCGTGCTCGGCCACTTCGGCTCGCTCTGGCTGCGGATCTCGACGCGCGGCAACTTCATCCACACCGCCTTCAGCGAGGGGAAGCGCGACCAGAACGCGATCCTGCGGATGCGGGAGGTCCTGGACGCGGTCCTGGACTGGATCCCGACCTGGGAGGGCGATCCGGCGAATGCCTATCGCGGGGTCCCCGCGATCGTGAACGTGAGCGCGATCCAGGGCGGGTTCGGCTGGCGCGTCTCCCGGACTCCCCACCGGGCCGACCTCTTCCTCGACGTCCGCGTCTCGCCGACCAAGGCGATGTCGACGGCGCGGAGCGAGGTGCTCGAGCTGGTGCGGACGCTGGCCGCGCGCTTCCCGGACTTCGGCGTCGAGGGGGAGGTCTACGTCACCGCGCCCGGCGCGGAGATCGAGGAGTCGCACCCGCTGATCGCCGCGCTCGACGCCGCGCACGCCGAGGTCTTCGGCGCGCCGCCCGAGCGCGACGTGACCCGCTGGTTCTCGGACGCGTCCGCCCTGACGCGGGCCGGGATCCCGACGGTCAATTACGGGACCTCGACCGGCCTCCTCGACACGACCGACGGCGAGAACCTCGACATCGAAGGGCTCGTGAGGACGGCGAGCGTCTACGCTCTCACGGCCATGCGCGTCTGCGGGGTCGTTTGAAGCTCGTCACCTACGACGAGGGGTCGGTGGGCCGGGTCGAGGGGGAGGAGATCGTCCGCCTCGACGTCCCGGACATGCGCACGTACTTCGAGCGGGGCGGGGCCGACGATGCCGCCGAGCGCACGCCGCTCGTCGAGGCGCGCCTGCGTGCCCCGATCGTCCCGAAGAAGTTCTTCCACACGGCCGGCAACTTCCGCGAGCACGAGGACGAGTCGAAGCAGGTCGACTGGTCGCACGCGATTGCACCGTGGATCGTCTTCTTCCAGAACACCGACGCGATCGTCGGCCCGGACGAGCCGGTGATCTATCCCGAGCACCTCACCGAGGAGCTCGACTACGAGCTCGAGCTCGCCGTGATCCTGCGCAAGCCGGGGAAGTGGTTCGGGCCCGAGGAGGCGATGGACTACGTCGGCGGCTACGTGATCTTCAACGACATCACCGCGCGCGACATCCAGCGCCGCGAGATGCAGTCCGGTGTCTTCTCGTTCTGCAAGGCCATCGACACGTTCTGCCCGCTCGGGCCGTGGATCGTGACTCCCGACGAGATCCCCGATCCGCACGACCTCGCGATGACGCTTCGCGTGAACGGCGTCGACCGCCAGGTCTCCCACTCGAGCCGCATGTCGGTGACGATCCCGGAGATCCTCAGCCATTACTCGGCGCTCGGGTACAGCGCGGGCGACGTGCTCTCGACGGGAACGGTGTCGGGCGTGGCCGGGTTCAGCCCCGACGCCGCCTCGCTCTACCTCAAGCCCGGGCGACGTGATGGAGGCCGAGATCGAGAGGATCGGCACGCTGCGGAACCCGGTGATCTCGTGGGCGGACGGGCACGGCGAGCCGGCCCCGCCCCGCGTGCGCTGGTGAGCTGGCCCAGAGACGACCAGAAGCTCGATCGCGTACGCGCGCTCATGGCGGAGCACGAGCTCGACGCCCTCGTCGTCCGCGCCCCGGACAACGTTCTCTATCTGACGAACTTCTGGGGGATGAAGGGCTACGACGCCTGCGTGTTCCCGCGCGAGGGCGAGCCCGTCCTGATCTGCCTCGAGGCATCTGCCGAGGACGCGGCGCGCACCGCATGGACGGCCGACGTCCGCTATGTGCGCGGCTACGACCCCGACGACCCGCGGCCGCCGACGATGCGCACGCTCGACCTTGCGCTCGAGACCTCTCGCGGGTACGACCGGGTCGGCGTCGAGCGGTCGCTGGGGACGCAGGCCTCGGATCGGATGGTCGGCGAGCCGACGACCTTCACCGCCGGCTGGTTCGAGGCCTTCCCCGGCGGCCATGACGCGACGCCCGTGCTCACGGTCGCGCGCGCCGTCAAGACGGAGCAGGAGATCGATCGGATCCGGCTCGCGAACGAGATCTGCGCGGCGGCGATGGAGCACGTGCGCGGCGTTGCTCCGTCCGGGGATGAAGGAGAGCGAGGCGGCGGCGATCTGGCAGGGCTTCGTTCACGGCCAGGGGACCGGCTGGAAAGGCAAGGTCGAGCTTGCGCTCCCGTTCTCGCTCGTCTGGTCCGGCAAGGGGATCAAGACGTTCACCGCCACGGGCGACCTGCCGGTCACTGCAGACGAGCCGACGCTGTTCGAGATCTGGGTCTGCGCCGACGGCTACTGGGCCGATCACACGAAGCTCCTGTGCCCGGGGGAGCTGCGCGCCGACTACCGGGAGCTCGAGGCGGCGCTGATGCAGGTCTACACCCGAGCGATCGACCACTGCCGCCCGGGCGCGAGCCTGGCGGAGCTCGACGTGCTCGTGCGCGACGGGATCGCCGAGGCGGGGTACCCGGGCCAGCCGACCCATCCCATCTGCCACGGCGTGGGCGCGCGGGCCCACGAGCCGCCGTACGCCCACCGGCTGGCCGACACCAGGCTCGCGGCCGGCATGGTGCTCGCGATCGAGCCCGGGTGCTACTGGGACGGCGGCGGCGGGCTGCGCGTCGAGGACAACTTCCTGATCACCGAGACGGGTGCCGAGAAGCTCTCGCCGTTCCCTGACGGCGTGGTGCAGGCGTGAACGTCTGCATCGCCGGTGCGGGCGTGATCGGCAGCCTGTTCGCCGGCCATCTCGCTCAGGTGGCCGACGTCTCGGTGCTCGCCCGCCGAGAGGAGCACGCACGCGCGCTCAACGAGCGAAGGCCTGCGCGTCTCCGGCCGCTCCGACCTCCACTCGCACGTCACGGCGTCGGTCGACCTGACGGCGCTCCCCGAGCCCGACCTCGTCCTCGTCTGCAGCAAGACCACAGACGTCGCCGACCTGGCCGACCGTCTGGCGGGCCACTGGCCGGGGGCGATGATGATGACCGTCCAGAACGGGCTCGGCGCCGACGAGATCGTGGGGGAGCGCGGCGCGTGGCCGATCCTCTCCTCGGTCACCTTCATGAGCGGGACGCGCCACGCCGACACGCACGTCGAGTACATCCTCGACACGGCCACCTGGATCGGCCCGTTCCGCGGAACCACGCCGGCCGACGCCGAGCGGGTCGCCGAGCTCATCCGCTCGTCGGGCCTGAAGGCGGAGGCGTTCGACGACCTCAGCCCGGCGCTCTGGTCGAAGCTGATCTTCAACGCCACGGTCAACACCGTCGCCGCGCTCACCGGCCTGCCCCACGATCCGCACTTCGCGGCGCTCGCCGAGCCGGGCGACCTCGGCCACCTCGTCCGCGCGCTGATGGACGAGGGCAAGGCGGTTGCCGCCGCCGCGGGGGTCGAGCTCCGCGAGGATCCCTGGGAGATGAACGTGCATGCGACCCGTCGCGGGTCGGCGCACTCTCCCTCGATGCTCGAGGACGTGGAGGCGCACCGCCCGACGGAGATCGACCTGATCACCGGCTCGCTCGTCCGGGAGGGCGACCGCCTCGGCGTCCCGGTGCCGCTCCACACGACGATGTACCGGCTGATCAAGGCCAAGGAGGACTCCTGGTGAGGATCTGCGTCGTCGGCTGCGGCGCGGTCGGGTCGCTCTTCGCGGCGAACCTCGGCACGCTCGAGGACGTCGAGGTCTGGGCCTACGACCTCGCGCGCGACCACGTCGACGCGATCAACCGCGACGGGCTCCGCCTGACCGGCGCGGGAGACGTCCTCGGCAAGGTGCGGGCGACCACCGACGCCGCCGAGCTTCCGGCCTGCGACTTCGGCATCGTCGCGACCAAGGCGATGCACACCGACGCCGCGATCGCCGCGACCGCCCACGCGTTCGCGGACGGCGCCGTGGCCTCGGTGCAGAACGGGATCGGCAACGAGGAGGTGCTCGCCCGCCACTGCGGCCGCGTCATCCGCGGCACGACGTTCCCGGCGGGGAAGCTGGTCTCTCCGGGCGTCGTCCAGTGGGACGTGAAGGGCGACACGACCTTCGGCCCCTTCGAGGACAAGCCCGCCGCGACGGAGGAGATCGAACGGCTCGCAGAGGCATGCACGCGGGGCGGGATGCCGTCGAACGCGGTCGCCGACGCGCGCGGCCCGCAGTGGCGCAAGGTGATCTTCAACGCCGCGACCAACCCGCTCGGGGCGCTCACCGGCCTCACGCACGGTCGCGTCTGCGAGCAGCCGCCGCTTCGCCGGCTCGCATCCCGGCTCGTCGACGAGGGGAAGGCCGTCGCGGGCGCCCAGGGGATCGAGCTCGACTCCGACCCCGAGGAGCTGATCGACTACGCGGCGCGCCCCGAGGTGGCCTACGACCACAAGGCCTCGATGCTCCAGGACGTCGAGGCCCGCCGTCAGACCGAGGTCGACTTCCTGAACGGCGGCATCGCCGAGTTCGGCCGGCGCCTCGGCGTTCCGACGCCCGCGAACGAGATGATCTGGACCCTCGTGAAAGGAGTGGAGGCATCGTGGAAGCAGTGACGGACGGAGAGGGCCGACGCGGTCCCGGCCGGGGAGGCGGAGCGGCGCTACCGGCTGATCCGCGACGCGATGGAGGCGGACGGGCTCGACGCGGTTCTCGTCGCAGGTACCGAGTACACGGGATTCGAGGGCGCGGTCACCTATCTGTCCGGGTTCGTGATCGTCCACCGCTACGCGTACGTGCTGCTCCCGCGGGAGGGCGACCCGACGATCGTCTTCCCGCAGCGAGGCCCGCTACGTCGGTGAGCACGGCACGACCTGGGTCGAGGAGCAGGTGTTCACGGCCCGACCGGGCGAGTGGCTCGCCGACAGGCTCCGGGGCAAGAAGGTCGGCGTCTACGGGCTCGAGTACGCGATGACGGTGCGCGACTACCAGTCGCTCGCGCCGGCGGTCGAGCTCGTCGACTGGGAGAAGCCCTTCGACCACGCGCGCGCCGTGAAGAGCGACTACGAGCTCGAGTCCGTCCGCGACAGCGTCCGGATCAACACCGAGGGCTTCTGGATCTTCCTGGAGGCGTTCGCCCCGGGCCGCAGCGAGCGGGAGATCCTGGCGCCGGCCGAGGAGTACTTCATCGAGCAGGGCTGCGGGCGCCAGACGATGGACATGGTTCTCGTCGGCGAGAACGGCTCGGCGCTCCCCGAGTTCAAGATCGCGGGCACGCGCCGCGTGAAGCCGACCGACATGATGCTCCCCTCGCTCGAGGTCGCCGGCCCCGGCGGTCACTGGGTCGAGGTGTCGCGGGCGATCTGCCCCGGCGAGCCGAGCGCCGAGTCACGCCTGATGCTGGAGGCCTACGACGAGTACTTCGAGGCGGCTCGTGGAGCCCTCCGGGACGGCGCGACGGCGCACGACGTCCACCGGGCGGTGGCGAAGGGCTTCCTCGACCGCGGCTTCCACCTCGGCCACGTGACCGGCCACTCGATCGGGATGACGATGATCGAGTACCCGAAGATCGGCGAGGGCGACGAGACGGTGCTGCGGGAGAACATGATCTTCTCGATGCACCCGCACGCGATCTCGGACGACGGCCGGGCGTGCCTCTACATGCAGGACACGTGGCTCGTCGACCGCCGAGGGCGGCGTCCCGCTCGCCGACCTGCCGCTGCGGATCTACGACGGGACCGAGAGATGACCGAGCCGAAGCTGTCGGAGCCGGTGCTGTCGGGTGAGGGCGGCTCCGACTACGAGCGCTACCTCCGCACCGACGAGCTGCTCGCGCTGCAGAAGACGGCGGAGGAGTGGGTTCACCGCGACGAGCTCCTCTTCCAGACCGTCCACCAGTCCTCGGAGCTCTGGCTGAAGCTGGCCGTCGACCGAGGTCGACGAGGCGACGCGCCTGCTCGACGGCGGCAGCCTCGGCGGCGCGATCCGGCTCCTGCGTCGCGGAGTCGACTGCCTGAAGCTCGTCACGGCCGCCCTGGACATGCTCGAGCACCTCTCGCCGTGGGAGTACCAGGAGGTGCGGAAGGTGCTCGGTCACGGCAGCGGCTTCGACTCGCCCGGGTTCCGGAGGGTGCAGAAGGTCACCCCGCCGCTCGGCACCGCCTTCCACGCCGCGCGGGAGCGGGCCGGTCTGACCCTTGCCGAGGTGTACACCCTCGGTCGCGACCACGAGGACCTCTACCAGCTCGCCGAGCTCCTGATCGAGTGGGACGAACGGGTCGTCGTCTGGCGGGCGCGGCACTTCGTCGTGGTCGAGCGGATCATCGGCGGATCGGTGGTCGGCACGCAGGGCACGCCCGTGGAGGTGCTCGGCAAGCTGATCCACAAGCGCTTCTTCCCCGAGCTGTGGGAGGTTCGCAACGAGCTGACCACGATGTCGCTGAGCCAGGAGTGACGCAGAAACGAGTCTCGCTCGGGTGCGGCAACTTCGGCGGGGTGGGCTCGGCACCGGCGTTCTTCGGCCAGGGCACGACCGAGGACGACGCCCGCGCGATCATGGACGTCGCCTGGAACCGCGACATCCGCTGGTTCGACACCGCCGATGCCTACGGCGGCGGCCGGAGCGAGTCGTTCATCGGCCGCTGGCGCGCGGACCGCGGCCGCGACCCGGTCATCACGACGAAGGTCTACAACTCCGTGACCGGCGACCCGGCCGACCGAGGGCTCTCGCGGGAGCGGATCAGGCGCAACGTCGAGGGGAGCCTCGACCGTCTCGGTGTCGACCGGATCGACCTCTACCTCGCCCACGACCGCGACCGCGATACCCCGCTCGCCGAGACCGTGGCCGCCTTCGAGGAGCTGCAGCACGAGGGCACGATCGGGGCCTGGGGCCTCTCGAACCACGACGCCGGCCGCGGTCCGCGAAGCGCTCGGCCACGGGCGGCCGGCGCTGATCCAGAACGCCTACTCCATCCTCGACCGCGGCGACGAGGCGCGAGCTGCTGCCGCTCTGTGCCGAGCACGGGATCGACTACGTGCCGTTCGGGCCGCTCGCGGGGGGCTGGCTGGCGGGCAGGTACCGGCGAGGCGAGCCGTACCCGGAAGGCTCGCGGATGTCGCAGCGCCCCGAGGGCTACCTGCGGCTCGTCGACGACCGCATCTACGACGGCCTCGACCGGCTCGAGGCCGA
The DNA here is from genome assembly GCA_963738895.1 of uncultured Actinomycetota bacterium. GTDB lineage: Bacteria > Actinomycetota > Thermoleophilia > Gaiellales > Gaiellaceae > PALSA-600. Next base: position 14,551 of record CAVTYN010000002.1, read on the forward strand.
GGCCCGGGAGCGGGGCGTCGACATGGCCGCGCTCGCCTTCGCGTGGGTGCTCTCGCATCCCGACGTCGCCGGCGCCGTCTGCGGCCCGACCCGCCCGGCCCACCTCGAGCCGGTGCTCGTCGCGTTCGAGCTTCCGCTCGCGGAAGACGAGCGCGAGCGCATAGGCTCCTTTTTCGCATGACCGCCCGTGTCGTAGGAGAGCACGATGCCCTCAGGCTGCTGCCGATGCAGGAGTGCATCGCGGCGATGGAGGAGACGCTCGCTGCGCTCGCGCGCGACGAGCTCCACAACCCGCTCCGCTTCGTCGTCCGCCCTCCCGGGGCGACGACGCTGATGGGCCTGATGCCGGCCTACCGTAGCGAGCCGAAGGCGGTGTACTCGCTGAAGACGGTCTGCATCGCGCCGGGGAACCGAGGGCGGGGGCTCGACAGCCACCAGGGCTTCGTGGCGATCTTCGACGGCGAGACCGGGCAGGTGCTCGGCGCTCGTCAACGCGAGCGCGATCACCGCGATCCGCACCGCCGCCGTCACGGCTGTCGCCACCAAGCTGCTGGCGCGGCCGGGCTCGACCACGCTCGGGATCCTCGGGGCCGGGACGCAGGGGAAGTCGCACCTCGAAGCCATGCGCGCCGTGCTCCCGTTCGAGCGAATCCGCGCGTGGAGCCGGACGCCGGGGAGCGTGGCGGCGCTCGGCGACGGGGTCGAGGAGGTCGCGACGGCCGAGGAGGCCGTTCGCGGCGCCGACGTCGTCGTCACCGCGACCGCGGCGCGCGAGCCGATCGTCAAGCTGGAGTGGCTCGCGGACGGGGCGCACGTCAACGCCGTCGGCTCGAGCATCCCGACGACCCGCGAGCTCGACACGGCGACGATGGCGGCCGCTGCCCTCTACGTCGACCGCCGCGAGTCGACGGTCAACGAGTCCGGCGACTACCTCTTCGCAGCGCGCGACGCGGCGATCGGCCCCGACCACATCAGGGGAGAGATCGGGGAGGTCCTGATCGGCGCGGCCGAGGGCCGCCGCTCCGGCTCCGAGCTCACGGTCTTCAAGTCGCTCGGCCTGGCCGTCGAGGATCTGGCGGCCGCGGAGCTCGTCCTCGAGCGGGCCGAGGCTGAGGGCGCCGGCGCCGAGGTCGACCTCTGATCCCCTACGACGAGATCCTCCGCGCGCGCGAGACGATCTCCGGCGTGGCTCTGCGGACACCGCTCGTCCCGATCGACGCCGACTCGGACGCGCGGCTCTACCTCAAGCTCGAGACGCTCCAGCCCGTCAACTCCTTCAAGATCCGCGGGGCCGGGAACGCGGTCCTCCAGGCACGCGACGACGAGCTGACCGCCGGTGTCGTCACCGCCAGCGCCGGGAACATGGCCCAGGGCGTGGCGTACGCCGCCCGGCTCCGAGGGGTGCCGGCGACGATCGTCGTCCCGGAAGGCGCACCCGAGACGAAGATCGCGGCGATCGAGCGCTTCGGCGGCCGGGTGGTCGCCCTCCCCTACGACGACTGGTGGCGCGTCCTGCTCGAGGGCCGCTACGACGGTGCGGCCGGGCTCTTCGTCCACCCCGTCGACGACGTGAGGGTCATGGCCGGGAACGGCACGATCGGTCTCGAGATCCTCGAGGACCTCCCCGACGTCGATGCGATCCTCGTCCCCTACGGCGGCGGCGGGCTGATCACGGGGATCGCGAGCGCGGTCAAGCCGACTCGACCCGAGGTGCGGATGTACGCGGTCGAGCCCGAGACGGGCGCCCCCGCGGCCTCGGCGCTCCACGGCGGCCCGCACCAGGTCGACTACGCGCGATCCTTCGTCGACGGCGCCGGGAGCCGCTCGCTGATCGAGAACGTCTGGACCCACGCACAGGCGCTGATCGATGACGCATTCACCGTGCCGCTCGACGCCGCGGCCGCGGCAATCCGGCTGATCGCCGAGCGCGCCAGGGTGATCGCCGAGGGCGCCGGAGCGCTCGCGACCGCGGCTGCGCTAGCGGGGAAGGCGGGCACCGGGAAGGTCGTGTGCGTCGTCTCGGGCGGGAACATCGACCCGCGCGTCTTCGCCCGCATCCTCGGGGGGGAGACGCCCTGATGGCGACGACCAGCTTCGACGTCGAGGCGGCCCGCGCGCGTTTCTCCTCGCTCCGCTCGGGGTTCGCGTTCCTCGACGCGCCGGGTGGCACGCAGGTGCCCGACGAGGTCGGCGACGCGATCGCGGCCGCGCTGCGCGACGCCTCGGGGAACCTCGGCGCGCCGTATGCGACCGGCCGGGCGGTCGAGGCGATCCTCGACGGGCGCGAAGGCGGACGCGGCCCGGTTCCTGGGCTGCAGCCCGGCCGAGATCGCCTTCGGCATGAACATGACCACGCTGAACTTCGCGCTCACCCGGGCTGCCGGGCCGGGACTTCGCCCCCGGCGACGAGATCCTGACGACGGAGCTCGACCACGACGGCGGAGTCGCCCCGTGGGTCGAGCTCGCGGCCGACCGCGGGCTGACGGTCCGCATCGCCGCGGCCACGGACGAGCTGACCGTCGACTACGACGACCTCGAGCGCAAGCTCACCGAGCGGACCCGCGTCGTCGCGTTCGCCCTCGCCTCGAACGCGACCGGCTCGATCGCCGACGCGCAGGCGGATCTGCCGGCTCGCACGGGAGGCCGGCGCGCTCTCCTGGATCGACGCCGTCCACTACGCCGCGCACGAGCCGATCGACGTCGCCGAGCTCGGCTGCGACGTCCTGCTCTGCTCGCCCTACAAGTTCTGCGGGCCGCACCTCGGGATCGGCTACACGCGCGCCGAGGCGGCCGAGCCCTGGCGGCCCTACAAGGCGAGGCCGTCCTCGCGCGAGCCGCTCGGACGGCGGTTCGAGACCGGCACGCTGCCCTACGAGCTCCTCGCCGGCTTCCGGGCGACGATCGCCTACCTCGACTCGCTCGGCGGTCTCGCGGTGCTGCGCGACTACGAGCGCACGCTCGGTGAGCAGCTGGTCGCGAACCTCCCGGACGGCGTCGAGCTCTACGGCCCCGACTTCGAGCGGCGCGTGCCGACGTTCCTGCTCAACGTCGAGGGCGTCGACGCCGAGACGGCGGCGCACGCGCTGGCCGAGCGCGGGATCGGCGTCTGGTACGCCGACAACTGGTACTGCGTCGCGCTCGCACACCGGCTGCCGCCGACTCTCGCTGCGCGTCGGGCTGATCCACTACAACACCGCCGCCGAGGTCGATCGCCTGCTCGAAGCGCTCGCAACGCTCTGACCGCGGTGGATCGCTTCGACGCCGTCATCGTCGGGAGCGGGATCAACTCACTCGCGGCGGGGCGCTCCTCGCCCGCGCCGGCTGGAGCGTCTGCATCCTCGAGCGCAACGACTGGCTCGGCGGCGCGATCCAGACCGCCGAGATCACCGAGCCCGGCTTCCACCACGACGTCTTCTCGTGCTGGCACCCGCTCTGGGTCGGCGGCGCCGCCGGCGGGCTGCTCGGCGACGACCTCGCAGAGCGAGGCCTCGAGTACCTGAACACCGACTACCCGACCGGCACCGTGTTCCCCGACGGTGAGGCAGCCTTCCTGCTGCGGACGGCCGACGCGAACGCCGCCGAGCTCGACCGCCATGCCGACGGCGACGGAGCGGCGTGGAAGCGCGGCGCTCGACGGCTTCCTCCCGAACGCCGACCTCTCGTTCGGCCTGCTCGGGACCGAGCTGTGGTCGCGGGCGGGGCTGATGCTCGCGGCGGCCGCGCGGGCCGCCGGCTCGGCCACGCGGGCACCGCCGAGTTCTCCGGCAACGTGCTCAGCTCGAGCCGCCACTGGCTGGAGGCGACCTTCGGCTCGACGCGCGCACACGGCCTCCTGGCGCCCGTGGGTGCTGCACACGGGTCTCGGCCCCGACGCCGCCGCGTCCGGCTTCATGACGCAGGTGATCGCGGTCGCGATCCAGGAAGGCGGGATGCCGGTGCCGAAGGGCGGCGGGGCGCGCCTCGTCGACGCGCTCGTCCGGCTGATCGAGGACAACGCCGGCTCCTGCCGCACGGGCGCGGAGGTCGCCTCGATCGTCGTTCGGAACGGGACGGCGGAAGGTGTCCGCACGACCGGTGGCGAGACGATCGGCGCCGACAAGGCCCTGCTCGCGAACGTGACTCCGACCCAGCTCTACGGGCCGCTGCTCGGCCACCCCGCCGGAGCGGTGGCCGAGGCAGGGCGGCGGTTCCGCTACGGCCGCGCCGAGATGCAGATCCACTTCGCGCTCTCCGAGCTGCCCCGGTGGAACGGCGACGAGCGGCTCGAGAAGACCGCGATCGTCCACGTCACTCCCGGCCTCGACGGCGTCTCGCGCGCCGTGAACGAGGCCGAGCGCGGGTTGCTTCCGGCCGAGGCGACGGTGGTCTGCGGGCAGCCGCTCGCGGTCGACCCGAGCCGGGCGCCGGCAGGGAAGGGGATGCTGTGGATCCAGCTCCAGGAGCTGCCCTGGGAGGTGAAGGGTGACGCCGCGGGCGAGCTCGACCCCGGAGATGGGAGCTGGACCGAGGAGCTACGCGAGCGCTATGCCGACCGGATCCAGGAGAGACTCGCAGGCCCACATCCCGAATCTGAAGGAGGCGGTGATCCGCCGGACGTCTCTCTCGCCGGCCGACCTGCAGGCCGCCAACCCGAACCTGCATCACGGCGACCCGTACTCCGGGTCGCTCGCGCTCGACCAGAACTTCCTCTGGCGGCCGTTCCCGGCACGCCCGGGGCATCGCACGCCGGTCGAACGCTCTGGCACATCGGTGCGAGCACCTGGCCCGGGCCGGGGCTCGGCGCCGGCTCCGGCACGTTGGTCGCGCTCGAGCTCCTCAAGGTGCCCGTCACCGAGCGCATCCTGCAGCGGTTCCGCCGGCGCCCGGCTTCCCCTTGAGCGGCCGGCGCCCCTGTGGGAAGATCACTCGCCTGAACCGCCGTCCCGGGCCCCGCTTCTCCATCTCGCAGATCTCGACGCTCCCCGCGAGCTTCGACGACGACCTCGCCGCCTATACGGCTGCGGGCCTCGACGGGATCGGGATCTGGGAGCTGAAGCTGCCCACGGACAGAGACGACGGCCAGGCCCACGAAGCGCTCGCCGCAAGCGGGCTCGAGCCCGCCTCGGCGGTGCCTCGGGTCCCCTCACCGCTGCCGCTGCCGCTGCTCGGCGGCCCGACCGATCCACAGGAGCGGATCGACGCCGTCTGTGCCTCGATCCACCGTCTCGCCGCGTTCGGCGCGCCCGGGATCGTCTGCCTCACAGGTTCCGGCCTCGGGCTCGACCCCGATCGCGCCCGGCAGATCGTCGTCGATTCGCTGCGTATGTTCGCGATCGAGGCGGAGCTCGCGGGGACGCGGATCGCGCTCGAGCCCTACCAGGCGGCAGGCGGCGCCGAGTGGACGATCGTGAGCACGATCCCCGACGCACTGGGGCTGATCTCGGACGCCGGGGGCAGCCGCTCGCTCGGGCTCCAGTTCGACACGTGGCACCTGTGGAACTCCCCGACGGTGCTCGACGACGTCGCCGAGCACGTCGACCGGATCGCCGGTGTCCATATCTCGGACGTGCGGCGGCCCGAGCGCAGCTGGTGCGACCGCGTCCTGCCCGGAGACGGCGTGGCCGACCTGCCGGCGCTGATCGCTGCGCTCGATGCGGCCGGCTGGGACGGCCTCTACGACCTGGAGATCTTCTCGGACAACGGAAGCTTCGGCACTCACCACCCGGACTCGCTCTGGGACGTGCCCGCAGCCGAGCTCGCCCGCCGTGGCCGCGCAGCGACGGCTGCCGCGTGGGAGACTGTGCGACGGCTCGCCCCGGTCGGTCAACCACAACAACCCAAGGAGGTCGAATGAGACTCGCGAGAGTCCTTTCGGTCACACTCGTCGCAAGCGCCGTTGCAGTGCTCTGCGTCACGGGAGTGACCAGCGCTGCCAGGAGCACGAAGGCGGCGGGCTCGCCGATCGTGATCGGTGCGGCGATCGATCTGACCAAGAACATGGCGCCGTTCGACGCGCCTGCACTGACTGCGGCCCAGATCGAGATCAAGAAGATCAATGCGGCCGGGGGCGTCGACGGGCATCCCCTCGTGCTCAAGTACCTGAACACCCAGCTCGACCCGCAGGCGACCAAGCAGGACGCGACGAAGCTGATCAGCCAAGGAGCCCAGATCGGCTGGGTGACCTGCGACGTCGACTACGCGACGCCGGCGATCCAGGCCTTCCTGCAGGCGAAGCTCCTCACGGTCGCGCCGTGCATCGGCACCGACCAGATGGGGCCGTCGCGCTTCGGCTCGGCCGGGGACCTCGCATTCTCGTTCGGGAATGCAGCCCAGGACGAAGGCTCGGCGATGGCCGAGTGGGCCTACGCCCACGGCTGGAAGAGCGCCGACATCGTCACCGACAAGCTGCTCGTCTACTTCCAGAACGTGTGCACGGCATTCACCAACCGGTTCAAGCAGCTCGGCGGCACGATCGTCGACTCGGAGTCGTTCACGCAGGGCGACAAGACGATCAACAACGTCGCCACCCGGATCAACGGGAAGAAGGCCGACATGATCGCCTTCTGCACCTCGTTCGCGGGCGACCAGCCGGCGTTCGTCGACAGCCTCCGGACGCTCGGGAACAAGACGCCGATCATGAACAGCTGGGCCGGTGACGGCGCCTACTGGTGGTCGAAGAACCCGAAGGTGACGAACTTCTACTTCGCCACGTACGCGGGCGCGGTCGCGAAGGACCCCGACCCGGCCGTACGGGCGTTCGAGGGCCAGATGGCGAAGCTCGGGAGGAAGTACTCGGCCCAGACCGGGGGCTTCATCACGGGCGCGGACGCGATCGACGCGATCGCCTACGCGATCAAGCAGAACGGGGGCTCGACCGACGGGGCGAAGCTCGCAGCCACGCTCTCGCATCTGACGAAGTTCCAGACGCTGGGCGGCCCGATCACGTTCACCCCGACGTTCCACAGCGTCACCGGGCGGCCGTACCGGATCATCCGGGTCAACAACAACGTGGCCAGGGTGATCGGCGAGCACACAGCGAAGGTCGTCGCCAACATCCACTGACCGAGTTGGCGGCTGAGCTCAGGAGTCGGGTCTCGCACGGCCGTGCGGGGCCCGACCCCACGCTCCGGGCGATCGGGGTCTCGCGCTCGTTCGACGGGATCCACGCGCTCCAGGACGTCGACCTCGTGCTCGCGCGCGACGAGGTGCTCGGCCTGATCGGGCCGAACGGCGCCGGGAAGACGACGCTCGTGAACCTCCTGACCGGCTTCGACCTGCCCTCGTCGGGGCGGGTCGAGCTCGGCTCGCGCGAGATCACCCGCTGGCCGCCGCACCGGCGCGGCCGCGCCGGGCTCGCCAGGACGTTCCAGCACGGCCGGCTCTTCCGTGGCCTGACCGTGCGCGAGAACGTCGAGGTCGCCGCGCTCGGAGCCGGCGTCTCGCCCGCCGAGGCCCGCCGGCGGGCCGACCGGCTTCTCGACCTCCTCGGCCTCGGGGACCGGAGCGACCAGGAGGCGGCCGTCCTCCCGCACGGGGACGAGCGCCGGCTCGGCGTCGCTCGGGCGCTCGCGATGCAGCCGAGCTTCGTGCTGATGGACGAGCCCGCGGCAGGGTTGCACGAGGCGGAGATCCCCGCGTTCGCGGCCGTCGTCCGGTCGGTTCGTGACGACTTCGGCGCCGGCGTCCTGCTGATCGACCACAACGTCGCGCTGATCATGGAGGTATGCGACCGCGTGCATGTGCTCGACCGCGGACGGACCCTGGCCGAGGGGACTCCTGACGAGATCCGCCGAAACTTCGACGTCGCCACCGCGTACCTGGGGGCCGGGTCGTCGAGTGTCGAGGCCGTCGATGAGCCGTAGGCTCGACGGAGGCTCGGCATGAGTGACGCGGCGCTCGAGCTCCGAGACGTCGAGGTGCGCTACGGCGCGCTCACCGCGGTGCGCGGGCTCAGCCTCAGGCTCGACCCGGGCGAGATCGTCGGGCTGATCGGGCCGAACGGCGCAGGCAAGTCGACGACGCTGCATGCCGTGATGGGGTCTGTCCCCCTCGCTGCGGGCGAGATCAGGCTCGCAGGTAAGCCGCTGCGCGGCCGTCCGGAGGACATCGCCCGCTCGGGCGTCTCGCTCGTCCCCGAGGGAAGGCACATCTTCCCCTCGCTCACCGTGCACGAGAACCTCCGCCTCGGGCTCGCCGGGCGCCGCTCGCCGGACGGCGTGGCCGACGACCTCGAGTGGGTACGTGAGCTCTTCCCCGTGGTGGAGGAGTTCGCGGGCCGTCAGGCGGGGTCGCTGTCGGGAGGCCAGCAGCAGCAGCTCGCGATCGCGCGGGCGCTCGTCGCCCGTCCCGACGTCCTCCTCCTCGACGAGCCGTCGCTCGGGCTGGCGCCGAAGATCGTAAAGACGCTGTTCGAGACGCTGGCCCAGATCCGCGACCGCGGCGTCACGATCCTGCTCGTCGAGCAGCGCGGCGTCATGACGATCGAGTTCGCCGACCGGACGCATGTGATCTCGAACGCCGAGCTCCGGCTGACGCTGACGAAGGCCGACGCACGCGACGTCGACGACCTGACCGGCCGGCTCAGCCGCGCGTACCTCTCATGACCCGATGAGCTCGTTCCTGCAGGCGGTCATCGACGGCATCGGCCTGGGCTCCGTGTATGCGGTGGTCGCGGTCGGGATCGGCCTCGTCTTCGGCGTCATGCGGCTCGTCAACCTCGCCTACGGGGAGCTGATCACTGCCGGTGCCTACACGCTGGCGTTCCTGAGCGGCCAGCCGGCGGTGCTCGCGATCGCCGCCTGCTTCGTCGTCGTGACCGCGGGCTCGCTCGTGATGGAGCGGGTCGCGTTCCGGCCGCTTCGCGGCGCCTCGCCGGCGACCATGCTCGTCGCCAGCTTCGCGATCAGCTTCCTGCTCCAGAACGTCTACCTGCTCTCGTTCGGTTCGCGAGGCAGCACGGTCGGAACTCTCGGCGGGCTGAACACGGCGATCGCGATCGGAACGCTCCGGATCCGCTGGATCTCGATCGTCGCGATCGTCGTCGGCGCCGTGTTGCTCGCCGGCCTGACGCTCTTCCTGGACCGCACGACGGTCGGCCTCCACCTCCGCGCCTCTGCTGCGGACTTCCGCACCGCGCGGCTGCTCGGCGTGCGCGCGAACCGGGTGATCGCGTTCTCGTTCGCGATCTCGGGGGCGCTCGCGGCGGCAGTGGCGGTGCTACTGACCGTGCAGTCGCCCCTCGTCACTCCCGACTTCGGCGTCCAGGTGACGATCTTCGCCCTGATCGGGGTCGTCGTCGGCGGGCTCGACCGGCTCGCGACGGCGACGGCAGGCGGGTTCCTCATCGGATTCGCGACGGCGTTCGTCGGCGACGAGCTGCCTTCGTCGAGCAGCGTCTACCTCCCGTCGGTCGTCTACGGCCTCGTGATCGTCGTGCTGCTCGTGCGGCCCGGCGGCCTGTTCGCCGGCGGCAGTGACCTGAGCGTCGATCGCGTATGAGACGCCGTCTCGCGCCGCTCGTGACGGCCGCCGTCCCGGTGGCCCTGGTGCTCGTCGTTGCGGCTCTCGGCGCGAATGCCGGCGCGGTTCGGAAGCTCGAGTTCGACGACGCGCTCGTCAACACCGCGATCGTGGTCGCGCTCTACGTGTTCATCGGCAACTCCGGCGTCCTCTCGTTCGGCCACATGAGCTTCGTCGCGATCGGCGCGTACCTCTCCGGGATCCTGACCCTCGGCGCCGAGCAGAAGAACTTCGTGCTCCCGGCGATGTACCCAGTGCTCCGGCACACGCACGTCTCCACGGTCTCGTCGCTCGCCCTCGCCGCACTCGCGGGCGGGATCTTCGCGCTGCTCACGGGGATCGCGCTGATGCGGCTCTCGGGGCTCCCGGCCGGCATCGCGACGTTCGCCGTGCTCGGGATCACGGCGAACATCATCAGCTACTGGGACAAGATCGGCCCGGGCGTCACGGCCCTGGCCCTCGTCCCGGAGAGCGGGACGTGGACGCTCGCAGCAGGCGCCGTGCTCGCGATCCTCGTTGCGTTCGCCTACCAGCGGAGCCGGTTCGGTCGTCGACTCCGGGCGACGCGCGAGGACCCGCGCGCAGCCGAGGCGTCGGGGATCCACGTGCACCGCGAGCGGCTCGTCGCGTTCGTCATCAGCGGTGCGCTGGCCGGATTCGCCGGCGGGCTGCTCGTCCACGAGCTCGGCTCGATCACGGTGAACCAGGTGTACCTCGAGCTGACGTTCATCACGCTCGCGATGCTGGTGATCGGCGGCGTCCAGAGCGTCTGGGGCGCGGTGGTCGGCGCGCTGCTGATCAGCGGGCTGAACTCGTTCCTGAACGACGCGGAGCAGGGCGTGCACATCCCCTTCTACGTGAACCTCCCCGACGGGGCGCGGCTCGTGACGCTCGGCGTCGTGATGGCGCTCGTCATCATCCTGCGGCCCTCGGGGCTGACGGGCGGCCGCGAGGTCACCGTCGCGGGCCTGCAGCGGGCGGCGCGGCTGTGGCGCCCGGAGCGCTCGGCCGGCTAACCCGCGAGGTCCGGGATCGTGCCGGGTCGATTAGGCTTCGCGCGCCAGGGCCGCATGGCCTTTGCCTCACTCGATCGCCAGGAAGGAGCCAGACATGAATCCTCGTTCACTCTGTCGGAGAGCCTTTCCACTCATCGTGATTGTGGGCCTCATCTCGCTCAGCGCCACCGGCGCGATGGCGGCCGGCCCGGCCACCCCACGGTCTTCGTCGGGCCTCTCCGGAAAGTGGTCCGGGACGTACGGCGGCACCTACCAGGGGACGTTCAGCCTGCACTGGACCCAGACGGGAGCCAAGCTCCACGGCTTGATCAAGATCACATACAAGGGCCAGAGCGCGACCACGACGGTCACCGGGAAGGTCAACGGCAGTGCCATCAGCTTCGGGGCCGTCGGTCCAGCGGGCGTCGTCACCTACACCGGCTCGGTCTCGGGCAGCTCGATGTCGGGTACCTACACGACCAGAACGGGCAGCGGCACCTGGAGCGCTCAGAAGTCGTCCTAGCTCGGGCCTGAGGGTCCGTTGACCGATGGGCCCTGGATCGTGGGCGGTTCCAGGAACGCTGGTCGGCTGGGGTCGAGGAAGTCCATCACGGTTGCTGCATTGGCGTCACGGCGTGTGAGCGCGGGCAGGTTCCATTTTGCTTCGATCGTTGCCAGAACCGAGGTGTGGTCGTGGACGACGTCGGTGACTGCGTTCGGCCTCGAGTAGGGCGAGACGACGACGGCCGGCACTCGGGGGCCGTAGATGTCGTAGCCGCCGGGGAGGTCGGTTGGGCGCAGCCTGGGTGGGATCAGGTCCGGTGGGATCGCGGCGGGCGGCGGCACGTGATCGTAGTAGCCGCCATGCTCGTCGTAGATGTAGATCAGTAGCGTGCGCGGCCAGGCCGGCGAGTCGAGGATCGCTTCGACGACGCGGTGGGCCCAGGCCTCACCGTAGTAGAGGTCCTGAGGGTCCTCCTCCGAGCCTCCCCGCTTCTCGAGCTTCTCAGCTGCCGTCTCGAGCAGAGGAAGCCGCGCGAGCTCTCCGGCCGCGAACGACAGTAGGCCGGCCTCAGGATCGACAAAGCTGACCGACGGGAGAGTCCCGGCAGCGCAATCGTCGAAGAACACGTCGATCGTGCGGAGGTGTGTCGGATGCCTCTCGATGATCGACGGTATGACCACGGTCCCGGGGAGATCGGTGAAGTAGTTGCGCCAGCTGACCGTGTGCGCAGCGAGGCGATCGAAGATCGTGCCGCCCGGCGGAGAGCCGCTCAGGAGCGTTGCCACATCGGTCGCGATGCTGCCATAGGCAGTCCCGGCCAGCAGGAAGCGGCGGTTCGGGATCGTCTGGCACGGCGCCGAGCAGAACCACCGGTTCGCGACCGTGAAGGTGCGCGCGAGCGAGTATGCGAACGGGAGCACCTCCGGCGGGTAGTACCCCATCGGCTCGATCGACCCGGCCGACCGGACAAAGCCGTCCATCCTGCCCCCGTTGATCTGCTGATGCGTTGCATCCCACGTCTGGGAGACCTTCGTCCCTTGCGCGGTCGAGGCCAACGGGAACGAGCCGACCTGCGCCGGCGTGCCGTGCGTGCCGGGGTTGGAGTTGGTCGCCTCGCCGCTCTGGTCGAAGGTCAGCCCGTCGGCGGAGGCCTGTCCGGAACGTGCGAGCGCGCCGAGCACATTGTCGAACGAGTGGTTCTCCATCATCACGACGACGATGTGATCGAACGGCATCTCGTCGTTGACAGTCCCGGCAGGCGCGTGCGGATCGGGCAAGCTCCCCGCTTCCCGCAGGGCGCTCGGCGAGGCCGAATGCCGATCGTGGCTCAACGCCATCTCTGACCGCCCCCTTCAGCCTTGCCCTCGGCCGCCGCGATCAGGTTACTTCGCAGACCTGGTGGCAGCGAAATCGCATCGAGTCCCCAGATTGGGGGGGCAGACCTCGGCGAGGACGCCGATAGAGGTCGAGGAGCGGAAGCGGCGCCGATCCGTGCGGCCCACAACCGATACGACCAGGAAGGACTCAGATGCGAAGCTCCGGCGCACCGACCGCCACTGTCTTGATCGTCATCACGCTCGTCTTTGCTCCCGTTCTAGGACACAACCACTGGTTTCAGCTTCTCGTCGGGCACTCGGCGACGAAGGTCGAGGTGCAGTGCCCGGGCACCGGGAGGTGCCCACCGATCGGGCTTGTCGTCGAGCCCGTTTCGGCCGACGACTCGAGCCAGGACTCGATCGACGCCGCGACCGGCCAGTCTGTGCAGCAGGGGGTCGACGACTTCCTCGGTCGCGGCCGACCGTAGATGAGGACCGTGATGGTCGCCCTGGCGGGGTTGCTGCTCGCCTACGACTTCCAGAACGTGCTTTCGTGGTGGCGGGTGCGCGTCGTCGCGCCCGCCGCCGAGCCGAGCGACGACTTCACGATCATCGTGCCCGTGTTCGGGCACCCGCGCTATTTCGCCGGCCGGGCCGCACTCACCGGGTACAAGGCGAATGTCCTGGTTGCGCTCGAGACGTCGCCCGCGGTGATGGCCGCGTTCGCCGACGAGCTCGAAGCCGAGGGCTGGCGGGTCGGCCGCTACCGGATCGACAACCCGGACCCCGCACGGCTCGTCGGCCGCGCGCTCGCAGAGGTGACCACGACGATCGCGCTGCGTCTCGACGCCGACACCCGGCTCGGGCCGGGCCTGAGGCTCGCGGTGGCGTCGGTGCTCGCCTCGGGGGCCGACCTCTGCTCGGTGAAATGCGAGGTCGCGAACACCACCAACCTCGTGACCCGGCTCCAGCACGTCGAGTACCGGATGGCGATGCTCGGGCGGCACATCCGCCCCTGGCTGACCTCCGGCGCGTGCTTCATCGGCCGAACCTCGTCCCTGCGGGCGCTGTACGCGCGCCACTCCATGTGGACGCCCGGCGAGGACATCGAGACCGGCGTCGTCGCGAAGGCGCTCCGGATGAAGGTGCTCCACTGCGACTTCGTCGTCGCGACGGACGCGCCCGACAACTGGGCCGCCCTCTACCGGCAGCGGCGGCTCTGGTGGGCCGGCAACTTCCGCCACTGGAGCGTCAACGCCGACAAGAACCTCTTCCACCGGCCGGTGATGACGCTCTATGCCTGCCTCGGGATCTGGTCGACCGTCTACTGGAAGTGGTGGGGGATGATCGACATCCGTTCGCTGCCGTTCACGATGCTCGCCCTGTGGATCTTCTACGTCATCTGGACGCTCGCCGCGAACTTCCAGGTTCGGTCTCGATACATGCTGCTCATGCCCTTCTACGCCCTCACCCAGGGCCTGCTGATGCCGCCGCTCGGCGCTCTCACCTATGTCCGCGTCGCCCACCGGCGAGGCTCGCTCGGCCGGTACCGCTTCGGCTACCGCAAACGCAACGTGGACGAGCTCACGGCAGCCGCCGAGAGCTGACATCCCCGACCGCGCAGCCTCTACGACAGCGCGGTGCTCGCCCTCATGGAGGCGGGCGAATCACCCGCCAGGTAGCCGCTGAGGTGATCGACGACAGCACGCGCGTCGTCTTCGATCCCGCAGATGAACGTCGATCTCCGCCGCCGCAGCATCGGCAGGCCCAGAGCGTAGAGCCCTGGGCTGTCGACGACACCGCCGTCGTGGCGAAGGTGACCCTTCGCGTCGACGACCGGCACGTCGAGCCAGCTGTAGTCGGGCCGAAACCCCGTCGCCCAGACGATCGTCCCGACCTCGCCGCTCCGGAGGTCGAGCGCCAGCCTCGGCGACCGCGGCGCCTCGGTCGGTGCGAAGCGCTCGGGAGCAGCGACCTCGGAATCCGCTCCGTTTCCCAAGGCCCAGTCGTCGAACAGGTCGAGCAGGCGTTCCAGCTTCAGGTCGGCCAGCGAGAACACGTTTCGCAAACCGCCCGAGAACAGCGCCCGACCGTCGCGGACGGACGCGAAACGACCCACCAGCTCGACGCCCATCGCAGTCAGCGCGTTCAGGTCGAGGGTCGTCCGCTCGGGCGTTCCGACGAGCTGAGGCGACGGGAGCCGGCGCGCCCGCTGGAGGTCGTCGACCTCGTCGTAGCGCTCGTCCCACACCCCGGAGGCGTCCATCCACCACAGAACATCCCGGCCGCGATAGAGACGCGGCAGCCGGACGTGCTCGCCGACCGAGAGGATCACAGGTCGTCCCGATTGCGCCAGCTCGGCCGCAAGCTGGACGCCGGTGGCCGATGCGCCCACGACGAGAACGCCGCCGTCCGGGAGCTCCGCCGGATTGCGGTAGGCGAACGCCGTCAGCTGCTCGATCTCCGGCGGCAGCTGGAGTGCGAAGGCCGGCACCGTCGGCTGATTGCAGGCTCCGCTGGCGATGACCACCGCCCGGGAATGGATCTCGCCGTCGCTCGTCGTGGTCTCGTATCCGTCGCCGGTGGGCCGCACCGAGCTGACGTTCGTGCCCGTTCGCACGGGAGCACGAGCATGCTCGGCGAGTCGAGCGATCAGTTCGACGACCTCGGCGGCCGCCAGGTAGCCGTCAGGGTCGGGGCCTTCGTAGCCGACGCCGGGAAGCCGGTTCAGCCAGTTGGGGCTCAGCAGCCGCAGGGAGTCCCAGCGCTCGGCCCGCCACGAGTTCGCGATCTCGCCGCGCTCGAGCACGACATGGTCGACCGATCGCTCAGTGAGGAAGTGGCTTGCGGCAAGGCCGGCGTGGCCGGCCCCTATGACAATCGTCGTGAGGTGCTCGATGGGGTGTGCCCTCAGGCGACCTCGACGGTGACCTCCGTCGGATTCGTCAGCGCGTCGAAGACCGCAGATCGCTTCTGTGACTGGGCGACCAGCGCTTCGATCTCCTGCTCCGAAGCGTCCGCATCGATCTTGAACGTGACCTTGATGTCGTTGAAGCCGTTCCGGACGTCGCTGTCGACGCCGAGGATCCCGCGGATGTCATGGTTTCCCTCGACGGTCGACTCGATCGAGCGCAGCTGAATCCCGCGATTCTGCGCGACCGAGGCCACGCCTGCGGTCAGGCAGCTCGTCAACCCGACGAGGAGATACTCGATCGGCGTGATCCCGTTGTCCTTCGCTGCGAAGACCTCGGGATGATCGGCATCGAACACGGCTTCGGTCTTGTGACTCTGCTCTTCCCCGAGGCCGAAGAAGTTCTTGATCGTGGTCGTGCTGTGAACGCCGTTCTCCCACCTCGAGGACGCCCGCCAGGTGAACTGGGCAGCCTCCGGCGCCCCTGCCAGCACCTCGCGCGCATCGAGTAGTGCCTGTACGTTGACTCCGTTGTCGATCGTGCTCATGGCACTCGCCCCCTCGTCGCTTTCCAAAGTAAAGAAATCAGCACAATACACCCAAATGATTTCACGGAGATCGGAATGGCCGCACCCGCGATCGTAGCCACGGACCACGAGGCCGGCTCGGTGGGAACGGTCGAGACGGAGTTCCTCGACCTTCCGAGCGCGGTGCGACTCGACTGTGGGCGGGATCTTCATCCGGTCCGCGTCGCCTACGAGACCTACGGCGCGCTTGCCCCGGAACGGGACAACGTGATCCTCGTCTGCCACGCGCTCAGCGGCGATGCCCACGCGGCCGGCTTCTCGCCCCAAGCAGCCGTCCAGAGCACGCGCGACGGGTTCGGTGCCGATGACCGGGACGGCACCGCCGGGAAGGGTCTCGGCTGGTGGGATGGCATGATCGGCCCCGGCAAGGCGTTCGACACGAGCCGGTACTTCGTCGTCTCCACGAACCTGCTCGGCGGCTGCCGCGGGACCACGGGGCCGTCGTCCATCGACCCGGCGACAGGAAGGCCGTACGGATCGGACTTCCCGGTGATCACCGTTGCGGACATGGTGAGAACAGAGCGTGCTTTCCTGGACGAGCTCGGGATCGAGCGGCTTGCGGCGGTGGCCGGCGGCTCGCTCGGCGGCATGCAGGCCTTCGAGTGGGCGATCCTGTTCCCGGATCAGATCGATGCCGTCGTGGCGATCGCCAGCACCCACGCCCTTCATCCTCAGGGCATGGCCTGGAACGCGATCGCGCGAGAGGCGATCATGCGCGACCCGGCCTGGCAGGACGGCCACTACCACGGGACCGAAGACGCGCCCGACGCCGGCATGGGCGTCGCCCGGATGATCGGACACGTCACGTATCTCTCGGCGATGGGGCTCAACGACAAGTTCGGCCGGCGGCTGCAGCACGGGGACGACATCCGCTACACGGTCACCGACCCGGAGTTCGAGGTCGAGAGCTACCTGCGGCACCAGGCCGACTCGTTCGTGAGGCGGTTCGACGCCAACACCTACCTCTACACGTCGCGGGCGCTGACCTACTTCGATCTCGCGCGCCAGTACGGCCGCGGCTCCCTCGAGCGGGCTCTCGAGAACGTCACGGCACGGACGCTGCTGATCGCCTTCAGCTCGGACTGGCTGTACCCGCCGTCGGGATCGCAGGAGATCGAGGCGGCTCTTTGCGGTCTCGGCAAGGCAGTCGAGCTCCACGTGATCGACGCGCCGTACGGCCACGATTGCTTCCTGCTCGAAGAGGCGCCGCAGACGCCGATCATCCAACGCTTTCTCGGAGGGCGTCCATGACCGTCGAGCGCGGCCTGCCCGAGGCGTCCCGGGCCTTCGGATTCGAGACACGACAGCTCCATGCCGGCCAGCGGCCCGACCCGAACACCGGGGCGCGCGCGGTCCCGATCTTCCAGACGACGAGCTACGTGTTCGAGGACCCCGAATCTGCCGGGGCGTACTTCAACCTCCAGGAGTACGGGAACACGTACTCGCGGATCATGAACCCGACCGTCGCCGTCTTCGAGGAGCGGATGGCGAGCCTCGAAGGCGGGGCAGGCGGGGTGGCGTTCGCCAGCGGGATCGCCGCGCAGGCAGCCGCGCTGTTCACGCTGCTCGAGCCGGGTGACCACGTCGTCTCGTCGTCGGCGCTCTACGGCGGGACGGTCAACCAGCTCAAGCACCTGCTGCGCAAGATGACAGTCGAGCTGAGCTGGGTCGATCCCGACGATCCGGAAGCGTGGCGGAAGGCCGTCCGCACGAACACGAAGGCCTTCTTCGGCGAGACGATCGGCAACCCCGCCGGCAACGTGCTCGACATCGAGACCGTGGCGGCGATCGCACACGGTCACGAGCTGCCGCTGATCGTGGACAACACGTTCGCAACGCCGTACCTCTGCCGCCCGATCGAATGGGGCGCCGACATCGTGATCCACTCGGCCACCAAGTTCATCGGGGGTCACGGGACGAGCATCGGCGGCGTCGTCGTCGAGGCCGGCACGTTCGACTGGTCGAACGGACGGTTCCCGGTAATCGCCGATCCGTCGCCCGCCTACCACGGCCTGCAGTTCCACGAGACGTTCGGGACCTACGGCTATCTGATGAAGCTGCGAGCCGAGACGTTGCGCGACCTCGGCGGGACGCTCGCGCCGCTCAACGCCTTCCTGTTCCTCCAGGGCCTCGAGACGCTATCGCTGCGAATGGAACGGCACGTCGAAAACGCGCGAGCGGTCGCGGCGTTCCTCGAGTCACACGAGCTCACCTCGAACGTCACCTACCCGGGGCTTCCCGGAAGCACCTACGGGCCACTCGTCGACAAGTACCTGCCGGGTGGCGCGGGCGCGGTGTTCTCGTTCGACTGTGTCGGCGGTCGGAGCGCCGGGCTGAGCCTGATCCGCAACGTGACGCTCTGGTCCCACCTGGCCAATGTCGGCGATTCGAAGAGCCTCATCATCCATCCCGCCAGCACCACCCACCGCCAGCTCAGCGACGTCGAGCTCGAAGCGGCGGGTGTTCGCCCCGGGACGATCAGGCTGTCGGTCGGCACCGAGTCCGTCGACGATCTGATCTGGGACCTGGAGCAAGGGCTTGCCGGGGGTGAGCTGCATGAGTGAGCTGACCTGGCTCGAGCGCTACCAGGACCCGGCGACGATCCAGCGGGTACTCCACGGCGCAAGCACGATCGCCGTCGTGGGGCTGTCCGGGAACGAGCTGCGCGCGAGCAACTTCGTCGGCTACTACCTCAAGCGCCACGGCTACCGGGTGATCCCGGTCAACCCCCGCGAGAGCGAGGTCCTCGGAGAGGTGAGCTATGCGAGCCTCGAGGACGTGCCCGTGCCGGTGGACATCGTGAACGTCTTCCGGGCGCCCGCTGCGCTGCCGGGGATCGCCCGGGAGGCTGTCGCGATCCACGCGGGCGCGCTCTGGTGCCAGTTCGGCGTGATCAACGAGGAGGGCGCACGGATCGCCGAGGACGGCGGAGTCACGGTGATCATGGACCGTTGCCTGAAGGTCGAGCACGCCCGGTACGTCGGGAGGATGCACTGGCTCGGGTTCAACACCGGACGGATCACGTCCGTACGCAGCGGCCTCCAGTGACCAGCGGACGAGGTTGACGGCTACGATAGGACTCGGCTCTTTGTGCCCGCAAGCTCCTTGGAGGTGTCGCGTTGATCAAGGCCACGGTATTCAACGATGCGGCCTGTCCGTGGGGTTACTCGGCGAATCCGGCGTTTCGGGTGCTCGAGTGGCGCTACGGGGATCAGGTCGAGTGGCGACTGGTCGTGATCGGTCTCCGGGACGAGGTGACAGAGGCGATGCGCGAGCGGTTCGACCCGGCTCTGGTGACACGGCTGACCAAGTTCCGCGACCGGTACCGAATGCCGTTCGCGCTGGTCCCCAAGGCGCGTGCGGCAGCCACCGGGCGCGGGTGTCGCGCGGTCGTCGCTGCTCGCCTTCTCTTTCCCGGGACCGAGTTCCGCGTCCTGCGGGCATTGCAACTGGCGAACTTCACGACCGAGCTCCTGCTCGACGACGACGACCAGATCCGCGAGGCGCTCACCGGGCTGGCAGGGATCGATGCCGAGGCGATCGTCGCGCAGCTCGACGCTCCGGAGGTCGTCGACGCATACGAGCGCGACAAGGCCGAGGCCCGAAGCGCGGCCGGAACGGCAGTCGAAGCGCAGGGCAAGGCCTCGACCACCGAGCAGGGGCTCGTTCGCTACACCGCTCCGTCGGTCATCTTCGAACACGATGGACAGCGACTCGTCGCGGGCGGCTGGCAACCCGAGCTCGCGTATGACCTCTGCATCGCCAACCTGGACCCCTCGGTCACCCGAACGCCCCCGCCGGAGACGGCGGAGCCTCTGCTCAGCCGCTTTCCGGACGGGCTGACGACGGCCGAGATCGCGGCGCTCCTCGCCCCCGGCCCCGACTACGTGCCCGACCATGCAGCTGCCGAGCAGCAGCTGCTGACGCTCGTCGCGAACGGTGCGGCGCTTCGCACGCAACTTGGCGACGACCCTCTCTGGCAAGCGGCGCCGGGCGCCACGCCCCAAGCGGTCGCAGCCTGAGCTAGACCGACATCGCCGCAAGGGCCGTCCGGGTCTTTACGCGGCAGGCAGTTCTGCCGATGTAGTCGAGATGTCGAAGAGAGGCGCTTCCTCGCTCGGCCGGACCGGCTCGGCGCTCCTGGCGCTCGGTCTGGCTGCGGCCGTGGCCTACTCGCAGGTCCCGGCCGACCTGGGCCGGTCAGAAGGGCCTGTTCGCCTTCGTCCTCGCCCTGGCGACCGGGGCAGCGGTCGTCGGGTGGCGCCGCGCTCGTGCGCGACGAGCGCAGGGCCTGGCTGTTCACGAGCATCGCCCTCGGCGGGCTTCTCGTCGGTGACCTCGTCGGCTGCCTCGGCGTCGTCGCGAAGCTCGGTCCCTTCAGCATCGTGGACGACCTGATCTTCCTGCCGAGCTGTCTCGCGCTCGCGATCGCTGCGGCGCTGCTCGGATCGGCCCGCAAGGGGGATCGAGACCGTACAGCCCTGCTCGATGCCGCAATCCTGACCGCGACCATCGGCGTGGTCGCCTGGAGCTGCGTGGTACAGCGATATGTCGGCGATCCCACGCTCGGCACCACCGCAACGCTCGTTGCCTGCGCGCACCCTCTGGTCGACGTTCTCGCGATCGGGCTGTCGCTGAGGCTCGTCCTCTCACGCGACGGGCATGACCGATCGACCGTGTCGTTCGCATCGGGCGCGATCTTGCTCGTGGTCATGCACCTTCTCTCCCTCGGCCTCAACGACCCGGGAAGCGTGCGAGCCGGGTCGGCGGCAAGCCCCGTCTGGCTGCTCAGCTTCCTCCTGATCGGCTTCGCGGCTCTCCTCCCCTCCGACGTCCCGGCGATCCAGCGGGGGATGGCAATGGGGCGGACGCGTCTTCTCGTCGTCCTCGCAGCCGTCTTCGTGCCCGAGGTCGTGCTGGCACGCGACCTCTCGCACCGCGGTCTGATCGGGCTCGACACGCCGACGGTCGTGGTCGCCGCCTCGACGCTCCTCATCGCGCTCGCCGCCGTTCGCATCATGCGCTCTCTCGAGGCGCGGCTGTCGGCGCTGATCTTCCACTCGACCGACGCGATCTTCCTCGTCGACAGAGACGGACGGATCGCCTTCGCGAGCCCGTCCGCAGAGGAGCTGCGAGGGCGGAGCGCCCGCGACCTACTCGGCACGTCACTCCTGGACTCGTTCGTCGGGGACGACCGCGAGCGCGTCGCCCGGGAGCTGGGCGAGCTCGTGGCGATGCCGAGAGGCACCACGGTGCCGCTCGGAGGGCGCGCTCACTCACGCGACGGCCAGGTCAGGGTCCTGGAGGGTGTTGCGCGCAACCTGCTGGAGGACGAGAACGTCCGAGCCGTCGTCGTCACGATGCGTGACACGACACGCCGTCACGAGCTCGAGCGGCAGCTGCAGCGCCGCGCGTTCCAGGACGGCCTCACGGGGCTCGCGAACCGGGCGTTGTTCGTCGACCGTCTCGAGCACGCGCTCAAGCGGTCGATGCGTGATCCCGAGCTCGGAATCGCAGTTCTCTTCCTCGATCTCGACGACTTCAAGGCG
The DNA here is from genome assembly GCA_963738895.1 of uncultured Actinomycetota bacterium. GTDB lineage: Bacteria > Actinomycetota > Thermoleophilia > Gaiellales > Gaiellaceae > PALSA-600. The sequence goes on from CAVTYN010000002.1 coordinate 35,912, forward strand.
GTGAACGACGGCATGGGGCACAGTGCCGGGGATCAGGTGATCCGAGGAGTCGCAGACCGCATCAGGAGCTGCGTGCGCCCGGGAGACACGGTTGCCCGACTGGGCGGGGACGAGTTCACGGTGCTCGTCGAGGGCCTCTCGTCGACGACCGCTGCCACCTCGCTCGCGCAGCGGCTCCTCGAGGTGCTTCAGCTGCCCATCGACGTCGACGGGGTCAGCCTGGCGGTCCCGGTGAGCGTCGGCGTCACCTTCGCCACCCACGCGAGCACGGCCGAGTCGCTGCTCCGCGATGCCGACATCGCGATGTACACCGCGAAGTCCGAAGGAAAGGCTCGGGTCGTCCTCTTCGACGCGACCCTGCGCGACGTCGCGGTCCAACGTCTCGCGCTCAAGGTCGAGCTCCCGGAGGCCCTGCGACTGGAGCAGTTCCGGCTCGCCTACCAGACGATCGTCGATACGCGCACCAGGGACATCCGCGGCTTCGAGGCTCTGATCCGGTGGCAGCATCCCGAGCGCGGCCTGATGTCGCCGGGCCAGTTCATCCCGGCGGCGGAAGAGACGGGAGCGATCGTCGACATCGGCCGCTGGGCCCTCGAAGAGGCCTGCCGGCAGGCGATCCACTGGAACCGCAAGTGGCCCGAGCCTCTCTCGATCAACGTGAACGTGTCCGCGCTTCAACTCCACCAGCCGGGATTCGACGACCAGCTCCGCGAGATCCTCCGCCGCACCGGGCTCGACCCTTCCCTGCTCGTCCTCGAGCTCACCGAGTCCGTCCTCGTCAAGCAGCAGCGGGTCGAGACGATCCTCGACGAGCTTCGCGCCATCGGCGTCGGCATCGCCATCGACGACTTCGGGACCGGGTACTCGTCGCTCTCCTACCTCCAGCGGTTCCCGGTGACGAGCATCAAGGTCGACAAGAGCTTCATCGCCGACCTGAGCGAGGGACGCAAGATCGTGCAGAGCATCCTCTCGATCGGAGAGGCCTTCGGCCTGACGACCGTCGCGGAGGGCATCGAGACGCCGGAGCAGCTCGAGGTGCTGGCCCGCCTCGGCTGCGATCGCGCTCAGGGGTTCCTGCTCGGGAAGCCGCTCTGGCCGGGCGAGATCGACGGGACGCTCGAGATCAAGCGCATGGCCATCGCTCGAGCAGCTTCGAGAGGCCTCATGAACGCGTCCGACCCCGTTCAGGTTGTCGCCTAGCGCCGGCTCACGCGGCGCCGTCGGCGGGCGCGGGCTCGCCGATCGGCACGCGTGCGGGGCGCGCCGCGCGTGCGGCTGGGGGCCGTCGTGCGCGTCGCCCTCGACGTTGAGGTGCGGCAGGGCACGGTCGAGCCAGCCCGGTAGCCACCAGTTGGCCTTGCCGGCGAGCAGCATCAGCCCCGGCACGAGCGCCATGCGGATCACGAGCGCGTCGAGGAGCACCGCCCCGGCGAGGCCGAGGCCGAACAGCATGATCACGCGCTCGCCGCCGAGGATGAACGCGCCGAAGACGAGGATCATGATCGCCGCGGCCGCGGTGATCGTCCGGCCCGTCGCGGCCAGCCCGCGGGTCACGGCGAGCCGGTTGTCGCCGGTCCGGTGCCACTCCTCGTAGATCCGGCTGACGAGGAACACCTGGTAGTCCATCGAGAGCCCGAAGACGATCGCGAACATCATCACCGGCACGAACGCCTCGATCGGCCCCGTCTTGTCGATGCCGAACAGGCTCGCCGGCCCAGCCCCACTGGAAGACGGCGGTGATGACGCCGAACGACGCCGCGGCGGCGAGGAGGTTCATCGCGGCCGCGATCACCGGGATCAGCAGGCTGCGGAAGACCGCCATCAGCAGCAGGAACGAGATCAGGACGACGACCCCGATGAAGAGCGGCAGCTTGCCGCTGAGCACGGTCGAGAAGTCGTCGAAGATCGCCGTCTGGCCGCCGATCAGCACGTCGACGCCGCTGCCGTCGCTCGCGGTCGGGCACGACGTGCCCGCGAAGCTGGTGGAGCAGGTCGGTCGTCGAGGCGTCCTGCGGCGAGCCCTTCGGGTAGGCGTCGGCGATCGCGACGCCCGGCTTGCCGTCGGTGCCCCCGATCACGCTGGTCGGGCCGACACGGACGACGCCGTCGGTCGCGGCCACGGCGGCGACGACCTTCGCGAACGCGGCCTGCTGGCTCGGGGCCGTCGACCTGCGCGACGAGCTGCAGCGGGCCGTTGTAGCCGGGCCCGAAGCCCTTCGCGAGCAGGTCGTACGCCCGGCGCGTCGTGCTGCTCGACGGATCGGAGCCGGCGTCGGCGGAGCCGAGGCGCATCGAGAAGAACGGGATCGCGAACACGAGCATCAGCGCCGCCGCGAGCCCGGCGATCAGCGCCGGCCGGTCGCGGAGCGCTCCCGCCCAGCGCGCCCAGCCGCCGGACGCGTCGCTCGTCGTCAGCTCGCCGGCCGCGAGCCTGCGGCGCGCCTTGCGGCCGAGGACCTTGGTGCCGAAGAAGCCGAGCAGCGCCGGGAGCAGCGTCAGCGCCGCGACCACGGTGAAGAGGACTGCGACGCTGGCCGACACGGCGACGCCGTAGAGGAAGCTCACGCCGAGGGCGAACATCCCGAGCAGCGCGATGCAGACGGTGATCCCGGCGAACATCACCGCGCGGCCGGAGGTGTCGACCGCATCGACGATCGCCTGCTCGATCGTCTTGCCGCGCTGCAGTCCCTGCCGGTGGCGCACGACGATGAAGAGCGCGTAGTCGACCCCGACGCCGAGGCCGATCAGGAGCGCCAGCTCCGAGCTGAACGACGCGACGCCCATCAGGTGCGAGAGGAGCGAGATCACCGCGACCGAGCTCCCGAGCGCGATCCCGGCGGTCAGCAGCGGCAGCGTCGCGGCCAGCAGCGAGCCGAACACGAGCAGCAGCACGACCAGCGCCGCGGCGGCGCCGAAGCCGGCGCTGTTGACGCTCCCCTGGCTCGCGGCCTTCGCGACCTGTCCCTGCACCTCGACCTGCAGGCCGTTGCCGTCGGCTGCCCGCGCCGTGTCGACGAACTCCTTCGCCTCGGTCTGCGTGATCCCGATCGACTGCTTGTCGAGCGTCACGTTCGCGAACGCGACCCGGCCGGAGCCCGCGATCTGGCCGTCGCCGCCCGGCGCGAACGGCGATGCGACCGACTCGACCGTCGGCAGCGCCTCGATCTTCTCGAGCATCGCCTCGATCCGGCTGCGCGCCTGCCGCGTCGGTGACCTTGCCCTGCTCGACGGCGAAGACGATCTGCTCGCGGTCGCCGGATGCCTTCGGCGCGACCTTCTGCAGCAGATGCAGCGCGTCGAAGCTCTGCGTGCCCGAGAGGCTGAAGCTGTCCTTGTAGGTCGAGCCCACGCCGTGCGCGATCACGGTCAACACGACGAGCGCCGCGACCCAGGCGGCGACGACGATGCGCCGGTGCCGGACGCACCAGCGTCGCGATCGCCCGCATCAGAGCGCCCCGCAGTCTCGAGCGAGCTTCTTCCAGACACTGTGCGTGACGACGAGCATTGGGCTCCTTTGCGTTCCGAGCGCCGAGTGCGGCGCTTCCCCCGGCTGACAAGACCAGCATACAGACATGTATCATGAGCGAGACAGTCATGTCTCACTTCCGGACGAGGCTCCTCCCGTGACCGCACCTCTCAACCTGAGGACGGGCGCCGCGATCCTCGAGACCGCGGCGCATCTCCTCGCCGAGCACGACGCGAGCATGAGCGAGATCGCTGCCGCCGCGGGCGTCGGCCGCGCGACGCTCTATCGCCACTACCCCACCCGCGACGCGCTGCTCGCCGCGCTCGCCGCCCAGGCGCTCGACGAGATCGCCGAGCGGGTCGCCGATGCCGGGCTCGAGCACGCAACGGTCGCCGAGGGGATCGAGCGGCTCGCCCGCGTGCTGCTCACGGTCGCCGACCGCTACGTCTTCCTCGTCCGCGAGCGCGTCAAGCCCGACAAGGACGACTCGGACGAACGGCTCGGCCGGCCGCTCCGCGAGCTGTTCGACCGAGGCGTCCGCGAAGGCGTCCTGCGCACGGACCTCACGGCCGAGGCGCAGCTCCAGCTCTTCGCGAGCAGCATCACCGGCGCACTCCACAACGACCTCCAGCGCGAGCTCGGGATCGAGCAGACGGCGGCGACGCTCACCTCGTTCTTCCTCGACGGCGCCCGCAGCAGTCCTTCGGGCTCGTCCACCGGAACCGGCTGAGCCGGCGCTCCAGCTCCGAGTTAAGCAGCCCTTCAGACCTTCGACAGGGTCCGGCAATCAACTGTCGCAAGGCTGACTGCGACCTCGGGAATCGTTCCCGACAGCAGAGGAGGCACCAGATGAAAGGCTCTTGGATCACGCTCCTCGCCGCCTTCCTGGCGGCGGGCGCGGTAGCAGCGGCCGGCAGCGCAGCGACCACGAACGGCGGGCTCGGCGGCGGCTTCGGCCCGGCGCGGGTCGTCGGCCACGTCTATGTGAACGACAACACGACCGGCACGAATACCGTGGCCGCGTTCGACCGTCACGCCGACGGGACCTTGACCCCGACTCAGGGGTCGCCGTTTGCCGTTGGAGGCTCGGGCACAGGCGCCGGCATCGCCTCCCAGGGCGCGCTGGCGCTGAGCTCGGACGGCCGCTTCCTGCTCGCCGTCGACGGCGGGAGCAACGAGATCTCCGTCGCGCGGGTCCTGCCCAACGGAGGGCTCGTGCCTGTGGGAGGGCCCACCGCCTCGAACGGCGCCAACCCCGTCAGCGTCGCCGTCCACAACGGGCTCGTCTACGTGGCCAACCAGGGCACCGACACCAGCACGGGCCAGACCAACTACACCGGATTCATCCTCGATCTCTTCGGGGGCCTTCACGCCCTCCCCGGCTCGACGGTGACGCTTCCCGACGCCGCCAAGCCCGGCGACGTGCTCTTCAACGCAGACGGCACGCGCCTGGTCGGAACCGAGATCGCAAGCTCGGCGATCGACAGCTTCACGATCGGCTTCTTCGGACGTCTGAATCCGGCGCCCGGGTCGCCATTCTCCGCCCAAGGCCTTCGTCCCGACGCAAGGGTTCGGCCAGCTCGGGAGCTCCTTCAGCCCTGTCAATCCGTCGCAGCTCTTCGTCTCCGACGCCCACGTCGAGGCAGGCGGCCCCGCGCCGGGGCTCGTCTCGAGCTTCACGGACGCGTGGAACGGCGCGCTCACGCCGATCGGCCCATCGCCGGTCAGCAACGACGGAACGGCGTCGTGCTGGGTCGAGATCAGCCACGACGGTCGCTATCTGTTCGTCGTGAACACCGCCTCGGCGACGATCTCGAGCTACTCGATCGCATTCAACGGAGCACTCACGTTCCTTCAGAGCGCCCCGATCAAGGGCTCGGGGCTCGGGCCCGAGGATGCCCGCCTCTCGCCCGACGGCGGAACCCTCTGGGTCGTCGACAGCGGCGCCGGTGAAGTGAGCGCCTTCAGCGTCAACGGAGGCACCCTGACCGAGCTCGCGACCTCGCCGACGGCTCTCCCGGCAGGCGCAAAGGCGGCAGGCATCGTCGTGACCTAGCCACGAACCGGGAGGCAGGCGCCCACGCGGCGCCTGCCTCCCGCTCGCTCGCGGCATCCTCGGCAGCGGCTCTCGCATCAGCTGTGACGAGCCGGGCGACGCCCGACGGCGAGTTCTTCGCCGCCCGCCGAGCCCCCGTTTCCGCCGTCGTCCAGATCACCCTGCTCCCCGGCTCCAGCGGGCCTGGAAAGGGCCGGCGGCGCGGGAAGGTCCGGTCACGTCTCGCGGACGACTCCGCGCGATCGGATCGGGTTGGCGGGGCGGAACGGAACCAGGCGAAGACGAGGCAGGCAACCCCCAGCAAGAGGGCCGCGATCCCGTGTTTCGCGTGGTGGTGGTTCGAGCCGGCCTGGCGACCGGGGAAGAGCTGCGGCAGCGACCGTGCCGGTTCGACGAAGTAGATGATGCCGATCGCGATCAGCGCGATCCCGATCGCGATCGCCGCCGAGACGAGCCACTTCTGTCGGGACGACAAGCGCGCCGTCTGTCGCGTCGAGGGAGGTCGGGGTCGACTGTGAGTCAGGCATCGCGGCGGACGAGGAGGACGTTCACCGCTACGAGCGTAGCCGCCGAAGTGCTCGAGGTCACGGCGTCCGGGCGCTTTCAGGTCACCAGCGAGTCGCGCTGGCACGATGAACGGCGACGATGAGCAACGTTCTCCTCTTCGGCGCCGCGTTCCTGGCCTGCGCCGTGGAGATGGTCGAGGCGCTCACGATCGTGCTCGCCGTCGGCGTCACGCGCGACTGGCGCTCGAGCCTGATCGGGGTCGCCCTCGCCGCAGTCGCCCTGGCCGTGATCGTCGCTGCGCTCGGGCCGGCCTTGACGGTGCTTCCGATCGAGACGCTCCGCCTGATCGTCGGCGCCCTGCTTCTCGTCTTCGGGCTCCAGTGGCTCCGCAAGGCGATCCTCCGCGCCGGCGGGTACAAGGCGCTGCACGACGAGGCGGCGATCTTCGAGCGCGAGACCGAAGAGGCGCTCGGCGCCCCTGTGCAGATCCGGGCCGGGCTCGACTGGTACGCGTTCACGGTCGCGTTCAAGGGAGTGCTCCTCGAGGGTCTCGAGGTCGCCTTCATCGTGATCACCTTCGGGGGTAGCCAGGGAGAGCTGCGCCTCGCCGCTGCCGCGGCGCTGGCGGCCTTCCTGATCGTCGTCATCGTCGGTGTGCTCGTACGCGCCCCGCTGAGCCGGGTCCCCGAGAACACGATCAAGTTCACCGTCGGTGTCCTGCTCACGAGCTTCGGGATCTTCTGGTCCGGCGAGGGAATGGGCGCGAGCTGGCCCGGAGGCGACGTGGCCCTCCTCGGTCTCGTCGCCCTCGTGACGTTGGCCTCGTTCGTCCTCGTTCGCCTTCTCGAGCGCGAGCGCCGGACGACCCAGGCGAGCGGTGTCGACGCGTGAGCCGCCTCGCGGCCTTCGGGCGCTTCTGGTACGAGTTCGTCGTCGGCGATGACTGGCGCGCCGCGGTCGGGGTGATCGTCGCACTCGCCGTCTCGGCTCTGGCGCTGAGCCTTTCGAGCTCCGCCTGGTGGCTCCTCCCGCTCTCGATCGTCGCAGTCTTGACCGAGTCCGTCCTGCGGGCGGCCCGGAACTCGTGAAGGCTCGACGACCTTACTTCGCCTTTGCGCGTCCCTGTCGCGTCGCCTGGGTCAGCGCGACCGCGGCTTCCGGCGTGGCGATGCGGAACGTGAACGTCTCCTCCAGGTACAGCTCGACGGCGTCGGCGTCGTGCTCGACGTACCCGATGCTGAGGTCCTGCCCGGAGTCGAACAGGAAGTCGCCGCCCCTGAGGCTGAGGAGGACGGCCTGCCGCAGCCCCGGCACCCAGACCGTGGGGCCGTCGGTGATCTGCTCGAGGTGGCGAAGAGCTGGATAGCCGCCGTGCTCGGATCCCTCCATGACGACGGCCCAGAGCGCCTCGCCGAGCGCAAGGCCGTAGGGGCCGTCGATGCCCGCCGCGAGCAGGCGCTCGACGCCGCTGGCGACGAGCGCGACGAACGCCTCGGCGCCTCCTCGGTGCTCGAGGGGCTCGTGAGGAGTTGCCTGGACGATCCCGGTGATCCCTGCCTCTCCCCAGCCGTGGAAGACGGCGGTGTTCTCCGTGCGCGCGATCCGACGGGCCGCATCGTCGAGAGGGGCGAAGTCGATGTCCTCGGCGCCGCGGTCTCCCGCGAGCAGCTCCTCTCGAGAGAGTCGGAAGGGGACGACGACCTCGACGAGAGGCAGCACCTGCCGGAGCCGAGCATCCACATCTGCCACCGGCGCTTCGCGCATCGCGGTCACCCGACCGAGGTTCGTCGCGGAGTACCTCCAGCCGTGCGGGCCCAGGAAATCGACCAGGCGACGTGCCCCCAGGTTCGGCACGAGCCGCTCGCGGGCCTCGTCGTCGATCCGCTGCCAGCCCTCGCTCGTGATCGGCGCGTGCCGCCGGAGTAGGTGACTCATCGGCGGACCTGGTTCAGTGAGCCGATCCCGAGCGAGCCGTCGTCGCCGGATCCCGTCCCCGATGCGTCGCCTCCCCCTTCGGAGGCCTCCTCCGCCGCGTCGGCATTGGCGGTGATCTCCCCCGAGTGGAAGAGGACGCCCTGAGCGATCGCCCGCCACTCCGGACGCCGGCGGAACAGAAACTCCAGGTCCATCGAGAAGTGCTTGTACTCCTCGTGCCGTGCGTCCACGATGATCGCGCGCGCCTCGGCGTCCTCCTCGACCGACAGCCGCTGCTCGTACCAGTTGATCGCCTCGGCCTCCTCGGTCAGCGACGCGAAGATGCGGGCCAGCGTGCGCGTCTCCTGCGAGAGCTCCTCAGGCGGCTCGTGATACTGATCGAACCCCATCGCGGGAGTGACGTTACCCCATGGGACGGTGCGACACCCGGCCGTCGTCCGGTCCGCTCGGGTTGTGTTTTGATGTTCCGCTGGTGGTTCGCGAGATCGGATGTCGGCTCGAGCTGAACGTGTCGGGGCCGTGCCGCCTCGCCTTCCAGGTAGCCGTCGCCCGAGACTCGAGGTCCACCGTCGGCGTCGTCGAGGCCCTCGAGCTCACGCTCGCAGACGAGCCGGTCGAGGCGCACGAGCTGAGCGGTTGCGTCGGTGGCCGCGTGCACGTCGTGGACTCGGGCGCGGGAAAACTCGTCCTGAGGTACGCCGCGACGTTGACGGGCCTGGCAGAGCCGGTCGGCGCCGGGGAGCTCGAGCTCCTCACCTACCTCCAGCCCAGCCGGTACTGCGAGTCCGACCGGCTGGGCGCTCTCGCCGTCACGGAGTTCGGCGGGCTCGAGGGGAAGGAGCTCCTCGACGGGGTCTCGTCGTGGGTGGGCGGTCATCTCACCTACGTGGCCGGCAGCAGCCTGCCGACCGACGGAGCCGTCGAGACACTGCTCGCCGGCCGGGGCGTCTGCCGCGACTACGCGCACCTCACGGTCGCGCTGCTCCGCGGCCTCGAGGTGCCGGCGCGGGTCGTCTCGGTCTATGCGCCCGGGCTCGCGCCGATGGACTTCCACGCCGTCGCCGAGGCGCACATCGAGGGCGCCTGGCAGGTCGTCGATCCGACCTTGCTCGCCCCGCGCGAGACGATGGTGCGGATCGCGACCGGCAGAGACGCGGCCTCGACCGCGTTCCTCAGCAACTACGGCGCAGAGGTCGAGCTCGAGGGCATCCAGGTACACGCGAGCTCGGCCGGCGACCTCCCCTCCGACGACCTCGACAGTCTGATCACCTTGCGCTAGACGGACGAGCTAGACACTCACGGCCAGCCGCGCGTGCGGCCGCAGCGTCAGCCGCAGGGTCGCGACCAGGTCACGCAGCAGCACGTCGAGGAAGACGCGCGCGATCGTGTCCTCCCGCCCGAAGAGCTGCTCGAACGGGCCGTGGGGAAGCACGAGCAGGAGGGTTCGCTCGCGCGTGATCGCGGTCACGGGCGACGGGCGGCCGTCGATGAGGCTCTCGTAGCCGAACGCCTTGCCGGGGCCCGCGAGGCCGACGCGGACCCGGCGGTCGCCGCGGACGCAGCACCTTCTCGACCGCGCCGTTGATCGTCAGGTAGCACGCGGCGCGACGGTGCTCCCTCGGCGAGCAGCGTCCTTCCGGGCGGGCACATCGCGTAGCTGCCCGAGGTCAGGAAGCCCCAGAGCGCCACGGCATCGAAGTCGTGGAAGGTCGCCATGCGGCTCAGGTACTTGCTGTCGGGCGGGCCGCAGGGCTCGAGCTCGGCGAGCGCGCGAGGCGGCTCGTCGCCGCCCGACCCGGGCGGCTCGTCCGCCGAGCGTGAGCGCGAGCTGTGCAAGCTGGTTGCGAAGGCGCCCGGTGAACAGCGACGCGAGGCGCCGCTTCAGCTCGAACGCCGAAGCATCAGGCGCGGGCGAGCAGCGCGGCGAAGTCGTGGCGGCCGAGCGCCGAGCACCGTCGCCGGCTCGGTCGCCCGCACGGTCATCGTGTGCTCGCCGCCCTCGAGCAGCCCGATCTCACCGACCATGTCGCCTGGCCCTGCCCGTCCGATCTCGACGAGGCGATCGCCGGGCACATGCAGCGACGCCGAGACGCGTCCCTCGACGATGAAGACCAGCTCCCGCGCCCGATCGCCCTGGCTCCAGAGGATCTCGCCCTCGCTGCACCGTGCGCCGACGGAGCACGCGCGCCAGCTCCGAAAGGTCGGCCTCGTCGCGGCCTTCGAGCAGCGGAACCGTCGCGAGGAACTCGACGGTCTCGCGGCTCAGACATCGAGGTCGCGCGTCTCGAACTCGAGCCCGCCGGCGTCGAGCTCGGCGGTCAGCATCGAGTACTCGGGCACCTCGAGCCACGACGAGTGATCGCTCGTCAGCGGCTCGGAGGCGATGATCACCGAGCGGGGCGACTCGGCAGCCGTCATCTGCCAGCCGCCGTCGTCCTCGGCGTACTCCCCGCCGATCGCGTACCAGAGGCTGACGAAGGGGAGATCCGTCTCGAGCAACTCGTCCTCGGGCGGATACCAGCCGTAGTCGAACGAGAAGCGGGTCGCGACGACGGCGCGCCCGGTGCTGACGCAGAGGTTCACCGGCGAGGAGGTGTCGATGCCGTGAGCCGCGCGAACCTTCCGGAGGATCCGGAGCGCCGCCGCGGTCGCCTCGGCGAGCTCGCGCGTCTCGGGCAGCCCGTAGGGATCGTCGAGCTGCGACAGGATCAGCGCGTAGATCCACTCGGAGTCGGTCGTCCCCTCGATCCGCTCGGCGAGCTCGGGCCGCACGTGCTCGACGAGCGAGTAGCGCATGCGTGCGAACTGGCGCAGGTGCCCGTTGTGCGCCAGGACGACGCGCGCGCCGGGGAAGCGGAAGGGATGGAGGTTCGTGTCGGCGACGACGGCCTCGTCCGAGTAGGTGACCCCGCGAACGTGGGCCACGAGGCACGTCGGCGCGAGCTTGGCCGAGAGGAACCGGAGGTTGCGGTCGAACGACGGCAGCGTCGTCGCGCGGTAGGTGAACGGATCGTCGGGCCGGAGCGAGCCCGGATCCCAGGCCTGCAGCCCGAACCCGCCGAGGTTGAGGAACGTGTTCATCATCTGCGGGCTGTACGACTGCGCGACGAGGCTGTTGTCGGGATCGAAGAGCAGGTTCCGCACCGGCAGCGGCTCACCGAGGTATGCCGAGGACCCGGCACATCGCGCCGATCGTAGTCCGGGGCGGGAGGGCTAGGATGACAGCCGAGCCACGGTCGAGGAGGAGCTCGATGAAGCAGTTCAATTGCGGGGACGTGGTGCCGGGCTGCCAGTGGGTGACGCGGAACGAGGACGACGAGGAGCTGTCGGCGAGATCGCCGCCCACGCCCGCGAGGCCCACGGGATGGACGAGGTCCCGCCCGAGGTCGTGGACGCGATCCAGGGACGTGATCACCGAGGTCTAGGTCCCGAAGCCGTCACGCGGGGAAGGCGCCGCGCTCGAGGAACGTCTCGAGCGCCTCCGTGTACGGCGCGAGCTCGAGGCCCTGCTCGGCGACCCAGGCGTCGTTGTAGTAGGTGCCGGCGTAGCGGTCGCCGCCGTCGCAGATCAGGGTGACGACGCTGCCGCGCTCGCCGCGCGAGAGCATCTCGGCGACGAGCAGGAGCGCGCCCCAGACGTTGGTCCCGGTGGAGCCGCCGACGCTGCGGCCGGTGCGCGCGCGGACGAGGCGCATCGTCGCGATCGAGGCGGCGTCCGGGACCTGGATCATCCGGTCGACGATGTCCGGCAGGAACGACGGCTCGACCCGCTGCCGCCCGATGCCCTCGATCCGCGACGCGCCGGCCGGTGAACGCCGACGGGTCGCCGGTCCAGGCCGAGTAGAAGATCGAGTCCTCGGGGTCGACGACGCACATCAGCGTGGCGTACCGCCCGAAGCGGGCGTAGCGGCCGATCGTCGCGCTCGTCCCGCCGGTGCCGGCGCCGACGACGATCCACGCCGGGATCGGGTGCCGCTCCAGCGCCATCTGGCGTGAAGATCGACTCGGCGATGTTGTTGTTGCCGCGCCAGTCGGTCGCGCGCTCGGCGAAGGTGAACTGGTCGAGGAAGTAGCCGCCGAGCTCGGCCGCGAGCCGCTGCGCCTCGTCGTACACGGTCGTCGGGTCGTCGACGAGGTGGCACGACCCTCCCTGCGCCTCGATCAGCGCGATCTTCTCGGGGCTGGTGCGACGCCGGCATGACCGCGACGAACGGCAGGCCGAGGAAGCGGGCGAAGTACGCCTCGGAGACGGCCGTCGAGCCGCTCGAGGCCTCGACGATCGTCGTCCGCTCGGTGATCCAGCCGTTGCACAGGCCGTAGAGGAACAGCGAGCGGGCGAGCCGGTGCTTGAGCGAGCCCGTCGGGTGGACCGACTCGTCCTTCAGGTAGAGGTCGATGCCCCACTCCACGGGCAGCGGGAAGGCGTGCAGATGGGTGTCGGCCGAGCGATTGGCGTCGGCCTCGAGTCGGGCGACGGCCTCGTCGGCCCACGCTCTCGAACCGAGCCGCTCGCGGCGAGCGCGGGGGGCCAGCATGCGCTCAAGTCTGCCCAATCGGGGTGGCTCCCACGCGCGAGGAGACCACGTCCTCGACCGTCTCTGCGCTCTCGCGGCTGCCGAGCACGGCCGAGAGGAAGTCCATCCGGCGGATGGCGAGCACCTCCGAGTCCGTTGCCGCCGCGACGGTCGCGGTGCGCGGAACGTCGCGGAGGAGCGCGATCTCGCCGAAGAAGTCGCCGGGGCCGAGCGTCCGGAGCAGCCGGCCGCCCGAGCTGACCTCGAGCGACCCGCCGACGACCACGTAGAAGCTGTCGCCCCGCTCGCCCTCCCTGACCACGGCCGTTCCCGCCGGGACGGCCTCGGCGAGCGCGGAGCGCGCGAGCTTCTCGAGCGAGGTCGGCGGCAGGCCCTCGAAGAGCGGCACCGCGGCGACAGCGGAGAGTGCCGCCTCGGGCACGGAGGCATAGTCGTCGACCCGGCTGAGTCGCGGGTAGATGACGAGCGCAGCGGCCGGAAGAAGGGCGCCGGCGAGAGCCAGCGCTCCCCTGATCCCGATCGAGTCGATCAGGACCGGAGCGGTGATCGACCCGATCCCGGTCGAGGCGAGAACGCCGACGTAGAACACGCCGAACACGCGACCGAGCACGCGATCGTCGGCGACGCGCTGGAGCTGCGTGAACCCGGCCACGTCGAGCACCGCGTTGCCGATCCCGGACACGACGAGGGCCGCCACCGCGGTCACGACCCCGGGCCGGACTGCGATCGCGACGAGCGGCAGCCCCCACACCGCGAGTGCGAGCGCGATCGGCCGGCCGAGCCGCCGCATCCCGACCATCGAGGTGGCACCCAGAGCGCCGAGGATCACGCCGATCCCGAACGTCCCGCTGATGAACCCGACGGCACCCTCGCCGAGCCCCAGCGTCGTCAGCGTCAGCGAGACGACCAGCACGTTGAGCATGCCGCGGACGAAGGTCTGCACCCAGAACCCGCCGATGATCGCCGAGAGATCGGGCAGGCGGGCCACCTCCCGCATGCCCGCGCCGAGGGACTCGAGGACGGACTCCCGGTCCCGGTGGGCGGCGAGAGTGGGGTCGGCACGAGCTCGAACGCCCCAGAGGAGCAGGGCGCTCGCGAGCGAGAACCCGGCGGCCACACCGAGCGCCGCCGGGGGCCCGCTCACGGCGAGAACGACACCTGCCAGGGCAGGGCCGAGCAACGTCGCCAGGCCCTCGAACGTCATCTGGGTGACGTTCGCCGCCACGAGCTCCTCGGCCGACCGGGCCAGCACGGGTGCGAACGCAAGCTGCGCGGGGCGGCACGGCGCAGCGACGATGCCGACAACGGCGATCAGGAGATACGTGAGCACCGGCGGGCCGCCGAGCTGGATCACGGCGGCGACGCCGGCCACGAGCAGCGCCTGCGCCATGTAGACGACAACGAGGACCAGATGCCGCGGAAAGCGGTCGGCCACGGCCGCGCCGAAGGGCAGCGCCACTGCGGCGGGGAGCATCCGAAGGAGCCCGACGAGACCGACGGCCGACGCGCCGTCTTCCTCGTAGGCCCAGACCGAGACGGCGAGGAGCGACGCCCATTCGACGACGAAGAAGCCGCCCCACGCGAGCTCGAGGCGCCGGAGCTCCGGGTTGCGGAAGACGTCCTCGACGGCGCCTGCCTGCCCGGAGAGAGCATGTTTGAATGCGTCGATCGCCTGATCCTCTCAGGCCGCCGCGTCGACGACTCGACCCAGCGTGAGGCTCCCGTCTTCACAATGCACGGCAAGCCCCGAAAGGAGGGACGCACGATGACGGCGAGCAACGAGCTCAGGAGAGAGGGAAGCCTCCCGTCGTTCGAGGGAGCGCTCGAGTGGCTCAACTCGGAGCCGCTGACCCCGACGGGGCTTCGCGGCAGGGTGGTCCTCGTGCAGTTCTGGACGTACACGTGCATCAACTGGCTGCGTACGCTCCCGTATGTCCGCGCCTGGGACGAGAAGTACCGGGAGCAGGGGCTCGTCGTGATCGGCGTCCACACCCCCGAGTTCGGGGTCGAGCACGACGTCGACAACATCCGCCGTGCGCTCGGCGCGATGCGGATCCCCTATCCCGTCGCGGTCGACAGCGACTACGCCGTCTGGGATGCGTTCGACAACCGCTACTGGCCGGCGGCGTACTACGCCGACGCCGAGGGATCGATTCGGAGCCACCAGTTCGGGGAGGGCCGCTACGACGAGCAGGAGCGCGTGATCCAGCAGCTCCTGCTCGAGTCCGGCCGCACCGAGGTAGACCGCGGGCTCGTCACGGTCGTCGGGCGGGACGCCGAGGCTCCGGCCGACTGGAGCACGCTCGAGTCCGGCGAGACCTACGTCGGCTGGGCACGCGGCGCGGGCTTCGGATCGCCCGAGCGCCCCGCGGACGACTCGGCCCGCGGCTACACGATCCCGGATTCGCTCGAGCTCGGACGCTGGGCGCTCGACGGAAGCTGGACGATCGGCCGCGAGGCGGCCCACTCGAACGAGCCCGGCGGCAGGATCGCGATGCGGTTCCACGCCAGGGACCTCCACCTCGTGATGGGGACGACGGGGCCGTCCCCGACCGGTTTTCAGGTACGGATCGACGGCGAGGCACCGGGCGAAGCGCACGGCGCGGATATCGACGCCGCGGGCAACGGGCGGATCGCCGAGCCGCGCCTCTACCAGCTCGTGCGCCAGCACGGGCGCATCGAGGACCGGACCTTCGAGATCACCTTCGTGGATCCCGGAGCGGAGGCGTTCGTGTTCACGTTCGGCTGAGCCTAGGCAGGCTCGCCTGTATCGAGCGGCCTCGGGGGCTCTTTCAGCAGCCGGCTCGGCGTGAAGATCAGCTCGGGCCTGATCCAGTCGTTCCCGAGCTCGATCCCGTTGGCGCGGTCGACCGCAGCCCAGAGCGGCTTCGCCCAGAGGTGCTCGAGCATGACGAGTGCGGCCGACATGTTGTCCGGAAGCGACTGGGTCACCCGGAACACGTCGTCCTCGTCGAAGTAGTGGCCGTCGGCGAGCTCTGCGGCGCCGGCGATGGCGCCGCGCTCCATCCCTTCCACGCCACCCCCGATGAGCCCGGCGAGCGCGCCGAAATACGAGCCGAGGGAGACGGCCTCGCCCCAGTCGAGATCCGACGACCGGGTCACCATGACCCCTCCCATCGAGTCCTTGCGCACGAAGAGGAGGTCGATGATGCGCAGCAGCCCCTCGCGCTTGAGCCGCTCGAGCTCGGGCAGGATCTCACCGCGGAAGCGGTTCCCGTCGAAGGCGAGGCTGAGCATGTGGATCGGCCCGATCGACTCGACGAAGTCCGCACCCGCCTCGAGGTCCATGAGCCTGAGGCTAGCGGAGAGCAGGCTCTAGGAACGCTTGCGCCGCTCCGCGCGCAGGTGCGCGAGCTTCTCCTCGAGCTGCCGGGCGAACTCGTCGAGCTTCTCGACGCGCCCCCGGACGAGCTCGAGCTGGTGCTCGACGAGGGGGATCGCCTCGTCGATGATCCGGCCCCGGTCGGCGTCGCTCGTCGTGCCGGCCCACTGGTCCCGGTGCGCGGCCCGGGCCTGACCGCTGTCGGCGAGGGCGGTCAGCTCCTCGAGTGACACGAGTCGGCGTACCCCTCCATCACCGGGTCGATCTTCGAGTTCGGCTTCTCCGACGCCGTGCTGCAGATGTGGGCGGCGTTCTGCGACGAGCTCGACCACGGCCGCGAGGGGATGCACCAACCGTTCTACTGTGCGACGCCCGAGGAGGCGGCCGCGACCCACCAGCTCTTCACCGCCGCCCTCCGTTCGCAGGAGGAGCGCGCCGTCCTTCTGGTCTAGGCCACGGCGTCGAGCGTCTCGGCCAGCACCTGGCCGAGTGTCGCGAGCTCATCCTCGGTGACGACGAACGGCGGCGAGATCTGGAGCGCGACGCCGCGCAAGGCCGCGGACGAGGACGCCCCGGGCTCGCGCCTCGTCGACGACCGCGGCGAGCTTCGAGCCGTCGGCGAGCTCGACGGCGCCGAGGAGGCCAAGACCCGCCCTGACCTCGGCGACGAGAGGGTGCGACTCGAGCGGCCGCAGCGTCGCCTCGAGCACGGGCTCGAGCTCCGCGACCCGCTCGACCAGCCCTTCGCGCTCGATCACGTCGAGGTTGGCGAGCGCGACGGCGCACGCGGTCGCGTGCCCCGAGTAGGTGTAGCCGTGACGGAACACGTGCTCCGTGCCCGCCTGCCAGAACGGGTCGGCGACCCTCGGCGAGACGATCACGGCCCCGAGAGGGATGTAGCCCGAGGTGATCCCCTTGGCGCACGTCATCAGGTCGGGAGCGATCCCGAGCCGCTCGGAGCCGAACCACCTGCCGAGCCGGCCGAAGCCGGTGATCACCTCGTCGGCGACGAGGAGCACGTCGCGCTCGCGGCAGACGCGCTGGACGGCGTCGAAGTAGCCGTCGGGCGGCTGCATGACCCCTCCGGCGCCGACCACGGGCTCGGCGAAGAACGCTGCGACGTTCTCGGAGCCGAGCTCGTCGATCGTCGCGGCGAGCGCGTCCGCGTCGTTCCAGGGCACCTGGGCCACCTCGGGGACGAGCCGGCCGTAGGGCTCGACGAGCGCGGCCATCCCGCCGAGGGCGGTGCCGTAGGCGTTCGAGCCGTGATAGGCGAGCTGCCGCGAGACGATGATGCGCTTCCCGGGGCTCCCGACTGCCGTCCAGTATGCGCGCGCGAGCTTCGCGGCCGTGTCGATCGAATCGCCGCCGCCCGAGGAGAAGAACACCTTCGCACCGTCGATCGGAGCGAGCGCAGCGACCCGGCCGGCGAGAGCCTCCGTCGGCGGCGAGGTATAGCGCTCGTAGGTCTGGAACGACTCGAGGGTGCGGATCTGGGCCTCCGCCGCCTCGGCGAGCTCGGCCCTCCCGTGGCCGATGTTGCAGTACCAGAGGGAGGCGGTCGCGTCGAGGTAGGCGTTGCCCTCGTCGTCCCAGACGGTCGAGCCCGATCCGCGCACGATCGTGATCGCGCGCTCGCGGATCGCCCCCATGTTCGCCATCGGGTTCCAGAAGGAGCGCTCGGCCACGCGGCGATCGTATTAGCTTTCGGGACGATGGACGTGGACAGCGGGTTCGGCTTCGTCGACGAGCGCCTCCGCGCAGGCGTCGAGAGGCTCCTCGAGGCGGGGCACGATCCGGGCGATCCCATGGCGGGGTATTACGTGAGCCCGGAGCGGGCCCGCGAGTACGCCGGCGCACTCGACTCCTCCGTCCTCGACGAGCGCCTCGAGCAGGCGGCGCAGCGGCTCGGGCTCGACCGGCTGGGCTCCGCCGTCCTCGCCCTCTGCGTCGCGCCCGAGCTCGACACCGCCTACATGCGGGTCTTCGGGTTCCTCCACGACGACGTCACGCGCAAGCTGCCGTCGCCGCGCGTCATCGCCGACCTGCTCGAGACGGACTTCGAGCGCTTCCACGTCCTGCTGCGGCCGCAGCGACTCGAGCCCGAGGCTGCGATCGACGAGACGCCTTTTCCTCCGCCGCTTCCGGCCGAGCCGAGGTTCGTCCGCAGCCGGATCGAGGAGATCGGGCGCTAGACCGCTAGACCGGCGCGGTAGGCCGACTCGAGGAAGCCGAGCAGGGCGGCACGCGGGTCGGCGGCGGTTCGCACCGAGTCGTACGGGAGCACGAACTCGCCGAGCTCGGAGCTCCACGCCGCCGCGTCCGGCTCGACGGCGGCTGCCTCGATCCCGTCCGGCCGCGGCGAGGCGTACGCGTAGAACGCCGGGCTCGGATGACCCTCGTCGCCCGGCCAGAACCCCGCGGCATGCTCGGTCTCGTCGAAGCGGCTGTAGGCGAGATCGAGGGACCCCCACCAGAGCTGCACGGGCGTCACGCGGCCCTCGAATGCGGCGCGGTGCTCGGCGAGCACCCCTCGGACCGCGATCAGCACCCGCCAGAAGCGGTTCGCCCACTCCGGCTCGTAGCTCCCGTGCACAACGTCCTCGGCGAACGGGATGCCGTCCTCGACGTCGCTCGGGCCCGCCGAGATCTCGACCTCGACCCCTTCCGCCGCGAGCAGCCGGAGAAGCTCCGAGTGGAAGGCGGCGACCGTGCGGGGCACGAGCCCGAGCCGCACGACCCGGCCGTCGGTGAAGAGCAAGGAGACGGAGTGGTCGACGAAGTCGAACCTGATCTCGAAGGCCGCGTCGCCGTCGGGGATCGGTGAGGTCGTGGCGCCGCGCGCGGTCAGGTAGAACGGCGCTTGACCCCAGCCGGGCTCGACGGGTGAGAGCGTCGCGCGCACCTTCCCCGCGATCTGCATGTACAGCCGGAGCGTCTCCTTCGTGTCTTGCCAGGCTTCGTACGGAAGCTCCGGCCAGGCCGTCACGCCTTACGCGCGCGCCGACTGATAGCGCGACTGCGCTGCGCGCGAGGAGTACGTCAGCAGATCGAGGACGACCCCGAAGGCGACGAGGACCCACCCCGCGCCGGAGACGCCGTAGAGCGGACCCCAGGCGAGGACGTAGAAAAGCGTCGTCCACGGGAAGAAGAGGAGCCCGAGGAGCGGCCACACCCAGGTGGAGAATGCGTTGTCGACCCGGTCGCCGAAGATCCAGACGAGCAGGAACGCGAACCTCGGCCCGATGAAGGCCATGGAGAGAGCCAGGCAACACACAGCGGCGGAGTCTATAGACCGGCGCGGAGGCGGTAGGCGCGGGTCTTCGTCCGGTTGCCGCAGATCTGCATCGAGCACCACGACGCCGAGCGGTTTCGCGAGTAGTCGTAGAACGACCAGCGGCAGGCGGCGTTGCGGCAGCACTTGAGCCGCTCCCAGGTCCCGTCCCCCATCGCCGCGAGCGCGGTGACCGCGACGCGGCCGAGAATCCCGTCGATCCCGCCTGCCGTCGGGACGAGCGCGCGCGTCCCGAAATCGACCGTGAGTCCGGCGGCGGCGGCCGCTGCGTCGAGCTCGGACCAGCGTTCGCGCGGCCTGCCCTGCCCGTTGTTCTCGTAGAGGAGCTCGCGAATCGACTCGCGCAGCCGGCGGGCCCGTTCGAGCTCGTCTTCGCCCGCATCCGGGACACCCTCCTCGGCGAGGAATGCCGACAGCCATTCGCGGTCGTGGCTCAGGTCGATCGTGTTCACGAACCGCTGCACGAGGCGCACCGGCTCCGGCGCTGCGTTCGGAAGGTCGTAGCGCGGCTTCTCCCTGGACATCCCTCGACACCACTGTAGCCTGTTCACCGGTGTCTCTCTCTTCGGCCCCGCCCCTAGAGCGCCGGCGCAGGTGGCGCGTGCGTGCGCCGGTCTCGGTCGCAGTGGCACGGCTCCGCGCCCGCCCGGGGCGCTCGCTGCTCGTGGTCGCCGGAGTCGCAGCGGCGACGGCGTTGCTCGCCGGCGTGCTCGGAGGCGGGCTCGCCGCGCGCGACCGCGCGCTCCAGCGCTCGCTCTCCGCGCTTCCACCCCAGGGACGGAGCTTCACCGTCAGCTCCTACGACCTCCCGTTCGGAAAGACCTATACGCAGGCCGACAAGACTGCGCGGTCCGCTCTGGCACTCGTCACCTCGGTGCAGCCGTCGGCGACGACGGGGTTCCCGACGCTCCGGATCGACCACGAGCTCGTGAACCTCGCGGGCTCCGACGACCTGCCCGCCTCTCTCCGGCTCGTCGCGGGCCGCTGGCCCTCGGAGTGCCGCCCGGCGCGATGCGAGGTCGTTCAGGTCGGCGGAGGCGGCAGTCCGCGCCTCGACGAGGAAGGGATCCACCTGACGCGCGTCGGGTTCGCGGTGCCGCGCAGCGG
Organism: uncultured Actinomycetota bacterium; assembly: GCA_963738895.1. Classification (GTDB taxonomy): domain Bacteria; phylum Actinomycetota; class Thermoleophilia; order Gaiellales; family Gaiellaceae; genus PALSA-600. The sequence continues at coordinate 56,156 of CAVTYN010000002.1, forward strand.
CTCGGCGAGCTTTTCCTCCTCCGGCCCGCCGTACCTGATCGCCGGCTCTGCGGCCGCGTTCGAGAGCCTGCCGGCGTTCCAGGGGATCTCAAGGAACTACCTCTGGACCGCGCCGCTCGATCCGGGAGGCGTGCACGTCTGGCAGGTGCCGCGCATCCTGGCGGGCGAGTCGGCAGCCCAGGCACTTCTCGCGGCACACGGAGAGACCTACGCCCTGACGGGCGCCGACGCAGCCCTGCAGAGCGCGCAGCGCGACGGCCGCGTCGCGTCGCAGCGGATGGTCCTCGTGGGCGGCGAGATCAGCGCGCTCCTCCTCGGATTTGCGTTCGTCGCCGCAGTCGGGCTGCGCCGCGGCGTCTGGAACGAGACGCGCCGGCTGTCGCAGCGCGGCGCCCGGCGGGGACAGGTCTGGCTCGCGGTCGCGACGGAGATCGGCGCGATGACGATCACCGGCGTCCTGGCCGGGCTCCTGCTCGGAGCGCTCGCGGTCGCAGTCGTGGCGGGAATCACCTCGCTGCCGGCCGGGGCCCTGCTGGACCACTCGCTCCTGACGCCCCTCGGCCTTGCGATCGCCGCCGGCGCCTGGGTCGTCGCGACGGCCGCGATCGTCCTCTCGGTCCGAGCGCGGGAGCGAAGGCGAGGCCGCGGCCTCCGGCCGATCGACGTCGCCGCGCTGGGCGCGCTCGCTGCGATCGTGCTTGCGGTCACGAGCACCGACGCGACCGCCGGGGTCGAATCGTCACGAAGCAGGCTGCTCTACACGCTCCTTCCCGGGCTCGTGTGCTTCGTCGCCGCGGTGGCGGCAGGCAGGCTGCTCGGGCCGGTGATGCGCCTGGGGGAGCGCTGGACCCGCGGTGGAGCGGCTGCTCTCCATCTCGCGTTCCTCGCCCTTGCCCGCGCCCCGGCCCGCACGGTGGCGACGGTCGGGTTCCTGATCGTGAGCATCGGGCTCGCCCTGTTCGCGGCGAGCTACCGAGCGACTCTCGAGAACGGCGCGCGTGACGAGGCGGCGTTCGCCGTGCCGCTCGACTACACCCTCTCGGAGGGACCGGCGCTCGTCCAGCCCCTCGCTGCGGCGCCCGTTTCCCGCTACCCGCAGGTCGCGCCCGGCACGACCGCCTACCCGGTGTTGCGACGGACGGCGACGGTGCCCGGCACGGGCACCTCGGCGCTCGCTCCGACGGTGCTCGGGATCCCTGCCGCGGCGATCGCCGGGCTGCACTGGCGCTCCGACTTCTCGAGCTCCTCACCGGGTGAGATCTCGAAGCTCGTCGGCGCCGGGGGGCCCGTCTCGCTGAGAGGCGTCCCGATCCCCGCCGGCACCGGAAGAGTCGAGCTCGACGTGCGCGTACGAGGCGTGCCGGTGGGGATCGACCTCGTCGTGCAGGACGCGAGCGGGCGCCTGAGGCCCGTGCACCTGGGCTCGCGAGGCCCGGGTGCCTGGCACCTCCAGGCGCCGATGCCCACGTGGGCGCGGCAGCTCGTCTCCCTCCGGCTGTCGCTCGAGGCGAACCAGGCCCACCAGCTCGCCCACCGCCAGGCAGGATCGGCCAACACCTTCAACCCGATCGGCTCGACGACGCTCGGAGCTCTCGTGACCGCCGACGGGAAGGTGCTGACCGACTGGAAGGGATTCGTGACGACCTCCAACGGCCAGCTCCACCACGGCCGCCGGGCGCTCCTCACCTACGCGTTCACGCTCGTCCAGTCGGTCGTCGCCCGCCTGCCGCAGCCGACCGACGGGCACCCGCTGCCGGTCATCGCGAGCCCGAACATCGCCGGCGCGGCGCCGGCCGGCGGCCTCCTGACGCTCGACTTCCAGGATGCCCGCGTGCCGGCTCGGATCGTGGGAGTCGCGGACCGCTTCCCCGACTCGCAGGACCTCGGGCAGGGGTTCGTCGTCGTCGACGAGAGCAGGCTCGCGACCGCGCTCGGCGCCGACGCGCCCGGGACGTCGGAGCCGGACGAGCTGTGGGTGTCGGGCCCGGCGGCCGCAGCAGCGGCCCTGGCGCGCGCGCCGTTCGCCACGCTCGAGCTGGCCTCACGCCGCGAGATCCGGTCGCAGCTCTCCTCGCAACCCCTCGCCCGCGGCATCACGGTGACGCTCGGGGCCGCCGGGCTCGTCGCGCTCGTGCTCGCGGCGATCGGGGTGTGGGTGACGCTCGTCAGCGATGCCCGCGACGAGCGCGGCGAGCTGTTCGACCTCGAGGCGCAGGGCGTCCCGCCGGGCATCCTGCGCAACCAGCTGCGGCTGCGCTCGGTGGTCCTGCTCGCCTTCGGGATCCTCGGCGGGCTGGCGCTCGGCCTCGCGCTCTCGCGGCTCGTCGTCTCGGTGGTGTCCGTCTCCGCCGAGACGACCGCACCGACCCCGCCCCTCGTCACCGACCCGGCGTGGGGCACCGTCGCGCTCGCTCTTCTCCTGCTCGCGGCGCTCGTGCTCGGGCTCACGGAGCTGACCGCGCGGCACGCACTACGGGGACAGACCCCTTTACGTGGCGCGTGGATGGTGGAATGAGCGCAGCGATCGAGCTCGCCGACGCCTTCCGGATCTACGGCTCCGGGCCGGGCGCGAGCGTGGCGCTCCAGGGTCTCGATCTGACCGTAGAGACGGGCGAGATCGTGGTCGTGCTCGGACCGAGCGGCGCCGGCAAGTCCACCCTCCTCCGCGTCCTGGCCGGCCTGGAACGGCTCACCGCGGGAACCGCCCGCGTGCTCGGCACCGACCTCGGCCTCCTCGACGACGCAGCCGCAGCGACGTTCCGGGCCAGGCACGAGGGGCTTCTCGACCAGCACTACGCGCGGTCGCTCTCCCCCGACCTCACCTGCCGCCACAGCGTCGCGCTCCAGCTGGAGCTGCTCGGAGCACCGCCCCGCGAGAGCCTCGCGACCGCGGACGCTCTCCTGGAACGCGTCGGGCTCGGCGCCCGCGCGAACGACCGTCCCGAGCACCTCTCCGGCGGGGAGCAGCAGCGGGTTGCCGTGTGTGCCGCGGTGGCGCACAGGCCGCGGCTCCTGCTCGCCGACGAGCCGGCCGGCGAGCTCGACGCCGCCAACGCCGAGGTCGTGTACCGGCTGCTCGACGAGCTCGTGCGCGACTCCGGCGGTACGGCCGTGATCGTGAGCCACGACGACGCCGCGGCGACCATCGCCGACCGTCTCGTCTACATCCGCGACGGCCGGATCGTGGAAGAGGCGCGCCCGGGCTCCGGGCGCGCGCTCGTCATCTCGCGGAAGAGGCTGGGCGCGCCTGCCCCACGAGCTCGCGGCGGCGACGCCGCGGTTCGCCGACGCGACCGTGGAGGACGGCCGCATCGTGATCACCCCGGTCGGCGAGGAGCCCGCCGAGCCGGTGGCCGCCCGGGCCTCGACGCGGATCGTGCCGGGCGAGGTGAAGGCCGAGGTCGAAGGCGTCGGCAAGCGGTGGGGCGACCGGGTGGTGTTCGCAGGCGTGTCCCGGCGCTTTCGCTCCGGCGTCTTCACGAGCCTCGTCGGCCGGTCGGGGAGCGGCAAGACGACCCTCCTGCATCTGCTCGCCGGCCTCGAGGAGCCGAGCGAGGGCTCCGTCGTCGTCGCCGGCACACGTCTCGGCAGCCTCGGACGCTCCGAGCTCGCGGGGCTCCGGCGACGCGAGGTCGCGCTCGTCACGCAGGAGCCCGGCCTGATCCCCTACCTGAGCGCGCTCGAGAACGTCCGGCTCGGGATGCGGCTTCGGGACGGTGACGCGCCCGACGCCGGACGTGCGGAAGCGGCGCTCGACGAGGTCGGGCTCGGCGAGCGGCGAGACGGCCGGGCGTCGGACCTCTCGGCCGGCGAGCGCGAGCGGGTCGCGATCGCGCGGGCGCTCGCAACAGACGCCACCCTCCTCCTCGTCGACGAGCCGACGGCGCGGCTCGACGAGGAGAGCGCGCGCGCCGTCGGAGCGCTGCTCGCCCGCGCAGCCCACGAGCGCGGCCTCGCCGTCGTCTGCGCGACCCACGATCCCGCCCTGATCGAGCTCGCCGACGAGATCATCGACCTAGTAGCCAACCAACCGGATCCGCCACCAGCTCGCGCAGCGCGAACCCCAGCGCGGCGCCCATGAGCCCGCCGCCGGCCGTGTCGCGCGAGGCACGGTCGAGCCCCGCACGGACGGCCTCGTCGATCGTCGCCCGATCCCAGCGCACCGCGCCGTCGCTCGCCGACGGCGAGAAGGAGAGGACCAGATCCTCGCGCGAGGTGCCGAGGCTGCAGGCGGCGCCTGCCAATCCCGAGAGTGCGAACCGCTGTACGGCACCGTCGAGCCCACCGCCGGTGAACGCCGGCTTCGAGGTGCACGGGTCGGCGAGCCGCGCGGTGCCGTAGGCCACCCCACCGAGTGCGACCTCGGCGACGAGAAGCGTCACCGCGACGAGCACGAGCGCCCTCAGAAGCGGACGGCCGCGAGCGCTCGCCGCCTCGCCGACGAGCGTTCGCGCGGCCAGGATCGGGATCAAGGCCAGCAGGGCGAATGCCGCCGAGAGCAGGAACGAGTTGCGGAAGCCGCGGGTGAGCACACCCCGGATCTCGCCGACGAGGTCGTCGCGAAGACGGCGAAGCCCGGCGTCGTGGGCCGCCCCGCGGCTGTCGAACGGAGCCGCGAGGTCCGGGACGACGCCGCTCTGCGCCGCCTCGATCGCCGTTCTCAGGTCGAGAGCGATGGGCACCTTCTGGCGGAGCGGCGCGTTCCCGTCGAGGATGACTCTCGTCCCGCCGAGCAGAGACTCGTGGCCGGCGCGGGTCAGGTCGTGTGAGAGGAGGGGCGCCACCAGCGCGAGCGCGACGACGAGGCCCGCGTGCCGGGCGCCGATCGTGATCGTGCCGCGCCGGACGACGCCCTCGTCGGGCCGCACCGCGGTCCGCGTCAGGACGGGCACCGCAAGCCCGAGACCGGCACCGCAGAGCGCGAGCGCTGCTGCCACGAGGGCGGCGCTCGCGGACGGGAGGAGGGCGAGCGCCACCAGGCCGGCCGCCAGGAGCGCGGCTCCCGACGCAGCCGCGAGTCGCGGCGCGAGGCGGCTCCCCAGACGGCTCGACCCGAGCGCCGCGAGCGGTAGCGCGCTGACGACGACCGCACCGGCCGCAGGCGCGAGGCCCCACACGGTGATCACGAGCAACACGGCGAGGAAGAGCGCCCCGACGAGAGCGCCGAAGACGAGGGCGAGCGCGATGTTGGCCGCGAGCCCGCCACGCGACTCGCCGGGGGCGCGCGGATGCTCGTGCGACTCGAATGCCGCGACGAGCGCGATCAGGGCGACGGGCGCCTGGAACGCGAAGATTGCGCGCCAGTCGGCGAGCTGCGTCAGCACCCCGCCGAGCGCGGGCCCGACTGCCGCGCCGAGGGTGCCCGCCGCCGTCCAGACGGCGAGGCCCCGCTCCGCCGACCCCGTGAGCGCCGAGAGAAGCGCGAGCGAGCCCGCGAGCAGGAGCGCCGCGCCGAGCCCCTGGATGCACCGCGCGACGATCAGCACCGGCAGGCTCCAGGACGCGGCGGCACCGACGGAGGCAAGGCAGAAGACGACGAGGCCGACCCGGGTGACCGTCCCGACGTCGACCCGGCGGAGCACGGGCACGAGCGCGAACGCCGCCACCGCGACGACGAGGTTGTACGCCGTGATGACCCAGGACACGCCCACGATCGACGTGCCGAAGGCGCGGTAGACGTCGGGCAGCGCGAGCACGACGACCGAGGAGTCCGCGAAGGCCAGGGCGACGGCGACCGCGACGAACGCCGTCAGGAGCCTCCGGCGACGCTGCCCTACCACGGCGGTCATCGTCTCATGCCGCGGCGGCCGTGCTGTGCCCGGCGTTACGCGGCGGGAACCAGGTCGGGGCCCGTCGTGCGAGGGCGGCCGGGGAAAGCTCGGGTGGGGAGGTACGCGAGCGCGTGGACGTAGACGTCGAGCGGATTCTCGCCCTCGCGTACCTCCATCTCGGAGATCTCACCGGTCGTAGCGTCCTCGACCACGACCGCGGCACGGTTGCACCGGCGGCTCCACAGGAGCACCACCTCCGCACCGGCGGCCTCGCGGGAGGCGAGCTCCTTGGGATTCGCGTCGAACGTCAGGCGGTGCCGTCTCATCTAGATCTCCTTGGGATGTGGGACGAGCCTCGTTCGAATTTGTTGTATTCCTGTCTCGTGAAGGCCGGGCTAGAGCTTTCTAACGCTTCTGCCAGGAAGCTATGAGGGATTTCTGCGGCTCTCGATAGGTTGTCGGGAATGAGCTCGCCGAGCCGGACGGAGGCGAAGGCGGAGGCCTTCCGCGTCCTGCACGCGGGGCCTCCCTTCCTGATCCCGAACCCGTGGGACGCGGGCTCGGCCCGGGTCCTCGAGGCGCTCGGGTTCCCGGCGCTCGCGACCACGAGCTCCGGCCTCGCCTTCGCCCTCGGTCGCCGCGACGGGGGCGCGTCACTCGACGAGGTCACGAGGCACTTGTCGCAGCTCGACGCCGCGACCTCGCTCCCGATCTCCGCCGACCTCGAGAACGGCTACGGCTCCGACCCTGCAGCGGCGGCGAACGCCGTGCTGCTGGCGGCCGCCGCCGGGGCTGCGGGAGGCTCGATCGAGGACTGGGATCCCTCCGGAGCGCTCTACGATGCCGGGCACGCCGTCGAGCGCGTGGCGGCAGCCGTCGAGGCGGCCCGGGGCCTCGGCCGGCCCTTCGTGCTGACCGCCCGGGCCGAGAACCACATCCGCGGCAATCCCGACCTCGACGACACGATCGCCAGGCTCCGGGCATTCGAGGAGGCCGGCGCCGACGTCCTCTATGCACCCGGGCTGCGGACACATGCCGAGATTCGCGAGGTCTGCTCCGCCGTCTCGAAGCCTCTCAATGTGCTCGCCCTCCCGGTGCTCTCCGTCGAGGGGATCTTCGAGGCGGGCGCGCAGCGGATCAGCGTCGGGGGCGGCCTCGCCTGGGTCGCGGTGAGGGCAATGGCCGACGCCGCGATCACGATGCGCGACGCGGGTGACCTCTCGCCGCTCGCCGTCCGCGTCCCGCTCGCCGACTGGCTGCCGGGCTGACGTGCGCACGACCTGGATCTTCGTCGGCCTGACGGCCGTCGTCACCGTCGCCGCCGGGGCCGCCCACTACGGCCACGCTGCCTCGGGGCTCACCTTCGGGCTCTCCACGATCGCGCTCGCCGGGCTGGCGTGGATCGTCTCGTTCTCGACCGAGCAGGTGGGAGAGCGGTTCGGGCCCGGCGTCACCGGGGTCATGCAGTCGACGCTCGGCAACCTCCCCGAGTTCTTCGTCGTCGTCTTCGCGCTCTCACAGGGGGAGCTGGTCGTCGCGCAGACCTCGATCATCGGCTCGGTGTTCGCGAACGCGCTCCTCGTGCTCGGGCTCGTGATCATCGCCGGCTGCTGGACGAGCTCCGACGGCCTGATGCGATTCTCGGTCCGGCTCCCGAAGGACAACGCGATCCTCCTCATGCTCGCGAGCTTCCTGATCGTGATCCTCGGGATCTCGGCCGCGCGCGAACGACCGGGCCTCCCATCACGTCGAGGCGATCTCGATCGCCGGCGCGGTCGCGCTCCTCGTCACCTACCTCTTCTGGATCGTCGACTACCTCCGCTCCGACATGCCCGGCGAGCCGTCGCACACCGAGCCGGCGCTCAGGCTCCCGGCGGCGCTCGCGCTGCTCGCCGTGGCCGGCGTGGGCGCGGCGTTCGTCTCCGACTGGTTCATCACGGCGCTCTCGCCGACGATGGACAAGCTCGGGATCCCGAAAGCCTTCGCGGGCCTCGTGATCGTCGCGATCGCGGGCAACGCGGTCGAGAACGTCGTCGGGGTCGTGCTCGCGCGCAAGGGGGAGTAGCAACCTGGCGATCTCGGTGGTCAAGAACTCGGTCGCCCAGATCACCGCGTTCCTCTTCCCCGCGCTCGTGCTCGTGTCGCTTCTCTTCACGACCCATCTCACGTTCCAGCTCGACCCCGTCTTCATCGGCGCGCTGCTCCTCACCGCGCTCGCGCTCTGGTTCATCACGAGCGACGGCGAGGCGACGATGTTCGAGGGCGTCGCGCTGATCGCGATCTACACGATCCTCGCGGTCGTGACGTTCTACGAGTGAGGCGGGGCGCGGGGCGCGAGTAGGGTCGCGGGGTGGCGGCGACTCACGGCGGGACGCTCGGGGTCTGGCGCGGGGCGGCGCTCTACGTGGGCGCCCTGATCGGGCCCGGCGTGCTGCTCGTCCCCTCCCTCGCCGCCGAGGCTGCCGGGCCGGCGTCGATCGTCGCGTTCGCCGGCCTGCTCGTCCTCTCGGTGCCGCTCGCGGTCACCTTCGCGGCGCTCGGCGTCCGGCATCCCGTCGCCGGCGGTGTTGCCGCGTACGTCGGTGCGGGACTGGGGAGCCGTGCCGCGGCCGTGACCGGCGCCTGGTTCCTCGGGGCCGTCTTCCTCGGCGCCCCCGCGGTCTCGCTGATCGGCGGCTACTACGTCGCCAACCTGACCGGCTCGGGCACCGCGGTCGCAGCAGCAGTCGGCCTCGCGATGATCGGGATCGTCCTCGCCGCGAACCTCCTCGGCCTCCGTGTCTCCTCGACGCTCCAGGTGGTGCTCTCCTCGGTGCTCACCGGCGTGATCGTGGTCGCGATCCTGATCGCGCTGCCCTCACGCGCCGGTGACAACTGGAGCCCGTTCGCGCCGCACGGCTGGTGGGCCGTCGGCACCGCCGCCAGCATCCTCATGTGGCTGTTCTTCGGCTGGGAGGCGGTCGCGCAGCTCGCCGGCGACTTCCGGGACCCCGCGCACGACCTCCCGCGCGCCATGGCCGTCGCGTTCGCCGCGATCACCGTGGTGTACATCGGCCTCGCGGCGGCGACGATCGCCGTCACCTCGGGAACCGGGTCGCAGGTCCCGCTCGCCGACCTGATCGCGGTCGGCCTCGGCCGGGGCGGGCGCGACGCGACCGCGGTGCTGGCCGTGGCGCTGACGATGGGGACGATGAACGTCTACCTGGGCGGGGCCTCGAAGCTCGCCGCCGCGCTCGCGGCCGACGGCGCGCTCCCGCGCTGGTTCGCCGGTGGAGCGCCGAGGAGCGTCCCGGCCAGGCCGCTGCTCGCGATCGCAGCCGGCGGCATCGCGATGCTCGCGGCGCTCCTCGCGGGCCTCTGGAGCACCGACTCGCTCGTTCGCTCGACCTCGGCCTGCTTCGTCGCCGTCTACCTGCTGGCGCTCCTCTCGGCGGTGCGGATCCTGAACGGCGCGGTTCGCGTCGCCGCCGCAGTCGCACTCGCGCTGACGGGTGTCGTCGCCGTCTTCAGCGCCGGGTACGTGCTCGTGCCGCTCGGGATCGCCGCGCTCGTGCTGGCGCTCCGCAGATAATCCGCCGGTGCGCCGGCTCGAGCCCGCCAGATGGACACTCCTTCGCGCCGGGCTCCTGATCGCGCTCGGCGTCTTCCTGCTCGTCGGCTGGGAGGGCGTGACGACTGCCGGCCGCAACGGCGGAGACGACGCCGGCGAGCACGTCGCCTACGCCGAGTACCTCGACGCCCACGGCCGGCTCCCGCCCCGCGCCGTCAACTACGAGTTCTCCTCACCGCCGCTCTTCGCCGGAGTCGCGGTGGCGGCCGAGCGGATCGTGAGGAACGCGCCCTCGATCGCGCTCGAGGCGCCCTGGAACACGCTCACGCGCGCGCTCTGGCTCGCGCTCCTCGTCGGAGGGGCTCTCGCCCTGACCGCGGCGAGCCGCCGTCTCCGTATCGGCGGAGCGGCCGCGCTCGCCCTCACGGCGCTCTGGGGGCTCGACGAGGCTCTGTCGCTCGGCCGGAGCGAGCCGTGGTCGGCCGGGCAGCTCGTCGCGCTCGCCTGCGGGGCCGGGCTCATCGCCGTCTCGGGCTTGATCGGCCGCGAGATCTGGCCCGGCCATCCCCGGCGGGCGCTCGCCACGGCCGCGGTCGTCGCCGCGCTACCCGGTCGTCTACCGCATGAGCATCCTCTTCCACCCCGAGGCGCCGTTCGCGCTCCTCTGTGCGCTCGCGATGCTGTCGTTCCTCCGCGCCTCGCGGCAGGGTTGGCCCGCGCGAAAGGGTTGGTGGCTCGGCGCGGCGCTCGGCGCTGCCGCAGTCACGCGCCAGCCCGCCGTCGTCGTGATCGGCGTCCTCGCCGTCTGCGCCCTCGTCCTCGGAGGACGGCGCGCCGGCCCCTTCCTCCTCCGGGCCGGGATCCTGATCGTCCTGATCGCGGGCCCGTGGTGGGGCTATGCCGCCTACCGCTGGTCGAACCCGCTGCAGTCGAACCTCGAGCCGCGGGCGTCGCTGATGCTCCCCCGCCAGCCGCGGTCGTTCTACGTGTCGTTCCCGGCCCGCTCGCTCGTCGTCCACCCGTTCAGGCCGGACTTCTCGAACGAGCTCCTCCCCCAGCTCCACGCCGAGCTCTGGAGCGACTGGTTCGGGGTGATCCACGGGCCGCGCGAGCAGTGGGGGATCGCGCGGGCCACCGCCTCGTCGCAGAGCGTGCTCGGCTTCGCCGCCGACCTCGCCGCCCTGGGAGGCCTCGCCGCGCTCGCGCTTCCGGCGGCGTTCCGCGTCGTCCGCCGGCGAAGCCGGACGCCCACCGACGTCGGCCTCGGGCTCCTCGCGGCGCTCGCGCTCGCCGCGTTCGCCGCCTTCGTCACGGAGCTCGTCCGCTTCCCACAGCAGTACGGCGACCCGATCAAATCGAGCTACCTCCTGTTCACCGCGCCGTGCTGGGCGGCGTTCACGGTCGCGGCGCTCGCGGCGCTCGTCCGCCGGCGGATCGTCGGCGCGGCCGTCGTCGTCGGAGCCTGCCTCTACGTCGCGAGCTACGCGGCCGACCTCGAGGGCGCGCTCAACCGCCCGATCCGGCCCTTCCAGATCCCCGGCGCCGCCGGATACGTCGACCTCGTCGCCGGCATCCAGCAGAACTCGCCGAACCCCGGCGTGGGCGGCGAGATCGACTTCCTCGCCGGCGTCCAGAACCTCGGCTCCCAGACCGCCTCGAACCTCGTGCTCACCGTGAGGCTCCCCTCGGCGATGCACCTCCTCGGCGCGCCCTTCTACGAGCGCGGCTCGGGCTGCACGGGCACCTCGACGATCGTCTGCCACCTCGACTTCCTCGCCGCGCAGTCCTCGACGCTGATCCGCTTCTCGGTGCAGGTGAGCGAGCCGGGCGCCCAGACGATGACCGCGATCGCCATGTCCGACAATCCCGGATGCCCACCCGGGCGACAACATCGCGACCTATACCGTGAACCTGCCGCGAGCCTGACCGCTCGAGTTAACCGGCTCGTAAGGAGCGCGACAGAGACTCGCAAGGCCGCGCGGTGATCCTCCACGCTCATCGACGAACGGAGGAGTCATGCACGCAGGAAGGATGCTCGCCGCCACGGTCGCAGCCGCCGCAATCGGCACCGGAGCCGCGACCGCCGCCGAGATGCACTCCGCGCTCACCGCCAAGCTCTCGGGCATGGGCGAGCACGGAAACGTCAACCTGACCTCGAACGCCACCACCGGCAAGATCTGCTGGACGTTCGACCTGATGACCCACGGCGTGACGGGAGCGTCGATCCACGACACCGCCGGGATGACCGTCGCCAAGCTCGGCCCGACCTACGCGGCCAAGAGCTGCACGACCGTACCGGCCTCGGCCGTCAAGATGATCCAGGCGAAGCCCGGCTCGTACGTCGTCTGGGTGGACACGAAGGGGCACATGGGCGAGCTGCGCGGCAAGCTGTCGGCGGCGATGTCGCACATGTAGGGCGAGTTAACGAACCCGTAAGGGCCCCGGGGCAATCCTCGGGGTGCATTTCCGGCGAAGATGGAGGTGATGCAGAAGATGGAGCCCGCAGGCACGCACAAGCTCGGCCGCGCCGTGTTCCTCGGCGCGCTCGCCGGCGGGCTCACGTCGCTCTACTGGGGCAAGGCCGTCTGGAGCCGCGTGTCGTCGGCCATCGGGCCGATCGAGGACTCGATCCCGCTCCTGCCCGCCGGCGGGCTGGCGAATCTACGCGGTCTCCGGGTCGCTGCCGGGCTTCGACCCGAAGACCTGGAAGCTGTCGGTCGGCGGGCACGTCGAGAAGCCGACGACGATCTCCTACCACGAGCTGAGGTCTCTGCCGAAGGTCGAGCAGGTCTCGACGTTCCACTGCGTGACCGGCTGGACGGTGCCGAACGTGAAGTGGACCGGCGTCCGGCTCGGCGAGGTGCTCGCCCTCGCCCAGCCGACCGGCGTCGCGCACGCGATCGAGTTCGTCTCGGCCGAGCAGCCCTACACCGACTACCTCACCCTCGAGCAGGCGGGCCTCCATGACGTGATGCTCGCCTACGGGATGAACGGCAAGCCCCTCTCCCGCGCTCACGGCGCGCCGGTCCGGCTGGTCATCCCGGAGATGTACGGCTACAAGAACGTCAAGTGGCTGAACGGGATCAACCTCGTCGGCGAAGGCCGAGGACGGCTACTGGGAGAACCTCGGCTACGACCGCGACGCCTGGGTCGGCCGCTCGAACGGGTACGGCTCATGAAGGCCGGCTACCGGAAGCGGTTCTCGCGCACCGAGCGGACGCTGCACTGGGCAAACGCCGTGTTCTTCTTCTTCCTGCTCGCGACCGGGCTCGTCCTGTACCTGCCGAGCCTGTCGATCGCGTTCGGGCGGCGGACGCTGATCCAGGACGTCCACTTCTGGTCGGGGGTCGCGTGGGTCGCCGTGCTCGCCCTGATCGTCCTCGCCGGCGACCGACGCGGGGTCCTGCGTACCGCCCGCGAGATCGACGGCTTCGATCGCGACGACCTCCGCTGGCTCGCCGGAAGCAAGCCGCGCGCCGCAGGGCCGCTTCAACGCGGGCCAGAAGATCAACGCCGCCCTCACCGCCGCGTTCACCCTGCTGTTCCTCGTGTCGGGGCTCCTGCTCTGGTTCGGCGAGCGCGACACGAGCTGGCGCTTCGCGAGCACCGTCGTCCTCCACGACGGGCTGATGTACGTCTCGCTCGTGCTCCTCGTCGGCCACCTCTACCTCGCCGTGATCCACCCGGCGACCCGCCACTCGCTGCGCGGCATCACGACGGGGTCGGTGACCGAGAAGTGGGCGGCGAGGCACCACTCGAAGTGGTAGGACGATCCCGGTGACGACGGTCCTCGTCGTCGACGACGAGCCGATCGTCCGCGACGTGATCGTCCGCTACCTCCGCCGCGACGGGTTCACGACGCTCGAGGCGGCCGACGGCGACCGCGCCCGCGAGCTGATCGAGTCGGGCGGCGCCGAGCTCGTCGTGCTCGACCTGATGCTCCCGGGGACCGACGGCCTCGAGCTCTGTCGCTGGATCCGGAGCCGCTCCGACCTGCCGGTGATCATGCTGACCGCGCGAGGCGAGGAGACCGACCGCATCGTCGGGCTCGAGCTGGGCGCCGACGACTACGTGACCAAGCCGTTCTCGCCACGCGAGCTGGCGGCACGCGTCCGCACGGTGCTGCGGCGGGCCGGGTCGGGAACGTCCCGCCCCGAGCGGCTCGAGTTCGGCAATGTCGTCCTCGACGGCGCGAGCCGCGAGGTGACGCGGGCGCGAGGAGCCGGTCGCGCTGACGGCTCGCGAGTTCGACCTGCTCTGGTTCCTCGCCTCGAACCCCCGCCGGGTCTTCTCCCGAAGCCACCTGATGGACCGCGTCTGGGGGCACCTGCCGGCGCACGACACGGGCACCGTCACGGTCCACGTCCGCCGCCTCCGCGAGAAGCTCGAGCCCGACCCCGCCCACCCGACGCACCTGCAGACCGTGTGGGGCGTCGGCTACCGGCTCGACCCATGAGCCGTAGGCCGAACGGAGGCTCGGGTGATCGGCCTCGCGCTCGTCGTCGCCGGGGCGAGCCTCGTGATCGGGCTCCTGGTCGCCTACGTCCTGCGGGCGGCGCCGACGGTGTGGCTCCAGCTCGCCGGCCTGGCGCTCGTGTCGGTGTGCGTCCCGCTGGCGGTCGTCCTCGCGTCGGGCTGGGTGATGTTCCACATGGGCGCGGACACGAAGATCCTGGCGGTCGCCGCGTGCTCGGCGACCGCGGCCGTCGGAGCCGGGCTTCTGCTCGCCCGCTGGACGTCGCAGTCGATCGCCCGCGTCGGCGCCGCCGCGGCGCGTCTCGCGGCCGGCGACCTCTCGGCGCGCGCGCCGACCGGCGGCGCCCGCGAGATCGCGGAGCTCGCCGACTCGTTCAACGCGATGGCGACGAGCGTCGAGCAGCTCTTCGATGCCCGCCGCGAGCTCGTCGCCTGGGCGAGCCACGATCTGCGGACGCCGCTCGCCTCGATGCAGGCGATGATCGAGGCGATCGAGGACGGGCTCGCCGAGCCGGCCGACTATCTGCCGACGCTCCGCGGCCAGGTTCGAACGCTCACGCTCCTCGTCGACGATCTGTTCGAGCTCGCCCGCATCGATGCCGGCGCGCTGACGCTCGAGCTCCAGCGGCTGCCGATCGCCGGTCTCGTCGACTCGGCCGTGCTCCTGCTCGAGCCCGAGGCGGCGGCGCGGCACGTCGTGCTCGTCGGTCGCGCCGAGGGCGAGACCACCGCAGATGTCGCCCCCGAGAAGATCGAGCGGGTGCTCTTCAACCTGATCACGAACGCGCTGCGCCACACGCCTTCGGACGGCTCGGTCGCGGTGAACGTCGCCCGCCGCGAAGGCGAGGTCCTCGTCTCCGTCGAGGACACGGGAAGCGGGATCGAGCCCGACGCGCTCGGGCGGATGTTCGAGCGCTTCTGGCGCGCCGACCGCGCCCGCTCGGAGGCAGGGATGGGGCTCGGCCTCGCGATCTCACGGGGGCTCGTCGAGGCCCACGGCGGGCGGATCTGGGCCGAGAATCGCGAGCAGGGAGGCGCCCGCGTCTCGTTCACGCTGCCCGCCCCCGCAGAGGCCTGAGCAGGCACGGGTCGCGGCCTTGTACCTTTGACGCATGAAGCGCGGGCTTCTGGCGGTCGTCGTCGCGGGATTCGCCCTCGTCGTCGCCGTGGGCGCCTCGGGAGCGGCCAGGACGGTGACGGCGACCTTCACGGGCAAGTGCACCGAGATCGACACGC
>CAVTYN010000003.1:0-309811 GCA_963738895.1 uncultured Actinomycetota bacterium
CCCACCAGCCGCCTGGAACACGGCTCGTGCGGCCTGCGCCACTCGCCCGAGCAGAGCCGCCTCTGCTCTTCTGCGCCCAATCAGACAACAGGCATGCGCGCGCGCTCGGGACTGGCCTCAAGTTGCAGCTGCCTCAGCTGATCATTGGATCGCCGCGGGCCTGGACCCGGGTTCTCGAATCGCCTTCGACAGCCCCGAACAGAACCCGGGATCTATCCCCAAGACCTTCTCCGGATCCGGCGCCGGCGTTCATCTCGGGCCGCTGGCAACACGCGGCGGGAGAGGCTCAGTGTTCACGTGGTCAACGGGTTGCTTGGGCGTCATCTGCTTCTGCCTCGGCCGTCAGGTCGCCGACGTACGCGCGTGACGTCGCGGCGGGAAGCCGGCTGCGGATCGCAAGTGCGTAGATGGCGAGGCCGAGGACTGCGACGGCGAGGATGTCCCAGCCGAAGGTGAGCGTGTTACGGGGCCCGTCGAGTCCCAGCAGCGGGATCGAGCTCGGCGTCCCCGTGTCGAACGAGCTGAAGTACGAGATCGTGGCCATCCCGAGCAGATACGGCCAGAGCCACATTGCGCTGCGCCAGTCGAGCGGAAGCGCCCGCGCATTCGAGTCCGTGAGTCTCGAGACGGCCAGGAGCGCGTAGCCGATCAGAATCGCCGCGATCAACTTCCAGACGACGGCCCAGCCACCAAAGAGCAGGATCTCGCTCGCGACCACGAACGCGGCTGGCGCCAGCAGCGAGGCTGCGGGCAGCCGGAAGGGACGCGTCCGTTCGGGGTCCTGGCGTCTCAGCGCTCCGAGCGAGAGCGGAACCATTGCGTATGCGATGACGGCCGCGCCGGAGATGAACCCGACGAGTTGCTGCCAGCCGGGGAACGGGAGAAAGAGGAACAGGCCGCAGAGAAACGAGAAGGCGATCGCAAAGAACGGCGTCCCTCTGGGCGTGAGCTCGGCGAACTGCTTCGGGATGAGGCCGCTCCGGCCGAGCGCGAACGAAAGGCGCGCGCTCGCGCCGGTGTAGAGGAGACCGGTGCCGCCGGGCGAGACGATCGCGTCCGAGTAGATCAGCACCGCGAGCCAGCCGAGCCCGAGCGCCGTGGCGAGCGCGGCGAACGGTCCCGCCTTGCCGGAGATGGAGACGGCGCTCCAGCCGTGGTCGAGGCTGGACGGGTCGAGCGCCGCGATGAACGCGACCTGCAGCCCGAGGTACAGAACGACGGCGACGACCATGCCGCCGATGATCGCGACGGGGATGTTCCGCCCTGGCCGGCGGCTCTCGCCGCCGAGCTGGACTGCCTGCTCGAAGCCGAGGAATGCGAACACGATGCCGCCCGACGTGAGCGCGACGAACACGCCCTTCCACCCGTAGGGCATGAAGCCGCCCGCGGACGTGAAGTTCTCCCAGTGCGCGGAGGTCGCGAGCAGCGCGACGACTGTGAGGGCCGGCACGAGGAGCTTGAACCAGGCGGCGACCGTGGTCGTCTTCGCGAGCCAGCGCACGCCGAGCACGTTGATCACGCAGAAGACCAGCAACAGCAGGGCGGCGACGACGTAACCCTGCGCCGTCAGCACGTGGGTGCCGCCGGAGACCGTGGTCAGCGAGGAGACGTAGTTGGACGCGTACAGCAACGTTGCCTCGACCATGATCGGCCCGACCGTCACGGCTCCGAGGAAGGCGACCCAGCCGCCCGTGAACCCGACGAGCCTGCCGAACGCGAAGTGCGGGAACCGCGCGTTGCCGGAGGCCACGGGATACGCGGAGCCGAGCTCGGCGTGTGTCAGCGCGAGCAGCGACATCGCGGTGCCCCCGATCAGCCACGAGATGATCGCCGCCGGGCCGGCAAGCGAGGAGGCGTACAGCGCGGCGAACAGCCAGCCTGCGCCGATGATCGAGCTCAGCGACGCGAGTACGAGTCCGACCAACCCGATGTCTCGGCGCAGCTTGTGCGAGGTCCTGTCGGTCACATCGAACAACGGTTGGGCGAGCTCGGCCAATCTTCCTCCCCTGTGAGACTGCCACTGCTGCTGCGCCCATCCTCCCGCATCGGGCGGCCAGGGTACAACCCGGCCGCCGATACGCTGGGCTTAGCTCACCGACGGGGTGGCGGCGAACTGCTCGGCCGCGACGGTTTCCGCAGACCGGTCCCGGACCTGCTGAATCATCTCGAGCCTCCTCGATCGAACAACGGACGAGGAATCTCGCGCAAACCACCTCTCAGATCGAGAGGGTGTCAGACCGCCTACCGGCTGCTCCGACGTGTGCGTGGGATGAGGAGCGGTTGCCTCAGTACGGATACGTCAGACACGACGGCTCGAGCGCGGCGTGCGTGCGCGCGACCTCCCAGCGCTATAGGCGGAGGTCCCACGTCGCGCGGCCGTTTCTATTGGCGGCGGTGTAGGCGCCAGCGAGCGACGTCCTGCCCGGAATGCTCATCGCCGGAGCCGGCCTCGGAGTCGCCGTCGTCGCCGTGTCCATCTCGATCCTCACCGGCGCCCGCCAGGAGGAGACGGGCATGATCTCAGGTCTCAATTCAGCAGGTCACGAGATCGGCGGCACGATCGGGATCGCCATCCTCACGACGATCGCCGCAGGCGCCGGCGTTCTCGCCGGGCCCCACGCAGCCTCGGGGATCGCCCACGCATTCGTCGCCGCCGGGCTGCTCGCCGCCATCGCCAGCCTGGTTGCGCCTCGCCGTCCTCCCAGGGTCACGCCACTTCCTGCCGAAGCTGCGCCTGAACCCCAGCGCGATGCCGATCCACTAAACCGACAACTGCGGCGAGCGATCTCAATGCCAGCGCGGCTGAGAGGTCGCTCGCCATCTGCAGGCAAACAGTCGGTGTCGAGCCCGACGTGCATCGGCTCGCCTTGCAGCCGAAGAAGGAGCCGCTGCCACGGCGGGTGGAGAGCGTCTGGTCGCGGCATCTGCGATTTGCCGGGTCGGCGCGGGTTGAGCCATCATCCGGCGCCCCCGGAAAGGATCGGGGCGTCGCGTCTGAACCCCCAGATGGTGCAGTAGACGCCGAGGAAGAGTTCCCACAGGGCTTCGGGGATCGTCGCGGGACCTTTGATCGTGTTGGACGCGGGATCCCCTCCGAACATCGTGATCGTCCCGGAGATGATGATCAGCGGCCCCCCGATGAGTCCGAGCCACGTCCATGGCCGCGGCACGAGCTGCGTGCGGTACATCATGTAGCCGAGAATCAACCCGTTCCCCCAGCCGACGATCCAGCCCGGCCCCAGGAGGAACGTCCAGTCCTTGATCGCCGCGAGCGTGTACGCGACCGTGCCTTCGGCGGCGCCTGCGTTCTCACGTTGCAGTGTGGCAATCCCGAGCATCGCGACGATGCCGACGAGGATGAACGTGCACTCGATGATCCTCGCCGTCACGTAACCGAGCGCCAGCTCCTCGAACTGCCGCCGCATGATCGGGAAGATCACGACGGCCGTGCCGATGTTCGCGATGATGAGCAGCAGCTCCAACAGCACGCCGAGGTAGATCTTGTTGGCGTTCCCCGCGCCTGCGATGAAGGCCGCCGGATTACGGAGCGCAGGCTCGTAAAGCACCAGCGCCGGGATCGACGTGACGAACGTGATGAGGTAGAGCACGCCGAACCAACGCGCCCTCTTCTGATCTACGGACATCCCAACCCCTCTCCCCGGCAAAGCTCGCGCGGCCTTCCCGCGCGACCGGACCGGCTAGGACGCCAACCTACGCAATTGCAGACACCGGTTTCAAGGGGCCAGTAGGAGTCCGAGAGGTCGTGAAACGAGGGACGCCGCGGTTCGAGTCCTGCGCTCAGATCCGCTTAGCCAGCCAAACTCCAGTGTCGGGCGTGACCGTCGGCGACCGCTTCTTGCAGCGGCGTGCGACCCTGGTGCGACCTCGGTCGGGCTCTAACAGGCCGGGTCATCTCCACGTGTCGCGGCGCGCCCAGCCTGGTCAGGGTCGCGACCCGCCAACAGCGGGGCGGGAGCAGCTCGGCTCAGACGCGTCGGGTGGACGCGCGTGTACTACCGCATCACCGGAGAACCAGTGCCACGACAGCGCTCACACAAAGAAGCTGACAGTTCCGCTGATCGCCCGTTGAGTAAACGGTGGAAAGCCCAGCCGCCGGGCCTCCCACCGCCGCATGCCGGGGTCGCCCTCGCCGATCAGCTCGTAATGTGGATGACGTCGGCAGCTGCCGACGTGGGTCCGTTCTGAGCGCCGATGTTCGTACTGCGCATGTACCCTCGGGCGCCGACGTAGGCGCCGGTGCCACCGACGATCGGAACCTCGCTCGACCCAGACGCGTGGCTGAAGTCGAGGCTGGCCGGGCCGAAGAGGGAGATCGACCCTGCCGGGAGCGAGATCGCGCCGCTGCACATCGCATTGGCGCCGCTCGTGGCGGTGCAGATCCCTTCCACGTGGCCGAGTGGCGCGCCCCGCTTCGTTCCCAGCCACTTGTAAACGATGCCGCTGAACGTGATGCCCTGACCGGGCGCAGGCGGGACCGTGCTCGAGGCCAGGTTGAATCCGCCCGTCCCAGCGTAGAACGTGTCGACCTCGAGAACGCTCGTCGTCATCGGCTTCGCCGCCGACGACGAAGCGACTCCTACAGTCAATGCCCCCACCACGACAGATGCCAGTAGCAAGCCGCGCGTACCTCGCAAGGCCAACTCCTTCTTCCCGCTCCTGCGGACCTTCCCGAACCGGATGATCGTGCGCTCGAGCATGACTCCCTCCTGACGTTGAGTACCCGCGCCATCTCTGCTTCGGGCGAGGATCGTTGGTATCGATCGTATGAGCACGAGACATCGCCGTCATGAGGTATTCGCCCCATCTTGAGCCCATTTGCGGGGCCCCTCCGGGTCCCTAGCTAAGACCGTCGCGTCGTCCCGGTGATCGGGACCGTCAAAACCGAGCGGGGAGTACGTCTGTCCCGCTCGACGAGTTCGAGCGCTACCTCGCTGAGTGCCAGACAAGCCGCGCGTGTGGCACGCCGGCAGCCCGAGCGTCCGGGTCGTAGGCCGGTCTCGACCCTGATTATGGCCCTAATCCGTGGCGAGTACGCGAAGGGATGAGGTTTCACAGAAATCGCAGGCGAGCTCGGGTGCTCCCCGAGCCAAAGCTAGCCAGATGGTCTGGACGTCGACGAGCACAGCGGCCCGCCAGGACCGGCGTTCGGGTCTTGGTCTGCCGCTCGGTAGCGTGGATGGGCGGGCGCTCGTGCGGTGTGGCGGCGTCGGGAACTACGACCGCGAGACTTTGGCAGCGACGGGCAACGTGCGACCGCATCGGGAAGGACCGCCCTCGCGGCCGCGCCGATTGAGCGACGGGTCGGACCCTCGGGTCGTCTCGGGTCTGTTCTTCTTTCCGCCGGGCGGCTCGGCGCAGTTGGCGCGCGCTTGGACGTGCGTTGCAGCAGGCGGGCTGGGAGATGACGCAGGCGGCCGGCTCGCTTGGCGGGCCGGGCGAGCAGACGTATGCGCCGAGTTCTTCCCGGATCTCGACCTGGTCGCGGTCGACTACTCACCCGGGAGACCGTCCCGCGAGTTGCATGCGGCCATTACTACCAGGAAAGACTCGGGCAACAGTTCTACGAACGTCTTCGGCGCGGCAGCCTTCTCCGCGTCGGTCAGGGTGGGAAGAAGACGCCGCAGCCCGTAGCGTCGGGCTGCCGCCTTGAAGCGTGTGCCCGGCGATTCGCTGTAGGCCAAGTGGCTTGACCTTTGAACCGGGGAACCGCTTATGCTCGCCCGAGGTCGTGGAGTCGACTGCAGGCGTGCAGGGGTCGGTACCCCACATTGCATAGCCGGGTTGAGCTTTGCGAGTAAGAACCGGATTCGGGCCCGCGCCTCGGGTGCCGCGTCGGAACAAATGGGATCCATCACAAGGAGGAAGGATGACCATCACGACCAAGAAGATCGGCGGGGCGGCTGTGCTGATCGCGGTGGTGCTGTTCACGGTTGCAGGTGCCGCGAACTCGTCGATAACCACCCGGAATGCAACGCCTCCTTACAAGATCTATCTAAGCAATACGCTGCTCAACAACGGATGGCGGCTGGAGATGCAGAGCATTGCGAAGAACTTCGTCGCCAAGACCGCGCCTTACAACAAGAAAATCGAATTCAAGGTGATCAACGGCACGAACACCGTCGCGGGCCAGATCGCCTCGATTCAGGCGATCCTTCCCGAACATCCAGCGGCGATCGTCATCGATGCTAACTCGCCGACCGCGCTCAATCCCGTTCTCGACCAGGCAATCGCGCAGGGTGCCTACGTTGTCGCATTCGACACTACGATCAACGACCCAAAGGTGTACACGGTCACCACCATCGGAGGCCTGACGAAGCCGGCCTACTCGACCGCACTCTGGCTCATCCACAGCATGGGTAACAAGGGCAACCTCGTCATCAACAACGGCGTGCTCGGAACAGGCGGCGAGCAACAGCAGAACCAGGGCGTCATGCAGGCGGTGAAGCAGTTCCCGAACGTCCACGTCGTCGCGCAGTTCTCGGGCCAGTGGGCTTCGGCGCCCTCTGCGAGCGAGTTCCAGCAGGTCATGGCGACCCATCCGCAGATCGACGGAGTGTGGGACTCGGGTGGCGAAAGCGGCGTGATCCAGGACCTGCTCAAAGCACATAAGCCGCTTATCCCGGTCGCTGGTTACACGTTCAACCAATACTTCCAGCAGTGCGCCCAGTACAAGTCGAAGGGACTCCAGTGCGCCGCTGGCTCGTTTCCGGCCACGCTCGGCGCCCAGGCGATCATGGAAGCCGTAGGCCTGATCGAGGGGAAGCACTACGCGCACATCGTGCAGGTCCCGTACCAGGTCTACACGAACAACGGAGTCAAGACGGACGTCCCGACGCTGCCGATGCCCGTCGGAGACCCGAAGCTTCCGCTCGAGTTCACGTGGCCGTTCAACCCGCCGGGTGCGAATCTGACGACTGCCGAGGTCATCGCGGGCGAGAAGTAAGCGAAGCGCGGATGCACGGAGCGATGTACGGCTGCCGGGGGGATCGGGTTCCCCCGGCAGTTCTTCTCGAATGTCCGGTCGAGTTGGATCTCCGAAAGGCTCACGCGCCCGAGGGAATCCTCCAGGTTGCTGATCGATGACCGCGGCAAGCTCCGCGGTTCGGGGGACGCCCGCGGTCGAGGCTGCTCGGATCACGAAGAGCTTCGGCGGCACGGTCGCGCTGACGGGGGCGGACCTCGTTGCCCGCTACGGCGAGGTTGTAGCCATCCTCGGCGAGAATGGGGCAGGCAAGAGCACGCTGATGCGTGTTCTTGCGGGCACGCTCAAGCCCGACGGAGGCATCGTTCGGGTCGACGGCAATGCGATGCGCCTCGGCGACCCACTCGCGTCCGAGGCTGCCGGCATCGGGGCGGTGTTCCAGGAGCTCACCACCATCCCCGATCTCACGGTCGCGCAGAACCTGTTTCTGCGCCGCGCGCCGCGTCGTTACGGGCTGATCAGCGCTCGACGCTCGATCGAGGAAACCGAACGTCTCTTCGACGAGCTTGGTATCGAGAACATCTCCCCGACCGCGCGCGGGAGGGAGTTGACGCTCGCCGAGAAGCAGGTTGTCGAGATCGCTAGAGCAAGTGCTGGCCGCCCCCGGATCGTCATCCTCGACGAGCCGACCTCAGCTCTGGCGGAAAAGCAGGTCGAATGGCTGCTCGACCTCGTCCGCTCGTGGCGAGACGAAGGGCGTTGTGTGCTTCTCATCACGCATCGGTACGCCGAGGTCAAGTCGGTGGCCGACGTGCTGAGCGTCTATCGAACCGGCCGGCTCGTCGCCAGCTACTCGATCGAGGAGGCCAACGACGACGACGTCATCCAGGCGATGTGCGGAAGACCGATCGAGCAGATAGTGCCGGCAGCGCCTCCTCTTTCCGATGAAGCGCCTGTCGTCCTCGAGCTGTCGGGTTTTCGCTCCAGCGTTGCGCGTCGCTCGACGGAGCTCTCGATGCGAGCTGGTGAGATCGTCGGGGTGGGGGGGTTGGTCGGCCAGGGCCAGCTGGAGTTCTTCCACGCTCTGTTCGGTGATGGGCACGCGCTGGGAACGGTCCGGATCCGAGGCAAGATCGTCCATATTCGACGACCGACCGATGCGATCCGTCATGGCATGGGGATCGCGCTGGTTCCCGCTGATCGCAAGACGGAGGGGCTTCTTCTTCGTCGCAGTCTCCGCGAGAACATTGCGCTCGCGTCCCTACGCAACTTCTCGCGCTGGGGCGTTCTTGCCACGACGCGGGAGCGGGCGGCCGTGGAGGGAGAGATCAGCCGCCTTCGCATCGCCACGACTGGTCTGCGACAACCCGTCGGCCGCCTGAGCGGCGGGAACCAGCAGAAGGCTGTGATTGCAAAATGGCTCCTGTCGGAGGGCCAGATCTTCCTCCTCTATGACATCACTCGAGGCGTCGACATCGGTGCGAAGGCCGAGATCTACAGAATCGTGCTCGGCCTGGCCGAGCGCGGGGCGACGATCCTCTACTACAGCACCGATCTCGACGAGTTGCTGAGACTCTGCCATCGAGTCGCCGTCTTCCACGACGGCTCCCTGGCAGCGATGCTCGACAAGACGGAGTTGACCGACAGGGCACTCGTGAGCGCCGCTTTCGGCAGGAAGTGCGGCATGACTGCTGCCGGAGTCGCGTCGCCCCGCCGGGTCACGACTGCGGGACTCATCCGGGCGAGCATCGACCCACGCTCCGTGGTGGCAACGCTCGTCCCCTTGGTCGTGCTTGCGATCGAACTCGCGTACTACTTCGACCGCTCGCCGTCGTCCTTTGCGCGCATCTATCTGCTCGGAGACCTCAGCACTGCGATGCCGCTGATTCTCGTGTCCACCGGTCAAGCGCTCGTGATCATCGGCGGGGGCATCGACATCTCGGTCGGGGGAACCGTTTCACTGGTCTCGGCGCTCGCCGCCCGCACGTTCGGCGTCTCGACCACCGGGATCATCGCCTGGTCCGTGGCTCTCGTTCTACTCGGTCTTGCGATCGGGGCAGTCAACGGCTTTCTGATCGGCGAGCTCGGGCTATCGCCGATCATCGTCACGATCGCGATGTGGTCGATCACCGGCGGCCTGGCAATCGTGGCTCTTTCTGCGCCGGGCGGGACTATCTCGCTCTCCGATGTCGAGTTCTGGACCGGATCTCGGTTCCATGTCCCCAGCCCCTTGCTCATACTCGCGATCCTCTGCGTCGGCTGGTATGCACTACGCCGAAGCGAACTCGGACAGAAGCTCTATGCGATCGGCAGCGATCGCGAAGCGGCAGCGGCAAGCGGCGTGCGCGTCGGGCGAGTGGAATGGGCGAGCTACACACTCTGTGGTGGATTGGCCGCTGTCGCAGGCTTGTACGTCGTCGCAAGCCAGGCGAGCGGCGACCCGAACGCCGGCAACCCCCTGATTCTCGATTCGATCGCCGCCGTAGTCGTCGGCGGCATCCCTATCTCAGGCGGTCGCGGAAGCATCGTCAACGTGATCATCGGGGCACTCATCTACACGGCCGTCGGCTTCATCATCACAGTCTCGTATGTCTCACCGTTCCTAGGGCCGCTCTTGACCGGGCTGATCTTGATCGGTGTCGTAGCACTCACCAGTCTCGTATCGTTTGTCACCACTCGGAAGCTGCGAACGCCGTGAGTGCCGACTTGCCGCCGACCGCACGGGGCGGTGCGATTTCGCGCGAGTGGCTCACCGGAACAGATCTCCTGGCCGCGGCCGCGTGGCTGCTTGCCCTGGTCCTCTACGTCGCCACATGCTTCGTTTCTCCAGGCTTCTTCACCCTCGGTCACACCCAGTCGCTGTTCGCGCAGGCGTCCGTTCTCGGGATGCTCGGGATCTCGGAGATGTTCGTGCTCCTCGTCGGCGGCATCGATCTGTCGGTTCCCTGGACGATGACCATGGCGGCGATCGTGACCAACTCCTGGGCGCCGTCGATCGGCCTCGTAGGGGCGATCCTCGCGTCCCTCGGACTCTGCGTGGTGGTCGGTTCGATCAACGGCGCCGGGGTGAGCGTGCTCGGGATGTCTCCCATCGTCATCACGCTTGCGATGAACGGAATCGAGCAGGGCGCGGTCAGCTCATGGGTCGGCGGGTCCGGGTTCATCACCACGCCGGACTCACTCTCCAGCTTCGCGAGCGGGACGACGCTCGGGGTGCCCAACGTCGTCTGGGTTTGGCTTGCATTCGGTGCGATTGCGGTCGCGGTCTTGCGGGGCACCGTTCTCGGTCGCTCCGTGTATGCGACCGGCAGTAGCGAGCGGGTTGCCTGGCTCTCGGGAGTGCGCTGCCGTCTTGTCATCACAACGTCGTATGTGACGAGCGCCGTGATCGCCGGCATCACCGGGATCCTGCTCGCGGGCACGCTGTCGCAGACCTACCTTGGCATGGGAGACACGTATCTGTTCCCGGCGATCGCCGCGGTGGTGCTCGGCGGCGTAGCCATCACGGGCGGGGCTGGGGGATACATCGGGCCGGTCGGTGGCGCGCTCGCAATTACCGCGCTCGATTTCCTGCTCTCGGCGCTCGGCATGTCGGGCCAGGAGCAAGAGGTGGCGTTCGGCCTCGTTCTGCTCGTGGCGGTAGCCGCGCCGAGACTCGTCGAGATCACTCGCGACTACCGAGTCTCGCTAAGGTCGGCTCGGGTGTCCAGCCCCACTGCGCCAGAGGCCGAGCACGGCATCTAGGTCGCTGACCGACTGAGGCACGAGGAGGATCGACTGTGACCCAACGAGGAGACGACTACCTCGAACGCCTTGCGATGAGCGAGGTGACGACGTTCAACTGGACGATCGACGCCGATCTCGCCGGGTATGCGCGGCACGGGTTCCCGGGAGTCGAAGTCTGGCTGAACAAGGTTGCGCGCAACGGTGCGCCCTATGACCTCATGCCGACGGGCGAGTTGAGCGACGACGTGATCGACGCGCTCGCCGGTGACCTGGTTGCAGCCGGTCTTCGGGCAGCGAGTGTCGTCTGCGCCGGGGCACTCACCGAACAGGACGATGAAGCGTGGCAGGCTCGGATCGACCACCTCCGCTTCACGATTCGAATCGCGGCACGAGTCGGCGCGTCGTGTGTGCTCGTCTGTCCGGGAGATCTCTACGGAATGACCCGGCACGATGCGGTCCTGCGGAGCTCGGCTGCCCTTCGAGCCGTTCTTGAGGACGCCCATCGTCACTCGGTCGATCTCGCGATAGAGCCGCTCCGGCCGATCCACACCGACTTCGTGAACACCCTCCCCGAAGCGCTCGAGCTCGTCGGTGCGGTCGACGATTCACGGTGCGGGGTCTGCATGGACACCTTCCAGGTATGGCGGGGTGACGAGGAGCGAGAAGCGGTCATCGGAGAAATCGTCGAGGCTGCGCCGCACACCCAGATCGTCCAGGTGGCAGACTCGTTGGCGGAGCCTCGGTCTAGGGAGGACCGTCTCGTGCCGGGCGAAGGCGTCTTGCCGCTCGGCGACATGCTGGGAGCGTTGTTTGCGAACGGCTACCAGGGCTGGCTCGCTGTCGAGATCATGTCGACTGAGCTCTGGCAAAGCGACTACGACGAGCTCCTCGAGCGTTGTCGTCGAGGGATGCGGAAGGTAGTGGAAGAGGCGCTTGGTCTTTCATGAGCGCGCGCATTCCCGGTGGGTGTCGGCCTCCAGACGCGCTCGGGATGTCGTCCGGCTCCCACGTGGACGCACGGCGAGTCAGTGCGAGTCGGGCTGACCGAGCACATCCAGCACTGCCCGAGGCGTTACGCCGGACGCTGACTTGGGATCACGGAAACGCACTGGCAGAACCGGCCAAAGGGCGAACGCGTTTGATTGTGCCTCAGGAGGCGTGCATCACTCTTGCCCACCGGTCGTCGTCTCTGGGGGGTTCCCGGTGGCGGTGACGATCACGACCAACTGATGTTCCCGCTGCGGGTCTTCCGCGACCAGCTCCGCGAACCGCTGTTCTGCCGCTTCCTGCGTGTCGAAGCGGGCGACGAACTCCCCGTGCGCACGGTCAACGATCTGGAAGGCCACGACTCAACTCTACTCTTTGGTCATGCCGAGTTCCAGCGAACTTGGTGTCTGTCGCGCGTGCGGCGGGTACGGAGCTCGTTATGGAGCTTTCAATCTGACGAGCCGGTCGCCTTGCCCTTCTCCGAGATGGTCGAGCACCCGGCCGCGCGCGCTCATCGGATACCTGCTCGTCCGCGGCGGCGTACACCAGGTCGCCTACGCCCGCGCGCTCGAGCGGCTGACCGGGGCCGATCTGATGCGATGTTCTGTTGACTCGATAGGCGTAAACGCCCGCCGGCTTCTTTCCATCCCGCGCAGATCCCGCGTGCTGAACGCGCCTACCTGACGGCTCGCCGACTCGACCCGATGGCGGTGGGCTGACAACGACTCACCGCCCACGGGCCCCCGCGGGGACTACGATCGGGTTTGTGGCTGCTTGGCTCGTCTGGGCTCTCGTAGCTGTGTTGCTCGCGATCGGCGAGATTCTGACGCCGGGGCTGTTCTTTCTCGGCCCGATTGCTCTCGCGGCCGCTGTCGCTGCGGTTGCGGCAGCTCTCGGTGCGGGCTGGGTGATCGCCGTCGCGGTCTTCGTCGTCGGCTCGGCTGCCTCGGTCGGCTTGTTGCGGCCGCTCGCGCGCCGCCACATCCGCATGCCGTACTCGATGCGAACGGGGGCTGCGGCGCTCGTGGGCGCCACCGCCGTCGTCCTCGAGCAGGTCGATCTAAACGGAGGCCGGGTCAAGATCGGCGGCGAGGTCTGGAGCGCCCGCGCCTTCGACGAGTCTCAGGTGCTCGAACCCGGGACGCGGGTCCAGGTCGCCGAAATCGAGGGCGCGACGGCGCTCGTCTACGGATAGGAGTCCACATGGTCGCGACCATCGTCCTCATCGTCGTCGTCGTTCTCGTGCTCGTCACCCTCTGGCGGACGATCCGGATCGTCCCGCAGGCGCGCGCACGTGTGATCGAGCGCTTCGGGCGCTACAACCGGACACTCTCCCCGGGGCTCGCGCTGATTATCCCGTTCGTCGACCGGTTACGGGCGGTGGTCGACCTCCGCGAACAGGTCGTGTCCTTCGCGCCGCAGCCGGTAATCACCGAGGACAACCTCGTCGTCTCGATCGACACGGTCATCTACTACCAGGTCACCGATGCGAAGGCCGCTACCTATGAAATCGCGAACTACATCCAGGCGATCGAGCAGCTCACGGTGACGACTTTGCGGAACGTGATCGGCGGGATGGATCTCGAGACGACGTTCACCTCGCGCGACAACATCAACAACGAGCTGCGCGGGGTACTCGACGAAGCGACGGGGAAGTGGGGCATCCGTGTCAACCGGGTCGAGCTGAAGTCGATCGACCCTCCCGCCTCGATCCAGGCTTCGATGGAGCAGCAGATGCGCGCCGATCGCGAGAAGCGGGCCGCGATCCTCACCGCCGAAGGCGTCAAGCAGTCTCAGATCCTCACGGCCGAGGGCGAGAAGCAGGCGGCGATCCTCAAGGCCGAGGGCCAGCGCCAGGCAGCGATCCTGCAGGCCGAGGGGCAGGCCAAGGCCATCGACACGGTGTTCAAGGCGATCCACGAGGGAGGCGTCGACCAGAAGCTGCTCGCCTACCAGTACCTCCAGGTGCTGCCGCAGATCGCCCAGGGAAACGGGAACACGATCTGGATGCTTCCGAGCGAGCTCACCGACGCGCTCGGGCAGATCAAGGAGATCGTCCGACCAGCGGCGGAAAGCAGTAGCTCGGACGGGGGCGCCTGACTCAAGAGCCGGACAGTCAACGACGCTCGACGTAGCCATCCAGCCTGCGTTCGCACCTCAGCGGCGCGAGGTCTACCGTTCCACCGGCGAGAGCGCCTGGCGGCGTGCGGCCTGGATCCGCTCGACCGGGACGGGGTGGCTGAACAACACCAGGTAGATGGGGCGGGGCGGGTCGAGGTCCGAGAGGTTGGCGGTTGCGAGCCGTCGAAGATGTCGTCTGCTTGTCCAGATCGCGGCGGGCTACGCCTGGACGAGCGGGAACGTGTGGAACTTCACGTCAGAAGGTGTCAGCGCGCAGGGGAGCTTCACCTCTGTGGGCCGGACGCAAAAGAACGCCACAAGGTGCTCTCGCTCCTGCAGAGCGTCCTCAGCCGCGCGGTGGTCCTCGGGAAGGTCCCGGCCAACCCGGTCGCCGCGATCCGCAAGCCCGCGCAACGCCGTGGCCGGGCGGTCAAGCCGCTCGCACCGGCGATGGTCGAGCGGCTCCGGCGGGCGATCCCGGATGAGCGGGACGCGACGCTCGTGTCCGTGCTCGCCTACGCCGGTCTCCGGCCCGGCGAGGCGCTCGCCCTCACCTGGGAGCACGTCGGCGAACGCACCATCCTCGTCGAGCGCTCACTCGCGCTCGGCGAGCTGAAAGAGACGAAGACGAGAAGCACCCGCTCCGTCCGGCTGCTCGCACCGCTCCGAAGCGACCTCAACACGCTCCGGATCCGGCTCGGACGCCCAGCCGACGGCGACCTCGTCTTCCCCCGCCCCGACGGCCAGCCGTGGCGGGACACCGACTGGCGCAACTGGCGCAACCGCGTCTTCCAGCCGGCGGCGAAGAAAGCAGGGCTCGGCCAGACCCGGCCCTACGACCTCCGCCACTCGTTCGTCTCCCTGCTGATCGCAGAACGGCGAACGATCATCGAAGTCGCCCGCCAGGCGGGCCACTCACCAACGATGACGCTCGACACCTACGGCCACGTCTTCGACGAGCTCGAAGACGCCGAACCCGTCACCGCGGAAGACCTGATCCGCGCAAGCACGGACCGGCGACGGAAACGGTGTGTCCCAGGTGCGACCCGAACAAAGCGCCGTAAGCTCCCGAGCAAACAAAAACCCCGCTGAGCGGGGCTTTTAGAGAGCCGACGCGCGGATTCGAACCGCGGACCCCTTCATTACGAGTGAAGTGCTCTACCAGCTGAGCTACGTCGGCGTGACGATCGAGTGTAGCGCGGTCAGTCGACGGCTCCGACTCGGCTCTTGGCGGTGCGCGCCCGTGTTAGAAGGGTGAATTTCACCGAGCCGGTCGCGCTTTCATCCCCCGCCTCCACTGACCTTTCCGCCCTCCGGCCTTGCGGCCTTCCGCGTACCGGTCTCTCAGAAGCGGCTTCGACTTACTCGCGCTCCGTACTCGGTGCGAGGGGGAAGGTACGCGGTGCTCCGGCCGTCCGGGCAAGGGCGCGGCGAGCGGGAAATGCGCAACGAGCGAGAAGTTTCGTGTCAGCCGACCTGCGCGGCTGCCGCGCGTCGCGGCGAGCCGCGGCGATGAGGATCGCTTCCTCGGCCTCGGCGCGGTTCCCGAAGCCGCGCGTGACGACCGAGCCCTTGTGGTCGAGGTCCTTGTAGACCTGGAAGAAGTGCTCGATCTCGTCGCGCAGCCCGGACGGGATGTCGTGGATGTCCGAGAGCCGGCCCCAGGTCGGGTCGTTCGAGCGGCACGCAGATCACCTTCTCGTCGGGGCCCTTCTCGTCGGACATGTGGAAGATGCCGATCGGGCGCACGCGGATGCGGCAGCCGGGGAACGTCGGGTCGCTGACGAGGACGAGCGCGTCGAGCGGGTCGCCGTCCTCGGCGAGCGTGCCCTCGACGTAGCCGTAGTCGGACGGGTAGCTCATCGAGGTGAAGAGGCGCCGGTCGAGGACGATGCCGCCGAGCTCGTCGTCCCACTCGTACTTGTTCCGCGACCCGCCCGGGGATCTCGACGAAGACGACGGCTCATGCCGTCGGGCGCAGCTGGGCAGCGGGACGTCATCGTCAGCTCGAGGTAGCGCAGCCGCATGCGGCGTGAGCTAGCTGGCGCACGGGCAAGCTCCCGGGCGACCTCGCACGAACAGCGCCTCGAGCGCGAGCTGCGGCGCCAGGTTGAACTCCTCGAGCCGCCGCCACGTCTCGCGCACCGCCTCGGCGGCGCGCTCGGCGCCGAGCAGGCGCTCGCGGGTCGCGTCGGCGCGGAGCTCGTCGAGCAGGTCGACGTGGATCGCGGCCGCCTCGGCGCCGACGCCGACGACGACCAGGTCGCGGTACCACGCCGCGAGCTCCTCGAGCTGGGCGAGCAGCTCCTCGCGCTCGGCGCCGCGCTGCGCGCGCTGGACGCGCTGCTCGGCCTCGCGCGTCGGCAGCTCGAGCCCGCGCACCTTCACGTCCTCGAGCTCCTTCGCCTCCGCGCCGCGCTCGCGGCGCGCACTCGAGCAGCGCCGCGGCGGCGTCGGCCGGCTCGAACGCCGGCTCGCGGTAGACCGCGCGCGCCTGCGCGAGCAGCGTCTCGCGGCGCGGGCGGCCTGCGGGTCGAGCAGCCGCGTCGAGCCGGTCGAGCCGGCCGCCGGCGACGCGCGCGAGCGCGACGCGCCGGGCCTCGTCGAGCTCGGGCGCGCGCGCGTCGATCGCCTCGCGGATCGCCCGCTCCGAGAGCCGCGCGTGAACGGCACGAGCTGGCAGCGCGAGCGGATCGTCTCCGGGATCGGCCCGAGGTCGTCGGCGACGAGCACGATCACCGCGTACGTCGGGCGGCTCCTCGAGATCCTTCAGGAGCGCATCGGCCGCGTCCTCGTTCATCAGGTGCGCGCTGAGGATCAGGTAGACGCGGCGCGGTCGGCCTCGAACGGCCGCATGTGCAGGTCGCGGCGCAGCTCGCGGATCGCGTCGATCCGGATCATCTCGCCGAGCGCGTCGAGCTCGTAGAGGTCGGGATGTGCGGCCGCGCGTCGTCCCGAGCAGCTCGCAGCGCGAACGCGCGCGCGAGCTCCCGCTTGCCGACGCCGGCCGGCCCGTGGAAGAGGTACGCGTGCACCGGCCCCTCGACGAGCGCGGCCTCGAGCAGGCGCTTCGCCTCGGGCTGCTCGCTAGAGCGTCTCGAACCTGCTCACGTACCTGCTCCGCGATCGTCGTCCGGCGACCTGCGACCCGTCGAGCGCGACGCACCCGCTCCGGGATACGAGGCTGCCGAGCTGCGCGGTAGCCCTCCGCGACGACGCGCGCGGAACGCGCTCGTCCTCGCGCTCGATCCGGTCGAGGTAGCCGCCCTGCCGGCCGCGCGGCAGCCTCGGCGTCGAGCGCGAGCACGAACGTCCGCGCCGGCATCAGGCCGCCGGTGACGCATCCGGTTCAGCTCGAGCACCTGCCTCGACGCCGAGCCCGCGCGCGATCCCCTGGTAGACGATCGACGAGTCGACGTAGCGGTCGCAGACGACCCACGCGCCGCGCTCGAGCGCCGGCCGGATCACGCGCTCGACGTGCTCGGCGCGCGCCGAGGCGAAGAGCGTCGCCTCCGCCCACGGCGTCATCTCGAGCCCGTGCAGGACGACGTCGCGGATCGCCTCGCCGAGCGGCGTGCCGCCCGGCTCGCGGCGTCGAGACGACCTCGCGGCCCGCGCGCGCGCAGCCACTCGGCGAGCAGCGCCGCCTGCGTCGTCTTGCCCGAGCCGTCCGGTCCCTCGAAGGTGATGAACACCGCGCGCCTACGATACGGCGGTGCGCGCAGTCGTCACCGGAGGCGCCGGGTTCATCGGCTCGAACCTCGTCGACGCGCTCGTCGCGCGCGGCGACGAGGTGATCGTCATCGACGATCTCTCGCTTCGGCAAGCGCGAGTACGTGAACCCGCAGGCGACGTTCGTCGAGCGCGACATCCGCGACGGCATCGACCTCGACGGCGCCGACGTCGTCTTCCACCTCGCCGCGCAGACCGACGTGCAGACGTCGGTGCGGCGACCCGCCGGCGACGCGGACGTGAACGTCGTCGGCACCGTGCAGGTCCTCGAGGCGGCGCTGGAGGCGGGCGCGCGCGTCGTCTTCACCTCGACCGGCGGCGCGATCTACGGCGAGTGCCCCGTCGCCCGCGACCGAGCGACCCCACGCGCGCCCGGCTCGCCGTACGGGATCGCGAAGCTCTGCGCCGAGGAGTACCTCGGCGGGTTCAACCGGATCCACGGCACGACGCACGTCGTCGCCCGGCTCGGCAACGTGTTCGGGCCGCGGCAGTCACCGAGCCTCGAGGGCGGCGTCGTCTCGATCTTCCTCGAGCGGATGGCCCGCGGCGAGGAGACGGTGATCTTCGGCGACGGCCTCCAGATGCGCGACTTCGTCTACGTCGGCGACGTCGTCGACGGCGCTGCTCGCCGCGGCCGGCCACGACGGCGGGACGTTCAACGTCGGCACGGGGATCGAGACGACCGTGCTCGAGCTGCACGACGCGTGCGCCGAGGCCGCGGGCGTGGCGTCCGAGCCACGGCTCGAGCCCGCGCGCCTCGGCGACCTCCGCCGCTCGGCGCTCGACGCGTCGCTCGCCGCCTCGGAGCTCGGGTTCCGGGCGAAGACGTCGCTCGCCGACGGGCTCGCCCGGACGTGGGCCTGGACGGCCGGCTCGTAGCGCAGGACTCGGCGAGCGACCGGCGAAAGTCGGCCTCGTGGATGCGCCGCTTCTCACCCCGCACGACCTGATCCGGCCGTGGCGGCGGGCAACGATCGTTGTCGGCGGCCTCGCCGCGATCGAGCTCGTCCTGCTCCTCGGCGCCGGGACGATGCTCCTCGCGAAGCCGGTCTCGAAGGTGATCAAGCACGAGGCCGTGGCCGTCGCGACCGCCCCGGCAGCGGCGCCCCAGCCGAAGGAGCTGAAGCAGGCGATCAAGCGCATGAACGCCCCTGCCGGCACGGCGCGTCCTCGCAGCCACGTCAGGATCATGGTCTTCAACGGCAACGGCCGGGCGGGCGCCGCGGGCGGGGAGGCGACCCGCCTCTCGCACCTGGGCTACAAGATCGCCGGCGCCGCGAACGCGCGCCACCAGGACTACGCCACGAGCGTCGTCATGTACCGGCCGGGTTACCGCGCCGAGGGGCTGCGCCTCGCGAAGGACCTCGGCGTCAAGGTCGTCGGCCCGCTCGACGGGATCGCAGCGACCGCGCTCCACGGCGGCGAGCTCGCCGTCGTCGTCGGCGCGAGCTAACAGACAGGCGTGCCCGAGTTCACCCGGGCGAGCGTCTTCGCGTAGAGCTGGTTGTAGAGGGGGTTCTTCGGATCGAGCGTCGTCGCGTGGTTGAAGGCGTCGTAGGCCGCCCGGGCACAGCCGCGCGTGGTGAGCTGGAAGTAGCCGAGCTGGAACCACGCGTCCGCGCTCTCGGGCTGCACCTCGGTGGCCCTGGTCAGGTAGCCGTAGGCGAGCTCGTTCACCTCGCGGTACCGAGCGCGCCATCCCTTCCTCCGCGCCTGCCTGATCGCGAAACCCATGTCGACCTCGGCGGCGGCGGCCTGGTAGAGCGGCTCGAGCGCAAGCGGGTTGAGCTGCTGCGCGCGCTTCGCAAGCGCGAGTGCGTGGGCATCGTTCACGCCGACCGCCCCCGAGGCCTGATCGGCGTAGCGCCCTCCGAGCCAGACCACGACGAGCGAGAAGCCCACCGCCAGGAGGAGGCCGCTCGCCGTGACGACGGTGAACGCGCGCGGCCGCGGTCGGGTCGACGGCCTGACGACGAGCGCGCCGGCGATCAGGAACACCGGCGCCGATACCGATGCGAAGTCCCAGTCGATGTCGAGCAGCCCGTGTAGGAAGTACGCCGGCAGCGCCAGCGCGAGCGCGAGCTGCGGCCCGGCGCGGCGCCGTCCGCGGAGGATGAGCCACCCGATCGAGAGGACGAACAGAACGAGCCCGACGACGCCGGTCTCCGTCAGGAACTGGAGCGGGAGGTCGTGCGGCTCGATCGTCTGGTCGAGGTTGCCGGTCCGGTACCGGAGGTTCGTCACCCCGAACGAGCCGGCACCGGTGCCGTCGATCGGGGCCTTCTCGAACCCCTTCCACGCCTGTTCCCACCATGCCCAGCGGAAGTTGCCGCCGGAGGAGACGAGGTGCCCGGGCGAGTTCGTCAGCTCCGCGCCCGACGACGAGGTGAGTGAATGCCACCACGAGTGGGCGTGGGCGGCGCCGACCGCGATCGCCGCGGCGATCGCGACGGCAAGGACCGCGAGCGCGATCCGCCGGGTCGCCGTCACCGCCGGAAGCTGGAATCGGGCAAGGCCTACGGCGATCAGAGCGTCGACCACGAGGACGACGCCGAACACGAGCCCGGCGTGGAGGCGGGCGTCGTGGGTCTGGCCGTCGCTCGTGATCCCGGGAAGCGAGAAGGCAACTGCGAGCGCCGCTGCGGCCGGAAGCCCGGCCGCGACCAGTGTGGAGAGCGATTCGATCCATGCGTGCGACAGCCACATCCAGAGGGCGACCACGACTACGGCGACCAGGACACCGCCGCGCGAGTACGTCAGGCCGATCACCACGATCCAGCCGTAGACGAGCAGCGTCCCCGCCCACCGCAGACGGGTCGCGAGGCACAGGCCGATCGGCAACGCGATGTCGCCGAGGAGCGCGAGCGCGTTCCAGTAGCCGACCGGGCCGCGAAGGCGGGCGATCCGGCCGTAGTCCTCGTACAGCCACGGCAGGACCTTCCCGGCGAGCGACCAGACGCAGACGGCGCCGAGGAGGATCGCGAAGCCGTAGAGGAGGCGGCGCGCGTCCGCGCCGAGGAACGCCCCGGCGAGGGCGAAGGCGAGGTACACGAGCGTCCGGTTCGTGTAGTCCCAGCTCCGGTCGGGCTCGGCCGACCACGCGATCGAGGCCGCCAGCCAGGCAGCCAGGAGGCCCAGGGGCACGAGCGCGATCAGCCCAGCGGGCGGCGAACGGGTGGCGAAGAGGGAGCCGGCCAGGACGAGCGCCCCGATCCCGAGCCACGGGACCGTCGAGCTGCCGGGGTCGTGCGCGAAGAACAGAGCCGCACCGACGAGCAGGAGGGCCAGCGTCAGCGGCGAGCCGAGTTCGCGTCGCGCGGCCATCCCGTTCGACGCTAGCATCCGGGTCTGACTGTGCCCGCCCCGACTAACAGGAGCCTTACACAGTCGCAACCGGACGCATATCGACGTCCGGAACACTCGTCACCATCACCCCGGACACGTTTCATCTGCCCAATCGATCTATGAGTCCTACCCGTAAGCACGTCGTTCGTGCGGTCCTCGTCTGTGCGCTCGCGACGGTTGTCGCGCCCGTGGCAGCGAACGGCGCCGTGACCCGGCACGACGACGCTTCCCCGTGCTGGAAGCTCCTCCTGAACGACTGGTACGACGGGACGATCAACAAGACCTACCCGATCGCCTGCTACCAGCAGGCGATCAACCACCTGCCGGCCGACCTCCGGATCTACGGGAGCGCGCGCGACGACATCATCGCGGCGCGGGCGGCAGCGATCGCCGGGAAACCGTCGCCGCCGGAGCACAACCAGTCGAACACGACGACCGGGAGCCAGTCGAACACGACGACCGGGAGCCAGTCGAACACGACGACCGGGAGCGGGAGCGCGAGCACGTCGACGACGACCACGACGACAGAGGTCGTGACGACGAACGGGACGACGAAGACGACCACCACCGTGCTCGTCGTCCCGGTGCAGATCGTCCCGCCGAAGAAGAGCACCCCCCTCCTCGACCGGCTCAACCCGGGCAATCCGGACTCGTTCCCGCTGCCGCTCCTGATCCTCGGCGCACTCGCGATCCTGCTCATCATCGCCGGCGCGGCCGGAATGCTCTGGCAGCGCTCGCATCCACGCGACGACGACGCCACCGCAGCCTGACGCCGCCCGCTCCGGCGGAAGCCGGCGCGGTACAATGCAGACCAGGGGATGAGGCCCGAGAGGCCGGTGGTTACAGGGTTTCCGCGATCCATCCGACGGGAGGTCTAGGCTGCTTCGTCCCCCGTTCGACGGATCCAGGCGGGTTCCGTCGAGACCGGAGTACGCACCCGGATGATCGCGGAAGAGGAGACGAAGATGGCGTCCATGGAAGTCAAGCCCACCGCACAGGGGCCGAACGTGGAGATCGCACCTGAAGCGCTGGTGAACTCCGCTGTGAAGCCCGACGCCACGCTCGCGGTCCGCCGCTTCTTCACCATCCCCGGCCGCGACCCGTTCGACGAGATCGAATGGGAGCGCCGCGACGCGTACATCCCCGGCAAGGGCAAGCCGGTGTTCGACCAGAAGGGCGTCGAGTTCCCCAAGTTCTGGTCGCAGACTTCGACGAACATCGTCGCCCAGAAGTACTTCCGCGGCCGCATGTCCTCCCCCGAGCGCGAGAGCTCCGTCCGCCAGATGATCGGTCGGGTCGTCGATACGACCGTGCGCTGGGGTCGTGACGGCGGCTACTTCGCAACGGACGAGGAAGCCGAGACGTTCGAGGCCGAGCTGAAGGCGATCCTCGTCAACCAGCTCGCGGCCTTCAACTCGCCGGTCTGGTTCAACGTCGGCTTCGAGGAGAGGCCGCAGTGCTCGGCGTGCTTCATCCTCTCGGTCGAGGACTCGATGGACTCGATCCTCGACTGGATCAGGCGCGAGGGGGTGATCTTCCGCGGCGGCTCCGGGTCGGGCGCCAACCTCTCGCGGCTCCGCTCGTCCAGGGAGCAGCTCTCGAAGGGCGGCCACGCCTCGGGGCCGGTCTCGTTCATGCGGGGCGCCGACGCCTCCGCCGGGACGATCAAGTCGGGCGGAAAAACGCGGCGCGCGGCAAAAATGGTGATCCTCGACGTCGACCATCCGGACATCCTCGAGTTCGTCTGGTGCAAGGCCCGCGAGGAGGAGAAGGCGCGCGTCCTCGAGGCGGCGGGTTACGACATGTCGCTCGACTCGCCCGACTGGTCGTCGATCCAGTACCAGAACGCCAACAACTCGGTGCGCGTGTCGGATGCGTTCATGCAGGCAGCCGAGTCCGGCGCCGACTGGAACCTCACAGCCCGCACCGACGGGAGCGTGCTCGAGACATTGCCCGCGCGCGACCTGCTTCGGCAGATCGCTGATGCGGCATGGCGCTGCGCCGACCCGGGCCTCCAGTACGACACCACGATCAACGCGTGGCACACGCTCCCGAACACCGGACGGATCAATGGGTCGAACCCGTGCTTCCCCGGCGACGCGCGCGTGCACACGACTCACGGACTGCTCCCGATTGCCGACCTCTGGTATCGGCGATGGAACGGCGAAGAGATCGAGGTCTACACACACCGTGCGACTGCCGAGTCCCCCGGCGAGGGAGTTCTGACGTCACTTCCGGTGGAGGTGGTCCAGACGGGGTACGCGCCGATCCTTCGCCTCCGGTTCGCGAACGGCCAGGACCTCCGCTGCACGCCGAACCACCGGATCTGGACGCTCAACCGAGGCTGGGTCGCCGCCGAGGATCTAACGAAAGACGATCGTGTGCTCCTGAACGACACGGCCACACCTGCGGTCGAAGCATCACGGGTGCTTCCTGAGAGGGTCGAGGCTCTCGCCGTCTCCGGAAGCCGGGGCGGCACACGCGTTGCCCAACAGATGCCCGAGCGCTGGAGCGAGGGGCTCGGAGAGCTGCTCGGGCATCTCGTCGGCGACGGTTGCATGACGGGCGACAAGACACTGTGGGTCTACGGTGACGACGACATCGCCGACGGTCTCGCCGCTTCACACGAAGGGTTGCTTCGTGAGCTCATCGGCGGCATCTCTCGCCAGCAGACGGCCAACGGAACTGTTCAGCTTCGAGCCGGTAGCGAAGCAGTCCGGATGTTCTTCCACCGGCTCGGAGTCAGTACCGCTCGCGCCCACGAGAAGCGCGTGCCCGCTGCGATCTTCACGGCTCCGCCCGACGTTCAGGCTGCTTTCCTACGCGGGCTGTTCGGTGCCGACGGATGTGTCTCTCGAACCGAGTCGGGGAAGGCAAGCCGCTATGTCGGTCTGGGGAGCACGAGCGACGCACTCCTGCGTGACGTCCAGCGCCTACTCAATGGATTCGGCATCCGCAGCACGATCTACGCGACGCGTGCGCCCAAGCACGGTGTCCTTCCGTACACCCGCCGGGACGGGACGACGACGAGCTACACGTCGCGGCAGATGTTCGACTTGCGGATAACGGGCTCTGATCTCGCCGCGTTCGCGGAGTGGATCGGGTTTGCCGCTACTCGGAAGGACTCCGTTCTCACAGAGCTCGTCTCCGAGTGCGAGCAGTACGGCAAGCGCCCAGGAACGACCTTGGTCTCTCGGGAGTCGGACGGGCAGGAGGTCGTCTACAACCTCAGCGAGCCAGTCCACCACTCATACATCGTCGACGGCGTGATCGTCGCGAACTGCTCGGAATACATGTCCATTGACGACAGTGCTTGCAACCTCGCCTCGCTGAACCTGATGAAGTTCCGCCGCGAGGACGGGGAGCTCGACGTCGAGGCGCTCGAGCACGCGGTCGACGTCGTCTTCCTCGCCCAGGAGATCCTCGTCGGCAACTCGTCGTACCCGACACCGGAGATCGAACGGAACGCGAAGGCCTACCGCCAGCTCGGGCTCGGCTACACGAACCTCGGCGCGTTGCTGATGGCGCGCGGCCTCCCGTACGACTCCGACGACGGCCGCGCGTACGCCGCCGCGATCACCGCACTCATGACGGGGCGGGCGTACCGCAAGTCGGCCGAGATCGCCGGGAGGATGGGCCCGTTCGCCGGCTACCGGCCGAACGCGGCCGCGATGCTCGGCGTGATCGCGAAACACCGCGCCTCCGTCGGCAACATCGCCGCGCCTCACACGGTGCCGACCGACCTGCTGATCGCGGCCCGCAGAGCATGGGACGAGGCACTCGACCTCGGCGAGGTGAACGGATACCGGAACTCGCAAGCGACCGTCATCGCGCCGACTGGGACCATTTCGTTCATGCTCGATTGTGATACGACCGGGGTCGAGCCCGACTTCTCGCTGGTGAAGTCGAAGAAGCTCGTGGGCGGCGGCGAGATCACGATCGTGAACAAGACCGTTCCGCTCGGGCTCGAGAAGCTCGGGTACGCGCCAGGCGAGGTCGACGAGATCGTCGCCTACATCGACGAGCGCAACACC
The DNA here is from genome assembly GCA_963738895.1 of uncultured Actinomycetota bacterium. Taxonomy (GTDB): domain Bacteria; phylum Actinomycetota; class Thermoleophilia; order Gaiellales; family Gaiellaceae; genus PALSA-600. Next base: position 24,889 of record CAVTYN010000003.1, read on the forward strand.
GTTGTCGGAGCGCCCTCCGTCAAGACCGAGCACTACCCGGTGTTCGACTGCGCCATCGGTGACCGGGCGATCCACTACTCGGGTCACGTGAAGATGATGGGCGCGATCCAGCCGTTCATCTCGGGCGCGCTCTCGAAGACCGTGAACATGCCCGAAACGGCCACCGTCGAGGACGTCGCGGAGGTCTACCTCGACGCGTGGAAGCTCGGCGTGAAGGCGATCGCGATCTACCGCGACAACTGCAAGGTCGCGCAGCCGCTCTCCGGGAAGAGCGAGAAGAGCCAAGGCACGCTCCCCGCCGCAGGCGGCGTGGGGGTGGCGGCTCCGCGCCGGCGGCGGCTTCCGGACGACCGCACGGAGGTCGGGCGCAAGTTCCGCGTCGGCGAGTACGAGGGGTACATCCACGTCGGACTGTTCGACGACGGCACCCCGGGCGACATCTTCGTCGACATCGCCAAGGAGGGGACGACCCTCGCCGGCCTGATGAACTCGTTCATGATCGCCGTCTCGCTCGGCCTCCAGTACGGCGTGCCGCTCGAGGTGTACGTCTCCAAGTTCGCGCACATGCGCTTCGAGCCGTCGGGGCCCACGAACGACGCCGACATCCGCACCGCGAAGTCGATCGTCGACTACGTGTTCCGCTGGATGGGCAAGAAATTCCTCTCGGTCGACCACCAGGAGGAGATCGGGATCCTCTCGCCCGAGGTGCGGGCCCGGCTGTCGGCGGCCTACGCCGCCGGGGCTCCCGGAGTACCCGACCTCGAGGCGCCCCTCCCCTCCCCGGGCCAGACCGCGCTCTTCAACACCCACGAGGACGCGATCGAGTGCTCCCGCTGCGGCGGCCGGATGGTTCGCGCCGGCACCTGCTACACCTGCCGCGACTGCGGGACCTCCACCGGCTGCGGCTAAGCGAAACGCGGGGGATTGAGAGCCGCCGCGATCTCCGACCTGCACGGTTTCCTGCCCGACGTACCGGCGTGCGATTTGCTTCTCATCGCGGGCGACGTCTGCCCCGTGGAGGACCACGAGCTCGACTTCCAGCGCCGCTGGCTCGCGGGCCCGTTCTCCGACTGGCTCGACCACCTCGACGCGGGTGAGATCGTCGGGATCGCCGGGAACCACGACTTCATCGCCGAGACGGACCCGGGCCTGATGCGCAGCCTCCCGTGGACGTACCTCTGCGACGAGTCGGTGGACGTCGACGGCTTGCGGATCCACGGCTCACCGTGGACTCCGACCTTCATGACCTGGGCGTTCATGCACGACGAGGAGGACCTCGCTGCCGTGTGGGCTCGCATTCCGGACGAGGTCGACGTACTCGTTACGCATGGGCCGCCGTTTCGGCATGGTGACCTCGCCGTGCACGGCGTTCACGTCGGCTCCGAGACGCTCGCCGATCGGCTCACCCAACTCGACCGCCTACGGCTGCATGCCTTCGGCCACATCCACGAGGCGGGCGGAAGCCGGGATACGCTCGCCGGCGCGACCATCGCCAACGTCTCGTACGTCGACTTCGACTACCGGCCTGCGCATCCGGCAGCGGTGTTCGAGCTCTGACTACTCGAGCTCGGGATCGAGGACGAGCTTCTTCGGCGCTGCTTTCGGCTGGGTCTTCGGGATCCCGCCGGCGCAGAACAGCCCGATGAGCGCGACGAGAGCGACCACTCCGAGCGCAGCCTGAAGCGCCGCCAGCCGCGCGGAGCTGTTCTCGTCGACGATCGCATCGGCGGTCTGCCTCGAGACGTGAGCGTCATCGAGCGCCGTCCGCAGGTCGGCGTCCGAGACGAACGGGATACCGCTCGCGAGCTGCGACGTCGCCTCCTTCGCCACCCTCGAGGGCACGTCCGGGTTGTTCTGGATGCCCGTGAGGAAGGTGGCGGTGAGAACGGCGATGAGGACGGATCCGGCGAGCGCCGTCCCGAGCGAGGTGCCGATGTTCGTCGCCGTGTTCTGGAGGCCGCCCACCTCGGGGCTCAGCTCGTCGGGCACGGCTGACACCGTCACGCTCCCGAGCTGGGAGGCGAGGGCGCCGATGCCGAGGCCCATCAGGAGCAGCGGGACGAGGACGATGCTCGCCGTCGCGTCTGCGTCGATCGCGCCGAGGAGCGCCACGTCGCCGAGGAACATCGCGAGCAGCCCGAGCCGCACGACCCGCCGCGGGCTCACGTCCGGGAGGAACCGGGGAATGCCGATCGCCGCGATCAGGAGCGTGATCGAGAGCGGCAGGAGCCGCACGCCGGTGTCGATCGCCGAGAGCCCGAGCGAGACCGACAGGAAGAGCGGCACGACGAAGAACACACCGGACTGGACGAAGTACTGGAAGAAGAACATCCGCAGGCCGCCGCGAAGCTGGCGCACCCGGAAGAGCACCCGGCGGACAAGCGGCTCCTGCCCCTTCTCCTCACGCCGCGCCTCCCACTCGAGGAAGAGCCAGAGCACGAAGCCGCCCCCGACGATCAGCCAGAACGTCGCCGAGATCCCCCAGAGATCGGGCGCGCCGGCCTTGGGCTGGATCCAACCCCACGTCCCCGACTTCAGCACGCCGAAGACCGCGAGCGAGAGACCGCCCGCGGAGAGGACGACCCCGACGACATCGAGCTTCGGCCGCTCGCCGGGCACCTCGTCGACGATCCCGCGGGCGAGGATGAGGATCGCGATCACGATCAGCACCTCGCCTGCGAAGACATATCGCCAGCTCCAGTAGGTCGTGAACACGCCTCCGATCAGCGGCCCGACGGCGACAGCGACCGCACCGGCCGCCGATACGAGCCCGTAGGCCTTGGGGCGCGCCTCGGCCGGGAAGTTCGCCGCGACGAGCGCGACCACCGCAGGGAGGATCAGCGCGGCTCCCACGCCCTCGAGGAACGACCAGCCGATGATGAGCACCGTGAGCGAGTGCGCGAGCGACGTCGTGAACGACCCGGCGCCATAGATCACGCAGCCGATCGAGAACGCGCGCTTGCGGCCGATGATCGCGCCGATCTTGCCGCCGGTGATCATGAGCGCGGCCATGACGAGCGCATAGAGCGTGATCGCCGTCTGGACGCCGGTGACCGTCGTGTTGGTGTCCTTCGCGACGGTCGCGATCGCGACGTTCATCACCGACGTGTCGAGCGTCATCAGGAACTGCGCCGCGGCCAGGGTGACGAGCACGAGAGTGGCGCCCGCCATCGCGGCCTTCTTGCCCGTCGATCCCTCCACAGTTGCGCGAGCCTACTGGACGACCCGGCTGGGCATTGATCGCGCGCGTCGAAGCCCAAGTCCAGGCAATGCGTGAGGACGGCGCTCGGCGGGTACACCGGCCTCATGAGCGAAAAAGATGATGTCGCAAAGCTCCTGTCCGACCGAGGCGTCTCGGCGAAGTGCCCGAGTTGCGGCAAGGACGAATGGGATGCGTTCGGGCTACTCGGCAACCTCCACGTCGTGCTTCAGGCAGCGACGCCGAACGACGATCTCGTCCAGGGCGGCGGCCGGGGCGCCTACCTGAGCGCGTATGCATTCACCTGCCACAACTGCGGCTTCGTCCGCCTCCATGCCCGGCAGGCCCTCGAGGACGAGCCCTAGCCGACCTGCTCGCGCTTCAGTGCGAGCTAAGGATGAATGAACGTGTGAGACCCCGCCGGCAGTCTCTGGGCTGCCATCGCGAGTAGCCCGGTGACGTCGAGCGTCTGGTCCGACGCGGGAGCGGTCACGTTCGCCGCAGTGCCGTAGTTGCTCAGCGTGAGCGTCGTGTGTGCGCTCGCCGACTGGCCGCCGTTGCTGATGGTCTCGTCGACGTCCACCTTGCGGACGAGGCCGTCGGCACCGATCCAGACGTCCACCGGGACCGTCGAGGGCCCGCCCCGGGCGATCAGCCGCTGAACAGCTGCCTCGGCGGGGCCGCTGACCGTACCGGCGGCCTTGGTGAGATCGATCGTCGCCTTGTAGTGCGTCGTCTGCACCTTGTCGAGCGTCTCGGTGCCGACCGTCTGCACCGAGCCGACCGACTGGAGCATCGCGAGGACATCGGCGGGATTCTGGGCCGCTTGGGCGATCATCTGCGCCGGGTCGAAGCCGGCCGACTTCGCGGCCTGCTCGAGGTCGACCCGAACCCAGCTCTTGCCGCCCGGGATCATCGCAGTGAGCGCCGGAGCGTTTAGGTACAGGACGGGGTCGCCGTTCTCCTGGAGGTACCGGAGCTCCACCGAGCCGCTCGCCGCAGGCATGCCGGCAGCAGTGAGGACCTTCGAGAGATTGGTGGTGATGTCAGCCTGGTCCTGATCGACGATGCCCGTCGCCGTGACGTCGAAGGACCCGTTCGGGCCGCCGACCGAAACGGTCAACGCGACGTTCGCGGCGCCTGCGGACTGTGACTTCGTGGCTGCCGAGGCGACAGGGTCGAACGACTTCTGGGTTCCCCAGGCCACCACGCCCACGGTGACGGCTGCCAGCCCGACCACCAGTGCAATCCACCTCGCGCGCACGCACTCAGTTTAGCTGGTTTACCTTGGTCAGGTCTACCGACGTTCGAGCGCCAGCCGCACGCTGAATCCGATCAGCACGAGGCCGGTCAGCCGATCGAGCACGACGCGCACCCGCGGACGACGCAGATATCCGGAGGCATGGCCGACCGCGAACGCATACGCGGCAAGCCAGGCGAACGTCAGCAGCGCGAACAGGATCCCGAGGAGCAGAAGCGGCACGAACGCCGGCCCGGATCCGTGCACGAACTGCGGCAGGAGGCTCGTGAAGAAGATCGCCACCTTCGGATTGCTGAGATCGCACAACAGCCCCTGCCGGAGCGCCCGCGCACCGCTCTCGGCGCGACCGGACGGCCCTTCGGGAACGACTCCGCGCGACCGGAGCATCTGGATCCCGATCCAGGCGAGGTAGATCGCGCCCGCGAACTTAAGGGCGTCGAACGCAACCTCCGATGCTCTCAGCACCGCGGCGATCCCGAGCGCGGCCGCAGTCGTCCAGATGAAGAGCCCGACCGTGACGCCGGCCGCGGCGAGCATCCCGGAGCGGCGGCCGCCGACGAGGGCGTTCTTCGTCACCATCGCCGTGTCAGGGCCCGGCATGACGATCAGCAGGAGCGCGATCGCGAGAAACGGAAGCACATCGATGTGCACGCTCGAATTATGCACGAGCTCCAGGTGATAATGAGAGTGAGTCTCGCTCTATGGTAGGCTCCGCCGGTGAAAGCCCTGGCCCTTCTTGCCGTGCTCATGGCTGGTCTCGCCGGCTGTGCGCCGGCGCATCGCGGCTCCGGCCTCCAGGTCGTCGCAGCAGAGAGCTTCTGGGGGAGCATCGCCGCGCAGCTCGGCGGCGACCGCGCGACCGTGAGCAGCATCGTCTCGAGCCCCGCGATCGATCCGCACAGCTACGAGCCGACCACCTCCGACGCGCGCAAGCTCGCGGTCTCCGAGGTGGCGATCGTCAACGGGATCGGCTACGACCGGTGGGCCTCGCAGCTTCTGGCCGCGAGCCCCTCGAGCGGTCGCGTGGTCGTCGACGCCGGCAAGGTGCTCGGCCTCGGAGACGGGGCGAATCCGCACCAGTGGTACTCGCCGAGCTCCGTCCGCCGGATCATCGCCGCGATCGCGGCCGCCTTGCGGCGGGCGGACCCGAAGGACGCCGCCTACTTCGACGCCCGCCGGCGCGCCTTCGAGACACGGTCTCTCTCGCACTACGACACGCTCCTCGCCGGCATCCGTGCGCGTTATGCGGGCACGCCGGTCGGCTACAGCGAGAGCATCTTCGAGCCGCTCGGCACGAGCCTCGGGTTGACGCTGCTGACCCCGACGGGCTTCGCGAGGTCCGTGGCGGAGGGCACCGAGGTCAGCGCCGCCGACAAGACCGAGGTCGAGCGCCAGATCGCCGGTCACCAGATCGCGGTGTGGGTCTTCAACAGCCAGAACGTCACGCCGGAGGTCGACCAGCTCACCGCCCTCGCCCGCAGCGAGGGGATCCCGGTCGTGACGGTGACGGAGACTCTCTCCCCCGAGGGCTCGACGTTCCAGGCATGGCAGTCCCGGCAGCTCGAGCAGCTCGCCGCGGCGCTCGGAAGAGCGGCATGGCCGTCATAGACCTCCGCGGGGCGGCCGTCGAGCTCGGCGGCCGGACGATCTGGGCGAGCGCCGACCTCGCGATCGAGCCCGGGGAGCTCGTCGCGGTGCTCGGGCCGAACGGGGCCGGGAAGTCGACGCTCCTCCGGGTGCTCCTCGGCCTCCAGCCGCTCTCGGCGGGTGCAGCGGCGGTGCTCGGCGAGCCCCCCGGGCGCGTGAACGCCAGGATCGGCTACCTGCCGCAGAGACACGGGTTCGACTCCTCCACCCGGATCCGGGGCGTCGACCTCGTCCGCCTGGGGCTCGACGGAGACCGCTTCGGGCTCCCGCTCTCCGGCGGCCGTGAGGCTCGCGCTCGAGTGGAGAGCGCGATCGAGGTCGTCGGCGCCACCGGCTATGCGCGCCGGCCGATCGGCGAGTGCTCGGGCGGCGAGCAGCAGCGGCTCCTGATCGCCCAGGCGCTCGCCTCCGAGCCCGAGCTCCTGCTGCTCGACGAGCCGCTCGACAGCCTCGACCTCCCGAACCAGAGCGCGGTGTCGGCCCTGCTCGGCCGGATCAGCCGGTCGCGCGGCGTCGCCGTTCTCCTGGTCGCCCACGACGTCAACCCGATGCTCCACGATCTCGACCGCGTCGTGTACGTCGCCGGCGGGCACATCGTCTCGGGGGCCCCGGCCGACGTGATCACGAGCGAGACGCTGACGGCGATCTACGGTGTCCCGGTCGAGGTTCTCCGCACCTCGGACGGAAGGCTCGTCGTGGTCGGCGCGCCCGAGGCACCGGCCCACCACCACGACCGGCACGGGCGCTGATGTTCGGCTACCCGTTCATGGTCAACGCGCTCGAGGCAGGCACGATCGTCGCGCTGATCGCGGCCGTCGCCGGCTGGTTCATGGTGCTGCGCCGCCAGACCTTCGCCGGTCACACCCTCGCCGTGATGTCGTTCCCCGGCGCGAGTGCCGCTGCGCTCGCCGGCATCCCGCTCGCGGCCGGCTACTTCGCCTCGTCGGCGGCCGCGGCCGTCGCGATCGCAGCCGGCTCGCGCGGGCGCGACGGGCGGGACCCTGTCCAGGAGTCGGCGGTCATCGGCACCGTCCAGGTCGCCGGGCTCGCGCTGGGCTTCCTCTTCCTGAGCCTCTACGGCGGCATCCTCGAGAGCCTCGAGAGCATGCTGTTCGGTTCGTTCCTGGGAATCACGCACGATCAGGTGCTCGGCCTTCTCGGCGTGGCCGCGGGAACGCTGCTCTTCTTCGCGATCGCCGGGCGCCCGCTCCTCTACGCCTCCGTCGACCCGCTCGCGGCGCGTGCCCGGGGCGTTCCCGTGCGGATCCTCGAGCCGGCCTTTCTCGTCGTCCTCGGGCTCGCGGTCGCCGCCACCGCTCAGATCACCGGCGTGCTCCTCGTCTTCGCGCTTCTCGTCGCGCCGGCGGCGGCGGCCCAGGAGCTCACGCCCCGGGTCTGGCTCGGCCTTGCGCTCACGACGGCGATCGCCCTGGTTGTCATCTGGCTCTCCCTCACCCTCGCCTACTACACCGACTACCCCGTCGGCTTCTTCGTCACCTCGGCCGGGTTCGCAAGCTGGGTGGCGGCGTCCGCCTGGCGCCGGCTGTGCTGACACATGCTCTCGTCGCGGGCTCGGCGATCGCGATCGCCTCGGGCGCCGTCGGCTACTTCGTCGTGCTCAGGGCGCAGGTGTTCGCCGGCGACGCGCTCAGCCATGTCGCTTTCACGGGCGTGCTCGCGGCGGCGCTCGCGGGCATCGACCTCCGGGTCGGCCTCTTCGCCTCGACGATCGCAATCGCGCTCCTCTTCGCGGGACTGGGCGAGCGCTTCCAGGGCGACGACGTCGGGATCGGCGTGATCTTCGCCTGGGTCCTCGGTCTCGGCGTTCTCTTCCTCAGCCTGTTCAACTCGAGTGGCCGGGGCGCCGACGGCGTCATCGCCTCGCGCGCGCTGTTCGGCTCGATCTTCAGCCTGACCGCTCACGACACCGCTATCGCGGTACTCATCGCGGCCGGGGTCGCCGCCGCGCTCGGCGTCATCGCCCGGCCGCTTCTCTATGCGACGATCGCACCTGAGTCCGCCGCTGCCCGCGGCGTGCCGGTCGGGCTCCTCGGCGGCGCGTTTCTCGTGTTGCTCGGGATCGACGCAGGCGAGGCCACCCAGGCGGTCGGCGCGCTCCTGCTGCTCGGCCTCATCGCGGCCCCGGCGGGCGCCGCTCTGCGTCTGACCGCGAGCCCTGTGCTCGGGCTCGGGCTCTCGGTCGGCTTCGCGCTCGCCTCCATCTGGGCCGGCGTCGCGGCGGCCTACCTCGTGCCCTCACTCCCGCCGAGCAGCGCGATCATCGGCGTCGCCGTCGCGATCCACGCGGCCGCGTTCGCCGGTACTTCCTATCGGCACTCGCCGCAGGCGCCGTGGAGAACCACGTCGTGACCGGCAACGGCGTACCCCGACGTCTCGTCGAGCCGGTGGATCGCCTGCTCGAGACCGGGATCCTCGAACGCCTCGACCTTGCCGCAGGTATCACAGACGAGATGGTGGTGGTGCTCACCGTCCGAGTGAGCCGGCTCGTAGCGGGAGATGCCCGAGCCGAGGTCGATCCGCTGGACGAGGCCCTCGGAGGTGAGCAGGTCGAGCACGCGATAGACGCTCGCGATCCCGACGCGGCGCCCGGAGACGCGAAGGCGATCGAAGATCTCCTGCGCGGTCAGGCAGCAGTTCTGCTCGGCGAGGAGGTCGATGACCGCGCGCCGCGCGCCGCCGTTGCGAAGGCCCTTCCGCTGCAGCGCCTCCATCGTCGAGTCGGCCCACATGCGTCGATGATAGCCGTTCTCATGAACGACGACGGCCAGCCGCACGACCGAGCTCCTAGCCGCGTAGCGCGCGGTACGCGGCGGCCTCGGCGACGAGCGCCTCGAAGAGCCGGACGTCCTCGCCGGCCTCGGGATGCCACAGCACCCCGAGCGCGAACCGTCGATCGGGCGCCTCGAGCGCCTCGATTCGACCGTCCTCGTCCCGGGCGGATGCCGTCAACCTCGAGCCGAGCCGGTCGAAGCCCTGGTGATGATGCGACTTGACCGGCACCCGCTCGCCGAGGAGGCTCGCGAGACGGGTGCCCGGCTCGGTCTCGACGTCGTGGTCCGCGAACACGCCGGGCGTCTGCTTGTGGCCGTCGTGGCCGACCTCATCCGGGAGGTGCTGGAGGAGGTCGCCTCCGAGCGCGACGTTCAGCACCTGGGAGCCCCGGCAGATGGCGAGCACCGGCAGATCACGGTCGAGTGCCGCGAGGAGCAGCGCGAGCTCGGCGCTGTCGCGCTCCGGCACGATCCCGGTCGTCTCGGGATGCAGCTCCTGGCCGTACAACCCGGGGTCGAGATCGGAGCCACCGGAGAAGACCAGCCCGTCGACCGCGTCGAGGATCTCCTCCACGCCGTCGTCGGAGGGAGGAACGAGCACCGCGCGGCCTCCGGCCCGCTCGACACCGCGAACGTAGTCGTACGGGATCAGAGCCGACTCGAGCTCCCAGGGCCCGAACGCCGCAAGGGCGACATACGTCGTGATTCCGACGAGCGGCCTGGTCATTTCCCCATTCTGGCGCAACCTGGCAACGGAGCGGTGAACGCCCCTTGCGGCGCGCACGACGCGCGCGCACACTGCGAGGGCAGGCCGGGCGACAAGGAGCAGGTCCCCCAGGCCGCAAGTGCGAGGAGGGGCCCACGGGGCCTCTCCTCACGCGTTCGGGGCGTCTGCGTCAGAGCGTGAGCGTGACCTTGGAGAGCCCGTGGGGGTTGTCGAGGTCGCTTCCCGTGAGCTGTGCGAGACGGAACGCGGCGACCTGGCCCGGGATGACCGCGGAGAGAGGGCTCAGCCATTCGGGGACGCCCTCGATGAGACGGAGCGGGATGGCGCCCTGAGCGAGGACCGCCGGATCGTCGGCCACGACCGCGACACGTGCGCCGCGCCCGGCTAACCCGTCGATCGCCGTCCGGATGCTCGCGAGCGCGGGGCCCGACGGGGCGAGCGCGATCACCGGCCAGCCCGGTGCGATCGCCGCGACCGGCCCGTGCATGAGATCCGCGGCCGACCAGGCCTCGAAGAGCAGCCCGGAGAGCTCACGGATCTTGAGCGCGACCTCGAACGCGGTGCCGTAGTTGATCCCGCGGGCCACGACCGTGCCGCCGTGGATCCCGGAGAACGCGTCGAGTTGCGCGGCGTCCTCGAACGAGCGCTCGAGCTGCGCGGCGATCCGCCCGGGCATCAGCTCGAGCTCGCGGAGCGCCGCGCGGTCTCGGGTCGACCAGGCGAAGAGAAGCGCGATCGCGCCGAGGGAGTTGACGAACGTCTTCGTCGCCGCCACGGCCCGCTCCTCGCCGGCCTCGAGCGGGAGCAAGGCGTCGGCCGCGACGGCGAGCGGAGAATCGGGCCGGTTCGTGATCGCGATCGTCGGCCGCCCCTGACGGTGCGCCTCCTCGATCACGGCGCAGACGTCGGGCGACTCACCCGACTGCGAGATCCCGATCACGAGCGCCCCGTCGAGGCGCGGCGGCTGCTCGTACAAGGTATAGAGCGACGGCGTCGCGAACGCCACCGGGGCGCGGTTGGCCCGGCCGAGGAGGTACTGGGCATAGCGCGCGGCGTTCGCCGAGCTGCCGCGTGAGGCGATCAGGAGGTAGCGAACGTCTCTGCGGCGGAGCAGCGCTCCCAGCTCCCTGGCCGTGGAGCCCTGTGCGTGAAGCAGGCGCTCGAGTGCTCCGGGCTGCTCGCGCAGCTCGAGCTCGAGCCGTGTGTCGGTCACTTCGTGCCTCCATTTCCGTTGGCGAGGACGTCGGCGAGAGCCTCGTAGCTCACGCGGCTCCCGCCGTGAGTGACGGCGTAGCCGCCGGCGCGAGCGGGTCGCCAGAGCCCGACGCCCGTCTCGACGGCGATGGTGGGGGCGAGCCGGTCGGTGAGCTCCCGCATCCACGGATGGCGGTGCGCGTCACGCAGGACGACGACAACGGGCCGCCCGCTCCGCGCATCCTCGATGCGTCCGGACGAAGCTGTCGACTCGTCGAGCACGATCTCCTCGGTCTGCGCCATCCGCTCGGCCAGTACCGCTCCGAACGAGTGGCCCGCCTCTCCGGCGGCGATGTTCGCCCGGGGCCGGAGCTCCACGACGAGCGGGGAGGCCTCCAGGGCGACGACCCCGGCGAGCTCGAGCGCGCTGCGGGCGGCGACTCGCCCGGCCTCGAGGTCGCGCATGCCCGGTGCAGGCCGGATCGAGCCCACCTGAGCCGCCCGGGCCACCTGGGCGACCTGGGCAACCCGGGCGGCCGCCTCACGAAGCCTCCCCTCCTCGAGCTCACCGCCGGAGACGGCGCGCACGAGCGCGTCGCGGACAGCGGCGACTGCGTCCTCGCCCAGATCGTGGCCGATCAGCAGCGCGTCGACGCCGGCTCGGATCGCGAGCACCGCGCTGCGCTCGATGCCGTAGGTCTTGCTGACCGCCTTCATCTCCAGGGCGTCGGCGATCACGAGCCCGTCGTAGCCGAGCTCGCCTCGAAGCACTCCGGTCAGGATCGCCGGGCTCAGCGTTGCCGGCAGCTCGTCGAGGCCGGGAACGACGACGTGTGCGGTCATGATCGAGGCGACGCCGGCCTCGATCGCCGCCCGGAAGGGCTCCAGGCCCGGACGGACGTCACCGGACACGACCGGCAGCTCGAGATGCGAGTCGGCCTCGGTGTTGCCGTGACCGGGAAAGTGCTTGGCGCACGCTGCGACTCCCTGCCGCTGGAGGCCGCGAACGAACGCGGCGACGTGACGCGCGACGAGTTCGGGGCTCGCGCCGAAGGAGCGAACGCCGATCACGGGGTTGCGCGGGTTCTCGTTCACGTCGGCGACCGGGGCGAAGTCGAGGTTCACCCCGACCGCGGCCAGGTCGGCGCCGATCGAGGCGGCGATCCGCTCGGTCAGCTCGACGTCGTCCACCGCTCCGAGCGCCCCGTTGCCGGGGTAGGAGCTTCCCCGCGCAACCTCGAGCCGCGTGACATCGCCGCCCTCCTCGTCGATGCCGATCAGCACGTCGGGCCGGGCCTCGCGCAGCGACGCGGTCAGCTCCGGGAGCCGGTCGCCGACGTTGTAGGCGAACAGGCAGATCCCACCGAGACCGTCCTCGAGCCCACGCATCACCCACGCCGGCGCGACCTGCCCGGGGAAGCTCGGCATCAGGCAGCCGGCGGCAAGGCGCTCGACGGAGTCCCCGTCGAGCGTGCGAGTCATCCGCGCACCGCCCCCGAGGTCAGGCCGAACGCGATCCGGCGCTGGACGAGCAGGAAGAAGACGACGACCGGGATCGCGGTGAGGGTCGCGCCGGCCATGAGCCCGCCCCAGTCGGTGCCGCGAGCGGTGCCGAGGTAGCCGGCGAGCCAGACGGTGAGCGTCTGCTTCTGCTGGTCGGAGAGGAGGATGTAGGCGAAGATGAACTCGTTCCAGGCCTGGATGAAGCAGAAGATCGATGTCGCCACGAGGCCCGGCGCGACGAGCGGCAGCAGGATCCTGAAGAACGCGCGCGTGCGGCTGTCCCCGTCCACCATCGCCGCCTCCTCGAGGTCGCGCGGGATCCCGAGGATGAACCCGCGCAGCGTCCAGATCGCGAACGGCAGCACGAACGTGAGGTAGGTGACGATGAGGCCGCTCAACTGGTTCACCTGGTGGTAGCGGGCGAGCACCACGTAGAGCGGGATGATCAGCGCGTTCGGCGGCAGCATCTGGATCATGATCACGAGGACGATGAAGAAGGCCCGGCCGCTGAACCGGTACTTGGCGAGCGCGAGCGCCGCGAGGAAGGCGAGCGCCACGGCCAGGATCACGACGACGACGACGACGATCAGGCTGTTGCGCACCCCGTCCCAGAAGTACGGCTTGTCGATCGCATCCGTGAAATGGACGAGCGTCGGGCGGAGCGGGATCCAGACCGGCTTGTAGGCGTTGATGTCGATCCCGGGCTTGAACGCGGTCGAGACCATCCAGTAGACCGGGAACGCCATGACCACGAGGACGAGCAGGCCGAGGCCGTTCACGACCGAGCGGCGGAGCGCGCGGCGGCGCCACGGGGGCCGCGAGCCGGTGGGAACGACCGTCACCTGACCTCACCGATCCGGATCATCTGGCGCACGTAGAAGAACGTGACGCCGATCATGATCAGGAGCATGATCACCGCGATCGCCGACCCGAGCCCGTACTCGCTGACGCCGAACGACTTCTCGTAGGCGTAGATGCTCATCAGCCAGTAGTCCGGGTCGGGCCGCTGGAGCCGGAGCAGGAACGGCTGGGTGAACACCTGGAAGTCCCAGATGATCGAGAGGCTCGCGAGGATCACGAAGATCGGCTTGAGAATCGGGAACGTGATGTCGCGGAACCTGGCGATCGCGCCCGAACCGTCGATCTGGGCCGCCTCGATCAGCTCGCCGGGCACCTGCGTCAGCCCCGCGTAGACCGTGATCGCGACGAACGGGATCGCCCCCCAGACGATCAGCGAGGTGATGACGCCGAAGCCGACGAGCGGGTTCGCGAACCAGTCGTAGTGGATGAAGTTGCCGAGCCCGAGCTTGGTCAGCGCATAGTTGAGGACGCCGTTCTCGTAGTTCGTCATCCAGAGCCAGAGCTGGCAGGCGACGACGACCGGCATCGACCAGGCGAGGACGAGCGCGGAGGTGACCGCGATTCGCATCGCCGTTCCGAGCTCCTTGAGGAGAAGGGCGACGAGCGTGCCAAGGACGAGCGTGAGGCCGACGTTCACGACGGTGAAGATCACCGTCCGGAGCAGCACCTCCCAGAACTGACTGTCGCCGAGGACCGACCGGTAGTTGTCGAGCCCGACCCAGGTCCCCTTGTGGGCGATGAGCTGGAACAGCCCGTAGTGCTGGAACGAGAGCTTGAAGAGGTAGTAGACCGGGTACCCGAGGATCGCCACGATGACGATCACGGCCGGCGCGATCAGCCCGTACGGGACGGCGCCCTGAGCGGCCCGGTCGCGGTCGAGGCGGCGAGGCCGCCGGAGCTGCCCGAGGGCGGCTCCGGCGGCGGTTGCGGATGCTCGTGCGGGAAGCGGCTCGCGCGGCATCCTCTCGCCTCGTCCTTGCCTAGGTGCTGGCGTTCAGGATCTTCGTGATCTGATCGCTGGTCGACGTCGCAGCCTGCTGCACTGTCTGCTTGCCGGTCAGGATCTTGGTGAGCATCGTGCGGAGCACGTTCGAGCTCTCCACGTTCGCCCAGTTCTTCGCGGTCGGGACGAACCAGGTCGACTTCGCCGAGGCGGCGAGCGCCGAGCCCGGCGTGCCCTTGACGAGACGCAGAAGCGACGTCGTGTTGGGAAGGTTACCGGCCTTCACGATCCCGGCCTCCTGCGCGCTCGCGGTGTAGGCCGCGATCCACGACTCGGCCAGCGACGCATTCGAGCTCGAGGCAGGGATTGCGAGGTCGGAGCCGCCGAGGAACGCCGGCATCGTCCGGCCCTTCACGTGGCTCGGCATCGGGAAGGCGCCCATCACCGGCTTGAGCTTCGGGTTGCCGGCCTTCGGGTCGAGCGCGTAGCCGAACTGCCAGCCCGGGCCGACGAACGACGCCGCGTGACCCTGCGAGAACGGCGTGGTTGGGAACGGGTTCGCCTCGTCGGTCGACTTGCTGGCGCGCGAGAGCGAGTCGAACGTGCTCTTGAACGCGTTCAGCCCGGCGATCGCGCGCGGCGAGTTGAGCGTGCCGGTCCACTTGCCGTCGGAGCCCAGCTGGGCGATCTGGCCGCCGAAGTCGTAGACGAAGGCCAGGGCCGAATACCAGTCCTGCCCGGCGACGTAGAACGCCGAGAAGTTCGTGTCGGACTTGTTGGCCGCCATCAGCTTCTTGCCGTCAGCGACGAACTGGCCGAGGCTCGACGGCGTGCCCTTGACGCCTGCCTGCTTGAACATGGCGGTGTTGTAGATGACGACACGCGAGCCCGCGTAGTACGGGACGCCCATCAGCTTGCCGTCGTAGGTCGCCGACTGCTCGAGCCCCTTGAGCCAGGTCGAGGAGTTCGG
The DNA here is from genome assembly GCA_963738895.1 of uncultured Actinomycetota bacterium. Classification (GTDB taxonomy): domain Bacteria; phylum Actinomycetota; class Thermoleophilia; order Gaiellales; family Gaiellaceae; genus PALSA-600. Next base: position 39,986 of record CAVTYN010000003.1, read on the forward strand.
GAACTTCGACTTGTCGGCGGTCAGGTCGGCGAAGGCGCCGGCCGCCATGTACTTCGTCATCTCGGTGTTGCCCATCTCGATCACGTCGGGAGTGTCCCCGCCGGCGAGGGTGGCGTCGAACTTCTGCAGATGGGTGTTCCACTGCTGGTACTGGACGTTCACGGTGACGCCGGGGTTCTGCGCCTCGAACGCCTTGTTCGCGGCGGCCACGACCGTCGGCCAGCCGGACTGAGCATCGACCTGCAGCCACACCGTGATGCTGCTGGCCGACGCCTTCTTCGTCGCACCCACGCCGGACGCCACGATCGCGAATGCGACGACGGCCGACACGCTGAGCGCGAGAATGACGCGTCTCTTCATTCGGAACCCTCCAGAGTCAGGCGGAGACCGCGCAAATGCCCAGGTCCGCCGAGTTGGTCAATACCACACTTCATTGTTCGGGATCCTCTCATACACCACACGCTCATGTCAATACCAAAATATTCCCCTGTTCAAGCGGTTTGAACTGACACCGCTAGCCAAGACGACCAGTCTGGTACTGACCAAAGCTCAGGCGAAGCTGTCGAGCGAGCGAGCCGCGAGACCGATCGGAACCGATGGCTGTCCGCCGACGCCGAGCTCCGAGACGAGGCGGTAGCGGTCGCCCCGGTAGATGGAGCTCGTGAACTCGACGGTCTCGCCGGCAGCGGACCGCGTAATGCGCTCGAACAGCAGCGCCGGTGAGTGAATCGGCACACCAAGGAGATGAGACTCCTCCTCGGCAGTGACGGTTGGCTCGACGGTCTGCGTCCCGCCGACGATCTCGATCCCGTACCGCCCGACCATCATGTCGTAGAAGGAGCTCTCCTCGAGGTCATGTGCCGTGAGGCCCGGGAAGAGGCTCTCGGGGACGTGCAGGAGCTCGACGGCCATCGGCTCCCCGTCGGCGAGCCGAAGCCGCTTGACCGCGAGGACGGGCTCGGAGGGAGAGACGTGGAGGATGCGGCCGAGCCTCGCGCCGGCCGGGATCGTCCGGAACTCCAGCGTGCGGCTGCCGGGAGTGAGGCCGCGAAGACGCATGTCGTCGCTGAAGGAGCTGATCCCCATTCCCTTCGCGACCTTCGGCTCGGCGACGAACGTGCCGGCGCCGCGGCGCCGGGTGAGTCGCCCTTCACGGACGAGCTCGTCGAGCGCTGCTCGCAGCGTGAGCCGCGAGACGCCGAGATCGTGGCTGAGAGCGCGCTCCGACGGAATGGCATCCCCGACCTGGAGCGCCTCGATCAGCTCGAGCACCTGCTCGCGGGCTTCGTGCTGCTTGGTCACCGGGCTCCCGTGCTCATTGGGCGAGCGCCGGCTCCGGGGACGCGGCCGGCGTGAGGCGCAGCCCCGTCGTCGGATCGAAGAAGTGGAGGCCGCGCGGGTCGACTGCGAGAGCGGCGCGCTCGCCGGCGCGGATGCCGGTTCCCGCGTGCACGCGGGCGGTCAGCAGCGCGCCGGTTCCCGCGAGGAGGCCGTGCGTCTCGTCGGCCGTCTCGAGCGCCTCCGCCGTCACGGGCCGGGCATCGGCGAGGAAGATCACGTGAGCGTCGGAGCCGAGGTCCTCGAGCACCTGGACCGAGACGTCGATCGCGGGGAGCGTCGGCGAGAGGGTCGCGTCCTCGAAGCTCTCGGGCCGGATCCCGAGGACGACGGCCCCGTCGCCGACCGGCATCTCGGGCGGGACCGGGAGGCTGAACTCGCCGAAACGAACGATCCCACCCTCGATGGTCGCCTCGACGAGGTTCATCGCGGGCGAGCCGATGAAACCCGCGACGAACAGATCCCGCGGCTCGGTATAGAGCCGGTGGGGCGTGTCGACCTGGACGATCTTCCCCCTCCGCATCACCGCGACCCGTTGGCCGAGCGTCATCGCCTCGACCTGGTCGTGGGTGACGTAGACCGTGGTGACGCCGAGCCTCTGGTGGAGCTGGGTGAGTGAGGCCCGCATCCCCACGCGAAGCTTCGCGTCGAGGTTCGAGAGCGGCTCGTCGAGGAGGAAGGCCTGCGGCTCTCGCGCGATCGCTCGGCCCATCGCCACCCGCTGGCGCTGGCCGCCGGAGAGCTGCGAGGGGCGCCGCTCGAGGAGCTCCTCGAGGCCGAGCAACGCGGCGACGTCCTCGACTCTCCGCTCGATCTCCGCCTTGGGGGTGCGGCGCGCCTTCAGGCCGTAGCCGAGGTTCTGGCGCACGGTCATGTGCGGATAGAGCGCATAGGTCTGGAACACCATCGCGATGTCGCGGTCCTTGGGAGCGAGCCAGGTGACGTCCCGATCGCCGATCGCGATCCCGCCGCCCGAGACCTGCTCGAGCCCGGCGATCATCCGCAGGAGACTCGACTTGCCGCACCCGGAAGGCCCGACCAGGACGAGGAATTCGCCGTCCGGGACGTCGAGGGAGACGTCGTCGACCGCGACCACCTCGCCGTAGGCTTTGGTCACGTGCTCGAACCGGATCGCAGCCATGCTGGACCGGGATGGTATAGACCGGGAGCCGTCAGGACAAGAGTTGCAAAAGTGGTATTGACCACAGCGGGCGCGCGTCATAGACTTGGCCGCGTGAATCGGAGCGTGGCGTGAAGCTGGGAGTCGAGGCAGCCCTCGTCGACGGCGTGTTCGTCAAGGGTGATGTCGAGATCCTCGACGGCCGCATCGCACGCTGGGGCCTCCCGTCGCCGAACGGCCGCGGCCTTGCCGTCCCCGGCTTCGTCGACCTGCAGGTGAACGGCTTCGGCGGCGTCGACTTCCTCGATGCCGACTCCGACGCGCTACCGCCGGGCGGGCAAGGCGCTGCTCGAGACCGGCGTCACCGCCTACCTGCCGACCCTCATCACCTCTCCGGAGGAGACGCTTCTCGCCGCGCTCGCCGAGGTTCCGACCGAGCCGGCTCATCCACGCATCCTCGGCGTCCACCTCGAGGGGCCGTTCCTCTCCCCGCAGGCGACTCGGCACTCATGTGGGGAGCGCCCGCCGCGATCCGGACGCGGCGCTGCTCGACCGGCTGCTCGACGGAGGGCCGGTCCGGCTCATGACGCTCGCGCCCGAGCTCCCGGGCGCCTCCGGGCTGATCGTGCGCCTGCTCGAGCGGGGCGTGACGGTCTCTCTCGGTCACAGCGACGCGACCGCCGAGCAGGCCGAGGCGGCGTTCGAGCTCGGGGTGCGCACGGTCACGCACCTCTTCAACGCGATGCGTCCGTTCCTCCACCGCGACCCGGGCATCGTGGGTGCTGCGCTGGCCCGGGACGACGTCGTCGTGCAGTTGATCCTCGACGGCGTGCACCTCTCGCCCGAGACGGTGAAGGTCGCCTGGAGGGCGGCGCCGGGCCGCGTCGCTCTCGTCACCGACGCGATCAGCGCCGCCGGCGTCAGCGAGGGCGACTACTCGTTCGGGAGCCTCGACGTGTCCGTTCGCGACGGCACCGTCCGGGGTCCGGACGGCGTCCTCGCCGGTAGCGTCCTGACCATGATCGAGGCAGTCCGAAATCTCCACGAGCTCGGCGTGCCGCTCGCCGGAGCGGTCGAGGCCGCCACCGCAGTACCGGCGCGAGCGCTCGGCCTGACGGAGCTCGGTCGGCTCGACGTAGGGCTTCCGGCCGACGTACTCGTGCTCGACGACGGCGTGCGGATCGAGCGCGTGCTCGTCGGCGGCGACGTGCGCGTGGCCGTTTGAAGGCAGCCGCGGCGGTACTCGCGCTGGCGGCCCTCGGGGCCGGTGCCGGACACGGCGACGCGAGTCCGACGACTCCGCTCTCCCGTCTCGTCGGCCAGAAGGTCATGACCGCGATCGACGGGACGGTGCCCGGTCCCCGGCTGCTCGCGCGGGCCCGAGCCGGACAGATCGGCGGGGTGATCCTCTTCGCCCGAAACACCGGCACGACCTCGCAGGTGCTGAGCACTGTCTCGCAGCTGCAGGCGGCGGCAGCAGCGGGCGGAAACCCCCCGCTCCTGATCGCAGTCGACCAGGAGGGCGGAGCGGTCAAGCGCTTCCCGGCAGGGCCTCCCGACGTCTCGCCGGCTGCGATGGGCACCGCGGCCAGAGCTCGTGAAGAAGGCGCGGCAACCGGGGCCTACCTTCGCCGACTGGGCGTGAACCTCGATCTCGCGCCGGTGCTCGACACGCCGTACGGCCCGTCGAGCTGGCTCGGTACCCGCGCCTTCAGCGGCAACCCGGCGGTCAACGCGCAAGCTCGGGCCGGCGTTCGTCGCGGGCCTGCAGGGGCGGCGGGTCGCGGCGACCGCGAAGCACTTCCCGGGCCTCGGCACGGCCCGGGCGACGACCGACACCGCAAACGTCGTGCTCGCGACGTCGAAGCAGACGCTCGAGGCGCGGCTCGTCCCCTTCCGCGCGGCGATCGACGGCGGCGTCGACCTCGTGATGGTGAGCAACGCGGGCTATACGGCTCTCGACGCAACCGGCGCGCCGGCCGTGCTCTCGCGCCCGATCGTGTCCGGCCTGCTTCGAGGGCGGCTCGGGTTCGGCGGCGTGGTGATCAGCGATGCCCTCGAAGCGCCCGGGCCGAGCAGCCATGCCGGAGCCGCCGTCACGGCGAGCAACGCCGGAGTCGACGTGCTGCTCTATGTGACCGAGGCCGACGCCGGAGAGGCGTACGCGGAGCTCCTCGCCGCGGCGCGCAGCGGGTCGCTGCCGCGCGCGGCTCTCCTCGCCTCGTGGCAGCGAATCCAGGCGCTCAAGCACAGTCTTTCCTAGACTTGTCTTTTGACAACAGTTCTGGCAGACTCCTCGCATGGGACAGAGACTGCTGCTCGTCACGAGCCCACTCCTCCGCGGCGCCGACGTCGTCGCTGTCCAGCGGCGGCTGGCCGCACTCGGTTTCGATCCCGGGCCCGGCCGACGGCGTGTACGGCCCCGCCACGGAGCGTTCGGTGCGCTCGTTCCAGGCCTCGGCCGGCCTCGAGGCCGACGGCGTCGTCGGGCCGCTCACGCGGGCAGCGCTCGCGAAGGCGCGCCCGAAGCCGGGCGAGGCCGGGGCGATCGGGCGGCGGGCGCTCGTCGAGGCACGGCGCTGGCTCGGAACGGCGGAGGATCCGCCGGGATCGAACCGCACTCCGTTCGGCGCTTGGTTCGGGCTCGACGGAGTGCCCTGGTGCAACATCTTCCTGAGCTACTGCTTCGCCGTCGGCGCCGGGTACACGATCGCGAAGGGGTTCCACGGAGCCGGATGCACGAAGCGCGGGTGCGCCTACGTTCCGACCACCGAGGCCTGGCTTCGCGCGAACGGGATGTGGGTGGGACGAATCCCGCCGCTCCCGGGCGACATCGCGATCTACAACTGGGACGGCGGGCCGCCCGATCACATCGGGATCGTCGAGCACGCGGACGAAGCCGGGTTCGCCGCGATCGAAGGCAACGCGGACGGTGTCGTCGCCCGCCGTCGGCGCGCCCTCGACGACGTCGACGGCTTCGGCCGAGTTCACAGTCTCCGAACCGCCCCCGAACCCGACTCTTAGGCGCACGGGCCTACGATCGACCGGTGGTCGCGAATTCCGCGAGGAGCGCGGGGGCGCGCGGCGAACTCCCCGTCATGCGCTGGTGCATCTCGGCGCTTCCTTCAGGGGTCGAGAGGCACTGGAGACGGATGGGCGGCGTCGCGGCGGCGGCGGTGCTCGGCCTCGCCCTGGCCGGGGCCGGGTCGGGGGCGCCCGGCGCGTCGCAGACCGGGAAGGCGACAGCGTTCACCGGCTATGCGTTCGACGCCTGCAACGCGCCGAAGATCGACACCCTCGCCGCCTGGCTCGCCTCTCCCTACCGCGCCCTCGGCATCTACATCGGCGGGGTGAATCGCGCCTGCGCGAACGACCAGCTCACACCCGAGTGGACGGCGGCGGCCGTCTCGACCGGCTGGGGCCTGATCCCGCTGTACGTCGGGCTGCAGGCGCCGTGCGTCGGCCAGGGCGACCTCGCGGAGATCTCCCCGTCGCTGGCCTCGAGCCAGGGCACCGCCGCGGCCGACGATGCCGACGCCCGCGCCACCACGGTCGGCCTCGCACCGGGAAGCCCGATCTACTTCGACATGGAGGGCTATGCGCTCTCGAACCCGGGCTGCACGCAGGCCGTCCAGTCGTTCGTCACCGCGTGGGTGAACGAGCTCCACGCGCTCGGGCACCTGGCGGGCATCTACGGCAGCGCCTCCTCGACGGTCCGCGACATGCAGGCGCTCGCCACGACCGCCTCCGCTCCCGACGACGTCTGGATCGCGAACTGGAACGGCAACGAGAGCGTGTTCGGCGACCCGTACATCTCCGACGCACTCTGGGCGAACCACCAGCGGCTCCACCAGTACCGCGGCGCCCATCACGAGACGTGGGGAGGCGTGACGATCGACATCGACTCGAACTACGTCGACGGCGCGGTCGTCGGCGTGGGCGGGACGCTGCCGGTGCCGGCGCCGCCGATCCCGCTTCCGTCGCCGGGCGAGTCGGCGGCGGGGTCGGTGGCGTCGACCGACGGGACCTCGTCGGTGAGCTGGCCCGCCGGGGCGTTCCAGCAGTCTGTCGTCGTCTCGCTGACGCCGGCGTTGCCGACCGAGCCCGTCGAGGGCTTCGCGCGACGGCGGCTACGGTGTCCAGCTCCAGGTTCAGCAGACGGCGACCGCCGCGCTGCGCAAGGGCTTCTCCGTTCCCGCTCACGATCCACATCGGCCGCCGGCCCGACGGCGTCGCGCCGATGACCTCGAGCGACGGCGTGAACTGGCAGCCGCTGTCACCGCTCTTCGGCGGCGCCCTCGCGGGCGGCGCGAAGGCCGGCTACACGCGCAACTCCGACGGGTCGTTCGACATCGCGACGACCTCCGGCGGCTTCTTCGCCCTGCTGCCGGAGAAGAGCCGGCCACCGGCGCCCGACGGTCTGACCGCGCGCTTCTCGCACGGCCAGCTGGTGCTGAGCTGGCCGACGTCGACCGGTGCCGCGGGCGACGCGATCTCCTACCGCGTCACGCTCGGCCGCAAGCCTCTGCTCTCGATCCCGGGTCAGACGACTGCGGCGATCCCACGTGTCCACCACGACTCGCCGAGCGTCTACCGCGTCATCGCGACCGACGCCGCCGGGAGGACGAGCGAGTCGTCGAAGCCGATCGTGATCCTGCCGACCAAGCGGCCGAAGAAGCTGCCGAAGACCCTCCCGGACTGGGCCTGGCCGCTCTTCGAGTGGCAGCAGAGCGGCAAGTCCGGGACGCGGCCGAAGGGCCCGAAGATCCTGCCGGACTGGTACTGGCGCTGGTACGACTGGCGCGCCGCGCCGTTCCACGTGCGCCCCTGAGATCCCTCGTTCGGGCTCGGGCATCCGGCCGCAGGACGGTCTATGCTCGCTGATGCCCGCCCGGATCGGGCGAGCAAGGCCGGCAACGACACCGAAAGGGCGCAGGAATGGATCAGTTCAAAGAGCTTCCGCGCGAGGCCCAGGTCACCTCGGGTGCCTGGTGCTGTTCGTGATCTTCTCGTTCTTCGACTGGCAGCAGGCCTCGTTCGGCCCGTACACCGCCGGTCAAGTACCCTCTGGCACGGGATCGGGATCATCACCGTCCTGATCGCAATCGCATACCTGATCTGGGAGATCGGCCGCGCGCTCAAGTACAGACGTGACCTCGGGCAGGTGACGCCTCCGATGACCTCCGCGGGTTTCGCGATCGCGCTGCTCGTCTTCACGGTGATCACGTTCCTCGACTGGAGCGACTATCCGGCACTGGCCGCAGTGGATCGGGCTGATCTCTCTCGATCATCATCGCCGTCGTCGCGTTCAAGCGCGCCAAGGACGAGGGCGTCGAGATGCCGAAGATGCCGCAGGGCGTCTCTGTCGGCGGCCGCGGCTGGGGCCACCGCTCAGCAGCGCCGCCGCCTCCGCCTCCTCCCGCACCTCCGGCCGAGCCGGCACCGCCGGCCGAAGAGGGCGAGCCCGAGAGCCCCAGGCGTGACCCTCGCGCTCCTAGCCGGCGAGAGAAGCTGATCGACGGGCGCCCGGGCATCCGGGCGCCCGTCGCTTCCTCGCATGCAGACTCCGCACCACGATCGCCGATGCCGCGGCGATCCTCGTCTTCGTCACGATCGGCCTGCTCTCACACCACGGAGACGTGACGCTCGCGCGGCTACGCCCGCGATGCGCTGCCGTTCCTCGGCTGCTGGTTCGGGGCGGCCCTGCTCCTTCGCCTCTACACCGCACCGGGGTGGTGGCGGCTCGCCGCGACCTGGGCCGTCGGGGTCACGGCGGCCGTCCTCGTTCGGGCTCTCGTCCTCGGACGGCACCTCGGGAGCAAGGAGGCTGCGTTTCTCGTCGTCTCGCTGGTGACCGTCGGCATTCTCGTCCTCGTCTTCAGGCTGCTTTCTTCGCGGGTGCTCCGCGCGACTCCATGACGGCGTCGATGAGGCCGTACTCGATCGCCTCGCCGGGGGTCATGAAGCGGTCGCGGTCGATGTCCGCCATCACCTGCTCGACCGGGCGGCCCGAGTGGCGCGAGATGATCTCCGCCATCTGCCGGGTGAGCTCGAGGATCTCACGTGCCGCGATCTGGATGTCGGCCGGCGTGCCGCGAAAGCCGCCGGAGCCCTGGTGGATCATGATCTTCGCGTTCGGCAGGGCGAAGCGCTTGCCGGGAGCGCCGCCGCAGAGCACCATCGCCGCCGCGGACATCCCCATCCCGAGGCAGACGGTGCCGACGTCGGGCTTCACGTACTGCATCGCGTCGTAGATCGCCATCCCGGCATACGCCATCCCGCCGGGCGAGTTGACGTAGAGCCAGATGTCCTTGTCGGGATCCTCGGCCTCGAGGAAGAGGAGCTGCGCCGCGATGAGATTGGCGAGCTGGTCGTCGACCTCCTGTCCGAGGAACACGATCCGCTCGCGGAGCAGCCTCGAGTAGATGTCGAACGAGCGCTCGCCTCGACCATCGGCCTCGACGACCATCGGGATGACAGAGCCCACCATCACTGCGACCACCTCCGTAATGTGCAACCAATTGGTTGCCAGTCTAGCGCAACCGTAGGGTTGCGCAAGGAGGTCGAGATGATTCGCAAGGAGATCGTGCTCCCCGCCGGCCGCGACGAGGTCTGGGCCGCGCTCACCGACCCGCGGCGACTGGAGGACTGGTTCGCCAACGACGTCGAGCTCGACCTGCGGCCAGGCGGCGAGGCGTCGTTCCGGTGGGGGAACGGCGAGTCTCGCCGCGCAACGGTCACCGAGGTCGAGCCCGAGGAGCGGCTTGCGTTCGAGTGGGACGACGAGGGCGAGGTGGAGTTCACGCTCGACGACGACGCCGACGGCACACGGCTGACCGTCGTCGAGACCTCGCCCGCCTGGTCGACTGCACTCGACCTGCAGGCCTCCGCCCTCGCGACCGTATGACGGATCCGCTCGGGCAGGTCTTCTCCGCCCTCGCCGATCCCAGCCGACGTCACGTGCTCGGCTACCTCGCCGACCACGGCACCGCGACCGCGACCGAGCTGACCGGCGAGCTGCCGATGACGCGTCAGGCCGTCGCGAAGCACCTGGTCACGCTGAGCGATGCCGGCCTCGTCTCGGCCGAGCGGGCGGGCCGGGAGACGCGGTACCGGCTCACGGTGACCGGCGAGGAGTGGGACGGGCGGCTCGACGCGCTCCGCCGCCACCTACAGCGCGACGGCTAGATTCGGTCGCGAGATGAGCACCTACGACCTCGTCAAGGACCTGACGCTCGAGATCGAGGACGTCGAGTTCGAGACCTGCGAGCTCAGGATCTCGGACGAGTTCACGCGACGGACGACGATCGTGAAGCTCCGCTCCGACGTGTCGGGAGCAGAGCAGGAGGGTCGTGGCGAGGACGTCACCTACGACCCCGCAGAGCACGATCCACAGAAGCTCCCACGCCTCGAGCTCCAGGGCTCGTGGACGCTCGACTCGCTCTCGAAGCGCCTCGACGAGCTCGATCTCTTCCCGCGGGGAGAGCCCGCGCAGACCGCCTACCGCGACTACAGGCGTTGGAGCTTCGAGTCGGCGGCGCTCGACCTGGCGCTGATCCAGGCGGGGCGGTCGCTCGGCGACGTCCTCGGCCGCGAGGCGCGGCCGGTGAGGTTCGTCTCCTCGACGCGGGCCTCCTCGCTCGACGACTGGCTCACGCTCTACCCTGAGCTCCGGTTCAAGCTCGACCCCACCCCCGACTGGACCGACGAGACGATCGCCGCGCTCGCCGCCCGCGGGAACGTCGACACCGCCGACCTCAAGGGCGCCTACCACGGCACGGCCGTGGACAACCCGCCGAACCCCGAGCTCTATCGCCGCGTCGCCGAGGGGCTCCCCGGCGTCTGGATCGAGGACCCGGCGCTGACACCCGAGACCGACGCGGTGCTCGAGCCGTATCGCGACCGCATCACCTGGGACGCGCCGATCCACTCGTGGGCCGACGTCGAGGCGCTCCCGTTCGCGCCCGCGCTGCCTGAACAGCAAGCCGTCGCGCTTCGGCTCGGTCGAGCGCCTGTTCGAGTTCTACGACCGCTGCGAGGAACAGGGGATCTCGCTCTACGGCGGAGGGCAGTTCGAGCTCGACGTCGGCCGAGGCCACATCCAGCTCCTCGCCGGGCTCTTCCACCCGGACGCGCCGAACGACGTGGCGCCCGGCGGCTACAACGCGCCTGCGCCCGTTCCCGGGCTCGAGGAGAGCCCGCTCGACCCGCGCCCGTCGGCGATCGGTTTTCATCGGGTGTTGTCGTGACCGCGTGATGCCCCGGCTGCGAGAGTCCCTCTGGCGTGACTACGCTCGCGCAGGCGGAGGGCCTGCCGTCGGGGTGCTATCCGAGGTCGAGGACGAGCTCGAGCGCGTCGTCGACGGCATGCATCTCGTCGAGCGTGAGATGTCGGACGTGCTCACCGAGCGCGCGGGCGTCGACCGCGCCGACCATCTCGCACATGACGCGCGTTGTCTGGTCCCGCGATCTCGATTTCCGGGTGAAAGCTCGCGGACGGCGTTGAAGTGGACGTCGGACAGACGACGATCGTCGACAATGCGAGCAGATCGTCGGCCTGAACGACGACGGCGTACCGCCGTCCGTGTTGGACATGACCCCTCCGCTGAGGGAGCACGATCGCGTAAACGTCACCTCGAACCACGAAGTTCCTCCATGAGCCGGGCGAGGTCACGCGCCTCAGCGACGTAATCGGGATTCGCCATCAGGGCTGCAGCCTCCGCCGCGAGTCCGGCGCGACGCCGCTCTCGCGCCGCAGTCTCGGTGATGGCCTGGCGCGCGGCTTCGGCGCGCGACACCTGTCGCCGGCGGGCTAGCTCGTCGAGCGCACGCGCACCTTCGTCACCGAGCCTCAGCGAAAGCGGCGGTGGCGCAGGACTCACTTCCGCAGTGTAGCTCAAAACGCACTACGGCAGAAGGTAAGTCTCAACCCGAGCAAGAAACCTCGCAAACGGCGCCCGACGGGCTTATGCTCCCGGGCAGGCGGGCACACCGAATCCGAAAGGAGCTCTCGATGAGGCGGAACCACTGGGTCATGGCAGCGGTGCTGGCGTCGATTGCGGGCCTAGGCTCGATCTCGGTCGCCGGTGCAGTCCCAACGGGGAAGCACAAGCAAAAGCCCAAGACCGCGCACAAGGTCACCCTTGCGGGGACCTGGTCCGGGCAGTACAGCGGCGCTTACTCGGGCACGTTCACCCTCAACTGGACGCAGACAGGCTCGAAGCTGGCCGGGACGATCACGCTCTCGAGCCCGCACGGAACCTACAACGTCAACGGGAGCGTCAACGGCAGTGCGATCAACTTCGGAACCGTGGGCGCCGGTGCGACCTACACCGGCTCGGTGTCGGGAAACTCGATGTCGGGCACCTACAAGAGCGTCCCGGCGGGCGGCACCTGGAGCGCTAACAAGACGTCCTGACCCGTCGCAACGCCCCGAACTAGCCCGGCAGCGCGGCGAGCACCTCGCCGTCGTTCGGAAAGCGCCCTTCGTCGTGCTTCGAGAACACCGTCTCGCCGTCTGCGACGACGTCGAACTGGCCTCTCCCGCCCTCGGCGATCTCGGCGCTGTGGCCCGCCTCGTTCAGCTCGGCCGCGAGACTCGCGGCCCGGACGTCATAGCTGCTTCAGGTCGGGCAGTAGAGGATGCGGACTTCCGCCATGGACCGACTCTAGCCAAGAGTCGCCGGTCGCGCATCCGCTCCCGGTCACTCGTACTGGAGCGCCTCGAGCACGTTCAGCTTCGACGCGCGCCGTGCCGGGAAGATCGCTGCGATCAGGCCCACGACGACGGCTGCGATCACGAACACGATCACCGTGACCCACGGCACCTCGAACGGGATGTCCTGGAGCGCCTTGTCGAACACGAGCCCTAGGCCGAGGCCGACCGGGATCCCGAGGGCCGCGCCGATCAGGGCGGTGATGACCGACTCGTGGCGGATCATGCGCCTCGTCTGGCGACGGGTCATCCCGACCGCGCGCAGCATCCCGATCTCACGGGTGCGCTCGAAGACGGTGAGGATCAGCGTGTTCACGATCCCGAACAGGCTGACGATGATCGACAGCGCAAGGAGGACGTAGAGCAGCGCCAGGAACTTGTTCAGCCCCTGCTCCTGGTTGGAGACGAACTGATCCTTCGTCTGGATCTTCGCGTCGGGGTAGGAGCGGACGACTGCCTCCAGCTTCTTCGTGTTCAGCGGCGTGACGCCGCCGCGCATGTTGATGAAGCTGAAGATGTTCTGGGGGTTCTGGTAGACAGAGTCGAATGCCCCGGAGGAGATCGTCACCGAGCCGAACGGCGAGCCCCCGCGGGGCGGCGCGACGATCGCCGTCACCTTCTGGTCGAGGAACTGCCCGCTGGGGGTCTCGAGCCGGAGCGGCGACCCGACGACGAGGTGATGATGCTTCGCGTAGGTCTTGTCGGGGATGGCGCCGTCCTTCCCGAGCGTGGCGAGCGATGCGTTCGAGCCGTCCTCCCAGTTGATCGAGATCATCTGCGAGATCGCCGGGTCGACGCCGGTGATCTGGATCGTGTTCCCGAACGCGCGTGCCTCGCCCGCCCGCACCCCGGCGACGGCGGTCGCCACCCCCGACTTCCGGACCGCCTCGGTCGAGTCGACGCCGGTCGGTAGGAAGTTGCTCTGGGACGTCAACGCGTAGTCGGCCTCGAACTCCCGGCTGACGGCGCTCTCGAACTGCGACTTGATCCCCTGCGCGAGCACCGCGACGACGGTCACTAGCGCGAGCCCGATCATCAACGCCGCCGCGGTCGACGCGGTCCGGCCCGGGTTGCGCATCGAGTTCGAGCGCGCGAGGTCGCCGGCCACGCCGCCGACGAAGGTGGCGGGGCGGCCGAGGATCGAGGCGAGCGGTCTCGCAACGCTCGGCGCTGCCATCGCCACCCCGATGAAGAGGGCGAGGACACCGACTCCGAGTAGGAGGAGCCGCTGGCCGGTGGTGAGCCCGCCTCCGGCGAAGGCGGCGAAGACGATCACGACGAGCGACACGGCGCAGACCACGAGCGCGACCACCGGGCCGAAGCGGGCGAACCGGGAGGGCGGCAGCACCGAGCCTTCACGAACAGCAGCGATCGGCGGCACGCGCGTCGCGCGAAACGCCGGCCGCAGGCGACGCGAGCACAGTGACGACTGTCCCGATCACGAACGACACGACCACCGTCCTCTCGCGAAGACCGACCCCGTCTGCGGACAGATCGATCGCCGAAGGGCAGGTGAAGAGCGCGTCCAGGCCCTTCGCGAGTCGCGAGCCCGAGGAAGAGCCCGACGATCGAGGCGAGCAGACCGATCGCGAGCCACTCGAGCGTGACGACCCACGAGGATCTGGTTGCCTGTTCGCGCCGATCGTCCGCAGCGTCGCGAGCTCGCGCGTCCGCTGGGCGACGGTGATCGACAGCGTGTTCGCGATCACGAACGCGCCGACGAACAGCGCGATCGAACCCGAACGCGAGCAGGAAGTTCTGCAGGAACGACAGGTTGGTCGTCGTGTCGCTCGCGTCGGCTCTGCTTGGCCTGCTCGGCGCCGGTCTTCACCTGCGCCGTCGGCGGCAGGATCGCCTGGATCTCCGACGAGGAGCCTCGAGCGTCGGGATCGCCGCCGTCTTGGCGGCGACGTCGATCTGGTCGAGCTCGCCCTACCTTCTGGAACAGCCGCTGCGCGGTCGGCAGGTTGAAGATCGCGATCGTCGCCCCGCCGAGCGAGACCGCCCCCGAGCTCGGCGACGCCGACGATGCGGAACGGCTGCTCCGCCCGGCACCGGGACGACCCGGCGATCTGCTGCCGACCCGGTAGTGCTGGCTCGCTCGCGGTGTGCCTCGTCGATCGCGATCTCGTTCGGCCCGTGCGGCCACGTCCGCGAACGAGCTTCAGCGGGTTGAAGAGCTGCTCGCGCGGTTGGTGCTGAAGCCGAGGTTCGGGGCGCCTCCGTGAGATCGACCTTGCCGTTCTCGGCCGACGAACTGCGCCTGATCGTACTCGACGCCACCGACGGCGTCCTCGACGTCCGGCAGCGCCTTGATCTTGGCGAGCAGCGACTCGGGGAACGACGGCGCGTTCTGCGAGTTCCCGAATGCCGGTCTTGCCGCGTGACGACCGCGTCGGCGTTCTGAGTACGCGACGGTGAAGATCGATGTGAAGCCCTTCGTTGATCGTGTCGGTGAGGACGTAGGTGCCGCGACACCATCGCCACGCCGAGCACGATCGCGAGCGACGGTCAGGATCAACCGGAGCTTGCGGCCGGCGAGATCCTTCAGGGCGACCTTGATCACGGGGTCGAGGCGAGGTCTGGCTTGTTCATCGGTCGAGAGGATCTCCGCCGGGTCGCTGCGCGCGCGCTCGTAGGACGATCAGCCCGTCGCTCAGGAAGAGGATGCGGTCGGCGATCGCGGCCGCGGCGGCGTCGTGGGTGACCATGACGATCGTCTGGCCGTAGTCCTCGGTCGCCGATCGCGAGGAGCTCGAGGATCTCGCTGGCTCGTCTTCGAGTCGAGGTTGCCGGTGGGCTCGTCGGCGAAGACGACCGTCGGCCTCGACACGAGCGCGCGGGCGATCGCCACGCGCTGCTGCTGCCCGCCCGAGAGCTCCGACGGGCGGTGGTGAGCGCCGATCGGCGAGCCCGAGGCGCTTGAGCACGATCCTCCGGGAACTCCTTCTCGCGGCTTCTCGCCGGCGATCGAGAGCGGCAGCTCGACGTTCTCCTCGGCGGTCAGCATCGGAAGGAGGTTGAAGAACTGGAAGACGAAGCCGATGTGCTTGCGCCGCAGGAGCGTCACCTCGCGGTCGGTCAGCCCGCCGATCTCCTCGCCCGCCGATCGATCACCGTGCCGCGTCGTCGGCTTGTCGAGCGCCGGCGAGGATGTGCATCAGCGTCGACTTGCCGGACCCCGACGGCCCCATCACGGCGACGAGCTCCCCGGGCATCGACCGCGAGGGAGACGCCGCGGAGCGCGTCGACCGCGGTCTCACCCTCGCCGTAGCGGCGAGTCACGTCGGTCGCGGTCACGACCGCGATTCCCGTCCACGTGCCCGTCCGTGCTCATCTCGCCGAGCCTACCGGTCGGGCGTGGGGCTGGACGCTACGGTTACCCGTACCTCGGGCGCCGAGGCGGTGACAAGGTGGTGACCGGGATCCGACCAGGCGGCGCGGCGCGCGACGTGGCAGGATGGGCCCATGTCCGAGGGTGGAATCCGTCTGGGAGGCGCTCCCTCGCTGTGGGTCGAAGGCCGGGCGGAGTGGGTCGCGGTGCACTGGGAGGAGCCGGTGACGAACGAGCGGGCGCTCCTCGGCTTCGGCGTGCCCGAGGCGATCGCGTCGAGCATCACCGGCGTACCTGCAGGAGCTCCCGTCGATGTCGCCGAACGACGGCGCCGAATGGGTGCTCTCGCTCGAGCAGCCCGTCGCGCGCCCTCTTCGGCAAGCGCGGGCCGGGAGACGACGAGGTGACCTTCAGCGTGGCAGGGGACGAAGGACGAGGAGCCCGTCCGGGAGCAGACCGTCCCCCTGAGCGAGCTCGAGAAGTGGCCGGGCGCGCTCGCCCTGTTCGGGTCGCCGGACCCGGACGAGATCCGCCGCCCGGACCTCTACGACCGCAACTGATCAGGTCTCGACGCCCGCGAACTGGGGGATGATGTCGCGGCCGTAGGCCTCGAGCGTCTCTTCCTGGGCGTTCGTCATCAGGTAGACGTTGAACTGGTCGACGCCGACCGACTCGAGCTCGCGAAGCTTCGCCGTGCAGTCCTCGGCCGAGCCGATCACGCAGAAGCGGTCGCAGATCTCGTCGGTGACGAACTCCCCGTGGGCGGCGCCGACGCGCGAGTGGTCCTTGTAGTCGTAGAACTTCCGCGCCTTGACGAAGTCCGTCAGCTCGGACGGGATGTCGGAGTCCCACCCGTAGCGCTCGATCAGGTCCATCACGTGGTTCGAGACCATGGCGGGGAACCAGCGCACCTCCTCGCGGGCCTGCTGCGATGTCGTCGGAGACCTTCGACGGCGCGCCGATGATGCACTCGAGCGCATCGGGGTCACGGCCCGCCTTCTCGGCCGAGGCCCGGGCGGTGGCCATGATCCACTCGATGATCGCCGGATCGGCGAGCTGGATGATCACGCCGTCGCCGACGCGGCCCGGCGACGGCGAGCGCCTTCGGCCCGTAGCCGGCGACGTACAGCGGGATCTCCGGCTCCCCGAGCGCCCAGGTCAGCTCGAGCTCCTTGCCGTTCCACTCGACCTTCTCGGCCGTTCATGAGGTCCTTGATCATGCGCAGGGACTCCTCGAACTCGGCCATCTTCACCGGCTGCTGGCCGATCACCCGGCGCGCCGAGTCGCCGCGGCCGATCCCCATCACCATCCGGCCGCCCGAGATGTCGTGCAGGGTCGCGTACGCGCTGGCGAGCACCGTCGGCTCGCGCGTGCCCGGGTTCGTGACGAAATGGCCGAGCTTCATCGTCTTCGTGCGCCGTCGCGGCGAGCCCGAGCAGCGGGACCGACTCCTGCCAGAGGATGTGCGAGTCGTACGTCCAGCCGGCGTCGAACCCGTTCTCCTCGGCCAGGGCGAGCAGCTCGAGGAAGCGCGTGTACGGGCGGGTCGGGCAGGATGGTGACGCCGAACTCGATGGCCATCGGCGCAGCCTAGCGTGCTCTCGCCGGCGCCTCAGTCGGCGAGCCGGGCGAGGGTCTTCGACGCGAGCCGGTCGAGCGCCTCGACCGACAGCTCGAGGTGCTCGGGCTTCGTGTCCTCGAGCTTCGTGTGCGAGAGCCCGCGCAGGCTCTGCACGAACAGCATCACCGTCGGCACGCCGGCGCGCGAGACCTCGGCGGCGTCGTGGAGCGGCCCGGACGGAAGCCGGTGCGAGGTCCCGGCCACCTCGCGGATCGACTCGTCGGCGAGCTCGATCAGCGCCCCGTCGAAGAGGATCGGCTCGATCGACCAGATCCGCTCCCACTCGACGTCGATGCGCTCCTCCGCCGCGAACCGCTCGGATGCCTCCTTCGCGGCGGCCAGCATCGACGCGAGCGTGCCCGCGTCGAGGTGGCGCTGGTCGAGGAGCTGGTCGGCCGTCTCGACGACCGAGGTCACGATCCCCGGCCGGCAGACGACGCCGCCCGAGGTGCAGACGGCGCCGCCGCCCGCCTCGGCCGCGATCCGGCGGATGTCGAGCGCAAGCTTGGCCGCCCCGGCGAGCGCGTCGCGGCGCTCGTCCATCGGCGTCGAGCCCGAGTGCGCGGCCTGACCGCGCCAGATGATCCGCGAGCGCTCGACGCCGAACGTGCCGAGAACGACGCCGAGCGGGAGCTCCATCGACTCGAGCACGGGGCCCTGCTCGATGTGAAGCTCGAGGTAGGCGCCGGCACCCTCGAGCTGGGAGCGTGCCTCGAGCGCGCGGTCGAGGTCGACGCCGTGCTCTGCGAGGGCGTCGGGGAGCGCGATCCCGTCGCCGTCTCGTCAGCTTGCGCAGCTCGTCCTGGTCGCGCATCGACCCGGCCGCGGCCGATGACCCGAAGAGCGAGCGGCCGAAGCGGGCGCCCTCCTCGTCGGCCCAGTTGACGAGCCGTACCGGCACGGGCGGGGTCCCCTCCTCGGCGATCCGGCGGAGGACTTCACTCCCCGCGACCACGTTGAGCGAGCCGTCGAGCCAGCCGCCGTTCGGCACCGAATCGAGGTGGCCGCCGATCAGGAGCGCGTTCTCGCGACCCTCGCCGATCGTGAACCACTGGTTCCCCGCCTCGTCGATCTCCTCACGGGCGCCGGTGCCCGCGAGGGTCTCGCGCAGCCACCCGCGCGCGGCCTCCCACGTATCCGTCCACGCCACCCGCTGGGCGCCGTTCTCGTCGCCGGTGAGCTCGCGAAGCTCGCGGAGCTCGGCGACGCTGCGCGAAGGGTCCAAGGGCACGGCCTGACTCTACAAGTGCGATATTCCCCCGCCATGAGGAACGTCCTCAACCGGGTCGGCGTCTTCGTGGCCGTGCTCGCCGTGATCTGGGGGCTCTGGGAGGGCTGGCATGCGGTCGGCACGGAGCTGAAGCTCACCTGGCCGTTCCCGGTCAACGACGTGACGATGCCGCACCTGCACCGGATCGTGCAGTCGCTCTTCGAGCCGGCCCAGGTGAACGGGCCCTGGCTCGTCGAGATCCTCTGGCACGCCTCCCTCTTCACCGCCAAGGAATGCGTCGTCGGGTTCCTGCTCGGCTCGGCGATCGGGTTCGCGATCGCGGTCGTGCTGTCGCAGTGGCGCCTCCTCGAGCGCGGGTTCATCCCCTACATCGTCGCGTCGCAGACGATCCCGCTGCTCGCGATCGCCCCGATGGTCGTGATCGGCCTCGGCACCAAGGGCGTGAAGGACTGGGTGTCGGTCGCGGTGCTCGCCGCCTACCTCACGTTCTTCCCGGTGGCGGTGAACGGGCTTCGCGGGCTGCAGGCCGCCGACCCGCGCGCGGTCGAGCTGATGCGGTCCTACGCCGCAGGCCGCTGGAAGATCCTCTGGAAGCTCCAGGTGCCGACGTCGCTGCCGTTCCTCTTCTCTGCCTTCCGCATCGCGGCACCGCTCGCGGTCGTCGGCGCGATCATCTCCGAGCCGGCGGCGTCGATCCAGGGCGGCCTCGGCGGCGCGATCGTCAACTTCAGCCAGTACTACACGATCGAGCCCCAGGAGCTCTGGGCGACGAACATCATCACCGCCCTCCTCGGCATCGGGTTCTTCGTCCTCGTCGTCCTGGTCGAGAAGCTCGTCGTGCGACGGGCGCCGGAGCACTACGCATGAGCGTCAACCGCAGGTTGGCCCGGCAACGTCGTCGAGTTGGAGGGTGTCGGGAAGGAGTTCGCGCAGGGAAGCACCGTCGCCCTCCAGGGAATCGACCTGACGATCGTGTCGGGCGAGTTCGTGTCGCTCATCGGGCCGTCGGGGTGCGGCAAGTCGACGCTGCTCCGGATCGTCGGCGACCTGATCGAGCCTTCGCAGGGGCGAGTCATGGTGCACGGGAAGCCGGCGCACCAGGCGCGGCTCGACGGCGACTACGGGATCGTCTTCCAGCAGGCCGTCCTCTACGACTGGCGGACGGTGTCGAAGAACATCTCGCTGCCGCTCGAGCTGCTCGGCTGGGACCGGGCGCGCCGCGCCGGACGGGTCCGGGAGATGCTCGAGCTCGTCGAGCTCACCGGGTTCGAGAACCATCATCCCTGGCAGCTCTCGGGCGGGATGCAGCAGCGCGTGTCGATCGCGCGGGCACTGTCGTTCTCGCCGGCGCTCCTGCTCATGGACGAGCCGTTCGGCGCCCTCGACGAGATGACCCGAGAGCGGCTGAACATGGAGCTCCTCCGGATCTGGGCGGAGACCGCCTCGACGATCGTGTTCGTCACCCACTCGATCGCCGAGGCGGTGTTCCTCTCGACACGGGTCGTGGTCATGTCGTCGCGGCCCGGGCGGATCTCCGGCATCCTCGAGATCGACCTGCCGCAGCCGCGCACAGCCGAGCTACGCGAGGACCCGCGGTTCTTCGAGCTCGTGACCGAGCTGCGTGAGGCGCTCGCCCGCGGAGGCGCGGAGTGAAGCGCGCTGCGGGCTGGCTGCCCGCGATCCTCGTCTTCGTGCTCGGGCTCGTCGCTCTGGCAGTGGGTCTTCTCGCCGCTCGCCGGGAAGTTCCTGCTGCCGAGGCCGTCCGCGATCGCGAGGTCGTTCTGGGACAACCGCCACGTCCTCGTCAACGCCGGCTGGTTCACGTTCAAGGAGGCGCTCGGCGGGTTCGTGATCGGCTCGTCGCTCGCGATCGTGGTCGCGGTGATGTTCGCCCGCTTCAAGCGGCTCGGTCAGGCGCTGATGCCGTACGCGGTCGCCGCGAGCGCGGTCCCGATCATCGCGTTCGCACCGATCACGAATGCCTGGTTCGGCGTGCTGAACCCGCACTCGAAGTGGGCGATCTCCGGGATCCTGTGCTTCTTCCCGGTGCTCGTGAACACGTTGCGGGGGCTGATCTCGGTGAAGGCGGAGTCGATCGAGCTGATGCGCTCGTACGCGGCGTCGGAGCTCGAGATCTTCCGTCGCGTCCGCTTCCCGAGCGCGCTGCCGCACATCTTCGCGGGCCTCCGGGTCGCGACGGTGCTCGCGATGATCGGCGCGATCGTCGGCGACTACTTCGGCGGCGCCGTCAACGCCCTCGGGGTGCAGATCGAGAACTCGATCTCGCTGTTCGACTTCCCGCTCGGCTGGGCGGCCATCGTGGTCGCGAGCACGTTCGGGCTTGCGTTCTACGTCACGGTGATCGTCGCAGAGCGCCTTGCATTGCGCGGGGTTCGCCCGCAATAGAGAATCGCCCCCAGGTTCGACCCTCGGATGAAGGAGAGCGTATGAGACGGAAGTTCACGTTGATGGCAGGCATCCTCGCGACGGCAGTCGCGGCGACCGCCCTCCTCAGCACATCGGCAGGAGCGAGCACGAAGCTCACCAAGGTCACGCTTCAGCTGAAGTGGGTGACCCAGGCCCAGTTCGCCGGGCTACTACGCCGCGGCGGCGAAGGGCTACTACACGCAGGCCGGGCTCGACGTCAACCTCAAGGTCGGCGGCCCGAGCATCACGCCGGAGACGGTCGTGATCGGCGGCGGCGCAGATATCGGCCTCGACTGGCTGCCGAACCTGTTCGCAACCGACGAGAAGGGCGGCGGGCTCGTGTCGGTCGCCCAGATGTTCCCGCGAAGCGGCATGACCGAGATCACCTGGCGCTCGAGCGGGATCGACTCGATCGCGAAGATGAAGGGCAAGAAGGTCGGCGTCTGGTGCTGCGGCAACCAGCCGGAGCTCTACGCCGCGCTGACCAAGAACGGGATCGATCCCTCGAACCCGAGTGACGTGACGATCTTCAACCAGCCGTTCGACATGAACGCGTTCCTCTCCAAGCAGGTCGACGCCGCGGCGGCGATGACCTACAACGAGCTCGCGCAGGTGCTCGAGACGAAGGACCCGGCGACGGGAAAGCTCTACTCGCTGTCCGACCTGAACGTGTTCAAGATGGCGGACGCCGGCACCGGGATGCTCGAGGACAACCTCTTCACGACGCAGAAGTGGCTCTCGGACCCGACCAACCAGGACACGCTCACGAAGTTCCTGAAGGCCTCCTTCCAGGGCTGGATCTACTGCCGTGACCACCTGGCCGCCTGCGTGAGCATCGTGCTCAAGAACGGCCCGACACTCGGCGCCGGTCACCAGACGTGGCAGATGAACGAGATCAACAAGCTGGCCTGGCCGAACCCGAGCGGTATCGGCGTCGTCCCGGCCTCCGCGGTCGCGGCGACAGCCAAGATCGCGAAGACCTACGGCGTCATCAAGGCGACGCCGGCGGCGGGCACGGTCAACTACACGTATGCGCGGAAGGCGCTCGCCCAGCTCAAGGCTGCGGGCGTCAACACGACGGGCACCGGCTTCAAGGCCGTCGTCGTGAAGGTCACCGCGGGCGGCAAGTAGCGAGGGATCGGAGGGCCGCGCCCCGCGCGGCCCTCCGATCTAGTCTTTCCACGTCGAGGCAAGGGAGGAGGCCATGTCGGTTCTGATCAAGGGCGGCCGCGTCGTCACCGCATCCGATGACTTCGTCGCGGACGTCTTCGTCGACGGCGAGCGCGTGACGCTGATCGGGGAGTCGCTGGACACCGAGGCCGACCGCGTCATCGACGCGAGCGGGAAGCTCGTGCTCCCGGGCATGGTCGACCCGCACACGCACCTCGAGATGCCCTTCGGCGGGACGGTCACGATCGACGACGTCCAGTCGGGCCAGACCGCCGCGGCGTTCGGCGGCACGACCTGCCACGTCGACTTCTGCATCCAGGGGAAGGGCCAGTCGTTCGCCGACGCCCTCGCCGCCTGGCACGCGAAGGCGGAGGGCAAGCAGCTGATCGACATGGGCTACCACATCGCCGTCACGGACCTCTCGTTCGACGGGGCGCTCGACGAGCTCGCGACGCTGCCCGACCAGGGCGTGACCTCCTACAAGCTGTTCATGGCCTACAAGGGCTCGCTGATGGTCGACGACGACACGCTCTTCCGGTCGATGCAGGTCGCTGCGAAGAGCGGGGCGCTCGTGATGGTGCACGCCGAGAACGGCGACGCGATCGACGTGCTCGTGAACGAGGCGCTCGCCGCCGGCCAGACCGCGCCCCACTGGCACGCGCTGACGCGCCCGCCCGAGACGGAGGGCGAGGCAACGAACCGCGCGATCCAGCTCGCGCACGTCGCGGGAGCGCCGCTCTACGTCGTGCACGTCTCGTGCCAGGAGTCGGTCGACCCGATCGCGACGGCGCGCGCGAAGGGCTGGGACGTCTGGGGCGAGACCTGCACGCAGTACTTCTTCGTCGACTACACCTTCCTCGAGCGGCCGGACTTCGAGGGCGCGAAGTACGTCTACACGCCGCCGCCGCGCGACAAGGCGAACCAGGGCGTGCTCTGGGACGCGGTGCGGACCGACGTGCTCTCGGCGATCTCCACCGATCACTGCGCGTTCAACTGGGACGGCCAGAAGTCGCTCGGCCGCGACGACTTCTCGAAGATCCCGAACGGCGGGCCGGGGATCGAGAACCGCCTGCAGATGATCCACCACTTCGGCGTTCGCGGCGGGAAGATCTCGCTCAACCGGATGGTCGAGCTGCTTGCGACGAACCCGGCGAAGCTCTTCGGGCTCTATCCCCGCAAGGGCACGATCGCGGTCGGCTCGGACGCGGACATCGTGATCTTCGACCCGGACAAGCGGGTCACGATCACGGCTGCGGACCAGCACTCGCGGGTCGACTACAACCTCTACGAGGGCACCGAGGTCGTCGGCTCGCCCGAGACCGTGTTGCTGCGAGGGAACGTGCTCGTCGACGACGGCGAGCTCGTCGCCGAGCCAGGCATCGGCCGTTACGTCGCCCGCGCGAAGTTCGGCCAGGAGCTCTTAGGTGCAGGTGCACGTGCAGGTGTCGGACACCGGGCCCAGCCCTGAACGAGAACACGTAGCTCGCGTAGGTGTCGGACACCGGGCCCAGCCCTGGGAGAGAACGCGCAGCTCGCACGGTGTCCGACACCGCCCTAGACGTATCTATCGTCGACGCGTTCGAGGCGGTGTCCGACACGATCCAGGGCTGAAGCCGAGCCCTACACTCAACGCTGTGTCGGACACCGTGGGACACCATCCGTCAGGGGTGCGTCGCCTTGTAGACGTACGCGGCGATGTCGGCGATCTGCTTCTTCGAGAGGACGTTCTTGTAGGCCGTCATCTGGGTCGAGTACCTCGCGGCCTGCGCCCTCGTCATGACCGACTCGCCGCCGAGGGTGATCGCCTTCGCGATCGTCGCTTCGGGGAGGCGCACCTTGTCGAGGTCGGGACCGATCACCCCCGCGGTCTTCGCATCCCGGAGCTTGTGGCAGACCCCGCACGTGCTGACGAAGAGGAGCTTCCCGGCCACCGGGCTCCCCTCGGGCTTTGCCGGGGTCGCCGAGCGGTAGGCGAGAGCCACAGCCGGCACGGCGATGGCAAGCGTGATCACCGCCGAAATTGCGCGCAGAAGCACCCCCGTGACCATCCCGCCCAGTATCCCTGCCGGTCTTCGCGGTGCGGTGTAAGGATTCTTCGGGTGCGCTAGCGAAGGGCGGCTTCGAGCGCCGCCCGGAGCGTCCCGAAGCGGAACTCGAGCCCTCCGAGCTTCCTCGACAACGCCTGCTGCCCGTGCAGCACGAGGTCGGCCTCCTCCCCGAGGAGCAGCCTGATGGCGGCGGCCGGCGCCGGCACGACCGCCGGGCGGTGGAGCACCGCGCCGAGCTCACGAGCGAGGTCGCGCTGGCGGACGCGCCCCGGCGCCACCGCGTTCACCGGGCCCTCGAGCCCGCCGTCGATCGCGAGCCGGTACACCGCGACGAGATCGTCCCGATGGATCCACGGGAACCACTGGCGGCCGCCGCCGGCGGGGCCGCCGGCGAAGAAGCGATACGGCAGCGCCATCAGCCTCATCGCCGGCGCCCCCGGCCCGACGACGAACCCTGTGCGAACTGCGACGTGCCTCACGCCGGACCCCGAAGCGGCTTCCTCCCAGGCGACGCAGACCCGCGACAGGAACGAGTCCCCCGGGGGCGACTCCTCGTCGACAGTCGCATCGCCGCTCGCGCCGTAGTAGCCGGCGCCGGACGCGGTCACGAAGACCCCCGGCGGGCTCTGGGCGGAGGCGATCGCCGCCGCCAGGTTCTTCGTCGTGTCGACCCGGCTCCCGAGGATCGCCGCCTTTCGCGACCGGGTCCAGCGCGGGCCGCCGATGGAGACGCCTGCCAGGTTCACGACCGCCCCCGCTCCGTCGATCTCCTTCGCAGCATCCTCCCAGGGAAGTCCACGGTCGGCTCGCCGCGACAGGACGCAGACCTCGTGGCCGTCCGCGAGGAGCGACGCGGCAAGCGCCCGCCCGACGTACCCGCTCCCCCCGCCGATCACGACCTTCACGACGGCCCGCTCAGTCCGTGTACCCCCACTTCGCGAGCGACTTCGCGAGTGCCGCGACATAGGCCCTGTTCCGGGGCCAGAGACCACCGGCTCCGTCGAGCCACCCCTTCGCCAGGGCCTTCCCGAGCTCGGCGGTACAGGTGGCTTCGTCTCCGAGGCGGTACTCGTCGGCACACCAGGCCGCGAGGACGCCTCGAACGTCGCCGTCCTGCTTCCCTCGCTCCGACACGTAGGCGTTCCACCACTGCTTCGCGTCGGAGCGGACGAGGTCGAGCCGGGTCTTCGTCACGTCGACGAAGCGCGCGTACGGATCGATCGTCCACACCTGCACCGGCAGCCCGGAGGCCGCGAAGGCGGTGAATTCGTACGCGAAGCGGTCGTCGGCGCTGACGAACTCGAACGAGCCGTCGTGACGGTGGCCTCCGTAGCCCGGATCGCCCCAGTTCCGGTCGAGCAAGCGTCCACGGAACGGCCCGTCGACGAGCGCGACGAGCGACTCGAAACAGCAGTGCGCCCCGCCCGTGTACACGCTGAGAACGGCCTCGTCGAGCGGCCCGCCCGACACGTTCTGGAGGTCGAGCAGATGGTGGCTCCCGGGGCTGCAGCGCAGATTCGCGCAGAGCAGACGGTCGACCACGGTCTTGCCTGCGTTCTTCACGACGAGCCGGAGCTTGCGGTAGTCGTAGAACCCGGAGCCGTGCGCGCGGCGCTGGATCGTCATCACCGCGCTGATCGGCCCCGCGTGCTTCGTCACCGTGAGGGTCCGCCACTGCGGCGCGGCCCCGGACGCGGGCAGCGCCAGGAGGGCGGCCGCCGCGGCGACCGCCGCGAAGGCCTTGATCAACGCGACGGTGTCTATCGAGTCTGTGGGAATCCGAGGTCGACCTTCGAGGTCGCCGGGTCGGGCCAGCGCGAGGTGACCACCTTCGTGCGCGTGTAGAAGTCGATGCCCTCGGGCCCGTAGATGTGCCGATCGCCGAAGAGGCTCGCCTTCCAACCCCCGAAGGAGTAGTAGGCGACGGGCACCGGGATCGGGACGTTGATCCCGACCATCCCGGCCTGCACGTCGAACTCGAACCGGCGGGCGACGCCCCCGTCGCGCGTGAAGATGGCGGTGCCGTTGCCGTACGGGTTCTCGTTGACGAGCTCGAGCGCCTCCTCGTAGGTATCGACGCGGGTCACCCCGAGCACCGGCCCGAAGATCTCGTCCGTGTAGTTGTCCATCCCCGGCTTGACGTTGTCGATCAGCGACGGGCCGAGGAAGAACCCGTCCCCGGCCGGCGCGCTGTCGCGCCCGTCCACCACGACCGTCGCTCCCTCGCCGGGCGCACGCTCGACGTAGGAGGCGACCCGATCGCGGTGCTCGCGCGTCACGAGCGGGCCCATCTCCGCACCGGGCTCGAGCCCCGGCGCGACCTTGACCGCCGGGATGCGCGCCTTGATCGCGCCGACGAGCTCGTCGGCGACGCCGCCAACGGCGACGAGCATGGACACGGCCATGCAACGCTCCCCCGCCGAGCCGTAGCCGGCCGAGACCGCTGCGTCGGCGGCCATGTCGATGTCGGCGTCGGGAAGGACGATCATGTGGTTCTTCGCGCCGCCCAGCGCCTGGCAACGCTTGCCGTTCGCGGTGGCGGTCTCGTAGACGTAGCGGGCGATCGGCGTCGAGCCGACGAACGAGATCGCGCCGATGTCGGGGTGGCGAAGCAGCGAGTCGACCGCGACCTTGTCGCCGTGGATCACGTTGAAGACGCCCGCCGGCACCCCCGCCTCGGCGAGCAGCTCCGCGGTCAGGAACGAAGCCGAAGGATCTTTCTCGGACGGCTTCAGCACGAAGGTGTTCCCGCACGCGAGGGCGGGCGCCCACATCCACATGGGCACCATCGCGGGGAAGTTGAACGGGGTGATGCCGGCGACGACGCCGAGCGGCTGGCGAATCGAGTAGACGTCGACCCCCGTCGAGGCCTGCTCGGTGTAGCTCCCCTTGAGGAGCGTCGGGATCCCGCAGCAGAACTCGATCACCTCGAGCCCGCGCGCAACCTCGCCCATCGCGTCCGTCAGCACCTTGCCGTGCTCGGCGGTGAGGTGCCGCGCAAGCTCCTCGCGGTGCGCGTAGAAGAGCTCGCGGATGCGGAAGAAGAGCTCGGCCCGCTTCGCCACCGAGAGCGCGCGCCACATCGGGAACGCGGCCTTCGCGGCCTGGACGGCCAGGTCGACCTCCTCCGGCGAGGCGAAGTCGACCGCGCCGGTCTGCAGGCCGGTTGCCGGGTCGTAGACGGGGCCGACGCGGCCCGATCCTCCCTCGTGGGGGCGCCCACCGATCCAGTGATTGATCGCCTTCACAGCCTGCGGCGCCTCGATCAGCTCCGTCATCGTCTCCCCTCCTCGTCTGTCCGGGGAGCGTATCGCGCGGGTAGCCTCCGGGCGTGGACGAGGGCCTCCCCGGAGAGGCGAAAACCGTCGACGAGGCACCGGAGGAAGCGGCCTCCGAAGCGCACGTCGCGCTTGCCGAGGAGCCGGGGCTCTGGCTCCCGGACGACCCGAGCCGGATGGTGTTCCACGGCGCCGGCTTCTCCTTCGTCCAGCAGGGACGTTCGGCGTGGGTCCATCGCCTGCGCCTGCCCGAGGGCGATGACGACGAGGTTCGGCGGGCGATCGATCACGTCGACGCGATCCTCTCGATCCGGGAGCTCCGGGAGGCGACGTGGTGGCTCGGCACCCTCACGACGCCGGGCTACCTGGCCGACCAACTCGTCGAGCTCGGGCTCGAGCCCGACGACCCGCCCGAGATGCGGGCGCTCACGATCACGGGAGCGCCCGAGGGCGAGCAGTCCGTCGAGGTCGAGGTCCGCCGGGTCGAGAGCGCCGACGAGCTGATGGCGGCGCTCGAGATCGACTGGGCGAGCTTCGACATCGCCGGGGAGGAGCGCGAGCTGCGACGCAAGGAGTCGCGCGAGGCCTGGCCGAGGTACCAGCGCGACGGGAGGATGACGACCTATCTCGCGCTCGTGGACGGTGAGCCGGTCGGATTCGCCCGCGACGTCTTCACGCGGCACGGCGTCCTCATGCTCGGCGGAGCCGTCCTGCCCGCCGCGCGGGGCCGGGGCGTGTACACCGCGCTCGTGCTCGCCCGCTGGGCGCACGCGGCCGAGCGCGGAGCGCAGCGCCTCGTCGTGGGCGCCGGCCCGACGTCGGCGCCCGTCCTCGAGCGCCTCGGGTTCGAGTCGATGGGGAAGATCCGGCTCTTGAAGCAGCGAGTCACGTAAAGTCAGCTCGTGGCCACCGTCGAGACGAACCCCGAGCTCGGGCGCCGGATCGTCGAGGACGCCAAGAACTACGTTCTCTACTCCTGGTCGGTGCAGGACGCGATCGCGCCGATCGCAGTCGCAGGTGCCGAGGGCCGCTACTTCTGGGACTACGACGGCAAGCGTTACCTCGACTTCGCCTCGCAGCTCGTGAACGTCTCGCTCGGCTACGGCCATCCGAAGGTGGTCGCGGCGATCAAGGAGCAGGCCGAGAGCCTCGCGACGATCGGCCCGCCGATGGCGACCGAGTCGCGCTCGCGGCTCGGCAAGCTGCTCGCAGAGGTGACGCCCGGCGACCTGTCGTTCTCGTTCTTCACGAACGGCGGCACCGAGGCGAACGAGAACGCGATCAAGCTGGCGCGCTGGTACACGGGGCGCAACAAGATCGTCGCGCGCTACCGGAGCTACCACGGCGCGACGGGCGGCTCGATCACCCTCACGGGCGACCCGCGCCGCTGGGCCGCCGAGCCCGGCATCCCCGGCGTGGTGCGGATGTTCGACCCGTACACGTACCGCTGCCCCGCGGGCCATCCCGATCCGTGCCCGGTGTGCACGGGTGCCCCGCACCTCGAGGAGATCCTCATGTACGAGGGGCCGGAGACGGTCGCCGCGGTGATCCTCGAGACGGTGACCGGGACGAACGGCATCATCGTCCCGCCGGACGGCTACCTCGCCTCGATCCGGGAGGTCTGCGACCGCCACGGGATCCTGCTGATCTGCGACGAGGTCATGGCCGGCTTCGGCCGCACCGGCAAGTGGTTCGCGGTCGACAACTGGGACGTCGTCCCGGACATCATCACGATGGCGAAAGGGATCAACTCCGGCTACATCCCGCTCGGAGCGATGACCGTCAGCCCGAAGCTCGCCGAATGGATACGGCCGAGGTTCTTCGCGGGCGGCCTCACCTACTCGGGTCATCCGGTTGCGTGCGCCTCGGCGGTTGCGTCGATCGAGGCGTTCCAGGAGGAGGGCATCGTCGAGAACGCCGCGGCGATGGGCGAGGTCTTCCGGGAGGAGCTCGACCGGCTTGCCGGCAGGCACCCGTCGATCGGCGAGGTGCGCGGGCTCGGCTGCTTCTGGGGCCTCGAGCTCGTGAAGAATCGCGAGACGAGGGAGCCGCTCGTGCCGTTCAACGGCTCCGGCGAGGCCGCGAAACCGGTTGTGGCGCTTGCCAAGGACGCCCTGTCGAAGGGCCTCTACCTGATGACGCACTGGAACGTCGTCATGGTCTGCCCGCCGCTGACGATCACCCGCGAGGAGCTCGACGAGGGAATCGCGGTCCTCGACGAGGCCCTGTCGGTCGCGGACGAGTTCGTCGTCTCCTAGAAATCTCTAACCGAATCCACCGCACGAGGGTGTGCCGGGACGGGCATCATGGAGGCATGCTCGAGCCCCCCGCCCCTCCCGCGCAGCCCGAAGAGCCGACTCCTCCTTCGCCGCCGCTGCACACGACGGAGGAGCCGTCCGGGTTCGGGGGCCGGTTCGCGTTCATCTACGGCGGGCTGGCGGCGATCCTGATCGCCTCCATCGTGGGGCTCGTGGTCGTCGCCCGGCAGCCGGGCGCGCCCAAGCAGCCTGCGTGGTCGTCGTGGCACCCGACCGCTACCGGCACGGCGAACCGGACGAAGGAGATCGCAGACTACGTCGCAGGCCGGTACAAGCTGACGCGGCTCCGGTGACCAGCTGCTCGCGATCGTCCCGAGCGATCCCGAGATCACCCGGAACACGAAGGTCTCGGACGTCTCGACGATCGCGATCCGCACCTCGGCGTCGAGCCAGAACTTCAGCCGGATCATTCCCACCAAGGGGAACGTGCAGATGCAGCTGTGCGGCCTCGGCTCGGAGTGCGCGATCACGCGCGGCACGGCGACGGCGGCGCGCGAGCGGCTCACCCGGCGCGAGGCGCTCGAGCTCGCTCTCTACACGTTCAAGTACGTGCCGTCCGTGAACGCGCTGATCGCCTACATGCCGCCCCCGCCGGGGCAGGCACCGACGACGCTCCTCTACCTCGAGCGTGCGAACCTCCAGGAACAGCTCGACAAGCCGCTCGCGCGGACGCTGCCCCTCGCCACCCCGCCGCTGCCGTCCCGCTCCGATCCCCACGAGTCGGCGACGATCGACCGACTGACCCTTCCGGTCGAGTACGGCTTCGGGTACCAGCCGCTCTCGAACGGCACCGACGCGCTGATCCTGACGCCCTCGTCCTACTGAGCGGAGCCTCACGGCCTCGACTGGGGCCGGTGAGAGGCTTCACGCGGCCGTCAGCCGAAGCGGACGGCGGCGCGCTCGGCCCGGCGGATCGCCTCGACCTCGCGGTCGCGCGGAGGCGCCGTCGTGACGAGCTCGTCGAGCAGGATCCTCGTCACGGCAGCGACGGAGGCGACGGCTCGCTCACAGGCCTCGGCGTTCGCCCGCGACGGCTTCTGCATCCCGCTCACCTTGCGGACGTACTGCACCGCTGCGGCATGGATCTCGTCGTCGGTCGACGGCGGCTCGAAGTTGTAGAGGGTGCGAATGTTTCGACACATGACTGCATTCTAGGCATCGTGCGGCCAGGAGCCCTGCATCCCGGCCCAGCGGCGGAGCAGGTCGTTCTGGCTCGCAAACGCCATCTCCTCGGGAATCTCGTCCGGCGCGAACCACGCGAGCTCCTCGACGTCATCGGCCGGGACCGGCTCGCCGGCTGCTTCGACGATCCACGTGAGGCCGAGCACGAAGTGCTCGTCGTAGGGGTCGACCGATGCGCCGATCCACTCGACGGGGGTCACCTCGAGGCCCGTCTCCTCGAGGAACTCGCGGCGAAGCCCGTCGAGCGGCAGCTCGCCCTCCTCGAGGAAGCCGCCCGGTAGGTCCCAGTAGCCCTTGCGCGGCTCGATCCTGCGACGCCCGATCAGGACTCGCCCGTCGCGGACGAGGAGCCCCTGCACGGCGGGCGCCGAGTTCGCCCAGTAGGCGGCCCCGCAGCGCCGGGCAGCCGAGATGCGGCCCGTTCCGGGGCTCGAGGTCGTGACCACACCTCGGGCACAGCCGCCACCCGTCGAGGACGCCCACGAGCCGAGCCTAGACGAGCGGTCGCCGCGTCAGCGGAAGAGGTCGCGCTCTGCCGGGATCACGAGCTCCGTGGCGGCGCCGTCCCCGCCCCCGCGGTACCCGCGGACGACCACGACCGGGAGCCCGTCCGCCTTGCGTCGAGCGGACGAGGTCCGCCGCGGCGGCGAGCTCGTCGGCAACGGCGACCTGGGTCGTGCGCATCGCGACACCGGCCCGGTCCGTCGTCCCCCGGAGGTCGCGGAGCGGAGCGAGCCCGGCTACGCCGATCGCGACGTCGGTCGTCCCCTGCCGGAACGGACGGCCGAACGAGTCGGTCACGATCACAGCCACGTCGACCCCTGCGCGCTCGGCGATCGTGGAGCGGATCCGCCGGGCGCTCGCATCCGGGTCGACCGGCAGGAGGATCACCGTGCCCGCCTCCGCCGTGTTCGAATGGTCCACGCCGGCCGAGGCGCAGACGAACCCGTGAGACGTCTCGGCGATGACGAGGCCGCCCCGGGAGCGGACGATCCGCGCGGTCTCGCGCAGGACGACCTCGAGGCGGCGGAGGTCGGTCTCGGTGCCGCCGAGCTCGCGGGCGCGATCGGACGGCTCGACGTCGTCGAGCGCGACCACACGCCCCTCGGCCTTGGAGACCGCTTTCTGCGCCACGACGATCACGTCGCCCGGCTCGAGCGAGACTGCGCCGGCGATCAGCGCGCCGAGATCGTCTCCGTCCCGGATCTCCGGGAGCCCCTCCACGGGGAGGATCTGGATCACGCGGGCGGGATGCCCGGTGACGGCGATCCCGGTGTGCGCGCGGTAGCGCCGGTTCAGGTTCACGATCACCGCAGTCAGCCCCTCGAGCGTCCGGGCGCTCGCGAGCGGCCCCGCGTCGAGCGCGCGTCCGGCGACGAGCCTCGCCGCGAGCGCGAGCGCCAGCTCCTTGGCCGCCGGGTCGTCGCCGCAGACGAGAGCGTCCTCGTCCGGTGCCTCCTCGCCGAGGTTGGAAGCTGCGATGGAGTGCAGCCCGGCGACGACCGGCCCCGGGACGAGCTCCTGGACCCGCTCGGCGAGGGAGCGGGCGTCGGGGTCGGGACGACACGCCGCCCGGGGTGAAGGCAAGAGCGCTCGCGACCGTGAGGAGAGGCGTTTCCCCGAGCGCAGCGGCGACCTCGCGCGCCGTGTCGAGGGCGGCCTCCGCCTTGACGGCCAGGACGGCCAGGTCGACGCCTGCGACAGCCCGCTCGTTCGTCGCGCCGGTGACTCCCGGCCCGATCTCGGCGGCCGCCGCCTCGGCGCGTTCGGCGTCACGCGATCCGATCACGATCTCGTCTTCTCCGGCAGCGGCGAGGCGCACTGCGAGCGCCCGGCCGAAGCTGCCGGTCCCTCCGAGGATCGCGACCTTCATCTGAGCGACGCAGCAGCGTCGAGCACCGCGAGCGCGAGCCGCCGACGCGCGCCCTCGTCGACCATCAGCGTTCGCGTGACGATCGGCCGGACGCCGTCCGGGAGCTCGGCCGGAGCGTCCTGCTCGTCGATGACGAGAGCGTCGATGAGCCCGGAGTAGCAGCCGGCAACCTCGGCGGGAGAGGTGCCGCCCGCGAGACGGGCGAGCATGCGGTCGGCGGGCCCCTTGACCGCCCGGCCGCCGATCAGCGGGCTGACGGCGACGCACGGGACGTGCCGCTGCTCGAGCGCGAGCCGGATCTCCTCGACGGCGAGGATCGGCCCGATCGAGACAAAGGGGTTGCTCGGAGTGATCACGATCACATCGGCCTCGTCGATCGCCTCGAGGACTCCAGGAGCGGGGCGCGCGTCGCTCGCGCCCGTGTAGTGGAGTGCGTCGACCTCGTCGCGATGACCGCGGGCGACGAACCACTCCTGGAAGGAGAACGTCCCGGCCGGCGTCTCGACGAACGTTCGCAGCGGCTCGTCGGTGGCGGGGATCAGCGAGCACTCGAGCCCGAAGCTCGCCGCGAGGCGCGCGGTGACGGCGGAGAGCGGCGCTCCCTCTCGCAGGAGCTGCGTCCGGAGCAGGTGCAGCCCGATGTCGCGGTCGCCCAGCCGGAACCACGCTTCGCCGTCGTGGTCTGCGACCGTGGCGAGAGCATTCCACGTCTCGTCGGCGCGGCCCCAGCCGCGCTCCTCGTCGGCAACCCCGCCGAGCGCGTAGAGGATGCTGTCGAGGTCGGGCGAGACGTGGAGGCCGAGCACCTCGATGTCGTCACCGACGTTGCCGATGATGCTGACGTTGCCAGGATCGACGACAGCGAGAACGCCGCGGAGGAACCGTGCGCCTCCGACGCCGCCCGAGAGGACGGCCGCCTTCACGCGGCGGCCCCGGTGCGCAGCGTGGTGAGGACGCTCCGCGTCCGCGGGCCGAGACGGCTCAGGAGACGATCGAGGTCGGCGGCGGTGTCCACGTCATCGATGAGGTTCGGCGCCTCGACCGTCCGCGACGGGCCGAGCGCAGCGAACCGCTCCGCGCTGCCGGGCCCGTAGACGGGCGCATACACGGCGAGCGACGAGAGTGCGAGCGCGTTCGTGGTCCCGTCGGCTGCCGGCGCCAGGGCGAGGCCGCTGTCGGGCACCGCGCCGGCGAGCGCGAGCAGGTCACGCGCCGTGACGCACGGAAGGTCGGCGTTGACGACCAGGAGCGGGCCGACGCCCCCGGCGGCCAGGGATGCCGCCTCGAGCCCTGCGCGCACAGCAGCGCCCTGGCCGGCCCCGGGATCCCGGATGACCGTGACCTCAGGCGGCACCGCAGCCGCCGGCCCGACCACGAACGTGTGGACCGACCGCGGTGCAGGCAGCCAGGACGTCGTCGAGCATCGCGGACACGAGCGCTTCGCGGGCGGCTCCCGGGAGCCGCCCGAGCCTGCTCTTACCCTTCGCTCCTCGGAAGGGAACGACCAAGGACGGCATCGCGCCGCACACTACCCCCCGGGTGCGGGCTCGCGGAGCCGATCAGGCGGCGTCGGCGCCGGGCGACGCGCTCGACCCATTCGCGGAGATCGAACCAGTGCGAGGCGCGGAGTGCCTCGGCGACCGCCGGGTCGGTGTGCTCGGCGAAGAAGACGTGGCTGTCGAGGTCGCAGCAGATCGAGACGGCGTCGAGGTCGACCGCCTCGATGCTGACGAGCGCATCCCCGGGAAGCTGCGCCTCGCGAATGGTGTAGTGCTTGAACTGCAGCTCCGGGGCGATCTCCATCAGCTGGGGCCAGTCCGAGCAGGTGCGCGAGCTCATCGGCGTCCCCGGGGCACGCACAGCTTCGGGTGGACGCTCATGGCTGTCCGATTGGCGCAGAGGTCCCGATCTCCTGCACGGTCCAGCGGCCCTCGAGCAGCACGGCTCCGGTCTCGGGCCCGGCCGCGAAGACGAAGAAGCGGGTCGCGTCCTCGTGGAGGTCGAGCAGCCTGCCGCCCTCGGCATCGATGAGGGCGCACCGAAGATGAAACTGCCCCTCCGCGAGGGGAAGGCGGTCGACCTCGAAGCGCAGGAGCCGCTCGCCCGGCCCCGCCCCCCAGCCGAGCTCCGCGGTCGACGAGACGACCCCGCCGAGGACGAGCCCGCCCTTGTCGCGGAGCTCGAGGGAGACGCTCGGCGGAGCGACACCCTCGTCGGCCGCCGCCAGGAGCTCGACGGTGATCGGCTCACCCGATGCGAACTGCACCCGTGGCTCGCCGTCGCCGTCGAGGACGCGGGCGGAGACGATCCGTCGCCTCGCCGCTTCCCCACTCCCGGAGCCCGGCCGCGACCTCGTCGGGGCTGCGCTCGTCGGCGAGGAGGCGCCGGTAGGCGGCGATCGCGTCGCGGGTCTCGCCGTTGAAGACCACCGAGCCGTGCTTGAGGAGCACCGCGCGGTCGCAGAGCCGCTCGACGGCCTGAGCGTCGTGCGAGACGAACACGATCGTGCCTCCTCGGCTCTTGAACTCGTGGATCTTGCCGAAGCACTTGCGCTGGAACTCCTCGTCTCCGACCGCGAACACCTCGTCGAGGAGCAGCACGTCGGCCTCGATATGGGCGGCGATCGAGAACCCGAGCCGCATGTACATCCCCGACGAGTACGTGCGGACGGGAAGGTCGATGAAACGCTCGAGCTCCGCGAACCACACGATCTCGTCCATGAGCTCCCGGATGCGCGCCTTCGGCAGCCCGTGGATCGAGCCGTTCAGGTACACGTTCTCGCGGCCGGTGAAGTCGAGATGGAAACCGGCGCCCGAGCTCCAGCAGCGAGCCCACCCGGCCGCCGACTGCGACCCGGCCCGAGGTCGGCTTGAAGATCCCGGAGACGAGCTTCAGGAGAGTCGTCTTCCCGGACCCGTTGCGCCCGACGAGCCCGAGCGCCTCGCCGGGCTCGACCTCGAGCGAGACGTCACGGAGCGCCCAGACCTCGCTCGTCCCGGCGCGACGGCGAGCGACGACCATGTCCTTGATCGTCCGGTAGGGCCGCTCGGAGACGCGGAAGCGCTGCGACACCCGGTCGACGACGATGCGGCCCGGCGTCACCGCCGGCACCTCCTCTGCGCACGAGAAGCCACGCTTCCCTGATGTTCCGGCACGAGCCCGGCGTCCCTGCTCACGCGGAAACGCTAGCTCCCGCGGGTCACGACGCGACGCCCGATCGGGCGGTCGTCTCGGCATGCACGAGCTCGCGAAGCCTTCCCAGCACAGCCGGATCCGTTGCCGGGAGCACGCCGTGGCCGAGGTTGAAGATGTGGCCGGGACGGCCGGCGGCGCGGGCGAGAACGTCGCGCGCCGCCCGCTCGGCCCGCTCCCACGGGCCGAGCAGCACCGCAGGGTCGAGGTTCCCCTGGACTGCACGGTCATCGCCCGCGAGCGCCCAGCCCTCGTCGAGCGGGATGCGCCAGTCGAGGCCGATCACGTCGCCGCCCGCCGCTGCCATCGCCGGCAGGAGCGTCGACGGCGCCGGTCCCGAAGTGGATCGAGGGAACGCCTGCCTCGCGAAGCGCTGCGAGCACCCTCGCCGACCACGGCGCGGCGAACTCCTCGTAGTCGGCGCGGCGAGAGCGCCCCGACCCACGAGTCGAAGAGCTGCACCACGTCCGCGCCTGCCCGGGCCTGGGCGACCACGTAGGCGGCGAACGTGTCCGACAGCCGCTCCATCAGGCCGTGCCAGACGGCGGGCTCCCGGTACATCAGCGCCTTCGTGACCGCGAACTCGCGCGAGGGCTTCCCTTCCACGAGATATCCCGCGACCGTGAACGGTCCGCCGCAGAAGCCCACGACCGCCTGCTCCGGCGCGATCTCGCCACGGACGATGCCGATCGCCTCGAGGATCGGCGCGACCGTCTCGGCCGGGTCGGGAACGCGCAGCCGCTCGACCGCCGCCGCCGTCCTGATCGGGTCGGAGACGACCGGGCCGACGCCCTCGACGAGCTCGACGCCGACGCCCATCGCGACGACCGGGGTCATGATGTCCGCGAACATCACCGCGGCGTCCACGTGGTGGCGCCGTACGGGCTGGAGGGTCACCTCGGCGGTCAGCTCCGCCGACCGGTTGATCTCGAAGAAGGCGTGCTGCTCGCGGATCGCGCGGTACTCGGGCAGCGAGCGCCCTGCCTGCCGCATGAACCAGACC
This sequence comes from uncultured Actinomycetota bacterium, assembly GCA_963738895.1. Lineage (GTDB taxonomy): Bacteria > Actinomycetota > Thermoleophilia > Gaiellales > Gaiellaceae > PALSA-600. Next base: position 76,837 of record CAVTYN010000003.1, read on the forward strand.
GGAGTCCGCTCGGTCGGCTCGCACCGCGCGGCGCGCACGAGGAGCGGTTCCACCGCCCTAGACTAGCCGCCCATGGCAAAGGGACCACTCGCCGTCCGCTGGGGGAAGTGGGCGCTCGAAGAAGCGCATGCCGGCACCGTCTCGACCGCGCGCGTGACACTCTCGAACGCCGGCACGGTGCCCTGGCGGGACGGGATCCTGCTCGGCTACCACTGGCTCGACGACCGCGACAACCCGATCGTGTGGGACGGCGAGCGCTCGCCGCTCCCGATCGTGGCGCCCGGCGAGAGCGTGACCGTCGAGGCCCGCGTGCGGGCGCCGATGCCGCCCGGCCGCTACCGCCTCGCCCTCGACCTCGTCGCCGAGCATCGGGCCTGGTTCTCGGAGCTCGGCAGCGAGCCGGTGACCGCCGAGGTCGAGGTCGCGCCGCGCCGAGGCCACCACCACGCCGAGCTGCCCGACTGGGTCGAGCCGGCTCCGGACTGGGCCGAGCAGGTCGCGGCGGCGCACGCCGAGGGGTTCGGCGTCGTCGCCGGGTCGATCGAGTGGGAGCCCGGCCTCGGCCGCCGGCGCCCCCGCGCCCTCGCTCCGTACGAGCCGGGCACCGGCCGCACACCCGGGTTCTCGCACCCGCTCCTCTGCCCGTCGGTGATCGACGGCATCACGCTCGAGCGGCTCCCGGACGTCGGCGGGCTGCCCGCCTTCGCGGCGCCCGTCGGCGAGCCGTGGCTCTACGACGGCCGGATCGTCCTGCGTGCACGATCCCGCGGCCGCGGCTGACTAGAGCTCGATCGCGAGCCGGTCGTCGATCCGGCGGAAGACGAGCGACCCGAGGACGAGCGCGACGACCGCGGCGACGGCGAGGTAGATCACGTCGCCGGCGTGAGGCGCATGCCCGCTCCAGAGCGCGTCGCGCAGCGCAGCGATCGGCGGCGCGATGAAGTTCCCCCAGCGCAGCACGTCCATCAGCTTCTCGTGCGAGGCCGCCCTCGGGCCGAGCGTCGAGAAGCTCCAGAGGATCGGGGTGAGGAAGAACCACGGGAGGAGCGCGGCGGTGAGGATGTGCTCGACGTCCCTCAGGATCGCGTTCAGGCACGCGACCACGAGCGACGTCCCGGCGACGAGCGCCGCGTAGAGCGGCGCGAGCGGCAGCACGAGCCAGACCGTCCCGCGGGCCCCGGGAATGAAGATCAGCGAGAGGACGATCAGGATCGCGAGCATCACGAGCGAACGTCACCGCCTGGGTCGCGACGACCGAGAACGCGACGAGCTGGCGCGGGAAGCGCACCTTGCGGATCAGCTCGGCGCTGTCGACCATCGACCGCGACGCCGTCTGCAGCGAGACCGCGAAGAAGATCCAGCAGGCGATCCCCGAGAGGAGGTACAGCGGGTAGTGCGGGATCCCGCCGCTCTTGTCGAGGATCACCCCGAAGACGATCAGGTAGACGACGACGAGCGCCGCCGGGTTCACGAGCGACCAGAGGATCCCGAGCGCCGAGCCCCGGTACTTCGCCTGGAAGTCGCGCCGGAACAGGTTCGCGAACAGCTCGCGGTACCGCAGGAGATCGCCGTACACGGCCATCGCACCAGTGTAGGGGGCCGCAGGTGCCCGACACGTCAAGCCGGGGCGGCATCGAGGACGTTCCCTGGCCCGGTGTCGGACACGACAAACCGGAGCGGCAACCAGGGCGTTCCCTGGATCGGTGTCGGACACGACAAACCGGAGCGGCAACCAGGGCGTTCCCTGGATCGGTGTCGGACACGACAAACCGGAGCGGCAACCAGGGCGTTCCCTGGATCGGTGTCGGACACGACAAACCGGAGCGGCAACCAGGGCGTTCCCTGGATCGTGTCCGACACCGCCTTCAGCGCCGCGTCAGGGAATCCGTCCAAGGCGGTGTCGGACACCGTGCGAGCCCCGAGACGCCCACACAGGACGGGACCCGGTGTCCGACACCACGACCCGTGCGAGCCCCGACACGCCAACAAAGGGAGAGACCCGGTGTCCGACACCACTAACGATTACCGTCCAAACAACGTGTTAACCGGGTTCGACTACTCTCCGCGCCTGTGAGCACCGCCGTCGCGATCGTCGCCTTCCCGGCGACCGCGGCCGTGATCTGGGCGCTGCTGCGGTCACCCGCGACCCGGCGCCTCGTGGCCGTACCGTCCGCCGACCGCTGGCACGACTCGGCCACCCCGAGCTTCGGCGGGATCGGCATCTTCATCGGCTTCAGCCTCGGTCTCTGGACCGCTGCGGCCGCTCGGCGCGTTCGACCCGACCCGCGAGCTCGCCGGCATCTGGGTCGGGATCGCCGTCGTCTTCGCAGCCGGGCTCGTCGACGACCTCCGCGGCCTCAGCCCGCTCGCGAAGCTGGCCGCCCAGGGCGCCGCCGCGGCGATCGTCCTCGCCACCGGCACCCACGTCCATCTCGTCTCGAACCAGATCGTCGGCGACGCGATCGCCGTCGTCTGGCTGATCGGGCTCACGAACGCCTTCAACCTGCTCGACAACATGGACGGGCTCGCCGCGTCGCTCGCCTCGATCTCGTTCTTCTTCTTCGCCGTGGACGCGGTCACGGTCCACCCCGACCACTCCTCGCTCGCGTACGCGATCGCCGGCGCCGCTGCCTGCATCGGCTTCCTGCCCTACAACCTCCCGCCGAAGGGGCGCGCGCTCGTGTTCATGGGCGACTCGGGGAGCCAGGCACTCGGGTTCGCGCTGGCCGCGCTCGGGCTCGTCTCGAGCTGGCGCGTCGCCGGCACGACCGTCGCGACCCTGATCCTGCCGGTGCTCGTCCTGGCCGTCCCGATCCTCGACACGACCCTCGTCACGATCGCGCGGATGCTCGACGGTCGTCCGATCCACCAGGGCGGGCGAGACCACTCGTCGCACCGGCTCGTCCGCTACGGCCTCTCCGAGCGGAGCGCAGTCGCGCTGCTCGCGCTGATCGCCTTCTCGGTCGGCGGCTCGAGCCTCGCCTACAACGTCCTCGACAACTGGCGCTACACGGTGATCGGGGTCGTGGTCACCTTCGCGCTCCTGATCCAGTTCGCGAGCTTCCTCGCGGACGCCGACCGCCGCCCCCAGCTCGACGAGCCGATCAGCCTCGGACAGGTGTTCTCGATGCACTGGAGGCGCCTCGTCGAGGTCGGCGTCGACTTCCTCCTGATCAGCGGCTCGTTCGTCGCGGCGTACGTGATCGAGTTCGGCTGGCCCGGGTCGACGAGCCAGCGGTTCATCGCCGGGCTCACGCTGCCCGTCGTCCTCGCCGCGCGGTACGTGACCTTCATCCCGTTCGGGCTCTACCGCTCCGTCTGGCGCTACGCCGGGATGCGCGACGCGGTCGCAGCCGCGACGGCCGTCGTCGTGTCCGAGCTCATCGCCGTCTCCTTCATGGTGCTCACGCAGGACATGCGCGACTTCAACCGCTCGTTCTTCATCGTCGACGCGCTCATCTGCATGGTCGCGATCGTCGGCTCGCGGCTCGCCGAGCGGACGCTCGTGATCGGGTCGCGCAGCGTCCGCGACCGCACCGCCCGGCGCACGCTGATCGTCGGCGCCGGCCGCACCGGCCGGAGCCTGATGCGCGAGCTCCGCGAGACCGCGGGCGAGCGCGTCGTCGGGTTCGTCGACGACAACCCCCGGCTCCGGCGGCGCAGCGTCCACGGGGTCAAGGTCATCGGGACCACCCACGAGATCGGCCGCATCCTCGAGAGCACGCAGCCCGACATCGTGCTCGTGACGATCCCCGACGCGCCGCGCGATCTCCTCGACGCGGTCGTCGGCGCCTGCGCGCAGGCCGAGGTGACCTGCCGCTTCGTTCGCCGCGAGCTCGACCTCGACCCGTACGTCGAGTTCGGCGCGGCGTCAGAATGACCACGCGTGGCAACGGTTTCTGTCGAGCAGTCACGAGCTGACGCCAGAGGGCGGCGGAACGTTCGTCGACCGCCTCCTGGCTGCGCTCCCGCTCGTCTTCCTCTCCCTCGCCGTCCTCGTCTTCTACGCCGTCGAGGCGTGGTCGAGGAAGACCCCGTGGATCTTCACCGACGAGCTCGAGTGGACACAGCTCTCGCGGTCGATCGCCGACACGGGGCACGCCGCCCGGCGCGGCGACCCGATCTACTTCAAGTCGCTCTACGCCTATGTGATCGCGCCGTTCTGGTGGATCCACTCGACCCAGGCCGCCTACGCGGCGATCAAGTACGCGAACGCGGTGATCATGGTGCTCACGGCCGTTCCCTCCTACCTGCTCGCGCGGATGCTCGTGAGCCGCCGCGGGGCCGTCGTCGTCGCGCTCGGCTCCGTTGCGATCCCGGGGATGGCCTACGCGACCTCGATCGTCTCGGACGTGCTCGCCTACCCGTACTACGCGCTCTGCTCGTGGCTCGCCGTCCGCGCGCTCCGCTCGAAGGGCCGACTCGACGTCGCGCTCGCGATCGTGGCGGTCGGCGGCGGCTACTTCGTCCGCCAGAAGCAGTTCACGAGCCTCGTCCTCGCCCTCGCCCTCGCTGCCGCCGGGCTCTGGCTGACCGGCCCCCGTTCGCCGCGAGCTCCGCCGCAACTGGTCGCGCGGCGACACGATCGGCGCGGTCGCGATCTCCGTCGGCGCGTTGCTCCTCTTCAACCGCGTCGTCCTCCAGCACATCCACGAGTGGCAGTACACGAGCCAGTACACGAAGAACCGGCTCGTCGACCTCGGCCTCCGCGCCGGAAGCTCCTTCGCGATCGGCCTCGGTGCGCTGCCCGTGATCGGAGGCCTCACCTCGCTCCGGCCTGCCGGACCGCCGAGGCGACCCGACCTACCGCGCGTACGTCGCCTGGACGTCGGCTGCGATCGGGAGCCTCGCGATCTACACCGCCGTCAAGGCCGCGTACCTCTCGACGGTCTTCGCGACGCTCTGGGAGGAGCGCGACCTGATCTACCTCGCGCCGCTCCTGCTCCTCGGCACGGTCATGGTGTTCGAGTCGAAGCGGATCAACCGCTGGCTCGTCGCGGGCGCCGACGGCGTTCGTCGTCGTGCTCTTCGCGTTCAAGGCGATCCAGCTCGGCTGGCCCTACTACGAGGCGCCCGGCTCGGCCCTCGCGGCATACCTCGCCGCCGAGCACGGCTGGACGACGCACGACCTGCGGCTTGCGCTGCTCGCCTCCGTCGCGGTGTCGGTCGTCCTCCTCGCCTGCCGGCGCCGCCGGGGGGTCGCGGCGCTCACCCTCGTCCTCGTACTCGCGTGGATGCTCTCGACGGAGATCGCGATGACGGCGGGGCTCGACCGGGTCGCGAACGACTTCACCACGAACCTGCCGAAGCCGCTCGACTGGGTCGACCGTCAGACCGGCGGGCAGAAGGTCGCCTATCTCGGCCAGGCGATCAAGGATCCGAACGGCGAGAACCTCACCGAGTTCTGGAACCGCTCGATCACCCGGGTTGCCGCGCCTCGACGGCTCGGCCCCGGGCCCGGGGCCGACGCCGACGGCGAACCTGCTGAGCGCCGACGGGCTCCTGTCCGATCTGGACGGGTTCCGGTACGTCCTCGCAGACTCGAACATCAAGCTCGACGCCACCCCGGTCGCGCAGGCGGCGAACGGTGTCATGACCCTCTACCGGAGCGACCGGCCGTGGCGCCTGGCCGACGCGACCCAGCAGGTCTACACCGACAACTGGTGTCCGGACTGGTGCACGTACACGTATTTCAAGCCGGGGCCAGGCGGGGACGCTCGAGGTCTCGCTCGGACGTCTCGCCTACAACGGCTCGGCCCCCGCCGCGAAGGTGCGCGTGCTCGTCGGTGACGTCCACTACGACGCCGAGCATCAGGCGGTCGACCTCGGGCAGGTCCACCGGCGCCTCTACCTCATCGTTCCGAACGGGAGCACGCGGACGCTCTCCTTCCCGGTCGCGCAGACCCCGTCCGGGTCGAGCTCACGATCGCGCAGGACACGCTGATCCCGCCCACGGACAACGACCCGCGGACGCTCGGCGTCCAGGTCGCCTTCGAGTTCACGCCCGCCAAGCAGTGAGCCGCCCGAGGTCGTGGTCGCGCGGACGCTCGAAGAGCTCGAGCTGCTGCGCGGCGCCTGGGACGAGCTGCCGTGGGAGCGCGAGGAAGCCGCCTACGAGTACTTCACGACCCGGCTCGCCACGAGACCCGATGTGATCGGTCCGTTCGCGGCTGTCGCCATGAGCGACGGCCGGCCCGTGGGAGGCCTCGCCGGGCGGCTCGAGTTGGGGCGCCTCACGACCATGCTCGGATACAAGGTCGTCTACGCGCCGCAGGCCCGCGTCCTCCGCGTCGTCGACGGCGGGCTCGCGATCGGCCGCGGGGACGCGCTCGCGGTGCTCCGGGGCGTAGCGGGGGATGCGCTTGCGAGCGGCGAGGCGGACGTGGTGAGCCTCCCCCCGCTCGAGCTCGGCTCGCCCGAGCTCGCCGCGTTCGAGTCCCTCGGCGGCCCGCTGACCAGGCAGCCGCTGATCGCGCCCTGGACCCGACGGCTGCTCGATCTCCCGGACAGCTTCGACGACTTCCTCGTAGGGCTCGGTCACAGGACGCGGAAGAGCGTCCGCCGCGATGCGCGGCAGCTCGACGCGGCGTTCGGCGATCGCCTGCAAGTCGAGGTCGTGCGCGACCCCGCAGGGGTGGACCGGCTGATCGAGGGCGGCGAGCGCGTCGCGTCATCCACCTACCAGCGCAAGCTGGGCGCGGGCCTCGCGGATACCCCGGAGCAGCGAGCGCTCGCCGGTGTCGGCCTGGAGCACGGGTGGGTCCGCGGCTATCTGCTCTCGCTCGACGCGACCGCGATCGCATACTGGCTGTGCTCGGTGTTCGGGGACACGATCATTCTCCGGACCGGCGGGTACGACCCCGCGTTCGCCGAGAACCGCGTCGGGATCTTCCTGCTCATGCGCGTGATCGAGGACGCCTGTGCCGATCCCTCGCTCCGGACTTTCGACTTCGGCCCCGGCGATGCCGCCTACAAGCAGCAGTTCAGCAACCGGACGCGTCGCGAGCGGAACGTCGTCGTCTTCGCCCCGAGCTTCCGGGGCCGCCAGATCAACGCGACACGAACGGCGATCCTCGCGCCTGCGCGGCTCGCCCGCGCGACTCTCGACGCGGCGAGCCTCACCGACCGCGTCCGCACCGGCTGGCGCCGCCGTCTCGGCCGGCCATGAGGGTCTCGACGGCGATCAGGCGTGCGCCGACGATGCTGAGCAGCGCCCTCCGCGACCTGAGGTACGGCCGGCCGCTCGGAGGCACGATCAGGACGCGGTACGAGCACCTCGGCGCCTTCCATTCGACCAACTCGCCCTACGACGAGCTCGACGTGCTGTTCGCGGGCCTCGAGATCGAGCCGGACGACGTGATCGTCGATGTGGGCTGCGGCAAGGGCCGGTCGCTCAACTGGCTCCTCGACCACTTCGCGGGCAACGAGATCTACGGGATCGAGCTCGACCCCGAGATCTGCGCCAGGACGGCGCGCCGGCTCCGCCGCAGGCGGAACGTCACGATCCTCTGCGGCGACGCAACGGAGGTCATCCCCCCGGAAGGCACGCTGTTCTACCTGTTCAACCCGTTCGACGGCGCGGTCATGGGACGATTCGCGGCCGGGCTCCTGCGGCGGGAGCTGCCCGCAACGATCGTCTACTACAACGCGAAGTACCTGGACGCGTTCGCCGGCGACCCGCGGTTCTCGGTGAGAGAGCTCGAAGATCCCCGCCTGAGCCACACCTCGGCGGTGATCACGCTCGGGTGAGGCCTGTTCGTCGCACGCGGAGCAGGATCGCCACCCAGGCGAAGGCGAACGCGACCGACGAGGCGAGGACGGCGACACCGGCGCCGGTGACGCCCCACTCCCTCCCCAGGATGACGATCAGCGGCAGCATCACGGCCGTCTCGATGCCGTGGGCCCAGAGCCGGAGCCCGGGACGGCCGATCGTCACGGGGAACGTCTTCGTCCAGCTGAAGACGAGCTGGATCGTCGCCGCGACGAGGATCAGACGAGCAGCGGGGACGGCCGGGAGGTAGTCCGCTCCGAGCACGTGCCGGACGAGCCACGGGATCGAAGCGAGCACCGGGATGAGGGCGAGCAGCGCGATCAACGCCGTGCCCTTCACGTAGCGCCGGATCCCGGCGATGACGACCTCGGGGCGGCCGTGCTCCCAGTCCCTGGTCTGCTCGGAGAGGAGGATCATCCGCAGCGGCGAGGTGAGCGCCCCGAGCCCGGTCTGCGGCATCTGGGCTGCACGGAACAGGCCGACCTCGGCCGCGCTCCGGACGATTCCGAGCGCGAGCGGCGCGACCCAGAGCCGCAGCGAGATCAGCCCGGTGTAGGCGGCACTCGACGCGACGAAGCGGATGAGCGGGCGGCGGTCCTCGCCGATCTCCACGGGGGCGGCGGAGGGGAACGCTCGTAGGGACAACATCCCGAGCACGAGGATCGAGATCGTCGTGAGCGTCTGGGCAAGGACGACTCCGACGACCGCGGCAGTCACGCCGATCTGAGCGCCGAGCACGATCCCGACGAGCCGCAGCCCCATCGAGACGGTCAGCCAGGTCCCGCGCAGGTCGTAGCGGCCTCCGAGGATCAGGGTCGCCGCGGCGATCGACTCGAGTGCCTGGAGCGGCGGGAGGAGCGCGGCGATCACGAGCGGCGCCTCGAGCCCGGAGCCCTGGTGGAAGATCGAGTCTGCGAACGGGGCGATCGCCACGATCAGCGCGGTCGCGACGAGTGCGGCGGCGAGCTCGGCGACGAAGGCGACCCGGATGAGGCGATGGAAGCGGCCCCACTCGGCGTTTGCCGCGTACCGGTTGCCGTACTTGACGAGTGCATCGTCGCTCGTGAGCCACACGAGCAGGGCGAGGAACTCCACGGTGGCGACGACGATCGTGAACCTCCCCGCGCCCGCGGGGCCGAGCACGCGCAGGACGATCAGGGACGCCGCGAGGCCGAGCGCAACCGAGCCGTACACGCCCGCGAAAGCGACCACCCGCCGGCGGGTGAGCCCGAGGCGGGACACGCTCAGGCGTCCGCGCTGCAGAAGACGCAGCCGACGCGCCGCGTCAGCGCGAGCCCCACCGGCCCGGAGTGCTCGAGCGCGGAGAGAAGCGGAATCGTCGCTCCCGGCAGAGCCTTCCGCTGCGGCAGGAAGAACGGGCGGAGCTCGATGCGGGAGAAACCCGCCTGCCGCAGGTCGCTCAGAACTCCGTCGACCGGGAAGACCATCGGCCTGAAGTCGAAGACGAACTTCTTCCGCGTGTAGCCGCGGATGCGCCGGAAGAAGGCGACGCGGTCCTCGGCGAGATAGAAGGAGCGGAGGCAGATCGTGAGGTCGACGGGCTCGGCCGGCTCGTAGTCCTCCATGCGACCGACGACGAAGTCGAGGCCGGGGTTCCGCTTCCGCGCGGCGGCGATCATCTCCTCGGTCGCGTCGACCCCCGTGTACACGAGCCCGAGGCTCGTGAGCGGCGCCGCCATGATGCCGTCGGCACAGCAGAGGTCGACCACGCTTTCTCCCGAACGGAGCGCCGGGCCGAGCCCCGCGATGACCTGGGCGCGACGGGCCGAGTACCGGTCGGGGTCGGCGTACTCGTGCTCGGCGAACCCGTCCGCCAGTGCGGCGTACTTGTCCCGCGTACTCATGAGCGCAGTCTCTCCGGATGTTTGCGCACGAACCGCAGGATGCCGCGCCAGTGCCACACCGTGCGGCGGGTCAGCCAGCGACGGTCGGTCAGCGCCTGGTGCTCGTGGCGCACGACGGCGGCCGGGACGTACCACCGCTCCCACCCGGCCCGCATCGCGCGGTACTGGAGGTCGATGTCCTCCCCGTACAACCGGAACCCGGCGTCGAAGCCCCCGAGCTCGTCGAGCATCGCGCGGCGCAGGAGCAGGAAGCCGCCCAGCATCCAGTCGGCCTGGACCGGGCCGTCGGGGGCGGGCTCGTCGAGGTGGTAGTGGTGCTCCTGGCGCGACGATCTTGCGGAGCGGCGTCCGCCTGACGATCGTGCCGCCGACCGTCGGGAAGCGTCGCCGGGACGCCTGCGGGCGTGCCGTCGGGGAAGACCATGCGCGGCCCCGCGACTCCGCACCGCGCGCGGGCAGCCATGAAGTCGCGGAGGGCGGCGACCGCGCCCGGCTCCGCGACGGCGTCCGGGTTCGAGACGAGCACCGCGTCCCCGGTCGTCCGCGTCAGCCCGAGGTTGACGTTGGCGGCGAACCCGAGCGGCCGGTCGTTGGCGAGCGCCTCGACCCCTGTGGGGACAGACCCCTTTACATTCGCGATCACGAGGAGCTCGTCGACCTGCGGCTCGAGCGCCGGGAGCGACTCGCGGAGCTCCGCTGCGTTCCCGTGCGAGACGACGATGGCCGAGACCCTCACCCGAGGACCTTGCGGTAGACCTCGACGGTGCGGCGCGCCGCCTCCGGCCAGGTGAAGAGCCGGGCACGCTCGATTCCGGCGGCGGAGAGCCGGTCGCGCTCGTCGAGCGCACGCCGGGTCGCGGCGCCGAAGTCGCCGTCCTCCGCGTACACCGCCGCTCCGTCGGCGACCTCGCGCAGCGCCGGCTCGGGTGCGGCCACGACGGGCGTCCCGCTGGCCATCGCCTCGAGCACCGGCAGCCCGAATCCCTCGAAGCGCGAGGGCAGGACGAGCGCCGCCGCGCCGCGGTAGAGCTCCGCGAGCTCGTCCTTCGTGACGTAGCCGCGCAGGTCGGCGCCGCCGTCCCGCAGCTCGCGGGCGATGCCCGGCGTCCTTCTCCGGCCCGGCGACGACGAGAGGAAGACCCACGGCCCGGGCCGCTGCGAGCGCCGCCTCCGGGTGCTTTCGCGCGTGAATGGCTCCGACGAAGAGCACGTAGCCGCCGTCGGCGGCCCCGGGCGAGAACGCCGGGTCGACGCCGTTGCGCGTGACGGTCACCTTCGACTCCGGCACGCGGTAGCGCCCGACGATGTCCCGCTTCGTGCGCTCCGACACGGTGATCACGTGGTCGGCGCGGCGGACGGCCCGCGGTACGACGGCCCGAAACGTGAGGCGATCGAGAAGGCCCATCGCGCTGTCGCCTTCCTCGAACGACAGATCGTGCACGGTGACGACTGACCGCCCACCGAACCCGAGCGGCAGCGCGTGCTGGAAGTGCGCGAGATCGGGCCGGAGGCGACGCAGCAGCCTCGGGAGCGAGACGGCCATGCGCAGCTCCTGGGCGCGCGCGGGCAGGTGGATCGGCTCGACGCCCTCGGGGACGAGGTCGGGACGGCGGGTGACGGCGGCGAACCGGAGGTCGGGAGCGGCGGCGGGAAGCTCCCGGAGGAGGTTCGTCACGTACGTCTCGTCGCCGGTGCGCTCGCGGCCGAGGACGTCGGCGTCGATCAGGATCATCGAGCCTCCGCCGAGCCGCCGGCTCACGCGACCTCCTCGTAGACGGCCCGGGTGGCCGCCGCGACGTCGGCCCACGCCGGCCCCGGCCGCGGCTCGGCACGACGGGCGCGCGCGATCCCGTCGCGGATCGAGGCGACGTCTCGGGGGTCGACAGTCACGGCGTCATCGCCGGCATAGTCGGCCATCGGCGAGTCGCGGCTCGTGACGACGGGGCACCCGCATGCGAGCGCCTCGGCGACCGGGATCCCGAAGCCCTCGTACAGCGAGGCGTAGACCAGGCATCGGGCGCCACGGTAGAGCGACGCGAGCTCCTCGTCGGTCACCTCGCCGAGCCACGTCACGTTCGCCGGCGGCTCGACGTTCCCCCAGCCTCGCGCGCCTGCGACCCGCAGCTCTCCGTCGACGGCCGCGGCGATCCGCGGCAGGTTCTTGCGCGGCTCGAGCGTGCCGACGGCGAGGACGTAGTCGCCCTCCGAGCGCGGCCCTTCGGGCATGAAGACCTTCTCCACTGCGTTCGGCACCACCCGGATCTTCCCCTCCGGGACGGCGAGCAGGTCGCCGAGCTCGCGCGCGGTCGCCTCGGAGACCGCGATCACCCGGTCGGCGGCGCCGACGACCCGGGGCACGGCGTGGGCCGAGTAGGTGCGCGTCCACCGGTTGAACCACTCCGGGTGGCGGAGCACCGCGAGGTCGTGGACGGTCACGACGAGCGGGGCCTTCGAGCGGAAGGGCCCGCGGAACGTCGGACAGTGGAGGAGGTCTGCGCCCTCGACGCGGAGACGCGGGTACCAGAGCGCGTCGGCCGCGAGGGTGCGGAGGCGCGACGTGGCCGGGAACGACACCTGCTTCACGGGCACGTCGAGGTGGGCGAGCAGGCCGCGGAGATAGCGGGCCGTCCCGGCTCGCGTCTGCGCGAGCGGCGTCGTGTCGATGCCTACGAGAATCGCCGGTACCCCTCGAGGAAGAGCTCGCCCGTCCGTTGCCACGAGAAGCCCTTCGCATGGACGAGCCCCGAGCGCGCGCAGCTCGTCGCGTCGGTCGAGAGCCTCGCGAATCGCGGCCGCCATCGCTTCCGGGCTCTCGGGGTCGCAGCGGACGGCCGCGGCTCCGGAGGCCTCGTCGAGCGAGGGATGGGACGAGGCGACGACCGGCGCGCCGCAGGCCATGGCCTCGGTGATCGGCATCCCGAAGCCCTCGAAGCGGGACGGGTAGACGACGGCGGCGGCTCCGCGGTACAGCCGCGCGAGCTCCTCGTCGGAGACGCGCCCGAGGCGCACGACGCCCGGCCGGTCGAGCCGGGGCTGCTCGCCCCACCCGGCGCCGCCGGCGACGACGAGCTCGAGCCCGGTGTCGTCGAGGAGCCCGAACGCGTCGACGAGCGTTCCGAGGTTCTTGCGAGGCTCGAGCGTCGCGACGGTGAGGAGGTAGGGCCGGTCGCGCCCGGCGTCCGGGCCGTCGGCCGTGTACTCGGCGCCGATCCCGGGATGGGCGACGACGATCCTCTCGCGGGGGAACCGGAGCGTCGCGGCGGTGTCGTCGGCCGTGAACGCCGAGTTCGCGAACATCACCCCGCACGTGGCGGCGGCGTTCTCGTACTTGCGGGTGTGCATGGCGCGGGTGCGGCCGGTCACCCATTCCGGGAAGTGGAGCGGGCACGAGGTCGTGGATCGTCGTCGCCCGGAGGCCTGCACGCTGGGGCGGGTACATCCAGTCGCTGAAGTGCAGCACGTCGAAGCCGCCGAGGAACCGCTCTGCAGGCGGGCGGCCGAGCCGCGACCAGGCGGTACGCCACGCGTGCGCGAACGGAAGCGTGGTCAACGCCGTCTCGACCGGGATCCCCTCGAGCGCCTCGGGGATCGCCCGCCGGCCTGCGGGCGAGGTCGGGGCGAACGCGACCACGTCGTCGCCGTGGCGCACGGCAGCGTCGGCGAGTCCCGCGAGCGAGCCACGGATGTAGTTGTTCACTCCTGTTCGCTCGTGCGAGAGGGGCGAGACGTCGAAGGCGATCCTCACGTGCTCGGCGTGAAGGAGAGGAAGTGGGCGCCGAGGCGGCGCTCGTCCTGCGGGCCGGGCACCGCGGTGCGCCCGACCGTGAACCGGACCATGCACGTCCCGTCCCTGGGCACGAGCGGGACGGTCATGGTGGTGACGCCCTTGACCGGGATGATCGTCCGGCCGATCGGGTTGCCGTGCTCCGTCGCGATGACGGTCTGCGGCGTCTTGAACAGGCGTTCGTCCCCCTGCAGCTCCACCGCGAGCGTGCCGCCGGTGCATTCGCGCCGCCGGTAGGTGACCGACTTCCCCGACCAGGTGTCGTTTGGGTAGAGGCCCGTCACCCGGTTGAGGATCACGATCGGGCCGTCGACGCGGTAGAGGGCGACGCCGACACCGTCTGTCGCGACTCGCTTGCCGCCGACCTCGACGTTCGAGAGGACGTACTGCGCCCGCGCGGGCCCTCCCGAGGCGATCGTCAGGGCGCCGCCGCGCGACTGGGTCACGGCCACCTCGGGAAGCGGGTCCGGCGGGTGGGCGCCGTCGACGTCGTAGACCGTTCGGACGCTTCGGCTGAAGAACTCGTTCTCGTAGACCGGGTAGGCCGACGGCATCGCGGTCGTCCAGAGAATCGCAACCCTCGCGTCGGGGCCCACCTCCCGATCGATCCAGTCGGCGTGCGCCATGTGCGTGCCCGCCCAGCGCGAGCCGACCGCCGCGTTGTGGATCCCGTGGCGGCCGCTCTCGACCACGATCGAGGTCAGCACGAAGTAGACGGCGACGAGCGCCGGGAGGAGCAGGACGTAGCGCCGCGGCACGAAGACGAAGAGCACGGCCGCAGCCACGGAGACCGCGAGCGCGGCCCAGCGCACCTGCTGCAGATGGATCAGGTGGTCCTGGGCCCACCACCACGGCATCAGGAAGAAGCTGTCGCTGAGCGCGCTCGTGTCGATGAAGCGCGCGAACGGGATGAACACCGGGAGCACGCCCGCGATCACGGCAGAGGCGACGATCACCTTCCGCGACCGCGTGACGACGCCCTCGACGCCGAGCCCGAGCAGCGCGATCAGCCCGAACGGCGCGAGATAGAACATGTTGCGCTCCTCGATCCGGTCGACGTAGTTCGCGGACGCGAACGCGGCGACCTCCACGACGAGCCACACCGAGATCGCAAGGGACGCGACCGCGAATGCGCGCGCCTGCGGAGTGGGCCGCCTGGGAGCGAGCCACAGCGCGAGCAGCGCCGCGAACGGGAGCACCCCGATCGCGAGGTCGAGCCCCGCCCAGTGGTAGACGACGAACCGGAGGATCCCACGCGACCGTGTAGCTCGTCGACGTGGCAGCCTGGTACGCGCCGAGAAGAGCGAGCGGCGAGCGGCCGCGCACGGCCTCACCGGCAACCGCGAGCACGGCGCCGGCAGCGAGCAGGCCGTAGAACCAGGCGAACGGCCGGATCGTCCCACGCAGGCCGCGCCGCTCGACCAGCCCGAGCAGCACGGGGGCCGTGGCGGCTGCGGCGAAGAGCGCGACGGCCTGCGCGCGCGTCTCGAACGCGAGCGCGCAGAGCGCGAGCAGCCCGATTTGCCGCCAGGCCGTCGGACGCTCGAGCATCGCCACCAGCACGAGCGCGGTCAGGAGAAAGATCGGGTAGAAGGCGTTCTCGGTCATGATCACGCCCGTGTAGAGCATCCCCGGGACGAGCACGGTGAGACCGGCGGCGACGAGCGCGAGCCGTTCGCCGAGGATCCTGCGGGCGAGGAAGTAGGCCGGGATCGCAGCGAGCGACATCACGGCTGCGTTGATCGCCTTGGCGGCGGCGTAGGCGGACGGGATCGAGCTGAAGAGCGCCCAGGCCGGCGCGATCAGCACCGGGTACACGACGCCGTAGCCGTGGGAGGGAACGCCGCGGACGAGGAGCTCGCCGTGGGCGGCGAGGTTCTTCGCGAGCTCGGAGTAGACGATCTCGTCGATCATGATCCACGGCGCGACCATCCGGCGCCCGAGCGCGACGCGCACGGCGACCGACAGGACGACGATCCCGGCGAGCCAGGCCCACGCCGGGATCGAGAGCGCACGCGCACGCACCGCGGTTACCGCGCTCACGCCATGTGATCCAGGCTCATAGGATCCCGCCCTCGCGGGCGAGCCGGACGAGCTCGGTCGGATCGTCGAAGCCGATGCCGGCGGCGCCCTCGGCGATCCGATGGAGGACGGCGTCGGTGACGGCCTCGCCTCCGGCGGCCTCCTCGAGGGCTGTCGTATAGGCGTCGGCGGCGTGGCCGAGGTCGTGGACGTCGTGGACGTACTCCGAAGCGGCCCGCCCGAGCGCGGCGCCGTGGTCGGCGGCGAGCTCGAGGGCCCCGGCGATCGTCGGGACCTCGTAGTCGTCGACGGGGATCTTCAGCGCGACGCCGTCCGGCAGCTCGGCGAACCAGCCGACATCGGAGACGAGCATCGGCTTGCCGAGCGCGAGCCCGCGGATCACCGAGCCGGACGTCTCGCCCATCGTCGGCGAGCGCAGGTTGACCAGCACGTCGCAGGCGGCCATCAGCGCCCGGAATCGCTCCTCGCTCACCCACTGCTCGCGGATCAGCTCGTCGCCGCCGAGCCCGAGCCGCTCGAGGCGGCGGTCGAGCTCGAACCGCTCGGTCGCCTCCCCGACGAGCAGGAGACGGGCGCCAGGGCGCCGCTCGCGGAGCGCCGCGAACGCCGCGAGCAGCGCCGGGATCCGCTTGTTGATGTTGAGGTGGCCGAAGCAGCCGACGAGCGGGTCGCCCGCCAGCGCCGCCGGCTCGACGGGCTCGTCGGGCCAGGCAGGGTGCGGGATCCGCCAGACCGGGCCCGCGTAGCCGGCGGCCCGTGCGCCTCGCTCGACGTAGGCCGAGTGGACGATGAGGCCGTCGGCGAGGTCGAGGATGGTGCCGTTCAGCGGGAAGCGGTCCGGCTGGGACTCCCAGATGAGCGGAAGGAGGTTGTCGAGGACCCCGAGCCCGAGCAGTCGCCCGGGGACGCCGAAGTCGCGCTCCATCGCCTCGAGGTAGCCGCGCCCGTCGCCCCGGCCGATCGTGATCCCGGCGATCAGGTGGTGAAGGACGAGCTCGTGCAGGACGACGACGCCTGGCCGCTCGCGGAGCGCGTCGACGATCCAGCCGTGCGCCTCGGGGTTGTTGCCGACGTGGTAGAGCGCGAGGTCTGCGCGCGGTGCGCGCTTGCCCGGCTCGGCCACCACGACCTCCTCGATCCGCTCGCGGAGCGCTGGCAGGAGCAGGGTCGAGTAGTCGGCGATCCCGGAGTGGGACGGCGGCATCGGCGAGTAGTAGGCGACCTTCACGAGAGCAGCGCGTCGATGCAGGCGTCCCAGGTGATCTGCTCCGCGACCGCCTTCCCCGACTCGCCGAGGGCGCGCGCCTCTTCGAGGTTCTGGGCGAGGTGGGAGCAGGCCCGCGCGATCTCGGCCGGGTCGGGGCCGACGACGAGGCCGGTCTCGCCGTCGCGGACGACCTCGAGCGGCCCTCCCGCGTCCACGGTCGTGACGACCGGCTTGCCGGAGAGGAATGCCTCGTAGGGCACCATCCCGTAGTCCTCGTCGACGGGGGCGTAGTAGACGGCGAGGCAGCGCGCATACAGGGCGACGAGCTCGTCGCCGCCGACGCGGCCGGTGAACTCGATCCGGCCGTTCACGCCGGCCGCGAGCTGCTCGAGGCGGCCGCGGTCGGGCCCGTCGCCGACGATCACGGCCCGGAGCGCCGGGTCGGCCTTCACAGCCTCGATCAGCAGGTCGATCCGCTTGTACCGGTCGAGCCTGTTCACCGAGAGGACGAAGCCCTCGTAGCCGTCGGTTCGGTAGTCGAGCTTCTGCGGAGGCGGGGGCAGCACGGTCGCGCCGAACCCGGTGTACCGCTGGAGCCGCCCGGCCACGTTGCCCGAGATCGTGAAGATCCTCCTCGCCTCGGCGAAGGCGGCCCGGTCGAACCGCTCGATCGCGGCCCGCGTCGCGCGGTCGAACGGCGACTCCGAGAACTGGCCGAACTCGCCACGGTCGAAGTCGTAGGCCTGCCGGAACTGGTGGACGAGCCAGATGACCTTGTTCGGGTGCCGGATCCCGTAGGAGGGGAACTTGGTGCCGATCACGAGCTCGACCGGCCTCGGCGCCGCCACCGAGGTCGACGAGCCGCCACTGGAGTGCGTTGTCGAGGGCACCCGTCCCGTCCCAGGCGAAGGGGAGAGTCACGAGCTCCACCTCGTGGTCGCGGGCGCGCAGCTCGTCGGCGAGCGTGTCCGCGACGACCTCGGCGCCCCCGTACACGAAGGGCACGAGCGGTCGACAAACGGCGATCCTCACGCCCCTGGCCGCCCTTCGCTCCCGAGCGAGAAGAGCAGGCTCATCGCTGCTCGAGGCGGGCGATACGCTCGTCGAGGTCGTCGACCAGCTTCAGCACGGCGTCGTTGAACGCCCGCTGGTCGGCGAATGCCGGCTCGACGTACCAGCGCATCAGCCGGCGGAGGAACAGCTTGACCGGGCCGCCCTTGCCGACGATCGGCCGCTCCGCCGACACCGCCCACAACCGCTCGGCCTGATCTCGCGCGGACAGCCGGACCTGCGCCGGGGTCACGTCGGCCGACCGGGGCCCGGACGCCCGTCATCGCTGCTCGAGGCGGGCGATGCGCTCGTCGAGGTCGTCGACCAGCTTCAGCACGGCGTCGTTGAACGCCCGCTGGTCGGCGAATGCCGGCTCGACGTACCAGCGCATCAGCCGGCGGAGGAACAGCTTGGCCGGGCCGCCCTTGCCGACGATCGGCCGCTCCGCCGACACCGCCCACAGCCGCTCGGCCTGGTCTCGCGCGGACAGCCGGGTCTGGGTCGGGGTCACGTCGGCCGACCGAGGCCCGGAGGCCCGCACCTCCTCCTTGAGCCGTGCGAAGAGCGCCGCGACGTCGACCTTCTCCTCCGCCTCGGACATGCCGGGAAGTGTAAGCGGGGCTGGTTACGACAAGGTAAGCAGGGAGTCGGGTTAAGAGATAGTGGAACGGCGCGAGCCAAGGCGGCGCGCCACTCCAGGTACTCGTGACCAGGAGCGAGTGCCTGTCCCGTCACCCCCCAGACGTCGTTCGGATCCGCCTTGACCGCCGACGATCCCTGTTTCGTCACAGGTAGCTTGAGGCGTGTTGCAGGTCCGAGCCCGTGGCTGAGCACCTGGTCTACGACGCTGCCCCATACGCGGGCTCGTGGAACGGCGCAATCGATATGCGCCGGTGCGTGGCGGACGTGATCCAGGCGAGCTGATGCTCGTACCCATCGCAGTCGTGCTCGGAGGGCCTGCGGCATGCCGTGAGCACAAGCGGGGAGGCCTCGTGGCGGGCCTCCCCGTAAACGCTTCATCCGTCCGTTCGGCTCGTCAGCAGCCGAGCGTGGCCTCGATGTTCTTCGCCTGGCTGATGAACGACGCTGACTGCGTCGTGGTGATCTTCTTGCCGGTCTGCGCCCGCACCTCGAGGGTGAAGGTCGTCAACGTGAGGCACGTTGCGTGAGTCTGGCCGTGTGCGAGGAGCAACTGCGCGATCGCCACCGTGGCAGCGAGACTCCTGCCCGGGCCGACGCCGGAGACGTCAGCCGCGAGGTTGGCGAGTTGCTCGGCCGCTCCCCTCACATGAACCGTGAACGCACCTGTTGCGTTGTTGCCGGACGAGTCGGTCGCGGTGCAGTGCACGTTGGTGTCGCCGATCGCGAACAGACTGCCCGAGAGCGGCGTGCACGACACGACCGGGCTGGGATCCAGGTTGTCGGTCGCGGTTGCGGTGTAGGGGACGATCGCGCCAGCCGGGCCTGTCGCGTCGATCGAAATCGTGTTCGGCAGCGTCAGAACCGGGGGCGTGGTGTCAGCGACGGCGGGGAGGCCGAACACGTAGGCAGCGCCCTGCGCGGGGCTTCCCGCTGTCGTCGCCTCCCACGCGCCGACGGCGATCGTATCGCCCGAGGACGACGCTGAGACGCCGAACTCATCACCCGAGGCACCGTCCGACGCGGTCAGCCTCGTGGTCTCTGTCGCGCTCGCCCAGCCGCCGGCCGGCTTGACGAAGACGTAGACAGCCCCTTGGCCGTCGTTGCCTCCTACCGTTGCATTCGGCGCGCCGGCCGCGATCGTGTCGCCCGAGACCGCCACCGAGTCGCCGAACAGATCGATGCCGCCGTCGGAGTCGGTCAGTTTGGCCGTTTCGGTCGCGCTCGCCCAGCCGCCGGCCGGCTTGACAAACACGTAGGCGGCGCCGACACCGTCGCCGGCCACGGCGGGGATGCTCGGCGCGCCGGCCACGATTGTGTCTCCCGAGACCGCCACCGCCCTACCGAGGTTGTCGCCGGTGGCGCCGTCCGAGGCGGTCAGCTTGGCCGTCTCGGTCGCGCTCACCCAGCCTGTCACCGGCCTCGAGAAGACGTATGCAGCCCCCTGGAAGGGGTTTGTGCCGACGGTCGCAAACCAGGCGCCGGCCACGATCGTATCTCCTGAGATCGCCACTGACGACGTGCCGAGCTGGTCGTTGCGGGCGCCGTCTGAAGCGGTCAGCCTGGCGGTCTCGGTCGCGCTCGCCCAGCCGCCCGCGGGCCTGACGAATACGTAGGCGACCCCTTGGTGATCATTTGCTCCGACCGTCGCCCGTGCGCCGGCCACGATCGTGTCGCCCGAGACGGCCACCGAGGCGCCGAGTTCGTCATCAGACTGGCCGAGCGACGCGGTCAGCTTGGCCGTCTCGGTCGCGTTCGCCCACCCGCCCGGCGGCTTGACGAACACGTAGGCAGCGCCCTCACCCTCACGGCCAAAGCTGGGCGCGCCGGCCACGATCGTATCGCCCGAGACCGACACAGCGGCACCGAGGGTGTCGTTGCGCACTCCGTCAGAGGCGGTCAGCTTGGCCGTTTCGGTCGCGTTCGCCCACCCTCCGGCGGGCTTGACGAAGACGTAGACAGCCCCTTGACTATCGTTCGGCCCCACCGTCGCCCCAGTCGCTCCGGCCACGATCGTGTCGCCCGAGACAGCCACCGAGCCGCCCAGAAGGTCAAACGCTCCGCCGTCCGCGGCAGTCAGCTTCGCCTGCTGGACGAGCGGATCGATCGTGAGTGGGTAGCGTGCTGATCTGTCGCTCACACGCAGCAGGAGCCTTCCGGGGGCGAGCTCGATCGAGGCGGGCAGCAGGCGGCCGCGCGCGTCCGTCACGCTCAGTCCCCGGTAGACAAGTGTATGCTGCCGGCCGCGATCGCTGAAGGTGACCGCGTCGCGACTTGGCGCAAGCAAGCCGCGCATGTTCCCCGACAGGCCGAGCGCAACGGTCAGGCGTTCGACACGTGCGCCCCTCGGCGGTGCCGCGAGCGTGAAACCCTGCTCCAGTCCCAGCGGGCCGTTCACAAACCACTCAACCAACCCGGTACGCCGGTAAACGATCCGGTTGGCCGCAACGCCGAGCGCGGCAGCGCCAACCGGGTGCAGCACCCGACCGTAACCGTACGCGCGCAGCGAGAGCCCGAGCCTCCCGCTCCCCGAGCGGACTTCCACACCTTTGGAGCCGAAGCGAGCGGTGAACTCCTCGCTCGGGTTCGAGACCGCATACCCACCGGCAGTCGCGACCACCCGGTAACGTCGATCGGCTCGCCCGAGCTCGCGCGAAACCGGCCCTTGCGCCGCAAGCGGCAAGACACTCGTCACCGCGCGCTGAGCCCGCGAAGAAGCCGGTCGCACGCCGGCGCCCCCCGCGAGAAGCAGCCCCACTGTCAATACGACCAGTGCGTACGGCCAGATGCGCCGCTTCGGTCTCGTCGGCACTGCCATCTGCTCTCCTTTTCGGCTCGAAACAGCTTCACCACAGAATCTCATGCCTCTCCCCTCGCACCCTTTCGATTGGTTGACAAGCGAGAAAGCCACCGACGCGGACGTGAACCGCGGTACCCGCCAGCGACGAGACGCGTCTGTCTGCTACGCCCTTCGATCAACTGCTTCTCCCTTCGGCGTGAGCCCTGCTCGGACTCTGCGGAGCGCTGCTAACACGGCACTAACGCGGTGAGGGGAGCCATCGACCGCGCATCCCGTTGCGAAGACGAAGAGCCAATCGCGTCGAACACTCAGGCACCAATGACTCCGCTTCCCTCCTCTCTCCTTCGCGGCCCACCGCCTTGGTAGAAGCCGCAGCGCAACCATCCTCCCCAGCCGCCTACGGTGTCGAGCACGGCAGCCGCTTGCGCAGTGTGTCGGGCGACATGCCTGTCCGGTACGCGAGTGCATACGGCCCGGCGACCTCCACGTCTGCCATGTCGGCGGCCAGAACCGGAATCTCCTCGGCTCCCGGCGTTGATCGAAAGCTGCTCGGCCACCGCCGCCGACGCCTCGATCCCCTCCACGCGAAACCCGCAGCGGGCGAGCGGTAACGCCACCCGACCCCCGCCGATCGCCAGCTCCAAGACGCGCGCTCCGGACGGCACAAGTCCGGCA
Source organism: uncultured Actinomycetota bacterium (assembly GCA_963738895.1). Taxonomy (GTDB): domain Bacteria; phylum Actinomycetota; class Thermoleophilia; order Gaiellales; family Gaiellaceae; genus PALSA-600. The sequence continues at coordinate 98,671 of CAVTYN010000003.1, forward strand.
AGGAACTCGACTGCGACACTCGGGTCAGGACCCCCGCCGAGGTTCTGCTGAACCGCGGCCCACACGGTTACCGCTGAACGCGGGATCATCGAGTCCGACACCAGAGCGATTACAGCGCATCGACAGCACTCTGGCGATCAAATTCCGCATGAGCGAGGGTGCTTACACCTGATGAGGGAACTCGAGCGCCCCCGGACGGCACTAGCCGTGCGCGTCACCTGGGCGCACGCGGACCCCTCCTGTCTGTTAACCCGTAAGCAGGGAGTCGGGAGAGGAGACCGAGGACTGGCTCGTTGGGGAGTCGGGGCGGCTTGGAACAACGCCGTCTATCTCCGTGCTCGCTGATCACAAAACCGGGCAGGTGGAGTGTGACCTTTATTCGCGGGCTCGAGAGCCGGATCATCGAGGGACCCAGCCTCGGCCACGCGCTTCGCCGGGCGCGCGCCGAGGCTGCTGAGGCCGGGTCTAGCCAGTCGGTTGGAAGGCGTGCGCGAGGTCGTAGGCGGCGACCTTCGTGCCGAGGGTGACCCCGGCGACGACGGAGAAGCGGTAGTGGACGCCTCCCCAGACGCGCGCGTTGACGATCTCGGTTCGGAGGTCGTCGGCCGTGTTGAAGTGCTCGTACCGCGTTCAGGTTTCCGGCCGGGCCGTTGGGATCGAATCCGTGGACGTCCAGATTGATCTGACTGCTGCCGAGGAAGGCGGTGAAGACGTCGGCCATCGCACCGGTCAGCGAACCGTGCGCGGCCGGGTATTCGGGGTGATTCGGCGTCGCGAGAAGCGGCCGCCAGCCCGCTTGCTCGACGGTTGCTGGGTTTCCGTCGTCGTAGCCCGGCACGGGGCCGAAGCCGTCTGGGGCGACCGCCGTCGGGTCGATCGCGGAGACGGGACGCCAGAACAGGTAGTGGTACTTCGCGTACATGACCGCGATCCCGGCATCGGCGCCGACGACGTTGACCATCGCCGCCAACCGCGCCGTCTGAGCCAGGTTGAGTTGGCGGGCGTCGGCGATGCGACGGACGACGCCGTTGTACTGTCGGATCACGTTCGCCGGTCCAGAACTGGGCGACGTTGGTCTGCGCGACGGTACGCACGCTGCTGTTCGCGCCGCCGTACGCCTCGACCTCGTTGAACGCCGAGACCCAATCGGGGCTCGAGAGCGACGGCGGCGGGGGCGGGAGGAACTGGGCGGCGCTTTGCAGGATGAACGGGTGCACGTTCGCAACCCAGGGCGTCTGCGCCGGTGCGAACGGCGGCGTGAGACGCCACACTCCCGGGCCAGGCTTGAGCGTGGGGAAGCTCGACGTGATCGCGATCGGCGTCAGCAGGCCGTCGACGCTGCGCGCCCGGATCACCTGGTTGGCGGCCACGAGACCGATCTGCACGCCGGACACCTTGGCCGGCCCGTCGGGGATCGCCGCCAGCGCCTCCGCGTACAGACGGATCGAGGCTGGTATACGCGGACGGGAAGTAGTGCCTGAGCGTCTGGTAGGCAGCCGCGATGACCGCAGCGTCGGGCGAGGCCGTCTTCGATACCCGGAACGCCGGCTCGAGCGGCTGATAGCCACCCTGGAGCGAGACGACCGCGTCGTAGACGGCGGTCGACTCGTACGCCATGTAGATGAGTCCCTCGTTCTGGAACGCGCCCGAGCCGACGACCGTGTCTTCGGCGATCTTGTTCCACTGCTCGACCGTGTTACCCGGCGGCAAAGCGCCCGCGGCGTTACGCTCCGTGCGTAGCCGTGCGACCCGTCTAGATCCGTCGATATCGCGCTTCGCTGATCGAGAAGAGCCCGAACGCGATCAGACCCGCTGCGACGGCGCCCAGGAGCCATGGCCCGAACTCCCGAGTGTAGAGCTTCGCGAGCGCGCCGCCGAGACCGATCGCCTCGTCTGCCTTGTAGTCGATCGCCGCCTTGACGAGGAAGATCCCGACGAGGGCGAAGACGATCGCCCGTGCCACGTGCCCGACGGTCCCGAACCACGTGAACCACCGCTTGGACGTCCGTGACATCTGCTCGGTCTTCGAATCGTCGAGGAACTTGTGCCGCAGCCCGCGGGCGAGCTGGTAGATCCCGACGCCGATCATGACAACACCGGCGATCCCGATGAGCCAGTGACCGGCCGGCCACGCGAATACGTCCCTGGTCGTCTGCTTGGGGCTGCCGGAGGATCCGCCCGAGCTCGTCAGGATCCCGACGGCGATGGCGCAGAGCACGGCGTAGACGATCCCGCTCCCGAGCGCGCCGAGACGGTCCAGCGTGCTGTCTCTACCCTCCGGGCCGTGGCCGAGCGCGGCGCGAAACAGCCGCCAGAGCGAGTACCCGCCGAGGCCGATCGCGACGAGCGCGAGCAGCACGTGACCGAACGGTTGGTGCTCGATCGTGCGGAACGCGCCTTGCTGGTTCGTGATCTTGCCGCCCTGGCCGAGGGCGAGGTCGAGCGCGAGCAGTCCGATGATCCCGTAGACGATTCCGCGCGCGACGAACCCGGCGCGCGAGAGCACCTCGAACGCTCTCGTCTGCACGAACCCTTCGCCTGCCGAGCGAGCCTCGAGGACCGGAGAGACGGTGTGATCGGTGGGCGTCATTCGGGGCTCCTCCTTTTGGGGACGCAGATCGAGACCGCCCGCGGCTCGACGCGGACCTTGAACGACTTGACCTTCGTGCGGTCGCCGCCGTCGAGCTCGTAGAGCACCTTGCGGTCGAGCTTGACGTCGATCTTCCGTGCGCTCGTCGCGCGGACGAACGGGGAGCGCTCGGGATGACCGGCGGCAGTCCGTGCAAGCGTCCGCGCCCAATCGACGATGCCGTCGGCGTTGACGACGCCGACCTCGAGCCGCCCGTCCTCGGGGCTCGCATGCTCGAAGACCTCGATCCCGCCGAAGAGGTGGCCGACGTTGCCGACAGGATGCAGCTGGCACGGCCGCTTGTACCAGGACGTGCCGTCGATCTCGATCTTCGGCTTGAACGGCTTCGCGCGCAGGTTCTCGCGACCCGGTCCAGACGTAGGCGAGGCGGCCGAAGCGATCCTTGAGCGTGCCGTCGCCTGCTGGATCATCGCGGCGTCGAAGCCCGCGCCGGCCATGACGCCGAAGCGCTCGCCGTTGAACCGGCCGACGTCGAGCCGGCGCCGCTCGCCGTGCAGGCCGATCTCGACCGCCTGCTCGATGTCCTGGGGAATCCCGAGGTTCGTCGCGAGGAGGTTCGCCGTGCCGGCGGGGAGGATCGCGAGTGCGCGTCGCGATCCGGCGAGCCGCGTCGATGCAGCGCTGCACCGTGCCCGTCGCCGCCCCAGACGAAGATCAGCTCGGCGCCCCGGCCTCGAGCGCGCGCTCGACCTGCCGCGGGGCGTTCCGGCTCTTCGGGACCTCGGAACCAGAGCGGGCTCGGCGACGCCGTGCCGCTCGAGCTCGCGCCGCAGCTCGGGCAGCCCGTCGCCGAACGTCTTGCCGGCGTGCGCGATGACCGCGACCTTGCTCACGCTGCTCGCCCCAGGCCGATCAGGCTTGTCATCGCGCGAGGCGGCCGCGAAACCAGCCGCGCGGCAGACGAGCACGACCGCCACGAGCGTGGCTACACCGATCGACCGCGCCCCGGCGATGTCGAGCGGATGGTGCATGCCGCGGTACATCCGGAGATCGCGACGTAGATCGGGATCGCGACGGCGACGGCCCAGATCGCGACGCGCGGCCCACGGCTCGCGACTCCGCGAGGTGAGGAGCAGCGCGATACCGCCGTAGACCGCGATCGAGGCGGCCGTGTGACCGGACGGGTAGCTCGCGTTCACCGGAAGGCTTCTCGAGCCGTGACCACGGTCGGACGGTGCCGGTGGATCAGGAGCGTCGTCGTTCGGTACGCGGCCGACTCGATCGCGAGCGCGAAGATCAAGAACGCGGCGAGCCGCCACTGGCGGAAGAGCGCGCGACCAGCCGAAGCCGGCGACGAGGAGCGGCAGCACGACTCCGCCCGCGATGATCGAGCCGATGAGCGACGCTTCCGTGCGGTCGCCCGAACGGTGGTGGGACAGAACGCGGACGACGCTGGAGTCATCGCCCGCGATCGTCCCGTTGGCGATCAAGACCCTGGTGACGAGGAGACCGAGCAGGATCGAGAGACCCGCGACGGCCACGTAGGCGATGACGATCCCGGTGAAAAACGTCCGTGCCGGATGGACGCAGCCGGTGAGGCGCGCCAATCGGGTCGCGGCTCGACTCCGGCCGTCGAGAACGGGCGCGACCGAACCGTGATCGCCGGGCCCGACGGCTCGCTCTCGCCCCGTCGGTTTCAACTCTGTGCGTATCACCGTGCTCGCGGCCATCGCCAGCGGTCCTCCCACTAGGTCGTTCAGCCCGGTGTTCTCCCGATCGTCATGCGGCCAAACCCTTGTCCTCGGGGCAGACAACGAATCGGCTCGAGCAGCGCCGTCCCTTCCCGTTCAGACCGCCTGCTGCTCGGCGCGCTGGAAGCGGTCGCGCAGCTCGCGGACCGTCGGAATGAGCATCAGCGCCGGAACGATCGGCAGCCAGAAGTTGAAGAGCCGGTAGATCAGCACCGCGACGAGGGCAGGGGCGAACGGGACGCCCATGCCCACGAGCGCGAACGTCAGGGCGAGCTCCACGACGCCGGCGCCTCCAGCCGGCAGTGCGCGCCGGCTCAGTACGTAGCCACCCGAGTACGCGAGGATCAGAGCGGACAGCGTGATCTGCTTGCCGCCGACGAGCTGCAGCGCAGCCCAGAGACACGCGATGTCCCCGGCCCAGTACAGCGTCATGCCGAAGACGCCCAGGCCGTGCTCGCGCGGCCGTGAGAGCATGCTTCGCGCCTTGGCGGCGCCCGCCACGGAATCGGCGAGCATGCGGCGGATCCAGCTCCCGTTCGGCTGCTGGCGGCTGAGGCGCCGCGCGCGCTTCTCGGAGGTCGCCCAGAGCGCGACGGCCAGGGACGGAATCACGATCAGCGCGGGCAACGTCGCCGCTTCGCCGGCGTGGCCGTCGAGGCCCGCATACAATGCCGCGGCGGCAACCAGGGCGACGATACTCAGCGTCGCGTACTCGAGGAACCCGAGCGCAAGGACCCGGCGAGCTGCATCCCTTCGACCCGCTCCCTCGCGCCGCAGTGCCCAGTAGTCGACCGCGAACCCGCCCGAGCCGCGGGTGGCGGCGAACACCCCGAACCCGGCGACCACCGTCTTCGTCGAGACGGCGAGGCCCATCTCGGGGCCGCCCTCCACGGCAGCGACGTCTCGAAGCGTGAGGATGTAGCCGAGGTAGGCGAGCAGCTCAGCGATCAGGCACGCGCCGAGCCACAGCCACGAGTGCTTGGCGTAGACGATGTGACTCACGTGCTTCCATCCGACCGAGGTCGCAAGGAGGTACGACACGACGATCGTCGCGCCCGCGGCGGCGACGACCACCGCCACAGGCTTTTCCTCGATGCGAAGCAGCTGGTCGCGAATCGCCCGGGCAGCCCGGAAGAAAGGGGATCGGGTAGCGGTGGAGCGCATCGGCGGCCTCTGACGAGTACCCCCGGAGACCCTCGGCCGAACCTCGTCGCGACGGCGGAACGTTTCCAGGCGCGGCGGGAGGGCAGAACAGCCAGGATTCCCGGCACCGTCGTTTTCCCGTCCATGCCCTTCCTGATCCTCCTCATCCTTTCCCTGGCCGCCGGTGCCTCGGTGGCCCTCGCCACCTTGCGCTACTCGAAGGAGAGGCCCCCGCTTGCCCGGAGGCCGGCGCTCGTCACGGCGGAGAAGCTGGGCGAGACGGCTCGCCGCCACGCCCGCGCTCGTCGTCTGCTCGAGCGAAGGCTCGATCCGGACTCGGCGACAGGTCTGGCGCTCTCCCTGGCGCTCTTCTTCGTCATCGTCGCCGGAGCGGTGCTCGGACTGCTCGCGTTCCTCGTGCGAACGAACGCTCGACTGAACGGGATCGACAGGAGCGTGGCGAAGTGGGGAGACCGCCACGCCTCGCCGCTTTCGACGCACGCGCTGAACGGGATCACGCAACTGGGGTCGATCTACGTCGTGATCGGGCCTCGGCGTCATCCTTGGGCTCGTCGAGCTGCATCGCACCGGCGGGAGATGGATCGTGCCGTTCATCGTCCTGGTCCTCGCCGGGGAGGAGGCCGCATCGACGGTGATCAAGGAGATCGTCGACCGGGCGCGCCCGGTGTTCAACCCGGCCGCCGCGACCCTCGGCCCATCGTTCCCGAGCGGCCACACGACGACCGCGGCAGCGTTCTACGCCGCAGCTGCTCTGCTTCTCGGGCAGGAGACGTCCTCGCGTGGCGCGCTCGGCGATCGCCGGCGGAGCCGTTGCGATCGCCGTTGCGGTCGCGGCGAGTCGTGTGTTTCTCGACGTCCACTGGCTCACCGACGTCATCGGCGGCCTGGCTCTCGGCTGGGCCTGGTTCGCGATCTGCGCCATCGCCTTCGGCGGTCGCCTGCTGCGGTTCGGAGCCGGCGCCGAGGTCGCGGAATCCGTCGTCTCCACGCCATCGCCTCGCGTCGAAACCGACACGGTCGAATCGTGCCCGAACCGCTGGTTCGGGGGCGCGGCGCTCGTAGCGCGACGAGTCGATGTCACCCTCACCCCCCAGCCAGACCGAAGAGGCGCTGTCGCCGGAGCGGCTGCGCGCTCTGATCGCGCCGGCGGAGCGGTGGCTTGGCAATCAGCTGAGCCGGCAGATCTGCGCGCACCACGAGCGGCGGCTTCGGCGGATCGGCTGGGGACGAGCGCTCGACCCGACGCCCGGTGGCTGGGCGGCGGCCTCCTACCCGCCACGATCCGGCAACGCCGTCGAGGTGCTCATCGACGGCGCCGAAGCGCTGCCGGCCCTCGCCGCGGAGATGAGACGCGCTCGCTCGCACGTCCACATCGCGGGCTGGTACTTCACGCCGTCGTTCGACCTCGAGCGGAACGGCGACTCGGCAGCCCTCCGACACCTCCTGGCCGAGCTTGCCGAGCGGGTCGAGGTGCGCGTGCTCGTGTGGGCAGGCGCACCGCTGCCGCTCTTTCGGCCCTCGCGCGGCGATGTCCGCAAGATGCGCGACAGGCTCATCGACGGCTCGCGGGTGCAGGTCGCGCTCGACTCGCGCGAGCGACCGCTCCACTGCCACCACGAGAAGACGGTCGTCATCGACGACCGGATCGCGTTCGTCGGCGGGATCGACCTCACGTCCGAGGACGGCGACCGCTTCGACACCCCCGATCATCCCGCGCGGGCAAAGGTCGGCTGGCACGACGTCGCCACCAGGATCGAGGGCCCCGCCGTCGCCGATGTCGCCGAGCACTTCGGGATGCGCTGGCACGAGACGACCGGGGAGCGCCTCGCCCCACCGGAGCCGCAGCCGAACGCCGGAGACGTCGAGCTGCAGATCGTCCGTACGGTGCCCGAGAAGATCTACGAGGCGACACCCACCGGAGACTTCGGGATCCTCGAGTCGTACGTCCGCGCGATCCGCGCCGCCCAACGATTCATCTATCTCGAGAACCAGTTCCTCTGGTCACCCGAGATCGCCTCGATCCTCGCAGACAAGATCGCTCACCCACCGACCCCTGATTTCCGCCTTCTCGTCGTCTTGCCCGCGAAGCCGAACAGCGGCGGCGACGACACCCGCGGCGTCCTCGGTGAGCTGCTCGAGGCCGACGCCGACGCAGGCCGCGTCTTCGCCTCGACGCTCTATGCCCGCTCCGGCCCTCGCGCCGATCCGATCTACGTCCACGCGAAGCTCGCGGTCATCGACGACACCTGGCTCACGATCGGCTCGGCAAACCTCAACGAGCACTCCCTGTTCAACGACACCGAGATGAACATCGTCACCCACGACCCGACTCTCGCCCGCGCAACCCGGCTCCGCCTCTGGTCGGAGCACCTCGAGCTCCCGATCGATCACCTCGACAGGGACCCGATCGAGGTGATCGACACGATCTGGAAGCCGATCAGCAAGGAGCAGCTCGAGCTCGCGAAGGGCCGGCCGGCCGCTCACCCATCGCCTCGTCTGCCTGCCGCACGTATCGAAGCGGACAAGCCGGCTGCTCGGCCCCGCGACCGGGCTCGTCGTCGACGGCTAGGCCGCGGATGGCAGAAGACAAACCTCAACTGGAACCGGGTCGCGGCTTGCGCCACCGCGCCACGTCGCTGGGAAGAGGCGTCGGCGCGAACGCGCAGAAGTCGAGCGAGGCGCTGGTCGCGGCCGTCGGTGCGCTGGCCGACCAAGCGATCGACCGCGTCCTTCTCGGTGACGAGCACGTCACCTCGGCGGCCGAGGGGAAGCGCCTGCTCTCCGGCGAGGCTGACACCGAGGCCCTGGCCGAGAACATCCAGCGCGTGGTCGTTCTCGCGCTGCCGGTAGTGCGCGCACTTGCTCGGGGCGCCAGGTTCACCCGGGTGCCGTGGGTGATGATCGTGTCGGCCGCCGTGTCGATCGGGATCACCGTGCGTACCGGCGCGCGCGAGCTGCAGGTGATCTCCGCGCTTGTCGCCCATAGGCTCGAGCAGGCCGGCCGGCCCTACGACCCGGCTCTCGTCAAGAGGCTCACGCTCGACCTCTATCTCAACCCTCGGCGCACGCCCGATCCCGGCGACGGCAAGCTCCCCCTCGTCCGGCTCACCCGCAGGTGGGTGCTGAACGGCGCACTCGGGCGGAAGACGTCGAGGCGGGGAGCACGGGCGCTGGATGCGGCCGAGAGGCTCGACGCCGCTGCACTCTCGGACCAGTGGGCGTCGACACGAGAGCTCAGTCCGGGGGGCGCTCTATGATCGACAGCTCGTTGTCTCGACGCGACCCTGGGGGCCGGAGAGTGCGTGGTGAGAGACGCTCGGCGGAAGTGGTGGTTCTGCGGCGGCGATGGCTCGCTCCCGCTTCGTTCGCGCTGGTCTTCGCGGCCTTTGCCTTCCTGCTCGCCGGCACGAGCTCGGCGCGGCAGGTACGGGCCGGCGCCGCCGTGACCACGACCACCTCGCAGGAGACGACGACGACCGCCGACGAGCCGACCACCACGGAGACGACGACCGAGGAGACGAGACGACGAGACGAGAGACGACGACCGAGACCGCGCCGGTCACCACCACCACGATCCAGGTGACGACGGAGGCGACCACGACCGGCGCAGGCGTCACCCCTGGCGGCGCAGCAGTCGTCGGCGCAGCAGCAGCAGCTTCGAAGGAGGAGTCGAGCACCCAGTGGGGGTGGATCGCGTTCGGCATCCTCGCCGCAGCGGTGATCGTGTTCGGGATCGTCTGGTTGGTGCGGCGCCCCCGGCACGCCTGACCACCGCGAAGGCATTCGGACAACCCTCGAGGCCGCCCCGGCATCCCTCGACCGAGCGGCGTCACCTCAAGCTAGTGACCCGGCGGCCCGATACGGCGAGTGGGCTCCGGTTCGAGTTGGAGGGAGGTTTGTGATGCCGAAGAACGGTCTTTTCAGCGGCCTGGGATTGCCCCTGGCCGGCAACAAGGTCGAGGAGGGCGGACGCGTGCGTCGCACTCCGCTCGCGGCGATGCTCGCCGCGTCCGGCCTCGTGACGTCCGAGCAGATCGAGGACGCCAACGCCGAGGGCCGGATGACGGGCGAGCGGCTCGGGGAGGTGATCGTGCGACACGGCTGGGCGACCGAGGAGGACGTCGCGAGGGTGCTCGCCGAGCAGTACGAGCTTCCGTTCCTGACCGGCGACTCGTTCGCGGTCGAGGAGGAGGCCGCCGAGCTCATGCAGCTCAACGAGGCGCGACGGCTCGAGGCCTGCCCGGTCGGGTTCATGGACGAGTCCGTCGTCGTGGCGATCGACGATCCGGCCGAGGCACGCTTCAAGCAGGTCCGCCAGCTGCTCGGCGAGCAGACGCTCTTCGTGATCGTCACGCCGACGGCGCTGCGCGAGCTCTACGACGCCGTCTGGAACGAGCCCGCGGAGACCGAGGCGCCTTCCACCCCGGAGCCCGAGGTGCACGAGCAGGAGGAGGTGCCGCCACCGTCGCCGGAGCTCGACACCGGCGAGCTCCTCGGAGCCCTGGAGGCGATCGACGCTGCGCTTCGCGCCGGCACCGAGGCGGTCGCGGGAGTCCGCAACGCCCTCACGACTCTCGTCGAGGCATCGGCAGCCGACCGGCGCGAGCTCGACGACTGTCGCGCCCGGCTTGCCGACCACGACCAGTCGCGGCACTCGGACCTCGAGCGGATCGAGCGGCTCGAGGAGCAGCTCGCGCAGAGGACCCAGGTCGTCAACGACCTGAAGACGAAGCTCGGCGACTTCGTCAGCGGCCTCGACGCCGTCGGCTGTAACCGCTCTCCAACCGCGTGGTCGGGGGCCGGGGCCCCGTTACGATTCCCCGGTGGCGACGCGGAGCGGTGAGGAGGTGCCGGCGGGCAGCTCCGACTCCTCGCTCGGCCGTGGCGGCCTATCGTGTCGGGCGCCTCCTCGCCCGCCTTCTCGACTTCGTCGAACGAGTGCCGCCGTGGCTCGTGCTCGGCGCGCTCGTCGTGCTCGGCTGGGCAATCGCCTCCGAGGCCGGCCGGATCGCCCCCCACGACGGCCCCCTCTACTACCACGGCGGGGACGGCACCTACTACTACACGAGCGCGTGGATGCTCGCGCACGGCGTGCTCCCGATCACGTCGATCGGCTACGGCTACCCCCTGCTGCTCGCCCCGATCGCGGCGCTCGCCGGCCCGAGCCTCATCGCCGGGACTGCCCGCGATCATCGGCTTCAACCAGCTCGTCCTCGCCCCGCTCGCGCTCGCTCTGCGTGTACGGGATCGCGCGCACGCTCGCCGGGCGCGCCTACGCGTACCTCGCGACGCTCGTCTGGGTGCTCTTCCCGGTCGCGGTCATCCACTACTTCCTGGCCGACTATCACGCGCGCTATGTCGACATCACGCTGCCGTCCGCGGTCGGGCTGCTCCCGCTCGGCGACTACCCGTCGATGGTGCTGCTCCTCGTCGCCGCGTACTTCACGCTCCGCGCCGCCTCGTCCGGGCGCTCGGCCGACGCGCTGGCGGCGGGCTTCGCCGTCGGCCTCGCCGTGGCGGTGAAGCCGGCGAACCTGCTCTTCCTGCCGGCGCCGGTCCTCGCGCTTCTCGTCGCCCGGAGGTTCCGCGGGCTGGCCGTCCTCGCCGCCGCGACGGTGCCGTCGCTGCTCGGGACGGCCGCCTGGAAGCAGCGCGGCCTCGGAGACCTCCCCGCGTTCGCCAGCAGCGGCGACGGCCGGTTCGCGCTCGCCGCACTCGCGGTCACGCTGGTCGCGTCCATCCACCTGAACGTGCACCACTACCTCCCGCTCGACTGGGGGCAGCTGCATCACAACCTCGACGGGCTCCGCGAGTACACCTGGAGCCAGCGGATGATCTACTTCACCGCGGGCGGCGGGCTCGTCGGGCTCGTGCGCCGCTCCACGGTGACGGCCGTCCTCGCCGCGACCTGGCTCGCGACCTATCTGATCGGGAAGGGAAGCAGCCCCCAGGTGGACATGACCGGAGGCGGGTTCTTCACGCATCTGATGCCGGCGTTCCCGGCGTACTTCCTGCTCGTGATCTCGCTTCCGTTCCTGATCCCGTTCTACGGGAGGCGGAGGTCGGGCGGACGGCCGGCAACTGCAACCGGGCGCCTGCCCGTCATCGCCGCCGGCGTGCTCGGCTTCCTCTCGGTCGCCGGCGCGCTCACGGTCGCGCTCATCCCCACCTCGACCAGCCCGTCGGCCGCGCGCGCCCAGGGAGGCAGCCTGCTCGTCCCGATCGACAGGTTCCCCGTCACCGCAGCGGCCGCAGGCAGCGCAGTCACCGTCTCCTGGCCGGCGCAGTCGACACACGGGGCGCGTGTCACCTACGCCGTGCTCCGCTCACCTGCGGGCGCGGACGGAGACTGCCCCCGGACGGCCGGCACCTCGGGCACCTGCGACTACTCCGGCATCGTCGTCGGCTCCACGGACTCGACCGGCGACTCGTTCACCGACCAGGCGCCGGGCGGGGACTGGGTCTACCGGATCGCGGTCAGCGCGACCCCGGTCGGCCAGCAGGAGCCGAGCGACTACCTGCTCCTCAGCCGGCCGGTGCGGGTCTCGGTTCCCGGATGAGTTCGACCCACTAGTCTGCCCCCGTGCCGGCAAACCTCCAGCGCTTCCTCCCGATCCTGCTCCTCGTCTTCCTGCTCCTCTTCGTGCTGCCCGCGATCCTGCACAAGAAGCATTCGACGAGCCACCTGAGCGCGGGGGACCTCTCCCAGGAGACGATCGCCGCGATGAACCTCGTCGTCGCCGGCCAGAGGAGCTTCACCGCGGAGAACGGCCGCTACACCGGCCATGTGGCCGACCTGATCCAGGGGAGCCAGAAGCTCGCGAAGTACATCGCCGACGGCGTGCTCGTGTCCGTCGACGCCTCGACGAACGGCAAGACGTACACCACGCAGGTCGCAAGCGGCGTCATCGTCCTCGTCCGTTCGCAGACGGGGAACAAGGTGCTCGCGAAGAGCTGCGACGTGATCAAGTCGGGCTCGGGGGTCGCCTGCCCGGGCACCGGGACGAAGACCACCACCTCCACGACGACCACGACGACCACGACCGCGACCACGGCGAGCTGAGCCTCATGCTGGGGCTGACGCGCGCTCAGCTGGGTCCTGCTGATTCCCGCCGTCGCTGTGCTGGCCCGTGGTCTTCGTCGCCGGGTGCCTGATCTGGCGCTGGTCGAAGCGTCACACCGAGGCCGACGAGGCCCAGCGCCGCGCGCTCCTCGAGGCCGCCGCGAAGCCAGAGGAGTAGCGCATGCTCGGGATCGCGCTCCTCACGCTCGTCCCGGGAGAGCTCGGCGGAAGCGAGTCCTCGACCCGAGAGCTGCTCCGGGCGCTGGCACGGGTGGGAACGCTCGAGTACCGCGTCTACCTGCCGCCGGCCGCACCCGAGGCCGGCGAGGGGCTCCCGGCCGAGGTCGTCACCGAGTACCGGCGCGCCCGGTCGATCCCGCAACGGCTCGAGGCGATGTCGCTCGCAGCGGCGCGCCCCGGCCCCCTGCGCGCTCGGCTCGGCGGGGCCGCCGCCGTCCACTACCCGCTGACGATCCGGATTCCGTCGGTCGCCGTCCCGAACGCGATCACGCTCCACGACGTCCAGCACCTCGACCTGCCTCAGCTCTTCTCGCGTGGAGAGCGCGCGTTCCGGTCGCTCGCCTACCACCGCTCGGCGCGGTCGGCGAGGCTCGTGATCGTGCCGAGCGCCTTCGTACGCGACCGCGCCGTCGAGCTGCTCTCGCTCGACGAGGCGACGATCCGCGTCATCCACCACGGGATCGACCACGAGCGCTTCTCCCCGAGCGACGAGCCGCGCGAGCCGTTCCTGCTCTACCCGGCGCGGCCATGGCCGCACAAGAACCACGTGAGGCTGTACGAGGCCTTCGCGCTTCTGCGCCGCGACCGGCCCGAGCTCCGGCTCGTGCTGACGGGCGGCGGGCACGTCGCGGAGGCCCCGGAGGGCGTCGAGCCGCTCGGGAACGTCCCGCTCGACGAGCTCGTCTCGCTCTACCGGCGAGCGGCGGCAGTCGTCTTCCCCTCGCTCTACGAGGGCTTCGGGCTGCCGCCGCTCGAGGCGATGGCCTGCGGGTGCCCGGTCGCCTGCTCGGCCGCCGCCTCGTTGCCCGAGGTCTGCGGCGACGCGGCGCGGTACTTCTCCCCCGACGACTCCGGGGAGATCGCCGCGGCTGTCGAGGACGTCCTCGCCGACCCGTCCGGCTGGTCGGCCAGAGGGCTCGAGCGGGCCGCGGCCTTCACGTGGGAGCGCTCCGCTGCTGCCCACGAGGACGTCTACCGGGAGCTCCTGGCGTAGCCTAGAGCGATGTGCGGGATCTGCGGACTTCTCGCCCCGGACGCACCCGATCCGCGCCGGGTCGAGGCGATGAACGACGCGATCGTCCACCGCGGCCCCGACCACGGCGCCGTCGCTTCCTACGGGCGGTGCGTGCTCGGCTACCGCCGGCTCGCGATCATCGACCTGGCAACGGGCGACCAGCCTGTCGAGAGCGAGCGCGAGCGACGTCGCCGTCGTGTTCAACGGCGAGATCTACAACTTCCGCGCGCTGCGGCGCGAGCTCGAGGCGAAGGGTCACGAGATCCGCGGCACGGGCGACTCGCCGCTCATCCCGCACGCCTACGAGGAGTGGGGCCTCGACTTCGTCGCCCGTCTCGAAGGGATGTTCGCGATCGCGCTCTGGGACCGCCGGGCCGAGCGGCTCGTGCTCGCCCGCGACCGGCTCGGGAAGAAGCCGCTCGTCTACGCGCGCCTGCCCGATGGGTCGATCGCCTTCGCCTCGGAGACGAAGGCGCTGCTGCGGCTCCCCGAGCTTCCGCGCGACCTCGACCTGGCGCAGCTCGATGCGTTCCTGGCGCTCCAGTACGTGCCACGGTCAGGCCTCCGTGCCGTGCAGAAGGTGCCGCCCGCGTCGTACGCCGTCTTCGAGGGCGGAGCCGAGCGCGTCGAGCGGTACTGGCGGCCGCTCCCCGCCTCCGGTGAAGGCGACTGGGTCGAACGGGTTCGCAGCGAAGTGACGGCGGCCGTGCGCCGGCGACTCGTCGCCGACGTCCCGCTCGGCGCGCTGCTCTCCGGAGGGCTCGACTCCTCGATCGTCGTCGCCGCGATGGCGGAAGCATCGTCCGGGCCGGTCCGGACCTTCACGGTCGGATTCCCCGACCGCGCCTATGACGAGCGCCCGAATGCGCGCGTCGTCGCCGAGCGGTTCGGGACCACGCACGAGGAGCTCGAGATCGCGCCCGAGCCGGAGCTCCTCGAGCGGCTCGCTGACGCGTTCGACGAGCCGTTCGGCGACGAGGCGGCGCTCCCGACGCTGCTCGTCTGCGAAGCGACCAGGCGCCATGTCACCGTCGCGCTGGTCGGCGACGGCGGCGACGAGGCCTTCGGCGGGTACGAGCGCTACCGGGCTCACGAGCTTGCGAGCCGCGTCCCCAGGCTCGCCGCGGCAGCCGGCCGCTCGGCGCTCGGTGCTGTGCCCGCGGCCCGCCGGGAGCCGCGGTCGACGCTGTTCCGTGCACGCCGCTTTCTGGACGCCGCCGCGCAGCCCGCGGCCGATCGCTACGCTCGTCTCGTCGAGGTGTTCCCCCAGGAGCTCCGCCGCGCGCTCTGGACGGACGAGGCGCTGGCCCACTCCACCGCCGGAATGCTTCCCCACGATCCCGACCTGCGTCTCGTCGATCTCGACTCGTATCTCCCGGGCGACCTCCTCCCGAAGGCCGACATCGCCTCGATGGCGGTCTCGCTCGAGCTGCGGGCGCCGTTTCTCGATCACCGCGTCGTCGAGCTCAGCCTCGCCCTGCCGCCGGAGCTCGCTCGAGGGAAGGAGGCGCTGAGGCAGGCATTCGCCGAGGTGCTCCCGCCGGAGACGACTGCCCGCGCCAAGACCGGGTTCGGCGTTCCGCTCGACCACTGGTTCCGCGAGGAGCTCCGGCCCATGGCCGAGGACCTGCTGCTCGGGGACGACCGCGGCCTCTTCCGACGGGAAACGCTCGAGCTGCTCCTGCGCGAGCATGCCGCGCGGAGGGCCGACCACGGCCACCGGCTCTGGTGCCTGTGCGCCCTCGAGCTCTGGCAGCGCCGCTTCCTCGACGCGGCCGACCGAGCGCGGGTCGCGGCCGCGAGCTGAGGGTCGCCGTCGAGCCCCCGCGTGCGACACTGGTCCGGATGCGGCTGCTCGTCGTGATCGCACTGATCTCCGTCGTCGCGGTCGGCGGCGCCACCGGCGACGACAGCAGCGCGCTCACGGCCAACACGTGGAAGCTGACGGGGCTGTCCAGGTCTCAGAGCGCCCCCAAGGGCGCGACTGCGGAGTTCAGCGCCGCCGGGAAGGTCTCGGGCTTCGCGGGCTGCAACAGCTTCGGCGGGAGCTACACCACCTCGCGAAGCTCGATCTCGATCTCGAAGCTCACGAGCACGGCCATGGCGTGCGCGCCTTCGGTGATGAAAGCGGAGACCGCCTACCTCGGTGCCCTCACCTCCGCCGGACGATTCACGGTGTCGGGCGACACGCTGAAGCTGAAGAGCCGTGTCGGCCGGACGCTCGCCACGTTCGGCGTTCAGTCCCAGTCGCTCGTGGGAACGAAGTGGCTCGTCACCGGCTACAACAACGGCAAGCAGGCCGTGGTAAGCCCCACGGCCGGGACGAAGCTGACGGCGGTGTTCGGGCAGACGGGCGTCAGTGGCTCTGCCGGCTGCAACTCCTACGAGGCGCCGGTCCACACGACGCCGCCGAAGCTCGAGGTCGGCGCGATCGCCACCACCAGGAAGTACTGCTCGACGCCTGCGGGCGTCATGGACCAGGAGGCCGCCTACCTCGCCGCTCTCGGCTCCGCCGCCACCTACGCCGTTCAGGGCGGAAAGCTCGAGCTGCGCACCGCGAACGACCAGATAGCCGTCACGATGCAGCGTGTGAGCAATTCGTGCATCCGTCCGTGCACTAGCCGGAGCCGTTCACGGCCGCCGCAGGTGGCGCAAAGGACCCGGGCTCCAACCCGCCCCCCTGACGCACGTCCAGCCAGTGGCGGTAGACCTCCTCGGTGCGCTCGGTACAGCGCAGCTCCGGGAACCGCTCGATCGCACGGCGGCGGGCCTCCACGCCCATCGCGATCGCGAACGCCGGGTCGGCGGCCATCGCGAGCATCGCCTCGGCGAGCGCGTCGGCTTCGCCGGGCGGGACGAGCAGTCCCGTCTCGCCGTCGCGCACGAGGTCCTCGAGACCGCCGATCGAGGCGGCAATGACCGGGCGGGCGCGCTCCATCGCCTCGAGCGCGACCATCCCGAACCCCTCGCCGAGGGACGGCACGACGACGGCCAGCGACTCCTCGACCGCCCTCTGCACCGGCGTCACGTGACCGAGGAAGCGGACGGAGCCGTTCAGCCCGAGCTCGCGGGAAAGATCCTTGAGGCCGTGCTCGAGCACGCCGCGACCGGCGATCTCGAGCGTCGCGTCCGGGCGCACGTCGAGCACCTGGCGAAACGCGCGGAGGAGCACGACATGGCCCTTGATCGGGATCAGGCGGCCGATGCAGAGGAACCGCGGCGCCTCGCCGGCGTACGGCTCGGGCTCCGGGCCGGCGGCGATCCCGTAGTGCACGATCTCGAAGTCGGGCTCGACGAAGCCCTCCGTGTCGCTCAGGTACCGCGCAAGCCCGCGCGAGATCGCAATCTGCCGGTGTGCCAGCGCGCCGATCGTCCGGTCGCCGAGGGCGAAGATCCGGCCCTCGCGGAACTCGTTGAAGCCGTGCTTCGTCGAGAGGCGCACCGGCACTCCCGCCACCGTCCCGGCCGTCTGCCCGTAGGCGTCGGCGTGCACGAGGTGGGTGTGGAGGATCGTCGGCCGGTGGTTCGCGAGATAGGAGAGGACGCGGAAGAAGGTGCCGGGGTCGACGTCGGTCTTCATCTCGATCCCGTCGACCGGCACGCCGCCCGCCTCGAGCGCGCGCGCGAACTCCCAGGCGCCCGGCTCCTGCTCGTGGAGCATGAGGAAGCGGATGTCCCAGCCCCGCGACTTGAGCGCCGGCAGCAGCTGCAGGAGGTGGGCTTCCGAGCCGGAGATGCCGGCCACCTTCTGGACGTGCAGCACGATCACCGCTCGGCCACCTCGATCACGCGGTCGGCCCAGCGGCCCGCCGAGTGGCGCGCGACGACCCGCTCCCGCAGCTCCCGTCCCAGGGCATTCCTATCCATGCCGCTAAGGGTACGCAGCCGCTCCGCCAGGGCGTCGGGGTCGTCGCGGGGGAACCGCAGCTCGGCCGGGAGGACGTCGTCGAAGCCGGTGTTCGAGGCGAGGACGGGCATGCACGTCGAGGCCGCCTCGTAGACGATCTTGTCGAGCGAGCCCTCGCGCATGTTGTTCACGAGCACGTCCCTGGAGGCGAGCAGGGCGGGGACCTCGGAGTACGGGACGGGGTCGTGGAGCCTGACGCCGAGGGCCAGCAGCCGCGCGCGCTCGGCCCGTTCCTCGCCGGTGGCCGACGGGCCGAAGACGTCGAGCTCGACGCCCGCGAGCCCGGCTCCGCGGGCGATGGTCTCGAGGCCCTTCGCGGGGGACGTCCGCCCGAGGGCGACCGCGCGTAGCGGGCCCGGCCCCCGCTCGGAGCAGCCGAACCGGTCGGTGTCGATCCCATGGCCGATCGCGACGACCTTCCCGGAGTCGAGCGGGAACGAGCGGCGGTCGACGCTGAGTACCGCCGTCGAGAGCCGCTCCGCGAGGACGAGCGTGCGGCTCGGCTTCCAGTGCGTGAACCAGAGGAGCAGCGGGACCCGCGCCGGCTTCGTGAGCGGCGCGGCCAGGATCGCGTAGAGCGGCACGCTGTGAGCTACGACGGCGAGGGGCTTCGGTGTGAGCTCACGGCGCAGCGCGGAGACATACACGCGCCCGCGAGCGCCCTTCGACGAGCCGCCGAAGAGCTGGATGCGGCAGTTGCCCGGCAGCACGCCGGGAACGGCGCGAAGGGCCAGGACGGCGACCTCGTCGACCCGCTCGGCGAGCGCGCGCACCTTCGCGACGACCGCGCCGAGGATCGGGTCGTCGGGGTCGATCACCTGGGTCGCGAAGACGATGCGCCTCACAGGAAATCAAGGTCTCCGAGCTCGAAATGCGGGCGTGCGGGCAGCGGCAGGGAGGGGTCCAGCGACTTGCCGAGCACCGTGAACGTCCGGTGCGTCGGCAGGTACCCCGCGCGCAGGTAGCGCCGCCGGAGCCATGGCGGCGGGGCGGCGACGAGTGCGCGCCCCTCGGCGACCGCAGCCGCGTCGCCGAGGAGGTCGCCCTCGACGGCTGCAAGCATCCCGACGCGTCCGTGACGACCGACGATCGCGTAGCCGCCGCCTGCGAGCAGCGCGTAGGGCTTCGGCGAGTCGGCGAAGCGCCAGTTGAGCCACGTTCCGTTGCGCACGACGCGGTCTCCCCCGCCGGTGTCGTCGGGGAGCGAGTCGTCGAACCGGTCGACCGGAACGGCGGTGGGGTGGCGGGTGCGCGGCAGCAGCCGTGACCAGAGCCGGACGGGCGGGAGCTTCGTCCAGCCGAGGGCGCCGACGAGGATCCGAGCCGAGGCGGCGTTGGGGACGATCAGCAGAAGCCGGATCCCGAGGTCGCGCGCGCGCTCCTCGTTCGCCGACTCGAGCTCACGAAACACCCCGCGCCCCTGGTGCTCCGGATCGGTCGCGAGACGCACGGGCATCCCCACCTCGAGCTCCTCACCGCCGATCGACATGCGGACGAAGCTCATCGCCACCGAGCCGGCGGTCCGCCCGTCCTCCTCCGCGATCAGCACCGACGCCGCGCGGACCGGGTTTGCCTCGTAGAACCAGGCGAGCTCGTCCTCGGCGGGCCGTACTCCCCAGACGCGCTCCATCAGGACGGCGACCTCACCCCGCCGTGAAGGGTCGTACTCGACGACCCTCACCGCGTGGCGGTACCGAGCGCCTGATTGAACAGGCGGCGAGCGTGAGTCCCGGCGACGGTGTCCTTGAGGGAGATCAGGTCACACGCGCCGGAGAGCACGAGCTCGAACGTCCGGGCCGGATACGGCTCGACGTTGTAGCGGCCGAGGCGGAACGGATTCGTGCTCGAGCCGTTCGCGCGGGAGATCGAGGTAAACGCGATCTCGTAGCCCGCCTGCTTCAGGATGCTCTCGTGCACCGGGTGGAAGTGCGCCTCCGACCCCTTCACGTAGGCGTACGCGCGAACGGGCCGGCCGAGCTTTTCCTCGAGCTTGAGCTTCGAGACGGCGATCTCGCGGACAGCCTCGTCGAGGGTCACCTCGGCGAGCGGCCGGTGCGCGATCCCGTGGGACTCGACGCGGACACCGCTCCCGTCGAGCTCGCGCATGAGGCCCCAGTCGAGCGTGCGGTTCCGCACGCCGCGCTCGACGAGGCGCGCCTCGTGTGGCAGCGGCGTCTCGTCCTCCATGTAGGCGACCGGGATGAACACGACCGCCCGGTAGCCGTGCTTCTGCAGCACCGGGAGCGCGTTCTCGAGCGTGTCGCGGTAGCCGTCGTCGAAGGTGATCAGCACCGCCTTCTCGGGAAGAGGCATGCCGACCGTGTAGTGGTCGAGGACGGCGTCGAGGTCGACGACGTTGTAGCCGAGCTCGCCGAGCCTGCCGAGCTGGTCGTCGAAGATCCCGACGGGCACCGTGGTCGGGTTGTCGGGCAGGTCGTTGACCTTGTGGTACATGAGGATCGACAACGTCTTCTGCCCGTCCGGGTGCAGGCGCAGCACCGTCGAGGTCTCGCCGATCGTGCGGTAGAGCGCGTTCTTGACGGCCTGCTTCGCCTGCTGCGCAGTCACCGCGGCATTGTAGGTGTCGGACACCGCGCGCTTGCCTCGGCGCGAAGCCGGAGCTCGAACGGTGTCGTGGTGTCGGACACCGCGCGCTTGCCTCGGCGCGAAGCCGGAGCTCGAACGGTGCCGTGGTGTCGGACACCGCGCGCTTGCCTCGGCGCGAAGCCGGAGCTCGAACGGTGCCGTGGTGTCGGACACCGCGCGCTTGCCTCGGCGCGAAGCCGGAGCTCGAACGGTGTCCGACACCGCCTTGAACGCCGCGACCGGCGATACGCCTAGAGCGGTGTCCGACACGACGCCGGGCCGATGCCGGGCAGGTGGGAACGACGCTGTGTCGGACACCGGAACACGACGCCGGGCCGATGCCGCACAGGGGGAACGACGCTGTGTCGGACACCTTACGTTCTAGCCTTCGCGAGGCCCCAGGCGGCCGGCGCGGAAGTCGCGCCAGCCCTGCCACGTAGCGGCGAGGCAGTCACGGCGGCGGGGGGCGCGCGCGGCCTGCGCGAGGTGCGCGCCGAGCACGACGAGGCGCCGCCGCCAGGTGCCGAACGACCCGAGCGGCGCGTGGCGCTCGGCGACGACGAGAGCGTTTCGCAGGTCGTAGTAGAGGGCGGTCGGGGAGCTCTCGCCGCCCGAGGCGGCGGAGACCTTGTGCCAGACGCGGCTCGCCGGGACGACGTAGTGGCGATACCCGGCCTCGCGGGCGCGCAGGGACCAGTCGGTGTCCTCGCTGTAGGCGAAGAGATCCGCGTCGAAGGCGCCGACCCGCTCGAGCACCTCCCGCGGGACGAGCATCGCCGCCCCGCACACGCGGCCGGTCTCGACGACCGCGTCGAAGCGGCCGTCGTCCTGCTCGCGATAGCCTCGGTGGCGCCCGTTGTAGCCCGAGCGCGGGTCGTACTCGGCTCCGGCGAACCAGATGAGCCCCGCCGGCTCGGCGAAGAGGATCTTCGGGCTCAGCGCGCCTGCGTCGGGACGGCGGGCTGCCTCGTCGAGGAGCGGCGCGAGGAAGCCCGGATCGACCTCGGTGTCGTTGTTGAGCACGAGCACGTGGTCGGCGCCCTCGGCCAGCGCGCGCCGGATCCCGACGTCGTTTCCCTCTGCGAACCCGAGGTTCGAGGGGTTCTCGATCAGCTCGACCGACGGGAACTCGCGACGCACCGCCTCCGAGGTCCCGTCGGTCGAGCCGTTGTCGACGACGATGACGCGCGGCGCGGGGTCGGCGGCCGCCAGTGACCGGAGGCAGGCCAGCGTGTCCTCCCGGCGATTCCACGAGAGGACGACGGCGACGACCATCCGCTCAACCTAACCGGCGCAGGTAGCCCCACGCGGTCAGGAGCCCCGCCGGGCGCCAGACGGCGAGCACGGCGCAGTAGAGAAGCAGCCCGAGCGCTGCCGCACCGATCGCCGAGGGCACGAAGGAGGCGACCCCGAAGGCTGCGAGGGCAGGGATGCCGCACGAGAGCGCTGCAACCACCACCCCGGTCGAGGCCGATCGCAGCGCACCGAGGGCCGCGAGGAGCACCGCGAGGACGGCCGCGGTGGTGAGGGCGAGACCCGCCGCCAGCCCACCGAGCCCCCACGTCGAGGAGCCAAGCCACTCGACCGGCACGTGCGCCGCGAGCGCCCCCACTGCAAGCAGCGGCAACCAGCGCGCCCGGCCGCGGACGAACAGGAGCGGGAAGGTGACCGAGAGCGCAATCGACACGACCATCCACGGCGCCAGATACGCGACGAGTCGCCCGAGCTCGGCGCCCGTGCCGCCGCCGTAGCTCGATCCGAGCGCCGTCTTCGCGACGGGCTGCCCGGCGAGAGCGAACACCCCGGAGGCAGCCGCGACGATCGCGATCGACACCCAGGACGCGGCGACGACGTGGCCCGAGGCGCGCTCGGGGGTGAGCTCCCCGCGGGAGAGCGGCACCGAGGAGACGAGCGCGATCGAGGTGGCGGTGACCGCCACGAGCAGCGAGGCGATGAGATAGGCGTACGAGAAGGTCGTCGGGCGCCCGGCGCCGAGCCCGCTCGCGAACCGGTAGCCGATGATGTAGAGCCCCTGCAGCGCGAAGGGAAGCGATACCCCCTCGACCAGGACCCGGAGGCGATGGCCGACCGCGCGACCGGGGCGCGCGACGCCGCCCTTCAGGAGGAGTGCCGCCAGCGGGACGCCCACCGCGATCGCGCCGTTCACCGCAAGCCCCCAGCCGAACGCCGCCACGCCGCGATGGACGAGCGCCCCGATCACCCCGAGGCCGACAGCGGCACCGAGCGCATATCCGAGTGCTGCGGTCCCGTAGTCGTCGAGGGCTGCGAGCGCACTCGCACCCACGCCCGCGTAGACCTGGGCGGCGGCAGCCGGCACGAGCCACGGCAGGAGCTGCGCCGCGCTCGACTGCGCCGCGGGGCTGCTCGTCAGGAGCCCGGCAGCCCAGTGCGGCGCCACGACCGCGACCACGACGAGCGGGGCGAGCGGGATCGCGAGCGCGGCGGCCCAGGAGCCGGTCTCGCCGCCGAGAGCTCCTGCGACACGCGCCCGGGCGAACTCCGGCAGGACGACGACACGCAGGGCGCTCGCGACGAGCACGACCGCCACGTACACCCCGTAGGCCGCGAAGAACCCGTCGGTCTTCACGCCGTGGCCGAACTTCCGGGAGAGGATCGCCCCGGCGAGCGCCGCCGAGGCGCTGACCACTGCGGTCGAGATGCCGGTCAGCAGACCGCTTCGCGCTGCGCTCCGGCGGCCTGAACGTCTACCCTGCATCGATGCCGCGCGACGATAGCGCCATCTGGCCCGAAGAAGAGCGCGACGCGCTGCGCCGCGATCTCGGCAACGTCTACGAGGGCCGCACCTGCGTCGTCACCGGAGCCGACGGGTTCATGGGCTCCCATCTCACCGACGCCCTCGTCGAGCTCGGTGCCGACGTGTGGGCGTTCGTCCGGGCGACCTCGTCCGGGGCGCTCAACAACATCGGCGCGCAGCGCCAGCGGCTCGCCCGGGTCGTGTTCGCCGACCTCACCGACAAGACCGCGATCGACTACTTCATCCGCGACCTCAAGCGCGTCGCCGACAAGCCCTACATCTTCCACCTCGGGGCCCAGGCGCACGTCGGCGAGTCGTGGCACCGCCCCATCGAGACGATGATGGCCAACACCTTCGGAACGCTCTTCCTGCTCCAGTCGATCGTCGACCACGACCTCGAGCTAGAGAAGTTCGACACCGCCGGCACCTCCGAGGAGTACGGGAACGTCCGCGAGTCGGTCTCCCACCACCACGACTTCGACGACCTCGGCAGCCTGATCCTCCACGAGCGCTCGCCGATCAACCCGAAGTCGATCTATGCGACCTCGAAGGTGGCGGCCGACTTCCTGACGATGAACTACCACGACGCCTACGGAGTCCCGGCGATCGTCACCCGGATGTTCAACAACTACGGGCCGCGGCAGAACCCGCGCTACGTCACCGGGACGATCATCACCCAGGCGCTCGAGCGCCGGTACGTGGAGCTCGGCCAGCTCGACCCGATGCGCGACTTCTGCTTCTGTACCGACGGCGTGCGCGGGCACCTCACGGTCGCCGCACACGGCATCCCCGGCGACGTCTACGTCTACGGCCAGGGCGAGAACATCTCGATGGCGGACTGGGCGGCGATGATCCTCCGCATCGGCGAGGAGGGCGGGTACTGGCCGGCAGGCCGCGAGCTCGTCACGACCGAGGCGCGCTACCGGCCGGGGGCGAGCGAGGTCATGGCGCTCCGGGTCGGATTCGAGAAGCTGAACGCCGAGACCGGCTGGAAGCCCACCGTGAGCTGGGAAGAGGGCGTCCGCCGGACGATCGCCTGGTACGCGGCGAATCGCGAGAGCTGGCTCGGCCGGGTCGACTGGATCCAGGGCTCGAGGGCGAAGACCGGCGCGAGCTAGCCAAATGCGGGCGCTCGTGACCGGCGGGGCGGGTTCCTCGGCTCGTTCCTCGTCGAGCGGCTCCGCGAGCGTGGCGACGAGGTCGTCGTTCCCCGCCGGGCCGAGTACGACCTGACCCGGTGGGACGACGCGGAGCGGCTCTTCGACGACGCTCGGCCCGAGCTCGTCTTCCACCTCGCGGCCGAGGTCGGCGGCATCGGCGCGAACCGCGCAAACCCCGGTCGCTACTGGTACGCGAACCTGATCATGGGCGCGCACGTGCTCGAGCTGGCGCGGCTCCGCGGCGTCTCGAAGCTGGTCGTCGCGGGCACGGTGTGCGCGTACCCCAAGTTCACGCCGACTCCCTTCCACGAGGACGAGCTCTGGAACGGCTACCCGGAGGAGACGAACGCGCCGTACGGCGTCGCGAAGAAGTCCGTGCTCGTGGGCGGCCAGGCCTACCGCGAGCAGTACGGCCTCGATGCCGTCTACCTCCTCCCCGCGAACCTCTACGGGCCGCGCGACAACTTCGACCTCGAGACCTCGCACGTCGTCCCGGCCCTGATCCGCAAGATGCTCGCCGGGACCGTCCGAGGTCGTGCTCTGGGGCGACGGGTCGCCGACGCGCGAGTTCCTCTACGTCGAGGACGCGGCCGACGCGTTCGTGCTCGCCGCCGACCGCTACTCGGGCCCGGAGCCGATCAACATCGGCACCGGAGCCGAGATCTCGATCCGCGAGCTTGCCGAGACGATCGCCGAGCTCACGGGATTCGAAGGCGAGATCGTGTGGGACGAGTCGATGCCGAACGGCCAGCCACGCCGGCGCCTCGACACGACGCGGGCGCATGAGCTGCTCGGCTTCGAGGCGCGGACCGCGCTCGGCGACGGGCTCGAGCGCACGATCGCCTGGTATCGCGCTCAGAGCCGACCGGTCTAGACTCGGCTGTGGCAACGGAAGTCGTCCTTCCGGTGCTCGCGATCATGGCGATCTGGACGCTCGTCGCCGGGCTCGCGGCCGGGTCGGGATTCGTCGTGAGGCGTGGGCTCTTCGCGGTGCTCGGCCGGCCCTCTGGCGGGATCGCCCGCGGCGACATCTGGATCGGGCTGGCGGGCCTCGTCGCCTATCTGCTCATCTGGAACATGTTCCTCGCGGTCACGTGGTGGACCTGGGCGGTCCCCGTCGCCGCCGCAGCATCTGGATCCTTCGCCGTGCTGAGAAGGGCTGCCCGACCGCGTCTCGACGGGCGCGCGGCGGGTGTCCTCGCCCTGGTCGCGGTCGGCTGGGCGATCCTCGCCGACCAGGCGCTTGGGCCGGCCGACGACTACGACTTCGGGCTCTACCACCTGAACCTGATCACCTACGCCGAGCACTACGCGGCGGTCCCGGGGCTCGCGAACCTCCACAGCCGCCTCGGCGGCGGAGACGCCCATCTCCTGCTCGCGGCCTTCCTCGACCGGAGCCCCGTCGCCGGGGCCGGTCCGCACCTCGTCGTCGGGCTGCTCGTCTCGCTGCTCCTCCTCGAGGTGGGGCTCCGCCTGGCGAGGACCGGCGCCGCCGACCCCTCCTTCTCGCGCCGGCTTGCCGTGCTGCTCGTACCGGCGGCGGTGGTTGTGACCTCACTCGCCCCACAGCAGCGGCTGAGCAGCCCGAACCTCGACCTCGGCGTCTTCGTCGCCGCCGTCGTCGGGATGCTCTATCTCGCGGAGAGTGTCGAGCGCGGCTTCGACCCGGGTGCCGGGCTCACCGCAGCGGCGATGCTGGCCGTGGCGTCGGCGACGAGGCCGCTCTACTGGCCGCTCGCGATCTGCGCGTCGGCGAATCTTCGTCTTCGGCCACCGAACGGCCCGTGCCGCTCTCGCGGTCGTGGCCCTGCCGGCGCTCCTCGCGATCGGCTGGGCCGCCCGCCAGGCGGTGCTGTCGGGCTACCCGTTCTACCCGCTCACGGCCGTTAGCCTCCCGACGAGCTGGCGCGTCCCCGCGGCGGTCATGGTCTCCGCGAACCGCGGCGACGAGGCGTGGGCGCGCTGGCCGGGAGTGGCCCCGGACACGGTCCTCGCCTCGTGGCAGTGGCTTCACGCCTACTGGCTGTACAAGCGCGCCCGCGATCCCGACGTGCTCGCACCGCTGATGCTCCTCGCGTGCCTCGCGCCTGCCCTCGTCGCGGCAGCGACACGCGACCCGGGCAGACGGCGGCGCGTCTGGCCGATGATCGCGGTCGTCGTGCCCTCGCTCGCGATCCTCGCAGCGTGGTTTTTCAGCGCTCCCGATCCCCGCTTCGTGTTCGGCCTGATCTGGCTCGTCCCGGCGGCTCTCGCAGCGTGGGCCCTCCCTCCGCTCGGCCGGCCGTCCGCGCGCTCCTGGGCCGGGCTCGCCGCGGTCACGGCGGCAGGCGCTGCCGGCATTGCCTGGATCGGCAACCACCACCTCTCGTGGATGCTCCCGGCGGCCCTGATCGCCGGCGCGGCTGTGGCCCTGGTCGTGCTCGGACTGAGGGGACGTCACGGGCCGTTCCTGGCCTGGGCCACGATTCTCTCGACCGCGCTCGGCGCGTGCATCTTCACGCTCGGCTCGGTTCACCTCGAGCGCGCCAACGGGGACGGCCCACTCGGCATCCCGCTGCCTCCGAGCCCGGAGCTCGTGACGATCGCGACGAGCTCCGGGCTCGTGCTCTCGCAACCGGCCAACGGGTCCGACCAGTGCTGGCAGGTGATGCTGTGCGTGCCTGCGCTCGTCTCGACGAGCCTGCATCTCCGCGGGCCCGGGGTCGCGCAGGGCTTCAGCGTCTCGTCGGGGTAGACCCCTCGCGGTCCGACAGCCGCGACTCGAGCAGCGCCAGGCGTTGCGCGAGGATCGTGTTCTGGTCCGCGAGCCTCGAGATGACCGTCGAGTAGTGGAGCAGGACGATGATCACGAACAGGAGCCCGACGGCGAACAGCACCGCGGGCGGGTAGCTGCGAACGCCGAGCCAGCCGGCGATCGTGTTCAGCCCGCCGCGCCAGGCCGACAGGGCCACGAGCACGAGCCCCGTGGCGAGCCAGAGCACCGCGTAGCGCTCGCGCAGGCGCCGGGAGCGGATCAGCTCGAACACGACGAGCAGCAGGATCACGGCGATGGCGGTCGCGAAGATGGAGATCTTGACGGGGGTCATGCGTCCTCCTCGGGAACGACGTCACGGCGGAAGAGGTCGACGAAGACGGCGAGCAGCACCTTGAACATGTAGTAGACGGAGGCGAGCGTCCCGATCGAGGAGCGGCCGTGCTCGCGCTCGCGCATCGTGACCGGGACCTCCTGCACGCGGAGGTGATGCCGGATCGCCATCACGAGCCCCTCGACCTCGGGGTAGTCGTGCGGCAGGTCGGCCGCGAAGAGCCGGATCGTCTTCCGGTTGAGGGCCTGGAAGCCGGAGGTGGTGTCGGTCAGCCGCTGGCGGGCGATCCACGACACGACACGGGCGAGCACCCGGATCCCGAACCGGCGCGCGGCCGACGAGCGGTAGCCGCCCGACTCGAGGAACCGGGAGCCGATCGCGAGGTCGGCCTCGTCGGCGACGACCGGAGCGACGATCGCCGGCAGCTGTGAGGGGTCGTGCTGCCCGTCGCCGTCGAGACGGACCGCGAGCTCGTACCCGCCTTCCCACGCGAAGCGAAACCCGGTCTGGACGGCGCCGCCGATCCCGAGGTTGAACGGGAGCGACACGACGTGGGCGCCGGCGGCAGCAGCAACCTCGGCCGTTCGGTCGGTGGACCCGTCCGAGACGACGACCACCTCCAGGTCGGGATCGAGAGCCGTGAGCTCTGCCAGCAGCCTGCCGATGTTCCGCTCCTCGTTGAACGCAGGCACGACGGCGATCCGCCGCACCGCCGCGAGCGGGCCTCCGCTCTTCGCCGGTGCCGGTTGCTCCTCCACCGAGAGCTCAGTGGACACGGGCAGTGACTCCGAGGTCGAGGAGCTCGAGCACCCGCCTTGCCCGGTGCCTGTACGTGTGCTCGTCGAGCACCCGCTCGCGGGCGCGGCGGCCCATCTCCTCGGCCTGGGCCGGATCGTCGAGGAGCGAGCGGTAGGCCGCGATCGCCTCGTCGGCGTCGTGGACGACGAGGAGCTCGCTACCCGGCTCGAACCAGCGCTCGATCCCGTCGTACGGATTCGCGACGATCGCGGCGCCGGTGGCTGCGAGCTCGAACGGGCGGCACGACGACGAGGCCGGCACGCTCGCGTGCGAGCGGCGCGTGATGCAGAGGTTGATCCGCGCCGCGGAGATGGCGCGCGGGAACGACGGGAACGGGACGTCTCCGACGAGCCGGGCCGCGCCGGTGTCGCCGCGGAAGTCGTGCCCGCCGAGCGAGAAGTCGACGTCGGCGAGCGCCCGCGACGGCTCGCCGACGAGCGTCGCCATCCACTCCCGCCGGAACTTGTCGCCGTAGCCGTAGAAGAAGACGTCGGTCTCCTTCTCGACCGGCTGCGGAGCGAAGAACTCCGGGTCGGCGCCCCAGAAGACCACCTCGGCCCGCCGGGCGCCGAGCGCTCGCAGGCTGTCGAGC
This sequence comes from uncultured Actinomycetota bacterium, assembly GCA_963738895.1. Taxonomy (GTDB): domain Bacteria; phylum Actinomycetota; class Thermoleophilia; order Gaiellales; family Gaiellaceae; genus PALSA-600. Next base: position 127,399 of record CAVTYN010000003.1, read on the forward strand.
CCGCCCTCGGAGTTCGAGATCAGGAGGTCGTACTCCCCCGGGTCGGCGCCGTGGTAGTAGTTGAACCCGGTGTCCATGCCGCCGAACTCGGGCAGGCTCATCGGCACGTCGCCGTCGTAGAAGACGACGGGAATGTCGAAGCGCTCGCGCAGCGCCGTCGGGATCCCGCGGAAGTGCGCCATCGGGACCGTGAACACGACGACGGCGTCGGGGCGCTCGCGCTCGACGAGCCGCTCGAGGTGGCGGCGCCAGCGCGGCGTCACGACGCGCCAGATCGCCTCGCGGGTCATCCGGTCGCCGAGCGAGTCCTCGGGCGAGTCCTCGTCGCGGCGAAGGTGGCCGTCGCCCTTGAGCCGGGCGGCCATGCTCCGCGCCCGCGCGTACGACTCGCCCTCGAGGTAGGCCGGGTTCGGTGCGCTCCGCCACCACGGCGTCTCGATCGGCCGCCCACGGTAGGGCGCGACGACGAGCTCGGCGCCCTCGTCGTTCAAGGCCTGCCAGAGCTGCCACCAGGCGGGCGTGCAGCCGTAGCGGAAGTCGAGATCGACCGCGGAGGCAACACAGAGAAGCTTGGGCGCGCGCATCCGCCGGATTGTCGCAGGCCGCGGTTACGTCGCCGTAAAGTGAGCCGATCTGTTCTCATTCGTCCCGGTGGGAGGTGTCGACACCGAGCTCGTACTCGTCTCGCTGGCCGCGATGGTGTCTCCGACGACGCTGACGTTCTCGGTGTTCGCTCTCGTCCTGGGCGATCGGCCGCTGCGGACCGGGTTCCTCTTCTACCTCGGTGCGCTCACCGCCACGCTGGCCGTCGGCATCGCCGCTGCGTTCCTCCTCGGCGACGTCGCCGCGTCGTCGAGCCCGTCGAGCCCGAAGACGTGGGTCTCCTGGGTGGACATCGCCGCCGGCGCCCTGCTGCTCGCCTGGGTCGCAGCGAGGCTCCGCCGCCCGCGCAACCCGAAGCGGGAGGAGGCGATGGTGGCGCAGATGAGCAAGGTGGCGTCGTCGCCGGCGATCGCGATCGTGGGTGCCGGGGCCGCGCTCGCGAACCCCGGTGCCTTCATCCCGATCGCCCTGAAGACGATCTCGCAGATGAACCCCTCGACCGCCGGGTACGCGGCGCAGTGGCTCGCGTTCGCGGTGGTCTCGCTCCTGCCGCTCGCGATCGCGCTGCTCATGCTCCTCGTCGCCCATGACTGGGCCCTCGGTGTGCTCGGCGGAGCCCGCCTCTGGCTACAGCGGAACGCGAGGACCGTCGCGGCCGTGATCGCTGATCGCGCTCGCCGCCGCCCTGATCCGGAACGGGATCGTCGGGCTGACCTAACTCGCTCGGGATCAGTACGCGCCGCGCCGCCCGACGACCGCCGGGATCGTCCGGCCCAGGATCGTGATGTCGAGCCAGAGCGACCAGTTCTCGAGGTAGTAGAAGTCGAGGCGGACGAGGTCGTCGAAGGAGAGGTCGCTGCGGCCGGCGATCTGCCACAGGCCGGTCATGCCGGGAAGGACGTTGGAGCGGCGGCGGTGCCACGGCTCGAGGCGGGTGTAGTCGCGCAGCGGCAGCGGGCGCGGGCCGACGAGGGACATCTCGCCGCGGAGGACGTTCCAGACGTTCGGGATCTCGTCCAGCGAGAACCGCCGCAGGAAGCGGCCGACGCCGGTGACGCGCGGGTCGTCGCGGATCTTGAACAGCGCACCGCTCGCCTCGTTCGCCCCCTCGAGGGAGGCCTGCCGGCTCGCCGCGTCCTGCACCATCGTGCGGAACTTCAGCATCGGGAACGGGGCCTCGCCGAGCCCGACGCGCTCGTCGGAGTAGAACACCGGGCCGCGCGAGGTGAGCTTGATCGCGAGCGCGACGAGAAGCCAGACCGGAAGGCCGAGCACGATCACGATCGCTGCGACGACGAGGTCGAAGACCCGCTTGATCGCCCAGTCGGCGCCGGCGAGGATCGGCGGCCGGACCTCGAAGAGCGGCACCGCCTGACCGGGGACGTACTCGCCGCGCTCGACGAGGAGCTCCGTCGTCCGGGGCGCGATCAGCACCTTCACTCCCTCACGGTGCGCCGCCTCGACGATCTCGAGCAGGAGCGACTCGGCGATCTCGTCGTCGGCGACGATCACCTCGTCGAGGCCGTCCCCTTCCAGCGCGGCGAGGACAGCCGGCCCCGCCTCGACGTGCCCGGCGAACTCGTAGTCGATGCCGCTCCGGGCGTAGCCGAGGGTCGCGCGAAGGTGGTCGACCTGGTCGCCGCCGCCGACGAGCAGGACCCGCCGGCGGACGCCGAGCGAGCGCAGCGTCGCTCCGGAGATCGACTCGTAGCTCCACCGGAGGAGGCTGATCGAGGTCGCGACCGTGACCGCCGCCACGATGTAGAGCCCGAACGTCGTGAAGTGCTGCTCGGTGCCGATCGCGAACGCGAGCGCGAGCGCCGTGACCAGCATGACCGAGGAGACGACCTTGCCGGCCCCCTCGCGAAGCTCGCGCGGGCCGTAGAGGTGGTTGCGCCAGAAGACGAGCAGGAGCAGCAGCACGAGGAACGGCAGCCAGTCGCTCTCCTGCGTCCAGAGGAGGTTCCAGAGAATCGGCTTGGGATCGCGAACGAGGGAGCGGAGCGCGATCGCGACGTAGAGCCCGACGGTCAGGCCGATGATGTCGATCCCGACGAGCGCGACGACGCTTGCCGCCCGGCGGACGAACGCCTCGAGCGGGCTGCGGCGGAGGAGGTACGGACGCGCCGACCTGACGTCCCCGGAGCTCGGCTCCTGCTTGACCGGCAAGGCCATCGGCGAATTCTAGGACGGCGACGACATGACTGTGCCGTGGACCGCGGGACCGTGGAGCCGAATGACCACGCCGGGCAGCGGTCCCGGGCTCCAGCGTCCACCTGACGGGCTTGCCCCCGACGGTGACGGCAAGCGGCTTGCCCGACCTCGGGACGAACAGCTGGACGTCATGCGGCAGCCCGGTCAGGTCGACCTGCGCGCCGTTCGTGACCAGGTACCCGGCACGGCCCGGATGGGTCAGCTCGTCGACGCCCCACCAGGATCCGGAGGCGGTGCGGAGGTTGAACGGGATCACCGCTCCCGCCCGCGCGTAGAACGGGAACTGGTCGAGCGGCGTCTGCCGGGTGAACGAGCGGCCCCCGCCGACGGCCGTCCCCGTGTAGAGGTCGATCCACCGGCCGGGTGGCAGGTACACCGTCGGGGTCGTGCCGGAGCCGGTGACCGGAGCCGCGAGCAGGTCCGGGCCCGACGAGGAGCTCGTAGGTCGCAGCCCACGATCCCGGGTCGGCCGGGAAGCCGTAGCCGAGGGGGCGCAGGACCGGCTGCCTCGCCTGGAGGAGGCCGTAGAGGTAGGGGAAGAGCTCGTAGTGGAGGACGGCCGCGTCGCGCAGGCCGTCCATCGCCGCCTGCCCGAGCGTCCACGGCGTCGCGTTCGGGCCGGAGCCGCCGACCTCCAGCACGGGCGAGACGGCACCGAGCTGGGCCCAGCGGACGAAGAGCTCCGCGTCGTCGAAGGGCGGCGTCGCGTAGCCGCCGACGTCGGAGCCCCACGTCGGGAAGCCGCTCATCGCCGCCGTCTCGCCCGACACGATCGCGCGCTGCAGGCCGACGTACTCCTGGGGCTGGTCGCCGGCCCACATCCCCGGGACGACCGCCTGCGACCCGACGGTGGCGGCGCGGAAGATCCCGGCGGCCCCCGGCGGCAGCGCGCCCATGACGGCGCGCTGGAAGAGGAGCGGGTAGTCGTTCGTGAGCGTCGGGTCGAGGCTGCTCAGGTCGTTCTCGTCGGCGCGATCTGCCTTGACCCCGTCGACGCCGAGCGCGACGAGCGCCCTGATCCGCCGCTGGAGCTCGGCGACGACCGCCGGGTCGCGGAGGTCGAGCACCTGGTGGGCGGGGTCGCCGATCGGCGGGGCGGGATAGCCGTCCGGGCAGGTCGCGAGCGGCGAGACCCAGAGCATGAAGCGAACGCCGCGGGCGTGCACCGCGCGGATCATGCCCGGCGGGGTCGGGGAAGACGCCGGGGTCGAAGGTGAGCTGTCCGTTGCAGGCCTCCCAGGGGTTGTCGAGGAGCACCCACCCGATCGGGATCTTCGCCGCCTTGCAGGCGTGAGACGTCCTCGAGCACCTGCGCGGGCCCGGTCACCGCGTCGCGCCACTTGATCAGCGCGAGCTCGGACGGCGGCGGCACGGTCGGCCGGCCGGTGTCGGCCTCGTAGTCGGCGAGGGTCTGGGAGAGCGAGCCGACGTAGAGGCGCTCGTCGAGGCTCGTCGCCTGGACGCACACCTCGGCGCGCGTCGCGAGCGGCGGGAACTCGCACGGGAGGCTTCTCGCCGACCTGGCAGCCCTGGCCGCCGGGCGACCCGGGGAATGCGAGCGCCGACGGGTGCTGGCTCGCGATGCGGACGCCCCAGCCGGCGGTGCTCGAGAAGAACGGGATCGGCGCGTAGCTGCACTGGTAGCCCGACCTCGACGGAGAGGATCTTCCCCCGCAGGTCGGCGCTCTCGCCGTGCTCGCCGCCGCCGAGGAAATGGTCGGTGGGACCGGTGAGGAAGGCGTCGTAGACCTGCTGGATGTCGGTCGTCGGGTGCAGCGCGAGCTGGATACGGGCTCCGGCCGCCGTCCTCGTCACCGTGACGGTCGCCGTCCTGCCCGGCTCGTCGGTCGCGACCTGGTAGACGCCGCCCTTCGACGAGGTCACGTTCGTGAGCGCGTGGAGGTCGCCCGTCGAGGCGAGCTGGTAGCGGAGCCGCCCGTCCTTGCTCTCGGAGACGACGATCTTCCCGTCGTCGACGACCTTGACGAGGAACGGCTTCGTCTCGACCTCGATCGAGATGCCCTGCGGCGCCGGGCCGGAGCCGCAGCCGCCGAGCGCGACGAGCGCCGCGAAGAAGATCAGCCGGCGCATACGTCGGCCCATGCCACCTCGCGGTCGGCGGCGAGCTGGTCGAGGCCGGCGGGACGGCGGCGGCGGGCGAGCAGGACGAGCGTGGCGGTGAGCGCCGTGCGCCTTGCTGCGTCGAGCAGCTCGTAGTCGTGGAAGTGGACGTGGACGACCGGCGGCAGCGGGCGCGGGAGCGCCTTCGCGGCCGCGCCGAGCGAATGCGTGGTCGGGAGCTCGAGGACCGTGCGGCCGTCCTCGAGCGCGACGTGCGCCGGCTGGTCGAGCGCGGCCCTCGGCGAGCCCGCGGGAAGGTACGGCGGCCGCCAGGCGGTGGCGGTGCAGTCGGCGTAGCCGAGGTCGGCGACCGCCGACATCACCTCGGCGTCGGTGTACCAGCCGCCGCCGCAGAAGAATCGCGGCTCGAGGCCCTGCTCGACGAGCCACGCTGCCTTCGGCGCGAACCCTCCCGGCCGGGTCGGGGCCGGTGGGGCGCGCGTGGGTGGGCGACGTCCAGTGGACGTGATGCCCGAACGGCCCGCGCGCGGCTGCCTCGCGGGCGCGCTCGACGAAACGGCCCCCGTCCTCGCCCTCGGCGGGAGGCCGCATCAGCGAGGCGATCGGGAAGCCGGCCGGCCGGCGGTCGATCAACTTCAGGTAGCGGCGCCCAGACGGCGTCGTCGAGGGGTCTTCGACGTGGCACGACACGACCGCGTAGCCTTGACTGCCGGGCATGAGCGGTATCGAACTCCTCTGTGTGGACGGGCCCGGCTCCCGGTCGGGCAGATGAACGCGGCGATTTCAGACGCGCCCTTCGCGTGACCCGCCGCCGGGCGTACGTCATCGTAATCCTCGTTGCCGCACTGCCGCGGCTCGTCGTGCTGCTCCACGAGCGGGCGGCGCTGCTGGCGAACTTCGAGAAGTCCGAGTACCTCGCGCTCCTCTACATCCACCACGGGGTGTTCGGCTACGTGCCGGGCCATGCGTCGGCCTACACCCAGCCGCTGTACGGGTGGTTCCTGATCCCGATCTTCTGGCTCGGCGGCGTCCACTGGTGGTCGGTCGGCACGGCGCAGCTCGTGGTGGCGGTCTGCACCTCGATCGTCGTCTTCGAGACCGGGCGGCGGTTCCTCTCGCTGCGGATCGGCCTCCTCGCTGCGGTCATCGCGACGCTCCAGCCCTACCTCGTCTGGCACGACCTGCACGGGAACCGGGAGATCCTCGACCAGCTCCTCGGGGCGGCGATGTTCGGGCTCGCGCTCCTCGCGGCGGAGCGCCGCACGGTCCGCACCGCGGTCGCGCTCGGGCTCGTCTCGGGCGTCGCGATCCTCTCGAACGCGCGGCTCACGCTGCTGCCGCTCGTCTTCGCGGTGTTCCTCCTGTGGCGCGGCTGCGGCTGGGTCGCGGCCGCGGCCGTTCCGGTGCTCGCGGCGGTCGCGCTCGCGCCGTGGGTGATCCGCAACAAGGCCGACGTCGGCTGCTTCGCGATCACGACCGACGCGCGGGCCCTCTGGAAGGCCAACAACCTGAACACCTACGGGATCCTCGCCCACGGGGGCTGGATCGACCAGGTGCCCGACATCCCGCAGCGCCGGGAGCCGCATCTCGGACAAGTGGCTGAACCCGCAGGAGGCCCACGACATCTGGCTCGTCCACGGGACGGATCGTCGACGTCGACGAGTGCGCCCAGCAGGCGCACTACGAGCATCTCGTCTTCCGGTTCTGGCAGCACCATCCGGGCGCGAAGGCGAAGCTGGCCGCCCAGGCGACGTGGATGTTGTGGAACCCGCGCGTCGGGATCGAGGGCGCGCAGGAGAGCGGCGTCGACCTGTTTCGCAGGTGGGTCGAGCCGCTCTACATGGTGCCGCTCTACCTGCTCGCGATCGCCGGGCTCTTCTTCGTGCCGTCGGCCTTCCGCGCGCTCGCGCTGATCTTCGTCGTCTACGAGACCGCGGCCGCCTGGGTCTTCGCGGGAACGACGCGCTACCGGGTTCCGTGGGACTTCGTGCTCGCACTGCTCGCGGCCGCGGCGCTCGACAGGATCTGGAAGCGCCTGCGCGCGTAGGCTGCGACGGTGGACGCCGACGCGGTCGAGATCCGGGTGCTCGGGTGCCTGATCGAGAAGCAGCGAACGACGCCCGACGCCTATCCGCTGTCGTTGAACTCACTCCGGCTCGCCTGCAATCAGGCGACGAACCGAGATCCGGTCGTCGAGTACGACGAGCCGGCGATCCGGCATGCGCTCGACGGCCTCTCGCGGCGCGGCTGGGCCCGGCTCACGAGCGGCCCGGGGAGCCGCACGGCGAAGTTCCGGCATCTCCTCGACGACGCGCTGTCGCTCGACGGCGCGGAGATCTCGATCCTCGCGGTGCTGATGCTGCGAGGCCCGCAGACGCCCGGCGAGCTGAAGGGCCGTAGCGAGCGACTCCATCGCTTCGCGGGCCTCGAGGAGGTCGACGGGGCTCTCGAGCGGCTGGGAGAGCGCGAGCTCGTCGTGCGTCTGCCACGGCGGCCGGGTCAGAAGGAGGAGCGGTTCGCCCAGCTCCTCGGCGGCGATCCCGACGAGGGCCCTGCGCCTTCGAGCGTTCCGGTCGGGGACGATCGCCTCGCCGAGGTCGAGGCGGCGCTGGAGGAGCTTCGCGACGAGATTGCGGCTCTGAGGGCAGAGCTGCGGGCTACGCGCCCCTGACGAGGCGCGACAGCCCGCGCCGCCACTGGCGGGAGAGCAGATACGTCGGTACGAGCCAGACCACGAAGAACGCGACGAGCTCGAGCGCGGACATCCCCTGGATCGCGAGCGTCAGCACGAAGGCGAGCAGCAGCATGAGGCTGAACACGAGCCAGGCTCCGGTGAAGACGACGAGGGCGACGCCGCGGACGACGCCGCGCAGGATCGGGTGGGGCATGAGCGGCGGCAGCTCGCGGAGCGAGCGCCGGAGGTCGCGTTGGGTGGCGGCGTGGAGCGCCAGCTCGCAGCGGGCGGAGAGCTCCTCGAGCGTGAGCCGGCCCTGCACGAAGTGCTCCCGCAGAGAAGCGACGGCCCGCTCGCGATCGGCGTCGCCCGCGCGCGCCACCATCAGTAGAGACCTTCGCGGCGAGCGTAGCGCTCGGCGCGCTCGCGGTCGTAGCGCGCCGCGTCGAAGGCGGGGTCGTTGAGGGAGCGGAGGATCTCGCCGCTCGAGGGCAGCTCGGAGCGCTCGATGTGACGCTCCGGGTTCCAGAGATCGGAGCGGATGAGCGCCTTCGAGCACTGCGTGTAGGCCTCCTCGATCTCGACGAGGATCCCGAGGCTTGGGCGGCCTCCCGTCGACGGCGCTCGCCGCGAGCAGCGCCTCGTCCTCGACGATCCGCCCGCGCCCGTTGACCCGGAAGGAGTCGCCGACGCCCGGGATCAGGAAGAGCAGCGCGACGCGGGGATCCACCAGCAGGTTCGTGAGCGTGTCGGCGAGCCTGTTTCCCGGCCTGTCCGGCAGCAGGAGCGTGCGCTCGTCGAGCACCCGCACGAATCCGGCCGGGTCCCCGCGGGGCGACACGTCGAGCCCGCCGTCCGGCCGGCCGGTCGCGATGCAGACGAACGGCGATCGCTCGACGAACTGGCGTGTCAGCTCGTTCAGGTGGTCGGCGAGCTTGCTGACGACCACATCCGTCGCGTTGCCGCCGAGAACCTCGCGGAGATCGGCCTCGCTCGTGATCGTCCTGCTTGCCACCCCTCCGAGGATAGCCTGGGCCCATGGGCATCAGGCGAGAGCGCCCGCCGGTGGTCCAGGCCGGCGGCTCGATCAGCTTGCGGCTTCCGGACGGGACGTCGAGGACGATGCCGGTGAGCGGCGGGCGTCCGACGGTCGCCTCGGCGCCGGTCGACGTGCTCGACGCCCGGTTCGCCGCCCAGCTCCTGTCCGACGAGCACGCCGCCGGCCCGGTCGCGGTCTGCGACCGGCTCCTGGCGGTGCAGGCTCAGGATCTCCGGAGCGCACGACTCGCCGTCCGGGCGCGGACGAGAGGGCTGTCGGTCGCCGACGTCGACCGCAGCCTGACGGACGACCGGACGCTCGTGATCGGCTGGCTGAACCGCGGCACGCTGCACCTCGTCCGCAACGAGGACTACTGGTGGCTGCACTCGCTGACCACGCCGCCCCTGTTCACCGGCAACGCCCGGCGGCTCGACCAGATGGGCGTAGCTCCGGAGGCCGCGGAGCGTGGAATCGCCGCTGTCGAGCGCGCGCTCGTCGCGGACGGGCCGCTCACACGCGACGAGCTCCGCGACCGGGTCGAGGCCGTCGGCGTGCCGACCGAGGGCCAGGCGCTCATCCACCTGCTCATGCTCGCTTGCCTGCGCGGCATCGCCGTGCGCGGGCCGCTCCGCGGCAAGGGCCACGCTTACGTCCTCGCCCGTGACTGGCTCGGAGCACCCGGCGCCGTCGATCGGGAGCGTGCGCTCGCCGAGCTCGCGCGGCGCTACCTCCGTGGTCATGCCCCGGCCGACGAGCGCGATCTCGCGAAGTGGGCCGGCCTACCTCTTCGCGATGCCCGCGCCGGGCTGGACGCGGTCGCCCGAGAGCTCGTCACGCGCGACGACGGCCTGCTCGAGCTGAAGGGGACTGTCACGAGCGGATCGCCCCGCACGTGCCTGCTCGACCAGTGGGACCCGCTCCTCGTCGGCTGGTGCTCCCGCGACTCGCTCCTCGAGCGCTACCCGCGCCGCGACGATCCCGAGGCTCATTACCGACCATTCGCCTACGTCCGTAGCCGCGCGGTCGCAACGTGGGGCCTGAGGCAGGGATCCGCCGTGCTCGACGACCCGTTCGTCGCGTTGAACCGGGACGACCGGGAGGCGCTGGCGGCCGAGGCCGCGGACGTCGTGCGTTTCCTCTCTCCGCCGCGCTGACCTCTGCTCCCCACGACGCATTCTCGCGTCAATGCATCAAGATGTTATGATGCGGTGATGCCAAAGGTGCGAACGACAGTGACACTCGACGACGAGGTGCTCCGGGCGGTCAAGATCCGCGCTGCGCGCCTTGGACGGGGAGACAGCGAGGTAATCGAGGCATCGCTCCGGCGAGACCTCGGGCTCGAGGTGCTCGATCGACTCTGGGCAAAGAACGACCTTTCTGAGAGCGACGCGGCCGCGCTTGCCATCGAGGCGCAGCACCGCACGCGCCCGAAGAATCGCTAGACCTGTTGCAGGCCGTACTCGACCCGAACGTCATCATCTCGGGGCTGCTCTCGCCGACGGGGAACGCCGCGCACCTACTCGAGGCGTGGGAACGCGGCGAGTTCGAACTGATCGTCTCCGTTGCCTTGCTCGACGAGTTGGGGCGGGCGCTCGGCTATCCAAAGCTTCGCCGGCACATCTCAGAAGAGGAGGCCGATCGGGTCGTGCAGTGGCTGAGGGAGGCCGCGATCGTCGTCGAAGACCCAGACGCACCACCGGCCGTCCAGTCGGCAGACACCGGGGATGACTACCTGATCGCGCTCGCTGAATCTCGACAGGCGATCCTCGTCAGTGGAGATAGGCACCTGCTCGACCTCGCTGCTCGAATCCCGGTCCTCGAGCCAGCTCGCTTCCGCGCACTCCTCGCCGAGCTGAACACCGAGACCGGCAACTGACAGAACACAGGCGTGCCCGGACGTCAGGGCCGAGGCCGGGACGGCGGGTGCCCGACGAGCTCGACCATCCGTGAGGCGTACTCGTCAGGGGTCGCGACCCAGCGGGCCGCGCTTGCGGCGGCACCGAGGCCGAGACGGGCGGCAAGATCGTCGTCGTCGAGGATCCGCTCGATCGCGGCGGCGAGCGCGGCTGCATCGCCGGAGGGCACGAGGAGGCCGTTTTGGCCGTCCTCGACGATGTCGGGGATCCCGCCGGCCTGCGAGCCGACGACGGCCCTCCCACGCATGAACGACTCGATCACGATTCTCGGCAGCCCCTCGGAAGCGGAGGGGAGCACGAGCGCACGGGCACGATCCATCGCGGCCGCGACCTCGGAAGCCTCGAGGCGGCGCTCCCACTCGACGCCCTCGCGGGCGAGCGACGCGGCGATTGCCTCCTGCGTGCCCTGCCCGACCAGGTGCAGCTTCGCGCCCGGCCGGCGCGCGACGACGCGCTGCCAGGCCTCGGCGAGGACCTCGACGTTCTTGTAGCGCTCCAGGACCCCGACGAAGAGAACGCGCGGCTCCTTCGGGACCGGCAGCGGTTCGCCGGTGAAGGCGTCGAGGTCGGTGAACGCGGCGAACTCGGCGTCGGGCTCGCGTCCCAGACGTCGGACGAGGCCGGTCGTGAACGCCGAGATGGTGCGAACGGCATCCGCCCGGCGGACGCCGTAGGCGCCGACGCGGTCCGTCAGCGGCGCCAGCAGTCGGCGCAGCGGCGAGCCGTAGAGCCTCGGCGCGGTCCGCCAGTCGCCGTGGAGCTCCACCACGAGCCTGGTCCCCCGGGTGACGTGACGGACGAGCGCCGCCTCGTACGGGCTCTGCGTCACGACTGCGTCCGGACGGTGCTCGCGCACCAGTCGGCGGACACGGGACGGGAGCAGCAGGTAGAAGAGCGGCCCGTCGAGCACAGGCAGCCTCCCGACGAGCCGGAACACCCCGTCGTCGCGCCCGACCCCGTCGGCGGCGGTGGCCAGCACCCGGAGGTCGAAGCGCTCCCGGAGCGCGGCGAACTTCCGCTCGGTGCTCTCCGGGAGCGGCTGCCGGTACCGCGTGCGCGCCACCATCAGGAGGCGCGGCTTCACGCGAGCACGGCCTCCACCACGGCGAGCACCCGATCGGCGTACTCCTCCGGCGTCGAGACCCAGTGCTCGGCCGCGGCGGCGGCGCCCGCACCGAGGCGGGAGGCGAGCCCCTCCTCGGTCAGGATCCGAACGATCGCCCGGGCGAGCGCCTCGGTGTCGCCGAGATCGACGAGAAGCCCGTTGACCTCGTCCTCGACGAGGTCGGGAATCCCGCCGGCGCGCGTCCCGACGATGCCGCGCCCCCGCAGGAACGACTCGACCCCGATGCGCGGCAGCCCCTCGGACGCCGAGGGCAGAAGCAGCGCCCGCGCAGCGTCGAACGCATCCGCCACCTGGCCGGCTTGCAGCTCGCGCTCCCACTGGGCGCCCTCACGGGCGAGCCCTTCGGCCACTTCCGTCAGAGCTCCCTTCCCGACCAGGTGGAGCTGCGCATCGGGCACCCGCGCGGCGACGAGCCGCCACGCCGCGGCAAGCCCCTCCACGTTCTTGTAGCGCTCGAGCACCCCGACGAACAGCACCCGCTTCTCCTCGGGAACCGGTACCCGCGGGGCCGTGAAGGCCCCCAGATCCGAGTAGGTCGTGAAGACGCCGAGGGGCCGGCGGCCACGGCCTTCGAGGAGGGACGCGGTGAAGCCCGAGACGGCCCGGTGCCCGTCGGCGTGGTCGACGGCCCACCCGGCAGCCGCGTCGCTCGCGGGCCGCAGGAGCGCGCGGGACCGCGACCCGTAGTGGCTGCTCCAGACGCGCCAGTCGCCGTGGACCTCGACGACGACCTTCACGTTCGATCGCACGACCGCCCGGGCCGCCTCGGCCGCCGCCGCCTCGTAGGGGCTCTCGGCGACGACCACGTCCGGCCGGAAGGAACGGAGCTCCCGCGCGATCACGAACGGCAGCGTCGAGTAGAAGAGCGGCCCGTCGAGGGGCCGTGGCGGCAGGAGATGGAACCGCGGATCGTGACCCGTCCCGCTCGCGACGACACGCACCTGCATCCTGGCGGACAGGGCATCCCACTTGCGGGCGAGCCCGCCGGGCAGGGGCAACCGGTACCGCGTCCGGCCGACGAAGAGGACACGCGGGCTCATCCAGATGCCGCGACGAGGATCCGCTCGAGCCGCGAGTAGACGCGGTCCGGCGCGTAGTCGGCGACCGACGTCGCCGCGTTCTCGCGCAGCCGGGACGCGAGGGCCTCGTCCGCGAAGAACCGCTCGATCGCGGCCGCGAGCGCATCGGCATCGCCGGGCTCGACCAGGAGCCCGTTCACGCCGTCCTCGACCACCTCGGCGACACCGCCCGTGCGCGTCGCGATCACCGGCGTCCCCACCGCGAGCGCCTCGACCACCGTGTGGGGGAAGTTCTCCCACGCCGACGAGAGGAGCGAGGCGTCGGCGGCACGGAAGAGCCCCAGCACCTCCTGCCGCGGCAAGGCGCCGAGAAACCGGCCGTAGCCGAGGCTCTCGAGCGCGGCACGGTCCGGGCCCTCGCCCGCGATCACGAGCGCCACCCCTGCGCGCCGCGCCGCCTCGATCCCGAGGCCGAGGGACTTCTGGGCCGTGAGCCGGCCGGCGAAGGCGAGCGTGGGGCCGTCGAGCCCGAGCCGCTCGCGGAGCTCTTCCCGCGATTCCAGCTCGGGCAGCGGCGGTGCGGGATTCGGCAAGAGCGTCACCCGGTCCGGCCGGACGCCCCACCCGAGCGCCAGCTCGCGCAGGTACGCCGACGGCGTGACGACGTGGGAGGCGCGCCGGACGTCGAGGTCGCGGTGCACGCGCAACGGCAGCGAGGCCGCCTCCCGGCGAGCGCTGGAACTCCTCGAGGGAGCCGTCGGCGATCCCCCAGCGCCGGGCGCGCTCGTAGGCCGGGTCGGCAGTGAGCTTCGTGACGAACGGCGTGCGGCCGAGGAGCGACCCGAGCGACGAGCGGCCGAGCATCCCCGTCGTGTAGACGACATCCGCCCGGCGCGAGAGCGAAGCGAGCAGGCGCACCGTCTCCGCGTGCCTGACCCCGGGCGGCCGCGAGCGGCTCACCCAGTGAACGGGGTACTCCTCGGCTGCCGGCGGGACGTCCGCCGTGATCGCCGCCTCGACGTCGTGGCCCCGCCGGAGCAGGAACGCCGGCGACCTCGGGCGCGTGCGAGGCGGGACCGCCGACGTCCGGCGGCCAGATGCCCGAGACGACGAGGACCCTCACGACGCCACCGCCTCCCGTCGACTCGCCACGACCCGCGCAGCCGCAGCAGGACCACGCTCCACAGCACGCAGAACACCGACCGTCGAGACGAGCATCGCGCCCGCGGCACCGGTCGCCCCCCACATCGAGGCGAACCAGAGGAGCAGCGGCACGAAGACGGCGATCTCGACGCTCTGCACGATCACGCGCAGACCGGGACGCCCGATCGAGACCGGGAACGACTTCGTCCAGCCCCAGACAAGGCGGCAGCGCGGCCGCGACGAGCACGAGCCGCGCCGCATCGGTTGCATGCGCGCGGAAGTCGGGCCCGTAGGCGAGGCCGATCAGAAACGGCATCACGACCCAGAGCACCGGCACGGCCACCACCATGAGCGCCGCCGTGCTCGCGACGTAGCGGTTCAGCATCCTCATCACGCGGTCGTGCTTCCCGGCCTCGAAGTCGCGCGTCTGCTCGGTGAGCATGACGAGCCGTACCGGGCCCGACAGGGCCGCGAACCCGGTCGCCGGCGCCTGCGCGTTCCGGAAGTAGCCGGCCTCGACGATCGGCGCCACCGTCGGGACGAGCGAGGTCCCGAGCGTGCCGCGCGCGGAGTCGAGCGACGAGGCGAGCGTCGAGGAGAAGAGGAAGCTGCGCAGGCCGCGGACGTCGTCGCCGAGCGGCTCGGCCGCCGCCGCCGGGAACCGCATGAACGCGGCGACCCCGACCACGCCGATCGCGGCCGTGGCGACGAACTGCGCCAATACCATCCCGATCACCCCGCCGACGACGCCGTAGCGGCAGCCGATGACGAGCCCGACGAGCCGCAGCCCCATCGAGACCGCGAGGAACCAGCCGCGAATGTCGTAGCGACCGCGGAGGATGATCGCCCCGGCCGCGACGTTCTCGGGCGACTGGGCGAGCGGCAGCAGCGAGGCGACGAGCATCGGGACGACGACGCCGCTCGTCCCCCAGATCGCCTTGGAGAACGGCGCCAGCGCACACACCGCGACGGCGGCGAGCAAGCCGCCGACGAGCTTGAAGCCGACCGCCACCTCGAACAGCCGCCGGAGCCTTCCCCACCGCTCCGTCTCCGCGTAACGAAAGCCGAACTTCACGAGCGCCTCCTCGATCGTGAGGTCGAGCAGCGACTGGAAGAACGAGGTGGCGGCGATCACCGCCGCGAACTTCGCGTAGTCGTGGACGCCCAGCTCGCGGGTGGCGGCGACCGTCGTCAGAAACCCGAGCCCCGCGGCTGCGTACGTCCCGATCGCCGTCGCCGAGCGGCGCCACATGATCCGGGAGCGCACCTGGCGGCCAGTATAGTGGCGCCTCTTGACTGCCCGCCTGCGCGCAGCGGACGTCCTCCCGCTCGTCGCGGCCGCCTCGATCCCTTTCGTCTTCCTGCACGCCAGGTATCAGTGGCACGGGAAGGTCGGGCCCGCCGACGTCTACGGGTCGGACCTCGCGATCGCCCTCGTCGTCGCCTCGGCGATCGTCTCCGGTGTGCTCTTCGGCTGGCGCCCGCTGGCCCGGATGCGCGTGACCTGGATCCTGATCGCCGCCCTCATGGGCCTCTTCGTGATCTCCTGCCTGTGGCGGCCGATCGAGCTCCCGTCCAAGCATCTCACGACGGCGGCGAAGATGATCGAGTACGCCCTGCTTGCGCCGTCGATCGTCCTGCTCATGCGGCGGCGCGTCGATGTCGACCGGTTCCTGTACGTCTTCGTGGGCTGGGCGCTCGCGGCCGCCCTCTGGGGTGTGCTGATGTTCCTCGCGATCGTCGACGATCCGGAGGGACCGAGGCCGGGCCAGCGGGAGGTCTCCTTCCTCGGCCACCAGGATTTCGGCACCTTCACCGGCGCGGCACTCGCGATCGGCTTCTCGGCATTCGCCCTCGCGATTCGGCCCGCCCTCGCCGCCGTCGCGATCGCTGCGGGGGCGATCGGCGTGATCCTCGACGCCTCGGTCTTCGTCTACTTCGGCTGCCTGCTCGCGACCGTCGCCGTGGTCTGGATCGGCCGGCGTGCGGGGACTCTCACCCTCCGGCGGGGGCTCGCCATCGCGGCGGTCCTCGTCGTCGTCGGCTCCGGCGTGTACGTCTTACGGGGATCGGACGTGACGAACTACCTCTCCTTCCTCGGGATCACGAAGCCGCACGCCAACGTCGCGGGCCAGGTGGAGACCGGCTCGCAGCGGGCCCTCCTGGCCTGGATCGGCTACCAGATGTGGAAGGACCATCCCATCCTCGGGCTCGGCTTCGAGCGTTCGAACACCGACTTCAAGCCGTACCTCCCCGCTGCCCACGAGCGGTTCCCGAACCTGCCCGAGAAGGCGTTCCCGGGCCCGTGGCGACGG
This sequence comes from uncultured Actinomycetota bacterium, assembly GCA_963738895.1. Classification (GTDB taxonomy): domain Bacteria; phylum Actinomycetota; class Thermoleophilia; order Gaiellales; family Gaiellaceae; genus PALSA-600. The sequence continues at coordinate 143,530 of CAVTYN010000003.1, forward strand.
TGGGGCGTACAGAACTTCTGGCTCGAGCTCCTCGCCGACACCGGCGTCGCCGGGTTCGTGCTCGGCGTCGCGACCTTCGCGACCGGGATCGTGACTGCGCTGAGACAGGCGCGCAAGCCGTCGTTCCTCGCCCTCGCCGCCGCCGGGTTCATCCTCGTCGCCGTCGGCGCGTGGAACGCGGTCGGCATCATCGCAGGCATCCCGATGGACGCGGTCACCTGGCTCGGCTTCGGTCTCGCGGGCGTGGCGCTGGAGGTCTCGTGACCCGGGCGCTCGTCACCGGCGGCGCCGGCTTCATCGGCTCGAACCTCGTGCACGCCCTGCTCGAGCGGGGCGACGAGGTTCGTGTCCTCGACAACTTCTCGACCGGTTCGCGGGCGAACCTGGAGGGCCTCGGGGTCGAGATCGTCGAGGGCGAGCTGCGCAGCTACGAGCGAGTCCACAACGCCGTCCGGGGTGCGGAGGTCGTCTACCACCTCGGCGCGCTCGGCTCGGTGCCGAGGTCGGTCCAGGACCCGCTCACCTCGAGCGCGGTGAACGTCGAGGGCACCCTGAACGTGCTCCTCGCCGCGCGGGACGAGGGCGTCCGCCGCGTCGTCTTCTCCTCCTCGACGTCGGTGTACGGCTCGAGCAGGTCGCTGCCGACGCGCGAGGACTCGGTGCTCGACCCGCTCTCGCCCTACGGGGTCGCGAAGCTCGCGGCCGAGCGCTACTGCGTGTCGTTCTCGCGCGTCTACGAGGCCTTCGAGACGGTGGTGCTCCGCTACTTCAACGTCTTCGGGCCGCGGCAGAGCCCGTCCTCCCAGTATGCGGCCGTCGTGCCGCTCTTCATCACCGCGATCGCCGACGGCCGGCCTGTCGCGATCCACGGCGACGGCGAGCAGTCGCGAGACTTCACCTACGTCGAGAACGTCGTCGCCGCGACGATCGCCGCCGCCGGAGCGGCGGGCGCGAGCGGCCGCGTCTTCAACGTCGCAGGCGGGTCGCCGGCGAGCGTCAACCACGTCGCCGACACGATCGGGGAGATCCTCGGCCTGCCGGTCGAGAAGGTCTTCGGACCGTCGCGGCAGGGCGACATCCGCGACTCGTGGGCCGACCTGACCGCCGCCCGCGAGGTTCTCGGCTACGAGCCCGGCCATCAGCCTCGAGCAGGGGCTGCGGCGGACGGCCGAGGCCCTGCTCGGTTCAGAGCCTCGCTAGAACCCCGAGGCCAGCGCCTGGAAGGCGCGAAACGACGGCTTGTGCTTGCCGCCGACCGTGACGAGGCCCGACTGCCAGCCGTTCAGGTTCGGATCGTCGCGGAGCAGGAACCACAGCATCAGGTCGATCCGCGGGTTCGCCTTGACGATCGCGGAACGCCTGGGTGAGGTAGGCGGCCTGCTTGGCCCAGGAGACGCCGAAGATCGGGTCGGGCGGGTTCGTCTCGTAGCCGTACTCGGTGATCCAGATCCGCTTGTTGCCGTACTCCTGCGTCACCTGGCGGATCAGGGTGTCGATGTTCCCGAGCTCGACTCCCCCGCCGCTCGCGACAGCCGACGTCGGGGTGCGCGAGGGGTTCGAGTAGTACGGATGGTGATCCCAGGCGTCGAACGTCTCGAGGCCGTCAGCGCTTCACCGCGCGCGAGGAAGGCGAGCGGCGAGACCGACGGGCGGCTGCTCGTCGGCTGGTTGTTCCCGCGGGGAGCGGTCGCGCCGCAGCCCACACGCTCGGAGGCGATCCCGATCCCGTGGACGCCGTTGTAGACGGCGTTGCAGATCTTGCGCGTAGGCCTTCGCACTGGCGATCACCCAGCGACTGCCGACCTGCTGGAACTGGGGCCGCAGGAAGACCGGGTTGTTCGGCTCGTTCCAGGCGAGCCAGTAGCGGACGGCCGGCAGCTCGACGCCGCCTGCCTCGTAGGTGCCGCTGTAGCGGAGCGCGGCGGCGTGCGCGAACTTCTTCAGGTCGAGCGGATTGCGGGGCGCGACGTTGAGACCCTTGCCGCCGTTCGCCCACGCGGGCGTCCCGTAGATCGAGAAGAGCACCTTGATCCCGGCCGCCGAAAGCTGCTGCACGACCGGGTCGTAGAGCGACCAGTCGTACGCGGGATCGGCCGGGCTCGTCGGATGCGCGGGGCGTCTCTTCGCGACTCCGAGCGGCCCGCCCCAGTAGAGGTCGAGGCGCGCGACCTGCACGTGCAGCTTCTCGTAGGTCGCGACGGTCTTCGCGGTCGGGCCGTACAGAAGCTGACGCCTCGTCGGTGATCCCGACCTGGAGGTAGCGGGATCCCGACGCGGGCTGCGCGGCTACGACAACGAGCGCCGCGACCAACACGGCGGCGAGAGCCCCCCGGTGCAATTCAGGCCTCGACGGGCTCCCGGCCGAGGGCGCGCAGCCACCGCCGCAGCCCTTCTTCCAGGTCGATCTCGGGCTCCCAGCCCAGGATCTGCCGCGCCCGCGTGATGTCGGGACGGCGCTCGCGGGGGTCGTCCACGGGAAGCGCCTCGAACACGATCTCGCTCGGCGACCCGGTGACCCGGATGCACGTCTCGGCGAGCTCGAGCATCGTCACCTCGTGGTTCGGGTTGCCGAGGTTCACCGGCAGGTGCTCGTCGCTCATCGCCAGCAGGTAGAGCCCGCGGATGAGGTCGTCGACGTAGCAGAGCGAACGGGTCTGTGAGCCGTCGCCGAACACCGTGAGCGGCTTGCCCTCGAGTGCCTGGTGGAGGAACGTCACGGTGGCGCGGCCGTCGTTCCGCCTCATCCGCGGGCCCAGGGTGTTGAAGATCCTCGCGATCGCCGTGTCGACGCCCTGCTGGTTGTGGTAGGCCATCGTCAGCGCCTCGGCATACCGCTTGGCCTCGTCGTAGACGCCGCGCGGGCCGATCGGGTTGACGTTGCCCCAGTAGGTCTCGGGCTGCGGGTGGACCTGCGGGTCGCCGTACACCTCGCTGGTGGAGCTGATCAGGAAGCGAGCGCGCTTCCACTTGGCGAGCCCGAGCGCATTTGCGGTTCCGTGAGAGCCGACCTTGAGCGTCTGCAGCGGCAGGCGGAGATAGTCGATCGGGCTCGCGGGGCTTGCGAGGTGGAAGACGTAGTCGACCGGCTCGTCGATCCAGATCCCGTCGACGACATCCTGGTAGACGAAGCTGAACGCGGGCCCACGCAGATGCTCGATGTTCTCCAGCGAGCCGGTCTCGAGGTTGTCGACGCAGATCACCCTGTGCTCGTGCTCGATCAGGTAGTGCAGAGATTCGAGCCCAGGAAGCCTGCGCCACCCGTGACGACGGAAGTTGTCATCTCCGGTCATGCTACTCGGGGGTCAGGAAAGCACGGCCAATCCTCACGGACCCTTTGCAATAGCTTTTCGCCCCATGGCGACCTCCGGTAGACGCGCGGGCCTCGCGGCCTTCGCCGTCTACTCCGTCCTCGCGTTCCTCTTCTGGGGACTCGGCCCGCTGATCGAGCCGGGACGCCAATACGTCGGCGTGTTCGACGACCCGCAGATCCCGATCTGGTCGTTCGGGTGGTGGCTGCACGCGATCGAGCACGGCTCGAACCCGCTGTACACCCACGAGGTCTGGGCGCCGAGCGGTGTCGACCTCGCCTGGGTCAACACCATCCCGCCGGTCGCAGTGCTCTTCGCGCCCCTCACGGCGCTCCTCGGCCCGGTTGCGTCGTTCGACATCGCAGCGGTCCTCCTCCCGGCCGTCTCCGCCTGGGCCGCCTACCTCCTCTGCCGCCACCTCACCCGCCGGTTCTGGCCCTCCCTCGTCGGCGGCTACCTGTTCGGCTTCTCGAGCTACATGCTCGGCCACGTCCTCGGCCAGCCGCAGCTGACCGCCGTCTTCGTGATGCCGCTCGTCGCGCTCGTCCTCGTCAGGGCGATCGAGGGAAGCCTCGACCGGTGGGGGATCGTGCTGCGGCTCGCGCCTCTCCTCGCCGTCCAGCTCTACCTCTCGCTCGAGGTGGCCCTGACGCTGACGCTGGTGCTGGCGCTCGCGCTCCTGGTCGGCTTCCTCCTCGCCCCGCCCTGGCGCCGGCCGCTCGTGCATCTCCTCGCCCCGGTCGCGATCGCCTACGCGATCGCCGCGTTGTTGGCCGCTCCCATCCTCTACTACGCGCTCACGAGCCTGCGGGTCGCCGGGTTCACGCCGCCGGCGGCCTATACGGCCGACCTCCTGAACTTCTTCCTGCCGACGCACCTCGAGGCCGTCGGTGCAGGGTGGGCTGCCTCGCTGGCGAGGCACTGGTCCGGCAACAGCACCGAGCAGGGGGCGTTCGTGGGCATCCCGCTGCTCGTGATCGTCGTCTTCTACGTGCGCTCCAGCTGGCGCACCCCGGGGGGCCGGTTCCTCGTCGTCATGCTCGCGCTCACGGCGTACCTGTCGCTCGGCCCCCGCCTCCACGTCGCGGGCCACGGCATCGTCCCCCTCCCGACGGTGCTCGGGCACGAGACCGTCACGCTGCCCGGGGTCGGCCGGAAGTTCCTACCGCTCTTCGACAACATCCTCCCCGTCCGCTTCCTCGTCTACGCATCGCTCGCGGGCGCCGTGATCGTGGCGGTCTGGATGACCGCCACGAGCCATCGGACGCTCCGCTGGCTGCTGCCGGCTGCGACGGTCCTGCTGCTCTTCCCGAACCCCGGGGCGGGCGTCTGGGCGACGACATTTCGCATTCCGCAGTTCTTCACGGCGAGCGTGTATCGCGGGTGCCTTGCTCCCGATGAGATCATCCTTCCCGAGCCTCCGGGGCAGGGCGGTCAGTCCAACCTCTGGCAGCTCGCGTCGAAGTTCCGCTTCCGGATGGCCGGCGGCCGGCTCCAGACCTCGCCGCCGAGCGTGTTCCTCCATCCCGACGGGATCGCCCATATCTCGGTCGGCTACCTGCCCGTGAGGAACGAGGTGCAGCTGCTTCGGCGCTACTTCGCCGCGAAGGGAGTGACCGCGGTGATCGTCGACAAGCGGCAGGCGAGGACCTGGGCGCCCGCGCTCGACAGGATCGCGCCGCGGCAGGACCTCGGCGGGGTGCTCCTCTACCGCGTCGGCGGCGCGCCCGCGGCGGCCTGCGGCTGACGCCGGTCGAGGAGCGCGGCGAGCAGCAGCCCGAAGACGCCGACCAGGCCAAGGTTGCGAACGAGGAGCACCCAGACGCTCCAGTTCTGATCCCGCTGGCCGTAGCGGCCGCCGCCCAGGTACTCGAGCTGCGTGATCGCGAGCACGGCGAGCCAGAGGATCGCCGCCTGGCGCCCGCGCCTGCCGGCCGCGAGCGGCACGAGCGGCACGAGCCACGTGAGGTACTGGGGCGAGAGCACCTTGCCGAAGATCACGAATGCCCCGATCGCCGCCGCCCAGGCAGTGACCATGCGCTCGTCGTCGTCGGGGCCCTTCCAGAACGCCCAGGCGGCGGCCGCCACGAGTGCCAGGGCGAGCACCGTGCTGATCACGCCGACCGAGTCGGCGAGCGCGCCGCCGAGGTCGATCGAGCCGGGCTTGCCACGGATCCAGCCGACATGGTGGATGCCGAGCTTCGAGCCGGCGAGCAGGACCGAGGCGCCGAGGCTCTCGATCTGGAGGTGGCGCTTCGCCTGCGTCCACAGGCTGAACCCGACCCCGCCGGGAGCGAGCGCGAAGAACGGCAGGAAGAGCACCGCGCCCGCGGCCACATACGCGATCCCGGCTCGCGTGACCGACCGGACGCGCCGAACGGCGACGGGAAGGACGACGGCCGGGTAGAGCTTCAGCGCCGTCCCGACCCCGAGGAGCGCTCCCGGAAGGAGCTCCTGCCCCCGGAGGAGCGCGACGAGCGCGAGCGAGACGAGGAACGCAGGCAGGGGGTCGTACCGGTTGAGGAACACCGGCCCCATCAGGACGGGCGCGAGCACGATCGGGGCGAGGCGCCAGGCGCTCAGCCCGAGCCGGTTCACGGTCCACGCGGCGCAGACGGTGAAGCCGAGCCCGCAGGCGGTCATGAGGAGCTTGAACACGAGGACGTAGTGCGCGTCCCAGATCAGAGCCGGAAGGGCGAAGAGCGGCACCGAGCCCGGCGGATACTCGTCGTAGAAGTCGCGGTAGGGGATCCGCCCGTGATGCACGAGTGCGCGCCCGTACCCGGCATAGGTCCCGACGTCCCCCGGGTAGGCATGGCTGAACAGACCCCCGTAGGCGACGGCGCAGGCGACGAGATAAAGGGCGCCGGCGAGGATGGTCGTCCGGTGCACCCGCTGCACAGCGGCTTACCCTAACGTGACGACGCCGATGGCGACCCACGAGAAGATCTCCGATCCACCCGGGCCGTACGAGTCTCTCGCGCTGTCGTTCGACGAGATCGCGGCCCGGCAGCCCGAGCCGAGGCGCCCGTCGCGCGGCTACCACCGGCTGATCGAGGCGGTGTACCGCTCGATCGTCCGGCCGGGCGCATCGGTGCTCGAGATCGGGAGCGGCGGCGGCGATCTGCTTGCTGCAGTCTCACCGGCAACGGGTCTCGGGATCGACGTGAGCGAAGGGATGGTCGACCTCGCGCGCGAGCGCCACCCGAGCTCTGAGATTCGAGCAGGGGGCCGGAGAGGACTTCGCGCTCGAGGAGACCTACGACTACATCCTCCTCTCCGACCTCGTCCCCTACGTCGACGACCTCCTCGCGCTGCTCGCGAATGTCGCCGAGCACGCGACCTCGGAGACGCGGGTCGTCGTCAACTCCTACAGCCAGCTCTGGCGGCCGGCCCTCGACCGTCCTCGAATGGCTCGGGCTCAAGCAGCGCACGCCGATCCGCAACTGGCTGACGATCGGCGACGTGAAGAACCTGATGCAGCTGACGGGCCTGGAGCCGGTGACGACGACGCGACGCATCCTCTTCCCCCTGAAGATCCCGGTGCTGTCGGCGTTCCTGAACGGGATCGTCGGGCCGCTGCCGATCATCCGGCACCTCTCGCTGACCTGGTGGATCGTCGCGCGCAAGCGGCCGCCGGAGGAGCCCGACGAGCTGAGCGTCTCCATCGTCGTGCCCGCCAGGGACGAGGCTGGGATGATCGAGCGGATCGTCGAGGAGACGCCGGAGCTCGGCTCCCGCTCCGAGCTGATCTTCGTCGAGGGGCACTCGACCGACGGCACCCGGGAGGAGATCGAGCGCCAGATCGCCCTCCACCCGGAGCGGGAGATCGTCTACCTCGAGCAGCCCGGGAAGGGCAAGGGCGACGCGGTGCGGCTCGGCTTCGAGCGGGCGCGCTACGACGTGCTGATGATCCTCGACGCCGACCTGACCGTCCGCCCGCAGGAGCTCACGAGGTTCCTCGACGCGATCGCGACCGGGCGTGCAGAGTTCGCGAACGGCTCCCGCCTCGTGTACGGGGTCGAGCCGGGGGCGATGCGGTTCCTCAACCTGCTCGGGAACAAGGCGTTCTCGCTCGTCTTCAGCGCCCTGCTCGGGCAGCCGGTGAAGGACACGCTCTGCGGCACCAAGGTGCTGAAGCGCAGCCGGTACGAGGAGATCGCCGCGGGCCGCTCGTACTTCGGCGACTTCGACCCCTTCGGCGACTTCGACCTGCTGCTCGGGGCGGCGAAGCTGCAGCTCGTGATCGTGGACCTGCCGGTCCGCTACCGGTCGCGGACGTACGGGGACACGAAGATCTCACGGTTCCGGCACGGCTGGCTGCTCGTGCGGATGGCGGTGTTCGCGTACCGGAAGCTGAAGATCCAGATCTACGACGACTGAAGCGTGACGTACGCCGTGGCGACTGCGTCGTCGATCTCGCGCGGGACCGGAACGACGCAGTCCTCCGGCCCGGCGCTGCCGGTGGCGACGGCCTCGAGGCAGCGAGCCTGAAGCGCGAACCCGAGGTCCATCGACTCGATCGAGTTCCCGAGCGGCCTCGGGCCGGCCAGGTTGACCATGTGCCCGCCGGTGAGGAGGTGGAGCCGCCGGCCGCCCGGGAGGCGGAGCGTCTCGATCCCGTCGGCGGCGTCGAGCGTCTCCGCTGCTGCGGCTCGGACGGCGGGCACGTCGATCTCGAGCGGGAAGTGCCCGACGTTCATCACCACGACGTCGTCGGGAAGAAGCGGCAGGTCGTCGGCGGTGAGGACGCCGCGGGCGCCGGTCGCGGTGATCACGACGTCGGCGCGGCGGAGCGCGGCGGCCTTGTCCGGCACGGCGAACCCGTCGAGGAGCGCCTCGAGCCGGGTGACCGGATCGATCTCGACCACCGAGACCTCGGCGAACGCGTTGCGGAAATGCGCGGCGACCCCCCGGCCGCAGGCGCCGTAGCCGAACACGGTCACGCGCTTGCCGTTCGTCGAGCGGTTCGTGATCCGCAGGTACGACTCGACGGTGCTCTGACCGACGGCGTGCCGGTTCTCGGCGAACTGCTTGATCGGGCTGTCGTTGATGACCAGGATCGGCAGTCCGAGGCGTTCCCGGAGCGGCTCGAGCCGCATCCGGCCGGACGTCGTCTCCTCGGTGCCCCCGACGAGCCCGTCGTACGGCCGCTCGAGCCAGCGGACGAACAGGTCGCCGCCGTTGTCGAGGAGGAGCTGCGGCTCGGCGGCGAGCACCTCGCGGAGGTGGGCGTCGTGCTCGGCCGGGTCGGAGGTCGGTGCTCCGACCGTGCGGACGCCGCGAGCACCGAGGTAGTCGAGCGCCTCCTGCTGGGTCGTGTTCAGGTTGCCGGTCGAGATCACGTCGGCCCCGCCGCGCGCGAGCGTGAGCAGCAGCGCCACGGTCTTCGGCTCGAGGTGGATCCCGGTGCCGATTCGAAGGCCCTCGAACGGGCGCGTCCGCTCGAACTCCTCGCCGATCTGCCGCCAGCAGGCGGCAGCTCCCGATCACCCATTCGATTCTCAGCCGCACGGGCCCGACCTTACTGCTGTCGGTGCGGAAGGCGCGACAGGCGGTGTCCGACACCGCCCGAGGGACGAGAGGTTTCTTGCGCGCCGCCGACGCGGTGTCGGACACCTGGCGAGGGCGCGGCTACTCGTGGACGGCGAATGCCTTCATGCCGGTCCAGTCGATGAGCTCGCACGCCTCGTCCCCGACCGTCCAGGCGTCGTGACCCGGCGGGATGACGAACGCGTCGCCGGGGCCGATCTCCTGCTCCGAGCCGTCGTTCATCCGGATCGCCATGCGCCCGCTGGAGCACGACCCCGGTGTGGAGCGCCGCGCAGGAGTCGGTCCCTGCGATCGGCTTGACGTTCTCCGACCAGCGCCAGCCCGGCTCGTAGCGCCCGTGCCCGATCGAGAATCCACCCACCGAGACGATGTCCACCTTGCCGGTACCGGCGGTGAACTCCCGCGTCTCTTCGGGCGCCGTGAAGCTCTTCGCGTCGAGCGTCGTCGTCATCTCTACTCTCGCCTCCTAGGGCTCGATGTTCTGGTTCAGGCGGAACACGTTGGTCGGGTCGAACTCGCGCTTCAGAGCCACCAGGCGGTCGTAGTTCTCGGGGCCGTACGCGCCCTTCCCGGCGCCCGGGTCGCCGAGGAAGTTGACGTAGGCGCGGCCGGTCGAGGCAGAGGCGGCGACGTCGACGACGCTGCGCGCCCAGTCGATGTGCGCGTCGGCAAGCGCCGGGTCGTGCCAGCCGGTGACGACGTTCAGCAGGAACGGCATCGAGCGGTCGGGGAACGACGGCCGCTCCTCCGGTACGCGGCGACCGCGCCGCCCATCTGGTGGACGTGGATCTCGGCCTGCGGGCCGGGAGCGGCGCAGGTGCAGCTCGACGAGCCGCTCGATCAGCGCGTCGTCGAGGCGCGCCAGGTTCGTTGCCTTGAAGTACGACTGGATGCCCTTGCCCCAGAGCGGGTCGAGCAGGGTCTGGATGACGTTGTACGGCATCGGCCCGAGCAGGTCGGCGATCGGCTCGGCGAGCTCGCGGAACGCCTTCACCTGCTCGTCGGCCTCCGTCGACGGCCCCGGTCGAGACGGCGATGAACGCGGCGACCTTCTTGCCGTGCCACTCCTCCGGGATCACCGGCAGCGGCGGTGCGGTCGTCAGGTTCACGACCGCGGTGACGTCGTCCGGAGCCCCGGGCGCCCAGTCGCGGAAGAGCCGGAGCAGGTCGCCGGCCGACTCGCCCGGGTAGAAGACCGGTCCCGCGTGGACGATCGGGCCGACCGGGTGCAGCTTCAGCTCGAACTGGGTCACGACCCCGAAGTTGCCGCCGCCGCCGCGGAGCCCCCAGAGGAGCCCGGGGCTCTCGCTCTCGCTCGCGCGGACGAGCTGCCCGTCGGCGGTGACGACGTCCGCGCCGACGAGGTTGTCGCAGGCGAGCCCGTGCTTGCGCATCAGCCAGCCGATGCCGCCGCCGAGCGTGAAGCCGCCGACGCCGGTCGTCGAGACGAGCCCGCCGGTCGTGGCGAGACCGTGCGCCTGCGTCTCGTGGTCGACGTCCGCCCAGATCGCGCCGCCGCCGACGTAGGCGACGCCCGCGTCCGGGTCGACCCGGACGTCCCGCATCGGCGAGAGGTCGATGACGAGGCCGTCGTCGGGCGCCGAGAACCCGGCGACGCTGTGCGAGCCGCCGCGCACCGCGAGCGGCAGGTTGTTGCTGCGCGCGAAGCCGACCGCCGCGATCACGTCGGCGGCGCCCGCACAGCGCACGATCAGCGCCGGGCGGCGTTCGTCGAACATGCCGTTCCAGACGTGGCAGGCCTCCTCGTAGCCGGCGTCGCCGGGGGCGATCACCTCGCCCTGCACGGCCTCGCGAAGCTCCTGCATCGTCGCTTCCCCGATCACCGGGGAGATCGTTGCACTCATGTCCCCCTCCTTGTCCGTCCGTGTCCGGGGAGTTGTACGCACGCGCTCTTTGCAGCGGCTTAGCGCCCAGGTAACAGGCCGCGAGCCGCGCGTCCACGGCTGCGATCGCCGGTGAGATCGGAGGCGCGCACGTACAGCTCACGCGCCTCGGCGAGACGCGTCGCGGCAACGGCCCGGGTCTCCGCGAACGAGCGCGACCTCGGCCTGGCTGAGCGCGGTGTGCGCAACCCAGCGAAGGCGCCGGGTCGCGCCGAGCGCCGCGAGCGCCTGCTCGAGTGCGGCCTCCGCGTCGTCGTAGCGGCCCCGCGCGAGCTCGAGGTCGGCCGTCCGCCAGAGCGTGCTCGCAGAGCCCCAGCGGTCGCCGGCGCGGCGAAAGAGGTCGCGTGCCTCCCCGAGCTCCGCGTCGGCACGGTCGAGCTCGCCGGCGACCGCGTCGACGAACCCGAGACCGGCGAGCGCCATGCCGATCCCGCGCCGGTCGCGCAGCGCGGCGACGCAGCTCGAGCCCGCGCTCGAGCGCCGCCCGCGCCGCGTCGAGGTCGCCCTCGGCGAGCTCGAGGTAGGCGCGGCGAACGAGCACGGCAGCGAGGCCGCTCTCCTCGTCGGCGATCTCCTCGGCCTCGTCGGTGAGCTCGCGCGCCCTCGCGAGCTCCCCCCGGACGCGGGCGACGCCCGCCTGGTTCACGAGCACGTGGCTGACGGCCGTGTGCCCCGTCAGCTCCTGGAACGGCTGGAGGGTCTCCTCGAAGAGCACCCTCGGGCCGATCGTCCCGCCGAGGCCGGACCAGCGGATCTCGGCGATGTTGACCGGCGAGGGAACCCTGTCCGCGCCGTCGACCACGCGAAAGAGGTCGAGGCTCCTCGCCAGGCTCTCCTCGGCGCGGTCCGACTCCCCGAGGAGCAGGTGCGCGGCGCCGACGGTGTAGGCGCCGAGCGCCTCGGCGCCGGGCGGCCCGTGCTCGCCGGCGAGCGCGAGCGCCCGCCCGGCCCAGGCCAGGGCAGAGGCGCCGTCGTCCCAGGCGACCGCGATGTCCGCGAGCCGCTGCAGGCCGCGCCACTCGAGCCTGTTGTCGCCGACGGACACGGCTATCTCGAGGCTCTCCTCCACCCTGGCGTTGAGGGAGTCGGCCAGGCCCGCACGCAGGTCGATGGCCGAGGCGGCGAGGAGGGCCTCGGCCCGGAGAGAGGTGGGCTCCGGCGAGCCCTGGAGCGCCGCGGCGAACCGCCGCTGGGCCTCCACCAGGTCGATCCTTCTCATCCAGAACGGCATGAGCGCCGCACACAGCCGGAGGGCGCCGTCGGCGTCGCGAGCGAGGAGCGTGTCGAGTGCCGCCCTCATGTTTGCGGCCTCGCGGTCGAGGGACTGCGTGTCGATCGTCGCCTCGGCGAGCTCGAGCGCCCAGTGGGCATGTCGCGCGGCGAGCGCGTGCGTCTCGCCGGAGTCGTCGAGCTCTCCCCACGCATAGAGGCGAACCGTCTCGAGCAGCCGGTAGCGGCGGTCGGGGCCGCGGTCGTCGAAGCTCACGAGGGACTTCTCGACGAGGCGCCCGAGCACGTCCGCGACGTCGGCCGCCTCGAGGAGGTCGCCCGCGCAGACCACCTCGGCCGCGCCGAGCTCGAAGCCGCCGGCGAACACGCCGAGCCGGCGGAAGAGGACGCGCTCGTCGGGCTCGAGCAGGTCATGGCTCCAGCGGAGCGTCGCCTCGAGCGTCTGCTGCCTGGTCGGAGCCTGGCTCGACCCGGCCCGAAGAAGACGGAAGCGGTCGTCGAGCCGGGCCGCAATCGCGGCGGGGGTCAGCGCCCCGACCCGACCCGCGGCGAGCTCGAGCGCAAGCGGGAGCCCGTCGAGCCGGAAGCAGATGCGCGCCACGTCGTCGGCGTTCTCGTCGGTCAGCTCGAACCCCTGGGCGACGGCGGCGGCGCGCTCGACGAAGAGGATGACCGACTCGAAGCGGGCGAGATCCGCTGCGCCGGAATGCTGTCCCGGGTCGGGGATCGCGAGCGACGGGACTCGGAAGACGACCTCGCCGGGGATGCGAAGCGGCTCACGGCTCGTCACGAGCAGGGTCAGCTGCGGCGCCGCGCGGAGGAGCTCCGACGCCAGGGCTGCGCTCGGGGCGAGCACGTGCTCGCAGTTGTCGAGGACGAGGAGCAGCTCGCGGCCGGCGAGGTACCCCATGACGGCATCCTCGAAGCTCTGGTCGGGGAGCGCGAGCACGTCGAGAGCGGCGGCGACGGCGATCGCGACCGAGGACGGGCCCGCCGCGGCGAGCTCGACGAGCGCCGCCCCGTCGGCGTACGAGCCCTCCACGGACCGCGCGAGCTCGAGAGCGAGGCGCGTCTTGCCCGCGCCACCGGTCCCGCTGAGCGTGAGCAGCCGGCCCCGGTGAAGGAGCGCGGTGAGCTCGGCGAGCTCGTGTCGGCGACCGACGAACGAGCTCGCGTCGGCGGGAAGGCGGTGCTGCCCGCCGGTCGAGTCGGCTTCCTGCAGCGCGGCGGCGAGCTCATCGGCAAGCGCCTCGAGCGCCTCCCGCCGTCCGGCAGCGAAGTCGTCGTAGCGGTTCTCCGGCAGGAGCTCGCCGGGGTAGAGGCCGAGCGCGGCCCGCAGCGCCGGGGGCCGCCCGCGAGCGAAGCGCGGCAGCGGCGGCCGCCTCGAAGACGTCGACGTCGACCTCTGCGTCCAGCACGAGCAGGCCGTCTCGCGCGTCGATCGCCCCGGCGCCGAGTGCGCGACGCGCGACGTGGACGCCCTGGTTCAGGTTGTTGGCCGCGGCGGAGGGGTCGAGCTCGGGCCAGAGCGCATCCATCACCTGCTCGCGGTGCAGCCTGTGGCCGCGCGCGAGCGCGAGCAGCTTCACGAGCTCGCGCGCCTTTCGCAGCCTCCAGGCGCCGTCCGGAACCTCCGACCCGCCGGCCGAGGCAGCGAACCCGCCGAGGAGCCCGATCGTGACCCGCCCCACCGCCCGAGGATGACGCCGGCGGCTCCTGACGTCAACCATCCGGCGAACGTCCGAGCCCGGCACCGGGCGGGGCAAACCGCGGCACGCTCACGCGTCGTAACCTTCCACCATGGAGCTGCTCGAACGGGGGGACGCGCTCGCCGCGCTCGCCGCCGCCTACGGCTGCGCCGAAGGGGGCGAGGGGCGCGTCGTGTTCGTCACGGGCGAGCCGGGCATCGGGAAGACGTCGCTCGTCGGGCGTTTCCTCGACGGCCTGGAGCCAGGCTCCCGGGTCCTCGTCGGCGGCTGCGACGACCTGTCGATCCCGAGGCCCCTCGGCCCGTTCCGGGACCTCGGAGGCCGCGTCTCGCCCGAGCTCTCGCGCGCGCTCGCCACCGGCGCGGCGCCGTACGAGATCCAGACGCTGCTCGTGGAGGAGCTCGAGCTTCCGCCCCAGCCGACCGTTCTCGTGCTCGAAGACGTGCACTGGGCAGACGAGGCGACGTTCGACTCCCTGATGGTGCTGGGACGCCGTATCGGCTCTCTGCCCGCGCTCCTCGTCGTGACCTTCCGCGACGGCGAGGTCCCGCCCGGCCATCCCCTCCACGCCGTGGTCGGGGCCGTGCCGGCGAGCCTCGCTGTCTTCCTGGACCTGGCGCCGCTCACGCACCGCGCGGTCGCCTCGCTCGCAGGCGCCCGCGCGAGCAGCGTCTACGCCGCCACGCGTGGCAACCCCTTCTACGTCACGGAGCTCCTTGCCTGCTCTTCCGAGAAGGGCCTCCCTCAGTCCGTCGCAAACGCCGTGCGAGGTCGCGCGGCGCGACTCGAGCATCCCTCGCGCGTGCTGCTCGAGCTCGTGTCCGTCGTTCCGAACCGGGTGCCGGTCTCGGTGCTCGACGCCGTGATGTCGAGCTGGCCCGCTGCGGCCGAGGAGCCCGAGCGAAGAGGGCTCCTCGAGGTGCAGCCCGGCTACGTCCGCTTCCGACACGAGCTCGCCCGCCATGCGATCTCCTCGAGCATGACCGCGGCCGCGCGCCGTCGCGTGCACGCTGGGATCCTCGCGGCTCTGCTGGAGGGCGACGCCGACCCGGCGGAGATCGTCCACCACGCCGAGGCCGCAGCAGAGGAGGACGTCGTCGCCGAGTTCGCCGCAGTGGCGGCGCGGCGTGCGGCAGCGCTCGAGTCGCACCGAGAGGCGCTCTCCCACTACCTCCGCGCCGCGGACTTCCTCGAGCGGCTCGCTCCCGGTGAGCAGGCCACCCTGCTCTTCGAGCTCGCCTCGGCGGCGTACGCCGTCTCTCGGCTCGACGTCGCCTTCCCCTCGATCGAGCGCGCCGCGGCGATCTACCGCGAGCTGGGAGACCGCACCTCGGTGGGGAAGTGCCTGCGAGTGCTCTCGCGCTTCCAGTGGTACTCGGGCGAGGGGAACGCCGCGCGCCGGACGGCAGCCACCGCGGTGGCGATCCTGGAGCCGCTCGGCGAGTCGGTCGAGCTCGCCGCCGCCTACAGCACGCTCTCGCAGCTCGCGATGCTCGGCGAGGACAGCGCCCAGGCGCTCGCGATGGGCGAGATCGCCTACGAGCTCGCGACCGAGCTCGGCGACAACCCGACCCGGGCCCACGCGCTCGTGAACATCGGTTCGGCGAAGCTCCAGCTCGATCCCGACGCAACCGAGACGCTGCTGCAGGCGCGCGCCCTGGCGGACGCGAACGGGACGCGCCACGAGGCGGCGAGGGCGCTCGTGAACCTGGCCTACACGCTGATGTGCTGGGGTCGGCCGCTCGAGGCGAAGACCTACATCGAGGAGGCGATCACCTACGCGGGGCAGCACGAGGTGCACACGCTCGCCGAGTACGCGAGGACGATTCTCGCATGGCTGCGGCTGCGGGGTGGGGAGTGGGACGAGGCCGAGCGGATCGCCGCCCGGGTCGTCTCGGGCGGGGAGTCGATTCCGCAGCTCCTTGCGCGGACGGTCCTGACCGAGCTCGCGATCCGCCGTGGGGATCCGGATGCCGCCGGCGACCTCGCGGGACTGGCCGCGCAGGCCGAGCGGACGGGCGAGCTTCAGCGCCTCGCCCCCGTTGTCGAGCTGCAGGTCGAGTCGGCCCTCCTGGGCGGCTCGCCGATGCCGTGCCGCCGCGTCGAGGAGCTGGTCGAGGAGATCCGGCGGGTCCGCGGGGACTTCTCGGGCTGGGGCGCAATGCGGATCGCGGTGACGGCGTCCCTGATCGGGATCGACGTGGACGTGAAGGCGCCCGGATCGCCGCCACTCGACGCCATGCTGCGCCGGGATTGGCGGGCCGCCGCGGACGCCTACGGCGCGGTCGGCTGGGGCTACGACCGTGCGCTGATGCTCTCTCTCCTCGACGACGCCGACTCGCTCGCCGAGGCCATCGGCATCGCCCGGGAGCTCGGAGCCGAACCGCTCGCACGGAGGGTCGCCGAGCGGATGCGCGACCTCGGCGCCGCCGTCCCACGCGGCCCGCGTGCCTCGACGCGCGCGAACCCTGCAGGCTTGACCGGACGCCAGCTCGAGGTGCTGTCGCTCCTCGCCGGGGGCCTCTCGAACGCCGAGATCGCCGACCGCCTCGTCGTCTCCCCCCGGACGGCCGAGCACCACGTCGCGGCTGTCCTTGCGAAGCTGGGAGCGGCATCCCGCTGGGACGCCGTCCGGCGCGCGACCGAGCTCGAGCTCGTCCCGACCGGCCGCACCTGAACCTTTCAGGCGCGCCCGAGGGCGCGCACGACGCCTCGAAGCCCGGCCCGTCGACGCTGCGCCTGCTCCTCGAGCTGCTTCGCGCGCAGCTCGAGGAGCGGGACGAGGTGCGCCGTCGGCCTGAACGGATCGGCGATGAGCTTGCCGCCGCGGAGCGGCAGCGCCGCAACGATTGCGCCCCCGACCTCCGCGACCACGCAGCGGCACTCCGGCACGGGCACGCCGTCGAGCGCGGCGAGCCGCTCGATCGCCGTCGCGTCGCCGACGATCGTCAGCCGGAGAAGCACAGCCTCGTTCGTGGGTTGCGGCCGCGTCACGGCCGGTGTCGGCTGCAAGTGGAAGACGTCACGGACGGCGCGATCGAGCTCTCGCTCGTGCGATCGCACCATCGTCTCTGAGAAGAACGGATGCATCGGAACCCCTCCTGACCCTGGTCCTGTCATTTCCTTCGAAGGTACGTGCCGGGAGGTCGGGCCGATTCGGTGTTGCTACCCATTTTTGGCTACGTGACTACCGATCTTGAGGCGCCCGGTCTTGGCAGTTGCGGCGTGGAGCCGTCCGGCGAGCTCGGGGGTCAGCTCGCCGGGCTCGAGCCGCCAGCTCCAGTTTTTTCTTCCCGTGGTGCCGGGGGTGTTGAAGCGCGCCGCGCTCCCGAGCCCGAGGACCTCCTGGGCCTGGACGATCGCGAGCGAAGCGCGCGAGCTGAGCGCGAGGCGGACGAGGCCCCAGGCGGGCTCGTCGTCGATCCCGGCGTCCTTCATCTCCGCGAGCGCGCGCCTGCGGACGGGCGCCGGTGCGGTGTCCCACCAGCCGGCGATCGGGTCGAGGTCGTGCGTCCCGGTGTACAGAACGCTGTTCTCGGGGTGGTTGCCGAGAGAGTGGACGTTGTGGGAGCCGCCGGTGAACCCGAACTGCAGGACTCTCATCCCGGGGAACCCGAGCTCGTCGCGCAGGCGATGCACCGCCGGCGTGATCACGCCGAGGTCTTCGGCGACGACCGGGAGCGGCCCAAGCTCGGCCTGGGCAGCCCGGAAGAGCTCGAGCCCGGGGGCGCGGCGCCACCGGCCGTGGCGGGCGGTCTGCTCGCCCGGCTGGACGGCCCACGAGGCCACGAATCCCCGGAAGTGGTCGATCCGCGTGAGGTCGAGGAGCTCGAAGGAGCGACGGAAGCGCTCGAGCCACCAGCGGTAGCCCTCGGAACGGTTCGCGGGCCAGCGGTAGAGCGGGTTGATCCAGAGCTGGCCGTTCGGGTTGAGGGCGTCCGGGGGTGCGCCCGCCTCGACCGAGAGCTCGAAGAGCTCCCGGTGGAAGAGGACGTCGGCTGACGTTGGCGCGACATAGATCGGCAGGTCGCCCATGATGCGAACTCCCCGGTCCGCGGCGTAGCGGCGGAGAGCGCTCCATTCCCGTTCGAAGCGAACCTGGTCGGCAAGAGCACCGTCGCCCGCGAACCTCTCCCAGTCGAGGGCCCAGTAGCGGTGTCGCTCGCGAAAGCTGATCAGCTCGGCATCGCCCACCTCGGCCTTCGGGTCGGCGAGCAGGGCCGGCGAGCCTGCGAAGGCCGACGCAGAGCTGTAGGGCGACCCGTAGCCGTCGGGCGGGACGAGCGGCAGGACCTGCCACCAGGCCTGGCCGGCGGCGGCGAGCCAGTCGACGAATCGCTCCGCCTCGGCACCGAGGCGCCCACCGGGCAGGGACGTCGGATGGAGGAGAACCCCCGCTGAGCGCTGCCCGATCGGGCTCGGACGCTCAGGCAGAGGGCTGAGCCGAGCCGTCCTCGGCCGGCAGCTTCGCGATCAGCGCCTGAATCCGGGCGACCACGTCGGCCTCCCCGTGTCCGAAGTCGTCGAGCAGCGAGTGGAGCGCCGTGCGGAGGAGCGTCAGCTCCTCGTCGTCGAGTTCGAGCGTGGCCATGGGCAGAGCATCATAGTGCGCGCGATCCGGCGAGCGGGTCAGCCCGCTGTCCCGGCGACTCCCGAACAGTAAGAACGGCCCGCCGAAGCGGGCCGTCGATGTGACCACGGTGCCCGGTGTCCTCGACCGAGCGTGACTGATTGACAGCCAGTCCTTCAATCGTACCGTCGCGCATCCAGCCGGACATGCGCGGTTGCCACCCGCCGGCCGGAGGCTCAACGGCACAGGCGCGGAGGGTGCCGGAGTCGAACCGGATCCGGGGGCAAGCCGGATCGCCTGGCTGTCAACCAGCGTCCACGACCGTGTGGCCACACCCTCCACCCGCTGGATCTTTCCGGAGGGAGAGAGTCGCTCGCAATCCGCTCTTACGGACTAGTCGAGTCGTTCTTCAGCGCAGGTCCTTGTTCGACTCCATGTCGAACCACATGGCAAACAGCGTGAACTGGAAGCCCGAGATCAGGAGCAGGGCGACGAGGACGATCGTCGCGGCCGGGATGCCGTGGCCCATGATGCGGAGGATGGTCTCGGCGATGCCGAGCGCCAGCCCTGCGGCTGTCATCACGATCCCGAAGAGGTAGAAGAAGACGAGCGGATGGAAGTCGCGGATCACGTACTTCTCGCGCATCCGCCAGAAGAAGCCCTTCACGAGCAGCCAGGAGATGCGCGGCACGACGTTCCGCAGCTTGATCCCCGACCGCTCGCCGACGTTGTAGATCGGCCGCGACGGCACGTCCCGCACGCGTGCGTTGATCACGTTCAGGTGGACGAGCAGGTCGTTCGGGAACCCGTAGCGGGTGTAGACCCGGTCGAGGTCGAGGCGCTCGAGGGTGACCAGCGAGATCGCCGTGTAGCCGGCCTGCGAGTCGGCGACGTGCCAGTAGCCGGAGGCGATCTTCGTCAGCAGCGAGAGAACGGCATTCCCGAGGTAGCGGTTCCTCGGGATCAGCTCCCAGGCGCGGCCGGTGAAGAGCCGGTTCGCCTTCGCGTAGTCGACCTCGCCGCGCAGCACCGGGCCGGCGATCGTCTCGAGCTCGTCGGGGTCCATCTGGTTGTCGCCGGCCATGACCGCGGTCACATCGACGCGCTCGGCAAGCGCGCGCCTGTAGCCGGTCAGGATCGCGGCGCCGACGCCGGCGTTGCGCTCGTGCGAGATGACCTCGATCTGCGGGTCGGCGTAGCTCCGCGCCTTCTCCGCGGTCCCGTCGGTGGAGGCGTCGTCGACGACGACGATCCTGTCGACGAAGCTCGGGATCCCGGCGAGCGTGTCGCCGATCAACGCCTCCTCGTTGTATGCCGGGACGACGACGGCGACCGTCTTGCCCCCGATCATTCGGAGACCCGGACGCGGAAGAGCACCCAGAGCGCGCGGAACCCGTCGCGCCAGGTGATCTTCTTGCCCTCGTCGTGCGTCCTCCCGTAGTAGGAGATCGGCAGCTCGTAGATCCGGAGCTTCCGCTTGCACACCTGGCCGGTGATCTCCGGCTCGATCCCGAACCCGTTCTCGGTCAGCTTCAACGAGCGGAGGACGTCCATGCGGAACGCCTTGTAGCCCGTCTCCATGTCCGAGAGCGTCGTGTTGAAGAGCGCATTCGTGACCAGCGAGAGGAACCGGTTGCCGACGAGATGCCAGAAGAGAAACGCCCGCTGCGGCTTGCCGCCGCGCAGGCGCGAGCCGAAGACGACGTCGGCGACCCCACGCACGATCGGCTCGATCAGCTCCGGCACGTCGACCGGGTCGTACTCCATGTCGGCGTCCTGGATCACGGCGATGTCGCCGTCGGCCGCGGCGATCGCGGTCCGGATCGCAGCACCCTTCCCACGGTTCTGCTGGCGCACGACGATGGCTCCGGCCGCCTCGGCGATCTCGGCCGTCCCGTCGGTCGAGCCGTCGTCGACGACGACCAGCTCCGAATCGAGGCCGAGGGCGGCGACGCGCTCGAGCACCTCGCCGATCGTGGCCGCCTCGTTGTAGGCGGGAATGAGGAAGGAGACCTTCACGTCCCGGCGATCGTACTCAGCGGCCCCGCTGGATCAGGCAGGGACAACGTCGCGGCGTGCGCGCAGGCCGACGATCGTCGCGACGATGGCGCCGATCAGGAGGCCGATCAACCCACCGATGACCACGGAGCTCCGGCCCGAGCGCGCGGTCGACTTCTCGGCCCTGGCCTGCTGAACGATCTGCGTCTGCTCGACCTGCTGGGCCAGCGACAGGAGCTGCTCCGTCGTCGTCTGCGAGTCCAGGGTCTGCCCGTAGGCAGCCTCCGCGGCGTCGAGCTGGCTCGCGATCACGAGCTGGTCGAGCGGGGAGAGGCCCTGCGCCTTCGCAAGCGATGCGTTGAGGGCGTTGATCCTCGTCTGAAGCGTTTTGAGCCGCTGCTGGTAGTTGGCAAGCCTCACCTTGTAGATCCCGATCGACTGCCTGACGTATCCGGAGGTCGTCTGCTTCTGGACGACCTTGGCGAGCGCGTTCGCGGCATCCTCGGCTCGCTTCGGCCTGTTCAGCGCGACGACGATCTGGATGAGAATGCTGTTCGTGTTCTGGGCGGCCGCCTGGCGATCGGCCGTGACGGTGTACGTCGCCACATGTCCGCGAAGCTCCCCGACGCTCATCCCCGCCTTCGCCGCCGCATACCGGAGCGCAGGCTCGGACGTGGCGAACGCCTGGATCGCGGCAGGGCTCGAGAGGTACGAGAGGACCGACGCGTTCCCACCCGGAGAGAAGGCCTGCCCGCGGGCGATCAGCGCGGTCGCGGTGTAGGTGCTGCCGCCGCCGCCGAGCGAGTACAGCACGCCGACGAGCACGCCGATCGCGAGGCCCGCCAGGGCGATCCAGGCGCGGGAGCGCAGCGCCTGGAACCAGCTCCGCAGGTCGATCTCGCGCTCCGCCTCGAGATCGACGGCCGGCTTGTTAGCGCTCATGAGGCCGCCACTCTAGACGACGCCCACTCCCATTCCGCCCGCAGAGCCGCCGTCGAGGGAGACCGAGGGCTCCCACCCGAGCTCGCTGCCTGATGCGGGTCGTGTCGGCGCTCGTGCGCCGCTGATCGCCCGCCACCGCCGGGCGGTACGTGACCTCGAGCGAGCGTCCGGAGATCTGCTCGAGCAGCGCGATCGTCTCGTTCAGCGATCCCTCGAGTGCGCCGCCGACGTTGTAGGTTCCCGTGCCCCGCTCGGCGGCGAGGATCGTGGCAGCGACGACGTCCCCCACGTAGGTCCACCCGCGCGACTGATCACCGTCGCCGTACACCTCGAACCCGGTTCCCGCGGCCAGCGCCCTCATGATCCGGGTGAACGCCATGTCCGGCCGCTGCCGCGGCCCGAACGCGTTGAAGTAGCGCAGCACCACGCAGTCCAGGCCGAACTCGCGTGCATAGGCGCCGCCGAGGTGCTCGCAGGCCAGCTTCGTGATCCCGTAGGGCGAGAGCGGCCGCGGCTCGATGGTCTCCGGCGTCGGGAAGCGCTCGGCGGCGCCGTACACCGAAGACGAGGACGCGAACACGACACGGGCGCCGTCGCGGGCGGCTGCCTCGAAGACACGCTGCGAGGCGAGGACGTTCCGCCGCAGATACGTGGCGAAGACGCCGCCGAAGCTCTGCACTCCCGGCTGGCCGGCCAGGTGGAACACCACGTCGGTGTTCGCGAAGTCGAGCTCGTCCTCGGCGAGGTCGAGAGGAGCCATGCTGACCCCGAGGGCCTCCAGCCCGCGAGCGTTCTCCTCCTTCAGCTCGACGTCGTAGTAGTCGGTGAAGCAGTCGATGCCGCTCACCTCGTGGCCGGCGGCCGCGAGCGCCTCGGCGAGGTGCGAGCCGATGAACCCGGCCGCGCCGGTGACGACCACCTGCATGCGCGGGAGGGTACTTGCCCGATCAGGCGTCGCGGACCGGTTCCAGCCCGTGCGGGCCGTCCTCCAGGATCACCTGGGAGAAGAACCTCGTCATCACGACGCCGTCACGAAAAGCGCCGAGTCGCGGCTCCGGCCGCTCGCCGCGCGCAAGGGCGAGGGCGAGCTCCGGGAAGCCGGATCCCGCGGCGGTCGGGAGCGGGAAGCCGCCCCCGAAGCGCGGATTGACGTCGGTGACGGGAAACGACCCGTCGAGCTCGCGGAAGCACTGGATGTTCGCCGGGCCCACGATCCCCATCGTCTCGGAGACGCGGCGCCCGTGCTCGATCAGCTCCAGGTCGCGGATCGTCATCCCCTTGATCGACTCGCCGCCCTTCGACTCGATCATCGTGCGCGGGATCGCCCCGAGGCAGCGCCCGCCGGTGTCGCAGAAGACGTCGATCGAGAACTCCTCGCCCTGGCAGACCCGCTGCACCATCGACTCCGCCCTCGTGTGGCGCAGGAAGAAGTCGAGCTCCTCGACGATTCTCGGCGCGATAGATGTGCCGGGAGCCGAACCCGCGGCGGGCTTTCACGAGCACCGGGAACGGGATCTCCGCCGGCAGCTCTTCCTCGAGCCAGGTCGGGGGCGAGGCCACGCCGTTCGCCTCGAAGAACCGGGCTGCCTCGTACTTGTCCTCGCAGAGGCCGATCGTCTCGAGCCCGGGCAGGAGCACCAGCGCGCCGAGCTCGTCCCGCCGCGCGGCAAGCAGCCGGTGGTCGAGATCGGCGAGCGGCACCACGAGGCTCGCGCCGTGCTCGGCGACGAGAGCGGCGAGCGCGGGGATGTAGCCCGGGTCGCCGACCGGCGGCACGATCGCACGGCGATCGGCGGCGTACAGGGCAGGGGCGAGCTCGTTCAGGTCGGCCGCGACGGTCGTCGCTCCGGCGCGCCCGAACGCCTGGACGATGTCGACGCGCTGGCCGGCGCAGGTAAAGAGGACGACGGGCACGGCGGGGAAGCGTACTTCTCCGTCGACGGGAGGGGTCGCTGAAACGGCCCTGATGCCGCCGGGACGCGCCATGCGGCGCGATGCGGCGTCCTCGGTCGCTCCAATAGTTCAACTATTGGAGCTTCCTGCGTTCTTGCCTCGCACTCGCCTGGCACGCCCCGTCGACGGGGACCGCTTCAGCGAACCCTCCTAGACTGCGCCGCATGCGCCGTCCCGTCGAGCCTCGCACTGCGATCGTCACCGGCGCCACGGGGCAGGACGGCTACTTTCTCGTGCGGCGGCTCCTCGCGGACGGCTGGACGGTGCACGCCGCGGTGCGAGACATCGAGGCGGCCGAGGCGATGTTCGGCGGCCACGGCAACCTGGTCGCCGTGCGGCGCGACATCCGCGACCCGGGCCCTCTGCGCGCACTGGTCGGAGACGTCCGCCCCGAGGAGCTCTACAACCTCGCCGGCGAGAGCAGCGTCAGCGCCTCTTTCGCCGACCCGCAGGCGACCTGGGAGTCGAATGCTCACGTCGTCGTCCACCTTCTCGACGCGGTCCGGCTCGACAGCCCCGGCACGCGCGTCTACCAGGCCTCCTCGGGCGAGATGTTCGGCTCCGTGCCGGGAGAGAGTGTCGTCCACGACGAGGAAGCGCCGCTCAATCCGCAGAGCCCCTACGCCGCCGCCAAGGCCGCAGCGCACATGCTGTGCCGCAGCTATCGCGAGAGCTACGGCGTGCGGATCGCCTGCGGGATCCTCTTCAACCACGAGTCCCGTCGCCGCGGCGCGCAGTTCCTCTCCCGGAAGGTCGTCGACCACGTCACGGGCCTGAAGATCGGAGCCGTGGACCGGCCGCTTTCCCTAGGAAACCTCAAAGCTCAGCGCGACTGGGGCTTCGCTCCCGACTACGTCGACGGGATGATCACGATCCTGCGCCAGGCGGAGGCACGAGGAGCGCCCGACGAGGCTTCTTCGTACCGGGACTACGTCCTCGGCACCGGCAGGCTGCACTCGGTCTGGGAGCTCGCGGATCGCGCGTTCGCACTCGCAGGCTTCGAGCTCGAGTGGCACCTCGACGGCGACGATCCGCTCGAGTGGTCGGCGACCTTCACCGCCTCGGGCGAGAGCGCCGTCGTCGTCGATCCCGCCTTCATCCGCCCGTCGGACCCGCAGGCGATCGCCGCCGACCCGCGCCGGATCGAGGCCGAGCTCGGCTGGACGCCGAAGCCCGGGCTCGACCGCTTCCTCGAGGACATGCTCCCGCCTCGCTAAGAGAGGAACGTCAGTAGAAGAGAAACGGGAGCTCGGCGAGCGAGAAGACTGCGAGCAGGACGACCGTCACGGTCCACCAGCGGCCACGCAGGCGGTCGAGCGCATACCCGAACCCGATCGCCCAGCCGGCTGCCGTCGTCAGCATGTAGGTCGCCTTGAGCAGGTCGCCGTCGGGCACCCAGTAGCGCCCGGCGAAGTAGAGGTACGCGGCAAGCCCGAGGAGAGGCACGAGCGCGACCGCGAGCGCGGCAGGCCTTCGCAGCGACGAACGCGCGAGCAGCACCCAGCCGACGAGAGCGAGTGCCGTCGGGAAGAGGCCGAGTAGCGACTGCACCCGGAGCCTGCGGAGGGCACCTGTCGAGGGCTTCGTCACCTCGACGCTGTTGGAATGCCACGCCCAGACCCCGAAGTAGTCGCCCCAGACGCCGTCGTAGGTGACCGGGATCCACCGTGTGTAGTGGTTCTCGCGGTAGGGCCTCGTGACAACGGTCGGGATGCCGAGCCCGTACCAGAACGCTGGCAGGGAGGCCCGTCCCCTGCGCCGGCTGCGGGAACTGCGGCTGGCCGCCGTATGACGTGCGCTGATGGATGTACCAGGGCGCCGGGATCACGACCGCGAGCACACACACCACGGCGAGCTCCCGCCACCGCCGCGCGACGAGCAGGGCGAGCGCCACCGCCGCCACCGTGGCGAGCGCCCAGGCTCGAACGAGCTGGGCTGCGCCGAGGGTCAGTCCCGAGCGCCCAGGCGTAGCGCGGGTTCGCGAACGTGCGCACGCAGAGCCAGAGCGCGAGCGAGGTGAGGAAGAGCGACATCGGCTCCGGATGGAACATCGCGCTCGTCTCGACGACCACCGGCAGGAACGCCACGAACGCGGCCGCGCCCAACTCGATCCGCCGTCGTCCCGGCCAGAGCTCGCGCGCGAGCGCCGCGACGAGCAGAACGGTGCCGAGCAGGCAGGCGACGTTCAGCACCTGCCCGGCGCGGTCGGGGTCACCGTAGCCGGTCTGCCCGAGAAGCCAGTCGGCCACGCCGGCGACGAAGTAGAAGCCCGGCGGGGTGTAGTACTCCGTCGCCTCCGTGGCCGACGGATGCGGCAGGTGCAAGCCGGGGAAGAGCCCATCGGCGTAGGCCATGTGCGAGCTCGCGTCGAACCCGCCGCCGGTCGGGTAGCGCGCCGCGTTCCAGACACCGAGGCAGACGACGAAGACGCAGATTGCGGCGAGCGGCCGCCGGCCGCTACTCAGTCGGCTTCCAGCCACCGGTCTCGCCCTTGTAGGTGCCGCCGAACAGCGCGAGCGGCGTCCGCAGCAGGATCTTCAGGTCGACGGAGGGCGAGCGGTGGTCGACGTACCAGAGGTCGAGCTCGATGCGGTCGACCCAGGGAAGCTGGGCGCGTCCGTGGATCTGCGCCCAGCCGGTGATCCCGGGCTTGACGTCGAGGCGGTGGAGCTGCCGCTCGTCGTAGCGGTCGACCTGGTAGCGGAGGGTCGGCCGCGGCCCGATCACCGACATCTCGCCGCGGACGACGTTCCAGAGCTGCGGCAGCTCGTCGAGCGAGAGCCGGCGCAGGACCCGTCCCGCGCGGGTGATCCGCGAGTCGCCCTCGTTGACGGCGAACCCGGCGCCCATCCTCTCGGCGCCGACGACCATCGTCCGGAGCTTCAGGAGCTCGAAGTCCCCGCCCTCGAGGCCGACGCGGGTCTGGCGGTAGAGCACCGGCCCGCCGTCCTCGAGCTTGACCGCGAGCGCCGCAAGGGCGACCAGCGGGCTCGCGAGCGCGAGGCCCGCACCGGCGATCGCGACGTCGAGGGCACGGTTCAATGCAGCTCCTCCAGCGAGGCTCCCTAGCGCGTGCCCTCGGCGGGCTGCCACGTCGCGGGAACACCGCGGCGGAGGTAGTTCCAGAGCGAGACGACCGTCGCCCACGTCACGAGGACGTAGTAGCGCGCGATCCCGACGCCGGCCGCGGCGGCAGCCAGGAGCGCGACCTGCGCCGCGAGCACGACCACGTACAGCCACCCCTGCGCGACGAGAGCGATCGAGGTCGCCGAGCAGGACGAGATGGAGCAGGCCCGAGCGCGTAGCGCAGATGGCGGTGCGAGACGAGGGCGACCAGGTATCCCGGCGGCTGCCCGCGGAGCATCTTCCCGCGGAGGACGATCAGCCAGCAGTGCTCGAACATCCGCACCTTGCGCCGGTACTCGGTCTCGTTCGAGGGGGTCGGCTTCTCGAACGCCAGGGCGTCGGGCTGGTACACGGCCCGCTTCCCGTGCTGGACCATCAGGTACGGGAGCGAGAGGTCGTGACCGAACCGCGGGTCGACCTCGACGTACTCCGACCGCCGCAGCGCGTAGATCGAGCCGTTGCCCCCGGTGACGGAGCCGAGCCTCGACTCCGCGGCGCGGACGCCCATCTCGTAGCGCCAGTAGAGCCCTTCCTTGTTCGAGCCGTCCGCGGCCTCGAGGCGAAGCTGCCCGCAGACATAGGCCACCTTCGAGTCGGCAAAGGGCGCGACGAGCTTCCGAAGGGCGTCGGGGCCCCAGGTCGCGTTCGCGTCCGAGAACGCGACGATCTCCGACTCGGTCTCGCGGACCGACAGGTCCTGCGCCGCAACCTTGCCGCCGCGCGGCGCTCGGATCACCCGGGCACCCGCAGCCTCGGCGAGCTCGTCGGTCCGGTCGTTCGAGGCGTCGGAGGCCACCACGACCTGAAGGAGCTGCGGGCGGGTAGTCGAGGGCGAGGAGGTTCGTGACGCGGCGCTCGATGACCGTGTCCTCGTTGTGCGCCGCCACGATCACCGCGACGGTCGGAAGCGCCCAGGAGCTTTCGCCGGCTCTCGACCTGAACCGCGCCGCGACCTCGACCACGAGCGGATAGGCGACGTGCGTCCAGACGAGCGTTGCAAGCGATGCCCAGAAGAGGATCTCGAGGACGATCACGCCGAAGATCGTAGGCCTCAGGGAAGTCGCCGCGTCCGTCGTGCCGATTACGACTCCGCCGCGCCGATGACCACCAGGCGAGAACAGCTGATAGAAGGGGTGCATGTCGGCATTGCATGGGTGCCGATGCACGGTCTGCGGTCAAACGACCCTGGACGCTGATGGTTCCGACTACTCCCCGGACCGGGTGGAGGTCGGCGCGATCGAATGTCGCAACTGCGGCGCGAAGTTCGACGTCATTTGGGGAACGCCGTTCCTCGGACATTACGAGGCCGAGGATGTCATCGGCTTGATCGAAATCGCAGCGAACGCACGCGCGGACAACTCGTTTCCGGACCGTCAATCCGTTGAGCGGCTCGAGCGTCTGCTACAGCGCTATCACGAGGCCGACGACCGTTCGGCATTCTTATCTCGCTGTGACGACGAGTTCGCTCGTGCAGCCTGGTTCGGAAACCGCTACTCGGAGTATTCGGCCTTCCGTGCGATCGCGAAGAAGGTCGACTTCGCGAACAGCGACGTTCTCGATGTAGGCGCCGGAACTGGCTATGACACTTGGCGTCTGATACAGGCCGGCGCCCATGTTACGGCCTTCGAGTACAACCCTGTCCTGATTCGCCGCGGAACGTCGGTCATACCCGAGGCGCGCTGGGTGGGCGGCTTCTCCCACGTCCTTCCCTTCGAGAACGAAACATTCGACGTCGTCTGCTGCAATGCGGCGCTTCATCACATGCGCGATGTCGCAGCTGCCATCCAGGAGATGCTGAGAGTCTTACGACCCGGTGGCTGGCTGCTGACAACCGGAGATCCCTTCCGCTCCGACGACTCGGGAGAAGAAACCGAGTTCGAGGTCTTCGACCGACACCCCGACGTTCTTCTCGGTGTCAACGAGTCGATACCGAAGCTTGGAGACCTCCTCGAGACTTTCGTCGCGATGGCGGATCGTCTGGACGTCACGGTCTTTACGAATGCGCCCCCGGACCGATCCTTCCGACTTGCGTTGCGACGGTTCCTACGGGCCGGCGATACCGGAACGATTCGAGAGTGGCCGTTGTCGCATCGCGAGCTCCTCGCGAGCGCCAGTGGAAGTATCGCGTTCAGGGCACGCGTCCGTAGACCACTTGGCCTGACGGGCACGAGACAAGGCCCGACCATCCTTCGCGCGGGAGACTACGCCGCTGTTCTCGATGATTACGACGCTGCTGTGGCGAAGCTCCTTCCCCTGTTGCCGGCTTCGTTCGTGGATGTTCCGTTCCCCGGCGAACGGCAGTCCAGGTTCGAGCTCCTCAACGGCTGGCAAAAACCCCGTCCCGAAACGGAATGTCGGACAGGCTATAGGCGAGCCCGCTGGTTTCTCACGCGGCCGGGGCATGCGAAGGAACTCCGTTTCGATGTCAAGGCCGAGCGCGCCGGTTCACCTCAGGGCGAGTTACGCGTCTGCGTGACAGGATCAGCCGGCGTCGTGAGCCTATCGGGCGACGAATGGCGCGAAGCGTCGGTCGCGCTGACCACCATCCCACCGGCAGCGCGGTTTGTCTGCGAACTCGAGCTGGTGCTCCCCGAGGGCCGCGATGCGGAGTTCGACGACTACCGCTTTGCCGTCAAAGACAGGCACTTCGCCTGACGGTCGGCTGTCACCCGGACCGACCTGACCCTGCTCCAACTGACGTACGATCGACCGATGGCTTCACGGGTGTGCTTCGTGGTGGGCACGAGACCGAACTTCATGAAAGCGGCGCCTGTCCTTCGCGGGTTTCGGGCCGTCGAACCCGGTGTCGAAACCCTTCTCATCCACACCGGCCAGCACTACGACAGCGAGCTCTCCGGCGTGTTCATCCGCGAGCTCGACCTTCCGGAACCGGATGTGTTTCTCGGAGTCGGCTCGGGAAGCCACGCCGACCAGACTGCTCGGGCGTTGGTGCGTATAGCCGGCGTACTCGAAGAGCGGCCTCAAGACCTGGTCGTCGTCTTCGGCGACGTCAATTCGACGCTTGCGGCGGCCCTTGCAGCAGCCAAGGTCGGCGTCCCAGTCGCTCACGTCGAGGCTGGGCTCCGGAGCTTCGATCCCACTATGCCCGAGGAGCTGAACAGGAAGCTCACCGACCACGTCAGCGCCCTCCTCCTCGTGCACTCTCGCTCCGCTCTGGACAACCTCGCCGCCGAGGGGATCGATCCCGCGTCCGTGAAGTTCGTGGGCAACACGATGATCGACTCACTGTTCGCGATCGCCCCGTCCGCGCGCGAGGCGCGTCCCTGGGACAAGCTCGGGCTCCTGCCGAAGAGGTACGGCGTTGTCACGCTCCACCGCCCGGCACTCGTCGATGACCCCGAGCTCCTGGTCCGGGCAATGGGCTCGTTGCTCCAGCTCGCTGAGGAAGAGTGCCCGCTGGTCTTCCCCGTTCATCCCCGAACAGCCAATCGGATCTCGGCACAGGGACTTGATCCTGTCATCGCCGGTAGCAGGCTGATTCTGACACCACCGCTCGGATATGCGGAATTCGTCGGACTGGAGAGCGAGGCTCGCTTCGTCGTCACGGACTCGGGCGGAGTTCAGGAGGAGACCTCGGCTCTCGGCGTGCCGTGCTTTACCCTCCGGGATTCAACCGAGCGCCCGGTCACGGTCGAGCTCGGGACGAATACGCTGCTCGGCCTCCAGCCCGCGTCGATCCTCGAGATCCCCGGGCTCCTCGGTGATGCGCGGCCGGCAGGGGAGATCCCGCTCTGGGACGGCCGCGCGGGCGACCGCGCCGCCGCCGCGCTGGCGAGCTTCGTGCGCGGCACCGTGGCCGCCGTCGGAGCGGCCGGCTAATCGTGTGCGGCATCGCCGGGGCGCTCGGCTACGGGCCCGATCCCGCACCCGTCGACGAGGGCTCCGTGACGCGTATGCGCGACACGCTCGTGCACCGTGGGCCCGACGGCGCCAACACCTGGGTATCGCCGGATCGACGCGTGGGTCTCGGCTTCCGCCGTCTCGCCATCGTCGACCTGTCCGAGAAGGCGATGCAACCGATGCCGAACGAGGACTCGACGATCCTGCTCGTGTTCAACGGCGAGATCTACAACCACGGGGCGCTCCGGGTGGAGCTCGAGCGTCTGGGTCACAGGTTCCGGACCGACCACGCAGACAGCGAGGTGATCGTGCACGCCTACGAGGAGTGGGGCATCGACTGCCTCCGCCGCCTTCGCGGCATGTTCGCGCTCGCGATCTGGGATAGCCGTGAGCGGCAGCTCTGGCTCGCCCGGGACAGGGTCGGCATCAAGCCCCTCTACTGGACGATGCCGGCCGGTCGATTCCTGTTCGGGTCGGAGATCAAGGCTCTCCTCGTCGATCCCCGCGTGAGGCGCGCCGTCGATCACGAATCGCTGTACCACTACCTGTCGTTTCTCACCACCCCGGCGCCGCGCACGCTCTTCTCGGACATCTTCAAGCTCGAGGCGGGATCGTGGCTGCGAGTCGACGCCGACGGCCGCCTCACGCGACACACGTGGTGGGATCCGCTCGAGGAGGCGGCGCCTGCGGTCGGGTCCGATCGCGAGCTCGCGACGCGCATCCTCGAGGAGCTCGAGCGGTCGGTCGAGCTCCGCAAGATGAGCGACGTCCCCGTCGGCATCTTCCTCTCCGGCGGGATCGACTCGAGCACGAATGCTGCGCTCTTCGCGCGGGGCGAGACCGAGCCCGTGCGAACGTTCTCGATCGGGTATGACGACGACTACCCCTCCTACCCCGACGAGCGCGCCTGGGCACGCCGGATGGCAGACGTGGTCGGGGCCGAGCATCACGAGCGAGTCCTGGTCTCTCGACGACCTGCTCGACTTCCTCCCCCGGCTCGCGAGACTCCAGGACGAGCCCATCGCCGACCCCGTCTCCGTTCCCCTCTACTACCTGTCGGAGCTGGCCCGCGACAACGGCGTGATCGTGTGTCAGGCGGGTGAGGGCGCCGACGAGCTCTTCTGGGGCTACCCGTCGTGGAAGACGTCCCTGCGGCTCCAGCGGGCAGACGACCTCCCCGTTCCCTCGGCGATCAAGCAGGTCGGTCTTGCCGCCCTCGCGGCGGCAGGAGGTTCGACGAGCCGCCAGTACGAGTTCCTCCGGCGCGGCGCCGAGGGCGTTCCCGTGTTCTGGGGCGGCGCGGAATCGTTCACCGAGACCCAGAAGCGTCGGCTGCTCGCCCCTGAGCTCCGCTCGGAGCTCGACGGGCTCAGCTCATGGGACGTCATCCGGCCGATCCGGGAGCGGTTCGACGCGGCCGCGGCGGAGAGATCGCATCTCAACTGGATGACGTATCTCGACCTCCGGCTGCGGCTACCAGAGCTGCTGCTCGCTCGGATCGACCGCATGTCGATGGCGGTCGGCGTCGAGGTCCGCGTCCCGTTCCTCGACCACAAGCTGGTCGAGCTCGCTCTCTCGATCTCGGCCGCCGCGAAGACGCGGAACGGGACGCTGAAGCATCTGCTCAAGCTCGCGGTCTCGGACGTGCTCCCACCCGACGTTCTCGCGCGGCCGAAGCAGGGCTTCCGCGTCCCTGTCGACGAGTGGTTCCAGGGGATGCTCGGAGACAGGGCACGCGAGGAGGTCGGACGCGTTCTGCGGCGAATCCGGCCTGATCGACGGCCAGGAGGCGCGACGCCTGATGGCGAGACCCAGGCGCGACGCCTGGTATCTCCTCAATCTTGCGCTGTGGTGGCGGGAGTACCTCCACTAGCAGCGCGGGTGCGTACTCTTCCCGCGTGCCGCCAAGCCCCGCCCGCGAATCTTTGCGACGCGCTCGAGACGCCCTGCGCGGCAGGCTGGGAGGCATCCGGGCCGCTTCGCCGGAGGCGCCGATCGGGACGACACTCGACAGCCTGATCCCGGCGGAGATCACCGACGATCCGTTTGCACAGGCGATCGAGACGGTGGCAGCCACCCGGGGTGTCGGGGAGATCCTCGAGATCGGAAGCTCGAGCGGAGACGGCAGCACTGCGGCGTGGGTCCGCGGCGCGTTGCAGAACCCGACACGGCCGCGGCTGCACTGCATCGAAGTCTCGACCGAGCGTTACGTCCAACTGACGGAGCACTGGCGCGAAAGCGAGTTCGTCCACTGCTACAACCTCTCGAGCGTTCCGCTCGAGCAATTTCCGTCGGCGGAGGATGTCGAGCGCTTCTACCGTGAGGTTCCCTCCAAGCTCAGGGAGTTCGACCTCGAGACGGTGCTCGGGTGGCTCGCGCAGGATGTCGAGTATCTCCGCGACCACGGTCGGTCGGTTGCGGGAATCGACGAGATCAAGGACGAGCATGGGATCGAGCTCTTCGATGCCGTGCTGATCGACGGGTCCGAGTTCACGGGA
Source organism: uncultured Actinomycetota bacterium (assembly GCA_963738895.1). Lineage (GTDB taxonomy): Bacteria > Actinomycetota > Thermoleophilia > Gaiellales > Gaiellaceae > PALSA-600. The sequence goes on from CAVTYN010000003.1 coordinate 176,182, forward strand.
AGCGCCGAGCTGGACGCGGTCTTCGGGGCGCGTTTCCTCCTCCTCGACGACACGGAGACCTTCAAGAACTGGGCGAACGCACGCAGGCTGCGGGAAGATCCCGGCTACGAACTGGTCGAGGCTGACCCCGGTCTCCGCAACGGGTTTGCCGTTTTCGAGCGCGTGGCCTGAGGAGTTACCCCGCTGCGAGCCGGACGAGCCTGCTCAGCTCGCCGGCGGCGGAGTCCGCTGCGCGGGGGAGAAGCCGGATCCGTTCCAGCTTCACGCCGGCCTCGAGCATCGCCTCTCGCTCCGACGATCCCGCCACCAGCACGGCCGAGGCCCTGCGCGCAACCGCTCTCGGAACGACGACGCTCATCCCCGCTCCTCCCTGGGTCGCGGAGGGGACCGACTCGTCCAGGACGAGTAGATATGGAAGGCGACGTATCAGGCACCAGCCGACGGCCGAGTGCGCAGCGAAGGTTCCCCAGCCCGAGACCACCATGCAATCGGGTCTCAGGCCGCGGTACGAGTTCCAGATCGCCCAGTTGACCGGGTATTCACGCCCGAGCAGCCTTCGTGCTCCTGGGAGGGCGACCCTCCTCGGAAACCAGTGGACATGGCTCGGCGGCTCTCGGGGCGATGCGCCGTTGGCGGAGGGTGCGCCGTAGAGCGCGGTCAGCTCGAGATCGTCGACCTGCGCCAGCGCGTCCAGCACCGGGGTCCAGTGCGAGCCCGGGTCGGGTGCGACCGCGAGAACATGCAGGACCCGCGGCGGGCGTGCCGGCACAACCGGTGGTAGCTTCCGCGTCCGCCGCTGTTCCGCACGCCTCTGCCGCCGTGCCTCCAGCCGGTAGAACGCGTGGGCCCTTGCGCTTCGCAGCCGCTCGCGGGCGCGGAGCACAGACCCCCAGTAGGGCAACGGAGCGCCCCGGCGGTGGAGCCGGTGGGTGGCGTCGTGAAGGGTGTAGATGTGAGAGCGGCCTCCTGCAAGTAGCTCGTTCTCTCGCGCCTCCTCGCCGTAATAGGCCTCGTCGAGGCCTCCCGCGACGTGGGAGTAGTCGTGAGCCTGATGAACCGCGACAACGGTTCGGGTTAGGTCGACCACGGGATCGCCGGCCTCGCGAGCTCGCCAGACGAGCCAGTTGTCGAAGCAGGCTCGCCCGACGAGGAAGGGAGGAAGCCGGCCGAACTCCCCTCTCGGAAACACGAAGTAGTCGAGTGCCGCGTAGCCGCGAAGACGGCCCTCGGCGAGAGCGCGTTCCCGGAGCCGGGCCCGTACATCTCGGTTACCGAGGCCCATCTCCGCCGAAACGGCGAGGTCGCGCGACTCCCCGACCATGAGAAAACGCGAGAAGGCTCCGGTCACGCGGTCAATAGCCGGAACGAAGTCGTCGAGAAGCAGAATGTCGGCATTGACGAGGCACCAATGCGGAAACCTGGCCACCGTCCCGACGAGCTCGAACGCACTGTCCAGCCGTGGCGTACCTCGCTCGTTCGTGCGGAGCCCGCCAACGTGCTCGACGCCCGCCTCACGCGCAGCGTCCTCGACTCCGTCCTCGTCACCGACGAGGACGATCTGGATCTCCGGGGCGAGGGCACGCCAGCTCTCGATCGCATTCCGCTGGATACCACCGATATGACCCTGAAACGGCTTGGGAACGGTAAAGAGGGTCAGCACCCGGCCGAGACTACCCGCCCCCCGTGAGCTTGTCCGGGCAGGACTCGTACGATTGACTCCGATGATCGCCGCTTACCGGACATGAGTCTTCAGAAACGACTGCTCCAGCTGGGAGGCGGCCGAACGGCCGCGGCCGAGGAAGACGGGCTCCCGGTGCACTTCTTCACGATCGTGCTGAACGGCGAGCCGTTCATCCGTTACCACCTGGACGTCTTTCGCGAGCTGCCGTTCCGCTGGCATTGGCATGTCGTCGAAGGACTCGCGGCGCTCGTCAACGACACGGCCTGGAGCGTTTCGGGAGGCGGTCGCATCGATCCGGCCTTTCACGCCGACGGCCTCAGCATCGACGGCACGACCGACTATCTGGATGCAATCGCCGCGACCAACTCCGGCCTCGTCTCCGTCTATCGAAAAGGCAACGGACGCGTCTGGGACGGGAAGCGCGAGATGGTCTCGGCGCCGCTGGCGCGAATCGACGAGGAGTGCCTTCTCTGGCAGGTCGACGCCGATGAACTGTGGACGAGCGAGCAGCTCTCGGCGATGCATCGTCTGTTCGTGGCTCAGTCGGATCGCACCGCCGCGTATTACTGGTGCAACTACTTCCCGGCGCCTGGCGCCGTAATCGCCACCCGTTACAACTACGCCGCGAATCCAAGCGTCGAATGGCTGCGGACCTGGCGGTTCCGGCCAGGTGACCGCTGGGAGGCTCACGAGCCTCCGACGCTCGTCCGTCCGCGCCTCTCCGGGACGATCAACGTCGCGAGCGCGAAGCCGTTCTCACACGACGAAACCGAGGAAGCGGGCGCGGTCTTCCAGCACCTGGCCTATGTTTCCGAAGAACAGGTGCGGTTCAAGGAGAGCTACTACGGCTACGCAGGGGGGCTCGACGGATGGCGGCGGCTGCGTGACGCAGTCCGTGCCTCCGAGGGGCCGGTCCGCCTCAGCGACTACGTTCCCTGGGTCAACGATGACACGCTCGTCGACGACGCCGAACGTCGCCACATAGCTCCGCTCGCGAGCGCCTCCGACGGTGGCGGCTGGGTCTTTACGAGACCCGCTTCGCCCTCCTCGAGCGAGCCCCCTGAGAGCGCCGACGGCGTGATCGTCGTCGACGGCGTGTTCTTTCAGCACTTCATGAACTCCGGCATCGCACGCGTCTGGCGTTCATATCTGCACGAATGGCTGAAGTCCGGCTTCGCCAGTCGCGTCGTGTTCCTCGACCGGGGCGGGGCCGGGCCCCGCCTCCCGGGTCTCGAGACCCGCTCTCTGCCACCTTGGAACTCGCAGCGGACCGCAGAAGACTCGATCCGGCTGCAACGAGTGTGCGACGAAGAGGGCGCGGCCCTGTTCGTGTCGACGTATTACACGACTCCGATCGAGACACCGAGCCTGATGCTGGTCTACGACCTGATCCCGGAACGACTCGGCCTCGACATGTCCGACGTGACGTGGGATGAGAAGCGCCTTGCAGTCGAGCACGCCGACTCCTATGCCTGTATCTCCCAGAACACTCGTCGCGACTTGCTCGAGTTGGACGGCGCAGCTGCGGGAAAGCCGGCGGAGGTCGTGCCGCTCGGTGTCGACGATGCGTTCGCACCAGCCTCATCACATGAGGTCGAGGCGTTCGCCCGGGCATTCGAGCTCGACCGCCCCTTCGTTCTCGTCGTCGGCGAACGACGCGGCGTCGACGGCTACAAGAACGCGAAGCTTGTTTTCCAGGCCTTCGGCGAGTGGGCCGATGGTAGAGACCACGAGATCCTCTGCGTGGGCGGCCTACCCGAGATCGAACCCGACCTCAGGGCCTTCGCGCCAAAGGCCCGCGCCAGACGGCTCAGCCTCAGCGACGAGGAACTACGCCTTGCATATGCCGGGGCGGTGGCGCTTGCGTTTCCGTCGCGCTACGAAGGATTCGGGCTACCGGTAGCTGAGGCGATGGCCTGTGGATGCCCCGTGATCACGACCCGGATCTCGTCTCTGCCGGAGGTTGCCGGTGACGCTGCGATCTACATCGACCCGGACGACCCCGAATCGCTCCGACAAGCCTTCGACGCCGTTCGCGAGCCGGACCGCCGCGATGCGATGATCGCCGCAGGCCTGGAACGGGCCACGGCTTTTCGCTGGGATCGCGCTGCGTCCAGCTTCGCCAGTGTGCTTTCGGCCGCGGCGGTAGCCGAGCCTGTGGAGCGACGCTCGACTCGACAGGCGAGCTGGGCGCCTCGCAGGCGCGCTCAGGCGAAGGATCAGGAAGCCAGGTTCCCGCCATCGAACGGCCTAACCGAGACGGCGGTGACGGCGCCCGAGCAGTCTTCGGCATCTTCGAGGTCGCGGCTGAGGTCAACCCTGATCCGGCGACTCCCGCCCTGGGCAGTGCGCATGCTCGTGAGGTTGAAGGCGCGCGCCCGGACCGCCGTCCACCGTTGAGCTCGCCTCTCACGGGGAACGCGTCCAGGACGGTTCCGTGACCAACCTCGAGGCCCATCTCCGTCCGTATCTCACCCGGCGTCGCGGCACATTCGTCGAGCTGGGGGCCTTCGACGGCCTGGATCAGAGCAACACCGCATGGCTCGAAGCCAACCGCGGTTGGCGCGGCATCCTGATCGAGCCGATTCCCGAGCTCTACGAACGCTGCGTGCGGAACCGACCTCTGGCAACCGTCGTCAACTGCGCGTGCGTCTCGTCCGCGTACGACCAGTCGACTGTCGAGATGATCTACTCAGGGCTCATGTCAATCGTGCGCGGCGCGCGGTTGTCGGACAAAGCGGATGAGGAGTGGGTCGCACATGGTGAGGAACTCCAGCAACTCGAGCGGTACTCCTGTACCGTCCCGGCGCGAACGCTCAGCTCGGTTCTCGAGGAACACGACCTGCGACATGTCGACCTGCTCTCGCTGGACGTCGAGGGATACGAGCTCCAAGTCCTGAAAGGGTTCGATCTCGAGCGTTTTCGGCCGCGGCACGTCCTTGTCGAAGAGTCAGGATCGGATCCAGCGAGCGACTATCTCACCGCACGCGGGTGGGACGACGTGGTCGAGCTGGCGCGCGGAGCCGAAACACGCGATCTGCTCTACGAACGCCCTCTCGATCCCGTACGTCGCCTCGTCTCTCGTCTTCCACGCGTGCGACGCCGCTAGCGGGTCACGTGATCCTGGACGTCCTCGACGCTCCGTCGGGCCGAGCTCGGTTCCTCGACAGGGCGGTGGAAACGCTCGTTAACCTCGGGCGGTGGCCAGGCGCGTCTCATTTGGGCGACCGCGGGCCTCGATCGTCATCGTCGCCTCGAACGGCAGTCCGTTCCTCGAGCGCTGTCTCGAGCAGCTCGCGACGCTCGAGACAACTGTGCCGTTCGAGACGATCGTCGTCCTGAACGGGCGTTCCCGCGAGGAGCCCTCCTGGTCGCCGGACCCCCGTCGCGTTCGACTGGCTCGCGTCGAGACGTCCGAAGTCAACCTGGGACTTGCAGGGGCGCTGAACCTCGCTCGCACGTTCGCGTCCGGAGAGTTTCTCGTCTCGCTCCACGACGATGCGCAGGTGGCAGCCGGCTGGCTGGACGCGCTCGTCGAGACCGCCGACCGAGAACCCGACGCCGGCGCGGTCGGGAGTCTCGTTCTCGACGAGAGCCTCAGCGTGACTGCCGCGGGTTGGGAACTGCTCCCGAGCGGCGGAGCGCGTCCATTCACCTTCGCTGAGCCGCCTCCGGTTCGAACGTACTCGGGCGCACGAGCCGTGGACTTCTGCCAGTCGTGCTCGCTGCTCGTTCGCGCGACGACCTGGGATCAGCTTGGCGGCGCCGATGAGCGATTCTTCCCGCTGTACTGCGTCGATGTCGACCTCGGTCTCGCAATTCGAGCTCGCTCCCAGCGAGTGCTCGTCCAGCCCCGCTCGGTCGTCGTCCACCCGGGGGGCTCGAGCACCGAACGCGACTTCGGGCAATTCGTCAACGAGCGCAACTGGCTGTTGCTGCTCGCCAAGTGGGGGGAGTTCATCCGATCGCACGAGCCGCGGTCAGACCGAACCTTCGCCCCGCCCGAAGAAGATGTTCCCGACCAGGAATGGAATAGCGACTCCGAGATGCGCCGCCGAGCTGTGCTCGCGCGCCGCGAAGCAGTCACAGAGGATTATGCGGCGGATCTCCGACGACGTCTCGCTTCACGAGAGCGTGAGCTCGACGAGCTTCGTGCGGCGCTGGAAACGGCATCCACGGAGCTCGACGAGCTTCGTGCGGAGCTGGAAACGGCATCGACGGAGCTCGACTCGCTTCGCCGACGCTCCGAACGCTTGACGATCATCGAGGGCGGTAGGTGGTGGCGGCTGCACGAGCGGCTGATGCCGATGCGTAGGAGCGTCACGATGCTGCGCCGCGCCTTGGCGCTACCGCCCCGATCGCGGTAGCGCCGTCAGGCCGGCCTACCCTGCTCTGAGCGTCCAATCGAAGTCGATCTTCGACCTGTCGTACGGATCGAGCCGGTACTTGTCAGGATCGTCGAAATGGTGCGGCTCGGTCGGAAAGTTGAGAAAGATCGCCTCTCCGTCGCCGTAATTCTGGCTTGCATGCCAGACGCCACAGGGTATGGCCAGCCACCCGGGTGAGAGGTCACCGAAATGAAACTGCGCGAAGCGCCGATAGGTGGGAGAGTCGACTCTGCCGTCATGGAGCACGACTCGAATCCGCCCGGTGCCGACCACGTAGCGATCCGCGCTTTCCAGGTGCATACCCCAGCCCTTGATCATCCCCGGCGCGAGGACCACCCACTCGCAGTGGACGATCGGCTCGCTCCAGAACGGATGGCCGTGACTCACGGCCTCGAACAGCGAGCCACGGTGATCGACGTGGCGCGGCGGGCGCTCGAGGACGACACCCTCGATCCCTAGATCGATCAGGGTGCCGTCGGCCGCGCGGTGCGGTCGATCCTTCGGCGCCTCCGGCGTAACCCGCGGCTTGACGTTCGGCACGGACATGAGCTCTGATCGTAGACCACTCGTCGTGCGGAGCCGCCGATGCGGCTAACGCGGTAGGAACACGTCTCCGGACGACGCCTTCGCGGGTTTCCAACAGCCGCCACGCGCCGCGAGATCACGGTTCGAGAGTCGACACGCGCTCGCTCTCATCGCGACGAGACCCTGACCGGGAGCGGCGGATACGACCCCGCCAACCTCGGATCTCGGACGCCCTGCTTCCACCGTCCGGGCGACGATCCTTCCAACCGATGAGGGTGTGCGTCAAGGCCCGGAGCTCCAGCTCATCAGCCCCGGCTGTCTCGAGCTGCCCGCGCTCGCTCGGCCTCAAGAGCTCGAGGACCGTGGCGGGCTCGAGCTCTACATCGTTCCGCTGAAGCGCGACGCGGTCCAACTCGGAGCACACCCGGAGATAGTCCCGAGCAGGTCGGTGATTCATGTGAGCGCGGCTCATCATGTAGTCGATGTGAGGCTCGACGTCCGCTGTTCCGTGATATTGGATCTCTCCCGACGCGCACATCCGCTTCAGTTCGTCGCTGCCAAAACGGAGGTGGATCCACGGGTAGCGGTCGACGTCGAACATGCCGTCCTTGTGGTGGCCCTGCCGCGAATTCCAGAGAGGGGCGGACACCGCGTACAGCAAGCCCTCGGTTGCAGTCACCCGCGCGACCTGAGCATACGCGGCTTCCAGGCTTGCGATGTGCTCCATCGTGGCGAGACAGAACACGATGTCGAACATCCCCTCGTCGAACGTCATCGACTCAGCCGACATGTGAACGTAGTGCGCCGCTGGGTCCGGGTACTCGGCTCCGATCTCGTCCATCACGTCGATACCCCAAACCTCACGAGCGCCCGCCTCGAGAAAGAGGCTCACCTCACGGCCGCGATTGCATCCGACTACCAGGACCCGCTTTCCTCGCGGATCGGCAAGCTGGCGTGTCGCCACGTCCACGTGATGCCGGACGTAGTCGAACGTCGACCCCCCGCAACTCATCGTGCCGGGGCCGGCGCCACCCCGGGAACGCGACGCGTCTCCACCTCTCCGGCATCGATCTCGCCAAGGCTCCAGCTGTGCCGGACGAGGACCGCCGCCGGATAGCTCGACGGCACGCCCCCGGAGTCGAAGAACGGCCCGGCCACCAGAGTCAGGTCGGCGGCGCGGTCGATCTGCTCGACGATCTCTCCGTGGCGGCGCAAGACGGCGCCGACGATGTACGTGCCCGGTTTCAGCGGCAGGCCGTCGAGCTCGCAGACCAGAGCCATGGAGCCGAGGATGGTCTCGGAGGCGATCCGCTCGCCACCGTCGAGCACGGTGGAAAGCGCGACGTACTGACCGCCTGCCGGGTGGGAGATCGACAGGTCGACGCGGAGGTCCCGAACCGGTACCGACTCCTTCGCCTCCAGCTCGACGATGATGTGAACCGGCTCGCCCGGCTTCAGAGCCGCTGCGCCGCCGGCGCTCCTCACCGCGACTCCCCGGACACTGACCGGCCCGGCGACGCTCTCCCGACGACGCTCGCCGCCCCCCGCTGCGGCGGCGCCGAGAAGGTAGTGCTCGGCCGCCTTGTCAGCCGGGCCATGAAAAGACACGCGTCCATGCTCGAGGACAATCGCCTTGCTGCACAGCCGGATGACCGAGCCGACGTCGTGGCTGACGAACAGCACGGTTCTCCCTCCCTTCGCGATCTCCTCGACGCGGGCGTGCGACTTCGCCTGGAAGACCGCGTCACCGACCGCGAGCACCTCGTCGAGCAGGAGGACCTCCGGATCGAGATGCGCTGCGACCGAGAACGCGAGCCTCACCTGCATGCCCGACGAGTACCGCTTGACCGGGATGTCGATGAAGTCGCGTACACCGGAGAACTCGACGATCTCGTCGAACTTCCGCTGCGTCTCGGCGCGGGACATACCGAGAATCGCCCCGTTCAGGTAGACGTTGTCGCGGCCGGTGAGCTCCGGATGGAAGCCGGTTCCCACCTCGAGCAGGCTGCTGACGCGCCCGCGGATCTCCGCGCGGCCGGCCGTCGGCTCGGTGATCCTGCTCAGGATGGTGAGGAGCGTCGACTTCCCCGCGCCGTTCGGCCCGATCACGCCGAGCACCTCGCCCTGATGAACGTCGAACGAGACGCCGCGTAACGCCCACACGTCGCGCCGGAACTGCTCGCGCTCGCCGAGACGGACGCGGGCGCGCAGCGACCCGCCGGCTACCCGGACGCGCTCCTTGAGATTCGTCGGCGGCGCGTGGCTCCAGACCCGATAGCGCTTCTCGAGGTCGCGGACGCTGATGACCGGGCGACCGGTCACACGTCGTCTGCAATCGTCCGGTCGACCCGGGAGAAGTACGCGAGCCCGACCGCGAGGGACGTGAACGTCACGATCACCGCCACCACGAACAAGCCGTGAGGAGGCGTCGTCCCGAGCAGAGCCCAACGGAAGGCCTCGATGATCCCGACGAGGGGGTTGAGAGCCTGGAGATAGGTCTCCCACGCATGGGCCGGCGTGAGCAGCACGAATGCGACCGGGCTGAGAAAGAACCAGAGCTGGAGCACGAACGGAAGCGCCTGCGAGACGTCGCGGTAGCGGACGTTGAGCGCGGACAGGACCAACGAGAGGCCGAGCGTCAGGATGAAGGTGACGGCGAGCAGCGGGACGACGAAGACGAAGTGCCAGCCCGGGAGTCGACCGTAACCCGCAGCGAAGACCAGGAAGAGGCCGAGCGTGATCACGAAATCCACGAGCGCCGACGTGATCGCCGCCGTCGGAACGAGAATTCGCGGCGCGGCCGTCTTGGTCACGATCGCGATCTCGATCACCAGGCTGATCGTGCCTGTAAACAGGCCGCGCGAAACGAAGGTCCAGACGGCGAGGCCCGACAGGGCGTAGAGCGCATATGGGATGTCGCCGGTATCGACTCGCGCGAGCTGGGAGAACGCGTAGGTGTAGACGAGCATCAGGGCGAGCGGTTGGAAGACCGTCCAGGCGGCTCCGATCACCGTCTGCGCGTACCGGACCTTGATGTCCCTCCACACCAGGAAGCCGAACAGCTCACGGTATTGCCGCAACTCGGAAAGGCGCGGAGGTACCGGACCGCGCGTCGCCCGGATCACGACGGTCGTGGGCCCCGGAACGCTCATCTCTTCAACACTCATTCTCAGCTTTCGACTCGCGTGCCAACGATCTAGCGTACAGGGGCGGGTTGCGGCCCCCGTCCGGCGAGCGCCCTGCGCACGGCGTCCACGAAGGTCTCGACGCTCGGCTCGTATCCCCACGGCCCGACGAGCTCGAGCGACCGGCGCCCGAACCGCTCCCGGAGCCCCTCGTCCGCCAGCGCCGCGATGGCGCGTGCCTGTCCCTCGATGTCCCCGCTGCGCACGAGCTTGCCGTTCTCGTCCGCCACGAGCAGATCCCCCGCGGCGCCGACCTCCTCGGTGACGATCAGCGGCAGCCCGAAGGCAGCAGCCTCGTTCACGACCACCCCCCAGGGCTCACGGCGCGAGAACAGGGCGAAGACGTCGCTCGCCGCGTAGCACTCGAGGAGCGCCTCGCCCTCCCGGAACCCGGCAAACGTCACAGCGAGGCCGAGAGCAGCCGCGCGGAGCTCGAGACGGGCCCGCTCCTCGCCGTTCCCGACCAGCAGAAGCTGAAGAGGCGTCCGGGTCAGCGACCGGGCGCGGGCGACCGCCTCGAGCAGCTCGTCCACGCCCTTCGAGCGGATCAGGCGGCAGACCGTCGTGACGACGAGCGCGTCGTCCGCGATCCCTAGCGCCCGTCGGATCTCGACCCGACGTGGGCGCAACCGTGCAGCCGCATCTCCGTATGCCCTGACGTCGATCGTGTTCGGGAAGACCGTGACCAGGTCGGGGCGCGCCCCGTACCGGCGCGCGTGCTCGGCGGCAAGCGTCCCCGTGACGAGATGCCCGCTCGCCGGAGGGACGACTCCCCGGAGGACGAGCGACTTGACTCCCCGCACCCAGGCAGGACGTCGCTCGCGAAGATGGTTCTCGGAGATCACCAGGTAGGGAACGCGGTGCAGTCGAGCCCAGACGATGGCGACCTGCGTCGCCATGAGGCTCCAGCCCCCGATCACGAGGACGTCGAAACGCTCCCGGCCGAGCAGGCCCCAGATCTGCGGTGTGAGCGGGTAGTCGTGGTGGAGGACTCGAGAGAGCGGGAGGCTCGGACCGTGCAGGACGCGCGGCTCGTGGCGAAACGCCAGGGCCCACTCCCTTTGCTGCACCGTCGGAGCCGCGTAGACAACGGTCAGCTGGATCTCCGGATGGTCGGCGATCAGGTCGAGATGGGGGACGCGCCAGGAGGTCGGCTCCCCCGCGATGTAGCCGACCCTGATCATCCTCGCCGCCAGCCCAGCGTGTACCCCGCCTTCGCCCACGCACGCCGTGTCGTCTCGCCGACCCGCCCGATCGCGAGAGGGTTCCTTACGAGCCCGCGCCGGGTGAGCCTGTGCGTCGCATCGAGGCGTGAGTAGAGACGCCGGCGCCCGCCGCCGGCGAGCCGACGATTCTCCGCGACCTCGGGCCCGGTCCAGCGCGCCTTGCGCCCGCCGAGATGGTCGTAGTCGTGGGACTGGTGAATCGCCTCCACGATCGCCGATGCGTCCACGACGACCACGCCGGCCTCACGGGCCCTCCAGATCAACCAGTTGTCCCAGGCCGGGCGCCCGACGGCGAAGGCCGGGACGTCGTCGAAGAGGTCGGGCGTGAACACGAAGTAGTCGATCGCATCGGCGCCGCGCCTCCTCGAGACCCGCCGCAGCGCAGGCCAGTCGAGGGAGTCCGGATCGAGCGCGCCGTCGACTCGCGCGTCCCTGCACTCGCCGATGATCAGGTAGCTGTCGGCGTAGTCGCGCACGAGCCTCGTCGCGCCGGCGAGGGAGGGCGGAAGCAGGATGTCGGTGTTCGCGAAGCAGACCGCACCGTCGCCGGCACGTTCCTTCGCGATGCGCAAGGCTCCGCTTACGAGCGGGGTGCCGTACTGATTGCGGTCGAGCTTCGGCTCATGCTGCGCTCCCAGTGTCATCGCCGCCGCCGCGACGCCGGCCTCGTCGCCGGCGAGAATCACCGAAACGTCTTCTTCGACCCGCAGCCACGAGCGGATCGCGTTGCACTGGACGGCGCCGATTCGCCCGGCAAACGGCTTCGGGATCGTGACGAACGTGATCACTGCTCGCGAAGCTCGGCGCTCCGCCGCTGACGCGCAGCCCGCAGCAGGAGTGCCTCGAGCTCGCGCGCGTGACCGACGCGCCGATGCGCTCGGGCGTACTCCCGGCCGCTACGACCCATCTCCTCGCCCTCGGCGATGTGGCCCGCCAGCCAGCGGATCGCCTCGGCGAGCGCGTCCGGGTCCTCGGGGGCGACGACGAGCCCGGCACCGGCCTCCTCGAGAATCCGTGCGGCCTCTCCGGCCGCGCTCAGGACGACCGGGCGAGCGGCGGCCATGAAGTCGATCAGCTTCGAGGGAACGAAGGACTCGAAGACGGGGTGCGCAGAGAGCGGGACCAGGAGAGCGTCGGACGCGGCGAGCACGGGCATGATCCGGTCGAGGGGCACCTGTGGGTGGAAGCTCACATTGGCGAGACCGCGGCGGGCCGCGTCCGAGGCGACGATCTCCTTCATCGGCCCGTCGCCCACGAACGCCACGTGAGCAGTGCCGTTCAGGCGCTCTGCTGCATCGAGGACCGAGGGGAGCGCCTGCGCGATACCCAGCGTGCCCGCGAACGTGACCAGGAACCGCTCGTCGGGAACGCCGAGCCGGTCGCGCGACTCCGGGTCCTCGAAGAAGACGTCGAGGGTTCCGTTCGGGATCAGCCGGGTCGGGCTCCGTCGCGGCCCGCGGATGGCGTCGATGTGCTCGCAGAAGGGGCGCGTCACCGCGACGACCTCGGCTGCGGATTCGTAGAGCAGCCGCTCCAGCCCGAGCCCGACCCGCGTGACCGAGCCCGGTGAGATCTGATTGAGGCTCGTCGCCGCGGCCGGCCAGAGGTCACGAACATCGAGGACGAACGGGACACGATGGAGGCGCGCGCTCGCCAGGCCCGCGAGTGCCGCGAACAACGGCGGCGAGGTGCCGACCACGACGTCGATGCGTCCGGCCAGCGGCGCGACGCTCGTCGCGAGCGCCATGTACGAGAGGTAGAGGGAGAGACGGGTTCGCTGCGTCTTCGCCTCGCTCGTCCTCACCCAGACGCGGATCACCCGGTATGGGTTCGAGCGGTCGTCCTCGATCAGCCGACCCGAGTAGGTGGCCGGCATCACACCCTGCGGGTGGTTCGGGAACTCGCAGACGACGGTGACCGAGTGACCTCGGGCGGCGAGGTACTCCGCGAACGCCTGCATGCGGGTCTGGGTCGCACCGACCTCGGGCGGGAAGTACTGCGAGAACATGAGGATCCGCAGGCGGCGGTGCGGTGGCTCTTCACTGACAGGCGGTGCGAGCACGCGCGGCAGAGCGGGCCCCATCGTGCCCGGACGACGACGCGGCAGCAGCTCGCGATAGAGAGAGTCGATGTCGCGCACGAGCCGAGGAACCGAGTACCTCGGAACCACGAACGCTCGCCCTTGCTCCCCGAGTTGACTGCGGAGCCCGGGCGAGTCTGCGAGCTGGAGTAACCGGGCGGCGAATGCCGTGGGATCCTCGATCGGCACCAGGTACCCCGTCTCCCCGTCGCGGACGACATCGCGGACGCCGCCGACGTCGGTCGAGACAATGGGCAGCCGCGCGGCGGAGGCCTCGATCAGGCTGACCGGGGTGCCCTCGTTGGCCGACGAGAGCGCGACGACGTCGCAGGCCGCGAGCACCGTGCCGACGTCCGTTCTGAAGCCTGCGAACCGGCAACGGTCGAGCACCCCGAGCTCCGCCGCTCGAGTCTCCAGGCCGCGGCGAAGCGGGCCGTCGCCGGCGAGCAGCAGGTACGCGTCTGACCGTCGGCGCGCGACAACCGCGAACGATGCGATCAAGGCATCCACGCGCTTGATCTCCGTCATCCGTCCGAGCCACCCGACCACGAACGCTCCCTCGGGAATCGCGAGCTCCCCTCGCGCCAGGGCGCCCGCGCCCTCCTCGACCGCCGCTCGGTCGGCGAGGTCCAGCCCGAGGCGAACGACCGCGATCTTGCTTGCCGGCGCGATGCCGAGCGCGACGAGGTCGTCCCGCACCTCCGGGCTCACCGCGATCAGCACGTCCGTCGTTCGGGCGAGCTGCCGCTCGAGGCGCTTGAACATCTCGCTGCGAGCGGTGGAGAAGTAGCCGCGCAGCACGTGCCCGTGGAACGTGTGGACGACGACGCCCGGGCGGTCGGGGCCGGCGAGGAGCGCAGCGAGACGACCGACCGTGCCGGCCTTCGCCGTGTGCGTGTGCAGGATGTGCGGCTTGAACTCCCGGATCAACCCGAGCACGCGCCGCACTGCGGCGAGATCGAGGCCCGGGGAGATCTCCCGCTGGAGCTCGGGGATGTAGACGGGCTCCAGGCCTGCGTCGCGCGCCATCGCCTCCATCGAGCCCTCGCCGGGCGCGACACGTCCGGCGACGAGCTTCGTCTCGTAGCCGATCCGATCGAGCTCGCTGCTGAGATAGGTGACGTGAAGAGCGGGACCCCCGACGTTCAGACGCGCGATGAGGCGCAGGATCCTGATCGGCTCCGCCACTTCGCACACCCTACGCACACGAGATTCGCCACCCCAGCTCGAGCGGGAGCATCCCCTCGCGGGACAGGACGAGGACGTCGGTTTGCTCCCGCTGCCCGAAGCGCTCGGACACGTACCCGGGCTCGATGGTGACGGGAGCCGAGTCGAGTGCGGCGACCGACGTCGCCCCCGGGCCCGGGGCGAGGACCAGCCTGCTCGTCATCCTGTGACGACCGGCGCCCTCGATCCTGTCCCGGACGACGACCGCTGCGTCCTCCCAGGTGAGACGGCGGATGTGCGTGACTCCGTTTCGCCAGACGACTCGTGCGGCCAGCACCCCCTCGCCGGCCTCGTCCAGGTCGACCTCGGGAAAGCTGCCCGCACGGAAAGCGGCCCAGGGGACGAACTGGCTCCTGCCGTCGATCGCGACGGTGGAGTGCGCGGCGGTCGAGCGAAGCCGGTCGCGCTCGGCGCCCGGCTCGTACGTCGACGTCCCGGAGTCGACGACGACCGGAGCTCCGTCGCACCAGAGCTGGAACGAGAGCGCGTCGGCGTGTGCGTGTGCAGGCAGGAACGACGGGCCGGGCGGCCCGCAGTCGAACGCCAGCCAGAATCGGCCGCTCCGGACGACCGCATAGCCGGTGTCCGGAAAGACGGCGAGACCGGAAGGGGGATCCGGAAGCTCGAGCCTCGGCGCGAGGTCGAGCCCGCCGTCGTTGAAGAGAGCAGGCCGACCGTCGGGGCGCGAGATCGCAGCCGCGAACCGCCTCATGCGCTCGATCGGGCCGGAGAGCCAGTCGGCGCCCGTGACGGCCCGGGTCTCGATCAGGTCGCGAAGCACGAGGAGGTGGTAGACCGGGCTGCGCTCGTAGTGGCCGCCGTCGGGAAGGACCTGCACGTCGACCTCTCGGCGAAGTAGCGCCAGGGCGCGCTCCGTGAACCGCGGCGAGCCGAACGACGCCCCGCCGATCGCGAACGCGCGCGCATTCCTGACCACGTGGTTTCCGAGCAGATCCTCCTCGACGTTCACTTCGAGATGGAGCAGCTGCCGCCAGAGGCTCGTATCGAGCATCGACGACGCCAGCTCCGGGGCGAGCGTCAAGGCCGCGATCCAGTTCCCGAGCCTGCGTCGAGACCACGTACGGATGCCACGCGTCGTCAGGTCCCGGGCGGGTTCGAGGAGATCCACCGCTCGACGAGCTGGCGCGCCCTCCGAGGATCTCCCCGACGGGCCGCCGCGAGGACGTCTTCGCCGTAGTGCAGGTGGAAGACCCCGAGCCGCGTCGCCGGATCGGGTGCCGGACCGGGCTCGAATGCCTCGGAGCGCCAGAGCGCGGCGGCGGCATCGACCGCACCGGCGGGGCCCGGCGGAGCCCCCGCCGGGAAGCGGCGGCGAGAGACGGGGCGCAGCAGCCGGGCGCTCAGCTGGCGACCATGCGCCGCCCTCAGCGCCTCGAGGTAGAGAGACGCCTTCACGCGGCCGCCCGGCGGTAGACCTCGACGATCGCCGAGGTCGCGACCTCGGGCGCGAATCGGTCCATCGCCTTCTCGCGCGCAGCCGCGCCGAGCCGTGCGCGCAGCGGCCCGTCGACGAGAAGGCGCTCGATCGCAGCGCGCAGCTCGCGCGTGTCGCCCGGGGCGACCACGATCCCGTCGGCGCCGTCCTCGACTGCGTCCGCGAGCCCGCCGACGCCGCTCGAGATGACGGCTCGTCCGTACGCCATGGCCTCACGAGCGACAACCCCGTAGCCCTCGCGCCGGGAGGGGACGCAGACGACGGCAGCGCGCTCGTAGTAGGAGCCGAGCGCGGTCGTGCGGGACGAGCCCGACCGCCTCCGGGACGCGGCCGCGGAGCGGGCCGTCCCCGACGATCACCCTCGGCAGCCCCTCGGTCGCCTCGCAGGAACTCGAGGATCCC
Organism: uncultured Actinomycetota bacterium; assembly: GCA_963738895.1. GTDB lineage: Bacteria > Actinomycetota > Thermoleophilia > Gaiellales > Gaiellaceae > PALSA-600. The sequence continues at coordinate 192,352 of CAVTYN010000003.1, forward strand.
CTTCTCCTCGCTGAGCCGCCCGGCGAAGAGCACGTGCGGCGGCTCGTCGGGGTCGCCGACCTCCGCGGGGATCTCGACCCCGTTCGGGATCACCCGCACGTCCCGCGCGCCGAGGCGCCTCGCCGCGTCGGCGAGGAACGAGCGACGCGGCGACGACCAGCCGCGCGCGGCGGAGAAGCGGGCGTACGAGCCTCGGAGCCCGGCGCGCGAGCTCGACGTCGGTGCCCCACACCTGCAGCACGAACGGCTTTCGGGTGGCGAGCGCCGGAAGCGCGGAAGGGATCCAGTGGGCGTGGACGACGTCGGCGGCCTCGAGGCTCGGCCGCGCGGCAAGCGCGAACGAGCCGAGGAAGAGGGGAACGCAGCAGAACGCGCCACGGCGCGCGCCCTGAGGTTCTGGACGATTCCGTCCCCGTAGGCGATCCCGAAGTGGCGGAAGTCGGCAGGCGAGACGACGTCGACCTCGACCCCCGCGAGCCTCAGCTGGGCGACGGCGTCGGCGACGAAGCTGCCGGCCGCCTCTCCCGGCGTACGGGGATACGACGTCGTCAGGACACAGACCCGCACCTGGCACTACGCCGTCGGCGCGGGCGCAGGCGGGCGGCAGCCGGCGACGGCTTCGCGCGCCGGCGCGGCCTTCTGGCCGGAAGACGAGCGGCGTCGCGAGCGCGAGGGCCAGGAAGACGAAGAAGTAGTAGAACGACATCGTCAGGTAGAACACGTTGGCTGCGAGCGTCCCGGCGAGCGCGGCGGTCCAGCCCCACGCGAGCGGCCTCACCCGCCGCGCGAGCGGGTCGCCGGCCCGCGCGAGGGCGTTTCCGAGCTCGCGCGCCGCCTTCAGCCGGACGAACACCCAGAAGAGGAAGAGGGCGAAGAGCACGGTCCCGACAAGTCCCGTCTCGACGATCAGCGACACGTAGAAGGAGTGCGGGCCCCAGTTCGTCTTGCCGGTGGCGGCCTGGTAGTAGAGCGAGAAGTTGTTGAGCCCGAGCCCGAGCAGCGGATGGCTGTGGAGGATCTGCGGGATGAAGTCGTAGACCTGGAAGTGCGCCGACTGCGAGGCATGGCCGGTCTGAATGCGAGACCGGATCACGACGAGGAAGTAGTGGAACCTCGTCGCGATCACGAGCCCGATCACGGCGAGGGCGCCGACGACCGGATAGATGAGGGCGCGCGAGCGCAGGTAGCCGCGGTAGGGGAGCAGCAGGACGAGGCAGCCGACCGCGATCCCGAGGATGCCCGCTGCGCGAGAGGGTCGCGATCTCGACGACGATCAGGAAGGCGAGGAGCGCGCCGAGCTTGCGGCGCAGGCGGTGCTCCGGCTCCAGCCGCAGATAGAGCGGCGTGAGCACGAGGAGCGGGACGATCAGCATGATCCCGAGGTGGTTCGGGTCGCCGGTGAGCGCGTTCGGCCGGTAGACCTCGGAGCCGTTGACCGCGCCGTAGATGTTGATCTGGCTCGCGCCGCCCGTGAGCGGCGAGATGAAGAGGTTGTCGAGGTTCACGCCGGCCTGCGCCGAGACGAGCTGGAGGACGCCGTAGGCCGCGTTCACCGTCATGCCGCCGAAGAACCAGGCGAGCGAGCGCCAGTAGTAGGCGGCGCCCCGGCGCGAGAGCCAGGCGACGGCGAGCGCGAGGAACGTGAAGTGGATCACGAACTTGGCGAGCCCCTTCGAGAACTGCGCCGAGCCCGGCGGCGGTGTCCAGGTTGTAGAAGCCGCAGCAGGTAGACGACCACGAAGGCGAGGCCGAAGACGAGCAGGATCGCGCTCGTCCTCGGGACCCTGCGGCCGCGAGAGCCAGAGGTAGGTGACGATGAAGCAGAGCGCGAGGACGTCCGCGAGCGCGAGCTGCCCGCCGAAGCTCCAGTGCACCTTCTCGAACGTGCAGGCAGAAGAGCGTCGCGAGGAAGAAGAAGCTCGCGATGCGTCTCACGCTGCGGCCTTCCATGCTCCGCGCGAGCTCATCCGCGTCCCCACGAGCGTGTGCATGAGGTCGGCGAGCTCCTGCACGCGGGTGCGGCGGTCGAGGCGCTCACGCCATTCCTCGTCGAGGGGAGAGCCGTCGAGCTCGCCCGCACGCCAGCGGTCGCGCATGTCGACGAGCTCGCGCTCGATCCCGTCGACGTCGTCGGGGGCGACGACGACGCCGCCGCCCGTCGCGCGGATCAGCTCGGCCGCGGCGCCGTCGGGGGGAACGAGGGCGAGGATCGGCCGCTCGGCCGCGAGGTACTCGAAGACCTTGCCGGACAGCACGCCACGGCCGCGGCCGTCTGCGTCCGGAATCAAGAGCAGTAGAGCTTCAGAGTCGCGCTGGAGCTCGAGCGCACGGCGGTGCGGGGCGTACGGGATCAGCTCGATGCGGTCCATGATGGCGGAGGCCCACTCCCTGTCGGCGGCCCTGAAGTCGCCGACGAAGCGCGCCGAGACGCCGTCGACGCGCGCGAGCGCGGTGAGGAACGGCCGCGGGTCGCGCTTGCCGAAGAACGAGCCGGCGTGGGTGATCCGGAAGCGCTCGCCGCGGTTGTACTCGAGCCCGGCGAAGTCCTCGAAGTCCGAGCCGTTCGCGATCGTGACGACCGGGCCGCGCGGCGAGCGGCCGCGCATCTCCTCGGCGATCGCGTCCGAGACCGCGACGATCGCGTCGGCCTGACGCGCGACGAGGGAGGCGACGGCCGCGACGCCCTGCTCCTTGACGCGCACCGCCAGCCTCGCCGCGTCGCGGTGCGGGTGGGCGACGAGCGAGTCGCGGAGGTCTGCGATCCATCGCGCTCCGGTCGCGCGCTTCACGGCGGCGCCGACGAAGTGGACGGACGGGGGCGGCGACGTCGTGACGACCACGTCGATCCCCTCCTCGCGGGCGATGCGGATCGCGGCGGGGATGGCGGTGAGGTTGTAGGTCACGTTCTCGTCGGGCAGGAGCAGCCGCCGGCCGAAGAGCGAGGCCTGCTTGGTGTAGCGCTCGAGCCCCGCGGTCCCGTGCAGCTCCTCGGCCGGCTTGCGGCCCTGCGGCCCGATGAAACGCACGCGGTGGACCCAGGCGAGCGTCGGCGGCGGCAGGTCATCGTCGCGGTGGATCCACTTCGGGTCGTCGGGGGCGAGGACGTGGGTCTCGATCCCGAGCTCGGGGAGGTGCGTGGCGAGCTTGAGCGGCCGCTGAACGCCGCCGCCGCCCGCAGGCGGGAAGTAGAGCGTGACGAGCAGGACCTTCATGACGGGAGGCGGACGAGGCGGCCCTTCGTGACCGCCCAGCCCGCACCGTACCTGCGCGGGATCGACGGGTCGCCGGTCCGGAGCCACCGCTCGACGGCGGCGACGCGGGAGGCGGGGTCGTTCGCCTTCGTGTTCGCGACGTGCGGGACGGGTGCGGCGACGAGGTAGACGGGCGCAGCGGCAGCGATGCGGTAGCTCGTCTCGGGCGCGGCGATCACGACCGCGCCCTTCGGGAGCCTCTGCACCGCGGCGAGGAGCTGCGGCGAGAGCGCGTTCGCGTCGGTCCTGGCGAGCGGCGTCCACTGCCTGAACCCGTGCACCGCCACCGGGAGCACGAAGAGGAGCGCCGCGAGCGCACCGAGGCCGTAGCGCTCTTTCGGCCGGTTGCGGGCGGCGATGATGCCGACGACGAGGGCGATCGCGCCGCCGACGAGGGCGAACCACGTGACACCGCCCGGGCCGCCGTGCCTGAGACCGTAGGCGAAGTCGCCGGGCCACTCGCGCTCGAGGACGATCCCCGCGGCGAGTGCGAACGGGCAGGACCCAGATCGACCGGGCGAGGAGCGCGAGGCCGCCGGCGAACGCGAACGCGAACGGCACGAATCCCGCGGCCCGGCGCGACTGGGAGAGCGACACGGCATTCGAGAAGCGGGTGAAGAGCTCCGGCACGAGCATCAGCGCGAGGACGGCGACCGCTCCGCCGAGCACGAAGGCGCCCCAGCGGCGTTTCGCGGCGAGCCCTGCGAGTGGGACGAGCGCGAGGGCGGCGATCGCGACGGCACCGGTGCGTCCGGGCACCTCGGCGGCGAGCCGGAAGCTATGCACCGAATGGACGACGAGCTCGCCGCCGTACTTCGCGAGTGTCGCCGACTGGAGCTCGTCGCTCGGGTTGACCGAGAGCGTCTCGTCCACCACGGGCCGCAGCCACAGCACGGCGATGCCGACCGGGACGAGCGCAGCGGCGAGCGCGAGCCCCGAGCGCTTCCAGTCGCGCCACCGGATGAGCGCGTAGGCGACGAGCGGGATCAGCGCGAACAGGGCGTACGTCGGGTGGACGAGGACGATCGCGCCGAACGCCGCGGAGAGTGCGCCCGAGATCCGCGAAGCGCCCCGACTCCGAGTAGGTGAAGAAGAGCGCGAAGGCGGCGAGCACGAGGATCTGCCGGGAAGCGGTCGCGGGAAGAGCCAGCGAGACGTACGCGCCGCCGTGCCCGGCCGCGAGGGAGTAGAGCGCAACCGACGCGGCGAGCACCGAGACGCCGCCGGTGACCGAGCCGAAGACTGCGAGGCCCGCCTCCCAGGCGACGAGGAAGGCGAGCGGGGCGAGCACGGACGCCTCACGGTGGAGCACGACGGCGGGGTCGAGGCCCGAGACCTTCGCCACGAGAGCGAGGAACCCGTGCCAGAGCGGGAAGGCGTAGCCGGGGTGGAGGCCGCCGTGGACGAGCTCGTCGACGGAGCGGAGATGGAGGTGGCCGAGCTCGACGAGCTTTCGCACCCGGGCCTCGTGGAAGAGCGCATCGCCGGTCACCGCGCCTTCGACATGCCAGAGCGCGAGACCGAACACCACCCCGACGACACCGACGGCACGCCGCATCCAGGCGACGGGATCGGGGCCCTCAGCCTCCTGGGGCGCCGCGAGCGGCTGAGCGAGGCCGCGGACGGCGACGAGGCCGGCGGCGATCCCGATCCCGGCGAGGATCGCCGCTGCGAGCCTGATCGTGCCGTGGACGGTGAAGACGACCGCCCAGGCCAGAAACAGCGCGAGGAACGCCCAGGCGAGGGTCGCGGACGCGCTTCTCTGGCCGAGTGCCCTCGCAATGAGGAAGCCCGGGAGCAGGACGATGCCGGTCGCGAACGCGAGCCGGAGATACTCGCCGATCACGAAAGGAGCGCCGGGACGTTCCCCGACTCCAGGAACCTCACGCCGTCGCGGTAGGCCTCCCGGCGCTCGCCGCGGAAGAGAAGCGCCCGCAGCCGCAGCGACCAGAGGAGCAGCAGACGTGCCCGTGCCGCCTCTTTCGAGCCCCTGTTCTTCGACATGAAGCGGAGGATCCCACGGAGATTCTCGACGTACAGCCGGCCGCCGTGCGAGGCGCCGCCGAGATGGACGACCTCCGCGCCGGGTGTGAACCAGACCTCCCAGCCGGCCTGACGGAAGCGGTGGAGCCAGTCGGTCTCCTCGCTGAACATGAAGAACGCCTCGTCGAACAGCCCGACCTCGTCGATCGCCTCGCGGCGAACAAGCAGCGCGGCGCCGTAGAGCGACTCGACCTGCGTGGCGTCGCCGTAGTCGAACCCGCCGCCGTAGAAGGCGTTGAACGTCCGGGTCCGCGGGCCGAGCTTGCGGAGGAACAGGTACTCCGTCGCGAGTCGCCAAAGCGTGGGATCGCCGCGGACCGAGCGTTGGAGCGAGCCGTCCTCGTTGCGGAGCCTCGGGCCGACGACCGCCGCGCGCGGGCGCGAATCGGCGAATGCCGCGAGCTTCGGGACGGCGTCGTCGACGACCCAGGCGTCGGAGTTGAGGAGCAAGACATACTTCCCGTCCGACGCCCGGATCCCGGCGTTGTTGCCCCCGCCCATGCCCTTGTTCTCCTGCTCGATCACCACGGCGTCCGGGAAGCGCTCCCGGACGAGCGCGACGGTGCCGTCCGTGGAGCCGTTGTCGACCACGATCGTCTCGAGCCCGCGAACCGACGCGAGGCAGCGCTCGATGTGATCCGCGGCGTTCCAGGCGACGACGACCACCGAGACGTCGTGGCCGTCAGGCATCCGCGACGGGTACCGGCGAGCGCCGGAATCCCTCCCAGAGCAGGATCAGGAGCCCGGGCAGGGCGAGCAAGAGCGTCATGAGGAAGAAGATCAGACCGGTCGCGAACGCGGCGTCGGCGTCGACGCCGAGACGCCCGAGGAAGCTGACGAAGAACGCCTCGCGCACGCCGAGCCCGTTCACCGTGAACGGCACCAGCATCACGAGGAAGAGCAGCGGCCCGAGCACGACGTACGGGCGGATGCCGACCTCGACCCCGACCGCCCTGCCGCCGGCCCAGATCGCCAGGATGCGCGAGATCTGCGCTGCCAACGTGATCGCCGCGACCCCGAGCATGGTGGAGACGTGGTAGCGGTAGCCGTGGATGCCCTCGTAGAGCGCCCGTGCGAACCGCTCGACCCTGAGACGCTCGAGCAGCGGGACGACGCGCCGGAGGTGGCGGCGCAGCCCGGCCGAGAACACGACCGCCCCGGCGGCAACGGTTCCGACGACGAAGAGGGCCTCGATCCAGAGGTACGGCCCGATCGGGTAGTGGCCGATCGCGAGCACGAGCCCGAGAGCGGCGAGCACGAGCGTGACGGCTCCGCCGATCGCGCGCTCGAGCACGATCGACCCGGCGATCGGCGAGCCCTTCCCCGGGTGGCGGCGGGTCGTCTCGTACATCCGCGAGGCATCGCCGCCGACCCCCGTCGGCAGCACCTGGCCCACCGCATAGGAGACGAAGTACGCGCGGGTGAGCCACGCGATCGACTCCCGAACGTCCCGTGCGCGGAGGAGCATCTGCCAGCGCCAGGCCTGCGGCGGCACGGTCACGACGGTCAGCACCGCGGAGAGAGCCAGCCACGGGAGGCTGGCGCCCGTGATCGTGTCGACCGTCTTCCGGAGGTCGACCTTGGAGATCAGGTACGCCGCAGCGATGCCGGTGACGACCGCCGTCGCGGCGATGCGGAACCAGCGCTTTTTCAGCACGGCTGAGAGTCAGACCATCGCTTCGGCATCTGCCGTCACGAAGCGTATGCGCTCGACTGCCGCCTCCACCCTGGCAAGAGCCTCCTCGCGGGTCGCCCCCGCGGCCAGGACGGCGCCGGCGCGGTCGGAGCCCCGCCGCAGCGTCCCGAAGGCGAAGCCCGACTCCCGATAGATCCGGGTGGAGACGACGCCTTTCTGCCCCTGGGGAACCTCGACGGTCTCGAGCAGCCCCGGCGGGGCGACCACGAATCGGGTGGCGGCGCCCCCGATCCCGGTGGAGCCTGCAACCGCGATCTCGCTCGCGGCGAGCGGCTGCCCGAGCGCGGCCGCGAGTGCGAGCCCGTTCAGGTCGACCCCCGTGACGAGCTCGACGAGCTCGGCGTCGTGGCCGCCGCCGAGCCGCGCTGCCACCTGGATCACCTCGGGCCCGCCGCGACTGATCCGAAGCTGGGTATAGGACGGGCCCTCCTCGATGCCGAGAGCCTCGACGGCACGGCGCGCCACCTCCATCGCCGCGTCCGCATGGACGGAGGGCCAGACGTGCGCGAGCGGGACGCCGAACGCGCTGCCGTCGGCCGAGATGCGATCGGTGACCGCGAGCGGGACGAATTCGCCGCCCGCGGAGAAGCCGCTGACGCTCACCTCCGGGCCTTCGAGGTACTCCTCGACGAGGATGGAGCCGTTGCGGGACGCCGCACGTGCGGCCTCGATCGCCGGACGCAGCCGGGAGGGGCGGCGGACGAGCGAAAGACCGGCCCTGGCGGTGCGGTCGGCCGCCTTCACGACCGCCGGGAGCGTCGGGTCGAGCGCGCCGTCGAGGGTCGCGACCTGCCATCGCGGCTGGGGGACACCCGCCTCGGCGAGGGCCTCCCGCTGGCGGAGCTTGTTGGTCGAGCGGACGGCGGTGACGGGAGAGATCGGGTGCGGCAGGCCGAGCTTCTCGGCGATCCGCGCGGCGACGGCAACGGGCGGATCGGTGCCGGGCGAGATGACGCCGTCGATCGAGAGTGCCGCGGCGAGCCGCTCGAGGGCAGGCTCATCGTCGGTGGCGATGATGCACCGCCGGTCGGCCAGGGCGAACCCGGGGGCAGCCGGGTCGCGGTCGCAGACCGCCGTCCAGATGCCGTGGATCCTCGCGGCCTCGAGCAGCCCGAGCTGAGCGGGGCCCGCCCCGAGGACGAGGAGCGAGGGGCTCCGGTCGGGTGGTTCGGCGGCCACCCGGCCCATTGTCGGGGCGGGACCGGCTGACGCCGGTCCCGCCCTAGACACGCCTACGCGGCCAGCTCGAGCTCGGACGAAGCTTGGATCGCCTCGCTCCTGCGGCGGCGCCTGATGCCGAATGCCGCGACCGATCCGATCGCGACGACCGCCGCTCCGGCGAAGACGGCAGCGTTCATGCCGTTCACGAACGTGGTGGGGCTCGTGTACCCGCCCTCGTGGGCGAAGATCGAGGCGAGGACGGCGACGCCGAGGACGCCTCCGAGCTCGCGGATCGCGTTGTTCGCGCCGGAGGCCTGCCCCTGCTCGACGTCGCGGACGCTCGAGAGGACGACGTTCGCGACCGGGGCGAAGAAGAGCGACATTCCCGCGCCCGCGACGATGAACGGCAGCACGATGTCGACGTACGGCGTCGTCGGCGTCGCGATCGCGGCGATCCACGCGAGCCCGGCGGCCTGCAGCGCGAGACCCGCGCCCATCAGCCGGTGGCCGCCGATGCGGTCGGACATTGCGCCCGCGATCGGGGCGATGATCATCGGCATCGCCGTCCACGGAAGGATCCGCAGACCCGAGGCGAGCGGCGAGTAGCCCTGCACCGTCTGGAAGTACTGCGCGAGCAGGAAGATCGAGCCGAACATCCCGAAGCGAGAAGAACAGCGACGCGGTGTTCGCGAGCGAGAACGTCCGGTCGCGGAAGAACCGCATCGGCAGCATCGGCGCGGGCGCGCGCAGCTCCCAGACGACGAACACCGGCCATCACGACGAGGCCGCCGAGGATCGCGCCGAGGATCGCGGGCGAGCTCCAGCCGAGCGCGTTCCCGCGGACGAGACCCCAGACGATGCCGAGCAGGCCGACGCCGGCGAGCACGAGGCCCGGCAGGTCGAGCCGGCCCCACGGGCCGCGGCTCTCGTCGAGGCGCAGCAGGACGAGCGGGACGAGGACGAGCCCGATCGGCACGTTCAGCCAGAAGATCCACTGCCACGAGATACCCGAGACGACGGCGCCGCCGACGAGCGGGCCCGAACGCGACCGCGAGGCCGGTGATCCCGCCCCAGGCGCCGAGGGCGAGTCCGCGCTTCTCGGGCGGAACTGCGGCCGAGAGGATCGTCAGCGTCAGCGGCATCACGATCGCGCCGCCGACGCCCTGGAAGGCCCGGGCGACGTCGAGGGCGAGGATCGGTCGGAGCGAGCGCGGCCGCAGCCGACGAGACGGTGAAGATCGCGAGGCCGATCGCGAGCATCCGGCGCCGGCCGAACCGGTCGCCGAGCGCCGCGCCGGTCAGCAGCAGCACCGCGAAGGTGAGCGTGTAGGCGTTGACCGTCCACTCGAGCCCGCCGAGGCCGGCGCCGAGGTCCTGGCGGATGACCGGCAGCGCGGTCGTCACGACGAGGTTGTCGAGCGTGACCATGAACCCCGCGGCCGACGTGAGCACGAAGGCCCAGAGCAGCTTGTTGTTCTGCTTGACTTTGTGACTCATCACTTACCTCCCACGCGAAAAAAAGAGACGGGTCAATCTGCTTGTGCGAGACAGGCCGCGAGCAGGCGCTTCGCCCACGGCTCGGCGTCTTCGCCGAGCTGCTCCATCGATGCGAACACGTTCAGCAGCATCCCCATTGCGAAGAACTGCGCGACCTCCTCCGCCGGCAAGCCCGAGACCCGCTCGACGTAGGCGACGAGGTCGCCGTAGCCCTGGCCGCACGACCTCGCGGATCTCGGGGTCGTCGCAGGCGGCGTAGGCCTGCATCTGGACCCGCAGCCGGACGGGATCGGACGCCAGCTGGTCGATGTAGGCCTGGCCCATGGCCTCGAGCGCCTCCTCGCCCCGCGAGCCCCTCGGCCGCCCGCTGGAACATCTCGAGCGTCTCGCGGAAGCAGCGGGCGACGACGGCCCGGAAGAGCTCCTTCTTCGTGCCGAAGAGACGGAACACGTAGGGCTGGGAGATGCCCGCGCGGCGGGCGATGTCCTCGGTCGACGCTCCGTGGAGCCCGCGCTCGGCGAACTCGTGGAGCGCCGCGTCGAGGATCTCCTCGCGGCGTTCGTCCTTCGTCTTGCGTTCGGTCGTTACGACCATGCGCCGTGAGGTTAGTGATTACTCACAAGTTTGTCAAGGGCCTCCGCGACCCGGTCCAGCTCGTCGTCGGTGAGCCGCGTGTGGAACGGCAGCGCCAGTGCGCGCTCGAAGGCGTGCTCGGCGCCCGGGAAGAAGCCGTGGTCGCGGTAGGGGTGGAGCAGCGGCAGGGCGAAGGTCCCGATCTGGGCCTCGATCCCCTGCCGCCCGGAGCCCGTCGAGAACCTCGTCACGGCGCTCGACCTGGATCACGTAGGCCTGCCAGCCGTGCACGTCGCCGTCGTCGGCAGAGGGAAGGACGACGGGGAGATCGGCGAGACGCTCGGCGTAGGCCGCGGCGACCCGCGTCCTGGCCTCGAGCAGCTCGTCGAGGCGGTGGAGCTGCGGCAGCCCGACGGCGGCGAGGACGTCCGACATGCGGTAGTTGAGGCCGGGCTCCGGCATGTCGCCGGCGGCGAGCGAGCGCCAGCCGTGGTTGCGGAGCCGGACGATCTCGGCGGCAACAGCCTCGTCGCTCGTCGTGATCGCCCCACCCTCGCCGGTCGTCACGATCTTCCGCGGATGGAAGCTCAGGCACGCTGCCAGCCCGAGCGAGCCGCACGCCTGGCCGCGCCGGCGGGCGCCGAGCGCGCCGGCGGCGTCCTCGATCACCGGCAGGTCCGGCAGCTCCTCCATCCGGCACGGGCGCCCGAAGAGATGCACGGGGAGGATCGCGCGTCGTCCGCGGGCCCACCTCGATCTTGGCCGGGATCGATGTTCATCGTGACCGGATCGACGTCGACGAGGACGGGACGGAGGCCGGAGAGGACGACCACGTTCGCCGTGGCCGGGAAGGTGTAGGCCGGGACGACGACCTCGTCGCCCGGCTCGAGCCCGAGCGCGAGGACGGCAAGGTGGAGCGCGGCCGTGCCCGACGAGACGGCGATCGCGTGGGTGGCCTCGCAGGCCAAGGCGAGCTCCTGCTCGAACTCGGCCACGACCGGGCCCTGCGTGAGCATCCCGCTCTCGAGGACCCTCGCGACCGCCTCGGCCTCGACCGCGCCGGTGTCTGGCCGCGCCAGGCGGACTCTCTCTATCTCGCCCGGTACCACTCGATCGTCCTCGTGAGGCCGTCGTCGAGCTCCACCCGGGGCTCCCAGGAGAGGAGCTCGCGCGCCTTCTCGACGTTCGGGATCCGAAGCTCGACGTCGACGTAGCCGAGCGGGGCGAACACGATCTCGCCGGGGCAGCCCGTGAGCCGTCTGATGCGCTGTGCGAGGTCGTAGATCGTGACGGACGAGCGCGGGTTGCCGATGTTGAACGCCTGGCCGACCGCCTCGGGCCGCTCGAGGCAGGCGAGAACGCCGCTCACCATGTCGGTGACGTAGCACCACGCGCGGATCTGGGAGCCGTCGCCGCGGACCGTGAGGTTCTCGCCGCCGAGTGCCGCCTCGATGAACGCGCGGATCGCACCGCCGCCGATCTGGCCCGGCCCGAAGACATTGAACGGATGCACCGTCACCGTCGGAAGCTGAAGCTCGTCGTGGTAGGCGTGGGCCATGTGCTCGCCCGCGAGCTTCGAGACCGCGTACGTCCAGCGCGCCTCGCCGACCGAGCCGATCGTCGAGACCTGCCCCTCGCTGACGTTGTAGGCATGGGTGCCGAACACCTCGCTCGTCGAGAAGTCGACGAACCGCTCGAGCGTTCCGGCCGTGGCCAGCGCGGCCTCGAGCGCGTTGTAGGTTCCGATCACGTTCACGCGCATCGTGCGCACCGGGCTCTCGAGCACGGTCTCGACCCCGGCGATCGCCGCGCAGTGAACGAAGTGCGTCGCCCCCTCGGCGAGCTCCCGCAGACGCGGCGCGTCGAGGACGTCGGCCTGGTGGAGCTCGAAGTTCGGGTGCGTGGCGAGCTCTGTCCCCGAGAGCGCGTCACGGTGAAGGTTGTCGATTGCGACGATGACGTTGCGGTCGACGAGCTCGCGCGCCAGGGTCGTCGCGATGAAGCCGGCACCGCCGGTGATGAGGATCCGCTTGCCTTCGAGCACGACGTCGAAGCCTACGTGCGAGGAGCGCCAGGCGAATCCGGTCTCGCCGGCGGCCGGCAGGGCGCTCGACAACCGCCTCGGCCGTCCAGTCGGGCGGCTCCTCCGCGGCGTCGACGCGGAAGCGGTCGCGCAGCCACGCCGGCTTCGGGCCGACGAGGAACGGCTCGAGCGCCGGGTCGAGGCCGCGATCACCTCGTCGACCCGGGCGTCGAACCCGGGTCGCCCGGCGGCTGACCGACCAGGATCGACGGCCCGGCGCCGCGGCGCGACCGCGATCTCGATCCGTGGCTCGCAGCCGAACCAGCGCAGGCGCTCGTGAACGACGTCGACGACGAGCGTGTGCGGGCCGGGCCGGTCGGGCGCCTGGAACGTCATCGGGACGCGTCACCGTCTCGCCGGGGGCGACGGGCCGCGGGAACGGCGTCCGCGTCCCGCCCTCGTCACTCCCCTCGAAGCGGCAGGCGAGCCTGATCTCGGGAAGGCCGTCGGCGCCTGCCGGCCAGGTCGAGCCGCCGAGGTTCGTCACGCCGACGTCGATCTGGCGTAGCTCCCCCGCGACGGATGCGGCGGAGCGGGCCGAGCTCGATCCGCGCCCGGTAGTCCGACTCGGGCAGCGGCGCCTGGCCCCAGTGAGCGTCGATCTCCTCCCGGGTCGCGACCGCGAGGCGGCGGCGGCTCGCGTGTCCGCGGGCTCCGGTGCCGCGCGCACGGCTGCGACCCGCGCAGCGTCCTCAGGCGGGCACGACGGAGACGTGCGAGGTCCTCGCGGAGCTCGGGGAGATAGTAGGCCGCGTTCAGCGGGAGGCCGCCGATCCGCAGGCCGGTCGCGGCCCGCTCGTATCGCCGGCCTTTCTCCTCGCGGCGAGCCCGGGGAGTCTCGAGGAGATCGAGGTGGTAGAGGGGCGCGCCGAGGTACGCGTGCGGGCCGCCGGCGCGGATCGCCGCGTGCATCACGCCGGGAAGCTGCGCGGCCTCGGGCCGCATGAGCCGCAACTGCCAGTCCGGGGCCCAGGGGTCGACGTCGAGCCAGCCGGTGCCCCAGAGCCAGCGTCGCGGCACGAAGGCGTGGGTCAGCCGGGGATCGGGCTCCGCGAGGACGTCGAGCAGCGCCGCGCTCGGGACCTCGTCGTCGTCGATCGAGAAGACCCAGTCGCCCCGGCAGAGGGAGTGCATCCAGCCTCGCGGCCGCTCGACGGGCTCGGCATACGGGTAGCGGACGAGCACGTCGCAGAGGTCGGCCACCGGACGAAGCCGCCCCACGTCGACCCGTTCGTCGACCGCGACGACGATCTCGTCCGCAACCGGCCGCAGGAGTGCCAGGATCGCGGCGAGCCGGCCTGGCGGGCCGCCCGAGAGGCAGCAGACCGAGAGCATCGGTCAACGATACGGACAGCCCAGTAGCATCGCGGGGCTGTGAGAACTGTGCTCTTCGTCGGCGCCGGACGCCATCAGCGACGCGCGATCCGGTACGTGCGGGAGCGCGGCGTGCGGGTCGTGGCCGTCGATCGCAATCCCGACGCTCCGGGGTTCGCGGAGGCCGACGCCGGTGTCGTCGTCGATTTCTCCGACGTCGACGCGGTGCTGGCGGCCGTCGCCGACGAGCCGCTCGACGGGGCGATGACGGTGTCGGCCGACCGCGCGGTGCCGGTGGCGGCGGCGGTCGCCGAGGCACGGGGCCTGCCGGGGATCGGCGTCGAGACGGCCCATCTGATGACCCACAAGGTCGCGATGCGCCGGCGGCTCGCCGAGGAGGGGGTGCCGCAGCCGCGGTTCGCGGCGCTGCGGACGCTCTCCGAGCGGCGGCGCGCGGCCGACGAGGTGGGCTTCCCCGCGGTGCTCAAGCCCGCCGACTCGGGCGGGCAGCGCGGGATCTTCCGGGTCGACTCGGTCGGCGACATCGAGGCGCACCTCCACGAAGCGCTGACGGCCTCGCCGACCCACGAGGCGATCCTCGAGGAGTACGTCGAGGGCACGGAGATGAACGGGATCGTGATCGCGCGGGACGGCGAGGCGTGGACGTTGACGCTGTCGGATCGGCTGCGGCCGCCGGGCATCGGGTTCGGGGTCGGGTGGATCCACGTGTATCCGGCGACGGCCTACGGCGACCAGCTCGAGGAGTCCGAGCAGATCGCCGCGCGGACTGCGCGGGCGCTCGGGCTCGAGACGGGGATCGCGTTCCCGCAGCTCATCGCCGCGGACGACGGGCGAGTGGTCGTCGTCGAGTGCGCGGCGCGGATCCCCGGCGGCCAGATGACCGATCTCGTCCGGCACGCGGTGGGCGTCGACCTCGTCGACGTCCAGCTGCGGATGGCGCTCGGCGAGGAGCTTCCCGACGAGCTCGTGACGCCGCGGTTCCGCCAGCCGCTCGCGATCAGGTTCCTGACCGCCTCCCCCGGCCCGCTGACACCCGGCCGCGTCACCCGCGTCGGCTCGCTCGAGAAGGTGCTTGCCTTCCCCGGCGTCGTTCAGGCCGAGACCTATCTCGCCGAGGGGGAGGTGATCCGCCCGGTCCGCCTCGACGGCGACCGCCGCGGCTACGTGATCGCTGTCGCCGACACGAACCTCGAGGCGCTCGATCGCGCCGAGGCCGCGGCGCGGCTCGTCGACGTGGAGGTCGAGCCGGCGTGAATGTGCTTTCAGTGTCGGTGTCGGACACCGCGCGTCGTGTGCCGAGGCAACCCGGGCTCGCGACGGTGTCGGACACCGCGCCTGGTGTGTCGAGGCAACCCGCAGCTCGCACGGTGTCCGACACCGCCTTGGACGTACCGTCGGTCACTACGCTCAGAGCGGTGTCGGACACCATCCAGACTCGAGCCCGCGCGTGAGCCCCGACGCGGTGTCCGACACCATGGCGACGTGCGAGTTCTCCCTGGCGCACTACCGGGAGCTCCTCGAAGCGGCGAAGGCCGGCGGCTATCGGTTCGCCGGGTTCGACGAGCCCCCCGAGCCGGGGGCCCTGATCCTCCGTCACGACGTCGACCTCTCGCTCGAGGCGGCGATCGCGCTCGCGGAGGTCGAGGCGGAGGCCGGCGCCTGGTCGACGTGGTTCCTGATGACGCGCTCGGTCTTCTACAACCTCGACTCCGCCGCGGGAGAGCAGACGATCGCGCGGCTGCGCGAGCTCGGCGGGCGGGTGGCACACCACGCCGTCTGGCCGCACGTCGACCTGGACGAGCGCTTCGAGGCGGTCGTCGCGTGGCACAACCCGGATCCCGAGTACATGACCGCGCCGATCGACGGGGTCGTGAACGTGATGGCCGCGCCGTGGTTCGATCCCGACCACTACCGCTCGGACTCGAACCAGCGCTGGCGCCACGGGTGCCCGCACGAGCCGCTCGCGCGCGGCGAGCTCGAATGGCTGCAGCTCCTGACCCACCCGGAGATCTGGGCCTACGACGGCGCGACGATGGGAGAGACGATGCGCACGTTCCTCGACGCCGACAGAGCCGCGCGGCTCGAGCACCTCCGGGGCGACCGGATCGAGCTCGAATGAAGCCCGTCACCGTCGTCGTCACCGCCTCGGGCGCTCCCGGAACAGCCGCCCTGCTCCGCGCCCTGCGCGAGAACGGCGAGCGGGAGGTCCGGCTCGTCGGGACGGACATGAGCGAGCGCTCGGTCGGACGCCACCTGTGCGACGCGTTCCAGCTCGTTCCGGCCGGGTCGGATCCCGCGTTCCCCGAGGCGATCCGCGAGATCGCAGCGCGAGAGGACGCGGTCGCAGTGCTGCCCCAGTCGTCCTTCGACCTCGAGGGGCTCGCTGCGGCCCCCGCCGGGTTCTTCGGCGACGTCGCCGTCCTCGTCTCGTCGGCGGACGCGATCCACCGCTCGAACGACAAGGCCGAGAGCTATGCCTTCCTGCGGCGCCTCGGGCTGCCCGCGCCCGACTTCCGGCGGGTGCAGGGTGCCGCCGAGGTCGAGGCGGCGGCGAGGGAGCTCGGCTACCCGGAGCGGCCGGTCTGCTTCAAGCCGGTGTTCTCGTCGGGCTCCCGCGGGTTCCGGATCCTCGACCCGACCGTCGACCGCGCCGACCAGCTCCTCCGCGAGCGCCCCGGATCGGTGTCGATGCTGCTCGAGGACGCCGTCGAGATCCTCGCCTCGGTCGACGACCGCACCGAGCTGCTCGTCATGGAGCTCGCGACGGGGCCCGAGCGGACGATCGACGGGATCGCGAACGGCAGCGAGATCGTCCTCGGCCACCCGAAGACCCGAGAGGGCATGCGCGCCGGGCTCGCGATGTACTTCGTCACGCTCGCCGACGAGAGCCTGCTGGAGCTCGGGAACGCGATCGTCGCCGAGCTCGGGATCGAGCACTTCTTCAACATCCAGCTCGTCGGCGATCTCGTGATCGAGATCAACCCGCGGATCTCGACGATCGTCTACCAGGAGGACCTGAACCTCCCCTACCTGGGTGTCAAGCGCGCGATCGGCGAGATCTCCGACGACGAGCTCCGCGCGCTGGCGCCGCGGATCCGCCCCGGCCGGACCGCCCTCCGCTACTTCGACCAGCTCGAGTGGGCGTGGTTAGGTGTCGGACACGGCGTGCACCGGTGCAGGGCCGGTCGGGGCAACCGCGAGGTGTCCGACACCGCACTTACGCGTCACCCACTGCCCGGTGAACGTCGCTGGGATCCCGTGGGAGAACGTCGAGGCGCTGCGGCGGAAGGGGCGTCGACGCGCGGCTCGTGGTCTTCAACCGCGGCAAGCTCCACCCGGAGGCAGACGTCTCGCTCGACCGTCACGGCGGGCTGCCGCGACGGCTCGTCACCCAGTTCGCGGCGCTCGCGAAGCTGCTCCCGCAGACGGACGTGTTCCACTTCTACTTCGGGCTCACGCTCGTCCCGCCGTCGCTCCAGTTCCCGATCCTGCGCGCGACGCGCAGGAAGAGCGTCTTCCACTACCTCGGCTCCGACATCCGCGGCAAGCGCCCCGACGAGCTGACCGACGGCAAGCGCGCGAACGCCGAGATCGTCGGCTCGTACGCCGCCCTCCGCTGGGTGCCCGAGGCGCAGGTCGTCCCGCCGGGCCTCGACCTCCGGGGCTTCACTCCGGTCCCGCCGAGCGACAACCCGCGGCCGCTCGTGGTGCATGCCCCGTCGAACCGCGAGAAGAAGGGCACCCGCTACGTGATCGAGGCCTGCGAGCAGCCTCCCCGTCGACCTCGACATCGTCGAGGGCGTCCGCCACGACGAGGCCAGAGCCCGCTACGCCCGCGCCGACATCGTCGTCGACCAGCTGAACGCGGGCTGGCACGGCGTCTTCGCCCTCGAGGCGATGGCGCTCGGAAAGCCCGTCCTCGCACACCTCGACGCCGAGACCGTCGAGAGAAGCGCCGAGGGTTACGGAATCCGCGTCCCGATCGTCCCGGCGACGAAGGACACGCCTCGAGGCCCGGCTCCGACCCCTCGTCGAGAGCCCCGCGCTCCGCCGCGAGATCGGGGCCGCGAGCCGCGACTACGTCGAGCAGGTTCACGACATCGACCGTGTCGCCGACCGCCTGCTGGCGATCTACGCTGCCTTGTGAGTGGTTGACAGGTGCTAGCGCGGGAGCTCAAGCGGCTCGGCTCGCAGTCGGCGATCTACGGCGTCGGTGGGATCATCTCGCGGCTGATCGCGGTGTTCCTGCTGCCGGTCTACACGGTGTATCTCGGCACGAAGGGCTTCGGCCAGATCGAGACGATCGTCGCGCTCACGGCGGTCCTCGCGATCGTCCTGCGCCTCGGGATCACGAGCGCGTTCTTCCGCTTCTACTTCGACTCGGAGGACGCGAAGCGGCGTACGCTCGTCGTCCGCACCTCGTTCTGGTTCACGATGGGCATGGCGACGCTCGGCCTCGTCGTCGGGTGGATCTTCGCCGAGCAGATCTCCGGCTGGCTCGACCTCGGCGACCCCTGGCTCGTGCGTGCCGGCTTCGTGGGTCTCTGGGCGCAGATGAACTACGCGCAGATGACCTCGCTCTTCCGGGTGGAGGAACGGCCGGTCGGGTTCGCGATCGCGAGCGTCGCGAACGTGCTGATCACGATCGGCGCCACGATCGCCCTGGTCGTCGGCGCCCACAAGGGCGCGATCGGCGCGGTCGTCGGCAACTTCCTCGGGACGCTCACGGTCTACGTCGTCCTCCTCGCCTACCGCCGCTACCAGCTCGGCCTGCAGTTCGACCGGGGCCTGCTGCGGGCGATGAACCGCTTCGGCCTCCCGCTCGTCCCGTCCGCCCTCGCCCTCTGGGCGATCAACCTGATCGACCGGCTGTTCATCAACGGCTACAAGGGCCAGTCGGAGGTCGGCATCTACTCGCTGGCGGTGCGGATCGCGTCGGTGATCGTGTTCCTGATGACCGCGTTCCAGCTCGCCTGGCCCGCCTTCGCCTACTCGATCCGCGAGGAGGGCGTGGCGAAGCGCACCTACGCCTATGTCCTCACCTACCTGCTCTTCATCACCTGCTGGGTCTCGCTCGCGCTCGGCTCGCTCGCTCCCTGGCTCGTCAGCCTGCTCGCGCCGCACGGGAACTTCGCGCGCTCGGCCGCGGCGGTGCCCTTCCTCTGCTTCGGCGTCGCTGCCTACTCCGGCTACTCCGTGCTCGCGATCGGCGTCGGCCGCACGCGACAGACGCAGCTCAACTGGATCGTCAGCGGCGTCGCCGCCCTGATCAACATCGCGCTCTGCATCGCCCTGATCCCGCCCTACGGGATGATGGGGGCGGCCGTCGCGACCCTCATCGCGTACGTCGCGCTCTTCCTCGGCATGTGGCTGCGGAGCCGCGCGGTGTATCCGGTGGCCTACCAGTGGCGGCGCATCGTGACCCTCTCGACGGTGGCCGCGGCGCTCACGGCGATCGCCTACTCGCTCCACTCGCTGCCGGTGGCGATCGCGCTGACGCTCGCCTACCCGCTCATCCTCCTGCCGCTTCGCTTCTACCAGCGCGCCGAGCTGACACGCCTCCGCCGGCTGGCGCCGGGCTAGTCGTACCCGGGGGCCCGGCGCCGACGCTGCGCTGGCCGGCTTCGAACACGGCCGCCGCGGCAGCCTCGGCCTCGCGGAGCGCGAGCGCCCGGTTGACCGCGTTCACGATCGCCCGGAGCGACGCCGTGGCGACGCTCGGGTGGAGGCCGACGCCCCAGACCGCGTCGTCGGCGACGTCCGCCTCGACGTAGGCGGCGGCAGTGGCGTCGGCGCTGGCGGCCATCGCGTGCTCGTGATAGTCGCGGATCCGGACCTGGATGCCGAAGTGCTCGTCGAACGCCTCGACGAGAGCGGCGATCGGCCCGTTGCCCGAGCCGCTCACCTCCAGCGGCGCCCCGTCGACGAGCATCTGCGCGACGATCCGGTCGTCTTCGGCGCTCCAGTGCGCATAGGAGACGAGCTCGTAGGGCCGGGTATACGCAAGGTAGTGCTCGTGGAAGGCCTCGAGCAGCTCGCCGGCGGTCAGCTCGTCACCGCGCCGGTCCGTGATCGCCTGCACCTTCTGCGCGAAGTCGATCTGAAGGCCCCGCGGGAGCTCCAGGTTGTGCTCGGTCTCCATGAGGTAGGCGACGCCGCCCTTCCCCGACTGCGAGTTGACGCGGATGATCGCCTCGTAGTTGCGCCCGAGGTCCATCGGGTCGACGGGAAGGTACGGCACGTCCCACACCTCCGAGGCGGAGCGCTTCTGCGCGTACATGCCTTTCTTGATCGCGTCCTGGTGGGAGCCGGAGAAGGCCGTGTAGACGAGCTCGCCGGCCCAGGGGTGCCGGGGGTGCACGGGCAGCTCGTTGCATTCCTCGACGATCGCCTTCGCCTCGTCGAGGCGAGACAGGTCCATGCGCGGGTCGACGCCCTGGGTGAGCAGGTTCAGCGCGAGCGTGACGATGTCGACGTTGCCGGTGCGCTCGCCGTTGCCGAACAGCGTCCCCTCGACCCGCTCGGCGCCCGCCATGAGGCCGAGCTCGGCGGTCGCGACAGCGGTGCCGCGGTCGTTGTGCGGGTGGACGCTCAGGATGATCCGGTCGCGGGAGGAGACGTGGCGCTGGAACCATTCGAGCCGGTCGGCGTAGACGTTCGGCGGAAACGCCTCGACGGTGGTCGGGAGATTCACGATCATCCTGTTCTCGCTCGTCGGGCCCCATTCGGCGATCACTGCCTCGCAGATCTCGAGTGCGTAGTCGAGCTCGGTGCCGTGGAAGCTCTCGGGCGAGTACTCGAACATGATCTCCGTCTTCGTCTCGGCGGCGAGCTCCTTGCAGAGCGCGGTGCCGCGCACTGCGAGCCCGGTGATGCCGTCCTTGTCGAGCCGGAAGACGACGCGCCGCTGGGTCTCGGACGTCGAGTTGTAGAGGTGCACGATCGCCCGGCGCGCGCCCTCGATCGCCTCGTAGGTGCGTTCGATCAGCTCCGGCCGTGCCTGCGTCAGGACCGCGATCGTCGTGTCGGCGGGGATGAGGTCGTCCTCGATCAGGCGCCTCACGAAATCGAAGTCGGTCCTCGACGCCGACGGGAACCCGACCTCGATCTCCTTGATCTGGAGCGCGACGAGGAGATCGAACATCTTCTGCTTGCGGACCGAGTCCATCGGCTTCACGAGCGACTGATTGCCGTCGCGCAGGTCGGTCGAGCACCAGATCGGCGCGTGCTCGACGACCCGGTCCGGCCAGGTTCGGTCGGTCAGCTCGACTGTCTCGTACGGGCGGTATTTCCAGTAGGGCATCGTCATGGGGCTTGCTCCTTCGTTCGTGGGCGGACGGACTTCTCCCGTGGTTGCGTCACGCAGGCTCGGGTATGTCGTCGGTCCGCTTCCCTCAACGGGGAAGGAGCAGGGCAAGCGCGAGCGAGCCGGAGGGCTCGAGAGAAAGGAGTGCGCTGCCGCGAACGGTCATCCATCAAAGGGTAGCCACGCCGCCTACAAAGCGCAAAGCTGCTCGTCCAATACGGCTCGCCCCCTACGGCTCGCCCTATACTGCGGCGCCGGTGGCCCGCCTTCGCCAGCTCGCGGCCCGCACGGCCTCGATCTCGATCCTCGGGCTGGAGCTGCCGCTGCTCCTCCTGTGGTTCGGTCTCGCGACCGTTCTCTCGACGGTCACCGAGCGGATCCGCGACTGGAACGTCATGACCGACGAGCTCGTCTGGGAGCGGCTCGCGATCAGCGTCGGGCAGTGGCACTCGGTACTGCCGCGGCTGCACGGCGAGGTGATCCGGAGCCTCTCGCAGCTCTATCCGCTGCTGATCGCGCCGTTCTTCTGGAGCGGGTTCGTGTCGGACGACCTGCAGAGAGCTCACGTCTTCGACGCGTGGTTGATGACCTCCGCGGCGATCCCGGCGTTCCTGCTCGCCCGCCGGGTGACGGGGCGGCGCTGGCCCGCGTACCTGACGGCGCTGCTCGCGGCGTGCACGCCCTGGCTCGTGTACTCGACGGTGCTCCTCACCGAGGTCGCCGCCTATCCGATGTTCCTGTGGGCGATCCTCGCCATGCACAGGGCGATCACGGATCCGTCGCCCCGCAGCGACCTGCTGCTCGTTCTCGCGCTCTCGGCTGCGTTCCTCGCGCGCACGCAGTTCGGGCTGCTCCTCGCCGTGCTGCCGGCGGCGCTCGTGCTCCACCACCTGCGGTCGGGGCTCCGCGAGGCGCTTCGCGGCCATGTGGTGCTGGTGTGCCTCTACGTGCCGCTCCTCGTCGCCGGGCTCGTGCTGAAGCTGTCGGGACACGCGCTGACGGGTCTCAGCGTCTACGGCGGCGAGACGGCGCCCGACGTCGTGTCGGGCTCCACGGCCGGGTCGTTCACGGGGCACGCGGCCGACCTCGCTTTCGGGGTCGGGATCCTCCCGTTCCTCGTCGGGAGTGCCTGGCTGCTCGCGAACGCGGTCCAGGGAACGGCGGCCACGCGGCCACGCGCGTTCGCCTGCATCGGCGCGGTCACGACGGTGATCCTGCTCGTCGTCGTCGCGGCGTGGGACCTCACGATCGGCCGCTTCGTGATCGACCGCTACCTCTTCTACCTCGCGCCGATCCTGCTACTCGCGATGCTCTGCGCACTCCTCGACGAGCGCCGGCCCCGCTGGTCGCTCGTCGTCCCGACTGCGGTCGTCGCCGTCGGGTTCGCGACCCATCTCCAGGCGGAGTTCCTCTGGTCGGGGCAGTTCCCGCTCAGCTTCGACAGCCCGATCGCGACGCTCTACAAGCCGATCGTCGACCTCGCGGGGGAAGCGCCACCGGCGCCGGCGCCGTCCTCGCCGTCGTGACCGTCGCCCTTGCCGCACTCTTTCTCCTCGCGACGCGGCTCCTCCGCCCGCCCGTCCTGACGACGGTCGCGGCGCTGCTCCTGCTCGTCACCTTCCCGGCCGACACCGCGTACACGTTCGTGAAGCTCCTCGATCGCAAGGGGCACGCCGACAGGCCCCTCACCCGCTCCGAGGCCGGGATCCTCGACTGGGTCGACCGCACGGTCGGGACCGGCGCGTCGGTGACGCAGGTCCCCTACCCCGTGAGCAACGCCTTTCTCGTCAACCAGAGGGTCTGGCGCGACCTCGAGTTCTGGAACAAGTCGATCCACTACGGCGTGCACGTGCCGACGATCGGCGTCTACGGCGACGCGCTCATCTGGTTCCCGAACGATCCCGTCACCTTCGATCCGAAGACCGGCGCCGCGAGCCGGTCACTCTCGCCCTACGTCGTCCAGAGCGTCTCCGACACCCGGTTCCGGATCTCCGGGAACGTGCAACGGGTCGACCCCTCCGGCGTCATGCTGATCGACGCGGACATGCCGTGGCGAACCGACTGGCTGACCTCTGGCCTCTACAACGACGGCTGGATGCGCCCTCGCGGCGTTGCGCACGTCCGCGTGTTCGCGGAACCCGACCAGCATGGCGACGTGACGAGGACGCTGACCTTCCAGCTCGAGTCCCCGCCGAACGTCGCGGCCTCGCCGTTTACGATCGTGTCGAACGTCGGGCGGGTTCAGGGGACGGCCGTGAGCGACGACAGCACGGTGACCTCGGTCTCGGTGTGCGTACCCGCCCACGGGTTCGGGGAGGCCCGCCTGTCGGCCCCCCGCAGCGGGACGATCCCGGGAGACCTCGATTCCCTGGCGGACTCGGCGATCCCGCGGCGGGGCTCACTGCTCGTGTCGAATCTCTCGGTCGCCGACGAGATCGGCCCGCCCTGTCGTCCACATTCCCCATGAGCCGACCAACCTGAGAACATGCGCCCGTGAGGATCTCCATCATCGGCTCGTCGCCCGCCTGGCCGAACCCGGGCGGCGCACAGTCCGGGTACCTCGTCGAGGGGTCGGGAAGGCTGCTCCTCGACTGCGGCCCCGGCGTCCTCCCGGCGCTCCGCAGGCCGGGCGGGTGGCCCGACCTCGACGCGATCGCGATCACCCACTTCCACCTCGACCACTGGGGCGACCTCGTCCCCTGGGTGTGGGGTGTCCTCCACCACCGAGGCCGGGGCATCGACCCCGGCCATCCCGACCTCTGGGTCCCGCCGGGCGGGCGGGCGCGCCTCGAGCACTTCGGCGACGACCTCGGCTTCCCCGACATGTTCGAGCGGGTCTTCACCGTGCGGGAGTACGAGCCGGGCGAGCCGTTCACGGCCGGCGGGCACGAGGTGACGGCGCTACGGCTCCCGCATTACCGAATCGAGTCGTACGGCTTCCGCGTGACGGAAGGGGGACACGGTGCTCGCGTACTCCGGCGACTCGGCCCCGGACGAGCGACTCGTCGAGCTCGCGAGGGACGCCGACCTCTTCATCTGCGAGGCGACCCTGCTCACGGGCGAGTCCGACGGCCCCTCGCCGCGCGGTCATCTCTCCCTCGACGAGGCGCGGGCGGCCTACCAGGCCTCCGGCGCGAAGCAGCTCCTGATCACCCACCGGCCGGTCGAGCTTCCGGCCGACGGCTACGACCTGGCCCACGACGGGCTCATCGTCGAGCTGTAGCGCACTCAGGAATCGGCCGCGCCGACGATCATCGGCTGCGCGAACCTGGGCGCCTTCGGCAGCACCGTGTGCTCGACCTCTGTCACCTCGAAGCCCGCGGCGCGGATCGACTCGAGGGTAGGCCGGTTGCAGTCGCAGCCGACGACGAAGCGGTTCAGCCCGTTCATCCTGTCCTGGAAGCGCGCCTCGCCGGCGTCGTCGGCGCGGACGTGCTCCATGAAGAGCAGCCGCCCGCCGGGCCGGAGCACGCGGCGAAGCTCGCGAAGCGCCCGCGGCTGGTCGTCCACGCCGCAGAGGACGAGCGTCGAGACGACCGTGTCGAACGAGTCGTCCTCGAAGGGCAAGTCCTCGGCCGGCGCGCGCAGCACGGTCGCCGACGGCGCCGCCCCGTGCGCCTTCTTCTCGAGCCGCTTCAGCATCGGCGCCTCGGGCTCGGTCAGCGTCAGCGCCTCGACCGCCTCTCCGTAGTACTGGAGGTTCGCTCCCGTTCCGCTGCCGATCTCGAGCACCCGCCCGCTCGCACCGGCGAGGAGCAGCTGCCTGTGGGTTGCGAGGCCGGCCTTCTCGGCCGTCGCGCTCATGCGGTCGTATGTCGCCGCGAAGAACCTTCGTCTGAGACTCATAGCGGGGATGGTGCACCCGACGCGTGGCGGCCGCAATGAGGCGAACGCCTCATCCTTGGCTTCCCGATCTGGGACGTGCTCCTCGGCGGCAGCAGCAGCAGCAGCAGCAGCTACCACACGGCGCGATAGACCTGGAAGACCTCGGCGTAGCTGCGGTTGACGTTGATCCCGTGGGTGCGGGAGAGGCTCCAGACGTACTCCGGGTCGGCGTAGCGACGGTGCTGCTGCGAGGCGTAACAGGCGAGCGCGGCGGCCTTGCGCTCGACGTGCCGCTTCTCGAGGGAGATGTAGGCCTGGTAGGCGAAGTCGAAGTTGTTCCAGGGGATCTCGTAGCCGAGGATCGTCGTCCGCTTGAACGCCCGCAGGCCCTCGGCCGCGATCGTCTGATGGTCCTGGTGGATGTCGTGCAGGGAGGGCTGGAAGACGACGTCGGGCTGCCAGTCGTTCCAGAGCTCGATCAGGAGCTCGAGGATCGCCTGGCGGTGCTCGGGGAACGTGCGGACGTCGAAGTCGTGAACCGTGAGGTGCTCTGCCGGGATGCCGAGCTCGGAGGTCGCCGCGGCGACCTCGTGACGCAGCGTGTCCGGCGGGAAGCCGTCCGGGAGCGACCTCGTCGCGATCGAGAAGGCGACGTAGCGCACCTCGGCACCCTCCTCGACCAGGCGGGCCATCGTGCCTCCGCAGCCGAACTCGCCGTCGTCGGTGTGCGGGGCGAGGACGAGTGCGCGCTTCCAGCCGCCGGTCACCGGGACGCCATTCTACGTTGCTTCCGCCGCCGAGATGCGCGCGAGCCTGCGGATCCGCACCTGCCGCACGAGCCAGGCGACGAGGACGATCGCCATGCAGACGACGCCGCCGGCGATGATGTAGTTCGCGTACGGCACGCCGACGAGCTTGATCCCCGACAGGATCAGCACGATCCCGAACGCGACCCGAAGAGCCCGCTCCGGCACCTTGACCGAGAGGCTCGAGCCGATCAGGACGCCGGGGATCGAGCCGACGAGGAGCCAGGCCATCGCGTGGGTGTCCACGTCGCCGTGGAGCAGGTGCGAGGTGCCGGCGACCCAGAGCAGGACGGCCGCGTGAAACATGTCCGTCCCGACGATCTTCTGGGCGGTCAGCGGGTAGGCGAAGAGCATCGCGAGCCCGAAGAACGTCCCCGAGCCGACCGAGGTGAGGCCGACCACGAAACCGCCGAAGGCGCCGATCGCAATCGCGATCAGCTTGTCCCGCGTCGTCAGATGGAACGGCGCGTCGGTCGCGTGCGCCTTCACGAACGTCTTCGCCAGGAACCCGAGGCCGCCGAGGATGAGGGCCCCGCCGACGACCTGCTGGAGCGTGTTCATGTCCTTGTCGGCGATCCTGTTCGAGAGCTCGACGCCGACGAGGGAGAGCGGCGCCGACCCGAGCAGCATCCAGCCCCCGAGCCGCCCGTGGACCGTGCCGAGCATCCGGTGGCGAACCGAGCCGAACGACTTGAAGATCGCGCCGTGGAGGATGTCCGTGCCGACGGCGACCTTCGCGTCGAAGCCGAAGAAGAGGATCAGGATCGGGGTCATCAGGCTGCCGCCTCCCATCCCGGTCATGCCGACGAGCACGCCGACGAACAGGCCGGCGAGCGAGAACTGCCAGGTCATGCGGGCCGCGGAGGCAGCGGGCAGGAGGCGAACGGCCTGCCGGTGAGGCGGCACCCGAGCTTGTAGGCCTCGCAGCCGGTGCAGAAGCCGGTGGCCGCGGCGAGCAGCGCGAGCGCCGCGACGAGCAGCGCGAGCGCGGTGCCGAGCGATGTCGAGCCCGGCCAGCGTAGGAGACGGACGCGAGCGTGAGGACGGTGAAGCCGACGACGTTCGCGGCGCGCGGCGGGCGCGCGTCCTCGAGCGGCCCTTCGCCGAACCGCGGCTGGATCAGCTCGAAGTAGGCGAGGCACGGCAGGCACCAGCGCCGGCCGAGCGTCAGGCCGAGCGCGAGCTGGAGCGCCAGGAGCGCGAGCAGCCACCACCAGCCGGCGACGACGGCGACGAGCGAGAGCGTTCCGATCACCGTCTGGTTGAACCGTGGCGCGCGCGAGTCGATCACGGTCAGGTCGCGGTACGGATCGGCCGCCCTGACCACCGGTTTCCCACCCCTCAAATCGCGTCCTTCACCATCCCGGCGCCGACCGTCTCGTTGGTCGCCTCGTCGATCAGGATGAACGCGCCGGTCGTCCGGTTTCGCTCGTAGGGGTCGACCGCGAGCGGCTCGGCGAGCCGGAGCCGCACGATGCCGAGGTCGTTGAGCTCGAGCCGCTCGGGTGAGGGGAGCTCGGTCGAGCGTGTGCATGTCGACGACGGAGACGAGCTCCTCGACGATCGCGCGGGACGCACGCGTCGTGTGCTTGACGGCGAGCCGGGCGCGCGGCTCGAGCGGGCGCTCGCTCATCCAGCAGATCTCGGCGGTGAGCTCGCGCGCGACGAAGGGCGGCCGGTCGGGGTCGGCCAGCATGTCGCCGCGGCCGACGTCGATGTCGTCCTCGAGCCGGATCGTGACCGACTGGCCGGGGATCGCAGCCTCGAGCGGCCCGTCGAACTGCTCGACCGAGGCGACGCGCGTGCGGCGCCCGGACGGCAGCACGACGACCTCGTCGCCGGCACGCCAGATCCCGCCTGCGACCTCGCCGGCGTAGCCGCGGTAGTCGTGGTGGTCGTCGGACATCGGACGGATCACCCACTGGACCGGGAAGCGCCGGTCCTCGAGGTTGCGGTCGCCCGCGATCTCGACCGTCTCGAGGTGCTCGAGCAGCGTCGGGCCCGTCGTACCAGGGCATCCCGTCGCCGCGCTCGACGACGTTGTCGCCGCGGAGCGCCGACATCGGGATCGCACGCAGCGTCGTGCAGGCCGAGCCGGTCGCCGAGGTCGCGGAGGTCGGCCTCGATCTCGGCGAAGCGCTCGGCCGAGAAGTCGACGAGGTCCATCTTGTTGACGGCGACCACGACGTGCGGGATCGCGAGGATCGCCGCGATGTAGGAGTGGCGGCGCGTCTGCTCGACGATGCCCGTTGCGCGCGTCGAGGAGGATCACCGCGACGTCGGCGGTCGAGGCGCCGGTGACCATGTTGCGCGTGTACTGGACGTGGCCCGGGCGCGTCGGCGAGCTGGAAGCGGCGGCGCGGGGTGACGAACGAGCGGTAGGCGACGTCGATCGTGATCCCCTGCTCGCGCTCGGCCCGCAGGCCGTCGGTGAGCAGCGCCAGGTTGACGTAGCCGTCGCCGCGGCGCAGCGAGGTCTCCTCGATGTGCTCGAGCTGGTCGGCGAGGATCTGCTTGGTGTCGTAGAGCAGCCGGCCGAGCAGCGTCGACTTGCCGTCGTCGACCGAGCCCGCGGTCACGAGCCGCAGGAGCTCGGACTGCATCATCTGCTCGGACGTGGCCATCAGAAGTAGCCGTCCCGCTTGCGGTCTTCCATCGCCGCCTCGGAGACGCGGTCGTCGGCGCGGGTCTCGCCGCGCTCGGTGATGTTCGTCGCGGCGATCTCGGTGACGACCTCGTCGATCGTCGCCGCCTGCGACTCGACGCCGCCGGTGCAGGTCATGTCGCCGACGGTGCGGAACCGGACCCAGGCGTCGAACGGCTCCTCGCCGGGGAGCCGCTCGACGTGGTCGGAGACGGCGTAGATCATCCCGTCGCGGCGGAAGACCTGCCGCTCGTGGGCGAAGTAGATCGACGGCAGCTCGAGCTGCTCGCGGGCGATGTACTGCCACACGTCGAGCTCGGTCCAGTTCGAGATCGGGAAGACGCGGATCTGCTCGCCCTTCCGGATGCGGCCGTTGTAGAGGTTCCAGAGCTCGGGCCGCTGGGCGCGCGGGTTCCACTGGCCGAAGTCGTCGCGGAAGCTGAAGATCCGCTCCTTCGCGCGGGCGCGCTCCTCGTCGCGGCGGGCGCCGCCCATCGCGGCGTCGAACCCGTGCTCCTCGATCGCGTCGAGGAGCGTCGTCGTCTGGAGCTGGTTGCGCGAGGCGCGCGGCCCGGTCTGCTCGACGACGCGGCCCCGGTCGATCGACTCCTGCACGCTCGCGACGACGAGCCGCTCGCCGAGCTCGGCGACGCGGCGGTCGCGGAACTCGATCACCTCGGGGAAGTTGTGGCCCGTGTCGACGTGCATGACCGGGAACGGGAAGCCGCCCGGCCGGAAGGCCTTCTCGGCGAGCCGCAGCAGCACGATCGAGTCCTTGCCGCCGGAGAAGAGCAGCACGGGCCGCTCGCGCTCGGCGGCGACCTCGCGCATGATGTGGATCGCCTCGGACTCGAGCTCGTCGAGATGGGAGAGCGTGAACGGGCGCGACGTGCTCACGAGTCGGTCACCTCAGGCGGACACGCTCGTCCGACGACCAGGCCGAGCTCCTCGAGCTTCGCGAGGACGACGGCGGCGGACTGCTCGGGGGTGCGGCCCTCGGTGGCGAGGCGGACAGCTCGGCGTGCGCCGGCTCCTCGTACGGATCGGAGACGCCCGTGAACTCGGCGATCTCGCCGGCGTGGGCCATCGCGTAGAGGCCCTTCGGGTCGCGGCGCTCGCACTCCTCGAGCGAGGTCGCGACGTGGACGAGGACGAACGGCGCGTGCTCCTCGGTGAGCGCCCGCGCCTTCCGCCGTGCCTCCTCGTAGGGCGAGATCGTCGACACGACGACCACGGCGCCGGCGCGCGCGAGCCGCGAGGCGACCCAGCCGATCCGCTCGATGTTCGTGTCGCGGTCCTCCTTCGAGAACCCGAGGCCCTTCGTCAGGTGGGTGCGGACGACGTCGCCGTCGAGCGTGTCGACGAGGACGCCGCGCCGCTCGAGGTCGGCGGCGACCAGGCTCGCGATCGTGGACTTGCCCGCGGCCGACAGCCCCGTCAGCCAGAGCACGAAGCCGTCGGCCATTTCGCTGCGCGAAATGGCTAGTGGCCACCGTCGCTCAACGTGCCGCTCTCCACTAGCCACTTCGTCGGCGTCAGCCGACGAAGTGGCATGGAGGCCGCACTCGGTCTTGTCCGAGCGCGGCCCAGCGGCCCGTCGCGGCCGGCGCCCGGCGTGGTGCAGTGCGTGCAGCCGATCGAGGCGTAGCCGCGGTCGTGGAGCTCGTTGTAGGGGAGGCCGCGCTCGCGGATGTAGTCCCAGCAGCGCTCGTCGTCCCAGTCGGCGAGCGGGTTCGCCTTCCAGAGCTCGTGCGTCTCGTCCCAGCCCACCTTGGGCGCGTTCGCGCGCGTCGGCGACTGGTCGCGGCGAAGCCCGGTGATCCAGGCGTCGAGCCCGCCGAGCGCGCGGCCGAGCGGCTCGACCTTGCGGATCGCGCAGCAGAGGTCGGGCTTGCGCTCCCAGAGCGCGTCGCCGTGGATCTCGGCCTGCTGCGCGAGCGTCGGGCCTTCGTAGATCTCGACCTTCGTGTCCGTAGCGCTCGCTCGACGGCCCGCCAGACGGCGTAGGTCTCCGGGAAGAGGACGTGCGTGTCGAGCGCGAAGACGCGGGCGTCGGGCGCGACCGTGTAGAGCATGTCGAGCAGCACCGACTCCTCCTTCTGGAAGGAGCAGGCGAGCGAGACGCGGCCGGGGAACGCCTCGAGGAGCGCGCCGAGGATCTCCTCGGCCTCCATCGCCTCCCAGTCGAGCTCAGGCAGCTGGGGCCGGCTGGCCACCGAGCAGCACCTCCTTGAGCGTGTCGCCGCGCAGCCCGAGGCGGAGCGTCTCGAGCGGGATGACCTCGTCCGGCGGGATGTTCCCGAGGTTGACGTTCGGGCCGAACTGCTTGACGAACCAGGCCTGGCTCGACTTCGTGGGCGCCTCGCAGATCAGGTCGTGGAAGTCGATCTCGTGGGCGATCTCGTCGACGAGGCCGGTGCGCATCTCGCCGGAGGGCCGAAAGATGCCGGCGGTGCCGCCTTCGCGGCTCTCGGTCACGACCTTCCAGGCGCCGGCGGCCAGCTCTTCCTTGATCCACTCGCACCCATTCGTAGGGGGCGAAGACGACCTCGGAGTCCTTGGAGCCGACCTCGGAGAGGACGGTGAAGTCGCGCGCGAAGTCGGCGATGAGCTCGAGCTTGCGCTCGCGCGGGATCTCGATCGTGCCGTCGGAGATCTCGACGTGGTCGATGCCGAGCTCCGAGAGCCACGACTTGTACTCGTCGACCTTGTCGCGGGCGAAGACCACCTCGAAGAACGTGCCGCCGAGCACGACGCGCTTGCCTGCGAGCACCTCGAGCTTCTTCCGGAGGTTCGGGGTCACGTAGGCGGTGCCCCAGCCGAGCTTGACGATGTCGATGTAGTCGCCGCTCGTCTCGAGGACGTCCTCCCAGCCGCGCGGGCCGAGGCCCTTGTCGATCACGTGGGTCAGGCCGCCGTCGCGGCCGAGCTCGAGGTCAAAGCCTGGCAAAGATCTCCTCCAATCTCTTGTGGGCCTCGGCCTGGACGTCGTGGTAGAGGGAGCCGCCGTGGGCGTCGATGCCGACGGTGAGCGGGCCGAAGTCCTTGACGCGGAAGCTGCCAGAGGCACTCGGGCATGAGCTCCTCCCAGGCGACCTCCTCGATCTCCTCGATCTGGGTCGTCTCGAGCGCCGCGGCACCGCCGACGATCGCGAAGTAGACCATCCCGAGCCGCTGCATCGGCTCGATCGCCTCGTCGGGGAACCCGCCCTTGCCGCAGATCGCACGGACGCCGTACTGCGCGCCGAGCGGCTCGGTGAAGCGCACCATCCGCGCGCTCGTCGTGGTGCCGATGCAGATCTTCTCGTAGCGGCCCGGGCCCGAGCTTGCGGACGTTCGGCGCCGTGTGGAGCAGGAACGCGCCGGAGAGATCCATCGGCGGCTCGACGCCCTGGTCGAAGATCCGGATCTGCGTGCGGTCGCGGATCCCGATGATGTGCCCCTGCACGGTGACCTCGTCGCCGGCGCGGAGCTTCAGGATCTCGGCCGGATCGGTGATCGGGAAGGTGACCTCGTGGGATCGCCACGGCTCAGGCTTCGCGGTCGTAGTCGATGTCGCCGGTCGGCCGAGATGTGGGCGCTCGCGCGGCGGGCGGCCCAGCACTGGTAGTTCACGGCGACCGGGTTGAGGGTCATGTGCGTGTCGGCGTGCTCGATGTGGCACTGGAGGACGGTGACGTCGCCGCCGAGCCCCATCGGGCCGATGCCGGTCTCGTTGAGGAGCCCGTAGAGCTCGTCCTCGAGCTCGAGCGACGAGCGGGTCCGGGTTCCGCGTGCCGATCGGCCGCATGATCGCCTCCTTGGCGAGGTGCATCGCGTAGTCGGCCGAGCCGCCGATCCCGACGCCGACGATCCCGGGCGGGCACGGCTTGCCGCCGGCGCCGACGATCGACTCGAGCACGAAGCGCTTGATCCCGTTCACCCCGTCGGCCGGGACGCACATCTTCAGGAAGCTCATGTTCTCCGAGCCGGAGCCCTTCGGCACGCACTTCACGTCGAGGCCGTCCCAGTCGGTGACGAACTCCCAGTGCACGATCGGGAGCCGGTAGCCGATGTTCGGGCCGGTGTTCTCGCGGCGTGATCGTGTGGACGGCGTTCGAGCGGAGCGGATGCTCGATGGTGGCGCGCGCCGTGCCGTCGCGCAGCGCCTCGTAGATCCGGGCCGGGTGCAGCGGGAAGCCCTCGCCGACCTTGCAGTGGTAGACCGCGATCCCGGTGTCCTGGCAGACGAGGTTGCGCTCGGAGTCGGCGATGCTGACGTTGCGGTGGATCGTCTCGAGCACGCGCTTGCCGGGAACGGAGGTCTCGCGATCGCGCGCGTCGGCGAGCGCGTCGCGCAGGTCCTGCGGGATGTCCTTCAGCGCCCAGACGTACAGATGGGCGGCGGCGTCCTCGACCGCGCCCTGCGAGATCGGTCGTGACGTCGACGCTCACGCGGCGGCCCCTGCTGCTGCCTTGCCTGCGCGCCGGCCGAAGACGACGCACTCGAGCAGGCTGTTGCCCATCATGCGGTTGCGGCCGTGGGTGCCGCCGGCGATCTCGCCGCAGGCATACAGGCCCTCGAGGGTCGTCCGGGCATCGGTGTCGATCACGAGGCCTCCGTTCTGGTAGTGGAGGACGGGGTAGGTCAGGATCCGCTCGGCGAGCGGGTCGAGGCCCGCGGCACGGTAGCGGCGCAGCATGTACGGGCAGCGAGACCGTCGCGTCGTCCTCGGGGATGCGCGTCGTGTCGAGGTAGACGGCCGGCCGGCCGTCGGGGGTCTCGACCCCACGGCCGGCGGCGACCTCGTCGACGATCGCCTGGCTGACGACGTCGCGCGGCCCGAGCGAGTCGGTGAACTCCTCGCCGTCGGCGTTCAGGAGGACCGCGCCGTAGGCGCGCGTGGTCTCGGGGATCGAGTAGCCCTGCATGTTCGCGGGCCACGCGCCGCCGTTCGGGTGGTACTGGAGCGCGTCGAGGTCGCGCGTCTCGGCGCCGAGGTCGATCGCCATCTGCGTCACCTCGCCGGTCGCGTTCGGGTGATTCGTCGAGAGCTCGCCGCGCGCCTTTGCCTCGGCGAAGCAGCGTCCGCCGGCCGCGAGCACGACGGTGGCGGCGTCGATCGTGTGCTCGCCGCACTCCGCGCGCCAGCCGCTTCCCCGGGCCTCGAGGCTGCGCAGCGGCGCGTTCTCGAACGAGGTGCCCGAGCCCGCCCTCCCACGCGTCGCGAAGGCCCTTGGTGATCGCATGCCCGGTGCGGTCGCCGACCTGGAGGAGGCGCTTCTGCGAGGCGCCGCCGCAGCGCGCCAGGCGGTAGCCGCCGTTCTCCCGCGTGAACTCGACACCGAGCTCCTCGAGCCAGTGGATCGCGCTCGGCGCCTCGCCGGTGAGGATCTCGACGAGCTCGCGGTTCGCCGTCTCGTGCGAGGAGCGCCAGACGTCCTCTGCGTGCTGCTCGGGCGAGTCCTCGGCGCCGAAGGCGGCCTGGATCCCGCCCTGGGCCTTGGAGGAGTTGTTCGCCTGGAGCGAGCCCTTGGTCGCGACCGCGACCCGCGCTCCGGCGCGCTCGGCGGACACGGCGGCGGCAAGGCCCGAGGCCCCGCTGCCGATCACAAGCACGTCGAAAGCGTCCCCCTCGGGCACCTCGCCAGGTTAGCAGAGATCGGCTAATCCGACCGATTAGTCGTGGTTATCTCAATAGATCGAGCGGAGGAGCTCTTCGATCTCGGCGGAGGTGGCGGGGCGCGGGTTCTGGCGGTTGCCGAGACGTCCTGCTGCCGCCTCGGCGGCGGCCGGGAGGCTGTCCTCGGCCAGGTCGAAGTCGCGGAGCCGTTCGAACCCGCCGAGCCGCGCGAGCTCCTCGACCTTCGCCGCGGGGTCGGCGGGAGCTCCGATCGCCTCGCCGAAGCGCGCGATCGCCTCCGGCGCGAGCGTCTCGTTGAAGCGGAGCGCGAGCGGCAGCGCCAGCGCGTTCATCGCACCGTGCGGAAGCCCGAAGGTGCCGCCGAGCGCCTGCGCGATCGCGTGCCCGAGCCCGAGCCCCGCGAGTGCGAGGGCCTGCCCGGCGTCGCTCGCTCCCCGGAGGAGCCTCGCCCGGGACGACCGGGTGTGCGGCGAGGCGACGACCTCGGGAAGCGCAACGGCGATCGCCCTCGCCCCGGCCAGCGCCCGCTCGTCTCCGTCCGGGTTGTGCCCCTGCACGTAGAGCGCCTCGGCGCAATGGGCGAGGGCGTTCAGGGCGGTGCCGACCGTCTCGGCCCGCGGAAGGTCGAGCGTGAGCCGGACGTCGTAGACGATGCCGGCGAGGTGCGCGCCGCCGCCGCCGCCGACGATCCGCCGGTCGGGCGTCCGGAGGCCGAAGCCCGGCGTCCACTCCGCGCCCGAGTACGTCGTCGGGACGGAGACGAGGCGACAGGCCGGACGCCGCCGAGGCGGCCTTCGCGGTGTCGATCGCCGAGCCGCCGCCGATCGCGAGGATCCCGTCGGCGCCCGGCGCGACCTCGATCGCCGGTCCGACGGCACCGTCGTCCACGCGCCCGCGACGGGCACCTCGACGAGGCCGAGCCAGCGCGGGCTCGCGACCAGGAACGGGCGGCCGACGCCGAGCTCTGCGAGGACGCCCGGCAGCTCGGTCGAGCGACCAGCGGACGATCACGGCAGGCGGCCCCGGACGAACTCGACGAAGGCGCGGCTCGCTCTCGTCTCGGCCCGCCCGGCGGCGCGCACGAGCTGGATCTCGCGCTGCAGGTCGAGCCCCTCGACGCGTGCCTCGGCGAGCGTCCCCGCCTCGAGCTCGGCCTCGATCGACGTGCGCGAGATGAACGTGACGCCGTAGCCGGCCCGCACCGCGCTCGCAACCGACTCCTGGAGCCCGAGCTCGAGCCGTACGTCGAGGTCCCGCAGCCGGAGCCCTCGCTCGCTGCAGCTCGTCCTCGATCATCAGGCGGACGCCGGCGCCCTCCTGCATCATGATCAGCCCGGCCTCGCCGCACCTCGTCGAGGGTCACCGTCTTCCCGGCGAGCTGATGACCCGGGCGGGCAGGCGAGGACGACCTCGTCGCGCAGGAACGGCTCGAACACCACGCCGCGATGACGGCGCGCGGCGCCGACGACGCCGAGCTCGAGCTCGCGGCCGGCGACCCGGTCGACGATCGTCTGCGTGTCGAACACCCAGAGCACCACGTGGAGCTTCGGGTGGAGCGCGGCGAACTCGCACAGGAAGCTGCGAGAGCACGATCCCGCCCGGCCCGGTCGAGGCGCCGATCTCGAACCGGCCCTCGAGCTCGGACGTCGCCTCGTCCGCCACCTCGGCGACGACCTGCTCCTCGAGCGCGAGCAGCCGCTGAGCCCCGCGGTAGAGCCGCATGCCCGCCTCGGTCGGCTCGACCCGCCGCCCGGAGCGGTCGAGGAGCTTCGTCCCGAGCCGCTTCTCGAGCGCCTGGATCTGGAGGCTCACCGCAGGCTGGGTGACGCCCAGCCGCTCGGCGGCCTGCGAGAAGCTGCGCCGCTCGACGACCGCGACGAACGTCTCGAGTTGACGCGTGTCCATAAGCTCAGCTTATATGCGCGCGGGCTTCGTGGAGGCGACGGGTACGAGGCGGCGGCTACGAAGCGTCCCCGGGAACGGGGGCGCCTGAGGCCTCGAGGTTCGCCTGGATCAGATCGAGGCAACGGGCCATCACCTCCTTCTCGTCCCGGCGGAGCCCGGCCATAAGCGTGGTCTGGAGCTGGATGACCGCGGTCATCATGCGCGCGTGGAGCTCGACTCCGGCGGGGGTGAGCTCGAGCCGGCGGACGCGCCGGTCGCCTGGATCGAGCACACGCAGCACGAGCTGCCGCCCGAGTGGCTCGAGCCCCGGTGGTCTCTGCGTCACCGTGCTCTCCGCTTCGCCCCGAGGGCTCTCCGCTTCGCCCTGAGGCATCTCGTTAGATACTAAATCATTTGACACCTTACGACAAGAGGGTATCCTCTGCCCCGATGCTGGAGCGTCTGGCTCACGTGATCGTCCGGCGCAGGTGGTGGGTGATCGGCGTCTGGATCGCGCTGACCGCTCGTCGGCGCGTTCTCCGCAGGGCAGCTCTCGAAGCGCTGGTTCCAGAGCTTCTCGATCCCGGGCTACTCCGGCGTACGAGACGAACCAGAAGACGCTCGAGCTCTTCGGCAGCGGCGAGTTCCCGCCGATGCTCGCCGTCTTCCACTCGGACGGCGACATCACGAAGGTCGCGGGCCTCCAGAAGGCCGTCGACTCCGCGCAGTCGCTCCTGCCCCGCTCGCGCATGTCGCTCGTTCTGGACGACCGGCAACCGTGCGTACGTCTCCAAGGACGGCCACACGACCTTCGCGACGATCTACCCGGCCGGGAACCAGGACTTCACCTCTGACCTCCACATCAAGGAGATCCGCGCCAGGCTCAAGGCGGCCACGCCCACCGGTGTGACAGTCGTACCTCACCGGCCGTGACCCGCTCGTCTTCGCCTCCGCGAGCACGAGCGGGCCGAGCGTCCTCACCGAGTCGCTGATCGGCGGGCTTGGCGCGCTCGTGATCCTGCTCTTCGTGTTCGGGACGATGCCCGCCGTGCTGATCCCGATCGCGATCGCGTCGCGTCGATCCTGAACACCTTCACGCTCGTCTACCTGCTCACCTACATCACTCACGTGTCGATCATCGTCCAGTACCTGATCGCACTCGTCGGGCTCGGCGTGGCGATCGACTACGCGCTGCTGATGATCTTCCGCTTCCGCGACGAGCTGCGCGACGGGTCCGACACGGAGACGGCGATGGTCGAGACGATGACCCACGCCGGGCGGTCGGTGATCGTGTCGGGCTCGACGGTCGCCGTCGGCCTCCTCTCGCATGGTCTTCCTGCCGCTGCCGTTCATCCGCTCGATCGGGATCGGCGGCCTGCTGATCCCGCTGGTCTCGGTGATCGCGGCGATCACGCTCCTGCCCGCGATCCTCTCGACGCTCGGCACGAAGGTGAACAGCATCCGCGTGCTCCCGAGGCGCTTCATGGACGACGGGCACCCGGAGGACGGCTGGTGGGGCAAGTGGGCCGGGTTCGTCGTCCGCCACCCGTGGCCGATCGCCGGCGTCGGGCTCGTGATCGTCGGTGCGCTCGTCTTCGAGGGCTTCCAGCTGAACCCGAGCGAGGCGCAGGTGAAGTACTACCCCGGCTCGGGCGACGCGATCGACGGGCGCCAGGCACTCGCGGCGGCGGGCGTCTCGGCCGGCGTGATGAAGCCGTTCGTCGTGCTCGTGAGCCCCGGCACGTCCAGCGCGACGGTCGTCAAGAGGCTCGACACGACGCCCGGCATCGCCGGAGCCGTCGCGCCGGCGACATGGCAGAAGGACGGCTACCGGCTGATCGAGGCCTTCCCGGCCGCCGACGGCTCCTCGTCCGCCGGCGAAGGACGCGATCAAGGCCGTGAAGGCCGAGCTCGACGGCACCGGAGCCGCGCTCGGCGGAGTGGCCGTCGAGGAGCGCGACTTCGTGAGCGCCGTCTACGGGAACTTCCCGTACGTCCTCACCTTCGTGATCGTCCTCACGCTGATCCTGCTCGCGCGCGCGTTCCGCTCGGTCGTGCTGGCGCTGAAGGCGGCGCTCCTCAACCTGATCTCGCTCGCCGCCGCCTACGGGATCATCGTGTTCATCTTCCAGAAGGGCCACGGCTCCGAGACGATCTGGGGCATCCACGCGACGCAGTCGATCATCCCATGGATCCCGCTGATGATCTTTGCGTTCCTGTTCGGCCTCTCGATGGACTACGAGGTCTTCCTGCTCACCCGGATGCGCGAGATCTACGACGAGACGGGCAACACCGACACCGCGATCCGGGTGGGTCTCGCGCGTACGGGCAAGCTCGTGACGAGCGCCGCGCTCGTGCTCATGTTCGCGTTCTTCACGCTCTCGCTGAGCCCGGGGCTCGACATCAAGCAGTTCGCGATCGGCCTCGCCGCCGGGATCATCTTCGACGCGACCGTCATCCGCGTGATGCTCGTGCCGTCCCTGATGAAGATCCTCGGCGTCTGGAACTGGTGGCTGCCGAAGCCGGCGGCCAAGGCGCTCCTCGTTCGCGAGCCGCCGCCGCGCGAGCCTGCGCTCGACTCGGGTTAGCCTCTCTAGACTCGTCCGGATGGGCGGAACCTGCGGGCTGTGTCCGACACCCTCGGGATGAAGGTCTGGATCGACATGACGGCGAGCGCGCACCCGCTCGTCTTCCGGCCGCTCGTCGAGCTCATGAAGGCGCGCGGCGACGAGGTGGAGATCACCGCACGCGACTACGCGCAGACGCTCCAGCTCATCGAGTCGCACGGCATGGCGGCGACGCCGATCGGCCATCACGGGGGCCGCTCGCGGCTCGGGAAGGCGCGCGAGCTCTCCTCGCGCCTCGGGGCGTTGAAGCAGTGGGCGCGTGGCCGCGGGTTCGACGTGGCACTCGCTCACGGCTCGCACGAGCTGACGATCACGGCCCACCGCCTCGGCATCCCGAGCTCCACGACCTTCGACTACGAGTTCGCGTGGCTGCAGCACCAGCTCGGGTGCCGCGCCGCGACGAGGGTCGTCGTCCCCGCGTCGATCCCCGCCGACCGGCTTGCCAGATACGGCGCCGCGCCGCCCAAGCTCCTCACCTACCCCGGGCTGAAAGAGGAGTACTACCTCTCCGACTTCGAGCCCGATCCGGGCGTGGCGGCCGAGCTCGGCGTCGACCCGGCACGGACGCTCGTCGTGCTCCGCCCGCCGCCCGACGTGGCGCTCTACCACCGGCACGCGAACCCGCTCTTCCCCGAGACGCTGCAGCATCTCGGCAACCTCGACAACGTCAGCGCCGTCGTCATCCCGCGCACGGAGGCGCAGCGCGACTACGTTCGCTCGCTCGCGCTCCCGTCGGTCATCGTCCCCGACCGTGCAGTCGACGCCCAGAGCCTGATCGCTCAGTCCGATCTCGTCGTCTCCGCCGGGGGGACGATGAACCGCGAGGCCGTCGCCCTGGGCGTCCCTGTGTTCACGACCTTCGGCGGCCGTCTCGGCGGCGTCGACGAGGAGCTGATCCGCCAGGGCCGGCTGCGGCTGCTCACCGACCCGCGCGCGCTCCGCCTCGAGAGACGTGAACCCGGCTCGCGTGAAGCGGTCCGCCGGAACCCGGCCGACCTGCTCGCGTTGCTCCTCTCTGCCTACACGGCCTGACCGACGACTGCGAGCACCTCGTCGCCGTAGCGCTCGATCTTCGTCGGGCCGAGGCCCGGAACGGACGCAAGCTCGCCGATCGAGCGCGGCTTCGCGCCGGCGATGGCCGCCAGGGTCGCATTGTGGAAGACGACGTACGCCGGCACCGCGTCGCTCTGGGCGCGCTGCTTGCGCCACGCGGCGAGGGCGTCGTAGAGCACGGGGTCGCCGACCTCGACTGCCGGGCGCTCCGCACGCGCGGGCCGTCCCTCGACACCGAGCTCTGCGAGGAACGGGCTGGGATCGCGTGACCAGGTGACTGCCAGAAACCGCCTGGCGCGCGTGATCCCGACGTAGAAGAGCCGGCGCTCCTCGTCGCGATCCTCGTCGGTCTTCGCAAGTCGCGTCGGCAGCTCCTTCGCTTCGAGCCGCGGCAGGAACACGGCGTCGAACTCGAGTCCCTTCGCCCGGTGGTAGGTGAGGAGGTGCACGCCGCGCACCTCGCGGCTCCCCGGATCGAAGCGGCGCCGGAGCTCGGCGGCGAACCCGGCGCACGTGAGCTCGTCGAGCTCGCCCGCGAGGCGCACGAGCCGGGCGAGGTCGGTCTGCCGGGTCAGCTCGCGATCGCCGAGCTTGTCGGGGAGCGAGTACAGCATCCCGGCCTCCTCGGCAAGAAGGCGCACGCGCTCGGCGACGCCGGTCGAGCTGTCGCGCTCGAGCAGCTTCAGCATCCGCCGCGCGGCCTCGCGCTCGAGGAGCGACGAGCCCTGGAACGGGATCCCGGCATCGTGGAACGCCTCCTCGAAGTCGGCGAGGCGCGCGTTGGTGCGGGCGAGGACGACGATCTCCTCGAGAGGCGTCCCCGCGGCGGCGAGCCGCTTCACCTCGACGGCGATCCAGGCATCCTCTTCGCCCGCGCTCCCGAAGAGCCGCACCACCGGCGCCGGCCCGGGAGGCTCCGTCGCGCGGAGCACCTTCTCGGCCCCGCCGAGCCGGGGCACGAGGCGGTTTGCGAGCTCGAGCACCTCGGGGCTCGAGCGGTAGTTTTCCTCGAGCCGCACCACCTCGGCGTTCGGGAAGCGCTCCGCGAAGCCGAGCAGCGAGCGCGGCGAGGCGCCTGTGAAACGGTAGATCGACTGGTAGTCGTCGCCGACGACGCAGAGGTCGTCGCGGTCGCCGAGCCAGAGCTCGAGCAGCGTCTGCTGGAGCAGGTTCACGTCCTGGTACTCGTCGACGGTGAACGCGCGGTAGCGCTCGCGAAACACCGCCCGAACCTGCTCGTCGCCCTCGTGCAGCCGGACCGCGAGCTCGAGCAGGTCCTCGAAGTCGATCTCGCCGCGCGCCTCCTTCCGGCGCTCGTACTCGTGGTAGACCCGGGCCATCAGGTCCTCGGGGATCGGCGGCTCGTGGTCGCCGAGCCGCGCCCGGTACTCGCCCGGCGGGGTCCGCTGGTTCTTCGCCCACTCGATCTCCGTCGCGAGGTCGGCCGCCGGGCGGAACTTGAACGGAGCCGGGAGCCCGTTTGCGATCTGCCGGAGCGTCAGCACCTTCGTCGGCAGGATCCGCCCCACCGCCCCCGGCAAGAAGTAGTGGAGCTGCGCGAGCGCCGCCGAATGGAACGTCCGCGCGGCAACGCCCGAGACCCCGAGTGCCGCCAGGCGCGACTTCATCACGCCGGCCGCCTTCTCCGTGAACGTCACCGCGAGGATCTGCGACGGCGCGAACGCCCCGACTGCGACCTGCTGGGCGATCCTCCGCGTGATCGTCGTCGTCTTCCCCGAGCCGGCGCCGGCGAGGATGCACACCGGGCCGCGCACCGCGTCGGCGGCGCGGCGCTGCTCCGGATTCAGCCCGTCGAGAACCTCCACCCGGGCACCCTAGCCGCGCGCCCGGCCGGAAACCGCAACGGCTTCCAAACGCTGCCGTGTCAGTGAAGGGTGTCTTCGAGCACCGCGGCGCCGACGCGCTTGGGATCGTCGACCATGTGCTTCAGCTTCGTCGTCACGCCGAGCATGTCGTTCTCGGCGACGAGGCCCTCCAGCTCGGCGAGCTGCTGGTCGAGCCACGCGGCGTCGATCGGCGGCCGCGTGGCGCGCATGATCTTCGGGTGTTTCGTCGTCCCGACGGTCTCCCCTTCGTTCCAGAGCCTCTCGTGCATCTTCTCGCCCGCCCGGGAGCCCGTGAACGCGATCTCGACCTCGCTGCGCCCCGACAGCTCGATCATCTGGCGAGCGAGGTCGAGGATCTTCACCGGCTCGCCCATGTCGAGGACGTACACCTGCCCCTTGCCGCCCATCTCGCCGGCCTGGATCACGAGCGACGCAGCCTCGGGGATCGTCATGAAGAACCGCGTCATCTCCGCGTTGGTCACGGTGACGGGGCCGCCGCGCTCGATCTGGCGACGGAAGATCGGGATCACCGACCCGGACGAGCCGAGCACGTTCCCGAACCGCACCGCGACGAACCGGGTCGCCACGTCGTCACGGCGGGCGTAGGACTCGACGATCCACTCGCAGACGGCCTTCGACTGCCCGAGGAGGTTCCTCGGCTCCGCGGCCTTGTCGGTCGAGATGAACACGAATCTCTCGACGCCGAGCTCCGCCGAGATCTCGACGACGACGCGCGTCGCGACGATGTTGTTCGTGACAGCCTGCATCGGGTTGGTCTCGAGCATCGGGACGTGCTTGTACGCGGCCGCGTGAAAGACCACCTGGGGGCCGTACTTCTCGAAGACGTCGCGCATCTTGGGCGCGTCACCGCAGTCGGCGAGCACGGGTATCACCGCCGTGAAGTGGCGTTCGTCGACGAGCTCGCGCTGCATCTCGTAGAGCGAGGACTCCGCCTTGTCGACGAGGATGACCCGCTTCGCTCCGAGCTGGACCACCTGCCGGCAGAGCTCCGAGCCGATCGAGCCGCCGCCGCCCGTCACGAGGAC
Organism: uncultured Actinomycetota bacterium; assembly: GCA_963738895.1. GTDB lineage: Bacteria > Actinomycetota > Thermoleophilia > Gaiellales > Gaiellaceae > PALSA-600. The sequence continues at coordinate 234,654 of CAVTYN010000003.1, forward strand.
CACCCTGTCTCTGATGTACGCCGAGACCGCCTCGAGATCGACCTCGACCTGCTCGCGCCCGAGGACGTCCTCGATCGCGACCGGCCTGATCTGACCTGCGAGGTCGATGTCGCCGGCGATCAGCTCGTGCAGGCCGGGCAGCGTCTTGACCGCGACGCCCTCGCCCCGGGTCGCGTCGAGCACCTTGCGCCGCATCTCGCCCGGCGCAGAAGGCATCGCGATCAACACCTCGTCGGGCCGGTGCTCGCGCACGAGGCGCCCGATCTCGTCGGTCGTCCCGAGGACGCGGACGCCGTGGATGCGGATGTGCTTCTTGCGCGGATCGTCGTCGACGAAGCCGACCGGCGTGTACGCGAGCCGCCGGTTCCGCCGCATCTCGCGCACGACGAGCTGGCCCGCGTCGCCGGCGCCCACGATCAGGACCTCCCGGCCGCTCGCCACGATCCCGCCCGACGGCCGCTCGATCAGCGACCGTGCCAGCAGGCGAGTGCCGGCGACGAACGCGAGCAGCAGCAGGTAGTCGAGCGCGACGATGCGCTTCGGCAGGTGATAGGTGTGCTCCGGCGGGAAGAGATAGAGCACGAGCGTCGTGACGGCACAGGCGACCGTGACGCCGCGGAAGGCTCCCCACATGTCCCGCGTGGACACGTAACGCCACCAGCGGTTGTAGAAGCCGAAGAGCACGAACGTCGCCAGGTTGATCCCGATCACGACGGCATAGACCTGCCACGAGAGGAAGTGCTGGTAGTAGCGTGGGACGGTCTGGTCGAAGCAGAGGAAGAACGCGCCCCACCAGGCGAGCGCGATCAGGACCACGTCGACGGCGAGCTGCCAGAGGCGGTGACGGCTGATCGGGACGGCCATCCTCATGCCTGGACGAGGCTCGAGGCCCGCCGCAGCGTGGCAACGACCTCGGCCTGCTGCTCCTCCGAGATGCCTCCCCACATCGGCAGGCAGAGATTCTCACGCGCAGCCTTCTCGGTCTCCGGGAACTGTCCCTCCGAGTAGCCGAGGTACCGCAGCGCGGGCTGCAGATGCAGCGGAGGCTGGTAGTAGGAGGCGAAGCCGATCTGCGCCTCGGCGAGCGCGGCGGCGAGCCGATCCCGCTCGAACGAGCGGATGCAGTACATGTGGTAGACGTGGCCCGGCTCGTCGGGCGGAAGCTCCGCGATCTCGCCCAGCCCGAGCTCCTCGTACCGGGCGGCGGCCTCCCGGCGGGCGGCGTTCCAGCCGTCGAGGCGGGGCAGGAAGATGCGCAGCATCGCGGCCTGGAGCGCGTCGAGGCGCGAGTTGTAGCCGATCAGCTCGAAGTCCTTCTTCGACCTGGAGCCGTGGAAGCGCAGGAGCCGGATCCGGTCGGCGAGCTCTGCGTCGTTGACGGCGACGAGGCCGCCGTCGCCGAGCGCGAACAGGTTCTTGGTGGGGAAGAAGCTGAAGGTCGAGGCGATGCTCGTCGCGATCCCGCGGGCGCCGAAGGCCTGCGCCGCGTCCTCGAGCACCGGAAGGCCGAACGCACGGAGATCATCGAGCGGCGACGGGCGCCCGAACAGGTGCACCGGCATGATCGCCTTCGTCTTCTCGGTGATCCGGCCGGCGACGTCCGCCGGGTCGATGTTCAGCGTCGCGGGATCGATCTCAGCGAAGACCGGGGTCGCGCCGATGCGCGCGATTGCCTCGGCGGTCGCATAGAACGTGAACGACGGGCAGATCACCTCGTCCCCGGCGCCGATCCCGAGCGCGTCGAGGAGGAGCACGATCGCGTCGGTGCCGTTCGCGACGCCGACCGTCTGCTCGACGCCGAGGTACTCGGCCGCCTCGCGCTCGAAGCCCTCGACCTCGGGGCCGAAGATGAACCGGCCGCTCTCCAGCGTGCGCTCGAACGCCGCCGTCAGCTCGGGGACGAGAGGCGCGTATTGCGCCTTGACGTCAACGTGGGGAATCGGCACTACGCGAGATGGTAGTGGAGCGGCGGCGGCGGATCAGCAGTAGAGCCGCGAAGAGGACGATTACGAGGACGACAACGAGCTCGACGTAGCGGAAGTCGTGGTGCACCGTGCTGTAGCTCGACCCGGCCGCCCAGCCGATCCCGGCGAGGAGGGCGCAGAACACCGTGATGCCGGCCGCGGCCTGCACGATGAACCGCCTGAACGGGACCTCGAGGATCCCCGCCGGGATCGCGACGAACGAGCGAACGATGGGCGTCGCGAACCCGAGGGGCACCGCCACACCCTCGAACCGGTCGAACCACCGCTCCGCGCGGGCGATCCTCGCCGGCGTCACGTGGATGTACCGGCCGTAGCGCTCCAACAGGGGGTGGCCCCCGCGGATGCCGACCCACCAGCCGCCCGCGGCGCCGAGCGTGTTGCCGGCGACTCCGGCGACAACGACGGCGAGGTATGCCGGCAGGCCCGACGAGAAATCGTGCCCGAAGAGCGCGATCTGGCCGGCGAGCGCGCCCGAGGCGAGCGCTCCGCCGTAGAGCATCGTCACCTCGCTTGCAGCCGGCAGGACTGCTGCCACCGTCATGAGGATGAAGACGGCGAGCAGGCCGTGGTCGCCGATGAACGAGGTCACGGCGCGCAGGCTGAGTGGCCGATGACGCCCTGACACGACGCCGGGCAGCACGCTCGGACGAGTAGCTCTGACGCGCCGCGGCCACCCGCACGGCCGGGCGCCCCCGGCGGCTCATCGAGCCCAGGCGCCGAGCGTGAAGCGGCTCGAGTACGAGGCGGTGCCGATGGCGCTCGTCTCGGTGACGGTGGCGACGTAGGCGCCGGACGGCGCCTTCGCCCCGGCGGCCGTGATGCCGTCCCAGGCCAGCGATTGCGCGCCAGGTTGGAGGCTCACCGCCGGGAGGGTGTCGACGAGGGTGCCGTTCGCGGCGGCGATCGAGAGGACGGCGGACGCGGGCCGGGAGAGCGTGAAGCCGACCTTCCCGGCCGGGGTGACCGAGAGCCCGCTCAGCGTGAGGTCGTACGAGAACGTGCGGTCGGCGGTGGACTGGCGGTTCTGATCGTCTGTCGCCTGCACCGTCCAGTGCCAGGTCCCTTCGGTGTCGAAGGTGTTCCAGGTGAAGCCGTAGGTGCCGGGCGAGCGAGCGCCCGAGTCGAGCTGGTGGACCGTGCCGTCGGGCGCGACGACGTTCGCGGTGACGGTCGACGGCTGGGTGAGGCGGTAGGCGAGCTTCACCCCTGCCGCGGCGTTCGCCTTCCCGAGGAGCGTGGCCGACGGCGGCGGTTCGTAGACGCCGGCGTACTGGACGAGCAGCGCCTCCTTCACCGGCACCTGGCGCGTCTGGCTCAGGCGGTTCAGGACCTCGCCGTCGAAGGCGGCGGTCACGAAGCGGCCGTACTGGAGGCCGGCGGCGGTGACGGCGCCGAGGCCCACCATCGTCTTCGCGAGCTCGTAGCTCGTCATCCCGACGCTGTAGCCCGGACGGCCGCCGTCCACGGTGACGAGGACCACCCGGCCGTCGGCGAGCTGCCCGACCGCCGTGCGAGCCTGCCTCGTCGCGAGGTCGATCGGGTCGAAGTTCTCGCCGGTCGTGAAGAGCGGCTTCCCCCCCTTGACGAGCTGCGGGCCGCCGCCGAGCGCGGAGACGACCGAGCTCCAGGCGTCGGGCAGGATCAGCCGCACAGTCACCTGGCCGCCCTCGGGTGCCTCGGCCTGGAGCTTCCCCGCGTCAGCCCCGGTGGCGACGAGGACGGCACCGTCGGAGGGGATCGGCACCTGGCCCGAGCCGACCGAGGAGACGCCGGCGTCCAGGTCGGTGCCGATCCCGGCCGCCGGGAACGGCTCGAGCACGGCGACGGCGGCATTGGCCACGTTCGGCGTGGACGCGCCCCACGCCGGCGTGAAGAGGATCGTCTGGTTCGGGCGCGGCTGCTGGTTGACGCCCTCGAGGGCTCGCCGCTGGCCTGTCCCCTTCCAGGTGCCGCTGAAGGAGATCCGCCCGACGTGCATCGTCCCGTTCGCGTCGAACCCGATCGACGAATGAGCCGGAGTGGGAATGCGGACGAGCGCGCCGTTCTGCATGACGATGCCCGCGGGGTAGGAGCGGGCGCCGCTCTGGGAGAAGAAGTCGCCGTTCACGCCTGCGACGGTGACGATCGAGGACACGCTTCGCTCGAGCTGGGTCACGGTCTCACGCGGCCCGGTTACGGTGCCCCCGCCGAGGACCGGGGCGATCGTGGTCAGCCCCGTCGGCGCGGGCGCGGTGATCACCGAGTAGGCAACCGGCCCGTGTGGCGTGAGCAGCGTCTGCCGGTCGAAGGTGACGCCCGGCATGAGCGTCTCGGGCTCCTGCGCGGCGGCAAGCGGAACGAGCGCGGCCGCGACGAGCGCGCAGGCGAGAAGGCGACGCATGACCCCGTTCGAGGGTAGCTAAGCGGTGATGGTGTCCGACACCGCGTGCGCCGGGGGCTAGTTCCAGACGCGGACTTCGCGGTACAGCGTGTCGCGCTGGACCGGGATCTTCCCGAGGCCCTTGATCGTGCGGACGAAGTCGTCGGTCGAGGCGCGGTAGGTGGTGCCGGCGGCGGAGACGACGTTCTCCTCGATCATGATCGAGCCGAGGTCGTCGGCGCCGAACTCGAGCGCGACCTGGCCGATCTTCATCCCCTGGGTCACCCAGCTCGACTGGATGTGGTCGACGTTGTCGAGGTAGATCCTCGAGACCGCCTGGGTGAGGAGGTAGTCGAACGAGGTCGGCATCGTCTCGCGCGGCACCTTCGCGCCGAGCCGGTTGCCGTCGTCCTGGAAGGTCCACGAGATGAAGGCGCGGAAGCCGTGCGTCTCGTCCTGGAGGTCGCGGATCCGCCGCATGTGCTCGACCCGCTCGGGAAGCGTCTCGACGTGCCCGTACATCATCGTCGCCGTCGTCGACATGCCGAGCCGGTGGGCGTGCCGCATCACGTTCAGCCACTCGGCCGTCTTCGTCTTCTTCGGCGCGATGATCTCGCGGACGCGGTCGACGAGGATCTCGCCGCCGCCGCCGGGGATCGAGTCGAGCCCGGCGTCGCGGAGGCGTGTCAGGGTGTCCGGGACCGAGAGCCGCGAGCGGCGCGAGATGTGCTGGATCTCCGGCGGCGAGAGCGCGTGCAGGTGGATCCGGTAGCGCTCCTTGATCGAGCGGAAGAGATCCTCGTAGTAGTCGATCCCGAGATCGGGATGATGACCGCCCTGCATCAGGAGGCCGGTGCCGCCGAGCTCGAGGGTCTCCTCGATCTTCTTGTAGATGACCGGCTTCGGGAGCAGGTAGCCCTCGCGGCGGTCGCCCGGACGGCGGTAGAAGGCGCAGAAGTCGCAGTCGGTGACGCAGATGTTCGTGTAGTTGACGTTCCGGTCGACGATGAACGTGATCCGGTCGGGGTCGGTGCGGCGGGCGCGGAGCTCGTTCGCGACCCGCCCGACCGCGAGCAGGTCGCGCGACTCGAGGAGCGCGATCGCCTCGGCGTCGTCGATCCGCTCCCCGGCGAGCGCCTTGTCGAGGATCGCCGCGGTGCTCATGACAGCGCTCACGAGACCGTGGCCCCCGCGGTGACGAAGCGGAGCTCCGGCACCTCGTCGAGCTCGCCGACGTCGTGCGCCAGCTCGAGGAACGTGTAGAGCCCGGCGCGCTCGCGCGGGCCGAAGCGGTAGCGGAGCTTCTCGAAGTAGCGGGCGAGGAAGCCCGCCGGGTAGCCGTAGCGCGCGGCGGCCTCGTACGCGAGCGTCTCGGGCTCGGCGCGAGCGGCGCGAACGAGACGCGACGAGCGCCTCCTCGAGGTCGAGCAGGTCGGGGTGCGGCGGCGTCTTCACGGCCCAGACGGCGAACACCATCGGCAGGCCCGTCCGCTCGAGCCACAGGCGGCCGAGGTCGTGGTGCGGCGTCGGGTCCTCGAACGCCGACTTCAGCGCGGCGTCGCCGATCAGCAGCTTCGCGTCCGCCGCCTCGCCGAGCGGGACGTGCGTCGCCTCCGGGAGAAGCACCTTCGTCAGGACGACCGAGGTCGCCGACTCGGGCGTGACCGCGACCGTCCGGATCGCGTCGAGCGGCAGCCTCGAGACGAGCTGGATCGAGTCGACCGCGCCCTCGCTCGAGACGCAGAGCCGCGGGAGCAGGAGCAGCGTGTCCGCGTGGCGCGCGTACTCGATCGACGAGATCGGCGCCGTGTCGATCTCGCCGGCGACGAGGCGCCGGTTGAGCTCGGTCGGGACACCCGTGACCTCCTCGAACTCGGCGTCGACCCGGAAGAAGACCGGCGCCATGTTCGCGTACGAGATGCGGCCGAGGCGGATCATGGGCGATAGGTGTCGGACACGCGGCGCGTCCCTCCAGCTCGGTCGCGGCCCTTGTAGGTGTCGGACACGCGGCGCGTCCCTCCAGCCCGATCGCGGCCTTCGAACGTGTCCGACACCGCCCTAGACGTGTCGTCGGCCGCAGCGTTCAAGGCGGTGTCGGACACCGTTTGTAGGACAGCGTTTCCCGAAGGGACCAACGCGGTGTCCGACACCATCACCGTGCTCACCACCGGCGGAGCTCGTTGTAGAGCGTGTCGCGCTGGACCGGGATGCGGCCCGCGGCCTGGACCGTGCGGACGAGCTCGTCGGTCTTCTGCCCGGTGCCCGCCGTCGAGCCCGCGGCACGGAAGATCTCCTCGCGGACGAGCGTCCCCTGCACGTCGTTCGCGCCGAAATGGAGGGCGACCTGGGCGACCGGCAGCGTCAGCGAGATCCAGTACGCCTTGATGTTCGGGATGTTGTCGAGCATCAGGCGCGAGACGGCGAGCATCTTCAGGTCGGCGGCGCCCGTCTGGAAGGTGAAGCCGCGGCGCTCGAAGACCGTGTTCGCGGGATGGAACGCGAGCGGGACGAACGCGAGGAAGCCGCCCGTCCGGTCCTGCTGGTCGCGGAGGCGGAGCAGGTGCTCGATCCGCTCCTCGTAGGTCTCGACGTGGCCGTAGAGCAGCGTGCAGTGCGTCGGCATCCCGAGCCGGTGGGCCGTGTCGTGGACGTGGAACCAGATGTCCGGGATGCTCCTTGCCCGGGCGCGACGAGCCGCCGCACGCGGTCGGCGAACACCTCGGCGCCGCCGCCCGTCAGCGCGCCGAGCCCGACGGCCTGCAGCTCGCGCAGCACCTCCTCGTGCGAGAGCCCGGACAGCGTCGTCATGTGGTGGATCTCGGACGCCGTGTAGCACTTGAGGAACACGTCCGGCAGCGCCTCGTGGAGCTTCGCGATCGTGTCGCGGTAGTAGTCGAACGACGACGTGCGGGTTCTCGCCGTTGACCATATGGATCTCGGTGAACGGGTCGAGCTCGTGCTGCGCGACCGCCTCGGCGACGAACTCGTCGGGGCGTCAGCGTGTAGGCGTGCGCCTGCTTCTGCGTGGCCGCGAAGGCGCAGAACTTGCACTTCACGCGGCAGACGTTCGTCTGGTAGAGGTAGAGGTTCTGGATGAAGAAGACGCGGTCGTCGCCGCCGCGCTCGCGGCGCGCAAGATCGGCGAGCTCGCCGATCGCGAGCAGGTCGTCCGACTCGAGGAGGCGAGGCCGTCGTCGAGGTCGAGTCGCTCGCCGGCGAGCACCTTGTCGCGGACGAGGTCGAGTGCGGTGTCGTGCGGCGATCACTGTCATGAGGCGCGGTCCACCACGGCGTAGGTCAGTGCCTCGAGCTCGTCGCGGTGCTGCGCCGAGCCGATGCAGGAGCGGGCCTTGGCAGCGTAGTCGAGCGCGGCCTCGCGCGAGCGCTCGAGCGCGTCGGTGCCGGCGACCCGAACGAGCGCGCCGTCGAGCGGCCCCCCGGCGAGCGCGCTGCGCACGACGTCGTCCTGCGCGGCCGCGAGGAGGAGCGGCATCGTCGGCGTCCCTTCGCGCAGGTCGGTGCCGGGGATCTTCCCGGTCTCCTGGGTCTGCCCGGCGCAGTCGAGGATGTCGTCGGCGATCTGGAAGGCGATTCCGAGCGCGAGCCCGTAGGCGCCGAGGTCGGCGTCGCCGCCCGAGCCGAGGCTGCACGCCGCCTCGAACAGCTTCCCCGTCTTGAGCGCGCACCGCTCGAGGTAGTCGTCGATCGTGGTCTCCGGGCGGCGGGTCTGGCGACGCTGCATCGCCTCGCCGCGCGCGAGCGCGAGGCAGGCGTCGGCGAGGACCTCGACGGCGTGGGAGTCCTCGGACGCGGCGAGCTCGGCGAAGGCGCAGGCGAACAGGTAGTCGCCGGCGGAGAGAGCGGCCCCGTGCCCGAACACCGACCAGGCCGCCGGAACGCCGCGCCGCATGCGCGCGCCGTCGACGAGGTCGTCGTGCACGAGCGTCGCCATGTGGACGAGCTCGGTCGCGACCCCGGCGGCGAGCAGCAGCTCGCTCTCCGGCCTGTCGGACGAGAGGAAGCAGAGCAGCGGCCGCAGCCGCTTGCCGCCGGCGGCGAGCGCCTCCGAGGCCACGACCGACGGCGTAACCGTCGCGCCGGCCCACCGCCTGGGCGAGCCGCGCCTCGAGCTCGGCCATGTACGCCGCGAGGCCCGGGGTCGCGTCGACGGAGAGAGCGTTCATCCTGCCCGTCCAGTGTGCAGCGCGACGATCGAGCCGGCCAGCAGGCGGAAGCGGACCTCGGCGAACCCGGCCTGCTCGAGGAGCGAGGCGAGCTCCTCGGCGCCGGGGAACCGGGCGACCGAGGCCGGCAGGTAGGTGTAGGCGTGCGCCGCCCGGAAGCAGCCCGGCCGAGCAGCGGGACGATCCGCTCGAACCAGAGCGAGAGCAACGGCTTCAGCGCGCCCGCGCGGACGGGTGATCTCGAGGATCGCGAGCCGCCCGCCGGGCCGCAGCACGCGGCGGAGCTCACGGAGCGCGAGCTCGAGGTCGGCCACGTTCCGCACCCCGAACCCGACCGTCGCCGCATCGAACGTGCCGTCCTCGAACGGCAGCGCGAGCATGTCGCCCTCGACGAACTCGAGGCCCGGCGCCTTGCGCCGCGCGCGCTCGAGCATCCGAGGCGAGAAGTCGAGCCCGGTCACCTGGAGCGCGCCCGCGCGATGGTCGGCCAGCGCGAGGTCGCCGGTCCCGCAGGCGGCGTCGAGGACACGGTCGCCGGGCCGAACCGCCGAGGCGGCGGCGAGCCGCCGCCAGCGCAGGTCGAGCCCCACGGTCATGACGCGGTTCATCGCGTCGTAGACCGGCGCGATGCGGTCGAACATCGAGCGGACCGCCTCGGGTGCGAGTGTCACCGGGTCACCTCCACCCCCGAAGCCTATGGACCCGCGCCCAGCCGCGCGGGCGAGGGGCTACTTCGGGCCCTTCGAGGCCTCGAGGAAGATCGCGAGCTTCGTCAGGTTGGCGTTCCCCTGGCTCGCGAACGGCGGCATCGGGCTGCCCTTGTTCACGCACGACGGGCACTTGAGGTGCGCGATCTGGAAGAAGACGCCTCTCCCCTTCGCGCCCTCGTCGCTCAGGTCGGGGGCGCCGAGGTTGTGGTTGCCGCTGCCGAGGTAGGTGTGGCAGTTCAGGCAGCCGAGGGTCGCGAACAGCTTCGCGCCCGCGACCGCCTGCTTGTTGCCGACGAAGCCCTGCTCCTTGGCCCAGTTCGGCACCTGCTTGATCAGCTCCGTCCCGAGCGCCTCCTTCGCGGTCGCGCCGCGGTAGGTGAGGATCCCCATCGAGAGGATCACGAGGACGCTTGCGACCATCGCCACCGGCCGCTTCAGCGGGTGCCGCTCCGTCCGCGTGTCGATGAACGGGATCGCGATCAGGAGGAGCAGCAGGATCGTCGGGATCCCGACCGTGCCGAGGACGACCGACGAGGGCCACTTGAAGATCCGCAGCAGGTAGAAGAGGAAGTAGAAGTACCAGTCGGGGCGCGGGACGAAGTTGAACGTCCCCGGGTCGGCCGGCTCGTCGTAGAGCTTTCCGAGCAGGCCCGAGCCGGTGCCCGTGTGGTTGCCCGGGACCGACCACTTCCAGACCACCGCGAGCCCGATGATCACGACCACGACGACGAACGACATGATCGTGTCGTGCCACATCGCGAACGGGAAGAACGGCTTCCCGCGCTCCTTGACGTCCTCCTTGTACTGCTTGAAGACCCGCTGCCGCTCGACGATCCGGTCCTCACCCATGCGCAGCGTCCTTCGCAGCGCCGGCGCCGGGGCCCGAGCCGTTCGTCGAGGGCTCCGGCAGCGGGCCCGACCCGGCGGCCTCCTTCGACCACGGCGGCGAGGTGACGCCGAGGCGGATCACGAGGTAGAGGTGGAGGGCGATCAGGCCGCCGATCGCCGCCGGCAGGATCAGCATGTGGATCGCGTAGAAGCGGCTGATCGTGTCGCCGTTGATGTACGTCCCGCCCTGCAGGAACTGCGCGATGAACGGGCCGAGGAAGGGCGCCGTGCCGTTGAGGTTGATCCCGACCGTCGTCGCCCAGTAGGACGTCTGGTCCCACGGGAGCAGGTAGCCGGTGAAGCCCTCCGCCAGGCCGAGCGCGAGCAGGAGCACGCCGATGATCCAGTTCAGCTCCCGCGGGTACTTGTAGGCGCCGAACAGGAACACGCGCCCCATGTGGAGGAACATCAGGATGATGAAGACCGAGGCGCCCCACTTGTGCATCCCACGGACGAGCCAGCCGCCCCAGAGGTCGTTCGTGATCCGCTCGATCGAGCTGTACGCGGTGGTCGGCCCGGGCTGGTAGTACATCGCGAGGATCACGCCGGTCGTGGCCTGGATGAGGAACGCCGTCAGCGTCGCCGAGCCGAGCGTCTGGAACCAGTTGACGTCCGCGGGGACCTTCCGGAAGAGGAAGTACCGGATCGCGCCGACGAGGCCCGACCGCTCCTCGAGCCAGTCGAGCGGGTAGAGGATCCGCTCCTGCGTGCGTCTTCGTGGCTGCCATCAGTGAGGGGGCTGGATCGGGTAGAGCCAGGACTCGGGCCCGCTGCACCCACTCGCCCGGGAACGAGAGCGTCGCGGTGAAGATCTTCGCGCCTGCGCCCGTGCCGACGACCGTCGACGACCGAGAACGGCTTGCCGACGATACAGGTGGCCGTTGACGATCGAGAACGAGTAGCGGTCGAGCGCCGCGCACCGGCGGGCCGGCGATCCGGTTTCCCTCGGTGTCGTACTGCCCGCCGTGGCACGGGCAGCCGAAGCCGGACGGGTTCACCGGGATCTTCCGTGACGCCGCCGGTACATCGTCGTCTGCTTGAACTGCGGCTGGCCGTTCGGCTGCGACCGGGCAGCCGAGATGGGCGCAGTGGTTGGAGAGGATCGTGAAGCTCGGCTGGTCGCCGAGGAAGCCGTTGTTGCGGATGAACGCGGTTCGGCGCGAGACGTCGCCCTCCGCGCTCGAGACGAACGTCGTGATCGAGGTACTCCCCCTCGGGGTAGTCGTCGATCGGGCCGAGGTCGGTGTGCCTGACCCCCTGCTTGAGGAACGCCGGGCCGATCGTGAACCCGAGCACGGGAAGGGTGACGAGCCCGCCGATCACGGCACCGAGGCCCAGGGTCGAGGCCTCGAGGAACACGTTCCGCGGGTAGCGCTCCTCGGTCCCGTGCTCATGCGCTGGCACGCGCCACCGGTGCCGGCGCGCGCGGGAGGCGCCTCTCGGGCTCGACCTTCTCGGGCTTCTCGGCGAGCGGCGTCTTCCGGGTCAGCTCCCTCAGCCAGAGGAAGCCGAAGAAGACCGTGACGAACACGCCGATCGCGACGATCGCCCACGAGACGACGAAGCCGACGAGCAGCACGACGACGCCCACGGCCAGACCGACAGGCCAGAGGCTGGGGCCGGGAGCGTGGTCGTGTTCGCCGCTCGGGTCCAAGTCGCTGGCAACACTTATCACAAGTGGCTGCCCCTGTTCGCGGGGCGGCCGGGCTGCCAACTATGCCCGAATCGGACGCGCCCTGCTGCGGGAACAGCTCACTCTTGCTCGCCCAGCCCGTATTCAGGCCAGCGCCGACTCGACGAGGTCCCTGACCTCGGCGCTCATCTCGATCTCCGCGCGGCCACTCTCGCGCTCCCTCCTCCGGTACCTTCGCGGTGGCGTCGATCCCGAGCTTACCCCCGACGAACTGCCTCGTGGTGGCGTGGTCGAGGTGGTCGGCCGGGCCGTCCGTGAGGACGACGTCGCGGGCCGGGTCGACGTTGGCGCCGGCGTAGAACGCGACCTGCGCGTAGTCGTGCGGGTCGACGTGCCCGTCGACGACGATCACCGTCTTCGTCAGCGAGAGCAGGCCGAGCCCCCAGATCGCGTGCATGACCTTGCGCGCCTGCGCGGGATAGCGTCTTGCGGATCGACACGATCACGCAGTTGTGGAAGGCGCCGGCGACCGGCAGGTCGTAGTCGACGATCTCCGGGACCGACGCCCGGATCGCCGGCAGGAAGATGCGCTCGGTCGCCTTGCCGAGCCACGCGTCCTCCTGCGGCGGCTTGCCGACGACGATCGACGGGTAGATCGCGTCGCGTCGCATCGTGAGCGCCGTCACGTGGAACACCGGGAACGGCTCGGCGGCCGTGTAGAAGCCGGTGTGGTCGCCGAACGGCCCCTCCACCGTGAGGTCGCCCTGCTCGACATAGCCCTCGAGGACGATCTCGGCCGAGGCGGGAACCTCGAGGTCGACGGTGACGCCCTTCACGACGTCGACCGCCGCGCCGCGCAGGAAGCCGGCGAACATCAGCTCGTCGATGTGCCTGGGGAGCGGCGCGCTCGCGCTGTAGGCGGTGACCGGGTCGAGCCCGAGCGCGACGGCGACCTCCATCCGCCCGTTCGAGCTCGCGAAGTCGGCGCGGCCGTCCTTGTGCAGCTGCCAGTGCATCGCGGTCGAGCGGGGCCCGAGCACCTGCATCCGGTACATGCCGACGTTCCGCTGGCCGGTTCGCGGGTCGCGGGTGATCACGGCGGGGAGGGTGATGAACGGCGCCGCGTCGAGGGGCCAGCAGGTCTGGACGGGGAGCGCGCCGAGGTCGACGTCGTCGCCCTGCAGCACGATCTCCTGGCAGGCGCCCTTCCTGACGGTGTTCGGCCGGGAGTCGGCGATCGACTTGAGCTGCTTGAGCCCGCGGAGCTTGTCGACGAGGCCCGCCGGCGGCTGCATCTCGAGGACGTCGGCGAGCTTCGCACCGACGTCGTCGAGTCGCTCGACGCCGAAGGCGAGGCACATGCGCCGCTCCGTGCCGAACTGGTTGATCAGGAGCGGATGGCTCGCTCCCCCTGGGATGCTCGAACAGGAGCGCCGGGCCGCCTGCCCTGACCGTGCGGTCGACGATCTCGGTGACCTCGAGGTGGGGGTCGACCTCGGCCGTCACCCGAACGAGCTCACCCTCTCGCTCGAGCAGGGCGATCCACTCGCGCAGGTCCGCCGGCGCCATGCCAGACGCTGCTAGTACGAGCTCGGCCGGCGGGCCTTGCGCCGGTGCGAGGCCGCCTTGGCGAGCTCTCCGAGAGCGATCACGCCGATGAACACGAGCCCGACGATGAGCATGCCGACGATGACATGCAGGCCGTCGCTGGCGGCGTCGAAGATCACCGCGTGATCGTACCCGCCGCGCTGCGTCCCGGCCAGGGCGGCGTGCCGGCGCAGGGCGGAGGCGATCTCGTCGCCGGTCGGCCGGCCGCCGAGCGTCGCCGCCGCGGTGACCCACGCCTCGCCGTCGCCGGGCTCGCCGGCCGCGCGGAGCGACGCGCAGCGGGAGATCAGCTCGGCCATCGCCGCAACCGCCTCGACGCCGCCGGCGGCTGCGATCCGGACGAGGCCGTGCGCGTAGAGGTAGTCGCCGAGCAGGATCCGCTCGCTCTCCTCGTCCGACTGCGAAGAGCCTCGGCACGCCGTAGTGCACGAGATAGGCCTCGTAGACGGTCTCGAGCCCGAGCGCGAACGCCGCCGGCGCGAGCGGCGAGAACACCGAGACGAGCGCGCGGTCGGGGGCCGCCGGAGCGCCGCAGCCCAGAGCGGGCTCTCGGCTTCCGCCTCGGCTGCGATCTGGTCGAACACATCCATCCCGGCAGTCTTACAATTGCCGGATGCAGGCCACGGGAACAGTGACGTTCTTCCTCTATTTCGACGACCGGGAGCACGCGGAGCATGCGCACGCGGCGCTGACCGTCGACGGGTTCAGCTGCCACCACGTCGACCCGCCCGAGGACGCAGTCGACCCGAGCTGGTCGGTCACCGCCGGGCGAGAGCTCCGCGACTCCGAGGTCGAGGCCGTGTTCGTGCGGGTGCAGGAGATCGCGGCAGCGTCCGGCGGCCGCGTTGGACGGGATCGCCACGCCGTGGCCGAACCACCCGGCACACTCGCCCCCGGTCTAGAACGCGTCCGACCGCGCGCGATGCGTCGCCTCGATCTCGGCGTCGCCGTGAGCGAGCGAGGGGAAGAGGCACTCGTACTGGCTCGGAGCGACGTAGATGCCCTCGGCCAGGAGATGCCGGAAGAGCGCCGCGTAGCGCTCGGTGTCGAGCTTCTGCATCCGGGTCACGGGAGTCGGCCCGGCCCGACGAAGAGCGTCAGCATCGCCCCGACCCGCTGAACGCGGCCGTACGGCGCGAGGCCCGCCTCGAGGCGCGCGCCTCGCCGCTCGAGCTCCTCGTAGACGGCGGGGTCGCGGAGCCGCCGCAGGACGGAGAGCCCGGCCGCCGTCGCGAGCGGGTTCCCGGAGAGCGTGCCGGCCTGGTAGACGTCGCCGACCGGCGCGAGGCGCGACATGATCTCCCGGCGGCCGCCGAACGCCGCCAGCGGCAGCCCGCCGCCGACGATCTTCCCGAGGATCGTCAGGTCGGGCCGGACGCCGTAGCGCTCCTGCGCGCCGCCGCGGGCGACGCGGAAGCCGGTGATCACCTCGTCGAAGACGAGCAGCGCGCCCGAGACGTCGCAGAGCGCGCGCAGCGCCTCGAGGAAGCCCGGGCTGCCGGCGGGACGCAGCCCATGTTGCCGGCGACCGGCTCGACGAAGATCGCGGCGAGGTCCTCGCTGTGGCGCTCGACCGCCGCGGCTGCGAGATCGATGTCGTTGTAGTCGACGACGACCGTGTCCGCGACGACCGCGCCCGGCACGCCGGGCGACGCCGGGATCCCGAGCGTGGCGAGCCCGGAGCCCGCCTCGGCGAGGAACGGGTCGGCGTGGCCGTGGTAGCCGCCGGCGAACTTGAGCACCCGGGAGCGGCGGGTGAAGCGCGCGCGCGAGCCGGAGCGCCGACATCGCCGCCTCGGTGCCCGACGAGACGAGCCGCACCTGCTCGACCGAGGGCACGGCGTCGACGATCTCGGCGGCGAGCTCGACCTCGCGCTCGGTCGGCGCGCCGAAGCTCGTCCCGGCGAGCGCGGCCTCGCGCACCGCCTCGACGGTCTCCGGATCGGCGTGCCCGAAGACGAGCGGGCCCCACGACTGCACCCAGTCGAGCAGCCGCCGGCCGTCGGTCGTCTCGAGGTAGGCGCCCTCGCCGCGGCGCGACGAAGAACGGCTCGTCGACGCCGACCGCGCGCATCGCGCGGACCGGCGAGTTGACGCCTCCGGGGATGAGCTTCTGGGCTCGGTACCAGAGCTCGGACTGTCAACGGATCTCAGAGCCAGGCGGCGAGCTCCTTCGCCCAGTAGGTGATGACGATGTCGGCGCCGGCGCGGCGGATCGCGGTCAGCGACTCGAGCGCCGCCGTCGCGCTCGTCGAGGTGCCCGGCGGCCGCCGCGGCCTTGACCATCGCGTACTCGCCGGAGACGTTGTAGGCGCCGACCGGGAGGTCGAAGCGCTCGCGGACGGCGCGGATCACGTCGAGGTAGGGAAGCGCCGGCTTGACGAGCAGCACGTCGGCGCCCTCGGCGACGTCGAGCTCGCACTCGCGGAGCGCCTCGCGGACGTTGCCGGGATCCATCTGGTAGCCGCGCCGGTCGCCGAACGACGGCGCCGAGCCGGCGGCCTCGCGGAACGGGCCGTAGAACGCCGAGGCGTACTTGGCGGCGTAGGAGACGATCGGCGTCTCGGGCAGCTCGGCCCGGATCGCCGCGACGCGGCCGTCCATCATGTCGCTCGGGCAGACGACGTCGGCGCCGGCCTCGACGTGCGAGACGGCCGTGCGCGCGAGCAGCTCGAGCGAGGCGTCGTTGTCGACCTCGCCGTCGCGCAGGACGCCGCAGTGGCCGTGCGCGGTGTACTCGCACAGGCAGACGTCGGTGAGCAGCAGCAGCTCCGGGAAGCGCGGGCGAAGCGCGCGAAGCGCCTGCTGGACGATCCCGTCGTGCGATCCAGGCGCCCGAGCCCTCGTCGTCCTTCTCCTCCGGGATCCCGAACAGGATCACCGACCTGACGCCGGCGCGCAGCGAGCTCCTCGCACTCGCGGACGACGCCGTCGACGGTGTGGCGCGACATGGCCGGGAGCGCCTCGTTCGGGAGCGCCTCGGGCGCGACGAAGAGCGGCATCACGAGGTCGTCGAGCGAGAGCGTCGTCTCGCGGACGAGGTCGCGCAGCGCGCCCGTGCGCCGCAGGCGCCGGAGCCGCGTCGTCGGAAAGGCGCTCATCCTCACAGGGTACTCAGGGTAGGCGTGGCACCGTGGGCGCCACCGTCTCGGAGCGCACCTCGGGCTCCGGGACGGGCTCGACCTCGACCGGGATCGCGCCGCCACCCGCCCACGGCTCGAAGCTGACCCGCTCGGAGAAGAACTCCCAGACGGCCCGGCCGACCGCGAGCAGCGGCAGCGCCATCAGCGCCCCGACCAGGCCGGCGATGTTCGTGCCGGCGAGCAGGCCGAAGATCACGAGCAGCGGATGCAGGCGCAGCACGCTCCCCATCACCTTCGGGACGACGATGTGGCCCTCGACCTGGTGGATGGCGAGGAACAGCAGCAGGACCCAGATCACCGAGAACGGGTGGACGACGAGCGCGTAGATCGCCGGCGGGATCGCGCCGAGCCACGGCCCGAGGTAGGGGAGCACCTCGGTGAGGGCGACCCACCCGCCGAAGAGGAGGGCGTAGGAGTCCGCCCCCGGCACGAGGCCCGTCGCGCCGAGGATCCACATGCCCGAGCCCGGCGCTCGCGCCGATGATCAGGCTGACAGCGCGACCTGCCCGCGGACGTACGAGACGAGGGCGTGCTCCATCCGCGCGATCAGCGGCCTGCCGCCGTGCGGCGGGAAACGTCGGTCGACGACTCGCGCGAGCCGCTGCATGTCGAGCAGCATGTAGATCGAGACGACGATGATGAGGACGAAGTCGAAGAGCGCGCTTGCCCGATCGAGATCGCCGCGCCCTCGACGAAGTTGACGATCCGGTGCGTGTAGCGGCCGACGTCGCGCTTGCGGATCCGCTTCACGAGCCGGTGGCCGCTCTGCTCGATCTTGATGCTCTGCAGGTGGTGGGTGTCGAGCCAGTGCTGGAGCCGGTTGACGTCCCGGTCGGCCGGTGGCTCTGTCCGTGCGGGACGGTGAAATAGTCGTTGAACCTCGTGGCCGCCGTCTTCGTCTGGCCGACGACGACGGTCCCGACCGCGACGAGAACGACGCAGGATCGCCGCCGCGAACGTCAGGTACACGAGCGCGACCGACGAGCCCTCGCCGCACCTTGAACGCGCCGAGCGTCAGCACGATCGGGTCGAGCAGCAGCGCGATCAGCGCGGCGACCAGGAAGAGGAAGACGGTGTGAGCGGCGGCCTGGCCGAACACCCAGGCGAAGAACACCGCCGACCGGAAGCCCGACGAGCTGGATCCAGCGCGGAATCTGGACCCGCGGCGGCGGGCCGGCCGGAGCGCTCACGGCTTCGATCGTACAAGCGGTCCCGGCGCCCGGCAGCGCCACCGGCTGGGACTGGTCGCTCGCGAGGACGGCGCCGCCTCGCTCGACGCCTTCCGAGCTACGGTCCGTCCCGGTTGATCGCCGCCCCGCGGCCCGGTACGGTCGCCGATGCCGCGCCCGGCCCCAGGGCGTGCGCGTTCGCCGTCATCGCCGATCCGGAGGCGCCGGCTCGCCGTTCTCGTGCTGCGATCGCCGCCGTCGCCGTCGGGATTCTCCTCGTGACCGCGTTCGGCGGCGGCGACCATCCGCGCTCCCGCTCACCGCCCCTGCGAGCGCCTCGCGGCTGCTTCCGGCCGGGCCGCCCGAGCTCCAGGCCGTCGCGAAGCTCGGCGCGCTCACGATCGAGCTGCCCGGTGAACCAGAGCCGCATCACGGCGATCGGCTACCACGCGGCCGCCGACGGCGCGCTCGAGCTCACGCCGCTCGGGACCCAGGCGAACCAGGGGCTCGCTGAGGCGCGTCGTGCACGCCATCTTCGGCGGCGACTCGGGCTCGCCGCACTGGTACCTGCTTCCGGGCGGCCAGGGCACCGGCGACCTCGGCTCTCGACGTCGGCGCCCCGCCCGGCACCGACGTCTACGCACCGGTCGCCGGGACGATCGTCGGGATCGAGAAGGTGATCCTCGACGGGAAGGTCCACGGCCAGCGGATCGACATCCAGCCGACGTCGGCGCCGTCGCTCGTCGTCTCGGTCGCGAACATCGCCGCTCGATCCGTCGCTCACCGTCGGCGCGGCCGTCACGGCCGGCAGCCTCGAAGCTCGGCGACGCTGCTCGATCTCTCGCAGGTCGAGACGCAGACGCTCGCGCGCTACACGAACGACGCGGGAAACCACGTGCTGGTCGAGGTGCATCCCGCCGCGACGCTCGCGATCCGGTGACGCGAGCACGGTGCGGATCCTCTTCGTCGGCGACGTCTTCGGCGCGCCCGGGCGGCGCGCGCGTCGAGGCGCGGCTGGCGTCCCTGCGCGAGGAGCTCGCGGTCGACTTCTGCATCGTGAACGGCGAGAACGCCGCCGACGGGCGCGGGATCACGGCGAAGATCGCCGAGCGGCTGCTCGCCGCCGGCGCCGACGTGATCACGCTCGGGAACTGGGTCTGGGGCCAGCACGGATTCGCGCCGTACCTGAGCGGCACGGACCGCGTCCTGCGGCCGGCGAACCTCTCGCCGCGCACGCCGGGGCAGCGGCCTCGCCGTGCACGACGGCGTCGCGGTGATCAACCTGCTCGGCCACATGACGCTGAACCCGTTCGAGAGCGCGTTCCTCGCTGCGGACCGCCTGGTCGAGGAGGCCGCGCGCGAGACGCCCGTCATCGTCGTCGACTTCCACGCGGAGGCGACGAGCGAGAAGGTCGCGCTCGCCTATCACCTCGACGGCCGGGTCACCGCGGTGCTCGGGACGCACACGCACGTCCAGACGAACGACGCGCGCGTGCTCGCCGGCGGAACGGCCGCGATCACCGACGCCGGGATGACCGGCCCGCACGACTCGGTGATCGGGAGCATCCCCGACGGGCCGATCCGCCGCTTCATGACCGGCTACCCGGTGCGGCTCGAGGTCGGCGAGGGCGACGTCCGGATCGAGGGCGCCCTCGTCGAGTGCGGCGCCGACGGCCGGGCGACGAGCTGCGAGCCGGTCCGCGTCCCGGTCTGAGCCGACGCAGTCGACACCGTTCTCAGGACGGAGCGGGTCGCGGCCAGAAGGCGGTGTCCGACACCAGCTCTTCGTGCTCCTCGTGACCTTCCTCTTCCTCGGCCACAGGGACGGCCGCCTCGGCCGTGCGGGGCGCGAGCACGGCGAAGGCGACGAACGGGAAGAACCACGGCAGGTAGAGGTAGAACCAGTGCGTCAGCACCATCTCGAAGCCGACGAGGAGCGCGCCGGTGAACGCGGCGATCTGCAGCGGCGAGCGCCGCCGCGGCCAGCGGTAGAGCGCGAGCGCGCCGAGGACGAGCGCGAGCCTGGAGGGCGTCCTGGACCCAGTGCAGGTCGGGAAGGCCCTTCGCGTGGTACTGCCGCCAGTCCCAGAGCGAGAACGGCGAGGAGCGGCCGAACTGGTAGCCGAAGGTGTGGTGGAAGAACGACGACCGCCGCCGTGCAGCGGGTTCGGGTCGAGCAGGAGGATCGAGAACGCCGCGGCGGCGGCGACGAGCGCGCCGACGACGAATCGCCGCCGCGAGCGGCGGTCGCGCGTGTCCGGGTACCCGGACCAGAGCGGCAGCACGACGAGCGGCGCGAACTTGACGAGCGCGCCGAGCGCCCCGAAGCGCCCCGCGGAGCCACGGCGAGCTCAGGAAGTAGAACCCGAAGATCAGGAGCGCCGGCTGGATCATGTCGTTCGTGTTCGAGCTCGAGGCGTACTGCGAGAACGGCCACGCCGCCCAGGCGAACGCGAGCGTCGCCGCGAGTCGCGCCCCGCCGAAGCGCAGCCCGACGAGCCAGAGCCCGACGATGCAGAGCGAGGTCCCAGAGGATCGAGGTCGCGTGCGCCGCCGGGAGCGTGTCCCATTTCCCGCTCCAGCCGAAGGCGAGGTAGCCCGGCAGGTAGGCCTCGTAGGAGACCGGGCCCGTAGGTGTCGCCCTGCGCGTCGGCCGCCTCGCAGCGGCCGTTCGTCTGGATCCGGTTGCGGATCTCGCCGTTCGCGTCGGCCGGGCCGCAGGCGGGCCGGTCGCCCTCGATCGGGAAGTTGCCGTACGGGCTCTGACCGCGTGGCGATCCGCTCGGCGCCGATCACGCCCGAGTAGCCCGACGTCGATCACGTTCGAGTCGCTGGACGTTGAGCCCGATCCGGAACCCGGCGAGGAACACGGTCGCGCCGATCAGCACCCAGACCGGCCAGACCGTCGAGCCGCGCGGCGCCCGGTCGCGCTTCCCGATCCAGACGCAGCGGAGCGAGCAGCCAGGCCATGCCCGGGTAGGCGAGCGGCATCGCCGTGAAGATGTCGCCGCGGTTGAAGTACCAGAGCGAGACCGAGAACGAGAGCATCATCAGCGAGATCGAGGTTCCGCAGCGAGAACGAGCCGCGCCAGTCGACGAGGCCGATCAGGAAGGCGGCGCAGAAGCCGAGCCAGACCGAGTAGGAGTTGATCTTCGTCCCGCCGAACGCGCCCGGCCCGCCGCGGGCCATCCCCCACGCGACCTGCGGCCCCGTGTACGCGGTGAGCACGGCCCCGGTGGCGTCGTCGACCGTGCCGGTCGCGATCTCGCCGGCCCGGCCGGAGAAGACGTTGACCGTCCAGGTGCCCGTTCGAGAAGCTCGAGTCGACGGTCGGGTTCTTCGGGTAGCGCGTGAGCCAGGCGGCCACCTTGTGGAACGGCGAGGAGGATCCGCTGCGCCTCCTGGCCGCTCAGCCGCGCCTTCGCCGCCGCGTCGGCACGTGCGTGCTCGTGAGCGGCGTCGAGGGCGTCGTGACGGTGAAGCCGTAGGTCGTCGACGCGGGCTTCGCGGCGTGGGCGACGGGCGCGAGGGCGGCGACCGCGACGAACGCCGCCGCCGCGCTTTCAGCGCCGGAACGACCAGAGCTTGTTCCCGAGGAAGTTCAGCGGCGTGACGACGACGATCGCGACCGCCTGCGAGATGATCTCCCCGAAACCGAGCCAGACGAGCAGCGTGAGCACGCCGACGGTTCGCGACGTAGACCGTCCCCGAGACCGTGAAGAAGCGCATGCCCTGGTAGCCGAAGTGGCCGCGCTGCTCGCGGAAGGTCCAGTGCCGGTTCCACCAGTAGTTCCAGCTCGCGGCGACGACGAACGAGAACGTCGCGGCGGCGAGGTAGTGCAGGCCGGCGCCCTTCAGCAGGGCGGCGTAGACGACGAGGTTGACGACGTAGCCGCTGGCCCCGACGATGCCGAACTTCGCGAGCTGGATCCAGTTGGCGGGCCGCCTCAGCGCCCGGACGGCGCGGTTCTCGAGCATCGCCACTACGTCGAGGATCCCTTCACACGACGAGGCTAGCAGGGCATCCTGCGGGCTTTGTTAGCGATCACCGTGCACCAGGGGCACGTACCGCGCCGGCACCGAGGCCAGGAGCCGCGGCCCCCGGCGGGTGCGCTCGAGCACGCAGAGGCGCTGTGAGGCCCGGCCGGTCTCGAGGGGCACCGCGATGCGCCCACCCATCCGCAGCTCGGCCCAGAGCGCCGGCGGGAGCTCCGACGCGGCAGCGGCGACGGCGATCGCGTCGAACGGCGCCTCGTGCTCGAGCCCGAGCCAGCCGTCGCCCACGTGGACGCACACGCGCTCGTAGCCCGCCGCGACGAGGGCCGCACGGGCCGACGCGGCGAGCTCGGGGATCCGCTCGATCGTGTGCACGTCCCGGGCGAGCTCGGCGAGCACGGCTGCGCCGTAGCCGGAGCCGGTGCCGACGTCGAGAACCTTCTCCTCCCCGCCGAGCCCGAGCGCCTCGCAGGTGAGCGCCACCATGTAGGGCTGCGAGATCGTCTGCCCGAACGGCAGCGGCACCGGCGCGTCGTCGTAGGCCGTCGCGCAGAGCTCCTCGGGCACGAAGTGCTCCCGCGGGACGCGCTCCATCGCCGCGAGGACTCGTCGGTCGGCGATCCCCCTCCGCACGAGCTGGCGCTCGATCCAGGACGGGGCGCTCACCGGATCAGGCGGCTGCCGCCACCGCCAGCGCCGAAGTGCTCGAGGAGGAGGCCCTTGATCCCGGTGATCGAGCGCGGGCGGCGGGCCCGAGCCCACCGTCAGCATCGGCACCTCGGAGTCCGGGGCCAGAAGGGAGCCGTGGCTGCCGCCGCCGGCGTGGTGTCGGCCGCCGAGGTCGGCGAACTCGTAGCCCGCGGCCGCGGAGAGGATCACCTCGCCGGCGTTCCGGTTCCGCAGCGCGGCCTCGGCACGGGCGCGCCCGTTCGGGTAGCGGTCGAGGATCGCGGGATCGTCGGCGCCGCCGCTGCGCGCGACGACCTCGCCGTCCTCGAGGAAGAGCGCGACGTCGACCGACGGCTCGCCGTCGAGCGCCTCGGCGAGCCGCCTCGGATCGTCGCCGTAGATCATCCCGGCGCGATTCGACGCCGTGACGAGCCCTCCGGGGACCTCGAGCCGCGCCGTCTCCTTCGACGAGCGACTGGCCGTGGTCCGAGCAGAGAACGACGGCGTAGCGCTCGAGGAACTCGTCGGGGCCGCCCGCCGCGTCGAGCAGCGCCGCGATCGCGTCGTCGGCCCGCGCGAGCGCCTCGTGGGCGGCGTCGGGCCCGAGCGCGTGCGAGGCGTAGTCGTAGTCGGGCAGGTAGTGGACGAGCAGGTCGAACCCGTCCCGCGTCACGAGCCAGCGTCCGATCGCCGCGGCGTAGGCGTCGATCGAGCCGAGCGAGCGGTTCAGGAACGCGATCGGCGCGCCCGTGCGGTCGGACTCGTAGACGCTGTAGAAGAAGAACCGCTTCGGCCCGTGCACCGGAGGGAAGCCCGGGATCGGCGACAGGTGCCGGTGGCGGCCGCGGTAGGTGGTGATGTTGATCGCGGCGGTCGTCAGGCCGGCGCCCTCGAGCGCCTCGTACACCGTCTCGGCGTCTGCGGCTCAGGTGCCGCTCGTTGAGGTTGACGACCGTGTCGCGCAGCCCCTGGACGAGCCCCGAGGCGCGCAGCGCGGCGAACGACGATCCGTACTCGACCAGGCGCTCCTCGTCGCGGTTCCACCAGACGAGGTGCGGGATCCCGTGGACGTCGGGGCCGGCGCCGGTCGCGATCGAGGCGAGGCAGACCGGCGTCAGCGACGGGAACGTCGAGACGGCGCGGCGGTAGCTGCCGTGGTCGAGCAGGATAGCGGAGCGCCGGGCCGTCGGTCGCCTCGAGCATCGACGGCGTCAGCCCGTCGATGACGATCAGGACGACCGGCTTGACGGCGCGATCCTCGGTCACCGGCCGCGCTCAGTCACGGGCGAGGATCCGCAGGCCCTCGTGCTGCTCCGGCGCGCGGCGGCGCGCGCGCAACCCGACCACCGGGAGCAGGACGACCTCCAGATAGCCGGCGACCGGAACGAACGCGAGCCCGGCCCCGATGAGCGCGCCGAGGAGCACGAAGAGGGCGAGCCCGCAGCGGGTCCCCCCGCGGCGCAGCGCACCCGTCACGAGCGGGGAGGTGCCGAACGCCCCGGCTGCGGCGCCGATCGCCGCCGCCACGGCTTCGTCCCAGCCGAAGACGCCGAAGCCGATCGCGGCACCGCGCGACCGCCGAGACCGCGACGCGCGAGCGGCCAGCGCAGGAGGATCGCCGGCTGCAGCGATGCCGAGCGCGACGCCGAGACCGGCGAGCACGCCGATCCAGTACCAGGCGCCCACTGGGCCCGAGTGTACCCCCGAGGCGCCTGCCCGCCCGATTGGACGCTGCTAAGACTCTGCGCCGTGAGACTCGGCCGAGGCTCTGTCTTGCTCGCCGGTCTCGTCCTGATCTCGGCAGCTCTGAGAGGGTGGGCCGGCCACGCCGTCACGACACCGTGGATCTCGCCCGACGAGCCCGCGTACGCGCTGCTCGGCCGCAGCCTCTACGCCACCGGCCGACTGCAGATCCTGAGCGGCCCGACCGGCTTCCTGAGCGCCACCGCCCCCGCGCTCTTCGGGCTGCCGTTGAGCCTCGCGAACCTCGAGCTCGGGTACAGCATCGCGAAGGTCGTCGACGCGCTGGTCATGTCGCTCGCCGCCGTCCCGGTGTATCTCTGGGGGCGAACGCTCGTCTCTCGCAACTGGGCACTCGTCGCCGCGGCCTTGACCCTGGCGCTACCGGGACTCGCCTACTCCGGTCTGCTGATGACGGAGGTGGTCTTCTACCCGGTGCTCGTCTGTGCCGCCTGGTCGCTCGCGGCGGCACTCGAGTCGCCGACGCTCCGGCGACAGCTCCTGTTCGTCGCGCTGCTCGCCCTCGCCGTGCTGACGCGCACGCAGGCGGTCGTGCTCGTCGCGGCCTTCGCCGGCGCGGTGAGCCTCGAGTGGCTGCTCGCGCGTCGCGTGCGCCTGCGTGCCTTCGCGCCGACCGTGATCGGGATCGCGGTGCTGATCGCGGTCCGGGTCGTCTCGAGCGCGATCTCCGGCGCCTCCCTCCTCGGCGGCTACGGCGGCGCCGACCGCGGCTACCCGATCGGATCGGCGCTGCGCTACGTGCTCTACCACGCCGGAGATCTCGCGCTGCTGACGGGGTTCCTGCCGTTCTGCGCGGTCGGCGTCCTCCTCGTCGGCGCCGTTTCGCGCGGCGAGGACGACCCGCGCCTGCGCGCGTACCTGGCGGTCGTGACGGCCGTTGCCTTCACGTTCGTCGTCGAGGTCGGCGTCTTCGCGTCGCAGAACGTGCACCACCTCGCGGAGCGCGACCTGATCGCGCTCGCGCCTCTGCTCTTCCTCGGCTTCGTCGTCTGGATCGAGCGAGGCGGCGCCGGCCGGATCGTGCGCGCTGCGGTCGCGGCGACGGCGGCCCTCCTCGTGGTGCTGATCCCGGTCGGCTCCTTCGTCACGCCGGTCTCGCTCGTCGACGGGTTCTCCCTGATCCCGCTCCACGACCTGCGGGACCTGACCTCCTCGGGCGTGACGACCGGCGTGCTCGCCGCCTCGGTCGTGGCGGCGGCCACGCTCTTCGTGTTCGTGCCCCGCCGCTACGTCTTCCTGCTCCCTGTGGTCGTCGGCGCCGCGCTCATCGGCGGGTCGGTCGCGGCGAGCAGGCAGGTGGTGGAGGCGTCGAACGCCCAGCGAGAGCTCTACGCGGGGCCGGTCCGGCGGTGGGTCGACTCGGCCGCCACCGCGCCCGGCCTACTACCTCTACGACCAGCAGACGCCGGCGAGCACGGTCTGGCAGACGCTGTTCTGGAACCGCTCGATCACCCGCGTCTACGACCTGCCGCCGTCGCTTCTGTCCGGCCCGGCACCACAGCAGGCCGTGCGGATCTCGCCGAGCGGGCTCGTGCGCACGCTCGCCGGATCGCTGCTCCGGCCGTCGTACGCGGTCGTCTCGCAGCGCTACGCACTCGTCGGGCAGCCTGTTGCGTACTCGCCGCAGAGCGCCGACCGCGGCGGGCTTCGCCGTCTGGAAGGTCGAGAAGCCCCTACGGGTCGCGAGCCAGGTGACGGGGCTCGAGCCGAACGGCGACATCGCCCCGGGCACGACCGGCGTCCTGGACGCGTACGGCTGCACGCCACGGAAGTCTCCACCTGACCCTTCTCGTCAAGGAGCCCGGGCTGGTCAGGATCTCGCTCGACGGGCACCAGGCCCGGCGCCGCTCGTTCGCCGGCCCGGCGGAGTGGCACGTCGTGCTCCCGGTCGCGGGCGGCTCCGGCACCTGCCGCGTGACGGTGCAGGGAACCGGGCTCATCGGCACCACCGAGCTCGCGTTCGAGCGCTGAGGAAGACGTGGGCGAAGGCGGAGGACGAAGACCCGAGAGTGTTCGCAACGGGGTCAGACTGAAGTCCGACACCCGTTCCTGAGTTCCTGAGCGCATCCCTCTCCGCGCGAAGCTCGCCTCGGTGACGTCGCCGAGGTCCTCGCCGTCGACCTGGAGCGGGAGCGGCCGGTCGCAGCGCACCTCGAACGCGTCGACGTCGTGGCCGACGATGACGCGCGAGTCGCCGGCGAGCAAACCCCGGAATCCCCGGATCGCGAGCCCCGGGGCGGACGCGGGCGTGACCACTCGCGGAGCGGCGAAGTCGAGCCCGCCCCCGAAGTCGGCGTCGGCCGAGATCGTGACGGCGATCGGCCCGGCGTAGGTGTACGGCCGGCCGTTTGCGACGAAGAGGCAGGCGGCGCGCCCGTAGCCGTCGACCTCGAGCTGGGCCGGCATCCGCAGCCGCTTCTCGAAGAGGATGCCGAAGACCGTGGCGGCGAAGATCGCGTTGCCCGCCCGCCGGCCGTCGCGGTCGCGCCCCCGGCGATCGATGCGGCGGACGGCCTCGGCGTCGAAGCCGATCCCCGCCGAGAAGCAGAAGCGCCTGTCGCCGACTCGGCCGAGGCCGATCGAGACGATTCTCCCTTCCTCGAGGGCGTCGCCGGCGCGGCGGGCCGCGGCGACCGGGTCGCGCGGAAGCCCGAGCGCCCGGGGGAACACACTCGCTCCACCGCCGGGGATGAACCCGAACGGGAGCTTCCCCGCGGCGCCGTTGACCGCCTCGTTGTAGGTGCCGTCGCCCGAGAACACGACGAGGGCATCGGCGTCGCTCGCGGCGTCGGCCGCCAGCTCGGTCGCGTGGCCCTTGGCCTCGGTCTGCCGGACGACCACCTCCGCCCGGCGCCCGAGCGCGGCCGTCACCTCGGCCACGTGCTTCCGCGTGACCCCGGACGAGTACGGATTGACGATCAGGACGATTCGGCGCACGCGCCGCATCGTAGGGCGGGATCAGTGTGCGGGAGAGTCCCCGAGCACCCCGTTGGTGTCCGAGCTCATCGCGAGCCAGACGAGCACGACCGTGTCGCAGACGATTGCGGCGATCGCAAGGCCCATCCACCAGGCATCACCGGTGGCGAACACCATGCCGACGAAGAAGGCGGCGATGAGCGCGGGGAGACCGAAGAAGAGCATCCAGCGGTTCATCTCCGCCGCGTGCATCTCGTGCTCGGCCGACACGCTCTCCACCGCGTGGAGCTGAGGGGCGTCGGCCGTCGTGACGTTCTCGGCAGTTGCGACTGCGCTCATGATTCGTTCCTCCAAAGGGGTCAGGCGCAGTCAGCGCGCCGGGTTTCCTGGGTGAGGATATTTATCACATGCGACGAGACTGCCGCAGTTGGAACCGCATATTCGTGACGAAATACACGAGCCGCAATTCCACGCTCGTGCCGAACCGCACGATCCTTTTCGTGCGGAAATGCACAATGGGCCATTCCGCCGAGCGGGACGCATCCGGGACTCTCGAGGGCGGCGCATAGAGTTAGCGCGCTCAGCCGCGCCGACCGAGGAGACCCATGCCCACGCCAACCCGTTTCGCCCCCTGAACGCCCTCGCCGTGGCCCGGTGAGTCACGGCACGAAGGTCTGGACCGCCCTCTGGGCCGTCTACATCATCTGGGGCTCGACCTACCTCTTCATCGCGATCGCGGAGGAGACGATCCCGCCGATGCTCGCGGTCTCGACGCGGTTCATCGCGGCGAGCGCGATCATGGCGGCGATCGTGGTGGGGCGCGGCGGGACCCTTCGGATCTCACGGACCGGCCCTCCTCTCCTGCGTCGTCGTCGGCTGCCTGCTGCCCGGTGCGAACGCCGTCCTCTTCTACGCCGAGCAGGGCGTGCCGACCGGCCTTGCGTCGCTCATCATCGCGTCGGTCCCGCTCTGGGTCGTCCTCATCCGCCTCGGTCTGCGCGAGCGTCAGTCGAGGGCCGTGCTCGTCGGAGTCGGGACGGGCTTCGCGGGCGTCGCCGTCCTCCTGCAGCCCGAGGGGGGCGCGACTGCGCTCGGGATCGGTCTCTGCGTCGTCTCGGCGGTGATGTGGGCGCTCGGCTCGGTCGCCTCGGCCCGGCTGCCGATGCCGCCGAACCCCTTCGCCGCGACGACGTGGGTGATGTTCTCCGGCGGCGTCCTGATGCTGCCGTTCGGGCTCGCCCGGACGGGCTCCCTCTCGATCTCGGCGGGCTCGGCGCTCGCCTGGCTCTACCTGGTGACGATCGGCTCGGTGGTCGGGTTCACGGCGTACACCTGGCTGCTCGCGAGGGCACCGCTCGGCCTCGTCTCGACGTACGCCTACGTCAACCCTGTGGTCGCGATCCTGCTCGGCGTGACCTTCCGCAACGAGTCGGTAACGGCGAGGATCCTGATCGGCGCGGCGATCGTCGTCGGCTCGGTGGCGATGGTCGTCGGACGCGAGCCGCCGTCTGCGATCGCCCCCGAGGAGGTGCGCTGACCGTTCCTCAGCGAAGGCCGGCGAGGGCGTCGAGCGTGACCGGCGCCCGGGCGAGCTCGCGGCGGGTGGCGTCGCGGAGCGCGGCGACGACCGCGGCGGTCGAGACGACCGTCGGAGGCTCGCCGACACCCTTCACGCCGTAGGGGGCGTCGGGGTCCGCGTCCTCGATGATCACGGTCTCCACCGGCGGCATGTCGAGGGCCGTCGGGATCAGGTAGTCGGTGAAGCTCGCGTTCGTGATCAGCCCGTCCCGCGTCCGGATCTCCTCCATCAGGGCGAGGCCCAGGCCCTGGGCGATCCCGCCCTCGATCTGACCCTCGATCGAGCGGGGGTCGATGGCGCGACCGACCTCCTGCGCGGCGCCGATCCAGACGACGCGGGTGAGGCCGAGGTCGATGTCGACCTCGGCGACCACGCGCATGGCGGCGACGGCGAGGGCGACGTGCGCGCGCTCGCCGGTCACCTGGCCGGTGTCGGGGTCGAGCGGCGTCGTTCTCGGGTGGCGGAAGATGCGCTCGACGTCGACCTCGCCGCCGCCCTGTTCGCGCTGCTGCTCGAGAGCGGCGCGGCAGGCGTCGCGGACGGCGCCCGAGACCATGTAGGTCTGGCGGGAGGCCGAGGTCGAGCCGGCAGACTCGACGGTGGCGGTCGACGGTGGCGCGAGCCGGACGTCGTCGCGGTCGAGCTCGGTGCGCGCGACCTGAAGGATGACGCCCGTGACGCCCTGGCCGACCTCGGCGGCGGCGCAGTGCACCTCGGCCGAGCCGTCGGCGAGAAGGCGGACCCGTGCCGCGCAGTAGTCGTCGAACCCCTCGGAGAAGCAGATGTTCTTGAAGCCGGCCGCGAACCCGACCCCTCGGCGGATGCCCTCGCCGCGGGTCGTGTTCCCGGCTCCGCCCGGCAGGCGGAGCGGGTCGCGCGGCAGCTCCTCGGGCGGCGGTGGCTCGAGTGCCGCGGCGGCGCGGATGACCTCGGCGGTCGGGAGGGAGCCCTCGATCCGCTGGCCGGTCGGGAGGGTGTCGCCCGGGCCGAGGGCGTTCAGGAGCCGGAACTCGATCGGGTCGATGCCGAGCGAGTCCGCGAGCTTGTCCATCTGGGCCTCGCCCGCGAAGCAGGTCTGGACGGCGCCGAAGCCGCGCATGGCACCGCAGGGCGGGTTGTTCGTGTACACGACGGTCGCCTCGAGCAGCGCGTTCGGCACGTTGTAGGGACCGGCGCGCGAACGCCGCGGCGTTCGCGCAAACGGCGGTCGAGCTCGACGCATACGCACCGCCGTCGAGGAGGATCTTCATCTCGACGCTGACGAGCCGGCCTTCGTCGGTCGGCGGTGTGCCGGGCCCACATGCGCGCAGGATGGCGATGCACGTGACCGGTGAACGACTCCTCGCGGTTGTAGACGATCTTGACGGCGCGGCTCGTGTGGAGCGCGAGGAGCGCGGCGTGGATCTGCATCGAGACGTCCTCGCGACCGCCGAACGCGCCCCCGACACCGGCGAGGTGCACCCGCACCCGCTCGGGCTCGAGCCCGAGGCACGGCGCGATCTGGCCCCGGTCGACATGCAGCCACTGCGTCGCGACATGGATGTCGATTCCGCCTTCGCCGTCGGGAATCGCGAGGCCCGACTCGGGACCGAGGAAGGCCTGATCCTGGATTCCCGTCTCGTAGGCTGCCTCGACCGAGACGGCGCCGCGGGCATCGGGGTCGCCGTTGCGGATGACGATGGAGCGGACGACGTTCGGCCGCGGATCGTCGCGGTAGCCGTGGCCCATCGTCGGCCGGTCGGGGTGGAGCTCCGCCTGCTCCGTCGCGCGCTCCATGTCGGTGACCGGTTCGAGAGGCTCGTACTCGACGCGGATCGCCTCGGCGGCACGACGTCCCTGCTCGGGGTGCTCGGCGGCGACGAGCGCCACCGGCTCGCCGTGGTAGCGGACCCGGTCGATCGCGAGCACGGGCTGGTCGCGGAACTCGAGGCCATAGCGCTTGTCGCCCGGGACGTCCTCGTGGGTGAGGACGGCGTGGACGCCCGGCATCTTCAGCGCGGCGGAGAGATCGATGGAGCGAATGCGCGCATGCGCGTGCGGGCTTCGGACGGTGTGGCCCCAGAGCATCCCGGGCGCGCTCAGGTCACTCGAGTAGGCGAACTCGCCCTTGACCTTCGCAGCGCCGTCCTCCCGAACGACGCTCTCCCCGATCCGTCCGGCCGTGAGCCGGCGCGGCGCGACCGGCAGCTCGGTCGTGGTCGCGCTGCCACGAGCCGTCATCCCCGGCCGCCCGCTGCCGCCATGCGAACGGCGTCGAAGATCTTCTCGTAGCCCGTGCAGCGGCAGAGGTTCCCCGAGAGGGCCTCGCGGATCTCGTCGTCGGTCGGATCGGGCCGCCGGTGGAGGAGGTCGGCAGCGGCGACCACGAGCCCCGGCGTGCAGAACCCGCACTGCACTGCGCCCGGCCTCGACGAAGGCCTCCTGGACGGGATGGAGTGCCTCGCCGTCTGCCAGCCCCTCGATCGTCGTGACGTCGTGCCCGTCGGCCTGGGCGGCGAGCACGAGGCAGGAGCAGACGAGCGTCCCGTCGAGCAGGACCGAGCACGACCCGCACTCGCCCTGCTCGCAGGCGTTCTTCGAGCCGGGGAAGCCGAGCTTCTCGCGCAGCGCATAGAGGAGGGACTCGCCCTCCCAGCAGTCGGCCTCGGACTCGACGCCGTTGACACGCAGCGGAGATCCTCATTCCTACTGAGCGAGCGTCCTCGCGAGGGCACGCCCGGCCAGCACGCGGATCGCATGGCGGCGGTAGGCGGCGCTGCCGCGGACGTCGTCGATCGGCGAGGTCGCCGCGGCGACGCGCTCGGCGAAGGTGTCGGCCTCGTCGAGCGGCGCGGTCACGAGGGTCGGGCGCGGGCTTGCCGACCCGAACGAGGCGCGCAGCTCCTCGCCCGCCGCGAGCGCCAGGGAGCAGACGGCGATCACCATCGCGTTCCTGGGGCCGATCTTCATGAACGTCTGCGGCGCGCCCGACGGTCGCAGCCACACGGCCGTGATCAGCTCGTCGGGCTCGAGCACCGTGCGCTTGACCCCGGTGACGAACTCGCCGAGCGGCACCCGCCGTGATCCGCGCACCGACGCGCACTCGACCTCGGCGCCCTCGACGAGGAGCGGCGGAAGCGCGTCGCCCGCCGGCGAGGCCGTGCCGAGGTTGCCGCCGATCGTGCCGCGGTTGCGGATCTGCGGGGAGCCGACCGTGCGGGACGCCTCCGCCAGAGCCGGGAGCGACGCGGCGAGCTCGCCCTCCATCGCCTCGGCGTAGGTGAGCCCGGCCCCGAGCCGTACCGACCCGTCGTCGCGCGCACCATCCGCGCAGCTCCTCGACCTCGTTCAGGTTCAGAACGGTCGGCGGCCGAGCCCGGTCGAAGTTGAGGGCGACCATCACGTCCGTGCCTCCCTGGATCGGGAGTGCCGAGAGGTGCTCGGCCTTCAGCTCGAGCGCCTCGGCGAGCGACCGCGGAGTCAGGACGTCCATCGGGAGAACTGTACGGTTCGCGTCGCGATGACGACCCTCGCAAACGCCCACCTCGTCACGATGGACGACAGCGGGACCGAGCACCGGCACGGCTGGATCCGGATCGAGCACGGCCTCGTCGCCGAGCTCGGCGCGGGCGACCCGCCCGGGCCCGCCGAGGATCTCGGCGGAGCGATCGTCACGCCCGGGCTCGTCAACACCCACCACCACCTCTACCAGACCCTCACGCGCGCCCGGGCCCAGGACGCCGACCTGTTCACCTGGCTCCGAACGCTCTACCCGGTCTGGGCCCGGATCGACGAGGAGATGGTGTACGCCGCCGCCCGCACCGGCATCGCCGAGCTCGCGCTCTCGGGCTGCACGACCGTGTTCGACCATCACTACGTCTTCCCACGCGGCGTCTCGGGCGTCGTCGAGGCCGAGCTCAGGGCTGCGGCGGAGATCGGCGTCCGGATCGTCGCCTCGCGCGGGTCGATGGATCTCGGCGTCTCCGACGGCGGCCTCCCGCCGGACAACCTCGTCGAGGAGATCGACGACGTCCTCGCCGATACCGAGCGCCTCGCCGGTCTCGTCGACGGTGCCATGGCCCAGATCGTCGTCGCGCCCTGCTCGCCTTTCTCGGTCACGACACGGCTGATGGAGGAGTCGGCGGAGCTCGCGCGGCGCCTCGGGCTGGCCCTTCACACCCACCTCGCGGAGACCCTCGAGGAGGAGGCGTACTGCGCGGAGCTCTACGGCTGCCGGCCGGTCGAGTACCTCGACCGCGTCGGCTGGCTCGGCGACGACGTCTGGTGCGCGCACTGCATCCACCTCTCGCAGGACGAGATCGAGCGGTTCGGGAGGAGCGGCGTCGGGGTTGCGCACTGCCCCACCTCGAACCTCCGGATCGGCGCAGGGATCGCTCCGGTCCGCGAGCTCCTCGACGCCGGCGTCGACGTGGGGCTCGGCGTCGACGGGTCGGCGTCGAACGAGCGGAGCGACCTCTTCTTCGAGGTGAAGCAGGCGCTCCTCGTCGCCCGCGGCCGCGGCGGACCGGGTGCGATGACCGCCCGCGAGGCCTTGCAGCTCGCAACACGAGGAGGAGCGCGCGCGCTCGGGCGGGCAGACATCGGGAGCCTCGAGCCGGGGAAGCGGGCAGATCTCGCGGTGTGGGGCGTGGACGGCCTCGAGCTCGGCGGCGCTGCTCGACCCCGTGGCCGGCCTGGTCTTCGCGGGCCCCCACCGCGTCGAGCGGCTGATCGTGGCGGGACAGGACGTGGTTCGAGGTGGCGTGCTCGCAAACGCGGACGAGGCCGAGATCGCGCGCGAGCACCGGATCGCCGCCGCCCGGCTTCCGGCGTAGAGTCGAGCCGTGACCGTCTCGACCCACGTCCTCGACACCGAGCGGGGCGATGCCCGCGGCCGGCGTCCTGGTGGAGCTCTGGCACGGCGAGGCGCTCGCCGGCTCCGGCGAGACCGACGCCGACGGACGGATCCAGCAGCTCGGAGGAGGCGAGCCCGGCACCTACCGACTCGTCTTCCATCCTCAGTCGCCGTTCTTCCGGCGGGTCGAGCTCGAGCTCGAGCTCGACGAGCGCCACCACCACGTCCCGCTGCTCCTCTCCTCGTACGCGTGCGCGACCTACCGCGGAAGCTGACCGTCGAGGAGCTGGCCGGGCTCTTCGAGGGCCGGACGCGATTCGTCGAGCGGCTGGCACAGCTCGACGACCCGCTCGCACGCGCACGTGACGTCGCCGCAGCGCTCCCCGACGACGAGAAGAAGGAAGTCCTGGACGCTCACCCGGCGATCGGCGCGGGCAAGCTCTCCGCCCGCAGCGCCGCCGAGCAAGGAACCGACGTAGCGCCCGAGCTCGACGAGCTGAACCACCGCTACGAGAGCCGCTTCGGGTTCCGCTTCGTCGTCTTCGTGAACGGCCGGCGAAAGAGCGAGCTCGTCCCGGTTCTCCGCGAGCGGCTCGAGCGGACACGCGAGCAGGAGCTCGCCACGGCGATCGGCGAGCTCTGCGCGATCGCCGAGGACCGATGGCGGCGTTCCTAGCCTCGCCCGACTACTGGTGGGGCTGGGGCGACCTCGTCTTCCGCTGGCTGCACGTGGTCGCCGGGATCGCCTGGATCGGGTCGTCGTTCTACTTCATCGCGCTCGACAACCACCTCGAGCCGCCGAAGCTCGAGACGGACGCCGCGCGGGGAGTCGGCGGCGAGGTGTGGGAGATCCACGGCGGCGGCTTCTACCGGATCGAGAAGTTCAAGGTCGCGCCGGAGCGGCTCCCGGAGAAGCTGCACTGGTTCAAGTGGGAGGCCTACACGACCTGGCTCTCCGGGTTCGCCCTGATCACGGTCGTCTACTACGCGCACGCCTCGACGTTCCTCATCGACCCGTCGGTCGCCGACCTCAGCTCCGGCCAGGCGATCGCGCTCTCGATCGGTGGGCTCGCGCTCGCCTGGATCGTGTACGACGGGCTCTGCCGGCTGCTCGGCTTCGACGAGCGCCTCCTCGCCGTGTGCGTCGCGGCTTTCGTCGTCCTCGCAGCCTGGGGCGCCGGAGCGCTGTTCGCCCCGCAGGCCGCCTACATCGAGGTCGGCGCGATGCTCGGCACGATCATGGCGGCGAACGTCTTCTTCGTGATCATCCCGAACCACTGGAAGCTCGTCCGCGCGAAGGAGGCGGGCGAGGAGCCGGATCCGGCCTGGAACGCCAAGGGCAAGCAGCGGTCCGTGCACAACAACTACTTCACCCTCCCGGTCGTCTTCGCGATGCTCTCGGGCCATTTCCCGTTCACCTACGGGCACGACGACGCCTGGCTCATCCTCGTCGTCCTGATGGCCCTCGGCGCGCTGACCCGCCACTACTTCAACCTCAGGCACACCGGCAGGAACGCGTGGTGGATCCTCGCCGTCGCGGCAGCCGGGCTGGTCGGCCTGGCGATCGCGATCCGGCCCGACTCGAGCTCGTCGAACGCGGCAGGCCCGGTCCCGAGCTTCGCGACCGTGCAGGCAATCGTCGCCAACCGGTGCGCAGCGTGCCACTCGCTGCACCCGACGGAGCCGGGCTACACCTCGCCGCCGTCGGGAATCGTCCTCGTGACGCCCGAGCAGATCAGGGCTGCTGCCTCGCTGATCCAGACGGTCGCCGTCGACTCGAAGGCCATGCCCCTCGGGAATGCGACCGGCATGACGCAGGCCGAGCGCGACACCCTCGCGCGCTGGCTCGCGTCGCGGTAGCTTCAGCCCATGCTCCAGGTCGTCGCCGCCGGCTTCACGTTCCACGCCCGCTTCGAGGAGTCCGACGCGCCGGCGACGGTGGCGGCGTTCCGGGCGATCCTGCCGTTCGAGGATCAGATCATCCACTGCCGCTGGAGCGGGGAGTCGAACTGGATCCCGTGGGGCGGCCGCGAGCTCGGCATCGGGCCCGAGAACGCGACCTGCTACCCAGCCCCCGGCGAGCTCCTCCTCTACCCGGGCGGAGTCAGCGAGACCGAGCTGCTCTTCCCCTACGGCCACTGCGCCTTCGGCTCCAAGGCCGGGGCGCTCGCGGGGAACCACTTCGCCACGGTCGTCGAGGGGCACGAGCACTTCGCCGAGCTCGGCCGGCTGACGCTCTGGGAGGGCGCCCAGCCGATCAGCTTTCGGGAGGGATGACCTCGGCATCCCCCCCGGCCGGCACGCGGCCGTGGCGGCCTGCCATGAGCAGGCCGATCTCGTCGACGTCCGCTCCCTCGGCAGGCATCTCGCCGAGGATGAGCCCCTCGTAGATCACGGCGATCCGGTCGGCGATCTCGAGCAGCTCGTCGAGATCCTCGCTGAACACGAGCACGGCTGCTCCCGACGACGCCGCCTCGCGAAGGTAGGAGCGGACGGACTCGGTCGCGCCCACGTCGAGGCCCTGCGTCGGGGAGGCGGCAACGATGACGCGCGGCTCTCCCGAGAGCTCGCGGGCGAGCACGACCTTCTGGAGGTTCCCGCCCGAGAGAACGCGCGCCGGGGTCGAGGGCCCCGGGGCCGAGATCCTGTAGCTCGCGATCAGCGAGACGGCCCGTTCGCGGATCCGCTCGAAGAGGAGCAGCGGGCCACGAGAGAGCGACTTGCTCCGGTAGCCGCGCAGGATCAGGTTCGACGCGATGCTCAGCCCGGGCGCGGCACCCGTCGCGAGACGGTCCTCGGGGATGAAGGCGATCCCCGCCTGGAGCGCGGCCCTCGGGTCGCCGCCCATCACGGGGTCGCCGTTCACCCGGATCGCTCCTCGCGAAGGAGCACGGAGCCCGGCGATCGCCTCGCCGAGCTCGCGCTGGCCGTTCCCCGACACACCGGCGACGCCGACGATCTCGCCGGCGCACACCGTCAGCGAGACACCGCGGGCGGCGGGGCGCGACCCGGAGCCCGGGACCCAGACGTCTTCGAGCACGAGCACCGGGTCCCCGACGGGCGGGCGCGCCTCCCGGGGCGTGTCGGAGAGCTCGCGGCCGACCATCAGCGACGCGAGCGACCGCGCCGTCACATCCGCCGTCGCCACGGTCGCGACCGACTTGCCGCCCCGAAGGACGGTGACGTTGTCCGACACCTCGGTCACCTCGTTGAGCTTGTGCGAGATGAAGATGACCGTCCGGCCGTCGTCGACCATCTGGCGCAGCGTGAGGAAGAGCATCCGGGCCTCCTGCGGGGTCAGGACCGCGGTCGGCTCGTCCAGGATCAGCACGCGGGCGTCCCGGTAGAGCGTCTTCAGGATCTCGACCCGCTGCTGCTCGCCGACCGACAGCTGGAAGATCCGCGCCTTCGGGTTGACCGGGAGCCCGTAGCGCTCGCCCAGCTCGATCACCCGCGACTCGATCCGGCGCGGATCGATGCGAAAGGAGCCGCGCTCGCCGGCGCGATGCTCGCCGAGGGCGATGTTCTCGGCGACCGTGAACGGCTGCACGAGCCGGAAGTGCTGGTGCACCATCCCGATCCCGGCGTCGAGCGCATCGCGCGGGGTGTCGAACACGACGGGCTCTCCGTAGAGGCGGATCTCGCCCTCATCGGGCCGGTAGAGCCCGGTGAGGATGTTCGAGAGCGTGCTCTTGCCGGCGCCGTTCTCCCCGAGGAGGGCGTGCACCTCCCCGACGGCCGCCTCGAAGTCGACCCCGTCGTTCGCGACCACTCCGGGGAAGCGCTTGGTGATGCCATGCATTGCCACCGCCGCCCCTGGCGGGGCGGCGGTGGCTAGCTGTGCAGCCGTCTCTTCCACGCTCATCCCTCTAGCGCGCGGTCGCGCCGAAGGCGCGAGCGCGTGCTGCTACCCCTTCGGGCTGCCGACCACGCCCTTCACGAGCCAGTTCATGCCGTAGAGGCTGTTCGTTCCGCCCTTGAGGACGCCCATGCGGACCCCCTTCGGGACGCGGAGCTTGCCGGCCTGGTCGTACAGCGGGCCCGTGAACTCGTAGAACTTGCCCGTCTGGATCATCTTCTCGTACTTGGCAATCAACGCCTTCGTCGTCGCCCCCACGCTCGGACCGTACGCGGCGAGCTTGGTGAACCCGTCGTTGATCGAGCCGTAGTAGAAGCCCGGCTTCCAGGTGCCGGCCATGGCCTGCTTGA
The DNA here is from genome assembly GCA_963738895.1 of uncultured Actinomycetota bacterium. Taxonomy (GTDB): domain Bacteria; phylum Actinomycetota; class Thermoleophilia; order Gaiellales; family Gaiellaceae; genus PALSA-600. The sequence continues at coordinate 272,298 of CAVTYN010000003.1, forward strand.
CCCGCGTGAGGTAGTACAGCCCCCAGTTGTAGACGGAGGCCGTCAACCATGACTTCGGCGCGAACTTCGACGCGTCGGAGTCGTAGCCGACCCACCCGAGCCCCTTCGACTCGGCGTACTGGCCGGTCGCGGGCGAGTCGACGTTCTGGCCGAGCACGTCGGCGCCTTGCGAGACGAGGCTCTGGGCGGCCTTCTTCTCCTTCGCCGGGTCGTACCAGGAGTTCGTCCACACGAGGTGCACCCTGGCGCCCGGGTGGGCGAGCTGCGCACCGAGCGCAAAGGCGTTCGCGTGCCGGATCACCTCCGGGATCGGATACGCCACGACGTAGCCGATGTTGCCGGTCTTCGACGCCGCCCCTGCCGCCATGCCCGACAGGAACACGGTGTCCTCGGCGGCGCCGAAGTACTCGGACAGGTTCGACGCGACGTCGGTGCCCGTGGCCTGCTCGAACATGATCTTCGGGTACTTCGCCGCGACCTGCTTGGTGACCATCCCGTAGGAGGTCGCGAAGATCATCTGGTAGCCCTGGTTCTGGAGGCTCTGGACCGTCTGGTCGAACTGGGCTCCGGGCGCGATGTTCTCCTTGTAGGTCGTCTGGACCTTGCTGCCGAGCATCTTCTGGACGTACAGCCGGCCGTCGTCGTGCGCCTGCGACCAGCCACCGTCGTTGTGTGGCCCGACGTAGATCCAGGCCGCCTTGAACGGCGTCGCTCCATGCGTCGCCGACCCCGCACCCGACACGCCGAGCGCCACCGCGACGACCGCCAGCGCGAGCGCGCCCCGCGCGAATCTCCCTCCACTCATACTGCTCCTTCCTCAACCGTCCGCATAACGACAGATACCGGCCGACTATAGGGAATCGCGGCCGACGGGACTAGGCGCTTTGGAGCAGTCCCTCGGAAACGGGCGCGCGGACGCTCCACGGGAAGTCGATCCACCGGTCGGTACGCCGCCAGACGTACTCGCAGCTCACCGCCGTTCGCGGCTTCTCGTACAGGACGGCGCAGCGCGTCTCTGCGACCTTGCCGGCGAGGAAGCTCTTGACGAGGGCGAGCGTCGCCCCGGTGTCCGCGACATCGTCCGCGATCAGGACGCGCGTCTCGGAGAAGTCGACGAGGTCCGGGACCGGCGGCAGGATCATCGGCACGTCGAGCCGCTCGTCGACCCCGGTATAGAACTCCACGTTCATCGTGAAGGTGTTCTTGATGCCGAGCGCGTAGGAGAGCGCCCCCGCGACTAGCAGGCCTCCGCGGGCGATCGCGAGGATGATGTCCGCCTCGTACCCGTCCCCGTGCACCATCTCCGCAAGCACCCGCGCCCCGGCGCCGAGATCGTCCCAGGCCATGACCTCGCGCTCGCTCGTCCCCGCCGCGGTCATTGGTCGATCCTACCGAGCGCCGAGGCGAGTGCCGTGATCGCGAGCTCGACGTCGTCGCCGCTCGAGAGCTCGCCGGGCGCGTGGCTGACGCCGCCGTTCAGGCTGCGGACGAACAGCATGGCCGAGGGGACGCCCGCGCCCGCCAGGACCGCAGCGTCGTGGCCGGCACCCGACACGAGCTCGGGCGCACCGGGAAGGACAGCGCGGAGCGCGGCGAGGGGAGTGCCGCTCATCGACACCGGATCGGTGCGCAAGGCCGGCTCGAAGCCGATCGCCGCGACGAGCGCGTCGAGCGCGTCCACCGTCGCGGCGCGAGCATCGACGGAGACCGTCACGCGGGCGGGAACGACGTTCGGCGCCCCGGGCTCGACCTCGACCCGGCCGACCGTCGCGACCGTCCCGGGCCCCGCCGCCTCGCGCACCTTGAGGACGAAGGAAGCCGCCTCGACCAGGGCGTCGGCCCGGGCGTCCATCGGCGTCGTGCCTGCGTGGCCGGCGCGCCCTTCGAAGACGACCTCGCCTCGAGCCTGGCCGGCGACCGCGGTGACGATGCCGAGCGGCTCGCCGAGTCGCTCGAGCTCCGGGCCCTGCTCGACGTGAACCTCGAGATAGGCCTCGGGAAGCCCTCCGGCCGCGACGGCGGCGAGACTCCCGCGGTAGCCGCGCTCCTCGTCGCGGAACGCGACCACGACGAGCGGGATGCTCGTCCGCTCGGCGGCCTCGATGGCGGCGACGACCCCGAGGGCCCCGTCGAATCGCCCGCCGTCAGGGACGCTGTCGACGTGGGACCCTGCCCAGATGCGCGCGTCGCCCCGGCGGCCGAACGTGTTCCCGGCGGCGTCGACAGACACCTCGAGCCCCGCGTTCTCGAGCCACCGGGCGACGAGACGGTGCGCCGCGTCCTCCTCGGCCGAGCCCCCGACCCTGGTCGCCCCGATCGCGTAGAGCGCGTCGAGGCGTTCGAGGGCCCGGGTCACGGTCGCACTCCTGCGCTCAGGCGTACGCCGCCACGACGCCCGTTCCGGAGCGCCGGAGGAGCTCGTCGACGGCGCGCCGGCCGACCTCGCCGTAGTCGGACGTCAGCTCGTTGACGTACATCGCGACGAACCGATCGGCGGTCTCGCGGTCGATTCCGCGCCCGAAGCGCTCGGCGTAGGCGAGGGCCTCGTCGCGGTGCTCGAGTCCGGTGCGGATCGCCTCGGACAGAACCGCCGAGACGTCCGGCAGGAGGTCACCGAGATCGCGCCGGGCGGCGTTGACGCCGAGCGGGAGCGGCAGGCCGGTCTCGGCCGTCCACCACTCGCCGAGGTCGAGCGCCTTGTGGAGGCCGGCGGCGGCATAGGTGAGCTGGCCCTCGTGGATCACGACGCCGGCCTCGGCGCGCCCGGAGGTCACCTCGGCCAGGATCTCGTCGAACGGGAGCTCGCGCACGCGGACGTCCTCCCCGAGCGCGAGCCGGAGCGCGAGGTAGGCGGTCGTCAACCGGCCGGGAATGACGACCTCGACCTCGCGGAGAGCGTCGAGCGGGAGCGGCCGGCGGGTGACGACGACCGGCCCGTAGCCGAGGCCCATCGACGCGCCGTGGGGCAGGAGGACGTAACGGTCGGCCACGCTCGGGTAGGCGCCCATCGAGATCGCGCTCACCTCGAGTAAGCCCTCGAGAGCCCAGCCGTTCAGGGTCTCGATGTCCGAGACGACGCCTTCGAACTCGAGGCCCCGGGTGTCGACGCGGCCGGCCTCGATCGCCCAGAACATGAAGGCGTCGTCCGGGTCGGCGCTGTGCCCCACGCGGATCATTTCTGCCACGCTACCTCCGTGACCCAGGCCCCGCTGTCCGAGACGATCCAGGACTACCTCAAGGGGATCTACAAGCTGCAGTCGACCGGCGGCCGTGCGACGGTGACCGCGCTCGCGCGCGACCAGGGCGTGTCGGCGGCCTCGGCGTCGGCGATGCTCAAGAAGCTCGCCGTGCTCGACCTGCTCGAGCACGAGCCCTACCGGGGTGCCCGCCTCACCCCGGCGGGCGAGCGGGTCGCGCTCGAGGTGATCCGCCACCACCGCCTGCTCGAGCTCTATCTCGCGCGCACCCTCGGAGTCGCCGTCGACGATGTGCACGACGAGGCCGACAGGCTCGAGCACCACATCTCGGAGGAGCTCGAGGAGCGGATCGACCGGGCGCTCGGCTTCCCTACCCACGACCCGCACGGGGATCCCATCCCCGACGCGAATCTGCAGTGGCCCGGAACCGACGAGCAGTCGCCGGCGCGGCACTAGACTGGCACCGGTGGGCAAGCTCACGGACTCGATCAGGACGCTGTTCTCCTCCCTCCTTCCGAAGTCGCGAAAGGAAGACCTCGTCGCGGAGCACATCATCCGCGAGCACCATCGCGGGCGGTCGCTCGACGAGATCCTCCAGGACGCCTACGTCACGAACCGCATCTCCCCCGACAAGGTGAACCGCTGCCTCGAGCGGCCCGAGGTCGTACGGGCTGTCGGCGAGGACCTGATCGCGCAGCGCACCGCGACGGGGCCCTCGGCCCTCTAGTCGAGCGCCTCGCCCCTGTTCGTGTAGCAGCGCGGCCCGTTGCTCGAGGCAGGCACGCAGGAGACGCTCACGTTCCAGGTGAGGACGGTTGCCGGGGAGCCGACCGGCCTGGTCGTGGAGATGACGCAGGTGTAGGACAGGCCGTCCGGGGTCGTCCCGTCGCACGTGGCGGTCAGTGGGTAGAAGTACCCGGCGAACGCCTGCTCCTGCCGGAACTGGGACACGAGCTGGCGGGCGAGCGTCGTCCCGTTCGGCCTGGCTGCCCGATCGACGGAGGGGCGGGCGTCGGCGAGCGCGACCACGACGAGCCCGCAGAGGGCGGCCGCGATCGCGACCATGCGACCTCGCCCGGGGTGGGAGACGCCAGGGGAAGCAGGCGCGGCGGCCGCCTCGGTCGTGACGAGCGACGCGCCGAGGAGAAGCGTGACGATCGCCCCGCCGGCGATCACGACCGTCGGCAACACCCGCTCGATCGTCACCGAGATGTAGAAGTGGATCGGGGGGCGCGCCAGCCAGTAGATGAGCGCCAGACCGCCGAGCGCGGCGAGCACCCACAGCCCTGCTGCGATCGCGGCCACGCGGAGCCGGCGCCCCGCGAGCGCAAGGACGGCGAGCCACGGGACCACGAGGATCCATGCCTGTGGCACCGGGCCGACCCGGCCTCCCAGCGTGGCGGAGACCAGCACCTCGAGCTCCCGCCGGATCGCCCGTGCGCCGGCGGTCAGCCTGAACGTGCGGTCCGACAGGTAGCCCGGGTCGAGGACGTCGCTCAGGTGGTAGTCGCTCGAGTTCGCAGTCGGCAGGCCGTGACGGCCGAGCCAGAGCCTCCAGAGGAGGATGCCCGAGGGGGCAAGGAGGAGCCAGGCGGCGGAGAGCCCCCGACGCCCGTACCGGAAGAAGGCGGCCCCGGTCAGCGCGACTGCGAGAAGCCCTCCGAAGAAGAACCCCTCGAACTTCGTGAGCGAGGCCGCGGCGATGAAGAGCCAGGCGAGAACGAGCCATGCGTGCCGGCGCTCGATGAGCCAGGTGAAGCCGACGGCTGCCGCTCCGCCGACGAGGTACGCGACCGGAGCGTCGATCATCGTCGACCCGAGCCCGCCCCAGAACCACCCGGCCGTTGCCAGCGCGGCCACGAAGGGCAGCAGGATCCACCTCGGGACGTGCCGGCCCAGGACGGCCACGAGGGAGAGAAGGAAGGCAAGCCCGAGCAGCGTTCGTTGTGTGGGCAGGAGCGACGGATGCATCCCTGCGAGGAAGAACGTCATCGCGTCGGCGGCGGGAGCCAGCGGGGGATACTCGGGATGGGCGAAGAGCCCCCAGAGCTGAGCATCGAGACCGTGCGACCAGTAGATGACCTGGGCCTTCGGGATCCAGAAGTTGAACGCGTCGAAGTCGCCCGTGGCGTCCCACTGGACGGTCGAGGCGATCACGGCCGCGCTCGCCGCGGCCACCGCCACGAGCGCCCAGCTGATCCAGCTCACCAGCCGTGCCAGGGGCCGGCACGACTGGACGACGACGGCCTCCGGAATCGGGGTCGTGCTTCTCGCCAGCCACAGGCAGGTGACGATCGTGATCCCCGAGATCGCGAGCAGAAGGGCGAGGCTCTCGCCGGCGCCGAGGATGAGCCCGAGCGTCGCGAGGATGCCGAGCGTGGCCCAGCCTACGAGGTAGGCGAGCCCGACGAGCCCGGCATCCGCCCGCTCGAGCTTCGCGACCCCGACGGCACGGAGGAGCGCATAGCCGACCGCCGCGACCAGGACCTGGCTCGCGATCAGGCCGACCGTCACGCTCAACGCTCGACCTCCACGGCGTTCACGTCGGGCGAGAGCCCGACCTCGCGGCTGTACCTGACTCCGAGGCCCTCCGACGGGACCCCGTATGCGATCACCCACTGCGCGCGGTGCCGGTCAGGTGTGTACACGCGAGGCAGCAGCGCGAACTTGAACGCGAGAATCGCGCCGTTCTCGTTCCCTCCAGGCACCACGACCGAGAACGTCGCGTCCCTCGGAATGACGCTCCCCGCGCGCACGAGCGCCTCGGGCGTGGCGTAGAACGCGAGCGGGTCGAGGTCGGAAGCCTGGACGGTGGGATCGGGGCCGTCGAGCGCTCGAGCGCCTTTCGCCGCCACGTGGCCGATCCGGGTCGCCGACGCCCAGAGCTCGCACGCCACGATGACCACCGCGACGAGCGAGAGGGCGCGCCGGCGCGAAGGCACCCCCACCTCTAGGACTGGTGGCCCACGCCCTGCGCCCGTGCGAGCTCGACGGCGCGGACGCCGGCCGCGAGGTCCCAGGCCGTGATCCCGTTCGACTTGAAGACCACGATGTCCGCCTCGGAGGCGCGGCCTTCCAGCTCCCCCGAGACCACCTCCTGGAGCTCGTGCACCTCGAGCCAGTCGAGGACGCCGCGCTCGACCGGCTCGATCAGGTCACCCGACTCGAGCCTGGACTGCTCGCGCGAGTCGCAGCAGACGAACGCCGCCCGCTCGAGCACGGCGTTGTCGAGCTCGCGCCGCGCCGGGTCGTTCGCGCCGACGGCGCAGACGAGCGCTCCCTCCCGGAGCCATTCGCCGCGAAGCACGGGGTCCTTCGAGGTCGTGACGGTGACGACGATGTCGGCATCGGCCGCCTGGCGGTGGGTCTCGGCGGGCTCGCACCCGTTCTCGCGGCAGAACTCGGCCAGCCGCTCGCCGTTCCGGCAGTAGACGGTCACCTGCTCGATCGCGGGGACGGCCGCGCGGATGCAGGCGATCTGGGAGGCGGCCTGCCAACCGCAGCCGATCACGCCCAGGCTGGCCGCGCCCGCACGCGCGAGGTACTTCGCCGCGACACCGGACGCCGCGCCGGTGCGGAGCTGACCCAGCTTGTCGGCCTCGATGACCGCTTCGAGCCGTGTCGGAGCGTCGAGTGCGAAGAGGAGGACGACGAACGGCGTGCCGGTCATCGTCCAGGCGTACGACTTGAGCCCGGCGTACCCGAGCTCGCGGTCGACGCAGGCCATCACGGCGTACTGACCGTCGTCGAGTGGCAGCCGCGTTCGGGGGCGGTTGTCGACGGCCCCGCGCGCGAGCCGCCGAAGCGACTCCTCGACCGCCTCGAGCGCGTCGGCCGGGGTCAGCACATCGGTGACGTCCTGCTCGGTCAGGAACAGCGCGGTCATGAGCGCATTGCATCACCTACCGGCTCCGGATGCGCCGGGTGCCGGGAGTCAGGTCGCCGGGGTTGGCAGCTCGACGTGGCCGACCGGGACCCTGATGGTCTCGAACCGACGCTTGAGTCGCAGGACGGGCAGCTCGAGGTAGCGATAGCTGATCGCCGCGACCACGAAGCTGAGACCGATCTTGGCGAAGTCGCCCAGGCCGTGGAACCAGTAAGCCCAGATGGCGTTGAAGAGGACGTAATGATAGAGGTAGAGCCCGTAGGAGCGCCGCCCGATCCAGACCGGGATCCGGGTGGAGAGAGCGGCCCGCAAACGGCTCGGCCCTCCGGCGACGAGCCCGGCAAGCACGAGCGCGGTGGCGACGACGACGGACGGATAGGTGATCATCGTCCACGTAGGGCTGTAGCCGGCAAAGACGATCAGGAGCAGGACTGCGCCTGCCCCGACCCACATGAGTGGGCCGACGGCGCGCGAGATCCTCGGCCCGATCGCGCCTTCCCGGGCAAGCAGGAAGGCAAGGCCGCAACCGACGATGAGCCCGTCGACGTGGGTGTCGGTCGTTCCCAGGTAGACACGCGAGTATCCCCCTGCCGTGAAGCGCGTGATCAGCTCCCGGTAGATCATCGCCGCAGCTCCGAAGCCGAACAGAAGCAACGTCAACGTCCGGCGCGAGCGCACGCGGCCGCAGGCGAAGACGAAGAGCAGCGGCCAGACGAGATAGAACTGCTCCTCGATCGCGAGCGACCAGGTGTTGCCGAGGTAGTTCCCCGGGCCCGAGTCTCCGAAGTACTGCGCCCAATTACCCAGGTAGACGAGCACCCACGGGACCATCTCGATCGTGTAGCGGCCGCGGAGACCTCCGTCGATCTCGGCGAGAGCTATCGCCGCGATCAGAGCGCAGACGAGCGCAGGCCCAAGGCGGAGCACCCGGCGGGCATAGAAATTCCGGAAGCTCACCCGACCGTCGTTTCCCTCCCTCTCGGCGACGAGCAGCGAGGTGATCAGGAAGCCGGAGAGGACGAAGAAGACGTCGACCCCGAGATATCCGCCCGGCAGGAGGTACCGGTGCTCGAGGTGGTACACCATCACGCTCATGATCGCGAACGCGCGCACGCCGTCGAGGGCGCGCCAGTGAGGCTTGCCGTCGGGCTTTCCCGGCGCCCGGATCTCGCGCGGCATCGCCTTCTCGACGCTGCCGACGGTCTCCTGAAGCGCTCTCATCTCCTGCGACCTCCGTCGGCCGAGGGGCTCCGACGCGACCGGCTCCTTTTGACGTGTCTCCGCACCGACTCTCACGGTAACCGGCTGTTTGCCACCGGTTCGCGGGTCACTGGGCTAGGACCCCTACGCCGGAAGTCGAGATCGGTAACCGCCTTGGGTCGGCCCGTCCTCCGAGGCTGCGGCTAACGGCTGACGATATTGAGGATGTTGCCGTCGGGATCCTTGAACCACGCCGCCTTGAGGCTGCCCAGGACGTGCACGTCGCCCTCCCGGGCGGCACCCGGCACGTCGTAGTGCTCGAAGCTGACCCCCTTGGCGGTCAACTCGCTGATCTCCTGCTCGATGTCACCAACCTGCCACGAGGCTGCAGTGGCCTCGTTGGTGCCCGCGTAGCTCGACTCATAGACGAGGAGCAGGCTTCCACCACCGCACGAATACAGCGTCCCGCCAGGCTCGTCCTGATCCGATTCCCGGAGGCCCAGCGTCCCCCCGTAGAACTCGTTCCCCGCGGCCAGATCCTTGACCGCGACGACGGCGACGACATTCGAGTCTCCCAGCATCTTTGAACCTCCCACTCGTCGAATCAACCTGAACCACGACCATGTCACAACCAGGCAACCGATGACAACACTGATTTGCGACTGAGTACGAGGTCGAGCCATGCGCCCGGCAAGATTCGAACTTGCGACCTCTGCCTCCGCAGGGCAGCGCTCTATCCCCTGAGCTACGGGCGCGGGGAGGTCAGTGTATCCGGGCCGGGCGTCCCGCTACCGTGAGCGCGGCGCCCTCGGGCACCTCGACCCTCACGTAGGCGAGTGCCAGGCCCGGAACCGCGCTCGTCACGCGGCCGACGACCGTCTCTCCGCGGCACACCTCGTCGGCCTGGCGGGCGGCCTCCCCCTCGAGCTCGAGCACGCGGAGGCTGCGATTCACATGGCCGCGGTGCTGGAGACGGGCAAGCGGTTCCTGCCCCGGGTAGCAGCCCTTGGTGAACGAGATCGCGCGCTCGTCGAGGCCCGCCTCGGCGGGCAGGATCCCGTCGTCGATCTCACGCCCCCAGCGCGGGGTGCGCGCGAGGATCCGGAGACGTTCGAGCTCCTCGTCGGGGGCCTCGGGGTCCGACACCTCGTCGAGGACCTCGACCGCCGGGACGCCGTAGTCGCTCGTCGGGATCCCTGCCGCGCCGCCCAGGACGATCGCGGAGGAGTGCTCCTCGAGCTCGATCGCGCATCTCGACGCAAAGCGCACCTTCGTGAGATGAGCCCGCACCGTCTCGCCGAGCTCGGGCTCGGTGAGGAGCAGGAAGTCGTCCTCGGCCCGCCGCCAGACGAGGAGCGGGGCGATCACACGCCCCTTCGGCGTGAGGATCAGCGCCTCGCACGAGTCGCCGGCGAGCACATCGTTCGAGACGATCCGTTGGAGCAGGTCGGCGGCGTCCGGCCCCTGAACACGGACCGAGGCCCGCGGCCGGATGTACGCCTTGGTCGCGACCGATCCCACGGGCCCAGTGTAAGTGGCCACGGCGAGGTGTCGGACACAGCACTCGTCCTGTCTCCACGATTACTTCCCTCGATCGTGTCCGACACCGCATTCGACGTATCGACCCACGCACCGTTCAAGGCGGTGTCGGACACCGTTCGAGCTTCGGCTTGCCCCGCCGGGCTCGGGACGCGGTGTCCGACACCTTCCTCCAGCAGAAGAGCCGGCGATATGTTGGCCGGCTCTTCTGGTGATACGGACGGGTTGGGTTGCGTCAAGAAGACTGTCGGACGTGCGAGCCCCCGCCTTGAGTGCCTCGAACGGGGGATCCATCGAAAAAAGAGAGGCGCGGGTCACCCCGCGCCTCTCGTGAAGCTTCGAGCTCGAGCTCGGCTTACATCATCCCCGACATGTCCGGCATGCCCGCACCAGCGGCGGCGCCTGCCTTCTCCGGAGCATCCGTGACGATCGCCTCGGTGGTGAGGATGTTCTTGCCGATCGACGCGGCGTTCTGCAGCGCCGAGCGGGTGACCATGGTCGGGTCGATGATCCCCGACTTGACGAGGTCCTCGACCTCGCCCGAGTCGACGTTCAGGCCCTGGCCCGGCTTCGCCGAGCGGACCGACTGGATCACGACCGAGCCCTCGAGGCCCGCGTTGGTCGCGAGCTGGCGGAGCGGCTCCTCGAGCGCGCGCAGCACGATCTTCGCGCCGGTCTTCTCGTCGCCCTCGAGCGAGTCGAGCAGCGAGTCCTTGACCTTGTCGGCCGCGTTCAGCAGCGCGACGCCGCCGCCGGGGACGATGCCCTCCTCGAGCGCCGCGCGGGTCGCCTGGAGGGCGTCCTCGACGCGGTGCTTCTTCTCCTTCATCTCGGTCTCGGTCGCAGCGCCGACCTTGACGACCGCGACGCCGCCCGACAGCTTCGCGAGGCGCTCCTGGAGCTTCTCGCGGTCGAAGTCGGAGTCGGTCGTCTCGATCTCGGCCTTGAGCTGCTTGATGCGGGCCTTGATCGCGTCGGACTCGCCGGCGCCGTCGATGATCGTGGTCGAGTCCTTGTCGACGACGACCTTGCGAGCGCGGCCGAGCTGCGAGAGCTTCGTGTTCTCGAGCTTGAGCCCCATCTCCTCGGTGATGACCTCGCCGCCGGTGAGGATCGCGATGTCCTCGAGCATCCGCTTGCGGCGGTCGCCGAAGCCCGGCGCCTTGACGGCGACGGCCTGGAAGGTGCCGCGGAGCTTGTTGACGACGATCGTCGCGAGCGACTCGCCCTCGACGTCCTCGGCCACGATCAGCAGCGGCTTGCCGGCCTGGATCACCTGCTCGAGCAGCGGCAGCAGGTCCTTGATCCCGCCGAGCTTCTGATTCGCGATCAGGATGTACGGGTCGTCGAGCACCGCCTCCATCCGCTCGGCGTCGTTGACCATGTACGGCGACAGGTAGCCCTTGTCGAACTGCATCCCCTCGGTGAACTCGAGCTCGAGGCCGAACGTCTGGCCCTCCTCGACGTTCACGACGCCGTCCTTGCCGACCTTCTCGATCGCATCCGCGATCACATCACCGATCTCGCGCTCCCGCGACGAGATCGTCGCCACGCGGGCGATGTCCTCCTTGCCGTTCACCTCGGTCGACTGGTCGGCGAGGTTCTTCACGACCGCGTCGACGGCCTTCTCGATCCCGCGCTTGAGCGCGATCGGGTTCGCGCCGGCCGAGACGTTCTTCAGGCCCTCGCGCACGATCGCCTGGGCGAGCACGGTCGCGGTGGTCGTGCCGTCGCCGGCGACGTCGTTCGTCGCCGTCGCGACCTCGCGGACGAGCTGCGCGCCCTGGTTCTCGAACGCGTCCTCGACCTCGATCTCGCGGGCGATCGTGACGCCGTCGTTCGTGATCGTCGGCGCGCCGTACTTCTTGTCCAGCACGACGTAGCGGCCCTTCGGGCCGAGCGTCACCTTGACCGCGTCGGCGAGGATGTCGACGCCGCGCTGGAGCGAACGGCGGGCGTCCTCGCTGAACTTCAGTTCCTTGTGAGCCATGTTCTCCTCGTTCCTTCCTCTCTAGGCCTTGGCCTTGACCTTCTTGGGCTGCGCCGACGACCTTCGCGAGAACGTCGCTCTCGCGCAGGATCAGGTAGTCGGTCCCCTCGACCCGAATCTCCGTGCCGCCGTACTTCGAGAAGACGACGGTGTCGCCCTCGCCGATATCCATCGGGATACGCTCGCCGGTCTCGCTGTTGCGGGCGCCCGGGCCTGCCGCGATCACGCTGCCGCGCTGCGGCTTCTCGACCGCGGTGTCCGGGAGGACGATCCCACCGATCGTCGTCTGCTCCTCTTCGAGGGGCTCGACGATGAGGCGGTCTCCCAGGGGCGTCAGATTCATACCTACGACCTCCGGTTCGTGGTTGCTTGTGACAAGCTTGTGACACCTGTTGGCACTCTCTCCTGTCGAGTGCCAGCCGCAACGATACCTTACGAGATCTGAGTCGCGCAGGCTAAGATCGGCCGCGGTGCGCCGGGACTTCTCCGCCGGCGGTGTTCTCGTCCGACGGCTCGACGGTGAGTGGGTGCTGGCGGCGATCCGGCCTGCCGGGAAGCCGGACGGGCTCTGGGTGCTGCCGAAAGGGCAGATAGACGCCGGTGAGAGCAGCGAGGAGGCGGCGCTCCGCGAGGTCGCCGAGGAGACCGGCGCCCATGGGCAGTCGCTCGGCAAGCTCGGCGACACCCGCTACTGGTTCAACTGGGAGAGCGAGCGGGTCTTCAAGGTCGTTTCGTTCTTCCTCGTCCGCTACGAAGGCGGACGGCTCGGCGACATCCCGGACGAGTTCCGCCACGAGGTCGCCGAGGCACGCTGGCTGCCGCTCGAGGAGGCACCCACGCTTCTGGCCTACCGCGGCGAGAAGGAGATGGCCCGGAAGGCGATCGACCGGCTGGCCGCCGGGGAGGACGTATGATCCTCGGCCGGTGACGGCGTTCGCTCTCAACTTCTACTCGCCGGTCGTCGAAGCCCAGCTTCGCTCTCACCGGAAGACCGCGACGATCCGCCTCGGCGACAAGTCGCGGAAGTACCAGAAGGGGATGATCGTGTCGGTGCTCGTCGGAGCCCGCTACGGCCCGCGATCAGCACGTCTTCGACGCCGTGATCGACAGGGTCGAGGTCAAGCGGCTCGCCGAGCTCTCTCCGCGCGAGATCGAGCACGACAACCCGGAGGTGCGCCGCCCGGAGGAGATGGCGCACTTCCTGAGCCAGCTCTACAACCGCGAGGTCACCGACGACGACATGGTCACGGTGATCCGCTTCTCCGCGATCAAGCCCTAGCCGGCGTCGACGCTGCTCAGCCTGCATCAGCCGGGGGCCGGTCGGTCGGCCCTGATCCTCACGCCGAAGAGCTCGGGGCCCGCAAGGCGGCGCCGCACGACTCGCAGTCGACCGCGAAGGTCGAGGAGATCGGCGCCGAGCACGCGGCGCAGCGGTGGATCACCTCGCCGCCGCAGGACGGGCACTCCGACGGGACCTCGCTCTCGAACTCCTCGAACCAGCGGCGGGCGGCACCGCAGCGCAGGCAGATCGACGTCCAGTCGCCGAGCACCTTGCGCCGCTCCTCGCGCAGCCAGTCGGAGGCCTTCCCCACACGGCGAGGTTACCGCCGACGGTTAGAGTCCACCACTGCATGTCGATCGCCCGCGTCGCCGAGCCGAGCGGCTCGCTGCAGGAGGCCAAGGAGTGGGGCCTCGACCGCGAGGATCTTCTCGGCATCTATCGCAACATGCTGCTGACGCGCGGCCTCGAGGATCGCGGCCACATCCTCTACAAGCAGGGGAAGATCCCCGGCTCGTTCTACACGGGGCGAGGCAACGAGGCCTCGTCGGTCGCGATCGCGACCGCGATGGGGCGCGACGACGTCGGCACGCCGCTGCACCGCGACATGGGCGTCCACATCACCCGCGGCGTCGAGCCGTGGCGGATCTTCGCGAACTACATGGGTCGCGCCGATGGGCCGGCCAAGGGCCGCGACGGCAACGTCCACCTGGCCGACATCCAGCTCGGCCTGGTCGCGATGGTCTCGCACCTGCCGGCGATGATGCCGGTCGCGGTCGGCTGCGCGCTCGCCTTCCGGATCAAGGACGAGCGGCGCGTCTCCGTCGTCCTGGTTCGGCGAGGGCGCCTCTGCGCGCGGGGACGCGCACGAGTCGATGAACTTCGCCGGGGTGCGCCAGCTTCCGGTGGTGTTCATCTGCGACAACAACGGCTGGGCGTACTCGACGCCGGCGCACCTCGAGTACGCGGTCGAGCACCTCGCCGACCGCGCCGCCGCCTACGGCTTCGAAGGGGTCGTCGTCGACGGCACCGACGCGCTCGCCGTCTATCGCGAGGCGAAGCGCGCGATCGAGAAGGCGCGGCAGGGTGGCGGCCCGACGATGATCGAGAGCCTGACCCTCCGGATGGAGGGCCACGCGGTCCACGACGACGCCTCGTACGTGCCGAAGGAGCTCTTCGAGCAGTGGGCGGCGCGCGACCCGGTCGAGCGCTACCGCCGCTGGCTCTTCGAGCACGCCGGGATGACGCGCGAGGAGGAGGACGAGATCACGAGCCTCGTCAAGCGCCGGCTGGGCGACGCGCTCGAGCGTGCCGATGCCTCGCCGCAGCCCGACCCGTCCACCCTCCTCAAGGGCGTCTACGCGGTGCCCGAGGAGCTCGAGACTCCCCACCACATGTGACGTAGGCAGTGGCCGAGAAGACATATCTGCAGGCGATCAGCGACGGCCTCCGGCAGGAGATGCGCCACGACGATCGCGTCTTCCTGATCGGTCAGGACATCGGCGTCTACGGCGGCGCGTTCAAGGTCACCGCCGGCTTCCTCGAGGAGTTCGGCAGCTGGCGCGTGATCGACGCGCCGCTCTCCGAGACGGCGATCGTGGGCGGCGCCACCGGCGCCGCGCTGGCGGGCCTGCGCCCGGTCGCCGAGATGCAGTTCTCCGACTTCATCTCGTGCGCCTACGACCACCTGGTCACCGATCGCCGCGAAGCAGCACTGGCGCGCGGGGACTCCGGTGCCGATGACGGTGCGCCTGCCCTCCGGCGGCGGCTTCTCGGGCGGGCCCTTCCACTCGCAGAACCCCGAGTCGACGTTCGCGCACTTCCCCGGGCTCAAGTGCGTCTGCCCCGCGACGCCGGCCGACGCGAAGGGGCTGATCGTCTCGGCGATCGAGGATCCGAACCCGGTGCTCTTCTTCGAGCACAAGCACCTCTACCGCCGGATCAAGGGAGAGGTCCCCGACGAGCGCTACTCGATCCCGATCGGCGAGGCGCGCCTCCACCGCGAGGGCGACGACGTCACGATCGTCACGTGGGGCGCGATGGTCTACACCGCCGAGGAGGCAGCCGACCAGGTCGCCGACGAGCTCTCGGTCGAGATCGTCGACCTGCGCTCGATCCTGCCGTGGGACAAGGACGCGGTGCTGGCCTCCGTACGCAAGACGTCGAAGGTGATCGTGCTGCACGAGGACACGATCACGGGCGGCTTCGGCGCCGAGATTGCGGCGACGATCGCCGAGGAGGCCTTCGAGGATCTCGACGCGCCGCCGAAGCGCGTCGCGGCGCCCGATACGCCGGTACCGTTCGCGCCTGTGCTCGAGGAGGCGTTCCTGCCCCAGGTCTCGGATGTGGTTGCCGCGCTGCGGGAGCTCGGCGGCTACTGATGGCGACCGGCGCCGCCGTCGATGTCGTCATGCCCCAGATGGGCGTCTCCGTCTCGGAGGGGACGGTCACGCGCTGGCTTCGCAACGTGGGCGACCGGATCGCAGCCGACGAGCCGCTGCTCGAGATCTCGACCGACAAGGTCGACACCGAGGTGCCGAGCCCCGGGGCCGGCGTCCTGCAGGAGATCCTCGTCCAGGAGGGCGAGACGGTGCCGGTCGGGACGCTCGTCGCGCGAATCGGCGCGGACGGCGGCGCGACCGCTCCCGAGCCCCAGCCCCAGCCCCAGGCCCAGCCCGCAGCCCGAGCCCGGTCGCGCTCGGAGCCCGAGCCGGACCGCGCCGAGCCAGAGGCCGAGGCCGAGCCCGAGCCGGTCCCGCGCCGCCACCGGCAGCCGAGCCGGAGCCGACCAGCGCGGGGAACGGGACCGCGCGGCTGCTCCGGCGAGCGCCACACGTTCGTCTCGCCGGTCGTCGCGCGAATCGCCGCCGAGCACGGCATCGACCCGTCGACCGTCACCGGCACCGGGCGCGACGGCCGCGTCACCAAGAAGGACATCCTTGCCTTCGTCGAGTCTCACGACTCGACGAAGGCTAGTGAGGCCGAGGCGGGGCCCACGCCTCCGCCTGCTCGCGCACGCGTACAAGCCGTGCCGCCCGCACCCCCCGAGCGGCCCGCACCTGCCGCGCCGCCGGCACCCCCGCCGCCCACTAGCCAGACGCCGCAGGCGTCTGGCGAAGAGATCACGCCCATGACCCCGATGCGGCGCGGGATCGCCGAGCACATGCGCCGGTCGCTCGATACGGCGGCGCACGTGACGAGCGCGATCGAGGTCGACATGTCGAAGGTGGTCTCGATTCGCCAGGGGCTGAAGGCCGCCTACAAGGAGTCCTACGGCGTCAACCTCACCTATCTCGCGTTCATCTCCCGCGCCACGGTCGAGACGCTGCGCGAGTGGCCCTATCTCAACGCCGAGATCCGCGGCGAGTCGATCGTGGCCCACAACTCCGTGAACCTCGGCTTCGCGGTCGCACTCGACGGCGGCAAGGGGCTGATCGTCCCGGTGCTGAAGCACGCGGAGAGCCTCAACCTCGTCGGGATGGCGCGGGGAGTCGCAGACCTCGCCGAGCGGGCGCGCACGAAGAAGCTGCTGCCCGACGACGTCCAGGGCGGGACGTTCACGATCACGAACCCCGGGAGCTACGGCACGTTCATCGGGACGCCGGTCATCAGCCAGCCGCAGACCGGCATCCTCGGCACCTATGCCGTCGTCAAGCGGCCCTGGGTGATCACGGACGACGCAGGCAACGACGCGATCGCGATCCGTCCGCTGATGAACCTGACACTCACCTACGATCACCGCCTCGTCGACGGCGCCTACGCGGGTCAGTTCCTGCGCGATCTCACCGGACGCCTCCAGCACTGGGGCGAGTCCGACTACTGATCTCGGGCGGGGGATAGTCTCCCGGGATGACAGTCGAGTCGCCGGGCGAGGCCGACCCGGCTCCGGCGCCCGGCCGGTCCCGCGCGCGGCTCGGAGCCGTGCTCGCGCTCGCGGTCGCCGCCGGCTTCATCGCCTGGCTCGTGCTGCGCGACACCGGGCACTCGCCGGCCACGACGACCGGACCACGACGGCGCCTGTGCCCGCGGCCTTCGCGATCACCCCGGCGAATCTGAGCAGGCTCGCCGCCTCGATCCAGCAACCGATCTTCTGGCTCGGCCGGAAGGCCGGCGACACCTACGAGCTCACGCGGGGCCAGGCGGGGAGGATCTACGTGCGCTATCTGCCCTCGGGTGTCGCAGTCGGGAGCGGGAAGCCGTACCTCACGGTCGCGACCTACCCGTTCCCCGGCGCGTACGCGGCCCTCCAGAAGCAGGCGGCCGTGAAGGGGGCAGTCACCGCGAAGCTCGCCGGCGGAGGTATCGCCGTCCTCGACAGCGGCTACCCCGAGAGCGTCCACGTCGCCTATCCGAATGTCGACTACCAGGTCGAGGTCTACGACCCGGCTCCGGCCCGCGCGATGCAGCTCGTCTCGTCCGGGGAGCTCGCGGGCCTGGGCGACCTGCACGCCTCCGGCAGCGGCGCGCCGGTCGCAGCGACCGTCGGGCGACCTGAAGGCGCTCGCAACCCGGCTCGGCCACCCGATCTACTGGGCCGGGACGAAACCCGGTTACACCTACGAGCTGACGCAGACCTCGTCCGGGAGGGTGTTCATCCGCTATCTGCCGCCTGGGACGAAGGTCGGCGACCCGAGAGCGGGCTTCCTCACCGTGGCCACGTATCCGTTCCCGGGCGCCTATGCCGCCGTCGCGAGGACAGCGAAGGGCGCGGCGAAGATCGGGCTCGCGCACGGAGGCGTGGCCGTGGTCGACGGCGCCTACCCGAAGAGCATCCACCTCGCCTTCCCGGGAGTGAGCTACCAGGTCGAGGTCTTCGATCCCTCTCCCAGCACCGGCCGCAAGCTCGTCGCCTCCGGCACGATCAGACCGGTCCCGTAGCCCGGGACGACCCGGACGACGATCGTGGTGCTCGCCTGGATCGTCTTTCCGCTCGTCCTCGGCGTGCTCTCACTCGGCTGCGGGCTCCTCGTCGAGCAGTTGGCCGGGATCGCGCTTCCGGGCGCCCTGCTCCTCCCGCTCGGGCTCGCGGTCCTCGTCGTCGAGGCCGACCTCGCGACGATGACCGGTGCGACCGCCAGGCTCGCAGCGCCCGCCGCGATCGCCCTCGCCCTCGCCGGCTTCGGCCTCGGAGGCGGCCGCCTCCGCCGGTCGGGCGCCTGGGCGGCGGCGTGCGGCGCGGGCGCATTCGCGGCGTATGCGGCGCCGATCGTCCTCTCCGGGCAGCCGACGTTCGCCGGGTACATCACCCTCGACGACACGGCGACGTGGCTCGCACTGACCGACCGGGTGATGGACCACGGCCGGACGCTCTCCGGCCTTGCGCCGTCCACCTACCAGCAGGTGCTCGACGACTACCTGAACGGCGGCGGCTACCCGCTCGGTGCGTTCATGCCCCTCGGTCTCGGCGGGAAGCTGACCGGCCAGGACATCGCGTGGCTCTTCCAGCCGACGATCGCCTTCTACGGCGCGATGCTCGCTCTCTCGATCTATGCCGCGACCGCGCGGCTCGTGTCGTCGCGCCCGCTGCGCGCCCTCGCCGGGTTCCTGGGGGCGCAGGCGGCACTTCTCTTTGCGTATTCGCTCTGGAGCGGAATCAAGGAGGTGGCCGCCGCGGCGATGATCGCGCTCGTGTGCGCCTCGGTCGCGGCGACGATCGCCGCGCTGGGGAAGCCCGCGCGCGATGCTGCCGAGCGCATTCGCTGCGGCAGCGCTGCTCGCCGTGCTGAGCCCGGCCGGAGGCGTCTGGCTCGTCATCCCGGCCGTGGCCGTGCTCGCACTGATCGTCCCGCGTGGCTTCGGCCCAACGGCACGGATCGTGGCGGTGCTCGTCGGCGCGATCGCGCTGTTCTCGATCCCGTCGCTCGCAATCGGACCGACCGTTCATCCGCGGTGCGAGCACCAACGAGGTCACGTCGAGCCACGAGGTCGCGAATCTCGGGCATCCGCTCAGCGACCTGCAGGTCTTCGGCATCTGGCCGGTTGGCCGATTTCCGCAACCACCCGTCGGACTCGCCGGCCGCGTATGCGCTCATCGCGATCCTGCTCGTGGGCGCGGTCGCAGGCATGGTGCTCGCCTGGCGGCGACGCGCCTGGGGGATCCCGCTCTATCTCGCGACCGGCCTCGGCGGCTTCCTCGTCGTCCGGGGGCTCGGCCACGTCGGCCTGAGCTCGCCGTGGCTGAACGCGAAGGCGATGGCGGAGGCCTCTCCCGCCGTCGTCGCCGCGGGTGTCGCCGGCAGCGCCGCGCTGCTCGAGACGCGGCCGGCGCGTCGAGGCCGTCGTCATCGGCAGCGCGATCGCGGCGGGAGTGCTGTGGTCGAACGGCCTCGCGTACTCGAACGCGTGGCTCGCGCCGCGCTCCCAGCTCGCCGAGCTCGAGAGCATCGGGAAGCGTTTCGCCGGACAGGGGCCCGCGTTGATGACCGACACCGAGCCATACGGCGTGCGGCACTTCCTCCGCAGCCTCGACCCCGAGGGCGCCTCCGACCGCAGGCGGCGCCTGATCCCCCTCCTCGACGGGCAGGGCCTCGCGAAAGGCGCATACGCCGACCTCGATCAGTTCCAGCTCGACGGGATCCTCGTCTACAAGACGCTCGTGCTTGCACGCTCGCCGAGCGAGAGCCGGCCGCCCTCGGTCTACAGCCTCGTGTGGAGCGGCCGCTACTACGACGTCTGGCAGCGGCCGAACGTGTATCCACCGATCCTCGCGCACACGCCGCTCGGCGACGCTGTGCAACCAGGCGGCGTGCCGGCATGCCGCGAGGTGGTACGACTGGCCGGCATCGCGGGGCCGTCGGGACGACTGGCTGCGCCGCCGCGCGTCCCGGCGGTCGTCGTCGACCTCGGGCGCGCAGCGTTGCCGACAGGCTGGGCGAGCGACGCCGGCGGCCACGTCTTCCCGAGGAAGGGCGGGGGCGCGATCGTCGAGCGCTTCACCGTGCCGCGCACAGGCAGGTACGACCTCTGGATCGGCGGGTCGTTCAGGAGCCGCCTCCGCCTCTACATCGACGGCAGGCTCGTCGCCGAGGCGCGCGACCGGCTGATCGGAGCGGGTTACGAGCCGCTCGGCCAGGCGGCACTCCGGGCCGGAGGCCACCGGCTCGTGCTGCGCTACGACGGCGCCGACCTCCACCCGGGAAGCGGAGGCTTCCAGTTCGGCCTCGGCCCGCTGATCCTCAGCCGCGGCCGCGAGAGCCTGCCCCTGGTCTACGTGCCCTCGGCCGCCGCCCGGACGCTCTGCGGCCGCAACCTCGACTGGATCGAGGCACTGGGGCCGGCGTGATCTCGATCGTGATCCCCGTGCGGAACGGCGGCACCGACCTTGCCCGCTGCCTCGACGCGATCGCTGCCCAGCGCGTCGAGGACGAGGTCGAGACGGTCGTGATCGACTCGAGCTCCACGGACGGCAGCGCCGAGCTCGCGCGGAGCCGCAGCGCCCGCGTCGAGGTGATCGCCCAGGCCGAATTCAGCCACGGCTCGGCGCGGAACCTCGGCGCTGAGCTGGCCCGCGGTGAGGTGCTCGTGTTCACGAGTCAGGACGCCTACCCGGTCGACGACCGTTGGCTCGCCACGCTCTGTCGCCCGCTGACCGAGAATCCGAGCGTCGCCGCCGTCTACGGTCGCCAACTACCGCACGACGACGCGCGGCCGCCCGAACGCTACTTTCTCGACTTCCTGTACGGGCCGGCCGCTCGAACGCAGACCGCCGCGGCCGCCTCCGAGCTCTCGCTGGAGGCGACCCTCTTCTCGAACGTGAACTCGGCCGTCCGCCGGTGCGTCTGGGACGGGCTCCGCTTCGCCGACGACATCATCATGAGCGAGGACCAGGAGTGGTCAGCCCGCGCCCTGCTCGCCGGCTGGACGATTCTGTACGAGCCACGGGCCGCGGTTCGGCACTCGCACGTCTACACCGTCCGCTCGGCCTTCACGCGCTTCTTCGACTCCGGCGTCTCCGCCGAGCGCACCTACCTCGCCGGCGCGCGCCCGTCGGCGCGCGTCCTGCGGCGCGCGGCGCTCCGGTACGGCGTCGGCGAGGTCGAGTGGCTCTGGCGCACGGGTCAGCGCCGCTGGATCCCGTACACGGCCGTCTACGAGACGGCGAAGTTCCTGGGCTTGCAACTCGGGGCTCGCCACCGGCGGCTCCCGATCTGGCTCAAGCAACGCATCAGCGCCTACCCGCAGTACTGGGAGAGCGGGTCCGGGTGAGAAGTCGCCTCGCCGGCGTCATCGGTTCGCTCGAACCATTGCTCCAGCCGATAGCGCGGGCCCGGCACCCACAGGAACATCGCACGTGCCGAGCCCGACGAGGCGAGTCGGTCGACCAGCGTGCCGGCCGGAGCATGCTCGGCGATGATGACGGCGGCGTGAGCCGCGCAGGAGAGCGAGGTCCGCCAGGATCTGCAAAAGCCCGGGCTTGGCCAGTCCAGCGTCTCCCTCGAGGCCGGGAAGCTGTGCTCGAGGTGCTCGATCAGCCAGCCGGGCAGCGGCCGTCGGAGCATTCGGCCGAACCGGGCGATCGCACGGTCGGTTCGTAGCGCAGCGCCTCCGGCCGGAAAGGCGAGCCAGACCAGTCGACGAGCGACCCGGAGCAGCTCGGCGAAGGCAGGCGACCGGAGCTCACCGGGCAGGTGCTCGAAGACGTCGACGCAGACGACGGCCTCGAACGACGCGTTGTCGAAAGGCAGGTGCAACGCGTTGCCCTCGACGACATGCAGATTGGGGAGTGGAGTGCCGTCGAAGCGGAGATCCAGGCCGGTTACCTCCCCTGGCCAGAAGGCGGCAAGACCTGATGACCCGCTTCCCACTTCCAACACGTCGGAGACGCGGCTGGTCGTCAGGAGCTCGACGACACCGTGATAGCGAAGCGCTTGATCGAGGGTGCGCCGCGGTGCGCCGCGGACGGGGCTGCCCATCGGGCGGCCCTGCTCGCCGGGTCTGAACCCTCGTCGAGTGGTCAAGAGCGCCCGAGAGCCCAGTACTCGGACAGGAAGTGATCGATCGCCGCGCGCTCTCGCTGGTGCGGCTTGAAGACCCGCAGATCGAGCCGGTTCAGCGCGCGGACAGCCCGGTCGAGGTCGGCTGGGTCCTTGCCGCTCGATGCGATCCATCGAGCTGCTGCGAGTGTCGGCAAGAGCATGAGGTAACGCACGACCTCACGGTATTGGCGATCGTGGAGAAGACGACTGAGCGTCGCAACTGCGAGCGCCGGAGCCGACCCTGTCGGTGCCCATCGGCCTCCACCGCGGGCGACGATCGCTTTCTCCCCGGCAGCGTTGACCCAGACCCGCTGGTACCACTCACCGAGCGAATAGCCATGGCTGCGGACGACGACGCTCTCGGGCGAGTACCTCGTCGTGAAACCTTGGCTCCAGATGCGGTCGAACCACTCGCGGTCATCGGGCCCGCCCGGCAGAAAGGACTCCTCGAACGGCTCCGACTTCCACACCTCGCGCCGAACCGCGGCGCTGGTCGCCGAGAACTTCGCGGCACTCGTCGTCGGGCCGAACGTCCGCTGCACGAACGCGTCCTCGACCGGGCTGGCCCCGGGAACGGGAACCTGGCGGCTGAACGTCGCCGCCAGGTTCGTCGCGCCCTCGTAGAGGGGCCGGACGAGTGCTCCCAGCCAGCGATCGCTGGTGGGAAACGCAGCTGCCGAGAGAAGGACGCAGACCGGATTGGTCGCCGCAGCGAAGCCGGTGTTCGAGGCAAGGCCCGGGCTGTAGGCGCGGTCGAGCCTGATCACGCTCGCTCCCTGTCGCGCGGCGACCTCGCGTGTCTGGTCTCGCGATCCCGAGTCGACAAGGATGACCTCGGTGTGGGCCGGATAGGCCTGGAGATGGATTGCCGCAAGCGTGGCAGAGAGGACGCGCTCCTCGTCGCGAGCACGGATGATCACGGAGACCGGGGGAAGATCGTACGATTCGTCCATGAACGAGAGCCGTTCGGCGTGAAGCCCAGGCAGTCATCATAAGCCCCGCTTCGCTCATGGATTCTCGTTTTTCGCTGGGCCGCAACCGGGCTCTCGGCGGATGACTTCGGGCACGGCAACGCAGGCCGCTGTGCGACAGCCCTCATCCGCTCATCGCGTCTCGATCGTGATCCCGTGCCTGAACGAGGAGAAGAACATCGACGAGTGCGTGCGCCGTGCCCGCGGCGTCCTCGCAGACAGCGGGCTCGAGGGCGAGGTGATCGTGGTCGACAACGGCTCCGAGGACCGGAGCGCCGAGCTCGCCGCCGCGGCCGGCGCGACGGTCGTGCACGAGCCGCGGCGCGGGTACGGGAGCGCGTACCTCGCCGGCTTCGAGGCCGCCCGGGGCGAGTACATCGTGATGATCGACGCCGACCTGACCTACGACTTCGAGGAGATCCCGCGCTTCGTCGCAGCAGCTCGACGAGGGCGCCGAGCTCGTGATGGGGAATCGGATGGAGCACATCGAGCCGGGCGCGATGTCGCTGACGAGCCGGATCGGCAACCCGATCCTCTCCGGCTTCCTGAACGTCGTCTACCGCACCCCGATCGGCGACGCGCACTGCGGGTTGCGCGCGATCCGGCGGGACGCGCTCGCGCGGCTCGATCTCCACTCGACCGGGATGGAGTTCGCGTCGGAGATGGTGATCCGCGCCGTCCGCGCCGGGCTCGACATCCGCGAGCAGCCGATCGAGCTCCACGTCCGCGGCGGCGAGTCGAAGCTCTCGCCGTTCCGCGACGGCTGGCGGCACCTCCGGCTGATGCTCGTCTACAGCCCCGGGTTCCTCTTCCTCGTCCCCGGCGTGGTCATGATCGTCCTCGGGCTGATCACGATCGTCGCGGTGCTCGCGAAGCTGACGGTCTTCGGCCGGCAGTTCTACATCCACGCGGAGATCGGCGGGTCGATGCTCGTGATCGTCGGGATCGAGGTGATCGTCCTCGGGCTGATCGCGCGCACCTACGGCTTCTACTTCATGGGGGTGCGCGACCCGTTCCTCGAGCGCATGCACCGCCACTTCACTCTCGAGCGCGGCCTGCTCGCCGGCGGCGCGATCGTGCTCGCGGGGCTCGTCGGCGGCGTCGCAATCGTCGCCGACTGGATCGCGAAGGGCGCCGGGTCCCTCGGCCAGGGTGAGGTTGCCCTGCTCGCCGCGACCGTCGTGGTCGCAGGCGTCCAGATCTTCTTCGCCTCCTTCGTCCTCTCGATCCTCGGCCTGCGCCGCCCCCGGTGAGCCGCCGGCTACGGATCTAGTTCGGCACGCAGAGCGCGAAGACCTGGTTGCCCGGGTCGGGCGAGGAGGAAGGTCGCCGTCCAGTAGCGAGGATTCGTCGAGCCCGTTGCCACCGGGGCGCCGGCTGCGTCAGACGGATAGCTCCCCTGGAAGTTCGGCGCAACGACGGCGTTCACCCGAACTGGTCCGGCCCCCGCCGCCGATGGCGTGGAAGCCGAGGCCGCAGTCGGCGGTGAGCAAGACTGCGTTACCGGCACCGACGACGACGGTGACGGTCGCGGCTCCCGACGGGCCGGTAGGCCCGGTCGTGCCGGTCGTGCCGGTCGTGCCGGTCGAGCCGGTCGGTCCTGTCGGGCCAGTCGGCCCTGTCCGGCCGGTCGGCCCCGTCGTACCGATCGGACCCGTCGCGCCTGCGGCTCCGCTCGCCCCCGGAGGACCGGCCCCTCCGCTCGCACCCGTGGCGCCCGGCTGTCCGGTCGGGCCGGTCGCCCCTGTGCCACCGGTCGCTCCGATCGGACCCGTGGGCCCGGTCGGGCCGCTCGCACCGGTGGCGCCGTTCGTGCCGTTCGTGCCGTTCGTGCCGCTGGCGCCGGTCGCACCCGTGACGCCCCTCTCACCCGTCGGACCTGTGCTGCCGGTCGGACCCGTTGGGCCGGTCGCGCCCGTGGCACCTGTCGGGCCCGTCGCGCCGTTCGAGCCGCTCGACCCGGTGGCGCCGCTCGACCCGGTGGCGCCGCTCGACCCGGTGGCGCCGCTCGACCCGGTGGCGCCAGTTGAACCGATAGCACCGGTCACCCCGGTAGCACCGGTCGATCCGGTCGCGCCCGTGGCACCGGTCGGGCCGGTCGGCCCGGCAGGGCCGCTTGCACCGGTCTCACCCGTCGGACCAGTCGCGCCGGTGGCACCGGTCGGGCCGCTTGCACCGGTCGCACCCGTCAGCCCGGTCGCACCCGTGCAACCGGTCGGGCCGGTCAAACCGGTCGGGCCGGCCGCACCCGTAGCTCCCGTTGCGCCGGTCGCACCCGTCGCACCCGTCGCACCCGTCGCACCCGTCGCACCCGTCGCACCCGTCGCACCCGTCGCACCGATCTCGCCTCGCAGACCCGTCGCCCCGGTGGCACCGGTCGCACCCGTCGGGCCGGTCGCACCCGTATTGCCCGTCGCGCCGGTGCGACCCGTTGCGCCGGTCGCACCTACAGCACCGATCTCACCTCGCTGACCTGTCGCACCGGTGTTGCCGGTGGCGCCGGTCGCGCCCGTTGCTCCAGTCGCGCCCGCCGGACCGGTCGCTCCCGTCGGGCCAGTTGGACCGGTCGGACCTGCAATCCCCGTTGCGCCGGTCGCTCCCGTGGCGCCGGTCGCGCCGGTGCTTCCCGTCGGGCCGGTCAGACCGGTCGGACCGACTGCACCCGTTGCGCCCGTGCTCCCGGTTGCGCCCGTATCTCCAGTAGCGCCCTTATCTCCGGTGGCGCCGGTCGCTCCCGTCGCGCCTGTTTCACCTCGCTCACCGGTAGCGCCTGTCGCGCCGGTGGCGCCTGTCTGGCCGGTGGCTCCCGTCGCACCCGTCGAACCGGTCTCACCCGTCGAACCGGTGGGACCAGTCGGACCTGCAATCCCCGTGGCGCCGGTCGCTCCCGTGGCGCCCGTCGCGCCGGTGCTCCCCGTCGGGCC
This sequence comes from uncultured Actinomycetota bacterium, assembly GCA_963738895.1. Classification (GTDB taxonomy): domain Bacteria; phylum Actinomycetota; class Thermoleophilia; order Gaiellales; family Gaiellaceae; genus PALSA-600. The sequence continues at coordinate 298,259 of CAVTYN010000003.1, forward strand.
GGTCGGGCCGGTCGCACCCGTTGCGCCCGTGCTTCCAGTTGCGCCTGTACTGCCGGTTGCACCGGTCGAGCCCGTGTTACCCGTGGCCCCAGTCGCGCCTGTGGCCCCAGTCGCGCCGGTGGCGCCTGTCTGGCCCGTCGCTCCCGTAGCGCCCGTCAACCCGGTCGCGCCCGTCGGCCCAGTCGCGCCCGTACGGCCGGTCGGGCCCGTGGCGCCGGTCGCACCTGTCTGGCCCGTAGCGCCCGTCGGGCCCGTCGAGCCGGTCGCGCCCGTCTTTCCCGTGAGGCCCGTCGCACCCGTGCTGCCGGTCGCACCAGTGGCGCCGGTCGCACCAGTGGCACCTGTCTGGCCGGTCGCGCCCGTCGAGCCGGTCGCGCCCGTGGTTCCCGTCGCGCCGGTCGCACCCGTGACGCCGGTCGCACCCGTCGGGCCGGTGAGCCCTGCCGGACCGGTCGCGCCGGTGGCGCCGGCCGAGCCTGCGGCGCCTGGGGAGCCACCCGAGCCCGCCGCGCCCGTAGCGCCCGCCGGGCCGGTCGGACCAGTTGGGCCCGTCAGCCCCTTCGGGCCGGCGGGACCGGTCGGGCCTGCCGGGCCGCTCTCGGAGGGAGGAACGAACGCGCCCGTGGTCGGCGGCCAGGCGATCTTGCGCTCGTTCTTGGCGCAGTGCCCCTGGCGCAGCTTGAGGTCTCGGATCGTCTCCGAATTACCCGTCATCTCGATGCACGCGGTGTAGACGATCGGCTTCGCGTGCGGTGCCGCGGCGGCCGAGCCCGAAGCCGGAGGCGCCAGCAGCACAGAGACAGAGAGCGCTGCGAGCGCCGAGAACGTCGCACCACCGACTCTCCGCACACTCCCTCCCGCGAATCGTCCCTGCCCCGGACGTGCACGAATCATCGTACGTTCGGGCCCAGGAATCCGCAACCGGGCGAGCGGCTCGAGCCCAGGAGCTAGCCTGGGTGTCATGTCGGGAACTCGTGGTGCGTACCTGATGAATCTGGGCCGGACGGGCTACCTGGAGGCCTGGGAGTTGCAACGCTCGCTCGCGGCCGCGGTCGCCCAGGGCGCGATCCCGGACACCGTCGTCATGCTCGAGCATCCGCCGACCATCACCCTCGGCCGCCGCACCGATCCGGGGGAGCTGCACGTGCCCGAGGACGCAGAGGTCGAGATCATCGCGGCCGACCGCGGTGGGAGGTCGACCTACCACGGGCCCGGCCAGCTCGTCTGCTACCCGATCCTCGACCTCCGCCGGCACGGCAAGGACGTGAAGCGCTACTGCCGTGACCTCGAGCAGGCGGTCATCGACACGGTGGCGGCGCTCGGCGTCGAGGCGGAGCGAATCGACGGCCTGACCGGTGTGTGGCTGCCCTCGCCGCCGCGGAAGCTCGCGTCGATCGGCGTCCACATCAGCCGCTGGGTCACCACCCACGGCTACGCGCTGAACGTCGATCTCGATCCGGCACCTTTCACCGATTGGATCACGGCTTGCGGGCTCGACGACGCGGCGTTCACGACCCTCGCGCGCGAGGTGGAGAGGCCCGTGACGGTCGCCGATGTGCGCGGTCCCGCTGCCGAGGCGCTCGGCGCCGTCTTCGGCCTCGTGCTCGACGAGGTCCCCGGCGACGAGCCCGGGCTGTGGGCACAGCCGCTGCACGCCCAGCTCGCGGGCACACCGTAGACTGGCGGCGATGGAGAGCTCGCAGCCCGTGGCCGAGCGGCCGCGCCGTCCGGAGTGGATGAAGGTGCGCGCGCCGAGCGCGAACACCCGCTACTTCGAGGTCAAGAAGCTCATCCACGGCGCGAGCCTCCATACGATCTGCGAGGAGGCGCACTGCCCCAACATCGCCGAGTGCTGGGGGCGAGGGACGGCGACGTTCCAGATCCTCGGCGATACCTGCACCCGCGCGTGCCGCTACTGCTACGTGACCTCGGGCACCCCGACCGAGCCCGTGGACGCCGCTCGAGCCGCTCAGGCTCGCGCAGACGGCGAAGCAGATGGGCCTCGAGCACGTCGTCGTCACCTCCGTCGATCGCGACGACGTCCCCGACCGGGGCGCCGGCCAGTACGCGGCGGTCATCCGGGCGTTGCACCACAAGGTTCCCGAGGCCACGGTCGAGGTGCTGACGCCGGACTTCCTCGGCGTCGAGGAGGAGGCGCTCGCAACGGTGCTCGGCGGCGCGGCCCGACGTGTTCAACCACAACATCGAGACCGTCCGGCGCCTGCATGCGCGGATGCGCGGCGGGAAGGCCAGCTACGACGGCGCCCTGCGGCTGCTCGCCCGCGCGAAGGAGGTCGCCGACTACCCGGTGATGACGAAGAGCGGGATCATCGTCGGTCTCGGGGAGCGGAACGACGAGGTGGTCGAGACGATGCGCGACCTGCGCGAGCACGGCGTCGACGTCGTCACGATCGGCCAGTACCTCCAGCCGAGCGCGAAGCACGCGAGGATCGACCGCTGGGTGCATCCCGACGAGTTCCGCTGGTTCCGCGAGCAGGGCGAGGCGCTCGGGTTCGGCTCGGTGTTCTCGGGCCCGCTCGTCCGCTCGAGCTATCGGGCCGACGAGCAGCGCCATGCCGCTGCAACCGGCAGCGGCGCGCTCGCCTACTGAGGCGCCGGTCTCGCCATGGCGCGGTAGTCGAGCGCCCGGTCGAGCGTGTCGTCGTCGACGCCGGCCTCTCTTGCGACCTCCCGTAGCGACCGGCCCGACCGCGACGCCTCCTTGACGATCTCCGCCCGCCTTGTCGTAGCCGATGAACGGGTTGAGCGCCGTCGCCGCGGAGAGCGTCAGCTCGGCGTAGCGCTCGCACTGCTCGCGGTTCGCCTCGATGCCGCTGACGCACTTGTCGGCGAGGAGACGTGAGGCCGAGGCGAGGAGGCGGATCGAGTCGAGGAGGTTCCGGGCCATCAGCGGGATGAAGACGTTCAGCTCGAAATGCCCCTGCATGCCGCCGATCGCGATCGCCGCGTCGTTCCCGATCACCTGTGCGGCGACCTGCGTCACGACCTCGGGGATGACCGGATTCACCTTGCCGGGCATGATCGACGAGCCCTTCTGGAGCTCGGGCAGGTAGATCTCGGCGAGACCGGCGCGCGGGCCCGAGCCCATGAAGCGCAGGTCGTTCGCGATCTTCGTGAGCGAGACGGCGACGGTCTTGAGCGCTCCCGACGCTTCGACGAGCCCGTCACGGGCGGCCTGCGACTCGAAGGGATCGGCGGGCGGGTTGATCGTCAGGCCGGTGTCGGCCGCAAGCCTGGCGCGGACGCGGGCGGCGAACTCCGGATGGGTGTTGAGCCCCGTCCCGACCGCGGTGCCGCCGAGCGGGATCTTCCCGAGCCTGCCGAGGGTCCCGCCGACGCGCTCGGCGCCCTCGCGCACCTGCGCCGCGTAGCCGCCGAACTCCTGGCCGAGAGTGACCGGGACCGCGTCCATCCAGTGTGTCCGGCCCGACTTGACGACGTCCTCGAACTCCGTTGCCTTGGCCGCGAGCGCGCTCGCGAGCCTGTCGAGCGCCGGCAGCAGGTCGTTGACCAGCTGGTCGAGCGCGGCGAGGTGCACGGCGGACGGGAAGACGTCGTTCGAGGACTGGCCCATGTTGACGTCGTCGTTCGCGTGCACGCCCTCGCCCGCGAGCGTCGCGATCACCTCGTTCGCGTTCATGTTCGACGAGGTGCCCGAACCGGTCTGGAAGACGTCGATCGGGAACTGGTCGTCGAGCTCGCCGTTCGCGATCCGGTCGCCCGCAGCGGCGATCCGGTCGGCCTTGCCGGCGTCGAGCAGTCCGAGCTCGGCGTTCACGCGCGCGGCGGCGGCCTTGATGCGGCCGAGCCAGCGCGCGACCGGCGCCGGGATCGGCTCCCCCGAGACCGGGAAGTTCTCGATCGCCTTCGCGGTCTCCCCGCCCCAGAGCTCCGCGGCCATGCGATCGAGTCTAGTCATGGCGATGGCGCAGGAGCGGATCGCCTACCACCAGGCGAAGGCGCGCGAGCAGGACGAGGCGCGGCTTCGGCCTCAGCCGTAGCCTCAGCGGCGGCGGCCGTGGTGGAGCAGGTCGTCCCAGAGGTGGAGCTTCACGCGCGGGCGGCCGTGGGGTGCGCCGAGCCCCTGTTCGTGGCGGTCGATCGCCTGCCAGCCCTCGTAGTCGACGTAGGGCAGGCCACGCTCGTCGAGCAGCTCGGCCAGATCGCCCCTTCCCGGCTCGAGCAGCCCGGCCTCGGCGTCCTCGAGGACGTGGGCGGCGGTCTCGGCGGCGTCCTTCTTGTTGGTGCCGATGACGCCGCTCGGGCCGCGCTTGATCCAGCCGGCGCAGTACAACCCGCGAATCGGCTGCCCGTCCTCGCCGAGGGCGCGGCCGTCCTCGTTCGGGATCACGCCGCGGCCGTGATCGAATGGCACGCCGGGTAGCGCCACACCTCGGTAGCCGACACTGCGAAGGACGAGGCTGCATGGGATCGTCTCGCGCCTCTCGGTCGCGACAGCTCGCAGCCCACCGCGACCGTCGTCGACGAGCGTGTTGCGCGCGACCACGACCTCCTCGACCTTGCCGTCGCCCCGAATCTCGACCGGCGAGACGAGGAACCGAAGGCTGAGACGGCGCGGCTTGCCCTCGGGCACGCGAACCGAGTACTCCCGGAGCAGCTCGACGTTTCGACGAGCGGTGCCGCGTGCGTCGGCCAGGGCCGCCTCGCTCGCCTCGTCGAGGACGAGATCGGCCGGGTCGACGATCACGTCGGCGCCTGCGAGCTCGCCGAGCTCCTTCAGCTCGGGGTTCGTGAACGCCGCCTGGGCGGGGCCGCGGCGGCCGAGCATCACGATCTCGCGCACGCCCGACTCGACGATCGCCTCGACCGCGGCGTGGGTCGTATCGGTGGGCGCGAGCTCCTCGGCGGTCAGCGCCAGCATCCGCGCGACGTCGACGGCGACGTTCCCGTTGCCGACGACGACGGCGCGCTCGCCGGAGAGGTCGAAGCGAAGCTCCTGAAAGTCGGGATGGCCGTTGTACCAGGCAACGAAAACGGTCGCAGGCCACGAGCCAGGCAGGTCCTCGCCCGGGATCTCGAGCCGGCGGTCGGTCTGGGCTCCGACGGTGTAGACGACCGCGTCGTAGAGCCCGGCCAGGTCCGCCGGGCTGATCGACTTGCCGACCTCGACGTTCCCGAAGAAGCGGAACCCGGGCGCGGCCGCGGTCTTCTCGAAGACGCGCGAGACGGCCTTGATCTCGGGGTGGTCGGGCGCGACGCCGAAGCGGACTAGGCCCCAGGGGGTCGGCAGGCGCTCGATCAGGTCGACCCGGGCGCCGGCAGCGAGAAGCGGCGCGGCGACGTAGAACCCGGCGGGGCCGGAGCCGACGACCGCAACGGCCATTTGATCGGCTGCACCGCTCAAATGGCTGGAGAGAGCCCAACGTCGGCGTGAGAGCGCACGGAACCCCTTCTAGCCATTTCGGCCGGCACGGACGAAATGGCTAGTGCGAGCAGCCGGCAGGATGCTCAGAGGCACCCTGGACGTGCTCGTCGCCCTCTTCGGCGACGTGGAAGCTGTGACCGCATCCGCAGGAGCCCGAGGCATTCGGGTTGTCCACCTTGAACCCCGACTCCTTCAGCGAGTTGACGAAGTCGATCGTTGCTCCCTTCAGATACTGCGCGCTCGCGGGATCGACCACGACGCGGACACCGTAGAACTCGACCTCGGAGTCATCGGCGGTCGGGCCCCGGTCGAAGCCGAGCTGGTACTCGAACCCGCCGCACCCGCCGCCCTGGATCGCGATGCGAAGCACGTCGGCCTCTCCGGCAGGCTCCTGCGCGATCAACTCACGCACCTTCGAGGCCGCAGCCTCGGTGAGCGTCACGCCGGCAGTCTCTCTCGTCTCGACGGTTGCCATCGCGAAAAGTGTACCGATACGACCCTCCGGTCAGGCAGGAGCTGGAGCCGTGGTAGCGTCCAAACGGCCGATCCGCGCGGAGGAGAGACGCTTGTTCGACGACTGGCTGCCGTTTGCCATCTACGGGTTCTTCGCCCTCGTGATCCCATCGACGATGATCGCGGCGAGCTTCCTGTTCGCGACCCGGCCGAAGCGCCGCGTGCGCGCGCGCACGATCCCGTTCGAGTCCGGCGTCTCGCTCGGCTCGCCGCCGAGGCAGCGCTTCACCGTCAGCTTCTACCTCACGGCGATGCTCTTCATCCTCTTCGACATCGAGATCGTCTTCCTGTACCCGCTCGCGGTGATCCTGCATACGCTTGCGTGGTTCGGGTTCGTCGAGTTCCTCGTCTTCCTGGGGATCCTGCTCCTGGCCTACGTGTACATCTGGCGGAAGGGAGCACTCGAGTGGCGATAGAGAAGGACAAGCGGCTCCGCGACATGGGGATGCACTCCGAGCGGCTGCTCTGGCCGACGAAGGGGCCGGGGAAATTCGAGACCGAGGTGAACGACCTGGAGAAGGAGGTCGGGCTGACGACGCTCTCCAAGGCGATCGCCTGGGCGCAGACGAAGTCGATGTGGCCGGACACCTTCGGGCTCGCGTGCTGCGCGATCGAGATGATGTCGATCGTCTCCGCGCGCTACGACATCGCGCGATTCGGGATGGAGGCATTCCGCTCCTCGCCGCGCCAGGCCGACCTGCTGATCGTCTCGGGCCGGGTCTCGCACAAGATGGCGGCGCCGCTCCGGCAGATCTACGACCAGATGCTCGAGCCGAAATGGGTGATCGCGATGGGCGCCTGCGCGAGCTCGGGCGGCATGTTCAACAACTACGCGATCCTCCAGTCGGTCGACAAGATCGTCGCCGTCGACATCTACGTCCCCGGCTGCCCGCCGCGTCCCGAGCAGCTGATGGAGGGGATCGTCCGGCTGCACGAGGCCGTCCAGGCCGGGGTGCCGCCGGCCTACGACTTGAGAAGCGTGGCGATGTGACGGCCTGGATCGAGATCCCCGGCGTGCGATCGGGTCGAGGAGGCCCACGGCGAGCGCACACTCGTCGTCGAGCCCTCACGGCTCGTCGACACCTGCACGCACCTCCGCGACGAGGAGGGCTTCAACTTCCTCTCGGACGTCGCTGCTGCCGACTACCTGGGCTGGGGCGACGAGGGCGTCTCGGGCTACATCGGCATCGGCCAGACGGGATCGGCGCCGGCCGCGACCTGAACCTGCCCGATGACCCAGGGCCTCCAGGCGCTGCCCGAGCCGAAGCCGAAGCGCTTCTCGGTCAGCTACCACCTGCTCTCGGTCTCGGAGGCGCCGCGTCGCGTGCGCGTCCAGACCTGGGTCGACGACGGCGAGCCCGTGCCGACGGTGATCCGATGTGTGGCCGACCGCCGACTGGCACGAGCGCGAGGCCTGGGACATGTTGGGGATCCCGATCGAGGGCCACCCGAATCTCAAGCGGATCCTCACCGACGACGACTGGGAGGGGCACCCTCTACGCAAGGACTATCCGATCGGCGGCGAGCCGGTTCGCTTCTCGGAGGAGGAGTAGGTGGGACCGGCTGATGGTGGCAGTACCCGAGCGGACGCGTGCGCCGATCTACGAGGGCACGCGCATCCCGTATCCGATCCCGACCGTGCTACGCGTCCCCGACGAGATCGCGGGGACCGGCGACGTCCTGCCGATCAACTTCGGGCCGAACCACCCCTCGACCCACGGGGTGCTGCGCCTGATCGTCGATCTCTACGGCGAGGACGTGGTCGGCCTCGAGGCAGTGGTCGGCTACCTCCACACCGGCTTCGAGAAGAACATGGAGCAGAAGAGCTGGTGGAAGGCGATCACCTACCCGGAGCGGATCGACTACCTGTCGTTCCAGGCCAACGAGCTCGTGTTCGTGCTCGCGATCGAGAAGCTGCTCGAGCTCGAGGTGCCGGAGAAGGCGCAGTGGATGCGCACCTGCCTGTGCGAGCTGAACCGGATCCATTCGCACCTGGTCTGGCTCGGCACGGCCGCGCTCGAGCTGGGCGCGATCTCGATGTTCTGGTACTGCTTCCGCGAGCGCGAGCAGATCCTCGACCTGTTCGAGATGGTCTGCGGGACGCGCATGCACACGCGGTACTTCCAGGCCGGCGGGCTCGCGGAGGACATCCCGCGCGGGTTCTTCCCCGAGGCGCGGCGGTTCGCGACCTGGATGCCGAAGGCAGTCGACGAGTACGAGGCGCTCGTCGACAAGAACATGATCTGGCTCGAGCGGACGGTCGGGCTCGGGCTCCTCTCGGCCGAGGACGCGATCGCGCTCGGGCAGTCGGGCCCGGTGCTGCGCGCCTCCGGCGTCGACTGGGACCTCCGCCGGGTCGAGCCGTACCTCACCTACGCCGAGTGCGACTTCGACGTCCCGGTCTACCACGAGGGCGACGTCTACGCCCGCTACCGCGTGCACATGGAGGAGATGCGGGAGTCGGTGAAGATCATCGCGCAGTGCCTCGACCGGCTCGAGGCGATGGAGGGCGAGCCGTGGATCGCAGACGACCGCAAGGTCGTGCTGCCGCCCCGCGAGGAGCTCCACACCTCGATGGAGTCCCTGATCCACCACTTCAAGATCGTCACCGAGGGATACCGCGTCCCCGAGGGCGAGGTGTACGTCACGCGTCGAGTCGCCCCGCGGCGAGCTCGGCTGCTACGTCGTCTCCGACGGCGGCCCGAGGCCGTGGCGGGTGAAGTTCCGCGCGCCGTCGTTCGTCGCCCTCGAGGCGACGGCGACCTGCATGACCGACGCGCTCGTCGCGGACATGATCGCGATCGTCGGCTCCCTCGACACCGTCATGGGCGAGGTCGACCGGTAATGGAGACGCTGTTCGAGCGGATTCAGGAAGAGCGCGAGCGGTTCCCGGAGGGCTCCCGCTCGGCGACGATCCCGGCGCTCCGGCTCGCGCAGGAGCAGTACGGCTGGCTGCCGCCCGAGGCGATCCGCGAGGTCGCCGACGCGCTCGGGCTGACACCGGCCTACTGCCACGCGGTCGCGTCGTTCTACGACATGTTCCACCTCGAGCCCGTCGGCGAGCACCTGATCGAGGTGTGCACGAACCTCTCGTGCGCGCTCGTCGGAGCCCAGCGGGTCGTGGACGCGTTCGAGAGCGAGCTCCGGCTCGATGCGGGCGAGACCACCGACGACGGGAAGATCACCTTCCGGACGGTCGAGTGCCTCGGCGGGTGCGGTTACGCGACGGTGGTCGCGGTCGACAGCCGCTACCGCCAGCACGTGAAGCCCGTCGACGTTCCCGGCAATCGTGAAGGAGATCCGTGGGCGCTCGTAGCGTGCTCCTCGCCGGCGCGGACGACCGCGACCTGACGAAGCTCGCCGAGTACCGGGCCGTCGGCGGCTACGACCAGGTGCCGAAGGCGCGAAAGCTGACGCCGGAGAAGCTGATCGAGACGCTGCTCGCGGCGAACCTGCGCGGCCGCGGCGGCGCCGGGTTCCCGATGGGCCGGAAGGCCTCGCTGATCGACCGGGGCTCGTCGAAGCCGAAGTACCTCGTCGTGAACGCCGACGAGTCCGAGCCCGGCGCGTTCAAGGACCGCGAGGTGATGGCCCGCGTGCCGCACCGGCTGCTCGAGGGGTGCCTGATCGCGGCGCACGCGATCGAGTGCGAGCAGGTCTTCATCTACATCCGCGGCGAGTACCTGCACGAGTACGAGATCCTCGAGAGGGCCGTTGCCGAGGCCCGGGAGGCCGGCCTGCTCGACGGCGTCGAGATCACCGTGTACCGCGGCGCCGGCGCCTACATCTGCGGCGAGGAGACGGCCCTGCTCGACTCGCTCGAGGGCCGCCGCGGCCAGCCGCGGCCCCGCCCGCCCTTCCCACCGGTGCAGGGCCTCTTCAACGCCCCGACGCAGATCAACAACGTCTGCACGATCGCGACCGTGCCGTCGATCATCGAGCTCGGGCCGGCGGGATTCGCCGAGATCGGGGTCGAGAGCTCGCCGGGAACGGCGATCTTCTCGATCTCCGGGAACGTGGTGAAGCCGGGCAACTACGAGCTGGAGCTCGGGACGCCGATGCGGGAGCTGATCTACGACTTGGCCGGCGGGATCGCCGACGGGCGCGAGCTGAAGGCCGTGATCCCGGGCGGGTCGTCCGTGCCGGCGCTCTCGCCCGACCAGATCGACGTCCCGCTCGACTACGACTCGCTGGGCGCGCTCGGCACGTTCTTCGGGGCCGCCTCGCTGATCGTCGTCGACGACCGCTGCTGCATGGTGCAGCTCGCCCTGCGGTCGACGAAGTTCTACATGCACGAGTCGTGCGGGAAATGCACGCCCTGCCGCGAGGGGACGCGCTGGATGGTGCAGATCCTCGGGAAGCTCGAGGAAGGCCGCGGCACGCACGAGGAGATCGACCTACTGCGCTCCGTCGGCTCGCGCATCCTCGGCAAGTCGCTCTGCGCGCTCGGCGACTTCGCGGTGTACCCGGTCGCAAGCTACGTCGCGAAGTGGGGCGAGGAGTTCGAGGCCCATGTCGAGCTCGGCCGCTGCCCCTTCGACGGCGAGTCGAGCCTCGAAGGGATCGTCGCCCCGAGCGACAGCCATTCGCTGCGCGAGTCGCTGGTGGAGAGTCATGGCTGAGAACGTCAGACTCAAGATCGATGGTCGCGAAGTCTCGGTGCCGAAGGGCACGGGGCTCGTCGAAGCGGCGCTCGAGGCGGGGGTCGAGATCCCGGTGTTCTGCTACGAGCCGCGGCTCGGGCCGCCGGTCGGCGCGTGCCGCATGTGCCTCTGCGAGGTCGCCCCGGGGCCGCCGAAGCCTCAGGCCGCGTGCACGCTGACGGCGGCGGAGGGGATGGAGGTGAAGACGGCGGCGACCTCGGAAATGGCAGCCGAGGCGCAGAACGCGACCCTCGAGTTCATCCTCGTCAACCATCCGCTCGACTGCCCGGTCTGCGACAAGGGCGGCGAGTGCCCGCTCCAGGACCTGACGTTCCGCTACGGGCCCGGGAACACGCGGATGACCTTCCCGAAACGGACGTTCGAGAAGCCGATCCCGATCTCGCCGACGATCGCGCTCGACCGGGAGCGCTGCATCCTCTGCTACCGGTGCACCCGCTTCTCGGAGGGAGTCTCGGAGGACGGCCAGCTCGTCGCCGTCGAGCGCGGCGCCGGGTCGATGATCGCGACCTTCGAGGACGAGCCCTACCGGGCGCCCTTCTCGGGGAACGTCATCGAGCTCTGCCCCGTCGGCGCCCTCACCTCCACCCAGTACCGCTTCGAGGGCCGCCCCTGGGAGATCCAGAACGTCCCGACGGTCTGCGGCCTCTGCCCGGTCGGCTGCAACGTGAGCGCCACCGTCCGGGAGGGCAAGGTCAAGCGGATCATCTCGCGCAACCATCCCGAGATCGACGAGGGCTGGCTCTGCGACAAGGGCCGGTTCGCGTTCTCGCACCTCCGCGCGGGCGACCGCCTCGAGGATCCGCTGCGGCGCAACCGCGACGGCGACCTCGAGCCGATGGACTGGCAGAGCGCCCTCGACCTCGCCGAGCAGATGCTGACCGCTGCGGGCCCGGCGATCCTCACCGCGCTCTCGGGCAGTGAGACGGTCGAGCAGGCCTACGGGCTCGGCCGCCTGCTTCGCGCCGGTCT
>CAVTYN010000004.1:0-386379 GCA_963738895.1 uncultured Actinomycetota bacterium
AAGGAGGTGCTCGCCCCGTGCGAGCGCCTGGTCGACCGCCTCGGCAAGCGCGGCCTGCTCGGCCCTCGGCTCGAAGCCCGGGAGGGTCCTGGCCAGCGCACCGCCGGGCTCGAAGACGTCGTGCATGCCGCGTAAGGTTACGGGGGCGAACGGCTGTTCCCTCGCCGCTCGAATCCGGAAAAGAAGCCCAACGAAGACGCCAAAGAAAATCAGCTCCGGCAAGTCCGAGGACCCACCGGAGCTGAGTGCCGGATCCAGCGAGCCCGAAGACCTACCGGATCCGACGGGCGGCAAGCTATCGCGTGAGGAGACCGCCGGTCAATCCTCGTGGAGAACGAAATCTCGCTGCGAGCGCACTTTTTGGTGAACGGGCCGAATCGGCGCTCTCGACCGGCTCCGTCCGACGGCACTCTCTAGCGTTCGTTGGCCGTGATTCTCGTCGCCCTCATCGTGTTCGCGCTCGTCTTCGCCGCGATCCTCGTGGGCGGGGGAATCTGGCTCGCCGGCGTCCTGCGCGGCGAGCTCGCAGCCCGCGGAGCCGACGTCGACCGCCGCCTCGGCGGGTTGGGCGAGACGTTCGACCGGCGGCTCGGCGACCTCGACCGAAAGGTCGACGCCCGCCTGCAGGCGATGGACGACCGGCTGCTCGCGAGCTCGCGGCAGACCGGCGAGACCACGACCCAGATCGCGGAGAAGCTGGGCAAGCTCGACGGCACCGCCACCCAGATGCTCGCGCGGGCGAACGACCTCGCGCGGCTCGAGCAGGCGCTCCGGCCCCCGAAGGCCCGGGGAGGATTCGGCGAGCTCCTGCTCGAGAACCTGCTGCGTGACCGCCTGCCGCCGTCGGCGTACTCGGTGCAGCACACGTTCGCCTCGGGCGACCGCGTGGATGCGATCGTTCGCGCGGGGCAGCTGATCTCCGTCGACTCGAAGTTCCCGCTCGACAACTTCGAGCGGATCGTCTCGGCCGAGACCGACGCCGAGCGGATCGTCCACGAGAAGGCCTTCGCCCGAGACGTGCGCTCCCACGTGGATGCGATCGCGACGAAGTACATCCGGCCGCAGGAAGGCACCTTCGACTTCGCGTTCATGTACGTCCCGGTCGAGACGGTCTACTACGAGCTCGCGTGCGGCAGCTCGAGCGCACTCCTGGACTACGCGCACTCGAGGCGCGTCTTCTTCGTGTCCCCGACGACGTTCACCGCGTACCTGCAGGTGATCGTGCTCGGGCTTCGCGGGATGCAGATCGAGGAGCACGCGCAAGAGGTGATGGCCTACGTCGCCGAGCTCGGCACCGACTTCTCCCGCTTCAAGGAGGACTTCGACCTCGTCGGAACCCATCTCGGGCGGGCGCAGTCGAAGTTCGCGGAGGCCGACAAGCGGCTCGACAAGTTCGAGGGCAAGCTCGAGCGTGCCGCCGGCGACGAGCCTGCGGCGCTCGACGGCCCCGCGGCGCTGTTCGAGATCGAAGCAGCCTGACGGACGGCGGAATGAAGGACGGTGGCCGCAATGCCGCTTCGGAGCCGTGAGGGAACGTTCGGCGCCTCGCTCACGTTTAATACTGCGTAGGTTCCCGTAGGAGGCTTGCAGTGGCGAAGAGCGACGAGGTTCGTGACCTGATCATCATCGGCGGCGGCCCGGCCGGTTACACGGCTGCGCTGTATGCCGCGCGGGCCGAGCTGCGGCCCCTCGTGATCGAGGGGTTCCAGTGGGGCGGCCAGCTCATGGTCACCAGCGATGTCGAGAACTACCCGGGGTATCCCGACGGCGTGATGGGGCCCGAGATGATGCAGGACTTCCGGCGCCAGGCCGAGCGCTTCGGTGCGGAGTTCGTCACCGACGACGTGACGAAGGTCGACTTCTCCGAACGGCCGTTCCAGATCTGGGTCGACCGCGACGAGTACCGGGCCCGTTCGATCATCGTCGCCACGGGCGCGAGCGCGCGCTGGCTCGGGCTCGACTCGGAGCAGCGGCTGCAGGGGCGCGGCGTGTCCGCGTGCGCCACGTGCGACGGGGCCTTCTTCAAGGAGAAGGACATCGTCGTCGTGGGCGGCGGCGACTCGGCGTTCGAGGAGGCGCTGTTCCTGACCCGCTTCGGGACGAAGGTGACGCTCGTCCACCGCCGCAACGACTTCCGCGCCTCCCAGATCATGGTCTCGCGGGCGCAGGCGAACCCGAAGATCGAGCTCCTGACGCCGTACGCCGTCGAGGAGGTGCTCGGAGACATGGCCGTGACGGGCCTGATCCTGCGGAACACGGAGACCGGCGAGACGCGGGAGGTCGACGCGCAGGGCTTCTTCGTCGCGATCGGGCACGACCCGAACACGAAGCTCTTCGTCGACCAGCTCGACCACGACGAGAACGGCTATCTCGTCACGAGGCCCGGCTCGACCGAGACGAACGTCGCCGGCGTCTTCGCAGTCGGAGACGTCCAGGACCACACCTACCGGCAGGCGATCACCGCGGCCGGCTCGGGCTGTATGGGCGCCCTCGACGCCGAGCGCTACCTCGCCGAGGTAGCCGCCGAGTCGGCCGCGACCATCGCCGCGTAGTGCGCTTCGGACAGCGGTGTCCGGTGTCCGGACACGATCGAGGCGCCGGGGCGCCCTCGCAGCACGAACGCTGTGTCCGACACCGGGGCTAGCCTCGACCCGTGGCCGACGCGGCTCGCTGGATCGACCTCATCGACCCGTCACCGGACGAGCTCCAGGAGCACCTTCCCCGGAGATCCACCCCACGGCGCTCGAGCATCCTCATCGCGCCGGCCCAGCACGGGGACGAGCCACGTCCGCGGATCGACTCTCACGACACCTATGTCGTCGGCGTCCTCCTGCTCGCGGTCGCGAAGCCCGAGGAGAACCGGATCTTCTTCCAGGAGATCGACTTCATCCTCACCGAGACCCGGCTCGTCACCGTCTCGAAGACCCCTCCCGGCGAGCAGCCGTTCGACCCGCGGCCCGCAATCGACGCCTGCAAGCCCCAGGAGCGGGCCGGGATGTTCGCCTATCACCTGGTCGACGAGATCGCCGAGCGCTACCTCGACCTCATCGACGACGTGAACGACGAGATCGACGAGCTCGAGGATCATGTCGAGGAATGGGCGGGCGGCACAGATCCGCGACCGGATCTCCTCGCTCCGGCACGACGTGCTCGCGATCCGGCGCACGCTCACCCCGACGCGCGACGCCGTCCACAAGATCGTCGACGACCGCGTCGAGCTCGTCGACGTGGAGCTCTTCCCCCGCGAGGTCGAGCTCCACTTCGCCGACGCCTACGACAAGCTGCTGCGCGCCACCGAGGGCCTCGAGACCTCCCGCGACCTGATCGCCGGCGTCCGTGACTACGTCCAGGCGAAGATCGCGAACGACCAGAACGACGTCGTCAAACGCCTCACCGTGATCGCGTCGTGCCTGCTCCTCCCCACCTTCATCGTCGGCCTCTACGGGCAGAACTTCCGCGTCATCCCCGAGCTCCACTGGGGCTTCGGGTACGCGTGGTCGTGGGGGCTCATCATCGCCACCACCGTCCTTCAGCTCGCCTACTACCGCTGGAAGAAGTGGATCTGAGAGCAGGCTAAAGACCGGAGCATCACCCCGGAACCACCGGCTAGCCTGGACACGTGCCCTTCTTCATCTGCCCGAGGTGCAAGACCCGCCGCGTCGACCACGACGGTCGCGAAGGGATCACCCAGGAGCCGCCGTCGTGCCACAACTGCAGCTTCGGGTTCATGTTCGAGCTCCTCGAGGACTACTACCCGGCGCAGGCGACCGGCTTCATCGTCTGTGATCAGGAAGGCCGGATCCTCGCGAGCGGCCACGGCATCTTCGAGCTGTCGGGATTCGAGGAGCCCGACCTGATGGGCCGCGACGTCGCCGAGGCGTTCGGTCTCTCCGACACCGCCCCGATCGCGACCGTCCGCGAATGGGGCGTCCGCCAGCTCGGCAAGGAGCTCTCGATGCGGACGCACGCCGGCCTCGAGAAGAAGGTCGTCGCCGACTTCTTCCCCGCCTATGACGACGACGGCGGGCTGCTCGTGGCGCTCACGCCCGAGTAACGAGCGAGACGTCGACCCGGCTCGACGGACAGAGATCCACGAGGACGCACTCCTCGCACGCCGGGCGGCGCGCGTCGCAGACACGCCGCCCGTGCCAGATCAGGAGGTGCGGGAACCGCCCCCAGTCGGGCCGCGGGACGAGTGCACTCAGGTCGCGCTCGATCCTGTCCGGATCCTCCTGGCGTGTGAAGCCGAGTCGCTGCGAGAGCCGCCGGACATGTGTGTCGACGACGATCCCCTGCGGCTTCCCGCGCTCTGCCGACACGACGTTCGCGGTCTTACGGCCGACGCCGGGGAGGCGGAGGAGCGCGTCGAACTCGTCCGGCACCCGCCCGCCGTGCTCGGCGACGAGCATCGCCATCGTGCCGCGGAGCGACCTCGCCTTCTGGTGGTAGAAGCCGGTCTGGAAGATGTCGCGCTCGAGCTCCTCCACGGGCACGGCCAGGTAGTCCTCGGCCCGCCGGTACTTGAGGAAGAGCCTCTCGGTGACCTTGTTCACGTTCACGTCCGTCGTCTGCGCCGAGAGCATCACGGAGACGAGCAGCTCGAGCGGGTCTCGGAAATGCAGCGCGGTCGTCGCGTTCGGGTACTCGGCTGCGAGCCGCTCGATCACCGGCCCGATCCGCGCGCGCTTCGGGCCGACCCGCTTCCGCGCCTCGTGGACGTAGCTTCGCGCCACGCTCAGCCCGCGGCGGCGGCTAGGCCCGCCGGCTCACGGGCCGGCGTCGTCCCCAGGCGGGCGTCGGCCGCTCGGGCCGGAGCAGACCAGATCGAGCGCCGGACACCCCGAGCACGTGAACTCGCTGGGAGTCGGGACGAACTCGCCCGCGTCGATGCGTGCGATCGCCGCCGAGAGCTCGGCCTCGAGAGCGGGGAGATCAGGCCGGAGAAACGACGTCGAGACGACCGAGCCGGGTGACTCGAGGAAGGCGTAGACGACCTCGACCTCGTCTGCCCCGCCCCGGAAGCAGGCAAGCGCGTATACGAGCCGCTGGAGCCGGTAGTCGGACTCGATCACCTCGGCAGGCGGCGCGATCCCCGAGAACGTTCGTCTTGTAGTCGACGACGAGCGCCCGCGGGCCGTCACGGTGGAGGACGTCGAGGCGCCCGTGCAGCACGACGCCGTCATGGGAGAACGCAAACGGCCGCTCGACCCGCAGCCCCGGGGAGCGCGGCGAGGCGGGCGGCGAGCGGCGAGTCGCAGTACGACTCGGCGAAGGCTCGGATCCGCTCGAGCTCCTCGTCGGTGACCTGCGGGTACCACGACCGCACCACCGAGACGTCGGGCAGCTTCGGGTCGCGGAGGTCGACGAGCTCGAGCACACGGTGGACGGCGTCGCCGACCTCGGTGGCCGCGAGGCCCTCGCCCGGGCGCGCGCGAGGCCGCTCCCGGAGCCCGGCGACTCGCTCGGCGTAGAAACGGTAGGAGCACCGCCCGAAGAGGGCGAGCGCCGAGTAGGAGAGCTGTCGCACCTTGTGCAAGCGGCGGGGACGGAATCGATGCGAGCTCCGGCAGCTCCCAGCCACGCACGCGCGGGGAGGCGGGGAGCTCGTCGAACAGTGAGAGCTGAGACCCGATCTCGGGCAGCGGCTCGGGCTCGCCGGCCGGCTCCTCCACGAAGCGGTCGCGGCGCACGAGGAACGACGCCCCGCCGCGCTCGAGCTCGAGCACATCGGCCGGCCCGGCAAGCTCCGCCTCGCAGTCGAGCTTCGACAGCACCCAGCCGATCGGGGTGTCGCGGCTCTCCCCGAGCGCTCCGGAGACGAGGAGCCGGTCGATCGCACGGGTCATCGCGACGTAGTAGAGGCGCAGCCGCTCGGCCCGCGCAGCCTCGCGCCCCGCCCCGGCGACCTCGTCGTAGCCGAAGACGGCCTTCCGCTCGCCGGAGTCGGGATGAACGACCTTGAAGCCGAGCCGCCCATCTGCGAGCGCGACGATCTCGTCGGCGGGGGCCGCCCCGCCCAGGTCGCGACCTGCGTCGGCGACCACGACTACCTTGAACTCGAGGCCTTTCGCGGCATGGATCGTGAGCAGCCGCACCGCGTCGGCCCCTTCCTCCTCGGAGACGGCCTCGAGCTGGGCCGCGCCGAGCGCCTCCTGGTCCCGCAGGAACACGAGGAAGCCCTCGAGATCGCGTCCGCGAACCTCCTCGTACGTCCGCGCCAGGCGCATCAGCTTCCTCAGGTTCGCGTACCGGCGGGGGCCGTCCCAGCGCGCGAGGACGGCGAGGTCATAGTCGTGCCCCGAGACGACGAGCTCGCAGAGCCGCTCGAGGGAGACCCGCGCCGAGGCCGCGACAAGCCGGTCGTACCGCTGCCGGAAGGCCCGGACGAGGCGGACGTCCTCGGCCGAGAACGACTCCGGGAGGGAGCGCTCGATGCCTGTGAAGAGCGGCCGCCGCCCCGCGTGGCGGCGGACGAGCACGAGCGCGTCGTTCGAGACTCCGACCATCGGCGAGGCCAGGACCGCAGCGAGAGCCTCGTCGTCGTAGCGGTTCCGGAGCAGCCGGAGGTACATCAGCAGGTCGACGACCTGCTGCTGGCCGAAGTAGCGCCGCCCGGTGGCGCGATAGGTCGGCAGGCGCTCGGCCCGCAGCTCCTCCTCGTACCACTCCGCGTCGGTGCCGGCCGCGAAGAGCAGCACGATCTCACCGGGCGTCGCCGCCCCGGTGTCGACGAGCTCGCGGACTCGCCGTGCGACGTGACGAGCCTCGGCGCGACGCCAGTGCAGCCCCGAGTCGCGGTACGACTCCTTGTCGGTGACGAGCAGCTCGACCGGATGCCCGAAGACGGGGTCCGGGAACTCGCCCGACGCGGCGAGCGGCTGGTAGCCGTCGCCGAACTCCTCGCCGAACACGTGGTTGACGGCGGCGAGGACCTCGGGCCGCGAGCGGTAGTTCTCCGACAGCGTCAGCCGCTGGGCGGCGCTCGCCCTGCGCTCACGGAACACGTCGACGTCGGCGTGCCGGAACGCGTAGATCGACTGGAACTCATCCCCGACGTAGAACACCTCCTTCGGGGCGGCGTTCGAGCCACCGGTAAGCAGGTCGACAAGGTCGCACTGGAGCGCGTTCGTGTCCTGGAACTCGTCGACCATGATCGCGCGAAACCGGAGCTGCTCCGCCTCGCGAACGCGCGCGTCCGAGGAGAGGAGCTCGCGCGCGAGGAGCTGGAGGTCCTCGAAGTCGAGCGCCGACTCGCGCTCCTTCGCCGCGCGGTACTCGGCCTGGAAGAGGTCGAGCAGCTCCTGGAGGAGATCGCGGTCGCGGGTGGCGACGTGCTCGAGCGCCGCCTGCTCGACGGCCTTCCGGGCCTCCTCGAACCCGGCTGCCCGGGGGCCGTGTGCCCGGAGGTTCGCGAGGTCGATGAGCGTCTCGGGCAGAGAGGGGAGATCGAGAGCACCGCGCGCCGAGGCGAGATGCCGCTCGGTCGCGCCCGGGTCGTCGATCAGCCCGCGTGCGGCGTCCCGGAGGGTGTCCAGGCGCTCGCCCACGTCGGCCGGTGCACCGAGCTCGAGCGTGAGCGGCCGTCCTGCCGAGCGGAGCGTCTCGTACACGCCGGTGAGCATCTTGCGGAGCCGGACGCTGCCGTAGACGGCGAGGAGCGCCGTCCGGTCGTCTCCTCCTCTCGCGCAGAAGTCCTCGAGCGCCCTCGAGAACGCCTCGCCGCGAAGCACCGCGCCGTGCTCGTCGTCGAGCTCGTGGAAGCCCGGGTCGATCCCGACCGCGAACGGGTGCGCGCGGAGCAGCCTCGCGCAGAACCCGTGGATCGTCGAGATCCACGCGCCGTCGAGCTCTCTCGCCAGGTCGGAGCGGCCGCGCTCCACGAGGGCGGCTCGGATCCGCGAGCGGAGCTCACCGGCGGCCTTGCGCGTGTAGGTGATGACGAGGACCGAGTCGACATCGAGCCCCTCGTCGCAGACCGCCCGCACGAACCGCTCCACGAGGACGGTCGTCTTCCCGGTCCCCGCTCCTGCCGACACGAACACCTCGCCGCGCGCCTCGACCGCGGCCCGCTGCTCCGCGTTCACGCGACGACCTCCTGTTGCCGCCTCATGCGCGTGGCACCCGGCACATCGTCCAGAGGTCGCACCACGAGGGGCACTCGCCGCCCCTGGGGTCGTGCGCGACATCGCCGCTCCGGATCCGCCGCGCCGCGTTCAGCGCATGCTCGCGGGCCGACTCGACCTGCGCCCAGAACTGGTCGTCGTCGAGGTAGTCCGCCGCCTTGAACCCTGGCAGCTCCTCCCGTGATGCCTCCCTCAGCATGCCGCGGGCGACGCGCGCGCCCGCCAGCGGGCGGTACACGCCGCCCAGCGGCTCGATGCCTGCGAGGTCGCGGAGGACGAGCATGTAGAGGGGCACCTGCAGGCGGCGCTCCTCGTCGATCTGCTTCGCGGAGAACGATGCCTTCCCCGACTTGTAGTCCTGCACGATCCCCTGGGCGCTCATGGGATCGACGTCGATCCGGTCGATCTTGCCGCTGGCGACGAGCCCGTCCCCGAGCGCGAGGCCCCGCTGCAGCTCGGGCGCGGAGCGATCGGTGCCGAACCCGACCTCGAAGCGCCTGGGCAGGAACGTCAGCTCGGACTCGGCCTCGGAGCGAACGAACCGTGCGAGGTCTCGGCGAAGGCCCTCGCGGAGCTCGGTGGCGGCGACGTCGCCGAGGTCGATGCGGACGCCCGAGGCGATCGCATCGTCGAGGCAGCGCTCGAGGAACCGGAGGGCGGCGTCGAGGGTCTCGGGGGTGACGCGGTCGGCGCCGAGCTCGCGGGGAAGGCCTGAGTAGAAGGCGTAGAGGGCCTGGTGGGCGAGCTTCCCGCGGAGCAGCGCGTCGGATTCGGCATCGATCGTCTTCGGGTCGACGACGCGCTCGAACAGCCACGCCGACGAGCAGTCGACGAAACGCTCGAGCTCGGTGGCGCCGAAGACGGTGCGGGCACCGAGCTGGGCCAGGACGGCCGGGTTGCGAAGCCTCGTGTGGCGGGTGAACGCGCGACGAGCGCGGTCGAGGCGGCGACTCCAGCCGTTCGCCTCGGCGAGCGCAGCCGAGAGCTCCGCCGACTCGCCGTCCGCCGAGAGCCGCGCCAGCGACCGGAGACGCTCCCGCTCCGTCGGCGCGGCCTCGAGTGGCCAGGTGAGCTGCGACAGCGGCCGCCGGTGAGTGGCGCGCTCCACCTCCTCCGGCACGAAGACCGCCGCGGCGTCTTGCCAGAAAGGGCTCGGCTCGAGCGGCGACCCATCGTCGGTCGCCGCCTGGCGCACGAGATAGAGCCGACGCGTCGGGCGCGTGCAGGCCGTGTAGAAGAGATAGCGGTCGCGGCTGACCGAATCGGGCTGCTCGAGTCGGGCGCCGAGGCTCCTGCGCGCATCGTCGTCGAGGAACGGCGAGCTGCGCGCGCGGCGGGGAAGCGATCCCTCCTCGAGCCCGACGACGAAGACCGTGTCGAACCGCCGTGTGCGGGCTCGCAGCAGATCGAGAACGGCGACACGACCCGCGGCGGCGGTCGGCCCCGGGCGGACCTCGAGGCGGCGAAGGGCGTCGAGGACGTCACGCTCCGCGAGGGTCGTGCCTGCCGCCGTCAGGGCTTCGAGCTCGTCGAGGAGGCCGGTCGCGGCCCCGTAGGAGGCGAGGTCGAGGCGGGCATGGTCGCCCGCAGGCGGCGAGTCGAGCCCATAGGCGGCACGGGTCATCGAGGCGAGGAGCGCCCGGAGGCCGTCGAGGGGCGACTCGGCGTCGCGGAGGTCCCTCAGCGCGACCAGGGGGGCCTCGCGCAGCCGCTCGGTCTCCTCCTCGACCCGCCGCGGCTCCGAGACCGCACGCCCGCGGAGCCTTCCCTCGGTGAAGTCGACGCTCGAGCGCGGGACGCCCGAGTAGGGCGAGCGCAGGAAGGCATACAGCTCGCGGCGACCGCCGCCCGCCCAGGCGAACTGGAGCAGGGAGAGCAGCGCGTGACCGAGTGTCGTCATCGGGAACCTCACCCGCGACTCGATCCCGAACGGGATCTCGAGGGTGGCGAAGACGGTCTCGAGCGGCTCGCGCCACCGCTCGATCGTCGGGACGATCACGCCGATCTCCTCGGGCGCAGTGCCTGCGCGGAGCTCCGCCAGCACGTGGTCGCCGACGAGCTCGACCGTCCCGCGGAGCCCCGCCCCGGCGAGGAAGCGGACGGCGCCGCCGATCGGCTCGGGCGACGGCGCAACGGCCTCGAACAGCGAGCGCTCGAGGCGGGCGATCGCCGGCGCCGCGTACTCGGCCGAGCGCGGCGGCAGCTCGAGCGTGCGACCGGCAGCGAGTGCTGCGAGGTCGTCCGCCGTGCGGGAGAGAGAGGCGAACGCCGAGCGCCCGGGCTCGTAGGGCAGCGAGACATGGACGTCGGCTCGGGCGGCAAGCGCCTCGAGCAGCGACCATTCCGCCGCGGTCAGGTCCTCGAACCCGTACGCGAACGTCGGCTCGCCGTGCCAGGCCGAGAAGTCGCCGCGGAGCCGCTCGCACGCGCTTCGGCGGAGCAGGTCGCGATCCCAGAGACCGAGGCGGTCGAGCTCGCCCCGGTAGGCGGCGAAGAGCGTGCCGAGCTCGCCGTCGAGGTCGGTCGGGTCGAGGAGCCCTCCCTCGAGGTCGGCGAGCGCCCCGAGTAGCTGCGTCCGTGAAGCCCGGGAACCGGGCCGAGGCCTCGAGCTCCCCGCCCACGGCACCCTGAGCGGCTCGAGCGGCGACAAGCGCGCGCTGCGCCCTCGAGGCGACGGGCCTGCGGCCCGGGTCGTCGTCGGCGATGCGCGCGAACAGGTCGTCGAACGTGCCGATCGAGCCGCCGAACAGGCAGCCCGCGCGCTCGAGCAGGTCTCGCTCGACGCGCACGACGTCCGCCCGGTTCGGCACGATCAGGACCGGCTCGTCGTCGAGGCACGCCAGATAGCGCTCGAGCAGGAGCGCGACCTTGCCCGCATTCGCGGGCCCGACGACGAGGTTCAAAGCCAAGCGAGTCCCTTCCGGCCGGGTGCCATGGTAGTTCGGCGCCCAGACGGCGACGTCGGGCAACCCCACGCCGAGGTCGCTCTGTGCGTGGTTCGCGGCGGTTCGCCGCGTGAGAGCTCAGACAGCTGCGGTCTTCGGGCGACGCCCCCGGCGGGCGGCGGCACGTCCCGGGTAGGTCCCGGCGCACGTGTCGCACAGATCGGCCACCTTCGACCCGCGGCGCGCGTCGGTGAACGTGATGCGCATCGCGGCGCCCTTGTTCTCGCCGACCTCATTTCCACAGTTGTCACAGACGAGCACGGTTCTGCGAGCCACGGTATTTCCTCCTTGACGGCAATTGGACGACGCCCAATTCAAGCAAATCAGCGACGACTGCGGGCGCACAAGCGATTTGTCGCCACGGTTCACTCCACCGGCTCGGATTCGGGCTGGCGAATTTGGAGCCGCATCCTCGCGCGGCTTCATTCGCCTCCGGAACCAACGGTGTCCGAAAAAGACAAGGATCCCGAGCACGGCGATTACGCCCACCGCGATCAATCCGTACTTCTCGACTGCGTCGATGACAGCGCTTCCGAAGTAGTAGGCGACGAGACCGACCGTCGTCGCCCAGAGGATCCCGCCGATCGCGTTGTAGAACACGAAGCGCCCCCACGGCATGTGGCTGATCCCGGCAAGCCACGCGACCGTGACGCGAAGGCCGGCGACGAAGCGGCCGAGGATGACGGTCTTCGGCCCGTGACGGGCGAAGTAGCGCTCACCACGTGGCAGCAGCTTCGGGAGCGTGTCCCGGGCGATCGGGATTTTCGCGATCGCCTTTCTCCCGCCTTTCCGCGCGATCCAGTAGCCGGTGCTGTCGCCGACGACGGCCGCGAGGGCGGCGACGGCGATCACCTCGACGATGTTGAACCGTCCTCCCGCCGCAAGCACGCCCGCAGCAATGAGCGCCGTCTCGCCGGGAACCGGAATCCCGGTCGACTCGGCAGCCACCAGCGCGAAGAGCAGAATCAGCCCGTAGGACTCGAGCTCGTGAGTGACCGCCATTCACGGGCGAGTGTAGGCCGCTGAAGCCAGCGGCGGCGCCATCCGTGGCGTTTGCGCTAGGGTCGCGCGCGCAGATGAGGGTAGGCGTTCCCAAGGAGATCGTCGGCGGCGAGCAGCGCGTTGCGCTCGTCCCCGACACCGTCGCGAAGCTCGAGGGCTTCGCGATCTCGGTCGAAAAGGGCGCCGGGCTCTCCGCCGGGCATCGGGACGAGGAATACGTCGAGGCCGGAGCGGAACTCGTCGCAGACGCCTGGGAGAACGTCGAGGCGGTCGTCAAGGTCGCGCCGCCGAGCGACGCGGAGCTGGAGAAGCTCGGGACGGGGCAGATCCTCGTCTCGTTCCTGCAGCCGCTGACCGAGAAGCAGCGGATCGAGGCGCTGCGCGAGAAGGGCGTGCTCGCGTTCGCGATGGAGTCGATCCCCCGCACGACCCGCGCGCAGGCGATGGACGCGCTCTCCTCACAGGCGACGGTCTCCGGCTACAAGGCCGTGCTGATCGGCGCCGAGCACCTGCCCCGGTTCCTGCCGATGTTGACGACGGCGGCGGGCACGATCGCGCCCGCGCGGGCTCTCGTGCTCGGCGCGGGTGTCGCCGGCCTGCAGGCGATCGCGACCGCGCGGCGCCTCGGGGCGGTGGTGTCGGGGTTCGACGTCCGCCCGGCGGTCGCCGAGCAGGTTCGCTCGCTCGGCGCGACGTTCCTCGACCTCGGCGTCGTCGGCGAGGAGACGGAGGGCGGCTACGCGCGCGAGCTGACGCCCGAGGAGCAGCAGCGCCAGCTCGCCGCCCTCGAGGAGCGGATCCCCGAGTTCGACCTCGTGATCACGACCGCCGCGATCCCGGGCAGGCCGGCGCCCCGGCTGATCCCGGCGTCGGCGGTCGCCCGGATGCGGCCGGGCTCCGTGATCGTCGACCTCGCCGCCGAGACCGGCGGCAACTGCGAGCTGACCGAGCCGGGCGAGATCGTCGACTCGAACGGCGTCACCGTGATCGGACTCCTGAACCTGCCGAGCACGATGGCCACGCACGCAAGCCAGCTGTACTCACGCAACGTGTCGGCGCTCCTCGAGCTGCTCGCCCCCGGCGGCGAGCTCACGCTCGACTGGGAGGACGAGATCATCGCCGGGGCCTGCGTCACCCGACCGGAGGTGCAATGAGCCATTACGCGTCGTTCGTCGTCGAGCTGACCATCCTGGCGCTCGCGATCTTCCTCGGCATCGAGGTGATCTCGAAGGTGCCGACGCTGCTGCACACCCCGCTGATGTCGGGGACGAACGCGATCCACGGGATCGTCATCGTGGGCGCCCTCCTCGTCGCGGGCATGGCCGATCCCGACCTGCTGACGGGCTGGGTCGGCTTCATCGCGATGATCCTCGCCTCCGCGAACGTCGTCGGCGGGTTCGTCGTCACCGACCGGATGCTCGAGATGTTCAAGCGGCGCGAGCCGCCGAAGGAGAAGGACGACGCCGGCGCACGCAGTGAGTCAGACCACTGCAAATCTGCTGTATCTGGTCACGATCGTCTGCTTCGTGCTGGCGCTCAGGTTCCTCTCCTCGCCGACGACGGCCCGGCGGGGGAACTGGGTGGGCGCGTTCGGGATGGCGTGGGCGATCGGGGTGACGCTCGCGCTTCCCCAGGTCCACCTGAACTGGCGGATCATCGTCGGCGCGGCGATCGGGTCCGCGTTGGGTGCGGTCGGCGCGCGCAAGGTGAAGATGACCGCGATGCCGCAGATGGTGGCGCTGTTCAACGGCGTCGGCGGCGGCGCGGTAGCGCTCGTCTCGCTCGCGGAGTTCCACAACCTGGCGCCCGAGCCGGGGCGCCTCCACGTCGACGTCGCGGCCGCGATCGCCCTCTCGGCGCTGATCGGATCCGTGTCGTTTGCCGGATCGATGGTCGCGTTCGCGAAGCTGCAGGAGCTGATCTCGGGCAGGCCGATCACCTACCCCGCCCAGCAGGTCGTGAACATCGTCCTGGCAGGCGGGCTCGTGGCGGCGGTCATCGCGATCGTCGCCGGATACGAGGAGCAGTGGGTTCTCGTCGCGCTGATCCTCGGCGCGCTCGTCTTCGGGGTGCTCTTCGTGCTCCCGATCGGCGGGGCCGACATGCCGGTGGTGATCTCGCTTCTGAACGCGTTCACCGGGCTCGCGGCCGCGCTCGCGGGCTTCGAGCTCGGCTCGAGCGTCCTGATCGTGAGCGGCGCGCTCGTCGGCGCCTCGGGGACGCTGCTCACGATGCTCATGGGCCGCGCGATGAACCGGTCGCTCGCGAACGTCCTCTTCGGGGCCTTCGGCCAGGTGCAGGCGGGAGCCGGGACCGGGGCCGCGCTCGAGGGCACCGTCCGCTCGGTCAACCCCGAGGACGTCTCGATCATGCTCTCCTACGCCCAGCACGTCGTCATCGTCCCGGGCTACGGGATGGCCGTCGCGCAGGCGCAGCACGCGGTACGCGAGCTGTACGACGTGCTCGAGAAGAAGGGGATCGAGGTCACCTTCGCGATCCACCCGGTCGCAGGCCGCATGCCGGGCCATATGAACGTCCTGCTGGCGGAGGCGAACGTCCCGTACACGGCGCTCAAGGAGATGGACGAGGTCAACCCCGAGCTACCGCAGACCGACGTCGTGCTCGTGATCGGCGCGAACGACGTCGTCAACCCGGCCGCCCGGAACGACCCGGGGAGCCCGATCTACGGGATGCCGATCATCAACGTCGACCAGGCGAAGCAGGTCGTCGTCTCGAAGCGCTCGATGGCGACCGGGTTCGCCGGCATCGACAACCCGCTGTTCGTCGATCCGAAGACGGCGATGCTCTTCGGCGACGCGAAGGAGTCCGTGCTGAAGCTCGTCGCCGGCGTCAAGGCCCTTTGAGCCTCGGCGTTCCGGTCTTCACGGCCCGGGACGTCGTGCGTGCCGTGCCGCCGGAGTCGGCGGTCGAGGCCGTGCGCGACGCGTTCGTCGCCCATTTCCGCGGCGAGTGGACGATGCCGCCGAAGCTCTACGTGACGAACTACCCGGCAGGCGACTTTCGCGCGATGCCGGCGCTCGGAGCGGGCCACGCCCTCCTCAAGTGGGTGACGTCGTTCCCGGGCAACCCGGTGCGGGGGCTCCCGACGGTGTCGGGGCTCGTGCTCCTCTCGAACGCGGAGACAGGCGAGCTCGAGGCGGTGCTCGACGGCGGCGCCGTGACGGCGGTCAGGACGGGCGCGGCGGCGGTGCTCGCAGCGGAGACGCTCGGGCGGGCGAGACGCCGTGACGGCTGCGGTCGTCGGGGCCGGCGTCAACGGGCGGGCGGCAGCCCGCACGTTCCTGGCCCGCGGGCAGGACGTCGCGATCTTCGACCTCGACGGCGAGCTGGCCCGGCGGGCAGCCGATGAGCTCGGCGCCTCCGCCGCGGGCTCCCTCGACGAGGCGCTCGGCGCGGACCTGCTCGTCACGGTCACGCCGGGCCATGGCGCGCTCCTCGGCGACGGCTCCCTTGCGCCGGGACAGCATGTGAGCCTCATGGGCGCAGACGGCCCCGGGAAGGCCGAGATCACGCCGACCGAGCTCGCGCGCACCCGCATCTTCTGCGACGACTGGGAGCAGGCGAGCCACGGCGGCGAGCTCGCGCACGCCGTCGACGCCGGGCTCGTGTCCGAGAGCGAGGTGGGCCGGCTCGGCGCTGTCCTCGTCGGCGCCGAGGAAGGACGCCGGGACGCCTGCGAGATCACGACGTTCGACTCGACCGGCCTCGCCATCCAGGACCTTGCGATCGCCATCGCCGCCGTCGCTCGGGCAGACGAGCTCGATCTCGAGACC
Organism: uncultured Actinomycetota bacterium; assembly: GCA_963738895.1. Classification (GTDB taxonomy): domain Bacteria; phylum Actinomycetota; class Thermoleophilia; order Gaiellales; family Gaiellaceae; genus PALSA-600. The sequence goes on from CAVTYN010000004.1 coordinate 15,865, forward strand.
CTGCAGCTCTAGAGGCCTTGACCTTGCCCCTGGGGCAGCCTCCAGTATTGGGCGGCCGGGACAATCGTCCCGGCCTGGAGGACGTAACGTGACGACCCATCTCACCATCGGCGAGTTCTCGCGACTAACACGTCTGTCGCAGAAGGCACTTCGCATCTACGGCGAGCTTGGCCTTGTGGTGCCTGCCTTCGTCGATCCGAGCTCCGGGTATCGCTTCTACAGCGAGGAGCAGGTCGAGCCGGCCCGTCTGGTCGGGCTGCTCCGGAGGCTCGAGCTGCCGTTGGCGGCGATCGGGGAGCTGCTCGCGCTCGACGGCCCTGAGGCAGCGCAGGCGCTCACCGATTGGTGGGACGGGCTCGAGGCCATGCGTCGCGAACGCCGCGACCTGCTCGGCCTACCTCCAGGAACGAATGCGAGGAGAGGAGCCGACCGTGTACGACGTCAAGGTGCGCAGGATGCCGGAACGCACGCTGATCTCGATCAACCGTCACGTGGACGCGTCGGAGACGGAGGCGTTCTTCGGCGAGGCCTTCTCGCGGCTGCGCGCTTGCGGGCCGGGTCTCGAGGGGATCGGCGGTGTGCCCTTCGTGGTCTTCTACGGGGAGGTGAGCGCCGACAGCGACGGCCCGATCGAGCTGTGCCGCGCGGTTGTCGGCACGGCTGCGGCCCCCGAGCCGAACGGCGGCATCCAGCGACGGGTCGAGGCGGCTCACGACGAGGCCTTCATCCGTCTCGCGCAGAAGGAGATGGGGTGGCCGGCGCTGCTTCCCGCCTGTGACGCGCTCGAGCGCTGGACCAGGGAGAACGGGCGCGAGCCGGCGGGCGCGCTCCGCCAGCTCCTGATCGCCGATCAGCGGACAGCGACCCCCGAAACGCTTGTCTGCGACCTCAGCGTGCCGTTGCGGTGAACGCCGCACCGCTCCTGGACGATGCGGGACGCCGTCTGGCTAGGCCACGCGGGCCGGATCGAACGCGGCCAGCTCGCCGGCCGGCTCGCCGAGGATCGACTCTCGCCACGAGGTCGCCGCACGCGAACCCGAGGACGTTGCCGTGCCCGCTGTAGCCGCCGGCGACCCAGAGACGGTCGGATCCGGGGACCCGGCCGGCGAAGGGAAGCCCGTCGAACGTCTCGCCCCAGATGCCCGCCCAGCGGTGGGTCACGACCGGCGGAGCGCCCATCAGCTCGGCGGCGTACGCCGTGAGCTGCTCCTGGATGACGGACGTCGTCTCCTCGCTCGTCGTCTGCTCGTGCTCGAGGTCGGTGTCGCGCCGGCCGCCGAGGATCAGCCGCCCGTCGGGCGTCTGCTGCCAGTAGTCGTAGCCGCCCCGCGCATAGTGGGGCCTGTCGTAGCGGATCGGGAGCGGCTCGGTCGCGAGCACCTGGCCTCGCCTCGGCACGACCCACGACGCGAGCTCCGGGACGAGCGCGTCGGAGCATCCCGTCGACGGCGATCACGACGGTGCCGGCGTCGAGCGCGTCGAGCGCGGCGCGGTCGACCGGCGTGTGCTCGACGATCTCGGCGCCCGCAGCGGCTGCGTGCCCGGCGAGCCGCCTGACCCAGAGTGAAGGCATGAGCGCGCCGTCGCCGGGATGAACGAGGCCGCCGGCGAACAGGCCGTCGAGGTAGGCGGGCAGCGGGTCGAGCCAGTCGGCGGCGAAGCCGTCCTCGCGCAGCGCGTCGTACTCGTCGCCGGAGCGTCTCGCGCTCGGCGGCGTCGACGGCGAGCCGGAGGCTTCCGGTTCGGCGAAGCGCGTCGCCCGCGAGCGCGGACATCGCGTCGAGCGCTCGCTCGGTCAGCTGCCAGAGCGACGCTGCGACCTCGCCGCCGAGCGTCGCGCGCGCCTCGTCGTAGCCCACGGCGAGGCCCCGGAGGGCGAAGCCGCCGTTCCGCCCGCTCGCCCCGCCGGCGATCTCGCGGGACTCGAGAAGTCGGACGCGCAGGCCGCCGCGGGCGAGGGTCAGCGCGCACGAGCAGCCCGTGACGCCGCCCCCGACCACGACGACGTCGACCGGGCCGGTCGGCTCGCCTGCCGGCACCCCGGGCAGAGGCTGATCGAGCCAGAAGGGCTGATCCAGCCAGAGACGCTCGGCACGGTGGCGTCAGTGGTGGAAGGCGGCGGCGGTGGACGCGTCGTGGACCGGAGCCGGCTGGCTCTCGAGCCGCGGCAGCTGCCGACGGATGTCGCTCGACGAGCAGGTCGGCGAGGTCGTGGGTGAACCCGCGCCGCACGACGACCCGCAGCGCGGCGAGGTCCTCGCGGTTCTTCGGGAAGGTGTAGGCGGGAACCTGCCAGCCCCGCTCGCGAAGGGCGTTCGAGACGTCGAAGACCGTGTAGTTCGCGATCGTCGTCCTTCAGCTTGAACGCGAACACGGGGAGCTCGTCGCCGCGCGTGATCAGCTCGAACGGCCCGATCGCGGCGATGTGCGCCGAGAGCCGCGTCGCGACCTCGCGGGCGTAGGCCTGCACCTCGCGGTAGCCCTCGAAGCCGAGGCGCAGGAAGTTGTAGTACTGCGCGACGACCTGCGCGCCGGGGCGCGAGAAGTTGAGCGCGAACGTCGGCATGTTGTCGCCGAGGTAGTTGACCCAGAAGATCAGGTCGTCGGGGAGCGCCGCGGCGTCGCGCCAGACGATCCAGCCGACGCCCGGGTACACGAGGCCGTACTTGTGGCCGGACGCGTTGATCGAGGCGACGCGCGGCAGCCTGGAAGTCCCAGACGAGCTCGGGGTCGACGAACGGCGCGACGAAGGCGCCCGAGGCGCCGTCGACGTGGACGGGGACGTCGATCCCCGTCTCGGCCTGGAAGGCGTCGAGCGCCTCGCAGATCTCGGCGACCGGCTCGTAGGAGCCGTCGAAGGTCGAGCCGAGGATCGCGACGACGCCGATCGTGTTCTCGTCGCAGAGCTTCACGGCCTCCTCGGCGGAGCAGGTGGAAGCGGTCTCCCTCCATCGGGACGAGCCGCATCTCGACGTCCCAGTAGTTCGCGAACTTCTCCCAGCAGACCTGGACGTTGATGCCCATCACGAGGTTCGGCTTGTCGGCGGGCTTGCCCGCGGCGCGCGCGGGCGTGCTGCCAGCGGCGCTTGAGGGCGAGCCCGCCGAGCATCGCCGCCTCGCTCGAGCCGGTGGTCGAGCAGCCGGTCGCGTGCGCTCCGTCGGGGCCGTGCCAGAGCTCGGCTGAGGATGCTGACGCAGCGCATCTCGATCTCCGCGGTCTGCGGGTACTCGTCCTTGTCGATCATGTTCTTGTCGAAGCACTCGGCCATCAGCCGCTCCGCCTGCGGCTCCATCGACGTCGTCACGAAGGTCGCGACGTTGAGACGGGCGTTGCCGTCGAGCATCAGCTCGTCGTGGACGATCTGGTAGGCGACGTCCGGCGGGAGCTGGTCGCGGCCGACCACGTGGCGCGGGATCGCCGTGCGCTCGAGGCCGAAGAGCGGCGCGACCGCGACCTCCTCGCGTCTCTCTCCGTGCCCCCTCGGATGCCTCAACGCCACGGCCCTAGTCTGTCAGCTCGTCGGGCCTCGCGCGCGAGCGGGCTCGGGCTGTCACGGGATGGCACCCTTTCGTCGGCCATCCTGTCACGAGTACGCGCAGCTCATGCCCGGTAGACCCCCGCCCGCGCCTCGACCAGGCCGGCGAGCTCCAGCTCGACGAGCGCGGCGGAGACCGCGGCGGGCTCGAGCCCTGTCGCGCGGACGACCTGGTCGGCGGTTGCGGCGCCGTCCTGGAGCGCAGCGAGCGCAGCCGCGGCGGCGGGGCCGGGCGCCGGGCCGTCCGGTGAGGCCTCGGGAGGCTCGATGCCGATCGCCTCGAGGACGTCCGCCGCGCTCGTGGCGGGCGTGGCGCCGAGGCGAAGCAGCGCGTTTGCGCCCTGGGAGAGAGCGCTCGTGATCTCTCCCGGAACCGCGAGCACCTCCCGACCTTCCTCGAGGGCGAGGTCGGCGGTGATCAGCGCGCCGCTCCGCTCCCGCGCCTCGACGACCACCGTGGCGACGGCGAGGCCCGCGACGATGCGGTTGCGGGCCGGGAAGCGCCACGGCGCGGGGGCGACCCCGGGCGGATATTCCGAGACGACGAGGCCCGTGGCAGCCACTGCCGAGGCGAGCGCGGCGTGCGCGCGCGGGTAGTCGCGGTCGATGCCGCAGCCGGAGACGGCGACCGTGACGCCGTCGGCGTCGAGGCAGCCCCGGTGCGCCCAGCCGTCGACGCCGCGAGCGAGGCCCGAGATCACGACGACGCCCGCTGCCGCCAGCTCTCGCGCGAGCGAGCGCGCCACGTGAGCCCCGTAGTCGCTGCAGGCACGCGCGCCGACGATCGCGACGGACGGCGCCGCCAGCAGCGCCGGGTCGGCCGACCCCCGCAGGAAGAGCCCCGGCGGCGGATCGTGGATCGAGGCGAGCCGCGGCGGGAAGCCTGGATCGGAGCGCGCGACCCAGCGGATCCCGGCTGCCGCGAGCCGCGCGCGTTCCGCCGCGCTCGTCGAAGCCGTCGAGGAACGCGGCGAAGCGGGCGGATCCGCGCTCGCGCTCGGTCGCATGCGAGTCGCGCGAGGCCGCGAAGAGCACAAGGGCCAGGTCGGTCACTGCACTCCCGACATCACTGCGCTCCCGACACCACTGCATACCAATCCATCACTGGGCGCCGAGCTCCGAGGGCGAGCGATACGACAGCGCCTCGGCCAGGTGCTCCGGCAGCACCTCCGGAGAGCCCGCCAGAGCCGCGATCGTTCGGGCGACGCGTGAGACCCGCGCCCGACCGCGTCCCGAGAGCGGCAGGCGCTCGACGGCCCGCGTCAGGAGCTCCTCCGACGCAGGGACGAGCCCCGGCATCGCCGTCCGAAGCGCGTCCCGTCCCGCGACCACCCGTGCTCGCACGAGCCCCGATGGCTCCCCCGGCGCCGCCGCCAGCTCCGAGGCCCTCGGCCGGGGCAGTGCGACGACGAGGTCGAAGCGATCGAGCAGGGCCCGCGACAGCTTGTCGCGGTAGCGATCGAGCTGCTGCGGCGAGCACGAGCAGCCTGTCCTGGCATCGCCCCGCCCGCCGCAGGGACAGAGGTTCATCGTCGCGACGAGCATGAACCGTGCGGGGTAGAGCCATCGGCCCCCGACGCGCGCGATCGAGACCGTTCCGTCCTCGAGCGGCTGACGGAGCGCCTCGAGCGACGGACCGGGGAAACTCGGGCAGCTCGTCGAGCATGAGGACGCCGTCGTGCGCGAGCGTCACCTCCCCCGGACGAGGGCTCGAGCCGCCCCCGACGATCGCCGCGACCGAGGCGGTGTGATGCGGGGCGCGAAACGGCGGCGTACGGAGCAGGCCCGCGCCGGGCGGGAGCACCCCGGCGACGGAATGGATCCTCGTGACCTCGAGCGCAGCCTCGTCGTCGAGTGACGGCAGGATCCCCGGCAGCCGGCGCGAGAGCATCGTCTTCCCGATGCCCGGCGGTCCGGCGAAGCAGGAGGTTGTGACTTCCGGCCGCCGCGATCTCGAGCACCCGCCGGGCGCGCTCCTGGCCGCGGACCTCGGCGAGGTCGGGAGCCGGCGGCGAGCGGTCCGCATGCTTCCGGCGCTCGGGTCGCGCGGGCTCGGCGTGACCGCGGAAGTAGTCGACGGCCTCCCGCAGGTGGCGCACGGGCACCGGCTCGATCCCGGCAAGGGCGACCTCGGGGCCGGATTCGGCGGCGCAGACGAGGCGCTCGGAGCCGTTCCGCCGCGCCCCTTCCGCCGCGACGAGCGAGCCCGGAACGGGGCGGAGCCTCCCGTCGAGAGCGAGCTCTCCGATCGAGGCGTGGCCGGCGAGGCATCCGTGCGGGATCTGCGCCGAGGCTTCCAGCACCGCGAGGGCGATCGGCAGGTCGAAGCCCGAGCCCTCCTTGCGGAGGTCGGCCGGCGCCAGGTTGACGGTGATCCGGTGGCCCGGGAACTTCAGCTCGGCCGAGGTGATCCCGCTGCGGACTCGCTCCTTCGCCTCCTGGCAGGCCCGGTCGGCGAGCCCGACGATCGCAAACGCCGGGGAGCCGCCCTGGAGATGCGCTTCGACCTCGACGCGGCGCGGGTCGAGACCGACCAGGGCATGGGTGACGGTGCGCGCGAGCATCTTGCCATTCTGGGCAACAACTCGTGTCGTGTCCGTGACGATTTCGCAACGCGTTTCCCACAAGCGTCGTCGAGCGGGATGCGCAGCTACGCGCGGCGCGCGACGAGCACGTCCTCGAAGTACTCGCCGGCGCGGAGTCCCGTCCGCCGGTTGACGTGCCGGCGGTAGCGGCCGTCGAGCCGGAGCCCCGCACGGTCGAGCACCTCCGGGTAGAGCTCACGGCGGTCGTTCACGACGACGAGGAGCGGAGCCCGCGGCCGAAGCGCCTCGGACGAACGTGCGAGCACGGCGCCGATCCCTTCCACGTACGCGGCGAGGGCCTCCCGGCTCGTTCCGCCCGCGGCCGCGCCGAGCTCGCTCTCACGCAGGTCGTCGAGCCCGAGGAGCTCGTAGGCGTAGCGGTGCTGCTCGTGGTAGTCGATCAGCCCCGGGTAGGGCGGAGAGGTGACGACCGCGTCGAAACCCGGGCCCGGATCGATCTCGCGAGCATCGCCGTGCAGGACGATCGCCTCGCCCGGCCCGCGCACCTTCGAGAACTCCTTCAGCCGCGTCAGCGTGTCGAGCGTGTAGCGCCGCAGGAAGTGCGACGCGCGCTCGACCGGCCGGCACTCCCGCTTGTGCTTGTGGCACCAGTACGGGTCGCGCTGCGGACGGGCGGGGAAGTCGAGGTCGAAGTGCGTGGTCAGCCGCGCCGAGCGGGCCGCCCGCGCGAGCACGATCCGCAGCACGTCGGCGCTCTCGTAGCCGTCCGATCAGCGACCGGAAGCGCAAGAGGTCGATGGCCGTCTCCGGCGCGAACCACTCCGCCACGAAGCCCTCCGCGATACCCGCCTCGCCCTCGCCGCGCTCGAACCGGCCGAGCGCGTCGCGGAGATCGTGCTCGAGCGTGAACGGGTTCTAGCGGGCGGTCTTGACCCTCATCAGGAGGCAGTTGAAGGCGGCGAGGTCGATGCCGGTCGCTCCCATCCCGCTCTCGAGCGACTGGACGAGCGTCGTCCCCGACCCGGCGAACGGGTCGAGCACCCGGCCGCCCGTCGCGACGTGCCGGCGCAGGAGCTCCTCGACGAGCTGCGGGATGAACTTGCCGAGATACGGGTGGAGCCGGTGGACGTGCTTCGTCCGCTCGCGCTCGGGGAGCTCCTTCTCCGACCAGGAGAGCTCGACGTCGAGCTCGGCGTAGAGCGCGTCCTGCGTTGCCGCCATCCGTTCGGATTCGGCGGCGGTCCGGACCTCCCTGCCCGCACTAGAACGCGCCGCGAACGCACTCGAGCCGGCGGCCGCGTACCGCGACCACGTCGTAGCGGACGAGGTGGTCCCCGTATTCACGCCGGTACGCGAGCCACGTCTCGGCCGCCCGGCGCACCCGGCGCTGCTTCTCGGGCGTCACCATCTCGAGCGGATCGCCCCAGCCGGTCCCGCTCTTCGACTTCACCTCGCAGAAGACCACCGTGCGACCGCGGAGCGCGATCAGGTCGAGCTCGTAGCCGGCGACCCACACGTTCGTTCCCGAGCACCCGGTAGCCGCGCAGCCGGTACCACCAGGCCGCGCGCCGCTCGGTCGGGTGCCGGGGCCTGGGCTTACGCTTCCGCCGCGACGAGCCCGGCATCCGGGGCTGCGCGGTAACAGCGCGCCTGGAACGACCGGCGATGGATCTCGCTCGGGCCGATCCGGCGGACGGCGGCGCTGTGCGACGGCGTGATGTACCCGACGTGCGAGGCGAAGCCGTAGCCGGGGTAGCAGCGCGTCGACAGCGTGCATGTAGCGGTCGCGCGTGACCTTGGCGACGATCGAGGCAGCCGCGATCGCGGCGCTCTTCTCGTCGCCGTCGACGACTGCCCGGTGCGGCGGGGCGAGCGGCCCGAGCTTGAAGCCGTCGACCAGGCAGACCTCCGCCGGCTGGCAGGCCCAGAGCGCCTCGCGGAGCCCGCGAAGGTTCGAGCGGTGCAGCCCGTCGCGGTCGATCACGGCCGGCGGGAAGACACGCACGGCGACGCGCTCGGCGCACGCGAGCACGGCGCGGTAGAGCTCCTCGCGCCGCTCGGGCCCGAACTGCTTGGAGTCGTTCAGGAATGCGAGCGGCCGCACCCGGTGGTCGCGGAGGCGTTCGAGGTCGAGCAGCACCCCGGCGACGACGAGCGGCCCGGCGAGCGGCCCGCGACCCGCCTCGTCGGCTCCCGCGACGAACCGCACGCCGAGCCGCCGGTCGAACGAGAGGAGCTTCCGGCCGGTTCGCTTCACCACCGCCCGAGGATAGCGCCGCCCTCGGCGCCTGCAATCAGCCGCAACGGCTGTGTAGGAGCTCAGGACTGCCGCAGCTCGCGGACGCGGGCCTTCTTGCCGACCTTGCCGCGGAGGTAGTAGAGCTTCGCGCGGTTCACGTCGCCGATCGCGGCGACGTCGATCTTGTCGATCTTCGGCGAGTGCAGCGGGAACGTCCGCTCGACGCCGACGCCGAAGGAGTTCTTGCGCACCGTGAACGTCTCGCGCACGCCGGCGCCCTGGCGCTTGATCACGATCCCCTCGAACACCTGGATCCGCTGGCGGCTGCCCTCGATGACCCTGAAGTGCACGCGCACCGTGTCGCCGGCCTTGAACCGGGGCACTTCGCGCAGCTGGGCGCGCTCGAGCTCCTGGATGATCGTGCTCATAAGAAGGTGCCCCGCAGGGCTTTCGTGATGGTACCAGCGCCGATCAGAGCCGGGCGAAGATCGCCTGGATCGAGATCCGCGGCGGCGGCCAGTAGGTCGCGACGACCTTGCCGATCAGGTTCTTCCGCGGCACCGTTCCCCACCTGCGCGAGTCGCACGAGCCCTTGCGGTTGTCGCCCATCATGAAGTACTGGCCCGCCGGGATCTTCATCGCCGGGTAGCGTGTACTGGTCGCGGAACGTCGGGCTTGATGTACGACTCGTCGAGCTTCTTGCCGTTGATGTAGACGTAGCCGTCCTTCTCCTCCCACGTGTCGCCCGGCAGCCCGATCAGCCGCTTCACGTACACCCCACCGGTGCCGCACGCGACAAGCGCCCTCGGCGGCGTGTTGAAGACGACGATGTCGCCGCGCTTCGGGACTCCAGAGGTCGTAACAGATCCGGCAGGCGAGCACGCGGTCGGAGCCGCTGAAGAGGCCGCCCTTCGCGAGGCACCCGTCGCCCGGGTAGCGCGCAGTGGAGCGTCGGCTCCATCGAGCTCGACGGGATCCGGTACGGATTGATGATCCACTGCTTGATCGCGAGCACGATCAGGATCGCGCCCAGGATCGTGACGAGCCAGTCGATCGTGACGCGCAGGCCGTGCGGGAGCCCCACGGTCAGGCGGTCGATGGGGTTCCTCAACGCACATGCTCCTTCCGCCAGCGCTCGATCCTTCCGTGGTCGCCCGACAGGAGGACGTCGGGAACGCGCCAGCCGCGGAACTCCGCCGGGCGCGTGTAGTGCGGGATGCTCGAGCCCGCCGCCGAGCTCCGCCGAGAAGCTCTCGAGCTCGCCCGAGCCCGCGGCGAGCGCACCGGGGAGCCGGCGTGCGATCGCGTCGACGAGCACCATCGCCGGAAGGTCGCCGTTCGAGAGGACGTAGGGGCCGATCGAGATCGAGTCGGTGCAGAGATGCTCGACGATCCGCTCGTCGAACCCCTCGAAACGGGCGGAGAGGAGCGTCAAGTGCTCCTCTTTCGCCAGCTCTTCGACCACCTCCTGCGTCAGCTGCCGGCCCTGCGGGGTCAGCGCGACGACCGCGCTGGTCCGGCGACGCCGCCGTAGACGGCGTCGAGCGCGGCGGCGACGACGTCGACGCGCAGCACCATGCCCGCGCCGCCGCCGTAGGGCTCGTCGTCGACGGTGCCCGACCCGAGCGGCGTCGTGTCGCGGTAGGAGAAGAGCCGCAGGTCGAGCTCACCGCCGAGGACGGTCGCGACCGGTCGCTGCTCGGTGAGCCATGCGAAGGCATGCGGAACGAGGGTGAAGACGTCGAGGCGCAAAGGGAGTCAGTCGGGATCCGAGAAGCCGGGCGCGACAAGGATACGTCCCGCCTCCAGGTCGACGGCCCGGACACACGCCTCGACGAGCGGCAGCAGCAGGCCGCCGCCGAGGTCGAGCGCGTCGTTGGCGGGGCCGGGATGGACCGCCTGGACGCGGCCGAGGACGCGGCCGCCCTCCTCGACCACCTCGAGCCCGACGAGCTCGAAGGTGTAGTACTCGTCCTCCGCCGTCTGCGGGAGCGCCTCGCGCGGCACCTCGAGCGCCGTCCCCCGCTCGACCGAGCGGTCGAGACGGATCACGGGCCGGCCCCCGGCGCCGCGGCGCGCGACGACGACCTCCGCCTCCTCGCCGCCCGCGAGCAGCCGCGCGCCCGCCTCGAACCAGCGCGCGTCGTCGCACGGGTCCTCGACGAAGAACGCGCCGTCGAGCCCGTGCGGCCGACCCACTCGTCCCACGGCGACCCGATCCGGTCCGGTCAACCCGCGATCTCGACCAGCACGCGGCGACCGTCGCGGGCCGAGCTCGCCCGGACGACGGTACGCAGCGCGCGGACGATTCGCCCGCCGCGACCGATCACCTTGCCGACGTCGTCCGGAGCGACGTGCAGGAGGAGGACGAGCGCGCCGTCGCGCTCCTCGCTCTCGACGTGCACCGCACCGGGATCGTCGACGAGCTCACGCGCGAGGTACGCGAGAAGCTCGGCCACGCCTAGGAGATGCCCTTGACCTTGATCAGGCGGGCGACGGCCTCGGTCGGCTGCGCGCCCTTGCCGAGCCAGCTCCGGATCTTCTCGTCGTCGAGCTCGATCGTCGAGGGCTCGGTCTGCGGGTTGTAGCGGCCGACGATCTCGAGGAACCTCCCGTCACGGGGGGAACGCGAGTCGGCCGCGACGACGCGGTAGATCGGGTTCTTCTTGGAGCCCACACGAGTGAGCCTGAGCTTGACTGCCATGGCTACAGGTTACCGACGAGCGGACCGCTTCCCCCGGGCCTTCCGTTTCTTCGGCGGCGTGCGGCGTGAGAGCGGCGCGACGCCCTGGGGCCCGCCCGGGGCCCGCCCGGCAGCGCACCCATGCCGTCGAGCCCGGGGAGGGCGGGCATCTTGCCCTTTCCCATCTGCCCCATCATCTTCTCCATCATCTTCCGCGCCTCGAGGAGCTGGTTCACCTCCTGGACGGAGGTGCCGGACCCGTCCGCGATCCGGATCCGGCGCCGGCCGTCGATCGAGTGCGGGACGGCGCGTTCGCGCGGCGTCATCGAGAGCACGATCGCCTCGACGCGCTTGAGGCGATCCTCGTCGATATCGGCGTTCGGCGAGCTGGCCCATGCCGGGCATCATCTTCAGCACGCCCTGGAGCGGGCCCATCCGCCGCAGCATGCTGCTGGGCCGAGAGGAAGTCGTCGAAGGTGAACTGCCCCTTGCGGATCTGAGCCTCCATGCGCGCGGCCTCGTCCTCGGAGGTCGCCTGCTCGGCGCGCTCGATCAGCGTCAGGACGTCGCCCATCCCGAGGATGCGCGAGGCCATCCGGTCGGGGTGGAAGACCTCGAGCGCGTCGAGCTTCTCGCCCGTCGAGGCGAACATGATCGGCCGGCCGGTGACGCTCTTCACCGAGAGGGCGGCACCGCCGCGGGCGTCGCCGTCGAGCTTGGTGAGGATCACGCCGTCGAAGTCGATGCGCTCCTGGAAGGCCCTCGCGACCTCGACCGCCTGCTGGCCGGTCATCGCATCGAGGACGAGGAGCGCGTTCGTCGGGCTCGAGACGTCGCGGACGCGCTCGAGCTCGTCCATCAGCTCGTCGTCGATCTGGAGGCGGCCGGCGGTGTCGACGATGACCGTGTCGAGGCGGTCCTCGCGCGCACGCTCGAGGCCCGAGCGCGCCGCCTCGACCGGATCGGTCGTGTCGGTGCGGTAGACGGGAACGCCGATCTGGGCGCCGAGCTGCTCGAGCTGGTCGATCGCGGCGGGCCGGGCGAGGTCGGCGGCAACGAGGCCCGGCTTGCGGCCGCGCTCCTTGAGCTGCTGCGCGAGCTTCGCCGCGGCGGTCGTCTTGCCCGAGCCCTGGAGGCCTGCGAGCAGGATCACCGAGCGCGGGCCGAGGTCGAGCTCGACCGTGTCGGCACCGAGGAGCTCGGTGAGCTCCTCGTCGACGATCTTCACCACGTGCTGGCCGGGGGTGAGGCTCTTCAGCACCTCCTCGCCGAGCGCCCGCTCGCGCACCCGCTCGACGAAGCTCCGGACGACGTCGAGGTTGACGTCGGCCTCGAGCAGCGCGAGCCGGATCTCGCGCATCGCGCGCGAGATCGACTCCTCGTCGAGCCGGCCGCGCTTGCGAAGGTCGCCGAGAGCCGCGCCGAGGCGGTCGGAGAGGGTGTCGAACATGCGCGGCCAGTGTACGAGGCGCCTCTAGCGCCGGAGATGGTCACCTTCCTCGGTGCGGGTCACCCGGTGTTGCCGCGGCGTTCGCGGCGAGCACGACCTTCACGGTCGCCGCTCCGGCGGCGGACGCCCTTCCCGAGCGCCAGGCGCAGCGTGTGGGTGCCTGCGGTGAGCTGCCCGGTGGCCTTCGCGAGCGTGCCGCCGTCGCGGACGAGGCTCGCGTGGACGGTCGCGCCTCCCGTTCGTCCGCACCGAGACGACGACGGCGCGGTTCCCGTTCGCGGCCTTCGTCACCTTCGCCGAGGCGATGCTCGCGTCGAGCGCCCGGGTGTCGGGGGCCGTGGACGAGGCGACCCCCGACAGGCCGATCGTGAACGTCGCCGCGAAGCCGTCGGCGATCGTCCCGGTCGACCGGGACGACGTTCGTCGCGTGCGCCGCCGAGGTGAGGACGTTGTCGGTCTCGTCGGTGGTCGGGTCGGTCTTCGGCGAGCGGCGTGTTGTACGGGGCCGCACCGGAGAGCACGGTGTCGTTGTCGGCGTCGGAGAAGAAGATCTGGGTCGTGTAGTCGGTCGCGACCGAGCCGCCGTCGTAGGTGCGGACGCGGACATGGATGTGGATCGCGCGACCCTGGTACCAGCCCGGCCAGATCGTCTTGAAGTTGACCTGACCGTCGACCGGCGCAGCGAGCGCCCCGGCGTCGACACCGGTGACCTGGAAGCCGCGCAGGAAGTTCTGGCCCGAGGTGGAGGATGCGCCCGGCTGGCCGCCCTCGTCGGAATAGAGCCCGTAGGCGTTCGCGTGCCAGATGTCGACGTGGGCGCCGTTGATCGCGTGCGCCGCTCGCAGCGTCGAGCACGTTGATCCTCACGAGCAGCGGCACACCGGCCTGCACCGCTCCGGCCCCGACCGAGGCGGTTGCCGTGTTGTTGCGGACGTCGAAGCGTCGCAGCATCTCGTCGACCCAGTAGGGGCCTTCGGTCATCGTCGGGGTGACCGTGACCGCCGCCTCGGCCGTCGCCGCCCGGGCCGGAGCGGCCGCGACGAGCTCTCCCAGCGAAGCCGAGCGCCGGCCGAGAGACGAGTAGCGCGGCTCCCGCCGAGCCGGCCGTGCCGAGCGCCTGTCTGCGCGTGATCCGCCGTTCCATCGATCTCACCTGTCCTTTCGTCGTCTGTGGTCGACGACCATGATCCGGCGGGCCGCTGTGAGCCGGCTGAGAGCCGCCCGAGCGTTCAGTCGGAGACGAGAGCGCGGGCGAAGTCGACCGGGTCGAAGGGCCGAAGGTCGTCGAGGCCCTCCCCGACGCCGATGAGCTTCACCGGGAGACCGAGCTCGAAGGCGATCGGGACGGCGATCCCGCCCTTGGCCGAGCCGTCGAGCTTCGTCAACGCCACGCCGGTGACGCCGACCGCCTCGCCGAAGAGCCGAGCCTGCTGGAGCCCGTTCTGCCCGGTGGTCGCGTCGATCACGAGGAGCGTCTCGTGCGGGGCGCCTTCGATCCGGCCGGCGATGACCCTGCGCACCTTGGCGAGCTCGTCCATCAGGTTCGTCTGCGTGTGGAGCCGCCCCGCCGTGTCGACGATGACCACGTCGCCGCCGGCCCCGACGGCGTCGTAGGCGACGGCGGCGGGGTCGGCGCCGCGCTCGCCGCCGACGAACTGGGCGCCGGCCCGGCGCGCCCACTCCTCGAGCTGCTCCTCGGCGGCGGCCCGGAACGTGTCCGCGGCACCCACGGTGACCGAGCGGCCGTGCTCTCGCAGCTTCTGCGCGAGCTTCCCGGTCGTCGTCGTCTTGCCGGTGCCGTTCACCCCGACGACGAGGATCACGGAGGGGCGGGAATCGAGCGAGAGCGTCGGCGGAGGGCCGAACAGCGACGCGATCTCCTCGGAGAGCGGGCCTGCGAGGTCGCCCGAGACCTGGCTCGCCTCGAGCCGGCGCACGAGCTCGGCGGTCGCCTTCACCCCCACGTCGGCGCCGAGGAGCGCCTCTTCGAGCCGCTCCCACGAGGCCGAGTCGTCGGGATCGAACGCCGTGACGGCGAGCTGCTCGGTGAGCGCACGCCGCGAGCGGGACAGCGACTCGCGGAGGCGCGCGGCGAAACCGCGCCGCGCGACCTCCGTCTCGTAGGGTCCCTCGGCGTCCCCGAGGAACTCGGCCCAGGTCCGCGCCATGCGCGGAACGCTACCCGGAGCTTCTAGCTGCGCTCGTCGCCGACCACCATGTAGTGGCCGACCGACGTGCGGGTGCCCTCCCACTGCTGGAAGATGTGACCGAGCTTGGCCGGCAGCTCCTCGTCGAACACGCTTTCGGCGGCTGCGGCGTTCTCCTCGGTGTCGAAGAGCGCGATCGAGATGAACTTCCCGTCGGCCGAGGCGAGCTCCATGACGCCCTGATACCCGGAAAGGGCCTGGATCAGCGGGTGGATGATCCCCTCCGCCTCTTCCATCGTTGCCTGTGCTGCCTCGATGTTGATGCCCTCGAACTGCGCGACGCGAGCGATCATGTCTCCTCCTTCGCTTGGGGTGAGATCTCACCTGGACTTTGCGCGGAGGCGACGGCCGAGTCAAGGAAGCGCTAGATCGGCCGGCGGTGGATCTCGTCCTCGAGGAGCGCGATCACGGCATTGGCCCAGTCGCCGACGTCGTCGGCCGGCTCCTGGTCGCGGATCGTGATGAACCCGGCCGCGAGCTGCTCGAGCTCGTCGTCCGTGAGCCGGTGGACCGGATCGGTGGCCTCGGCGGCAAGCGCGCCCTCGTCGGCCTCCTCCTCCCGCGCCTTCGCGAACGCGATGAGCCACGGGTGGCCGGGAACAGCCTCGATCAGCTGCTCGAGCAGCTCATCGACCCGCCGGTGGCCTTCGGGCGTGAGGGCCGCGACGGCACGCTGCAGGTACTCGCTGTGGTGATCGGACAGGGCCGGCGGTGGAGTCGTCGTCGTAGGTAGGACGCGCCAACTCTAGCCGCGGGACCCCCGTTCGGTTAGTAGCCGCCGCCCCCGCCGCCGCAGGCGGTGAGGAGCAACGGCAGCGCCACCACGATGGCGGCGATGAGCAGGTAGCGAATCATGGTCATGTGAGGAGCTACGCCCAAAGTCCGCGATCGGATCGCCTGCGGCGCACTCGACCTTCCTCACGGCGCGCGTCTACGCAGTGGCAGCAGCCGGCCGCTCGTGCGGGAGGCGGCGCGACACGATCTGCGAGACGCCCTCGGTCGCCATCGTGACGCCGTAGAGGACGTCGGCAGCCTCCATCGTGCGCTTCTGGTGCGTGATCACGATGAACTGCGCCTGATCCGCGTACTCGCGCAGGAGCGCGGTGAAGCGCGCGATGTTCGTGTCGTCGAGGGCGGCCTCGACCTCGTCGAGGAGGTAGAACGGGCTCGGGCGCGACAGGAAGAGCGCGAACAGGAAGGCGATCGCGCCGAGGGCCTTCTCGCCGCCGGAGAGCAGCGAGAGGCGGGTGACCCGCTTCCCGGCAGGGCGGAGCTCGACCTCGATCCCGGTCTCCCCGTCCTCGTCCTCGGCCTCGGTGAGCCGCAGGCGGCCCTGCCCGCCGGGAAAGAGGCTCTCGACCACCTGGGAGAAGTGCAGCTCGACCGCGGCGAAGGTCTCCGCGAAGCGCTTCTCGACCGTCTCGGTGAGCTCGCGGCGAAGCGCCTCGAGCTCGGCGAGGCTCCGCTCGAGGTCGGCTCGCTGGATCGAGAGCTCGTCGAGGCGCTCCTTCTCGGCCTCGTACTCCTCCTTCGCGAGCGGGTTCACCCGCCCGAGCTGCTCGCGGCGGCGCTCGAGCCGGTCGAGGCGCACCGCGAGCTCGGCACGGTCGTCGCCGTCCACGGGCTCCGCGTCGGCGGCCTTCAGCCGCCGCCCGGCCTCCTCGCGCTCCGCGTCGATCCGCGCCAGCTCGACGTCCAGTGCGCTTGCGCGCTCGGCGCCGGCCGTGAGCAGCGCCGCGCAGCTCGACCTCCTCGGCACCGAGCCGCCGAAGCATCGCGCCGAGCTCCGAGGTGCGCGCCGAGTCCGCGTCGACACGCTGCCGTACCAGCGTCTCGACGGCTCCGGTGTCGACCGTCAGCGCCCGCTCGAGCCGATCTGCCTGCGAGGCGAGCCGCTCGAGGACCGAGACGTCGACTCTGCCCTTCGGCCCGGCTTCCGCGAGCGAGCGCGACGCCGCTTCGGCCCGCTCTGCCGCCGTCCGCTCGGCCTCGCGGGCCGCGCCGGCGGCTTCGGCGAGCGCTTCCGCGTCCGCCCGGAGCAGGTCCGGGTCACCGTCGCCGGTCGCCGCGCGGCCTCCGGCGATGCGCTCGGCGTCGCGCGCCCGCGCCTCGATCCCGGCCGCGTCGCGGCGAAGCTCGGCGTCGCGGGCTGCGAGCGCGGCGAGGTCCTCGGCGGCCGCACTTGCCCGAGCGGCAAGGGGCTCCTCGAGCCGTGCCGCGCTCGACGGCGACGATTCGCAGCGTCTCGTCGAGCCGCTCCACGCCCCGCACCAGCCGCGCAAGCGCATCGCGGGTCGGGGCGGCGCTTCGCCCCGCAGGTGCGCGACCGGGGCGAAAGCGGCCGCCGCCGCCTGCGCCCGCCCGGCCGCGCCGGCCGCCGCCTCCTCGGCGGCGCCGGCTGCTTCCTCGAGACGGACGAGCCCGGCGGCGTGCTCGCGACGGGTTGCCTCGAGCTCGAGCAGGAGCGCCTCGGCGGTCTCGCCTGCGAACCACAGCTCGCCGCGAGCCGGGTCCCAGCCGATGCCGTCGGAGGTCACGGCGGGAACCTGCGACGCCAGGAGCTCGCCCGGGTCGACCACCGGCAGGCTCTCGACGATCTCCCGCGGGTCCCGGCCGACGAGGACGACGAGCGATCCGAGGCCGGAGGCCTGCGCCTGCCGCACGAGCGCGAGCCCGCGGACGGCGTCGCCGGCGACGATGCCCGCGGCCGAGCCGGCCGAGCGCGGCGGCGACGGCGCGCTCGGCGCCGGGCTCTGCCTGAATCCTCGAGAGGACGAGCTGCTCGCCGCTCTCGGCGAGGGCCCGGGCGGCGGGTGGCAGGCCCTCGCGCTCCGCCAGCGAGCCGTCGAGGGCCGACAGCCGCTGCCGCGCGAGCTCGGCCCGGGCGACCAGGTCGTCGCGCTCGCGGGCAGCCGCGCGGGCGGCGCTCTCGGCCTCGTCGAGCGGCGCGCCCGAGCTCGTCGGGCGAGGGGCCGGCGGTCTGGTGCGCCTCCGCCTCCGCGAGCTCGGCGGCGGCCTCGGACCGAAGCCGGGCAGCGGACTCCTGGAGCAGGCCGATCCTCCCCGCGGCTCCGCGAAGCGCAAGGAGCCGTCCCGGGCCCGCCGCCGACGAGTGCGTCCTCGTGCGCGGCCCGGTCGGCGGCGAGGCTCTCGATCGAGGCCGTCACGGCGGCGAGACGGGCCCGCTCGGCGCCGGCGAGCCGGGCCCAGGCCTCGGCGGCCGCGACCTCGGCTCCCGCGCGGGCGGCCGTTGCGGCGCGGGCCGCAGCGCGCGGCATCGCGGGCCGCCGCGAGCGCCTCGTCGGCGCGGGCCGGCTCGAATGCCCGCGCGGCCTCGAGCTCGGCGCCGAACCGCGCAGCGAGGGCAGCGGCCGCCTCGCGGCGGAGCGCGAGCCGCTCGCTTCCCGACCGGAGGCGGTAGAGCGCCGGCGGTGTGCGCCTCCCGCTCACCGGCGGCGTCGGTGAGCTCGTCCTCGGCCGGCGGAGCGCTCGCGGAGCAGCGCCTCCATCTTCGCGTCGAGCTCGCGCCGCTCGGCGAGCTCGCGCTCCGCGACGCTCCTCGGCGAGCAGCGCGCCGCGCGTCGAGAGCCGCGAGGTCGAGCGTCGCGATCGCGGCCTCGAGGCCGGCGATCTCGCCCGCGAGCTTCTCGGCGCGCTCGGCTGCGGTCGCCTGGAGCGCCAGCGGGCGGAGCCGCTTGCGCACCTCGTCCTCGAGATCGCGCGCGCGCTCGACCTGCGTCGCGACCCGGGCCAGCTTCAGCTCGGCGCGGTGGCGGCGGAGCTTGAAGCGGCCGAGCCCGGCCGCCTCCTCGACGAGCGCCGCGGCGCTCGGCCGGCTTCGCGCCGAGGACGGTCTCGACGCTCCCCTGCGAGATCACCGAGCGCAGCCCGCCGCCGAGGCCGACGTCCGAGAGGAGCTCGATCAGGTCGATCCGCCGGACGGCGGCGCGGTTCACGAGGTACTGGCCCTCGCCGCCGCGGTGAAGACGCCGGGCGAGCGAGACCTCGGAGAACGGCAGCTCGGGCCAGGCGCCGTCGTCGTTGTCGAAGACGAGCTCGACCTCGCAGAAGTCGACCGGCTTGCGGCCGGCGGAGCCCGCGAAGAGCACGTCGTCGGGCTTCTCGGCGCGGAGCTCGTGCGGGCTCAGCGAGCCGGTCGCCCAGAGGATCGCGTCGGAGATGTTCGACTTGCCGGAGCCGTTCGGGCCGACGACGACCGCGACGCCCGGCTCGAGGTGCACCTCGACCGGGTCGACGAACGACTTGAAGCCGCGCAGCTTGATCGCCTTGAGGTGCACGCGCGGGCAAGTTTGCACGCGGAGTCGGACGGGGATCAGACCGCTGGAGCCGCGCCGTCCGTCACTCCGAGCCCCTCGAGCGCCTCGCGCGCGGCCTCCTGCTCGGCGTCCTTCTTCGAGCTGCCGCTTCCCGACGCCCGCCTGCACGCCGTCGATCAGCGCGGCGGCGGTGAACGTGCGCTCGTGCGCCGGGCCCTCGGAGTCGAGCAGCGCGTAGGTCACCGAGCGGCCGCGGCGGGCGAGCTCCTCCTGGAGCTCGGTCTTGTGGTCGACCTTGTGGGTGAGCGCGTACTCGATGCGGCGCTCGAAGGCCTCGACGATCGGGCCCGCGACCGCCTCGAAGCCGTGCTCGAGGTAGAGCGCCGCGAGCGCCGCCTCGAGCAGCGGCGGCGAGCACGTTCCGGTTGCCGGCGAGGCGCGGCGACGTCGCTGCTCTCGGGCCCGGGATGGTGCTCGAGGAGCCGTCGTACCGAGCCCGAGCTCCTCGGCGATCACCGCGCAGCTCGCCCGCGACACCACCTGCGAGCGGAGCTTCGCCATCTGGCCTTCCTCGAAGTCCGGGAACCGGTCGTAGAGGGCGTGCGCGATCGCGAGCTCGAGCACCGAGTCGCCGAGGAACTCGAGCCGCTCGTACGAGTCGCTGCGCGTCGACGGCCCAGCTCGAATGCGTGAAGACCGCCGCCGCCCGCTCGGGCGGGAGCTCCGCGATCAGCTCGGCCGAGGCTCGCGCTACTGGTGCGAGGTGACGTAGTCGACCGCCTGGCCGACCGTCGTGATCTTCTGAGCATCCTCGTCGGAGATCTTGATCCCGAACTGGTCCTCGAGCTCCATGATCAGCTCGACGAGGTCGAGCGAGTCGGCGTCGAGATCCTCCTGGAACGACGCCTCTGGTGTGATCTCGCTCTCGTCGACGCCGAGCTGCTCGGTCAGGACTTCCTTGACGCGCTCGTAGACCTCTTCCTTGGACGCTGCCATGTCACCTCATCGTTCGGGTTGGGTTACAGGGGGTTGGAAAAGCGCGCCGATCATACACGGCAGCGGGACGGCGTCGCGGCTCCGAGCAGCGGCCTCGGCGAGCCGCTGCGGGCGACGCCGTGCTCGGCACCGCGAGCGGCGAGCTCGATCGCGTTCGCGATCGCGCGGCGGCCCGAGTTCCCGTGCGCGATCACGGCGAGCCCGTTGCAGGCCGAGGAGGTAGGCGCCGCCGTAGGTGTCGGGGTCGAGGCGGGCGCGGATCCGGCGCGCTGCCGGCCGGATCAGGAGGCCGCCGAGCTTGCCGGTCGCGCGTGGCGCTGATCTCCTCGCGCAGCAGGTCGAGGAGCTCCTTGATCCCGCCCTCGAGCAGCTTGAGCGCGATGTTGCCGGTGAAGCCGTCGGTGACGACGACGTCGGCGGCGCCGCGGAGCAGGTCGCGGGCCTCGGCGTTCCCCTCGAACCTGATCCCCTCGGCCTCTGCGCAGGAGCGCGTGCGCCTCGATCGTGAGCTGGTTTCCCTTCTCGGGCTCCTCGCCGATCGAGAGCAGGCGCACCGTCGGGTCCGGCGTTGTCGAGCGATCTCGCTGCAGAAGACCGAGCCCATCACCGCGAACTGGACGAGGTGCTCGGGCCGGCAGTCGGCGTTGGCGCCGCCGTCGATCAGGAGCGAGACGCCGGCGCGCGTCGGGATCGGGACGGCGATCGCAGGGCGGAGGACGCCGGGGAGCGCGGCGGAGGTGCAGAAGCCCGGCGGCGAGCATGGCGCCGGTGTTCCCGGCCGAGAGGACCGCGTCGGCGCTGCCGTCGGCGACCGCGCGGACGGCGCTCACGAGCGACGAGTCGGGCTTCGCGCGAACGGCCTCGGCGGGCTTCTCGGCCATCCCGATCGCGTCGTCGGCGGCGACGACGAGCGGGAGCCCGCCCGTGTCGAGGCCTTCGGGCCCGTGCAAGGTCACCTCGATGCCGTCGCCGGCAGCGTCGAGCGCGCCCGCGACGATCTCGTCCGGCGCGCGATCTCCGCCCAGCGCGTCGACTGCGACGCGGGCCACGGCGTGCTACCCGGGGAAGCGGAGCGGCTCGATTTCGCGGCCCTTGTAGGTGCCGCACGTCGGGCAGACGCGGTGGGCGAGCTTCGGCGAGCCGCACTGCGGGCAGGTGTTCACCCGCGGCGCCTCGAGGGAATGCGTCGCCCGGCGCTTGTCGCGACGGGACTTCGACGTCTTTCTCTTCGGGACGGCCATGGAGCGGCAACAGCGTAGCTAAACGTCGTCGCGCAACGCTTCGAGGGCCGCCCACCGCGGATCGGCCTCGGCTGCCGTCGTGCTCGTGCGGCTCGTCGTTCAGGTTCTCTGCCGCACTCGGGGCAGAGGCCCGCGCAGTCCGGGCGGCAGAGGATCTTGTCGGGGAGCGCGAGGGCGACTGCGTCCCGGGCCCAGGCGGAGACGTCGAGCCGGTTGTCGACGAGGTAGGGCGTGCGGAGCTCCTCGTCGTCGGGGGCGGACGCCTGATACTCGCGGGCGTGGATCGGGACGTCGAGGACGGCGTCGCCGAGGCAGCGGTAGCAGGGCCCGTGGAGGCGCGCGGTGAAGGCGAGCGTGAAGACGGTGCCGGTGACGGCGCGCGCGACGTCGAGCTCCGCGGCTACCTGCTCGGGGACCGGCAGGTAGCGCTGACCGCCGAACTCGAAGGCGCGGCAGCTCGACCTCGAGCGCCTCGCGGTGTTCCTCTCCCGGCCTGAGCTTCGCCCGGCGCAGGTCGAAGATCGTCATCGGGTCAGCCTGGATCCAGGCTCAGTACGAGACCTCGTCGACCTCGAGCGGCATGATGTCCTCCTGCGAGCGCTCGTGCAGCCGTTCGCGGCCGCGGCGCACCGCGGTGAGGAACTTGTCGAGGTTCGACTCGAGCGTGGCGAGGATGCCGTCGGCCCAGTCCTCCATCTCGAGCCGCGTCTCGCGGGCCGTGCGGCGGGCCTCGTCGATGATCTCCTGCGCCTGCCGCTCGGCGAGCTTCACGATCTCGGTCTGGCTGGCCTCGCGGACGGCCTGCTCGCGCGCCTCCTGGAGGAGCCGGTCCTGCTCGCGCTTGGCCTCGGCGAGCATCTCCTGGCGCTCCTTGACGATCCAGCGCGCCTGCTTGATCTCCTCGGGGATCGTCGCGCGCATCTGGTCGAGGATGTCGTAGATCTCCTCGCGGTCGATCCGCACCTGGTCGGTGAGAGGAACGGCCTTCGCGTTGTGCACGAGGTCGTCGAGCTTGTCGATGAGAACGAGGACGTCCATGCGCCTGCTGAATCCTACTCCTGGTCGTTGAGTGGGGCGCCGCCCATGCCGTTCGGGAAGAGCTCCTTGAGGCGATGGGCGACAGCCGGTGGCACGAGCTCGTCGACATTTCCCCCGAACGCGGCGATCTCCTTCACGCCGCTCGAGCTGACGAAGCTCACCTGCGAGCTCGCCATCACGTAGACGGTCTCGATCTCGGGGGCGAGCGTGCGGTTCAGCTGGTTCATCTGGAACTCCCACTCGAAGTCCGAGATGACGCGGAGGCCCTTCACGATCACCCTGCGCCTCCCAGCGGCGGGCGAACTCGACGACGAGCTCCTTGAAGACGTCCACCTCGACGTTCGGGATCGCGGCGACGGCGTCGCGGACCAGGCTCACGCGCTCCTCGATCGGCAGGAGGGCGGTCTTGTGCTGTGGGTTGCCGACGACGCCGACGACGATGCGGTCGAAGATCCTCGCAGCGCGGGCGATCACGTCGAGGTGCCCGTTCGTGACGGGGTCGTACGAGCCGGGGCAGATCGCGGTGATCAAAGCTCGAACAGCGTAAGGCGCGCGGACCCGTAGCGGCGGGAGGTGCGGATCTGCAAGCCGTCGAGGGTCGGCTCCGCAGCCGCCGGCGTCTGGAGGACGGCGAGGCCGTCCGCCGCGAGGAGCCGTGCGAACTGGGGCGCCAGGCGGTCGTAGGCGACGAAGGTGTAGGGCGGATCGGCCAGGATCAGGTCGTAGGGGCGGCGCTCGGTCGCGAGGGCGCGCGGGGCGTCCTGGCAGAGGACGGTTGCCTTCAGGCCGAGCGCTGCGAGGTTGGCGCCGATCGTGCGGCAGGCCTCGCGGGAGCTGTCCACGAAGAGCGCCCGCTCGGCGCCGCGCGAGAGCGCCTCGATCCCGAGCGCGCCGGAGCCGGCATAGAGGTCGAGCACCGAGGCCCCGTCGACGGGGCCGATCAGGTTGAACGCCGCCTCGCGTACGAAGTCCGAGGTCGGCCGGGTCACCGTGCCCTTCGGCGCCACGATCCGCCGTCCCCGAAGCTCGCCCGCGATGACCCTCACGGCAGTGACCTTAGAGGCTCGATGTCAGGACAACGGGGCGGTGTCCGACACCGACGCCCCGGCGAGGATCCGGTCGGCCTCGTCGTGCCACGGGCCGGGCTCGGTCGCGAGCACCAGCGCAAGGTCGCGCGCTCGCTCGAGGAGGGCGCGGTCGGCGCGGAGGCGGGTGAAGCGGAGGTCGCCGAAGCCGGACTGGCGCGTGCCGAGGAGCTGTCCCTCGCCACGGAGCTCCCAGTCGCGCTCGGCGAGCTCGAACCCGTCCGCTGTCTCGACGAGCGCCTCGAGCCGGGCCTGCGCGACATCCGTGAGCTCGAGCTTCGGCCTCGAGATCAGCAGGCAGTAGGACTGCTCGGCGCCGCGGCCCACCCGGCCGCGCAGCTGGTGGAGCTGCGCGAGCCCGAACCGGTCCGCCTCCTGGACGATCATGATCGTCGCATTCGGGACATCGACGCCGACCTCGATCACCGTCGTCGCCACCAGCACGTCGAGCTCGCCGCTCCTTGAACGCCCGCATCACCTCCCGGCGCTCCGCCGCCTTCAGCCGCCCGTGCAGCAGCCCTACCCGGTAGTCGGCCAGCTCCGCCCGCTGGAGCCGCTCGGCCTCGACCTCGGCCGCGCGGGCGACCCGCGTCTCTGAGGCCTCGATCAGCGGGCACACCACGTACGCCTGCCGGCCGGCGTCGAGATGGACACGTAGCCGCGCATACGCCTCGCTGGAGCGCTCCGCGCCCACCCAGGCCGTGATGACCGGCTTGCGGCTCGCCGGCGGCTTCTCGATCTCGGTGACGTCGAGCTCGCCGAAGACCGTGAGCGCGAGCGTGCGCGGGATCGGGGTCGCCGTCATGTGCAGCACGTGCGGCCGTAGTCCTGAGAGCGCCTGGCGCTGCTCGACGCCGAACCGGTGCTGCTCGTCCACTACCGCGACCGCGAGGTCTGCGAACAGCACGTCCCGCTGGATCAGCGCATGCGTCCCCACGACGATCTGAGCCGCGCCCGACTCGATCTCCGCCCGCGCCTTCTTGCCGCCCCCGCTCCCGGTCAGGAGCACCGGCCGGACGCCGAGCTCCGAGCAGAGGCTCTCGACGGTGACGAAGTGCTGCTCGGCGAGCGTCTCGGTCGGCACCATCAAGGCCCCCTGCCGGCCCGCCTCCACCGCCCGCAGGAGGGCGTACAGCGCCACCACGGTCTTCCCCGACCCGACGTCGCCCTGGAGCAGGCGCTGCATCGGCCGGTCTCGCTCCAGATCGGCATCGATCTCGGCGATCGCGCGCTCCTGGTGCACGGTCAACGCGAAGGGGAGCGCTGCGACGTATCGCGCGGCCAGTTCCCCCGGCGGAGGGAGCGGCCGGCCCGGCTCGCCGTCGACGCGCGTCCGCAGCACCGCGAGCTGCAGGGCGACGAGCTCGTCGAACGCGAGCCGCTGCCGCGCGGTCTCGGCCTCGGCCGGATCCTCGGGGAAGTGGATCGCCGCGAGCGCGTCCCTGCGGATCGGCAGCTCCTCCTCCGCAGGCAGCGGATCGAGGATGTCGTACGCATGCAGCTCGAGGGCCGCCCGCGCGAGCTCGCGCAGCCGCGACGAGGGCATCTGCTCGCTCGCCCGGTACACCGGCGCGAAGTCGGCCGTCGCACGAGCCTCGCCGAGGTCGTAGGAGCGCACCTCGAACCCGTGCGACGAGAGCCGCCCCCGCAGCCGCACCGTCGTGCCCGGCACGAGCCTGTCGGCCAGCCACGGCTGGTTGAACCAGTTCGCCGAGATCGTCCCGCTGGCGTCACGCACCCGCGCGGTCACGATCGAGAGCCGCCGTCGTATCTGCCTCACCCGGACCGACTCGACCACGCCGGAGATCGCCACCTCCTCGTCGCCCCAGAGCTGCGTGATCGCAACCTCGCCTGCCGCCGGCTCGTAGCGCCGCGGCCGCCGGAAGAGGAGGTCCCGCACCGTCGAGAGCCCGAGCGGCCGCAGCTTGCGCGACAGCGACGGCCCGACCCCCGGCAGGGTCTCGAGCGGCTGGTCCAGCCGCTGCGGGGAGCCGAGCCCCCGGGGCCGGAGAAAGTCCCGTTTCTCCACGGGTATCCGAGTATAGGTCCCGCTCAGGCGGGATCGTCGAACCAGAAGAGCCCGATCGTTCCGGGCCCCGCGTGTGCGCCGACGACCGCCCCGAGCCCGGTGGCCACCTCGACCACCGCCTGCGGCCGCGCGGCTCGCACGATCGCCTCGAGGGCGCCGAGCCGATCCGGGGCGGCGGCGTGGGCCATCCCGATCCGAAGCGACGGCCCGTCGACGGTGGACGCCGCGAGCAGGGAACCGAGCTCCTCGAGCGCCTTCCCACTCCCGCGCACGCGCTTGAGCGGCACGACCTCGCCGCTCTCGAGCCCGAGGATCGGCTTGACGCTGAGGAGCGTCCCGGCGAGCGCCGCGCCCCGTCCAATCCGTCCTCCACGGGCCAGGTAGTCGAGCGTGTCCACCGTGAACAGCAGCCCGTGGGTCGCGAGGTAGCGCTCCACGAGTGCGTCGATCTCCTGCTCGGTCGTCCCCCGCTCGAGCCGGCGCTGGATCGCGAGCGCGAGCATCGCCACAGCCGCCGACACAGTCCGCGTGTCGACGACGCGGACGGCGTCGCGCCCGGCGGCCGCACTCGTCGCCGACGCGAACGTCCCGGACAGAGTCGAGGAGAGCTGAAGCGAGAAGATCCGCTCGAACCGGGGAGCGAGCTCCTCGTAGACGGCGAGGAAGTCGCCGGGCGTGGGCTGCGAGGTCGTCGCCGACTCCCCGGCCTCCAGTCGGGCGTAGAGCTCCGCGGGCCCGAGGTCGACGTAGTCGCGATAGCTCTCGCCGCCGACGTTCACGTACAGCGGCACGATCCGCCAGTTGGGGAACCGCTTCGGGCCCTCCGGGAAGTCCGCGGTCGAGTCGAGCACGATCGCGGTGTTCTCGACGGTGAGGCTCATGCGGCGAGGATCGCCTCGACGATCCGGTCGAGGCCCTCGTCCTTCATCAGGCAGGCGACAGCGCCTGCGTGCAGCACGAGCTCGCGCTCCTCCGCCGACACCGACGCCGTCAGGCAGACCACGCGACTCGACGGAGAGGCCTCGAGCACCGCCGAGGTTGCCTGCGCGCCGTCGAGCCCAGGCATGCGGTAGTCCATCAGCACCACGTCGGGGGCGAGCATGGCGCAGAGCTCCACGGCCTCCGCCCCGCCCTCGACCGAGCCCACCACCTCGAGCTCCTCGCGGAGCGCGAGCAGGAGCTCGAGCGTCTCGCGGAAGAGGCGGTTGTCCTCGACGATGACCACACGGGCGGGCGGCACCCGACGAGGTTACTCGGCGCTCAGAAGGAGCGGGAAGCTGGGGTGGCCGCCGTCGTGCACCTCGAGCTCGAGCCCGGGATGCGTGGCGGCAAGGTCTGCGAGCAGGCCCTCGAGCGGCTGGGGATCCCTTCCCGTGAGCAGGGTGAGGATCCCCCTCGGCGTGTCGAGCAGCCGCACGGCCACAGCCCAGGCGACCTCGCGGAACGACTCGCCGCCTGCCACCGGCACCCCGCCCGCGAGCCCGAGCCACTGCCCCTTCCGGATCGAGACGCCGTTTCCCTCCACGTCCCGCGAGGCGATCGTCACCGCGCCTGTCGCGACCGCGGCGGCGGCCCCGGTCATCCTCGCGACGTTGTCGGCACGCGAAGAGGAAGAGTCGAATGCCACCGCGGCGGCGAGCCCGGCCTGGAGTGTCTCGGTGGGCAGGACCGAGACCGGCCGAGAGGCCGCCTCCGCCGCATGCTCGGCGGTGAGGAAGACGTTCCGGTCGTTCGGGAGGATCACCGCTTCCCGCGCGCCGCTCGCCTCGAGCGCCTCGAGAAGCTCGGCCGTGGAGGGGTTCATCGTCCGGCCGCCGTCGACGACGTGCGCTCCGAGGCTCTCGAAGAGGTGCCGGTTCCCGTGCCCAGCGGCGACGGCGACGAGCGCGCACGGCACCTCGTCCTCGGCTCCGGGCACGACGGTCAGCAGCCGCCGCTCGCGATCGAGGGTCTGCGCGTGCATGTCGCCGATCTCGACCGCGCCGATCGTGCCGCGCGCGACCCCGAGCGAGAGCGCCCGGCCCGGGTCGTCGGTGTGAACGTGGATCTTGAGGGCAGTCGGGTCGCCGACGACGAGGATCGAGTCGCCGAGCGCCTCCAGCTCGGCCTCGAGCTCGTCCGCGTCCAGACGGTCGCCCTCCACCACGAAGGCGGTGCAGTACCTGAACTCCGAGAGCCCGAGATGGATCGACTCGAGGCTCGGGCCCGGGCGCTCCTCCGGAGCCGGCGCCGGCAGCGGCTCGCCCGTGAGCACCCCGGCCAGCCCGCGCACGATCTCGACGAGCCCGGCGGCGCCGGCGTCGACGACGCCGGCCTGGGCGAGCGCGGGAAGCATCTCGCGGGTCCGCGCCACGCAGTCGTCACCGCGCGCGAGGAGCGCGGTCAGGTCGCCTCCGGCCTCGGCCTCCTCGGCGAGCTCCCGGATCGCGGTCAGCATCGTCCCCTCGACCGGCTTCTTCACGGCCCGATAGGCGGCGTCGCTTGCCGACCGCAGTGCGGCCGCGAGGTCGTCGCTGACCGCGAGGGACTCGGCGGCGCCGCGGACGATCTGCGAGAGGATCACGCCGGAGTTCCCGCGTGCCCCCATGAGTGCCGCACGCGAGACCTCGCGGGCCAGCGCGGCGCGCTCGTCGGATCCGCCGGCCTCGAGCGCAGCGACGACGGCGCCGACGGTGAGCGCGAGGTTCGTCCCGGTGTCACCGTCGGGCACGGGATAGACGTTGAGGTCGTCGATCCGCTCTCGCGAAGCCTCGATCGCCGCCAGAGCGCCTCGCGCCAGCTCCAGCACACGTGACCGCTTCACCCTACGCTCCTACCCGCACGTCCTCGACGACGACCTCGACGGCCTCGACCTGCATGCCGGTGAGCCGTTCGACCTCGTAGCCGACCTGCGAGCGCACCGTCGCGGCGACCTCGGCGAGGTTGAGCCCGTACTCGACGACGACGTGAAGCCCGATCCTCATTGCCGTCGCGTCGCCGCCGATCGTGATCCCGTCGCGGCGGAGAAGACGGCCGACCTTCGACTTGGCCCCGATCGCGACCACGCCGTAGCAGCGCGCAGCCGTCTCGGCGACGATCTCCGCGACGACGTCGCGAGCGATGGTGATCGAGCCCCGTGGGGAGTCGACGGTGAGGTCCGGCACTGCGCCCGTTAGACGACGCGGGCCCGGGAGCGGTTGCGGCGTGCCGGCCGAGAGGAGACGGCGGCTGCGCGCGAGGCCTAGACGGCCTTCTGGACCTTGCCGCCCTTCAGGCAGCGGGTGCAGACATAGCGGCGGCGCGCGACGCCGTCGACGAGCATGCGGACGCGCTGGAGGTTCGGATCGAACCGCCGGTTGGTCGCCACCATCGAGTGCGACCGGTTGTGGCCGAACCCGGGCTTCTTCCCGCAGACTGAGCAGACCTTCGACATCGGCCGCACAATGTAGCCGACGCGCGTCCCTCGCCGGCGTCGTCTCCCGCCCGGCAGAGCCGGGCTCCGCCGACGCCTGCCCGAGGAACGCGCGTGCGCCTCTGGTCGGCGAGGCGTCTCAGGCGCGAGCGCTGGCGCGCAGCTGCGCGAACACGTCGGCCATCTCGAGCGCCGTCCGCACCGCGTCCGCCGCCCGGTCGATCCGCGCCTCGGCCTGCTCGACGGTGTCGACGGTGAGCACCCCGAACGAGACGGGCACACCGGTCTCGATCGCCGCGAGCTGCAGGCCCGAGGCGGCCTCGGCGGCGACGTAGTCGAAGTGCGGCGTCTCGCCGCGCACGATCGCGCCGAGGGCGACGACGCACGCATAGCGGCGCGTCTTCGCGAGCGCCATCGCCGCGAGCGGCAGCTCGAACGCGCCCGGCACCGGCATGATCGTGACCGCCTCGGAGGCCACGCCGGCCTCCTCGAGCGCCTCGATCGCGACGGCGAGCATCCGGTTCGTGAGGCCGCCGTTGTAGCGCGAGATCGACGACCGCGACCGATCTCCGGTGGCCGCTCGGGGTGCCCTCGAGCACGGTGTAGCCGTCCGGGACGTCGATCTCGCCGGCGACGTGCTGGACGCTCTCGGCCTCGGGCAGGTCCTCGATCACCTCGGCGCTCCGGCCTGGGGCCAGGCGGCGAAGGGATCCTCGGAGAGCACTTCCTCGGACGGCTCGGCCTCGAGGGACGGCTCGGCCTCGAGGGACGGCTCGTCGTCGGTTGGCGGCTCGGGCTCCTCGATCGAGGTCGGCTCCTCGACCGGAGCAGGCTCGTCGATCGGGGCAGGAGGCTCCGCGACCTCGGGTGCCTCGTCGGCCGGCGGAACCACTGGGGGACTCGAAACCGGGGGACTGGAGAAGGGTGGACTGGAAGCCGGGGGATTGGAAAACGGCGAGGTCACCGGTGTCGTCGTCCCTACCTCCGTCTGCGAGAGCTCGTCGTGCGTGTCGCTCATTCTGTTCGTCCTTCTCCGGGTCGAGATCGAGGCTGACGCCCTGGTGGTGGAGCCGGTGCCCGAGCTTATCCCGCTTGGTGGTCAGATACCGCCGGTTCTCGTCGTTCGGGACGATCTCGATGGCCGACCTGCTCGACCACGGTGAGCCCGAACCCGTCGAGGCCGGTGAGCTTCTTCGGGTTGTTCGTCAGGATCCGGATCGTGGTCAGCCCGAGGTCGGCCAGGATCTGGTTGCCGATCCCGTAGTCGCGCGCGTCGGCGGGGAAGCCGAGCGCGGTGTTCGCCTCGACGGTGTCGAGGCCCTGGGCCTGAAGCTCGTAGGCCCGCAGCTTGTTCAGCAGCCCGATCCCCCGTCCCTCCTGCGCGAGGTAGAGGAAGACCCCGCGGCCCTCGCGCGCGATCTGCGCGAGCGCCTGCTCGAGCTGCTCGCCGCAGTCGCAGAGGAGCGAGTGGAAGACGTCGCCGGTCAGGCACTCGGAGTGGACGCGGACGAGGACGTTCTCGGCGCCGTCGACGTCGCCCGCGACGAGCGCGACGTGCACCTTGCCGGTGAGCGTCTCGCGGAAGGCGACCGCGGTGAACTCGCCGTACTCGGTGGGCAGCCGGACGGAGGCGCCCCGTTCGACGAGCTTCTCGTGCCGGCGCCGGTACTCGACGAGGTCGGCGACGGTGATCATCCTCAGCTCGTGGCGCTCGCAGTACGGGATGAGATCGGGGACGCGCGCCATCGTGCCGTCGTCGTTCATGATCTCGCAGACGACGCCGGCCGGGTTGAGGCCCGCGAGCCGGGCGAGGTCGACGGCGGCCTCGGTCTGCCCGATGCGCTCGAGCACGCCGCCCGGCTTCGCACGCAGCGGCTGGACGTGCCCGCCCTTGAGCAGGTCGGAGGGCCCCGAGGCCGGCGAGATCGCGACCTGGATCGTGTGGCTGCGGTCGGCGGCCGAGATGCCCGTCGTGACGCCCTCGCGCGCGTCGATCGTGACCGTGAAGGCGGTCCCGAGCGGGACGACTCGTCCGGCTCGGTCATCGAGCGCAGGCCGAGCTCGTCGGCGCGCTCCTCGGTCAGGCGGCAGGCAGATCAGCCCGCGCGCGTGGGTGACCATGAAGTTGATCGTCTCGGGGGTCGCGAACTGCGCGGCGATGACGAGGTCGCCCTCGTTCTCGCGGTCCGGATCGTCGACGACCACGACGAAACGGCCCTCGCGGATCTCCTCGATCGCGTCCTCGATCGCGGCGAACGGGGTCGTGATGGCCATCCGGGAAGGCTACTCCGAGCCGATCAGCAGCCGCTCGACGTACTTCGCGAGGACGTCGACCTCGAGGTTCACGGGCAGCGCGGGCGCGAGCTCGCCGAGGGTCGTCACCTCGAGCGTGTGCGGGATCAGCGCGACCGCGAAGCCGGCGTCGTCGAGCTCGGCGACGGTGAGGCTCGTGCCCTGGACGGTGATCGAGCCCTTCTCGACGGCGTAGCGGAGGATCTCCGGGCCCGCGTCGATCCAGATGCGGCGCCCCTCGCCCTCCTCCTCGACGCTGCGGACGACGCCGACGCCGTCGACGTGCCCCTGGACGTA
Organism: uncultured Actinomycetota bacterium; assembly: GCA_963738895.1. Taxonomy (GTDB): domain Bacteria; phylum Actinomycetota; class Thermoleophilia; order Gaiellales; family Gaiellaceae; genus PALSA-600. The sequence goes on from CAVTYN010000004.1 coordinate 47,172, forward strand.
GTGGCCACCGAGCGGCTCGCCGGCCCGGAGCGCGGCTCGACGTTGACGCGCGACGCCGGCGGCGAGCCCGCCGAGCGACGTGCGCGCGAGCGTCTCGGGCACGGCGTCGAACGACGATCCGCCCGTCCGCGACCGCGACCGCCGTGAGGCAGACGCCGTTGATCGAGACCGAGTCGCCGACGGCGGTGACGGCGGCCGTCTCGGGCGCGTCGATCTCGAGGCGGATGCCGCCGGGATGCCCGGAGATCGACGGGCGCGCCCGACCTCCCGCACGATCCCGGTGAACATCTACTCGCCGTAGGCGAGCGACTCGACCGTCTCGCGGACGATCATCTCGAGGTCGCCGCGCTCGCCCGGGAAGGCGTTCTCGAGGGCTACGAGCAGCTCCTCGACGGCGGCCCGCTGACCCGGGGCGAGCTCGTCGGTGCCGATCTCCTCGATCCGCTTGCGCAGCTCGTCGTTGCCGAGCGTCCGCATCAGCCACTGCGAGAGCAGGCTGACGATCTCGTCGTCGGTGCGCTGGGAGTCAGAGGTCACGGACATCGCCTCAGGGTTCGTGGACGTAGGCTTCGAGCAGGACGTCCTCCCCGACCAGCCGAGCGCTCAGGTGAGAGAGGGCCTGCGCGGATCGTAGCCGCGGCAGGACGTGCGGCCCGTCTCCTCCCGCCGCGACGGGCGCGACGAAGAGGAGCACCTTGTCGACGAGGCCGGCCTCGAGGAACGCGCCGGCGAGCGTCGGCCCGCCTTCGAGCAGGAGCGACTGGACGCCCTCGGCCGCGAGCGCCCGCAGCTCGTCGTCGAGCGGGCCGGTGCGCAGCTCGAGCTCCGAGCCCTCGGGCAGCGGGCCGCGCCCGAACGCGAGCCGGCGCGGCTGCCCGCGCGGCGTCGCGACGTCGCGGGCATCGAGCCGCGGGTCGTCGGCGCGCACGGTGCCCATGCCGACCGCGACGGCGTCCGAAGCGGCCCGGAGCTCGTGGACGAGCCGGCGGCTCTCCTCGCCGGAGACCCAGCGGCGGCCCGGAACGGTGACGCGGCCGTCGAGCGTGGCGGCGACCTTGTAGGTGACGAACGGGCGGCCGCGCGAGACCCAGACGCGCCAGGCCTCGTTCTGCACGCGCGCCTCCCACGCGTCGACGAGGTCGACCTCGACGCCGGCGGCGCGCAGGCGCTCGATCCCGCCGCCCGCCTCGGGGTTCGGGTCGCGGGCGCCGACGACGACGCGCGCGACGCCCGTCGGCGATGATCCGGTCGATGCACGGCGGCGTCGTCCCGTGGTGCGCGCACGGCTCGAGGGTGACGTAGAGCGTCGAGCCGCGCGCCGCCGCACCTGCAGCGTCGAGCGCGACCACCTCGGCGTGGCGGCCGTCCTGCTCGGTCACTCCCTCGGCGACGACGTCCCCGTCGGCGACGACCACCGCGCCGACGGTCGGCTTCGGATACGCCCGCCCGGCGGCGCCGGCGGCCAGCTCGAGCGCGCGGGCAAGGCTCATGCCAGCGCTTGTACCAGGCGCCGGTAGGCACGCGGGAGGTCCTCCCGCTCGAAGATCGCCACGCCCACCACGAGCGACCGGGCACCGGCTCGTACAGCTCCCGGGCGTTCTCGTGGGTGATCCCGCCGCCGACCTGGATCACGGTCCCCTCCGGCAGCGAGCCGGCAAGGAGCCTGACGTCGCGCAACTGCTCGAAGAGATGCTTGGCCGGGACAGCGGACGATGTCGGCCCCCGCTGCCTGCTCGACGACCTCCGCCGGATCGGTCCCGGGCGCGTAGGCGACGCCCGCTGCGAGGCCCGCGGCCCGAGCCGCGTCGAGCGCGGCGCCGATCTCGCCGGCGGTCTCGAGCGGGAAGGTGACGCTGTCCCCGCCCGCCTCCGCCACCTCGGCGAACGCGAGCGGGCTTGCCGGGGAATCGAGCTGGACGTCCAGGATCGCGCCGTAGCGCCGGAGCATCGGCTGGATCAGGCGTGCCGTCGCGAGGGCCGCCCCGGGATCCTCCCGCGAGCGCAGATGGAACACCCGGCAGCCGGTGCGCAGCAGGGCGTCGACCTGGGCCTCGAGAGCCGGCAGGTCGGCGGACCCGAGCGCCGGCACGATCTCGACCGTTCGAATCCACTGCCGCCAGGTCATCGACGCGCGATCCTATTGGGTGCCGGGCCTGGATTCCATCCCGCGTTAGGCTGCGCCCGTGAAACCACGCTTTCGGCAGGGAGAGATCGTGCGCGTCGCCGGCCCGGCCGGCGGCGAGGCGGTGGTCGAGGAGGTCGCCGGGCCCGAACGAGGAGGGCACCGGCTGGCTCCTCACGCTCCGGCACGCGAGGCGACGAGGGCGGCGAGCCGGTCGTTCTCGACGAGGGCGACGTCGAGCCGACCGGGCTCGCCGAGAACGACGCCGGAGAGCGCGTCCCGCTCGGAGCGGTCGACCACGAGGCCGGAGAGCCCGCCGACCGGCTCGAGCTCCGGCTCTTCACGGAGATCACCGACGGGATCGACGCGGCGCGCGTCGCGGAGACGATCGAGCAGGAGCTGGCGCGACCTGCTCGGCGGAGCCACCGTCACGATCGAGGCGGAGCGGCACTGGTCGGAGCCGTACAACTACGAGCTCGCGGTCAGCGTCGTCCCGCACTGCGACCCGGTCGAGGCGCTCGAGATCCTCGCCGAGGCCGGCGGCAACGGCTGGCTCGCCTTGCGCGACGACGGCTGGCGGTGCGACCTCTGGTGGAGCGCGCTCACGCGACCCGGACGCGATGCTGATCGTGCCGGAGGTGCACGGCGCCGAGGTCGCCTTCATGCCCTGGTCGAGCCCGTCGCGCCGACCCGACGAGGACCGGCCGCTCGTCGTCGTGGCCGTGGCCGAGGACCAGCCCGAGGAGCCCGACGTCCCCGAAGGGCCCGACGTGTCAGACGCGCAGCCGGGCGATGAAGAAGCCTGACGTGCCGTGCCGGTGCGGCGTCGTGAGCAGGAACTCCGGCCGCTTCGGGTGCACGAACGCGGCCATTCGTCGCCGAGCGGCTCCGGCTCGAAGCCCGGCCGCGTCGACGACGGCCTCGTTCTCGTCGGCGTTCAGCGTGCAGACCGAGTAGAGCAGCGTCCCGCCGGGCTTGAGTGCGCTCGGCGGCGGCGTGGAGCAGCTCGAGCTGCAGGCCGGGAAGCGGCGTTGCGCGCCAGCGCAGGTCGGGCCGGCGGGCGAGCACGCCGAGGCCCGAGCACGGCGCGTCGACGAGCGCCCGGTCGAAGCCGGACTCGTCGAGCTCGCGGACGTCGATGTTGACGACGCGGACGTTCGCGGCGCCGAGCCGCTGCGCGTTCTCCTCGAGCTCGCGGGCGCGGCCGAGGTGGAGCTCGACGGCGGTCACCTCGCCGTGGAGCATCGTCGCCTTCGCGCCCGGGGCGGCGCAGGCGTCGAGGATCCGCTCGCCGTCGCGCGAGCCGAGCGCGAGCGCCGCGAGCTGCGAGCCGCGGCTCTGCCAGATCACCCGCCCGGCGGGGTCGTCGAGATCGCCCGCGCTCGAGGCGGTAGGCACCCGGCACGTCGGTCGGCTCCCCGACCGGGACGGCGGAGCGGACGACGAGCTCCGCCGGCTCGTTCTGCGCGCGCATCAGCGCGAGCGCCTCGTCGGCCCCGAAGTCGCGCACCCAGACGGCGTGGATCCAGTCGGGGTAGGACTCGGCGAGCGGGCCCGGCGGGAGCGCGGCGACGAGGCGCGGGAAGCCCTCGGCGAGCCGGCGGGCGACGGCGTTCGTGAAGCCGGTGGCGCGGGCGAGGCCGGCCTCGCGGACGAGCTCGACGGCGTCGTTGACGACCGCGTGCGCCGGGGCCTCGCTCCAGGCGAGCTCGTAGCCCGCGACCCGGAGCGCTGCGAGCACCGGCGGGTCGAGCTCGGCTGCCGGGCGGCCTCCGAGCGTCTCGATGCCGTGGTCGATCGTCCGCTTCCGCTGGACGGTGCCGTAGGCGATCCGCTGGGCGAGCGCCCGGTCGCGCTGGTCGAGGCCGGCGGCGGCGCTCGCGATCGCCCGGTCGGCGTAGGCGCCGTCCTCGAACACGCGCCGGACGACCCGGTAGGCGGCCGCCCGGGCCGGCGCCGTCACCGGATCCCTCGGAGGAACTCCTCGTAGCTCATCCGGCGCTTGCCCTCCGGCTGCACCTCGACGGGGACGAAGGCGCCGTCCTCGAGGCGGGCGCGCCAGATCGTGACGCGGCGGCCGTGGAGGGTCGTCCACGCGCCGATGTGCGGCGAGAGCGCGCGGACCCGGCGCCACGCGTCGACGGGGTCGGCGAGGTCGAGCTCCCGGTCGGCGGGGCCGATCTTCTCCGCGTACGTGACCCCCTCGTCGGGCTGCGGCGTGAAGCTCGGGCTCGGGAGGACGCCCGCGAGGAGGCGCGCCGCGACCGCGGCCGAGCGCCGGAAGATCGCTCCCGCGTCGTCGTCGGGGGCGATCGGGAACCGCTCCTGCGCCGCGATCGGGCCGGCGTCGAGCTCCTTCACGGTCTCGTGGATCGTGACGCCGGTCTCCTCGTCGCCCGCGAGGATCGCCCGCTCGACCGGCGCGGCGCCGCGCCAGCGCGGGAGCAGCGACGGGTGGACGTTCAGCCAGAGAGCGCGTGCGAGCGAGGTCGTCCGGGATCAGCAGGCCGTAGGCGCAGACGACGACGGCGTCGACCGGGTCCGGCGGTAGCTCCGGGCGCTCCGGCTGGAGGACGGGGATGCCGAGCGCGCGCGCCGTCTCCTTCGCCGGCGGCGCCGCGAGCCTGCGTCCGCGGCCGCGCGGCGCGTCGGGCCGGGTGAGCAGGTAGGCGATCTCGACCTCGGCGGCGAGGCGCTCGAGCACGTCGGCGCCGAAGGAAGCCGTCGCGGCGACGGCGACCCGCACCTACCTCAGGACGGTCTGCGGCCGCAGCTGCCCGAGCGCTTCCTTGCGGTGCTCGGTGTCGGTGCGGTCGATGATCAGCACGCCGTCCAGGTGGTCGATCTCGTGCTGCACGACGCGCGCGCCGAGGCCGTCGAGCTCGAAGCGGACGTCCTCGCCGCTCGGGTCGACACCCTCCAGGGTGATCTTCGTCGACCGCTCGACCGGGACGCGGACGCCCTCGAGGGAGAGGCAGCCCTCCTCCTCGGTCTCCTTCTCGTCGGAGGCGCCGCTGAGGCGCGGGTTGACGACCGCCTTCGTGCCCTCGCCCTCGAGCTCGAACACGAAGAGGCGCTGGAGCACGCCGACCTGCGTCGCCGCGAGCCCGACGCCCTGGGCATCGCCCATCAGCGTGATCATCCGCTCGACGAGCTGCATGAGGTAGTCGTCGAACTCGGTGACCTCCTTCGCCTTCATGCGCAGCGCGGGGTCGGGGTACTGGCGGATCTGGGCGAGCGCGTGGCGGCGGACCCGCTCGCGCTCGGCGCTCCTCGTCGGCCTCGCTCAGCTCCTCGTCGTGAACGTGGTCGTGCTCGTGGTCATGACGTCGTGGTCATGCTCGTGGTCGTGGTCATGGTCGTGATGTTCGTGCTCCGACACGGGGCGACAGTGTGCCAGACCAGTTGCCCAGTCGAGCCCGGTCGAGCCGCTCAGGCGGGGAAGAGCCGGAGGATCCAGGCGGCGTCGAGCGGCTCGCGCCGGTAGTCGCGGCCGCCGACCTTGACGAAGTCGCGCGAGCGCGGATCCATCGCGAGCCGCGCCTCGATCGGGTACCAGCGGTTGTGGCGCTCGATCAGGTCGTTGACCTCGCCGAAGTCCCAGCGTCGCGCGAGCCGCCGCCAGCGCCCCGGCATCCCCGTCGTTCTCGGCGTAGGCCTCCTCGAGCCGCTCGAGGTGCGTCGTCGATCTCATCGTCGATCTCGCGGAGCCGCCGCATGTAGGGCAGCGGGCCCGCCGAGCGAGGCGACGTAGGCGTCTGCCTCCGGCCGGAACCGCCGGATCCGCCGCGGCAGCGCCGTCCCGGCGAGCGGGTTCAGGTCGCGGTCGCGCGGCGAGCTGCTCGCGCTCGCTGCGCCGACGGCGGCGTCACGTCCCGGACGCCCCACTCGCCGAGGATCTCCTCTGCGCGCGGCCGCTTCACGAGACAAGTTTGCCGGACGCGTGACTCGCGCCGAGGCCTCGGCTACAGGGACTGCGGGTCGACGTCGACGACGACGTTCAGGCCGGCGCGTCGCATCGCAGGAGCCGCAGCGGCGAGCAGGGCGGCGGCTCGCGTCGCCACCGCGCGCGGGCGGTCCGTCTTCGCGATCAGCTGGGCGCGGTGGCGGCCACGGAGGCGCAGCAGCGGCGCCGGGCCGAGGAGCTCGACCTCGCTCATCCCGTCGCGGAGCTCGGTCAGCGCACGCTCGACCGGGCCCGGCTCCGGGCCCGAGACGACGATCCGGACGAGGTGCCGGACCGGCGGGTAGCCGAGGGCGGTCGGCGCTCGAGCTCCTCGGCGAGGAAACGGCGGACGTCGTGCCGGGCCGCGTAGGCGATCGGCCGCGCGTCGGGCTGGAAGGTCTGGACCAGCACGCGCCCCGGCGCGTCGCGGCCGCTTCGTCCCGCGAGCTGGGTGATCAGCTGGAACGTGCGCTCCTCGGCGCGGAAGTCGGGCAGGGCGAGCGCCCAGTCGGCGTCGATCACCGCCGCCAGCTCGACCCCGGCGAAGTGGTGCCCCTTGGCGACCATCTGCGTCCCGAGGAGGACGGCCCCGGGCGTCTCGCGCGAAGCGGCGGAGCGCCGCGGCGGTGAGCTCGGGGCTCGCCGCCGTGTCGGCGTCGAGACGGATCGGCACGAGCTCGGGGAACTCCCGCGCCAGCTCGCGCTCGAGCCACTGCGTGCCCGCGCCGAGGCGCGCGAGCTCGGCCGAGCCGCACGACGGGCACGTGTCGGGACCGGGCTCGGCGTGACCGCAGTGATGGCAGTGGAGCGATCCCGTCGCGGTGGAGGACGAGCGCGACGTCGCAGTTCGGGCAGCGGATCGTCCGCCCGCAGGCCCGGCAGTGGAGTGCCGGCGCGATCCCCCGGCGGTTGAGGAGGAGGATCGCCTTCCCCCGCCGCCTCCGCCACCCGGCGGAGCTCGGCGAGGAGCGGCGCCGAGAGCGGGTAGCCGGCCTCGCGGCGCAGATCGACGATCTGCACGGGCGGCAGCGCGCCGCCGACGCGCCCTCCGAGCTCGAGCCGCTCGAGCGCGGCCCAGCTCTCCGGCCTCGGCGTCGCCGAGCCGAAGACCGCGACGGCGCCCTCGAGGGCGGCGCGCTTGGCCGCCAGGGTGCGCGCGTCGTAGCGCGGATCGGAGTCCTGCTTGTAGGAGGCGTCGTGCTCCTCGTCGACCACGATCAGGCCGAGCCCGCGCATCGGCGCGAACACCGCCGACCGCGCGCCGACGACGATCCGAGCCTCGCCGCTCGCGATCCGCTCCCGCTCGTCGCGCCGCTCGGCCTCGGTCAGCCCCGAGTGGAGGATCGCGACACGCTCGCCGAAGCGCGCACGCACGCGTCCGACGGTCTGCGGCGCGAGCGAGATCTCCGGCACGAGCACGATCGCGCCGAGCCCCCGCTCGAGCATCGCCGCGCACGCCTGGAGGTAGACCTCGGTCTTGCCGGAGCCGGTCGGCCCGTAGAGCAGGAACGACTGCCGGCCGCCCGCGTCGAGCGCCGCGACGATCCGATCGATCGCCGCCCGCTGCTCGGGGAAGAGCTCCGCCGGGCTCGGCCTCGCCTCCGAGCGACTGCCGGTCGGCCGGCGGCGCCTGCTCCTTCCGGCCGCTTCGGCAGCTCGGGCGCGACGAGCGCGAGCGCCCGCGCCGGGGTCGAGCCGTAGTAGTCGGCGAGCCAGAGCGCGAGGTCGACGAGCGCCGGCGGAACCTGCCCGACGACCTTCTCGATCGCGACGCGGCGAGACCCCCTCGGGCGCGACGCCCTCGAGCGACGACCACGACCCCGCGCGCCCGCCGCCGCCCGAACGGCATCGACGACGATCGCCCCCTGCGCGACCCCCTCCTCGACCTCGTAGGTGAACGCCCGCGCGACCGCGCGGGCCGTCACGAGCGGGAAGATCGACGCGTACGGCACCCGGCCAGGGTAGTGACGGCAGTCGTCAGGACTCGGCGGGCTGCTGCTTCTCCTGCGGTCTGCGCCGCGCGGAGCCGGCGCCACGAGATCGTCCGCGCCATCAGGAACAGCGCGACCAGCCCGAGCGCGAGGTTGAAGACGACGAGCGCGATGTTCGCCCCGACGCTGAAGGCGAGCAGGAGCGACTTCGAGATACGCCTCGCCGCGGAAGAGGAAGACGATCAGGCCCTGCTTCGTCCCCGCGCCGCCCGGCGTCGCCGGGAACAGCGTCGCCAGCGAGTCGACGACGAGAGCGAGCAGCGCGTTGTGGATCGAAGCGTGCACCCGGAACGCCTCGAGGAAGTAGTAGAGCGACGGCGACCCGGAGCACCCACGAGAGCGCCTGCGGGAGGATCACGCCCCGAAGGAGCCGGGGCGGGTCGCGGAGGATCGCGAACCCGCGCATGATGCGCGCGCGCAGCTCGCCGCCGTTCTCGACGAAGACGATCAGGCCGATCACGAGCGCGCCGGCGAGCACGGCCAGGCCGATCTCCGTCCAGCGCGCGTGCTCGACGAAGAAGCCCCAGTCGACGGCCGGGAGCCGCGAGTACACCTGGTGGGTCGGCAGCACGCCGATCACCGAGCGCCCAGACGATGAACCCGCCGCGACGAAGGCGTCGAACAGCGTCTCCGATCACGAGCGTCGGGGTGAGCGTCGCGTAGCTCGACCCTTCGATGCGGTGCCGGATCAGGTAGAGCTTGACCACGTCGCCCGGCCCGCGCCGGCACGATCGAGTTGATCCCGACCCCCGCGACGTAGGCGCCGAACACGCTCCGGTAGCGGACCGCCGTCCCGGGATACGAGGCGCGCAGGATCGTCCGCCAGGCGTACGCCCGCAGCACGAGCCGCAGGAAGTGGAGGCCGAGCGCGATCGCGAGGAACTGCCAGCGGACGGCGGCGAGCTGGTCGCCGAACACCCGGACCGCATGGAAGAACTCTCCCACCTCGGACTACAGCGTACGATGGCGAGGGTGGCGACCGGACACTCGGTCGACGAGTACCTCGAGACGATCTACTTCCTCGCGTTCCCGATCGGCGAGTACCACCCGCGCGACACGAGCCTCCCGACGCTCTCGTCCCGGGTCGCCGAGATGCTCGGCGTCTCGCGCGCGTCGGCCGGCGAGATGCTGAAGCGGCTCGAGGCGGACGGGCTCGTCGAGCGCGGCGCGCCGCAAGGAGGCGATCCTCACCGAGGCCGGGCCGCGAGCGCGCCGAGCGGGCCGTCCGCAAGCACCGGATCATCGAGCGCCTCCTCACCGACTTCATGGGCTACACGGCGGCCGAGGCGCACGTCCACGCTGACGAGCTCGGCGACACGTTCACCGACGACATGGTCGAGCGGATTCGCGTCCGGCTCGGGAGCCCCGACCGCTGCCCGCACGGCTGGCCGATCGACACCGAGTTCGAGCAGGAGGAGAACCACGAGCTCGAGCCGCTCTCGAACCTCGAGCCCGGCACCCGCGCGACGATCGTGCGGCTCGCCGAGCACGACGGCGACCTGCTGCACTGGTTCTACGACGAGGGGCTCGTCCCCGGCGCGACGCTCGAGCTCGAGTCGGCGCCAGCCGGCCGCCGGCCAGCTCCGCGTCCGCCTGGAGGACGGCGACCGCGCACGATCGCCGACAAGGCCGCCGCCGGGCTGTTCGTCAGACCGCCGAGCCTCAGGTCGGAGGCAGGAGCAGCGGCGAGCCCGGCCGCCGCGCGAAGCGCCTCGGCCTTGTCCGTCCGCTCCCACGTGAAGTCGTGGTCGTCGCGGCCGAAGTGGCCGTAGGCCGCCGTCTTCGTGTAGATCGGGCGGCGAAGGTCGAGGTCGCGCAGGATCGCCGCCGGCCGGAGGTCGAAGTGCTCGCGGACGAGCTCCTCGATCGCGGTGACCGGGATCGTCGGCGGTGTCGAAGTAGTCGACGAGGATCGAGAACGGCTGGGCGACCCCGATCGCGTAGGCGACCTGGATCAGGCACCGCTCGGCGAGCCCGGCGGCGACGATGTTCTTGGCGACGTACCGGGCGGCGTAGGCGGCCGAGCGGTCGACCTTGGTCGGGTCCTTGCCCGAGAACGCGCCGCCGCCGTGCGGCGCGGCGCCGCCGTAGGTGTCGACGATGATCTTGCGGCCGGTCAGCGCCGGCGTCGCCCATCGGGCCGCCGATCACGAACTTGCCGGTCGGGTTGACGTAGACGAAGCCCTTCTCCTCGAGCCGGTTCTCGTCGTAGAGGTCCTTCGGCAGGATCGGCCGGAGCACGTGGTCGATCAGGTCGGGCTTGATCATCGTCTCGGCGTCGAGCCCCTCGCGATGCTGCGTCGAGACGAGAACCCGCTCGATCTCGACCGGGGCCGCGCCGGCCGTGCTCGTCGATCTCGTACCGCACCGTCACCTGCGTCTTCCCGTCGGGCCGCAGGTACGGGAGGATGTCGGCCTTCCGCACCTCGGAGAGGCGCTTGGCGAGCTTGTGCGCGAGCATGATCGGGAGCGGCATCAGCTCCGGCGTCTCGTTGCGTGGCGTAGCCGAACATGAAGCCCTGGTCGCCGGCGCCGACGCGGTCGAGCGGGTCGTCGTCGCCGGGCTCGTGCTGCACCTCGAAGGCATGGTCGACGCCCTGCGCGATGTCGGGCGACTGCTCGTCGAGCGCGACGATCACGCCGCACGTCTCGGCGTCGAACCCGTACTTCGCCCGCGTGTAGCCGATCGCACGCGATCCGCTCGCGCACGAGCCGCGGGATGTCGACGTACGTCTCGGTCGTGATCTCGCCGGCGACGAGAACGAGCCCCGTCGTGACGAGCGTCTCGCAGGCGACCCGCCCGTTCGGATCGTCGGTGAGGACGGCGTCGAGGACGGAGTCCGAGATCTGGTCGGCGACCTTGTCGGGATGTCCCTCGGTGACCGACTCGGAGGTGAAGGAGAAGGAGCGAGCGGCGATCCGGAAAGCCTACCGGCCGCGCGCTCACTCGTCGGTGGGCAGCCGACCCATCAGGCCGGCGACGAGCTCGGCGAGCGATGCGCCTTCGAGGACGGCGCAGACGCTCTCGGCGATCGGGAGCTCGACCCCGAGACGGTTCGCGAGCCCGCACAGGACCGGGGCGGTGGTGAGGCCCTCGACGACCTGGCCGATCTCGGCGGCGGCCTCGTCCGGCGTGCTCCCCCGCGCGATCAGCTCGCCGGCGCGGCGGTTCCGGCCCGATGGGTGCCAGCACGTGACGATCAGATCGCCCATCCCGGCCAGGCCGAAGAACGTGTCGGGGTCGGCACCGGCGGCCTCGCCGAGCCGGGCCATCTCGGCGAGCCCCCTCGTGATCAGCGCCGCCTTGGCGTTGTCGCCGGCACCGATCCCGTCGCAGGCGCCGGCGGCGAGCGCGATCACGTTCTTCGCGGCGGCGCACAGCTCGACCCCGACGAGGTCGTCGTTCAGGTAGACGCGGAAGAGGACCGAGTTGATCGTCTCCTGGAGCCGTCGCGGCGAGCTCGGCGTCCTCACTCGCGATCACGGTCGCGCCGGGAAGACCGGCGACGACCTCCTCGACCATGTTCGGGCCCGACATGACTGCGACCGGGCCGGCCGGTGACGAGCGTCGAGAGCCGGTCGCCGGTCGCCGGGTCGAGCCCCTTCGTGAGGCTCAGGATCGGCGAGCTGCCGGGGAGCGACTCGACGACCGAGCGGAACGCGCGGCTCGGCACGGCCACGACCACGAGGTCGGCCTCGGCGACCGGTGCGTCGGCGACCGTCGTCGCCGCGACGTCCGAGAGGTCGACCTCGGTCATGAAGCGCGGGTTGCGTCCCGTCTCGCGGATCGCGGCGGCGTCCTCGGCCTGGCGGGTCGCGAGCGTGACGTCGAGGCCGTGGTCGGCGAGGAAGCGCGAGAAGCCCGTCCCCCACGACCCACCTCCGACGACGACGGCTGTCCTCACGACCGGCGGCCGGAAGTCGATCGTGACCGGGACGCCCTCGAGGCCGAACCGGGCGCGCAGCTCGTTCTCGACCCAGTAGCCGTAGTCGCGGGTGATGAGGCTCGTGTCGTTGACGGTGAAGCGGAAGCGCGGCGGCCGCGCGGAGACCTGCGCGCCGTAGAGGAGGTTGAGGCGCTTGCGGCCGCGCGACGGGGGCTGGCGGGCCTCCTTCAGCTCGCCGAGGAACCGGTTCAGCTCGCCGGTCGAGATCCGGCCGGCGTGCTTGTCGTACAGCTCGCCGACCTTGTCGAGGACGCGCGCGATCCCGCGCCCGGTCTTCGCCGAGGTGGTCACGATCGGCGGCCGCTGGCGAAGGCGCCGCTGCAGCTCCGGGCGGACGTCCTCGATCGTCACGGTCGAAAGGTCCCACTTCGAGAGGACGACGAGCGTCGAGCACTGCGCTTTCCGGGCCACATCGGCGGCAGCGAGGTCCCCCTCCACGATCCCCTCGCTCGCGTCGATCAGCACCAGCGCGACGTCCGCGCGCTCCGCCGTCTCGAGAGCGCGGAGCTCCGAGTAGTACTCGATCCCCTGCCGCTGCTTCCGCTTGCGGCGAAGGCCGGCGGTGTCGACGAGCTGGAAGATCCGGTCGCCGCGCTCGAGCACGGTGTCGATCGAGTCGCGGGTCGTCCCGGGCACCTCGGAGACGATCGTCCGCTCCTCGCCGACCAGCTTGTTGAAGAGCGACGACTTGCCGACGTTCGGCCGCCCGAGGATCGCGACCCGGATCGCCTCGTCGCCGATCGCACGCCGCGCCCGGCCGACATCCTCGAGCCGCTCCACGATCTCGTCGAGCAGGTCGCCGGTCCCGTGGCCGTGCATGCCCGAGAGCGGGATCGGCTCTCCGAGCCCGAGCCGGTGGACCTCGAGCGCGAGCGTCTCCTGCGAGGGGTCGTCGATCTTGTTCGCGAGCACGAGCACCGGCTTGTGCGAGTTGCGGAGGATCTCGGCGAGCTCCTCGTCCCCCGGCATCACTCCCGCGCGGGCGTCGACCACGAGCAGCACGAGGTCGGCCTCCGCCACCGCGGAGCGCGCCTGCTCGACGATCGAGCGCGAGATCGCGTCCTTGCTCGACGACGTCGACGCCGCCGGTGTCGATGAGCAGGAACTGCTTTCCCGTCCACTCGCAGACGAGCTCCTTGCGGTCGCGGGTCGTCCCGCTCGTCTCGTGCACGACCGCGGCCCGCGAGGAGGTCAGCCGGTTGATCAGCGTCGACTTGCCGACGTTCGGGAAGCCGACGATCGCAACCGTGCCGAGGAGGTCAGCCGCGCGCTCACAGGGGCGGGGTCAGTCCCCTTCGGCCGGCCCTCGGCGTGGACGTCGGCGAGCCAGTCGAACAGGACGTTCAGGCGCCGCTCGATCTCGACGCTCGCCTCCTTGTAGCCCTTGCCGCCCCTGGGCACGCCCTCGACGAGGTACGGCTCGCCGATCGCGATCGAGCACGGCGCGAAGTTGAACGGCTTCCAGAACTGCGTGCCGTAGACGGCGATCGGCACGATCGGCACCTCGGCCTGGATCGCGACCATCGCTGCGCCCGGCTGGACGTGGCCCGGGCGCCTGGTCTCCTTCTGCCTCGTTCCCTCGACGAAGACGCCGATCGCCCTGCCGGCGCGCGCGTACTCGAGCATCGTCCGCACAGCCTCGCGGTCGGACTCGCCGCGATGGACGGTGATGATCCCGTGCCAGCGCAGGTACGCCCCGAAACCGGGCACCTGCCCCATCTCCATCTTCGTGACGTAGTTGATGTTCCTCGGCGACTGCGCGCCGACGACGGGGATGTCGATCCAGGCGAGGTGGTTGATCGCGAGCACGCAGCCGCCCTCGCGCGGCACCCGGTCGCGCCCGTACGCCCTCGGCCTCGCCAGCAGGTAGGTGGCCGGGCTGATCCAGAGCCGGGAGAACCTCCAGCCGGGGTCGCCGTAGTCCATCAGACGGCGGCGCGGGCGCGGACGAGCTCCTCGATCCGGCCGATGACGTCCTCGATCGGCAGGTTCGTGGTGTCGATCTCCTGCGCGTCGGAGGCCGGCTGCATGCGCTGGTGGTCCTGCTCGTCACGGAGCTTGAGATCGGTCGCAAGCGCGTCGGGGCCGATCTCGGGCCGCTCGGCCTGGCGCCGCGCGGCACGCACGCTCCGGGTCGGCGACGAGGTACACCTTGACCTCCGCGCCGGGAGCGACGACGGTGCCGATGTCGCGCCCCTCGATCACGACGTCGCCCTCCGCCGCGAGCTCGCGCTGCCGGTCGCGCATGATCTCACGCACCTCGGGATGGCGGGCGACCGCGGGGACCATGCTGTCGATCCTGACCTGCCGGATCGAATCCGTCACGTCGATGTCGTCGATCGACACACGGCCGCCGGTGTCGAAGGTGACGGGGTGCTCGCGGGCGAGCTTGCCGAGGACCGCGCCGTCGCCGAGATCGATGCCGCGGCGCAGCGCGAGCCAGGTGAGGCTCCGGTACATCGCGCCCGTGTCGAGGTAGCGGAAGCCGAGCCGGTCCGCGAGTCCGCGCGCAACGGTGCTCTTGCCCGCTCCCGCGGGGCCGTCGATCGCGACGATCATGGCCTTTCGCTCCTCACGGAGCGAAAGGCTAGTGGGTAGCTAGCCGATCTCACCGGTCACGGTGAGATTGGCAAGGACGTCGTAGAAGCCGGGGAAGCTGATCTCGGCGCACTCGGGGCCGGTGATCCGGACGCCTTCCCGGGAGACCACGCCGGCGACCGCGGCGAGCATCGCGAGCCTGTGGTCGCCCTGTGCGTCGATCGAGCCGCCCCGCGGGCGAGCCGGGACACCGCGGATCACGAAGCCGTCGGGCCGGGCCTGGGCGTGGGCGCCGATCGCCCGGAGCGCGGTGACGACGGCGTCGATCCGGTCGGACTCCTTCGCACGCAGCTCCGCCGCGCCGCTGACCGTGGTCGTGCCGTGCGCCATCGAGGCGAGCAGCGCGATGAGCGGTAGCTCGTCGACGAGGCGAGGCACCTCGGCGGCCCCGATCGTGGTGGCGACGAGCTCGCCGTGGCCGACCTCGACGTCGCCGATCGCCTCGCCGGCGATCGAGCGGCGGTTCAGGATCCCGACGCGGGCGCCCATCCGCTCGAGCACGTCGAGGAGGCCGGTGCGGCGCGGGTTGAGGCCGAGGTCGTGGACGGTGATGCTCGAGCCCGGAAGGAGCGCGGCGACGGCGAAGAACGGCGCCGCCGAGGAGAGGTCGCCGGGCACGAGTACCTCCGGGAGCCGCAGCGCGGCCGCCGGCTCGACCGTCGCGGAGCCGGGCCGGCGCACCACGCGGGCACCTGCGGCGGCGAGCATGAGCTCGGTGTGGTCCCGGGTCGGCTCCGGCTCGTACACCGTGGTGGCGCTGCCGGCACCGAGGCCGGCGAGAAGGATCGCGGACTTCACCTGCGCGCTCGCGACGGGCAGCGTGTAGTCGATCCCGCCGAGCGCTCTACCCTCGATCACGCAGGGGAAGGCCGCCGTCGGTCGTCTCGATCGACGCGCCCATACGGCCGAGCGGCTCGGCGATCCGGCCCATGGGGCGACGTGACAGCGACTCGTCGCCGTGAAGCTCGAATCGCCCGTCCTGGAACGCCAGGATCCCCGAGATCAGCCGCGCGAGGGTGCCCGCGTTCCCGCACTCGAGCGGGCCCTCGGGAGCGCGGAGCCCGCCGCGGAGACCGACGCCGTGGACGACGAGCGTCTCGACGTCCTCCTCGTCGACCCGAACGCCGAGGGCGCGAACGGCTCCGAGCGTCGACTCCGTGTCGCCCGAGCGCCCCCAGTGCGACACGCGGGTCTCCCCCTCGCAGATCGCGCCGATCAGGAGCGAGCGGTGCGAGATCGACTTGTCGCCCGGGACGGACAGATGCCCGTGCAGCTCGGAGGCGGGCTCGATCTTCATCGACTCGACGACCGGCGAGACGACGACGCCGTAGCCCTGGCTCTCGAGCAGCGCCCTGGATGCGGGCGGCATCGTCGGCACCGCTCACGACGAGCGTGAGCGTGCCTCCCTGCTCGGGCGAGACGTGGTCGAGCTCGAAGTCGCGGATGTCGATCCGCGCAGCGCCGAACGCCTGCAGGATCTCGGCGAGGACGTTCGGACGGTCGGCCACGTGCACCTGGACGCGCTGGAGGGTCCCGGCATCGCCGTAGGCGACGTCGAGCATGCGGCGGCGGTTGGCCGCCGCCTCGCCGATCCACGCCTCGATGAACTCGCCGTCTCGCCGGGCGAGCGCAGCCTCGACCTCCTCGATGAGCCGGCGATGCTCGGCGAGCCCGGCCCGCACGGCGTCGGCGTTGTCGAGGAAGACGTCGATCCACATGCCCGGGTTCGCCCCGGCGATCCGCGTCATGTCTCGGAGCGAGCCGCCTGCGTTCGCGAGCGGCTCGTGGCCCTCGACCCGCGTCGCACCGGCCTGGTTGACGACGACGTTCGCGAGCACGTGCGGCACGTGGCTCGTGAGGGCGACGAGCTCGTCGTGGGCGCCCGGCTCGATCGCGTGCGGGAAGGCGCCGAGCTCGCCGACGAAGCCGTGAACGAGGGCGTAGCGCTCCGGGCTCGTCACCGTCGTGGGCGTCAGGAACCACGTCGCGCCCTCGAAGAGCCCCGGCGAGGCATGCGCCGCTCCGTGAACCTCCTTGCCGGCGATCGGGTGACCGCCGACGAACCGCGACGAGCCGCCCGCGGCGGCGACGACGTGCGTCTTCGTCGAGCCGGTGTCGGTGACCGTGGTTTCCTCGGCGGTCACGGCGAGAACCGCCGCCACCTGCGCGGCGAGCGCCGATACCGGCGCGGCAACGACTGCCAGCTCCACGTCCTCGACCGCCTCCGCGAGCGACGCGGCCGGCTCGACGGCGCCGCGCTCGACCGCCCGGCTGAGCGCATCCGGGTCCGGGTCCCAGCCGGTGACGACGGCGCCGGAGGCGCGCGCATCCAGGCCGATCGAGGCGCCGATGAGCCCGGTGCCGACGATGGCGAGCCGCTGGACCGCCAATGCACTAGCTCCGGCGCATCAGCTCGGCGAGCCGGAACGCGAGATCGAGCGACTGGCGCCCGTTCAGTCGTGGGTCGCAGAGCGTCTCGTAGCGGTCGTCGAGCTGGTCCTCGCCGAGGTCGTCGGAGCCGCCGAGGCACTCGGTGACCGGGTCGCCGGTGTACTCGAGGTGCACGCCGCCGGGCCAGGCGCCTTCCTCGCGGCAGGCGCCGAAGAAGCCCACGATCTCGGCCATGATCGCGTCGAAGTGGCGTGTCTTGCGGCCGGAGGCGGTCTTGAAGCCGTTCCCGTGCATCGGGTCGCAGACCCAGACGACCGGCTGCTCGGCCTCGGCGACCGCGCGCAGGAGCGGCGGGAGCGCCTCCGCCACGTGGTCGGCTCCCATCCGCGAGATCAGCGTCAGCCGGCCGGGGATCCGTTCCGGGTTCAGCCGCTCGCAGAGCTCGACGACCTCGTCGGGAGACGCCGACGGCCCGACCTTCAGCCCGAGTGGGTTGTGGACCCCGGAGAAGAACTCGACGTGCGCGCCGTCGAGGGTGCGCGTGCGGTCGCCGATCCAGAGCATGTGCGCCGAGCAGTCGTACCAGTCGCCCGTGAACGAGTCGCGGCGGGTGAGGCCCTCCTCGTAGTCGAGCAGCAGGCCCTCATGGCTCGTCCAGACGTCGACCTGATGGAGCTGCGGCGTGGCCGCGAGGTCGATCCCGCAGGCCGCCATGAACGCGAGCGCCCGCTCGATCTCCGAGGCGAGGGCCTCGTAGCGCGCGCCCTGCGGCGAGCCGGCGACGAAGTCCTGGTTCCACGCGTGCACCTGGGTCAGGTCGGCGAAGCCGCCCTTGGTGAAGGCGCGAACGAGGTTGAGCGTCGAGGCCGCGAGGTGGTAGCCCTCGACCATCCGGCCGGGGTCCGGGATGCGGGCCTCGAGCGTCGGCGCGTCGTCGTGGATCATGTGGCCGCGGAAGACGGGGATGTCGCCGGCCGCGGTGTGCTCGGCGTCACTCGACCGCGGCTTCACGAACTGGCCGGCGATCCGGCCGACCTTCAGCACGGGAAGGGCCGCGCCGTAGGTGAGCACCGCGGCCATCTGGAGCAGGATCTTCAGCCGCTCGCGGATCGCGACGGCCGAGTAGGCGGCGCCGGTGTCGGTCAGCCGTGCGAAGTCGTGGAAGGACTCGGCGCAGTCGCCCGCCTGGAGCAGGAAGGCGCGTCCGGCCGAGACCTCGGCGAGCGCGCTGCGCACCTGGCGCGCCTCGCCGGCGAACACGAGCGGCGGCAGGGCGTGCAGGCGCCGCCTGACCCGGTCGACGGCGCCGTCATCCGGCCAGGCCGGCTGCTGGAGTGCCTCCCGGTCGCGCCAGGAGGACGGGGACCACGTCGAATCGAAGACCGCCACCACGGCCTAGTGTAGGTGCGGCCGTGGAGCTGGACGGCGTCCGACCGGCGTCCAACTTCGTACTGTGTAGGCTCGCTCGCAGTGCGGATCTTCTCCGGCATCCAGCCCACGGGCGCGAAGCACTTCGGCAACTGGTCGGGTGGCTTCCGCCAGTACGCGGACACGCAGGAACGGGCGGCGGCCGCAGGCGGGCGGGCGTTCTTCTGCATCGTCGACCTGCACTCGATCACGGTGGACTACGACCCGGCGGACCTGCGCGAGCGGACGCTCGACCTCGCCGCGCTGCTCTTCTCGACGGGGCTCGATCCCGAGCGCTCCACCGTGTTCGCGCAGAGCCACGTCACCGCTCACGCCGAGGCAGCGTGGCTCTTCTCGGCGGTGACGAGCTACGGCCAGCTCGGGCGGATGACGCAGTTCAAGGAGAAGGGCGACCGGCAGGAGTTCGTGTCCGCGGGCCTCTTCACCTACCCGATCCTGATGGCGGGCGACATCCTCCTCTACCAGACCGACTTCGTCCCGATCGGCGACGACCAGCGCCAGCATCTCGAGCTCTCCCGCGACATCGCCGAGCGGTTCAACGCCCGCTTCGGCGAGACGTTCAAGGTGCCGACCGGGATCTACCCGGAGGTCGGGGCGCGGATCATGGATCTGCAGGAGCCGACGAAGAAGATGTCGACGACCGGCGGCACGCCGCAGGGGACGCTGCTGATGCTCGACCTGCCGGACGTGATCCGCAAGAAGGTCCGCTCGGCCGTGACGGACTCCGGCTCCGAGGTGCGCCGCGGCGACGACAAGCCGGGCGTGACGAACCTGATCGACATCATGAGCGTCGCGAGCGGCGAGCCCGCGGAGGCGATCGAGGCGCGCTACGACGGAGGCGGGTACGGGCAGTTCAAGGCCGACGTCGCCGAGGCAGTCGTCGCGCTGCTCGAGCCGATCCAGACCCGGTACGCCGAGCTCCGCGGTGACCCCGCCGAGCTGACGCGGATGCTCGAGGCCGGCGCGGCAAGCGCCCGCGAGCAGTCTGCGCCCACGCTCGCGACGATGTACGACCGCATGGGGTTCGTCGCCCCGGCGGGACCTAGCCGCGGAGCGCCGCGATCTCGTCCGCCGTGAGCTCGCGCCAGTCGCCCGGCTCGAGGCCCTCGAGGCCGAGCGGGCCGTAGCGACTCCGGTGCAGCCGTCGGACCGGGTGGCCGACCGCGTCCAGCATCCTCTTCACCTGGTGCTTGCGCCCTTCGTGGAGCACGAGCTCGACCTTGCCGCGGCCGAGGCGTCGTGCCCGGGCCGGAGCGGTGCGGCCGTCGTCGAGGTCGATCCCGCGGGCGAGGCGCTCGAGCGTCTCGGGGGACGGGTCTCCGTCGACCTCGGCGACGTAGACCTTGTCGACCTCGTAGCGGGGATGGGAAAGCCGGTGGGCGAGCTCTCCGTCGTTGGTGAGGAGCAGCGCGCCGGTCGTGTCGGCGTCGAGCCGGCCGACCGGGACGATCCGCGCCTCGTGGCGGACGAGGCCGACGACGGTCGGGCGCCCACCCGGGTCGCGGGCGGTCGTGACGACCCCGGCCGGCTTGTTCAGGAGGACGTAGGCGAGCTGCTGGCGGGCGAGGCGGCCGGCCGTCGAGCTCGACCCGGTCCCGGCGGCGACGAAGGTGTTGAGCTGTCCCGGCTCGCCGTTGACGGTCACCCGACCCGCCTTGATCAGCAGGTCGGCGCCGCGCCGCGAGGCGACCCCGGCCCGCGCGAGCCATGCGTTCAACCTCATCGCGTGCAGGATCGCACGCGGTCTCCGTCAGTAGACGGAGTGCCGGTAGACCACCCTGGTCGCGCCCGGCCCGGTGACCTTGACGATCGTCACGAAGTTGTTCGAGATCCCGATCGTGCTCGTTCCGACGATCGGGTTGCCCTTGCCGTCGAGGTAGATGATCCCGATCGCGTTCCCCCCGCCCTTGGCCGGCTCGACGACGACGGCCATGTGCGTGCCGCTGACGAACGCACCGTCGCCGACGTTCAGCTCGACGACCGTGCGATGCCGGCTACCGCCCGTGTTCGCCGGGTAGCTCGCGAGCAGCTTCGGCTGCCCGACGGTCTTGTTGGGCCTGGTCGTGCCCGGAGGCTCGACCGCGACGAACTCGTCGAACGCGGCGATCGCGTAGCCCTTGCGAACGTTCGAGGTCGGTCCGCCCGGGTCGTGGAAGCACGCGACGGCGTTGCCGGCGGCCTCCTTGATGATCGTGCAGTAGATGTCGCTTCCGGTCATCCGGAGCACCGACGGCGCGTTGACGGTCAACACCCTGGCCGCGCCGCGCGCTCCGCCGGGGCAAGCGCGGCGCAAGCGCCGACGAGCGCCGGCGCAGAGGCACGTAGAAGCCGGCGCCGGCCCTGCCGGCGCCACTGCCGCAGCCAGCGGGCCATCGTGCTGAGTATCCCGGCGCGCTCGCGCGGCCGTCAATACAGGAGCGCCGCGAGCCGCCTGCGGTAGGTCGCGGCAAGCGGATGCTCCTGCCCGAGCTCGCCGAAGAGCGCGACCATCGTCTCCCGGGCCGGCTCGCGGGTCTCGGGATCGGACGCCCGCTCGAGCAGCGTCTCGAAGGCACGCTCGTAGTCGCCGTCTCGGAGCGCGGCCGCGATCGCCTCGTCCTCGACCGTGTCGGCGACCGGTGGCCTCGTGAGCTCGTCCAGGAACTCGTCGACGGCGGGACGTGACCGCGCCCCGACGAACTCGGCGACGACCTGCCCGTTGCGGAACGCCTTCACCGCCGGGATCCCCGAGACGCCGAAGCGCCGTGCGAGCTCCTTGTTCGCGTCGACGTCGATCTTCGCGAGGGTCACGTCGCGCCCCTCGACCGCGGCCTCGAGGATCGGGGTGAGCCGCTTGCAGGGCCCGCACCACTCGGCCCAGAAGTCGACGAGGACGGGCTCCCGCTCCGACCGCTCGATCACGTCGGTCTCGAATGTGGTCTCGGTGACGTCCACGGTCTCTCTCAACGCTCGGCCGGAGGCGAACGTTCCCGGAGCCGATCAGGCCGGGCGCTTCTCGGCGACGGCCTCGAGCCGGTCGCGGATCGCCACGGCGTCGGGGCCGACGTCGTCGAGCCTCGGCAGCTCGGCGAGCGACTCGAGCTCGAACACGCGCTCGAAGAGCGGCGTCGTCCCGTACCGGACCGCGCCGAACTCGGCGTCCCGCCCCGACTCCGCGATCAGGCCGCGCTCGACGAGGCCCGCGACCGCCGCGTCCGCGTTGACGCCGCGGATCCTGCGTGACGTCGGGGCGCGTGCAGGGACCGGTATAGGCAACGATCGCGAGGGTCTCGAGCGCCGCCTGCGAGAGCCCGCGCTCGACGGGCCGCTCGAACAGCCGGGCACACGCCTCGGCCGCCTCGCGCGAGGCCCGGAAGGCGAAACCGCCGGCAACGTGCTCGAGCACGATCCCGCTGCGGCCCTCGCGATAGCGCTCGGAGAGGAGCTCGAGTGCGTCCGCCACCCTCGCGACGTCGTCACCGGTCGCAGCGGCGAGCTCCTCCTCCGAGAGAGGCGCAGCGGCGACCACGAGCAACGCCTCGATGGTGCGGGCGAGGTCCTCGACCGGGCTGGAGGCGATCAGGCGGAGTGCGCGGTCCACTGGAGGCTCCTTTCTGCAGCCGGCCTGGAAATCCTTATCGGGGCGAACGGCGCCGCCTGCGCGACCGCGAGCTCGTGCGCCCTCGCGAGCTCGAGCATCGCGAGGAAGGCGATCGCGACCTCGACGCGGCTCAGGCCCTCGGTCTCGCGATCGAAGTCGAGCCGCGCCCGACGGTGAAGCAGCGAGCGCCAGCGGTCGAGGAAGCGGGCAAGCGGCGGGAACTCGAGCGCCATGTGCGCCGTCGAGGGGGCGGGCGGCTCGGCCGCGAGCGCACGGATCGCGTCGGCGAGCCTCGAGGGAGGCTGCGGTGCGACGGCCGGGGACGGGCGCTCGGGGGCGAGCGGCGCGGGACCGAGGCGGAAGAAGCGGTCTCGAGAGGCGTCGAGCCGCCCGGCGAGCCAGGCCGCGCCCTCCTTGGCCCGGCGGTACTCGGCGAGTCGCCGTGCAAGCTCCTCGGCGGCTTCCTCGGGCTCGAGCTCGGCGAGCTCCGCATCCTCGTCGGGAAAGAGGCCACGGGCCTTCAGCTCGAGCAGCGCCGAGATCAGGACGAGAAACTCCCCGCAGGCGTCGAGGTCGAAGCTGTCGCGATCGGCGAGACGAGTCACGAACGCGATCACGACCTCCGCGAGGTCGACCTCACGGAGCGGAAGCTCGTCACGCAGGACGAGCGTGAGCAGGAGGTCGAAGGGCCCCTCGAACGCGTCGAGGTCGAGGTCGAGCCCGCCCACGGGTGCCGCCGCCATCGCGGCAGGCTAGCCCCCCTACCGGACGCGGCCCTTGGGGACGCTCATCTTCGGGCGCGCCGGGTCGGGCTGGGGCCGCGGCTTCGTCTTCGGCGTCCCCTCGCTGCTCGAGCCTCCCCGGCCGAGCACCTGCCACCAGATGAAGAACGCGACCGAGCCGACGAAGCAGACGATCGACACCCAGGCGTTGAGGCGGAGCCCTGCGAAGTGGTGGGAGGGGTCGATGCGGATCAACTCCTCGAAGAAGCGCCCGAAGCAGTAGTACGCGACGTACAGCGCGAAGAGCGCCGGCGGCCGGAATCTGTAGCGACGGTCGAGCCACAGGAGCAGGAGCACGCCCGCCAGGTCCCAGATCAGCTCGTAGAGGAACGTCGGGTGATAGGCGGCGGCGCCCAGGTACTTGTCGGGAAGACCGCCCTGGTGCAGCGTGTCGATCTTCAGGCCCCAGGGGAGATGCGTGGGCTTGCCGTACAGCTCCTGGTTCCACCAGTTCCCGATCCGCCCGATCCCCTGCGCGAGGAGGAGGCCGGGAGCGACGGCATCCATGAACGCGGTGCCGCTGACCCCGGCCCGGCGCACGACGATGACCCCGGCGACGACGCCGAAGAGAATCCCTCCCCACACGCCGAGGCCGCCGTGCCAGACCTCGAACACGCCCTTCCACTTTGGTGTCGGCACCTCGTCCCACGAGGTGAGATCGTGATAGAGGCGCGCCCCGACGACGCCGAACCCGACACCCCAGACGGCCACCCGGATCACGAGGTCGGGGTCGCCTCCCGCCCGCTTCCAGCGCCGCGTCGTCAGCCAGACGGCAGCGAGGATCGCGACGAGGAGCGTGAGGCCGTAGAGGTGAATCGAGAGCGGCCCGATGTGGACGATCCCGCTCGACGGTGAGGGGATGTACGCGATCGGCGCGATCATCGCCCGGGATTCTGCCGGTTAAGCCCGCGTCCCGGCCGGGCTCGGAACCGCTCCCCGGTCGACGAACCCGTTAAACCTTCGTAAATCCTCGGCCGATATGGGCAGACAGAGAACCCTCTGGGACGTTTTAACGAATGTAACCAATGAAAGAACTCGAGGAGATGGAGTCGATGTCCGCGACCGAGCTTCACATTGTCGAGACCGAGGCCGAGAAGGTGGAGCGCTGGCGCGCGGAGGCCCTCGAGAAGGTCGGCTACGACCTCGCATCCGCCCTGGAACTCGCGGCGAGATCAGACGTCGATCTTCACCTGGCCGTGCACCTCGTCGAGTCCGGCTGCCCTCCAGAACTGGCGCTGAAGATTCTCCTCTAGCTCGGGCCGAACTCCCGGTCTGGGTTTTCGGTCTAGCGGTCAGCGCGTCGAAGCGTCCGCTCGGCGAGTGCGGGCTGTGCCCGTGCTCGCCCGCAACGGCGGGTCCGGCCAACGAGCGCGCAAATCTAGGATTTGCATGCGCGGGATTAGCTGAACGCGGACTCGCCGAGCAGGGCCCGCACCTCGGCGTAGAAGTCCGCGTCGGCCGCCACGCGGTAGGCGGGGCCGAGCCGGAGCACGAGCGGCCCTTGCGAGGTCACGCAGTCGACGAGCACCGGGCTCTCGCCGGGGTAGCCACGGATCAGGTTCGCGAGCTCGGCGACGACTCCGGCCGGTGCGCGGGTCGCGTCGATCCGCAGTCGCACCTCTCGCCGCGCCCGCACGGACTCGAACGCCGAGATCTCCTGGGCGATCAGCTTGGTCTCGCCTTCCTTGTGGTCGACCCGGCCCTTGACGATCACGATGCGGTCGGCCGCGCAGAGCTCCGAGGCGGCGGCGTAGGCACCTGCGAAGACGACGCACTCGATCCCACCGGTGACGTCGTCGAGGCGGAGGAACACCATCTGCTCCCCGCGCTTGGTCAGGAGCTGGCGCACCTCGCTGACGATCCCGCCGACGACGACGTTCTCGCCGTCCCGGCGCTTCTCGAGCTCGGCGATCGTCGCGTCGGTCTTCGCCCGCAGCTCGGCCCTGATCGACGCCAAAGGATGCTCCGAGACGTAGAGGCCGAGCGTCTCGCGCTCGAGCCGAAGCAGGTCGTGCTTCTCGAACTCCTCGTTCGGCACCGTCGGGTGGTGCTTTGCCGCGTCACTAGCCATTTCGGCTTCGCCGAAATGGCCGTCGAAGATCGACCCCTGCCCGGCGAGCCGGTCTGCGTGCTGCTTCTGCCCGTAGGCGAGCGCCTGCTCGAGCACCTGCAGCATCCCCATCCGCGGGCCGGGGAGCGCCCCGCACT
Source organism: uncultured Actinomycetota bacterium (assembly GCA_963738895.1). Taxonomy (GTDB): domain Bacteria; phylum Actinomycetota; class Thermoleophilia; order Gaiellales; family Gaiellaceae; genus PALSA-600. The sequence continues at coordinate 72,165 of CAVTYN010000004.1, forward strand.
TCACGAGCGACTCGAGCGCCCGCTTGTTCACGACCGACGGATCGACGCGCTCCGTGAAGTCCCAGATCGAGGTGAATGGACCGCCCTCCTCGCGCGCCCGGATGATCGTGCGGCACGCCAGCTCGCCCACGCCCTTCACCGCGTTCAGGCCGAAGCGGATCTTCCCGCCGACGACGGCGAAGTCGACATCGGACTCGTTCACGTCGGGCGGCAGCACCTCGATCCCGAGCTCGTGACAGGCGTTGACGTAGAAGGGCACGCGGTCCTTCGTGTTCATGACCGAGCTGATCAGCGCCGCCATGTACTCGCAGGGGTGATGGGCCCGGAGCCAGGCCGTCTGGTACGAGATCAGCGCGTAACAGGCGGCGTGGGCCTTGTTGAAGGAGTAGTCCTGCGCCTTCTCCATGTCGTCCCAGAGCTGCCTGGCGACGGCGTCCGACGTCGCGTTCGCGATGCAGCCCTCGATGAACTTGCCCTCGAGGGACGCCATCAGCTTGTGGTCCTTCTTCCCGATCGCGCGGCGCAGGTCCTCGGCCTCGAAGAGGGAGAACCCGGCGATCTGCTTGGCGATCTCCATCGACTCTTCCTGGTAGATCGAGATCCCGAACGTCCCACCGAGAATCGGCTTCAACCGGGGATCGGGGAAGGTGACGGACTCCTTGCCGTTCTTGCGGGCGGCGTAGGTCGGGATGTACTGCATCGGCCCCGGCCGGTAGAGCGCCACGAGCGCGATCAGGTCCTCGAACTCCGTGGGCTTGACCTGGCGGAGCGCCTCGCGCATCCCTGACGACTCGAACTGGAAGACCCCCGTCGCCTCCCCCCGGGCAAGCATCGCGTAGGTCTCGCGGTCGTCGAGGGGGACCGCGGCCATGTCGATGTCGCCGACGAGCTCGACCGCCTTGTCGATCACGTCGAGGTTCCGGAGCCCCAGGAAGTCCATCTTGAGCAGGCCGAGCGCCTCGACGTCCTTCATCTGGAACTGCGTGACGACCTCCTGGTCGGCGCCCTTCTGCTGGAGCGGGACGACGTTCATCAGCGGCTCGGCGCCGATCACGACCCCCGCGGCGTGGATCGAGTCTGCGCGCGTCAGCCCCTCGAGCGGGAGCGCCAGGTCGACGATCTCCCTCGCGACGGGGTCGGAGTCGACCGCCTTGCGCAGCTCCGCGCCGGGCTTGAGGCATTCGTCGAGAGTCTGCCCCGGCCCTTCCGGGATCAGCTTCGCGATCCGGTCGACCGAGCCGTACGGGATCTCGAGCACGCGCCCCGCGTCGCGCACCGCAGCCCGCGCAGCCATCGTCGAGAACGTGATGATCTGGGCCACACGGTCACGGCCGTATTTCTCGGTGACGTAGTTGATGACGCGCTCCCGCCCTGCGACCGCGAAGTCGATGTCCATGTCGGGCATCGTCTTGCGGCCCGGGTTCAGGAACCGCTCGAAGAGAAGGTCGTAGCGCATCGGGTCGAGGTCCGTGATCTGCAGGCAGTAGGAGACGAGGCTGCCGGCGGCCGAGCCGCGACCCGGTCCGACCGAGATCCCGTGCTCCTTCGCGAAGCGGATGAAGTCCCACACGATCAGGAAGTAGTCCGTGAACCCCATCTCGCGGATCGTCTTCAGCTCGTAGCGGAGCCGTTCTGTGAGCTCGTCGGTGACGGTCTCGTAGCGCCGCGCAAGGCCCTTCTCGCACAGCTCGACGAGGAAGTCGAAGGCCTCGCGCCCGTCCGGCACCGGGAACAACGGCAGATGGATCTGGTCGAGGGAGATCTCCACCGAGCAACGCTCGGCGACCTCCAGCGTGCGCCGCAGCGCGTCCACGTGGCCGGGGAAGTCGCCGGCCATCTCCTCCGGCGTCTTGAAGAAGAAGTGGTCGGTGTCGAACTTCCAGTGATTCGGGTTCTTGAGCGAGTCGCCCGACTGGATGCAGAGCAGCGCCTCGTGAGCTCGCGCGTCCTGGTGGCGGAGATAGTGGACATCCCCGGTCGCGACGGTGGGCAGGCCCGCACCGGCGGCGAGGTCGACGAGCTGGGGCAGGATCCGGGCCTGGACGTCGAGGTGCGCGTTCTGCAGCTCGACATACACCGAGTCGCGACCGAACACCTGCGCGAGCCGGTCGAGCTCCGCCTGAGCGTCCGACGGCCGGTTCTCCTCGAGCGCCTTGCAGACGCGGCCGGAGAGGCAGCCCGAAAGCGCGATCACCCCGCCCGCGTGCCGCTCGAGGAGCTCCCAGTCGACGCGCGGCTTGTAGTAGTAGCCCTCGAGGTAGCCGAGGCTCGAGAGCTTGATCAGGTTCGAGTATCCCTGGTTGTCGGCGGCGAGCAGAGTGAGATGGGCATAGCCCTTCTGCTGGGCCCTGCGGTCTTCGGCGACGTAGACCTCGCACCCGATCACCGGCTTGACGCCGGTGCCCTTGGCCGCCTTGACGAGCTGCACGGCGCCCGCCATCGAGCCGTGATCGGTGAGCGACACCGCAGGCATCTCGAGCTCGGCCGCGCGTGCGACCAGATCGGGGATCCGGCAGGCCCCGTCGAGGATCGAGTACTCGCTGTGGACGTGGAGGTGGACGAAGTCCGAGTCGGGCATCGGCAGGCAAGGGTACAAAGGCCATCGGGGGACCTCGCGCACACGCTCGCGCACATTGCGGGAAAGCTCTCGCCGGGCTTTCTGACATCCTCGCGGCCGTGAGACTCATCCGCCTGGGGCCCGAGAGCGGTCGCGCCGAGTTCTACGCGGCGGCCGTCTACGGCTCGATCATCGCAGCCTCGCTGATCGTCCCTTTCTTCGAGCAGCACGGCTCGGCCGAGACGGTTGCCCTCACCCTGCTCTCGACGATGACGGTGTTCTTCCTCGCACACGTGTGGTCGACCGTCCTCGGCGAGCGGATCCACTCCGGCTCCCCCTACAGCGTCCACCACACGATGGACGTGGCTCGTGCCGAATGGCCGCTCATCGAGTCGACGTTCGGCCCGGTCGTCGTGCTCATCCTCGGCTGGGCCGGCCTCTGGAGCGACAGCACCGCGGAGCGGCTCGCGCTCGGCATCTGCCTGGTCGAGCTGTTCGGTTGGGGCGTCGTGGTGGGGCGAAAGGCGTACGGGGCCTGGGGATCGTCGTTGCTCTCGGGCGTGGTGAACGTCGCGCTCGGCATCGGGTTGATCTGGCTCGAGGTCACGGTGTTCCACTAGCTGACGGGCTTCCGTCCGCGCTTCGATGGAAACGTGCTCGCCACCGTGATTGAATCGCGGGGTGGCCCATCGAACGGCGCCCGAGCTGCGCGGGCTCGGCGTTGCTGCAGCGGTCGTCGTCTACCTCTCCTCATGGGCGATCCTCGGTCACTCGTTCTATGCCGGCAAGGGGAGCTCCGATGCGGTCTTCTATCGCGGATATGCGGTCAGGATGCGCTCCGGACAGCTGCCTTACCGCGATTTCGAGGTCGAGTATCCGCCCGGCGCGCTCGCGGCGTTCGTCGCGCCCACTCTCGTCGACGGTCGCGGGAGCCTTGCCGCCTACGAGAAGTGGTTCGGCAGGCTCATGTGCCTGTTCGGGCTGGCCGGGCTCTTCCTCGTCGCACTGGTGCGCCCTCCCCCCTGGGGTCTCGCGCTCGTCGCCGTCTCGCCGCTCCTGATCGGAACGCTGGCACCCGAGCGGTTCGACCTCTGGCCGACCGCACTGACGATCGCGGGCGTCGTGGCGCTCCTGCGGGACCGGCACCGGCTCGGCTGGGCGGCCCTCTGCCTCGCGGCGGCGGCGAAGCTCTACCCGCTGTCGATCCTTCCGCTGGCCGCCGTCTGGACGTTCAGACGCCGGGGGCCGGCCGAGCTCGCGCGGTCGCTCGCCGTCGGGCTCGCCGTCGTCGCGGTGACTGTCGGACCCTTCCTGGTGCTCGCCCCTCACGGCCTCTGGTCGACGATCTCCGGTCAGGCAACAAGGGCGATCCAGATCGAGAGCCTCGTCGCCTCGTACCTGATGGCAGTCGGGAATCCACCGAGGGGGTTCGCCTCCGGGCTCGGGTCCGTCGCGATTCACGGCTACGGGAAGTACGCGGCAGCGTCCGCGCTCGCGCAGCTGGCAGCCCTGATCTGGGTGTGGATCTCCTTCGCCCGCGGCCCGGCGACGGAGCAGCGCTTCCTCAGGTACTCCGCGGCCTCGGTCTGCGCGTTCATCGCCTTCGGGAAGGTGTTCTCCCCGCAATACCTGATCTGGCTCGTCCCGCTCGTCGCGCTCGTGCGCGGTTACCGGGGCGTCGTCGCCGCCGCGATGCTGGTCGTGGCGTTCATCCTCACCGACCTCTGGTACGGAACCGCGCGCTTCGACGCCTACGTGAACACCGGTCAGTACACCTGGATGGTGCTCGCGAGGAACCTCACGGTCGTGGCGCTGCTCGCCGTCCTCGCGCTTCCCGCACGACGCGCTCGTCTCCCGTGGAGCCCGGGAAGAGGCGTTCGCAGCGGCTCAGCCCGTGCCCGCTAGCGTTACGCCGATGGAGTACCGGGAGCTCGGTGGAACCGGGGTCGAGGTCGGCAAGCTGAGCCTCGGCGCGATGATGTTCGGCGCGTGGGGGAACCCCGACCACGCCGAGGGCATCCGGATCATCCACGCAGCACTGGACGCCGGGATCAACGTCGTCGACACGGCGGACGTCTACTCGGCCGGCGAGAACGAGGAGATCGTCGGGAAGGCGCTCGCGGGGCGGCGCGACCAGGTCGTGCTCGCGACGAAGTTCCACAGCCGGATGGGCGAGGGCCCGAACCGGAGCGGCAACTCGCGCCGCTGGATCATGCAGGAGGTCGAGGCGAGCCTCCGCCGCCTGAACACGGACTGGATCGACCTCTACCAGGTGCACCGCCCCGCGCCGGGCACCGACATCGACGAGACGCTCGGCGCGCTCACCGACCTCGTCCGTGCCGGGAAGATCCGGTATCTCGGGAGCTCGACCTTCCCGGCGGATTCGATCGTCGAGGCGCAGTGGGTCGCGGAGAGGCGAGGCCGGGAGCGGTTCCGCTGCGAGCAGCCTCCCTACTCGATGCTCGTCCGGGGCATCGAGCGCGACGTTCTCCCCACCTGCGAGCGCTACGGCATGGGCGTGATCTCGTGGAGCCCGCTCGCCGGCGGCTGGCTCTCGGGCCGGTACCGCGCGGGAGCCTCGCTCCCGCCGAGCACGCGGTCGGAGCCGCATCCCGTGGCGCTACGACATGTCGCTGCCCGGGAACCAGCGCAAGCTCGAGGCGACCGAGCAGCTCGCGCTTCTCGCCGAGGAGGCGGGCCTCTCGCTCGTCCACCTCGCGATCGCTTTCGTGATCAACCACCCGGCGGTCACCTCCGCCATCATCGGCCCGCGGACGATGGAGCACCTCGAGAGCCAGCTCGGGGCCGCCGACGTCGTCCTCACGCCCGACGTCCTCGACCGCATCGACGAGATCACCTTTCCGGGCACGAACTGGAACCCCCACGACGCGGGCTACCACCCGCCCTCGATCGCCGACCCGGAGAAGCGGCGGAGATGACGCCGGAGCCCGACCGGAACGTCGTCGGCGGACGGCTCCTCCCGTGCTCGGCCGAGCCGCTGACCGGCTTCTATCGCAACGGCTGCTGCTCGACCGGCCCGGAGGACCTCGGCAGCCACACCGTGTGCGTCGTGCTGACCGCCGAGTTCCTCGAGTTCTCCGCCTCGGCGGGCAACGACCTCTCGACGCCACGGCCCGAGTACGGATTCGACGGGCTCGTCCCCGGCGACCGCTGGTGCCTCTGCGCGTCACGCTGGCTCGAGGCCGAGGAGGCGGGGCAGGCGCCCGACGTGGTCCTCGGCGCGACGCATGCCCGCGCGCTCGACGTCGTCCCGATCGAGCTCCTCACTGCGCGTGCCGTCGCGCCCGAGGTCGACGTGAGAACTTTCCGCACGTAGCGGCGAAAGGTTCTGGCGTGCGTATTGCCGCTCGCTCTGCGCTGTCATATCGTCCGACCCCTCACCGAGTCGGAGCGTGAGTAGGGCGATGCGGCCTCAGTGGACTGTGTGCGGAACCCCCGCTAGAGCCCAGAGCAGATGGTCGGCGGGGCTGCGGATGAAAGCGCGACCGGCTCGGTGAGCCCCCTGTCCCCGAAAGTAAGCTCGTCCGGTGCTGCACGCCCTCGCGATCGTGATCGGGATCGGGCTCCTCGATTCGGCGAACCCCGCGACGATCGTGCCGGGGCTCTACCTGGCCGCGGGCCCGAACGGAGTCAAGAGCCTCGCCGGGTTCCTCGCCGGGTTCGCCGCGGCGAACCTCGCGCTCGGAATCGCGATCGCGCTCGGCCCCGGCGAGGCGATCAAGCGGCACATCCCGCACGCCGGCGACCACTCCCGCCATCTGCTCGAGCTCACCGCCGGCCTGCTCCTGCTCCTCGTCGCGGCAGCCCTGTGGTGGCAGCGCGATCGCGTCTCCCACCAGGTCGCCGCCGGGACGAAGCACCTCGACCGAAACTCTGTCCTGCTCGGCGCCGGCATCGCGATCGTCGAGATCCCGACCGCCGTTCCCTACTTCGCAGCGATCGCCGTCGTCGTCGCCTCGGGGCAGCGGGCGTCGATGCAGATCGTGCTGCTCGCCGTCTTCAATCTCGTCCTCCTGCTCCCGGTGATCGTCCTCCTCGGGCTACGAATGCTCGCCGGCGAGCGATCGCGCGCCTGGCTCTTCCGCCTCCGAGGGAAGATCGACGCGTGGCTCGCGACCCTGGCACCCGCGCTCGTCGCCGTCGTCGGCCTCGTCCTCCTCGCACTCGGAGCCGTCGGGCTTCTGCGGGCGTGAGCCGTCGCTCGCCGCAGTCGCGACGAGCTCGCTCACCTCGGACGAGCCCGCGATCAGGATCACGCCCGCCACGCTCACCGCGAGGCCGACGGCGAGCGGCAGGCCGCCGAGGGCAGCCGAGCCCCACTGCTCGTGCAGGAACAGCGGCTCGAGCACGATCGGAAGGAACGTCTGAACCGCGGTCGAGACCGGGACGACGACGGTCGCGGCGCGCCGCTGGAACGCGGTCATGTTCACGATGGTCGCCGCGACCGCGAGGCCGAGCCCGGCGACCGCCCACGCTGCCGCGTTCGGGAGATGGCGCAGGTCGAGGTTGTCGCCGACGAGCTTCGTCGCCACGTTCGTGGCGCCGAAGCCGCATCCGGTCGCCACGACCACGAGCATCCCCGTGTCGAACCGGCTGCCGCGGAGCGCGAACGGGGCAAGCCCCGCGACCGAGAGCCCGGCGAACACCGCCAGGACGGCGGCGGGGCCGCGGTGTGCCTCGGAGTGGGCCGGCGCGCCCCACGCGATCAGCGCGACTCCGCCGATGATCGCGACCGTGCCGACGATCTCCCGCACTCCCACGCGCTCGTGCAGGATCACGACGCCGAGCACGAGCACGAGGAGCAGCCCGACCACGAGCATCGGCTGGACGACGACGAACGGCGCCCTGGCGTAGGCGACGGCCTGCGGCACCACCCCCACGAGACCGAGCCCGAGGCCCACCAGCCAGAGCGGGCGGCGCACCAGGCGGGCGAGCAGCGCCACCCGCAGGCCGAGCGCCCGCGGGACGACTCGTGCGTCCAGCGCCTGGAGGACGATCCCCACGTTGAAGAGCACCGACGCGAGCAGCGCCGCCGCCAGTCCTTCGGTCTCCATGAATCGGGTTTCCCCCGACCGGCCGAACTGACGCGAACACGGAGGCGAAGGTCGTCGGGAGCGTCGTCATCACGCCCGGTAGGCCCTCGAGCCCGCCGCCGGAGGGGCGACGGATCCCCCGAACGGCAGCAGGCCCCTCAGATATGGTTGGGCATCCTCCGGAGGGAACCTCCGCCGGACCGTGCCCGTGAGCTTGGCGGGCCTTCGCTACGACATGGCCCTCGACAAGTTCGCAATCGGCTTCGACCACCGCGACCGGGAGCGGCTGCATGCGCTCTGGGACGGCATCCTCGATGACGAGGTCTGGTCGGACGGGCCGCTCGTGAAGGCCTTCGAGAGCACGCTGGGCGGCGTGGAACGGACTGCCGGCGGTCGCCACCTCCAGCTGGACGGGCTCGGCCCTCGCGGCGCTCGAGTTCTTCGAGCTGCGCGGCAAGACCGTCCTCTGCCCGTCGAACACGTTCATGGCCTCGCCGCTCGCGATGCTGTCGGCCGGCGCGAGGGTCGAGTTCGTCGACTGCAATCGCTCCGACCTCTGCATGTCGTTCGACGACTTCGAGCGGAAGGTCGCGCTGCACAAGCCGGCGGCGGCGATGGTCGTCCACATCGGCGGCCACATCGCGTTCGACATCGACAGGATCGTCGAGCTCTGCCGGGCCGAGGGGATCGTCCTGCTCGAGGACTGCGCCCACGCCCACGGTGCCTCGTGGAACGGCCGCAAGCCGGGAACCTTCGGCGACGCGGGCATCTGGTCGTTCGCACCGACGAAGACGATCTCGACCGGAGAGGGCGGACTGCTCGTCTCGAAGCACGACGACCTCCTCGAGTTCGCCCGGGCCTTCCGCAACTACGGCAAGCCCGACTACGCGCAGCCGCGGCCTCAACTACCGGATGAACGAGTTCACCGCGGCGATCGGGATCGTCGCCACCGAGCGCCTCGAGGAGATCGTCGCGTGGAAGAACCGCGTCGCGCGCAACGAGCTCGACCCGACGTACGCGTCGCGGCTCGAGCTTCCCGACGGCATGATCTCGGGCCTCTACAAGTACATCGTCTTCCAGCCGCTCGAGCGATCGACGGGGAAGGTGTACGACCTGCCGTGCCACCGCGTCCTCGGGCACGCCGTCGATCTCCCGAACACCGACTGGGTCACGGAGAACCACTGGTGCGCGCCGCTCTACTACCGGCCCGCCGCGCTGCCCGCGCTCCAGGCTGTGAGCGGTTGAAGGTCCTCGTCACCGGCGGGTCGGGTTTCATCGGCTCGCACGTTCTCGACCAGCTCGTCGCAGCGGGGCATGAGCCCCGGAACCTCGACCTCGTGCCGTCGCCCTGGCACGGGGCCGAGCTCGACACGACGATCGCCGACCTGACCGACGACGACGCGGTCGCCGCGGCGGTCCGCGGGTGCGACGCCGTCGTCCACCTCGCGGCGATGGCCGACGTCAACCAGGTCGTCGACGCGCCCGGGCGAACCGACGCCGTGAACGTGCGCGGCACCTTCAACCTTCTCGAGGCGGCCCGGGCCGCCGGTGTCCCGAGATTCGTCTATGCGAGCACGATCTGGGTGTACGGGAACGCGCCGGGCCCGGAGCCGCACGACGAGGACACGCCGCTTCGCCTTCCGCCGCACCTCTACACCGCGACGAAGCTCGCCGGCGAGATGTACTGCCGCTCGTTCCAGACGATGTACGGAGTCTCGACGACGATCCTCCGCTTCGGCATCCCGTACGGGCCGCGGGCCCGCCCAGCCGCCGTCGTGCCCGCGTTCATCGCCAGGGCGAAGGCGGGCACGCCGCTCACGATCGCCGGCGACGGCAGCGCGACGCGCCAGTTCGTCTACGTGGAGGATCTCGCGGAGGGAGTGGTCGCAGCACTCCACCCGAACGGCGCCGGGCGTGTCTACAACCTCGTGGGCGACGAGCTCGTCAGCGTCAAGGAGATCGCCGAGACGGTGCGCGAGCTCGTCGGCGACGTGCCTGTCGAGCACGGGCCCGACCGTCCGGTCGACCTCGTGTTCGGCCGTGCGTCGGGCGAGCGTGCTGCCGCGGAGCTCGGGTGGGCTCCGCGGACGAGCTTCCGCGAGGGGGTCCGCCGCTACGTCGACTGGCTCGCCGAGACGAACGGCTCGCCGGTCGCCGCCGCCGCCGCCAGCACCGCCGGGAGCGCTGCAACCGTCTGACGCCACGACTCGGCGGCGCTGTAGGCGTCGCTGTCGTGCAGCAGGATCACCGCGCCCGGCGCCGAGGCCGCGGGTCGCCCGCGCGGCGATCGACGACGGCGTCGCCCTCGCCTCCCAGTCCCGGCCCCAGTGCGACCAGAGAAGCGGCGCCCACCGCTCGCGGGCGAGGCGGAGCCCGGCGAGGCTGAACACGCCGTACGGCGGGCGGTAGGAGACGCTCGGAGCGCCGGACGCCTCGCCGATCACCGCCGCCGCACGGTCGAAGTCGTCGCGGAGGGCGGAGGGCGACCGTCGCAGGAGCAGCGCATGGCGATAGCCGTGAATGCCGACCTCGTGGCCGGCTGCGGCGATCTCGGCGGTGAGGGAGCGGTTGCGCTCGACCTGCTCGCCGACGAGGTAGAAGGTCGCCTTCACGCCGGCGCGCTCGAGCTGGCCGAGGACCGCCGGCGTCCCCTCGGGATGAGGGCCGTCGTCGAACGTGAGCGCGACGCCGCGCGTCAGGCGAAGCGGGATTCCGAACACCCCGGCGACGGGCGGCGCGACCGCCGCGGCGGCGGGAGCGCACCATGCGCCGGCGGCGCCGAGCCCGAGCGCCGCGCACGGCCGAGCTAGCTCGCAGTGCTTGCCTCCGCGAGGACGAAGGAGGCGGCGGACGGGAGGTCCGAGAAGTCGACCGCGACCCGTCCCTGCTCGAGCGCGGTCGACACCGCCTGGCGGAGGGCGTCGGGGGTCGTCGCGACCTGAGCGAGGCCGAACCGGACGAACGCCCGGTTGTGGGCGCGGACATGCCCCCGGCCCCAGCCGTACGAGATCGCCGGGCATCCCCGCATCAGCGCCTCGAGCACGGTCAGCCCGCCGGTCGAGTGAACGAGCGCGTCGGCGGCGGCGAGCCAGTCGGGCATCTCGTCGGTGAACGGCTCGATGCGCACGCGAGCGTCGCCGGCGAAGTCGCGCTCGAGCTGCTCCCGGAGCTCGGTGTTGCGGCCGCAGAGGCAGACGACCTGGTCGACCCCCTTCACCTCGAGCACCTCGCGGACCGCCCCCTCGACGTCGCCGACCCCCCAGCCCCCGCCCGAGACGAGCACGATCTTGTCGCCCTGGGCGAGGTCGAGCGCCCGCCGCGCCTCGACCGCCTCGCGAGGGAGCAGGAACTCGGGCTCGGCGAATCCGTGGACGCAGTGCACCTTCGCCGCCTCGCCCGCGATCTGATGCACCTCGTCGATCGACTCGGGGTGGGTGACGAGGTGGAGGTCGGCGCCGGGCGTCGCCCAGTAGCGGAGGCCGGCGAGGTCGGTGATCACCGCGCACACGGGGACGTGGAGACGGCCGGCGCGCCTGAGCCGGCCGAGCACCTCGGTCGCGTGCGGGTAGGTCGAGACGACGATGTCGGGCCGGTGCGAGGCGATCAGCCCCAACAGACCGCGGGCACCGAATCGCACGAGCAGGAACTGCGTGAAGCGGCGGGTCATCGCGAACCCGGCGAACACCCAGAACCCCACGTCCCACAGCCAGAGGAACCGGAAGAAGACGATCCGGGCCGCGTTGTCGCTCAACGTCGAGACGGTCCGGCCCATCGCGGCGAGACAGTCCTCGGTCTCGACGACGACCTCGGGCCGCTCCGTCCGGAGCTGCTCGGCGAGCCGGCGGGCAGGGGCGTCGTGCCCCTCACCGACGCTGGCAGTGAGGATCAGGATGCGGGGGGCCATCGGCGGCGTACCCTAACGCTCCGGCTGCGAGCACGAGCTGAGGTGCATTCCGCTCATCGTCGCACCGGGCCGAGACGTCTTGCCGAGCCCGTCTAGAGAGATGGCTTCGTCAGGACGTACCAGCCGTACGTCGCCGTGGGTCGCGCCGGGGCGAGTGCCAGCGCCGCCTCCCGCTCGTCGCCGTCGCAGCCGGCGAGATCGAGGTAGCGCTCGAGGTCGCGCTCGACGACGACGGTCTCGGAGCGGCGAAGGACGAGGTTGTTCGAGTCGAAGAGGCCGCGGAGGTCGACGTCTGCCAGGATCCGCGTCGTCGACGGGTCGCGCGCCTGCTCGAACCGGTTCAGCTCGATCGCCGCGAGCGGGTCGACCGGGGCGAGCTGGTCGACGACGAGCATCGTCCCTCCGGGCCGCAGCACCCGTGTCATCTCCGCGAGGACGACCTCGGGACGGGGGACGTGGTGGAGGGTCCTGCCGGTGCAGACGAGGTCGAAGGACGCCGGCCGGGAACGGGAGCTCCTCGGCGTCGGCCTCGACGAAGTCGGAGTTCTCGGTCGCGCGCTTGCGCGCCTCGGCGAGCATCTCCGGGACGAGGTCGACGCCGACGACCTCACGGACGAGCGGGGCGAGCGCAAGCGCGAAGGCACCCGCCCCGGTGCCCACGTCGAGCGCGCGCTCCTCGCCGCTCGAGCGTGAGAAGCCGAGAGACGTGCTCCCGGGTCTCTTCGGCCCGCCGATCCTGGAGCTCGGCGACCACGCCTGCGCTCTCCGAGAACCGTTTCCGAACAGCATCCATGACACGTGGCATTCTACGGCCGCCCGTGCAGGAGATCACCGCCCGGCGCCGTACCCGAAACACGGTGCCTCGACGAGGACATCGGGCGCCGCCATCGATGCGAATCAAGCTGCTCATTCTGCTCGTCGGGGTCATCGCCCTCTCGTCCCTCGTGATCCAGGGCGCCGGCTCGACGCCGGTGCCGCCGTCGCAGAAGAAGGCGATCGCCGCCAAGCAGGCCGAGGTGCGGAGCGTCCTCGACGACATCGCCGCGATCGACGAGCAGCTGAACACGGTGTCCGAGCAGTACGACGGCGCGCGCGTGCGCCTCCAGACGCTCCGCAAGAACCTCGCCGCCGAGCAGGTCGAGCTCGGGAAGGCGAAGGTGCGCTACGAGCACGCCGAGGAGCGGGCGGCGAAGCTCCTCGTGTGGATGTACACCCAGAGCCACGGCAACTCGCTCGACGTGATCCTCGGCGCGCGCAGCCTGGTCGAGCTGCTCCGGCTCTCCGACGCCGAGCACGAGCTGAGCCTCCAGGCGGCGACGATCGCCACCGACGCGGCGACGGCGAAGCACAACCTTCAGCTCGTCGTCCACCGCCTCGACCGCGACCGGAAGGCGGCGGCGGCGACGGTCCGGGAGCTCTCCGACCGTCGTGCCGAGATCATGAGCGGCCTGAACGAGCGCCGGAAGCTGCTCGCCTCGGTCGAGACGGAGGTTCGCAAGCTCGAGGCGAAGGAGCGGGTGCGCCAGGAGCGGCTCGCCGAGATCGCTCGCGCGAGGCTCGAGGCCGAGCTCGAGGCCCGTGCGAAGGCGGAGGCGAAGGCCGCCGCCGCACGCCGCGCGGCGCTCGCAGCGCAGCAGGCGCAGGTCGTGACTCCCGTAGCCACGACGACCACGACGACCACGACGACCACGACGACGACCACGACCACGACGACGACCACGACCGCCGCTGCCACGACGACAACGGCGCCGGCGGCCGCGACGACCGTTCCGACCAGCACGACGACGGCGCCGGTCGTGCCCGAGATCCCGTCGACGATCCCGTCGACGACGACGCCGGTCATCGGCGCGCAGCCGACCGAGCCGACCGCGCTCCTTCCGCCGGGCCATCCCGAGGCGGCGCAGATCGCGCTCTCGTATCTCGGTGTCCCCTACCTCTGGGGCGGTTCGACGACGAACGGCTTCGACTGCTCCGGCCTCGTCAGCTACGTCTACAACCAGCTCGGGATCGCGCTCCCGCACTTCGCGGCGGCGCAGTGGAACTACGGCGTGCCCGTCACGGTGTCACAGCTGCAGCCGGGCGATCTCGTGTTCTTCGACGCGCTCGACCACGTCGGCATCTACCTCGGCAACGGCCTCTTCGTCGATGCCCCCCACACCGGCGCCTTCGTCCGTATCGACTCCCTCCAGGAGAAGTGGTACGCGAAGAAGTACGTCGGCGCCCGCCGCCTCTAGCGACACGACGCGCCCCCCGGGGACGTGTCCGTCCTGGCGTCCTGGGCGCTACTCGAGCTCGCAGATGAGCTCGACCTCGACCGGCATCCCCAGCGGGAGCGCGGCCATGCCGACGGCCGAGCGCGCGTGGCGGCCGGCCTCGCCGAAGACCTCGACGAGGAGATCCGACGCCCCGTTGATCACCTGGGGCTGGCCGGTGAAGTCAGGATCGCTCGAGACCATGCCGAGCATCTTCACGATCCGCTTGACCCGGTCGAGGGTGCCGAGGTCGTCGTGGATCGAGCGCAGGCAGTTCAGCGCGGCCAGCCTCGCAGCGCGGTAGGCCTCCTCCATCGACACCTCGCTCGGGACCCGGCCGCTGAAGACGACCTCGGTGCCCGACGTCGGCCCGTGCCCCGACACGAAGAGGAGCGAGCCCGTGCGGGCGGTCAGCGAGAAGTTCGCGATCGGCGTGAACGCCGGCGGCAACTCGATGCCCAGGTGCGCCAGCCGCTCCTCGATCGCTCCCATCGTCCGACTCTAGTATCTCGCCCGTGGCGCAGCCATACGAATCGCCGGTTGCGGCCGAGCTGGCCGCGGACGTGCTCGAGCGATTCCTCCGCTACGTGAGGATCGACACGCAGTCCTCGCGCGAGTCGGATACCTACCCGAGCACGGCGAAGCAGCTCGATCTCGCGCGCCTCCTCGCCGAGGAGCTGCGCGCGCTCGGGCTCGACGACGTCGAGCTGACAGACCACGGCTACGTCCTCGCGACACTCCCGGGCACCGCACTCCCCGATACCGGCGCCGACGGTCGGCCTGCTCGCACACCTCGACACGAGCCCGGACGCTCCCGGGGCCGGCGTCGACCCGCAGCTCTGGCCGGCCTACGACGGCGGCGAGATCGTCCTCCCGGGCGATCCGGCGCAGGTGCTCTCCCCGGCGACGAGCCCGCTCCTCGCCGAGCGGATCGGGCACGACGTCGTCACCTCCGACGGGACGACGCTGCTCGGCGCCGACGACAAGGCGGGCGTCGCCGAGATCATGGCCGCGGTCGCGTGGCTCCTCGCCCACCCCGAGGTCCCGCGGGCGCGAGCGAGGATCGGCTTCACGGTGGACGAGGAGGTCGGCCACGGCGTCGACCACCTCGACCTCGACCTGTTCGGAGCCGAGTTCGCCTACACGCTCGACGGGCAGGTGGTGGGCGCGATCGAGAACGAGACGTTCTCGGCCGTCGAGCTGAAGGTGACCTTCCACGGCGTCGGCGTCCATCCCGGCTGGGCGAAGGGCGTGCTCGTCAACCCGGTGAAGCTCGCGGCGCGGTTCGTCGCGAGCCTTCCCGCCGACACCCTCTCGCCGGAGACGACCGAGGACCGCGAGGGATTCGTCCACCCGTACAAGATCGAGGGCGGCGCCGAGCGGCGTGACGGTCACCCTCATCGTCCGCGACCACGACGGCGAGAAGCTCGAACAGCACGTCGCGCTCGCTGTACCGCCTCGCCGAGGACGCGGTGGCCGGCGAGCCGCGCGCGTCGGTGACGATCGACCGCTGGGATCAGTACCGCAACATGCGCGAGGCGCTCGATGCGCGTCCCGCACGTGGTCGAGGCGGCGCTCGAGGCGACGCGACGCGCCGGGCTCGCGCCGAGGCTCGAGTCGATCCGCGGCGGCACCGACGGGTCACGCCTGACCGAGCGCGGGCTGCCGACGCCGAACATCTTCACGGGCGGCAACGAGTATCACTCGGTGCGCGAGTGGGTGACCGCCCAGGACCTGGCGATCTCGGCCGCGACGGTGGTCGAGCTCCTTCGGCTCCTGGCCGAGGAGCCCGTCGTCCCCTAACACCTAGGCCGCGGCGGGCCGGCGCCGGCCGGCCCGCCCCGGCCCTCCTACATCTCGATCGTCTCGTAGACCTCGACGGTCCCGCCGCTCGCGAAGATCGGGCAGCCTCGTGCCTTCCCCGCCGCGTCGTCGAGGCTCGCCGCCTTCACGACCGAGTAGCCGGTCAGGTGCGAGGCTGCTGCACCGTCGGAGCCGGCGGCCGTGACCTCGGTCGAGCCGGCGAACGGGTTCCCGCCGTCCACGATCGCCTCCCCGAGCTCGCCGAACCACGCCTCCCACGCCTGCATCACCCTGGCCTGCTCCTCCTCGGTCGCGGCCATGCCGCCGCCCTTGTATGCGTACACGAACTTGCCCATCACTCATCCCCCTTCGCTTGCTGTCGTTGTGCAAACTCGAGCCACGGGTCTCTGCCCGGATCGCCGCCCGCGGCCGCGACCGCGAGGCGCCCGAGGTAGTGATCCCACCCGTCGCCGTGGCTTCCCGCGGACTCGTCGTTCGGGAGGCCGCTGTGGGTGAGCCGAACGGTCGTCCCCGCCTCGGTCGGCTCGAGCTCGATCTCGACGGTGCTCGACCCGGGCGGAACGAGCCCGGCGCCGCCGCCTCCCTCCGACCAGCCCCAGGTGTAGACGAGCCGCCGCGGCGGGTCTACCTCGACGAACTCGCCGCTCACGACGCTTCCCGGAATGACGTGCACCCGGAGCCGGCCGCCGGGACGCGGGTCGAGCTCCACCCCGATCCCCCACCAGCGAAGCGCCTTCTCCGGGTCGACGAGGAGCTCCCACACCGTCTCGGGTCTCGCGGCGATCTCGATCCGGCGCCGCACCACGAGCGGCTCAGTCGCTCTGCTCCATCCTTCTCCCCCTCCTCTCGCTCGGCGTCGCGCTTGAGCGCCTCGAGCCGCGCGTCCCAGAACCCTTCGAGGAACACCTTCAGCTCGGAGAGCCCCTCGGGCCGGGCGCGGTAGAGGCGCCTCGTGCCGTTCCGTCGCTCGTCCACGAGCCCCGCCTCCCTCAGGACGGTCAGGTGCTGTGAGACCGCGGGCCGCGAGATCTCGAAGTACGACGCGATCTCGCCCGCCGAGAGCTCGCCGTCCCGTACGAGCGTGAGGATCCGCCTGCGGCGGGGCTCGGCGATCGCCCTGAGCGCGGCCTCCATGGCCATAGAGTAAGGCTCTGCTTACGTAAGCGCAAGCTTAAATCTGGTGACGATCCGGTGACCGATTGGCCACCGCGTCTAGAACTGCCCGTCGCTCCCGGGCCAGGTGTCCGGGAGCAGGTAGCCCTCCGGAAACGGGTCGTCCGGGTCGACGAGGACCTGGGTGATGCCCGTGATCCAGGCGCTGCCGCGGATCGCCGGCACGATCGCGGGCCGGCCGCCGACCGTCGTCTCGGAGACGATGCGCCCGTCGAAGGTGGAGCCGATCACCGAGGCGTGCGTCATCGCGTCCCCGGCGCGCATGAGGCCGCGGGCGCGGAGCGCGGCCATCCGCGCCGAGAGACCGGTGCCGGTGGCGGAGCGATCGAGTCGCCCGGGGGCGATGACGACGGCGTTCTTCGACACGGCGCCGATGCCGCGCCACGGCTCGGCGATCTGGACGATGCTGACCCCGGCGATCTCCGGGTTCTCCGGGTGCACGCAGGGGAGCTGTTCGCGGGCGGCGGCGCGGATCTGCTCCCCGACCAGCGAGAGCTCACGCGCCTCGGAGGGCTCGAGCGCGAACCCGAGCGCCGCCGCGTCTGCGATCGCGTACCACATCCCGCCGAAGGCGACGTCGACCGTGACCGTGCCGAGCCCTCCGACCTCGAGCGCCGCGTCGATTCGCTCGACGAAGGAGGGGACGTTCGTGAGTTCGACGCTCTCGCAGCGCCCGTCGCGGCAGCGTGCCGTCACCTCGACCACGCCGGCCGGAGCCTCGAGCCGAAGCGTCGTCTCCGGCTCGCGCATCTCGACCATCCCCGTCTCGAGGAGCACCGTCGCGACGCAGATCGTGTTCGAGCCCGACATGGCGGGATACTCGGTCGGCTCCATGATGATGAACCCCGCTGCGCATTCGGGGCGGTTCGAGGGGACGATCAGGTTCGCGTGCACGGCCACGCTTCCGCGCGGCTCGCGCAGGAGCGTCCGGCGCAGGGAGTCGTCGGAGCGCAGCGCGAGCATCCGCTCGAACACCGTCCCGCCCGGTGGCGGCAGCACGCCGCCCGTGACGACGTTGCCGATCTCCCCGCCGGCGTGGCAGCCGACGACGGTGAGCGCGCGCGCAGCCCTCACGCGCCCGGTCGATCCAGGCTCAGAACGGCAACACGACCTCGCCCACGTCGACGCCCAGCGAGTTGGCGAGCCGCACGCCGTGGTCGATCTCGCTGCGGAGGCGGGCGATGTCGGCAGACCGCATCGCGTCCCCGATCCAGGCACGCTCGCGGGGGCGCCAGAGCTCGTGCTCGACGAAGACCGGCAGCAGGTCGTTGGCGGCCTTCACGAGGTTCTCCTTCGTCTTCTTCGACGCCTGGCGCAGGAGTACGCGCTCGTAGGCGACCCCGGCGCCGTGATGGATCCCGTCGTCGATCGAGAGCCGCTGGCACATCGACTCGAGCACGGTTCCCGGCGTGGCCTTCGCGATCATCTTGAACTTCGGGATGATCAGCCGCTCGAAGAACACCTGCATCATGAAGACCTTCTCCTCGAGCGTGTCCGAGCCGATCACGAGCGTCGCCATCTTGTCCAGATAGGGGTCGCGCTCCCCGTCGCCGCCCGCCTCGTCGATGAGGCGCAGCCACGCCTCGGTGTGACGCGACTCGTCCTGCACCATCGTCGTGTAGTAGAGCTTCGCCTCCCGGTGCGGGGCGAGCGAGAAGAGCTGCGCGGACATCTGGACCGCGAGCTCGTCGGCCTGGAGCTGCTGGGTGATGACCGACCGCCAGACGTCGCGACGACGGGCCTGCCGCTGCGGCAGAGCCGCGGAGCTCGGGGATCGGCGGCCGCTCGCCCCACGGCAGGTCGCGCACCTGCCATTCGGCGTGCTTCGCCAGCCTGTAGAAACGGAGGACATCCTCCTCGTACGCTTGCTCGGGATCCGCCACCGGCACCCGCTCGGCTTCCATCACGGCTTGATTATGGCTATAGCGGTATCACGGCTGTCCCGAGACACCCTGAATCGGAGACGCTTGAATTTGCGGGAATGCCGTCGAGTTCCTATCCTGATTGAAGCAATGGGCGCGAACTCCTCGGCGAAAGTGACGTCGAACGCCAAGCAGGCGCGC
This sequence comes from uncultured Actinomycetota bacterium, assembly GCA_963738895.1. Classification (GTDB taxonomy): domain Bacteria; phylum Actinomycetota; class Thermoleophilia; order Gaiellales; family Gaiellaceae; genus PALSA-600. The sequence goes on from CAVTYN010000004.1 coordinate 90,992, forward strand.
TCGAAGGCTGCCCGCTAGCCGGCGATCCATTCCCGCCCCGCCGGCTAGGACGCAAGAAGCGGCGGGGGCCATCGACTACGAAAGGCCTCCACGGTGACGCATAGCGCCACTGAATCGTTCGATCCCAGACGAGCCCGCCCGACCGAGCCGGTCGGGCTCTACGACCCCGCATTCGAGCACGACTCCTGCGGCGTCGCCTTCGTCGCGCGGCTGACCGGGGAGCCCTCGCACGAGACGCTCGTGCGTGCGCTCCGCGCGCTCGAGAACCTCGAGCACCGGGGCGCCGCCGGGGCCGACCCCCTGAGCGGCGACGGCGCCGGGATCCTGCTGCAGCTCCCCGACGAGTTCTTCCGCGCGGTCGCCGGACGCGAGCTGCCGCCACCGGGCGCCTACGGCGTCTGCGTGGCCTTCCTGCCGCGGGGCGACGAGGAGCGGCGCGAGGAGCTCGAGCGCATCGTCGAGAGCGCGGTCGTCGAGGAAGGGCAGCGCATCCTCTGCTGGCGCGACGTGCCGATGGGCCTCGAGCACATCGGCCACACCGCGCGAGCAGCGGCGCCCGTCGTGCGGCAGCTGCTGATCGGCGCCTCACCGGAGCTCGCGACCGACCGCGATGCGTTCGAGCGCAAGCTCTACGTGATCCGCCGGGTGGCCGAGAAGCGCGCCGGCGCGACGCTCGTCATCCCGAGCTGCTCGGCAAGGACGATCGTCTACAAGGGAATGCTGATGGCGCCGCAGCTCGGGCGCTGCTACCCGGACCTCCTCGACGAGCGGCTGAAGAGCGCGCTCGTCCTCATCCACTCCCGGTTCTCGACGAACACCTTCCCGAGCTGGGAGCTCGCGCACCCCTACCGGATGATCGCCCACAACGGCGAGATCAACACGGTGCGCGGCAACGTCAACTGGATGCGCGCCCGGGAGTCGCAGCTCGCCTCGGAGCTCTTCGGCGACGACCTGGCGAAGGTGCTCCCGGTCGTCCGGCCCGGCGGCTCGGACACGGCCAACTTCGACAACGTGCTCGAGCTCCTCGTGCTGGCGGGCCGCTCGCTGCCACACGCGATGATGATGATGATCCCGGAGGCCTATGCCGGCCGCGACGACCTCCCGGAGGAGCTGCGCGGCTTCTATGCGTTCCACGCGTGCCTCACCGAGCCGTGGGACGGCCCGGCCTCGATCTCGTTCACCGACGGCACCGTCATCGGCGCGACCCTCGACCGGAACGGCCTGCGCCCCGGCCGCTGGACGGAGACGAAGGACGGCTGGGTGGTGCTCGCCTCCGAGGCCGGCGTCCTCGACGAGCCCCCGGAGAACGTCCTTCGCAAGGGCCGCCTCCAGCCGGGGAACCTCTTCCTGGTCGACCTCGAGCGGGGCCGCATCGTCGAGGACGGCGAGATCAAGCAGCGAGATCGCAGGCCGCCGGCCGTACGGTCGGTGGTACGAGCAAGAGGTGGTCGAGCTCGGCGATCTCCCCGAGCGGCCGCCGCGCGTGCCCCGCGTCGAGCCGCTCGAACTCGCGGCAGCTCGCGTTCGGGTACACGCAGGAGGACCTCAAGGTGATCCTCGCGCCCCTGGCGCGGAATGCCGAGGAGGCGATCGGCTCGATGGGGTCCGACGTCGCCCTCGCCGTCCTCTCCGACCAGCGCCCCCTTCTCTACAACTACTTCAAGCAGCTCTTCGCGCAGGTCACGAACCCGCCGATCGACTCCACCCGCGAGGCCGTGGTGATGAGCGTCGCGACGAGCGTCGGCTCGGAGCGCAACCTGCTCGGCGAGTCGCCCGAGCACGCGCGCCAGCTCCAGATCCCCCAGCCGATCCTGCGCGACCAGGAGCTCGAGGCGCTGCGGCAGATCGACACGGGGTTGTTCAAGGCCCACACGATCGACATCACCTGGCCGGTCTCCGAAGGCACCTCCGGGCTCGACGGGGCGCTCGAGCGAATCTGCCGGGAAGCCGACGAGGCGCTCGCAGGCGGCGTCAACATCCTGATCCTCTCCGATCGCAACACGGGCCTCGACCGTGTCCCGATCCCGGCGCTCCTCTCCGTCTCCTCGGTGCACCACCACCTGGTACGAGAGGGGACACGGCTGCAGACCGGCCTCGTGATCGAGTCGGGCGAGCCGCGCGACGTCCACCACTTCGCGACGCTCATCGGCTACGGCGCGGCCGCGATCAATCCGTACGTGATGCTCGAGACGCTCGGCGAGCTCGCCCGGGACGGGATGCTGCCCGCGGGCATGAGCGCCGAGGAGGCGCAGAAGCGCGCGATCAAGGGCATCGCGAAGGGCCTGCTGAAGACGATCTCCAAGATGGGCATCTCCACGGTGTCGTCCTACTGCGGCGCGCAGATCTTCGAGGCGGTCGGCCTCGACCGCGCGCTCGTCGACCGGCACTTCACGGGCACGCCGTCGCGTATCGGCGGGATCGGCACTGCGGTGCTCGCGCGCGAGGCGCTCGACCGGCATGCGCGAGCCTACCCCGGCAACGGCGACCTGCTCCCGCTCGGCGGCGTGTACGCGTGGCGCTCGGAGGGCGAGTACCACCAGTGGAACCCCGAGACGATCGCGCTCCTCCAGCACGCCGTGCGCCACGGCGGCGCCTCGACCTACGAGGAGTACTCGCGCCAGGTGAACGAGGAGGCCGTCCGCCGCGCGACCCTGCGGGGGCTCCTGCGCATCAAGAAGGGGAGCCCGATCCCACTCGAGGACGTCGAGCCCGCCGCCGAGATCGTCAAGCGGTTCTCGACAGGCGCGATGTCGCTCGGCTCACTCTCGCGGGAGGCGCACGAGACGCTCGCGATCGCGATGAACCGCCTCGGCGGGAAGTCGAACACCGGCGAGGGCGGCGAGGACCCGGCGAGGTACGTGCGCGACGCGAACGGCGACTCGCGGCGATCGGCGATCAAGCAGGTCGCCTCGGGCCGCTTCGGCGTGAACATCGACTACCTGACGAACGCGGACCAGCTCCAGATCAAGATGGCGCAGGGCGCGAAGCCCGGCGAGGGCGGCCAGCTGCCCGGCCACAAGGTCGACCCCTACATCGCGAGCATCCGCTTCACGACACCGGGCGTCGGGCTCATCTCGCCGCCGCCGCACCACGACATCTACTCGATCGAGGACCTGAAGCAGCTCATCTACGACCTTCGCTGCGCGAACCCGAAGGCGCACGTCAGCGTGAAGCTCGTCGCCGAGATGGGCGTCGGCACCGTCGCCGCCGGAGTCGCCAAGTGCAACTCGGACCACGTGGTCATCTCCGGCCACGACGGCGGGACGGGCGCCTCGCCGCTGTCGTCGGTGCACTACGCGGGCATCCCGTGGGAGATCGGGCTCGCCGAGACGCAGCAGACGCTCGTCATGAACGATCTCCGCTCACGGATCTGGGTGCAGACCGACGGACAGCTCAAGACCGGGCGCGACGTGGTCGATCGCGGCGCTGCTCGGCGCCGACGAGATGGGCTTCGCGACCGCACCTCTCGTCGCGACCGGCTGCGTGATGATGCGCGCCTGCCATCTGAACACGTGCCCGGTGGGAATCGCGACGCAGGACCCGGTGCTGCGGGCGCGGTTCGCGGGGACGCCCGAGCATGTCGTGAACTTCTTCTTCTTCGTCGCCGAGGAGGTGCGGGCGCTCATGGCCGAGCTGGGGATCGCGCGCTTCGAGGATCTGGTCGGCCGGGTCGACCTGCTCGAGGCCGACGACGCGATCGACCACTGGAAGGCGCGCGGGATCGACCTCTCGAATCTGCTTCGTCTCCCCGACGCGCCGCCCGGGACGCCCCTGCGCAGGATGCGGCCGCAGGACTCCCCGCTCGAGTCGGCTCTCGACTGGGAGCTGATCGGGCTCGCGGAGGCTGCGATCGTCGACGGGACGCCGGTCGAGGCCGAGCTGCGGGTGCGCAACGTGCATCGCGCCGTCGGCGGGCTCCTCTCGCACTCGGTCACGGTCGCCCACGGCGCGCCCGGGCTGCCCGAGGGGACGATCAGGTTCACGCTCCGCGGCTCGGCCGGGCAGTCGTTCGGGGCGTGGCTCGCGCCGGGGATCGAGCTGACCCTGTGGGGCGAGGCCAACGACTACGCCGGCAAGGGGCTCTCCGGCGGGACGATCGCGATCAGGCCCCCCGAGGCGGCGACGTTCGCGGCCGAGGACAACGTGATCGTGGGCAACACGGTCCTGTACGGCGCCACGAGGGGCAAGGCGTTCTTCCGCGGGCTCGCCGGCGAGCGGTTCGCAGTGCGGAACTCCGGCGCGGACGCCGTGATCGAGGGCGTCGGCGACCACGGCTGCGAGTACATGACGGGCGGGCACGTCGTCGTGCTCGGCCGCACGGGCCGCAACTTCGCCGCCGGCATGAGCGGCGGCATCGCCTATGTCCTCGACGACGACGGCAGCTTCGCCGCGCGCTGCAACCACGAGCTCGTCGACCTCGAGTCGCTCGACGACGACGACATCGCCCGCGTGCGCGCGCTCGTCGCGGAGCACCGGGAGCGGACCGGCTCGCCGGTCGCGGCGCGGGCGCTCGAGTCGTGGGAGGAGACCGTCGGTCGCTTCGTGAAGGTGATGCCGCGCGACTACCGGACGGCGCTCGCTGCGCTCGCTGCCGGAAACGGCCATCTCGCCTATCCCGACGACCGCCCGGTCTCGAGCGGCGGCGAGGGCTTCGTCACCGCCGAGATCGAGTCCGGGACCGCTGCCTGATGGGTGAGAGCGGGAGTTGGGCGCGTTCCTCAAGTTCGACCGGGTCGAGAACCCGGAGCGCTCCCCGTCGGAGCGCGTGGGCGACTACCACGAGTTCGTCCGGACGCTGACCGGCGCGGAGCTCGCCGACCAGGGCGCGCGCTGCATGGAGTGCGGCGTGCCGTTCTGCCACAACGGCTGCCCGGTCAACAACCTGATCCCGGACTGGAACGACCTCGTCTACCGCGACCGGTGGGAAGCCGCGATCGAGCAGCTCCACCGCACGAACAACTTCCCCGACTTCACCGGGCGCCTCTGCCCCGCCCCCTGCGAGGCGGCCTGCGTGCTCGAGATCCGCGAGGGCGAGGCGGTGACGATCAAGCAGATCGAGCTCGCGATCGTGAACCGCGCCTGGGACGAGGGCTGGATCCGCCCGCGCCCGCCGGCACGGGAGACGGGTCGCTCGGTCGCGGTCGTCGGAGCGGGCCCTGCCGGGATGGCGTGCGCGCAGCAGCTGCGGCGCTCGGGGCATGCCGTCACCGTGTTCGAGCGAGACGAGGCCGGCGGCGGGCTCGTTCGCTTCGGCGTCCCCGACTTCAAGATCGAGAAGCACATCGTCGAGCGCCGGGTCCAGCAGCTTGCCGCCGAGGGGGTCGTGTTCCGCTTCGGCGCGGACGTCGGCGGGAACCTCCCCGTCGAGGAGCTGCGGAGCTTCGACGCGGTCGTGATCGCGACCGGCGCGCGGATTCCCCGCGACCTGCCGGTGCCCGGACGGGAGCTGCCGGGGGTCCATTTCGCGATGGAGTACCTGTACCAGCGCAACCGTTTCGTCGCGCGCGAGGAGGGGCGCCGAGCTCGCGAGCACGCCCGAGCTGCCGACGGGCGATGAGGTCATCACCGCCGCCGGGAAGCACGTGATCGTCATCGGCGGCGGCGACACGGGCGCCGACTGCGTCGCGAACGCCCACCGCGAAGGGCCTGCCTCGGTGACCCAGATCGAGCTGATCGGCGAGCCGCCGGTGTCCCGCTCGGACGAGCTGACCCCGTGGCCGCGCTGGCCGGTGAAGCTGCGCATCCCCTACGCGCTCAAGGAGGGCGGCGAGCGCGACTTCGCGATCTCGACCACGTCCTTCTCCGGCAACGGCCGCGTGAAGGAGATCCACTGGGTCGAGAACGCGGGCGTGCCGCCGTTCGCCGCGGTCGAGGGCACGGCCGAGACGCGGCCGGCCGACCTCGTGCTGCTCGCGATGGGCTTCGTCGGGCCCGAGCTCCCGCTGCTCGAGCAGCTCGGCGTCGAGCGCGACGACCGCGGCAACGTGAAGGCCACCGCGTACGAGACGAGCGTCCCCGGCGTCTTCGCCGCGGGCGACGCCCGCCGCGGCCAGTCGCTGATCGTCTGGGCGATCAACGAAGGCCGGCGATGCGCCCAGGCGGTCGACCGCAAGCTCGCGCGCACGACCTGAGCTCCGGCTCGAGGGTAAGGACCGTCGCCGCTCCGCCCGGCGTCTCGCCTGGCTGCCTCGGACGCTAGCCTTACGGCTATGCCTCGGCTGGTGTGGTGTGCCGCCGTAGCCCTGGCCGTATCGGCAGCGGCTCACGGTCACCCGGCTGGCGCAGCCCTCACGGCAATCCCAGGCTGCACTTCGGCCACCACGAAGGCACTCGTCCGCACGTTCGTTTCGAACTACGGCAACGGCCATGTGGCGATGGCCAACAGCGTCTAGTTTGTGATGCGGAGGATGTACGCGGAGTTGTTCGAGTTCCCACCCGAGAGGCTCGTGATCCGCGCCGTGCCCTGAGCCCCCGCGTAGGTGCCGGTTCCGCCGACCACCGCGACGTTCGTCACCGGGTTGGCGAAGTTCGACAGCCCGGCGAGCTGGATGCCGCCGCCGGGGAGAGACACGGTCGCGTTGCACTGCAGCCGCACGCTTCCCACCGACAAGTCCACGTAGGTCACCAAGCAGACGACCTGGTCATGCCCAAGCGGAGCTCCCTTCTTCGTGCCCGCCCACTTGAACAACGCGCTCGTAAAGGTGAACCCCTGACCTGCGGCCGGCGGACTATCCCCAGTCGGATTCCAGCCGCCGATCCCCGCGAACGTGGTTTGCACCTCGAGAAAGCGCAATGTCTGAGGCTGCGGAGCCGCAGCCGCCGTCGCGACACCAAACATCAACAGACCCAGGACGGCAGAGGCCGTCAACAGACCCCGTCTTGCTCGCATCACAAGCTCCCTTCTCGATGAAACAACCGCCCGCCTTACCGGCGCGATAGTAAACCGCATCGAACCGGCTCATGACGCAGCAACTCAGCCCTGGACGCGAAGATCGGCGTCAATCGATTCCGCCGCCCGGATCCACCGATGAGTTCCGCCGCCTCGGCCGGTCTACCTGGACGTACGCCATCAGCAACCGACTGGAGAGCACCATGACCGATCCCGTACACCCGGGCCGCATGCTGTTCGTGAGCATCCCCGTGGCGGACCTCGACCGCAGCAAGGCGTTCTTCGCGAAGCTCGGGTTCGCCTACAACCCGAAGTTCACCGACGAGACCGCCGCCTGCATGCTGGTGGGCGAGGACGCTTTCGTCATGCTGCTCACCCGCGAGAAGTTCGCGGAGCTCTCGAAGCTGCCCATCGCCGATCCCACCACGCACACGCTGGCGCTGTACTGCTTCAGCGTGTCATCCCGTGATGAGGTCGATGCGGTCAGCGCCGCTGCGCTCGCGGCGGGCGGCTCCGAGGCAGATGACGCCGAGGACTACGGCTTCATGTACTCACGGAGCTTCTTCGACCTCGACGGTCATGGCTGGCAGGTCATGTGGATGGACCCGGCGGCGGTGGAGCAGGGCCCCGAGGCGTTCGCGGCCTCCATGCCGGACGCCGACGCACCGGCCTGACGGTGACCCGTCAGGCCAGCGGTTGGGCGATCTCCCAGATGTGGCCGCCGGGGTCCATGAAGCTCGCCGTTCGGACTTTCCAGGGCCTGTCCATCGGCCCGTTCAGGAGCTGCGCACCACGCGTCGTCAACTCCCGGCACGTCGCGTCGACATCCTCGACCTCGATCGTGAGCTGAAAACGCACACCGGCCGCACGGTCTGCGACGGTCGCAGGCTTGACAAGGCCGACCGCCGCTTCCGCCTTCAGCAGATTCGCCAGCGTGCTGCCGAACTCGAACACAGCGGAGTTGGCGTCCTCGAAGAGGACCGGCAGCCCGAACACCTCCCGGTAGAACGTCTTCGCGTCCTCCAGGTCCTCGACGAACAGCGTGATCGCCCGGATACCTGTCGGCCATGCAGCTTGTTCCTCGGTCATCGCGTAGATGATGCACACGCGCTCGGTCGGGCGGCCTCACCGGGAGAGGACAGGCTCTCGCTCAGGACCGAGAGCCAGAACCGCCTTTGACAGCCCGCACCACGAGCACGGAGGGCCGAACGAGGTCGTCTCTGCAGTCAGGATTTCTCCGGAGCGCCTCGTCGGTCGGCCTGGGCTCTGCCACCAGGTCGAGATCGAAGCCGGCCGCACCGAGCTGATTCAGAGTCGTCGAGAGGCTCCGGTGATATCTGACCACGCCGTCGACGAACCACGTACTCGTTCGCGCTCCTTCGTCGAAGTAGTCGCTCACCGGCCAGGCGACGCGACGGCCGGCCTCGGTGTTCCAACCGGATCTGAGGAGCTGCGAGGTGAAGATCGGATGCTCGACGATCTCGACAAGGATCCCGCCCGCGACGAGCCACCGAGCGATCCGTTGCAACACCGGCACGAGATCAGCCACGTAATGAAGTGCGAGGACACTGACGACCACATCCGCCGACGCGGTCGCGAACTCGGCGTCCTCCGCGAAGGCTTGCACGTAGGTGATGCGTTCGTCGCTGCTGCGCTCTCGCGCCAGAGTCAGCATTCGCGCCGAAGCATCCACGCCGGTCACGGACCTCGCGCCTGCGTCCGCCGCATACCGGCAGAACCAGCCGTCGCCACATCCCAGATCGATCACTCGCTTGTCGCCCAGGTCCGGTAGGCACTCCGGAAGACACGGAGCGATCACGTTCTCATGCAGTCCCCGAGCCTCATCCCGCATTCGCGTGTAGCCGGCGAAGAACCTCGGGTCGTCGTAGAGATTCTGGCGCACGATCCTGCATCGTACGACGTCATCAGGCAGTCGAGGCTTACGACGACACCGGCGGCCACCCGGCAGGCGGCCGCCCGATCTCCCACTCATGACCGAACGGATCGGTGATCCGACCGAGCCGCCACCCGTGCTCGTCGGCGACCGGCGAAGTCTCGGTTGCACCCGCGCCAACGGCGCGCTCGACGAAGGCGTCCGGGTCGTCGACGGTCACGAGGATGCGACCGGTCGCTCCTCCGATCGAGCCGGGGTCAAAACGCCCCATGGCCTTCGCCGCCGAGCCGACCCAGAATGCCCCTTCGCCGACTGCGAGCTGGGCGACGATGTCTTCGCCGTCGCCGACGCGATGCAGGACGCGCGCCCCGAAAGCCCTCTCGTAGAACTCCACTGCAGGCCCCGGGCGCTCCACCCAGATCTCAGGCTGCACGCTCAGACTGCGACTGTAACCCGCAGAAACGTTGCAGGGATCGAGGTGGCATCCCTCGTCGGGCTGGTGTTCTGGGCATTGAAGAGCGCGTCCAGTTCGGCTTCCAGATCGGCCTCGCGGCCGTTTGCTGCGGCAGCTTCGAACGCGTTCATGGTCGGCCCGTAGTAGCTCCGGAACTCGGAAACAAGTCCCGATGGTGCGCCGGGGAAGTTGAACGTGTAGGTATCCCTCTCGAACGAGATCCCCGTTCGAGGCACGCCGGCAGTCTCGAATCGCTCGACGACGTCGTCCTCGATGCCCCACGTCATCGGGCTGACGAACCCCTCCGGAGGCGGGGGCGAGTAGGCGGAGCTGATCTTCAGGATCTGGGCGACGAGCGTCGGGTCATTGGGGATCCAGTTCCCCATGACGATCCGGCCGCCGGGCCGCGTCACCCGTACGACCTCCTTGGCGACATCGAACGGTCGCGGGGCGAACATCGCGCCGAAGATGCTGACGACGAGGTCGAAGCTGTCGTCGTCGAGCTCGCTCAGAGCGGACGCATCGCCTTCCTGGAATCGGCAGTTGCTCAAGCCGAGGCTCCGCGCTCGAGCGTTGCCCGCCTCGACGAGGTTGGCGGCGATATCGACGCCCAGGACGTTCGCCCCGAGCATCGCTGCGGGCAATGCCGTGGTCCCATCGCCGCACCCCAGGTCGAGGACATCGAGTCCCTCGGTGATTCCCAACGTCCCTACGAGCGCCTCGCCACTCTCCCGCATGCTCCCTGCGATTCGGGTGAAGTCGCCCTTCTCCCACAGTGCCTTGTTCGGATTCACGGCGGCTCCTTTCGTAGGCCCGACTGAGGAACGCTGACACTACAGATCCAACGTGGATTCGCAAGGGTCGGCGGCCGCCCCGTGACGAGCACGGGCGGGAGCCCGTCCCTCCCGTGCTCGACCGTTTGCGCTGCACCGAGCTAGTGGCGGTGGGCATCTCCGGCGTGGCTGAACCACTCGACTCTCGAGGGCTCGGGAGCGTTCACCTCATGAAGTGCGGCTCCCAGCGCGGATTCCATGAACGCCTGCTGATCCGCCTGAGACTCCCAGAGCTCGACCACGATGAGCTTGTCGCCGCTTTCGCCGGCGATGTGGCTGATCATTCCCGGAGGCAGGTCCCAGGTGTCCGACCCGCCGCCGAGGATCTTGTTGACGCTGTTGTAGACGTTGACCGCATCCGGCATCGTGAACTCGAGTACCACAATCTCTGCCATGAGCCCCTCCTTGATCGTTGCTTGGACGAGGACTCTACGCCTTACGGAGTCTCCGGCCCAGGGCCGCGCGTAGCCGGGGAACCGCCGACGATTCTCAGTGCCCCGTGGCGGAGAAGTGCATGTAGTCCTTGGTCGACCCGGTCCACGAGCCGCCCCAGCCCCACCCCGCGTCCGCGAAGACCTGGATCACCGCCGGCGTCACCATGCCTCGCCGCACGTGGGAGCGGTCGAGGTAGGAGAGCGCCGTGCGGTCGCGGGTCATCCCGCAGCCCACGTACGGGTTCTCGACCGGGTTGAGGTCGACCGCCTCACCGTAGGCGTGCTCCGACCAGTGGCCCGTGCCGGCGCTCGCCGTTCCCGAGCAGGGAGAGGCCACCGCCTGACGGCACTCGAACGAGGCCGTGACGTCGCCGTCGCGCGGTCGCCCTGCCGAAGGCCCATAGGTGTCGGAGAGGGCCATGTGGTGGATCGGGAAGCGGATCGCGTACAGCCGCCCGAACACCTGCTCGAGCCGCCTGGCCTGCTGACCCGTTGACGACGAGCTGGCCGGCATGCGGCCGCCCGTCGAATCCCACGAAGCGCACGGTGAGCAGCCGGAGCTGCGACAGGGCGACCGGGCAGCCGGCGTGCCACTCCTTCGCGTCGACGACTGCCTGACGCTCCGCCGCCGAAAGCGGCCGCACCGAGGCCTGAATCGCGGCCGGCAGGGCGAGTGCGCCGGCGACGGTTACCCACACCACGAGAAGCGCGACGCCGCCTTTGCAATTCCCTCGACATGACGCTCTCGCGGCGGGCCGGCCACGAGCGTGACTGCGCACGTCATCGGGCTCGACGAACCGCCAACAGCGCCTTGAGCGTCAAGACCGGCGTCCTCGGACGACCGCGGCCTCGAAAACGTAACCATCCCGGCCCTTACGGAGGGTTATGCTCCCGCCGGCGTGCGGTCGATCGTCTTCATGAGCGACTTCGGGCTCGAGAGCGAGTGGGTCGGGATCTGCCACGCCGTCATGTGCAAGGTCGCGCCCGAGAGCCGCGTCATCGACCTCTCCCACTTCATCGAGCCGCTCGACGTCGAGTCGGGCGCGCGCATGCTGACCGACTCGCTCGAGTATCTCCCCGACGACGCGGTCGTGCTCGCCGTCGTCGACCCCAACGTCGGCAAGGACCGCGACATCGCAGTGGAGACGGCGAACGGGCGGCTGCTCGTCGGGCCCGACAACGGCCTCTTCTCCTCGGTCTGGTCGACGTCCGGCGGCGCCCGCCGCGCCGTCGAGATCACCTCGCCCGACGTGATCCTCGGCCCGATCGTCGCGTCCTTCCACGCCCGCGACGTCCTCTGCCCCGCGGCTGCCCACCTCGCCGCCGGCATGCCGCTCGAGCAGCTCGGCGACGAGTTCGAGCCCGGCTCTCTCGTCAGCCTCGTCGTCCGCCGCCCGCAGATCGAGCCCGGCAAGATCCGGTGCGAGGTGATCGACCACAACAGGTTCGGGAACATCCAGCTCAACGTCCGCAACCACGACCTCGGTCTCGCCGGCCTCGAAGGCGCGCCGCGGCTCTCGGTCGAGGGGCTCGTCGGCTGGGTCGAGGCGCGCCGCGGCGAGACGTTCGCCGACTTCGCCCCCGGCGAGTACGGCGTCATCTTCGACCCGCGCGGCTGGCTCACGATCGTCCGCGGCAATCCGGGCAACGCGATCCAGGATCTCCGGCTCTCCGTCGGCGACATGGTCTGGATCACCGCCGGCGAGGACTGGGAGCCGGAGGCCCGCACCGCCTGATCGCGTACGATCCCGGACGGGTGCTGGGCAGCCGGAGACATGCCAGGCGCGACGCGCTCGAGGGCGTTCCGCTCTTCGCGGGCCTCGACCCGGTCGACCTCGACGCGATCGAGCAGATCTCGACCGAGGAGGACGTCCCCGCGGGCGAGGTGCTGATCCACGAGGGTGAGCCCGGCAACAACTTCTTCGTCCTGCTCGAAGGCGAGGCCGAGGTCGGCCGTGACGGCAAGACCGTCAACCGGCTCGGGCCGGGCGAGTTCTTCGGCGAGATCTCGCTGCTCTCCGACCGGCTCACCACGGCGTCGGTCACGGCGAGCAGCCCCGCCCGCGTTCTCCTGATCGCGCCGCGCGACTTCCAGCTCCTGCTCGAGGAGCTCCCGCTGATGCAGATGAAGGTGATCCGCGCGCTCGCAGACCGCCTGCCGGACGAGTTCTACTGGGAGGCGTGAGCCGAGGCGGTACGCGGCTTGCGGTTCGGTAGATGGATCGCCCGGCCGAGCGCGACGAGACCGGCCTCCTTGATCCCCTCCGACAGAGTCGGGTGCGCCGTCATCCCGTCGGCGACCGTCTCGACCGTCGACTCGGCGTCGATCGCGACCACGCCGGCCTCGATCAGGTCGGTCGCATGGGGGCCGACGATGACGACGCCGAGCAGCTCGCCGTAGCGCGTCTCGTGGATGGACTTCACCCAGCCGGCGGTCTCGTCCTGCATCACCGCGCGCGCGTTCGCGACCCACGGGAACCGGCCGACCGCGACCTCGTCGCCGTAGGCCTCGCGCGCCTGCGTCTCGGTCAGCCCCACGCTCGCGACCTCGGGATGCGTGTAGATGGGGCGCGGTACCGCACGGTTGTCGACGACGGCGTCGTGCCCGCAGGCGTTCTCGGCGGCGACCTCGCCCTCGCGGAACGCCGTGTGCGCGAGCTGCCAGTAGCCGGCGCAGTCGCCCACGGCGTAGATGTGAGGTACCGACGTTCGCCGGTGGTCGTCGGCGCCGACCCCCTTCCGCGTGTCGAACGAGACGCCTGCAGCCTCGAGACCGATCCCGGACACGAGCGGTGCCCGGCCGACCGAGACGAGCATCAGGTCGGCCTCGACGCTCTCGCCGTCGCCGTAGCGCACGACCAGGCCCGGAGTCGACCTCCTCGACAGAGGTGCACTGCTTGCCGAGCTCGAGCTTGATCCCCTTCTTGCCGAACTGCCGGCCGAGCTCCTTGGACGCGTCCTCGTCCTCCTGCGGGATCAGCCGCTCGAGCATCTCGACGACCGTCACCTCGGTCCCGAAGGTGCTGAAGATCGAGGCGAACTCGCAGCCGATGATCCCGCCGCCGAGGATCGCGAGCCTGCGGGGCACCTCGCTCTGGGCGAGTAGGCCCGTCGAGTCGACACAGAGCTCCGAGTCGAGCCCCGGGATCGGCGGGAGGATCGGGAACGACCCGGTCGCGACGACCGCGGAGGCGAACGTGATGTCCTCTCCCTCCTCGACCGCGAGCGTCCTCGCGTCCCGGAAGGAGCCCCTACCCTTCACCCACTCGACGCCGTTTGCCTTGAAGAGCGAGGCGACGCCGCCGGTCATCTGCGAGACGACCGCCGACTTCCACTCGTTTGCGGCGGCGAAGTCGAGGCGCGGCTCCTGGACGGAGACCCCGAGCTTCGGGAACGACTCGCGGGCGGCGTGCAGCCAGTGCGCGGTCTCGACCCACGCCTTCGTGGGGATGCAGCCCACCCGGAGGCAGGTGCCGCCGAGCTCCGGCGCGGCCTCGACGCAAACGACGCTCGCGCCGAGCTGCGCCGCGCGGATCGCCGCCGTGTAGCCGCCGGGCCCGCCCCCCAGGACTGCAACGTCGCATTTCATCTCACGACGATACTATCCGCGGCAGAATGGGTCCCGATGAAGCTGGAAGGGCTCCACCACATCACGTGCATCACCGGGAACGCCCCGGCGAACGTCGAGTTCTATGCGGACACGCTCGGGCTTCGGCTCGTGAAGAAGACGGTGAACCAGGACGACCCGACCGTCTACCACCTCTTCTACGCCGACGAGAAGGGGAGCGCCGGGCGCCGACATCACGTTCTTCGAGTATCCGGGCGCCGCGCCCGGCCGCGCGGGCGACGGGATGGTCCACCGCGTCGTGTTCCGCGTCGCCTCCGAGGAGGCGCTCGACTTCTGGGCCGAGCGCGCCCACGGTGAGCGCCGGTACGGCTCGGTGCTCATCCACGACCCTGAGGGCCTCGCGCTCGAGCTCGTCGTCGACGACTCGGGCGACGCCCCGCTGATCGCGGAGCATCCCGAGATCCCGCGCGAGCTGGCACTGCGCGGCTTCGCGGGCGTGCGGGCGTACTCGTCCGACTACGGCCGGAGCGCGATGTTCCTCTGGGGCCTCGGATTCACGCCCGGGTGGGAATGCCGCGGAGAGAGCCGTGGGGGCTTCTACGTGTACGACGACGCACCCGAGGCCCGCGGGCTCCCGGGCGCCGGCACCGTCCACCACGTCGCCTGGGCGTCGCGAACGGAGGACCACGAGGCGTGGCAGGAGAAGGTCGCCTCGCTCGGCGGACGGCCGACGCCGATCATCGATCGCTTCTACTTCCGCTCGATCTACTTCCGGGAGCCGAACGGCGTCCTGTTCGAGATCGCGACACTCGGCCCGGGGTTCACGTCGGACGAGCCGCTCGAGACGCTCGGCGAGCGGCTGTCGCTCCCGCCCGACTACGAGCAGCTGCGCCCCGAGCTGGAGAAGCGCCTCACCCCGTTGCCGAGTCGATGATCTTCGCGGAGCGCCCCGCCGCGGGCAAGGCCGAGGGCGCGCTCGTCCTCGTCCACGGACGCGGCTCGAACGAGCAGGACCTCGTCGGGCTCTTCGACGCGCTCGACCCCGAGCGGCGGCTCCACGGGTACTCGCCCCGGGGGCCGCTCTCGCTGCCACCCGGCGGCGCTCATTGGTACGCGGTGCACCGGATCGGCTTCCCCGACCCCGGGACGTTCGCCGAGGGATACGCGGCGCTCACCGGGTTCGTCGACTCGCTGCCCTACGACCGGTTCGTGATCGGCGGTTTCTCGCAAGGAGCGGTGATGAGCTTCGCCGTCGGCCTCGGGAGCGGACGCCCGCGTCCGCTCGCGGTGATCGGCTTCTCCGGGTTCGTGCCGATCGTCGAGGGCTGGGAGCTCGGCGGGGCGCCGTTCCCGCCGATCGCGGTCGGCCACGGCACCTACGACCCGGTGATCCCCATCGAGCTCGCGCAGCGCTCGCTCGAGCAGCTCCACGCGGCGGGCGCCGAGGTGCTCTATCGCGAGTCGCCGATGGACCACGCGATCGACCCGGCGTTCGTCGCCGAGCTCGTACCGTGGCTGGCCGAGGCGATCAGAGCGCCCGGCGAAGCGTGAGGGTCTCCCCTGCCGCTCGCACCTGCTCGAACCCCTGCTCCCGGAGCAGCTGCTCGTCGCGGTCCCCGCGTTGCACCGACGACGACAGGGCCGGGTAGCCCTCCTCCATCGCGCGCTCGAGGAGAGCTGCCACGAGCAGCGGGCCGATGCCCTGCCCCTGCCTCGCGGGGATGACCACCACGGTCATCTCCGGGGTCTCCTCGTCCACGAACCCGAACCCGGGACGCGACGCCGGGAACAGCCGGTACCAGGCCGCCCCGACGGGATGGCCGCCCTCGGTTGCGACGAGCGCGGCGTCGCCGGCGCGGCCCCAGGCATCGACGTAGTGGTAGATCGACATGTCGAAGGTGTCGAATGCCGCGACGTGCCAGCCGTAGGCGAACGCAAGCAGAGAGCGCAGAAAGGGAGTGTCCAGCTTGTCGCCGCGGCGGATGACGACCTCGGGGGTCAGGCCTTGCAAATCACTCACCGCGATCACTCACCCCGAAGGCCCTGACACCTACAGAGCAAGGGCCGGATCCTCGAGGAACGTCTTCACGGTACGGAGGAATTCGGCGGCGGGAGCGCCGTCGACAGCACGGTGATCGACCGTCATGGTCACCGTCATCATCGGGCGGACGACGACTTCTCCCTCGAGCGCGACAGGGCGCTCCACGGTCGAGCCCGACCGCGAGGATCGCAGCCTGCGGGGGGTTGAGGACGGCGATGAACTGCTCGACGCCGAACATCCCGAGGTTCGAGACCGTGAACGTCCCGCCCTCGAGATCATGCAGCTTGAGGGCCCCGGTTCGGGCAAGCTCGACGATCTCCGCGCGTCGCGCTGCGACCTCGACGAGGGAGAGCCGGTCGGCCGACCGGATCACCGGGACGACCAGCCCCTGAGGCGCGGCGACCGCGAGCCCGATGTTGGCAGACGGGAACCGGAGGATCCCGTCTGCCGAGAACTGGACGTTGACGTCGGGATGCCGCTGCAGGGCCCCGGCCGCAGACCCGCACGATCAGGTCGGTGACGGTGGCGCGCACGTCGGGGTCGAGCTCCCGCGAGCGCGCGATCAGCGCATTCGCACGCGTCATGTCGGCCGACACGGTGAGCTGGAAGACCGGCACCTGCCACGCCTCGGTGAGGCGGCGGGCGATCGTCCGGCGGATGCTCGAAAGCGGGACGGCGGTTTCCGCCAGGGCGGAAACCTCTAGTTGGGTTGCCGGAGGCCCGACCGCGGCCGGAGCCACTGCTGCGCGCTCGACGTCCTCGGCGACGACCCGCCCGTCGGGGCCGGTGCCGGTGACGGCGCCGAGCTCGATCCCGCGTTCGCGCGCGATCCGGCGCGCGAGCGGCGACGCCTTCACGCGCCCACCGGCCTCGTCGCGGGCACCGTTGGTCACGGCGCGAAACTCGCCCGCCTGCAGCAGGCGACTCGACGGCTGCCTCCGCGGTAGGAGCCTCCACAACCTCGCTAGCCGTTTCGGACGGGACGTCCGAAAGGGCCTCGCCTTCGCTTCCGATGACTGCAATCGTCTGACCCACAGGCACCTCGCCCTCGACCACGGCGATCCGGAGGAGGACGCCGCTCGCCTCGGCCTCGACCTCCTGGGTCGCCTTGTCGGTGTCGACCTCGAACAACGGCTCGCCCTTCTCGACGGCGTCACCCTCGGCCTTGAGCCAACGGACGATCGTGCCGCTCTCCATCCCCTGCCCGAGCCGCGGGAGCTTGACGTCGGTGGCCATCAGGCGCGCGCCACCGTCTTCCTGATCGCTGCGAGGACGTCGGCGGGCTGAGGGACGACGTACTGCTCCATCGCCGGCGCGAAGGCGAGCGGCGCGAACCTGGCGCCGACACGCTCGATCGGGGCGTCGAGCCAGTCGAAGGCCTCCTCCTGGAGCACCGCCGCGACCTCCGCCCCGAACCCCATCCGCGTGACGGCCTCGTGGGCGACGACGGCGCGGTTGGTCTTCTTGACCGACTCCACGAGCGTGTCGGAGTCGAGCGGCTGCAGCGTCCGCGGATCGACGATCTCGACCGAGATGCCCTCGCTCTCGGCTTCCTCGGCAGCCTGGAGCGCGCGCTGGACGAGCGGGCCCGTTGCGATGACGGTGACGTCGCTGCCCCTCGCGGACGACGCGAGCCTTGCCGAGCGGGACGGGCTCGAGCTTCTCGGACACCTCGCCCTTCACCGGGTAGAGGAGCCGGTGCTCGAAGAAGATCACCGGGTTGTCGTCGTAGATCGACGACCAGAGGAGCCCGCGGGCGTCGGCCGGGCTGGACGCGAACACGACCTTGAGCCCCGGGATGTGCACGAGCCACGCCTCGAGCTGCTGTGCGTGCTGCGCGCCCGGCGACCAGCCGGCGCCGCCCTGCGTCCGGATCGTCAGCGGCACCTTCAGCTGCCCGCCGGACATGTACCGGAGCTTGGCCGCCTGGTTCACGATCTGCTCGAGCGAGAGCGTCAGGAAGTCCTCGTACATGATCTCGACGACCGGGCGCATGCCCTGCATCGCGGCGCCGATGCCCGCGCCGACGATCGCCATCTCGGAGATCGGGGTGTTGCGAACCCGCTCGGGGCCGAACTCCTCGACGAGCCCCTGCGTGACGCCCATCGAGCCGCCCATCTCGGCGATGTCCTCGCCCATGACGAACACGTCCTCGTCGGCGCGCATCGCGGTCGCGAGCGCGTCACGAACCGCCTCCCTGTAGGAGATCTCGGGCATCGTCAGGCGTAAATGTTCTTGAGCGCGTCTTCTGGCTGTGGGTCAGTGCCCGCCTTCGCGAACTCGACGGCGGCCTCGACGATCCCGGTGACCTCGGCCTCGAGCGTCTCCCACTCGTCGTTCGAGACCTGAAGCCTCTCGCGAAGCAGAACGATCGGGTCACGCGCCGCCGCCTTCTCGCGGTCCTCCTGGGAGCGGTAGACCTGCGGGTCGCCGATGTAGTGCCCGTGCATCCGGTAGGTCTCGACGTCGAGGAACACCGGCCCTCGACCGGAGCGGACGTAGTCGAGCGCCTCCGAGGCCTTCTCGTGCACCTCCTCGACATCCTGGCCGTCGACCTTGAGCGAACGCATGTCGTAGGCGAGTGCCCGCTTCGACATGTCCTCCCAGACCGGCGAGTGCTGCCAGCCCGGGGTGGACTCCGCCCAGGTGTTGTTCTCGCAGACGAACAGCGTCTTCGTCTTCCAGAGCTGGGCGAGGTTGAGCGACTCGTGGAAGGTGCCGGTGTTCGTCGCGCCGTCGCCGAAGAACGCGACGGCGACACGCGGCTCGTCGCGCAGCTTGAACGCGAGGCCCGCGCCGACGAGCGACGGCAGCCCGCCGCCGACGACCGCGTTGGCGCCGAGGTTGCCCCGCTCGACGTCGTACAGGTGCATCGAGCCGCCGTAGCCGTGCGAGCAGCCCTCGATCTTGCCGTAGAGCTCCGCCATGAGCGCGTTCGGCTGCGTGCCGCGCGCGAGCGTGTGACCGTGCGCGCGGTGCGTCGAGCCGAAGACGTCGCCGTCCTCCATCGCGGCGCAGACGCCGACCTCCGCAGCCTCCTGGCCGATCGCGACGTGCAGGAAGCCGGGCAGCTCGCCTGCCCGGAAGCGCTCCTCGACCTTCTCCTCGAACCGCCTGATCAGGAGCATCTCCTGCAAGAAGTCCCGGAGCCGATCCTCGGACAGCCCACGCTTCTTCTCCACCTTCGCCACCGCTCTGAGTGTACGTTCTGCGGCGATGGCTCTCGTGAAGGACTGGCAGGATCTCGAGGCGCGGGCTGCCCGCGCGATGGGCCGAGGCCCGGATCGGCTTCACGCTCGAGGAGGCGGGCAAGACGGGGCGCGCGCTCGAGCTGCTGGCACCGCTCCAGCCGATGCAAACCGGCCCGAGCGTCGGCGTCGATCGTGATCGCCGGAGCCGCCGCCGACGGGCCGCATGGGGACCAGCCGGGCCAGCACCCGGGGAGCGGGAGCGCCGAGGCTCTGCGTCGCGCGCTGCAACGGCTCGATGCCGAGCGGCTTCACGGCCGGCTCGCGATCGTCTCGGTCGACGAGGCGCCCGCGGAGGAGGCCGTCCCGACCGATCACCTCCCCGAGGCATGGGACGCCGCCGCCGCAGGCCTACCGGCCGACTGGAGCGACCTGCTCGGCGAGATCGAGCTCGACTCGTCCGACTACGTCGAGCCGGCGGCGCTCAATCTCGCGCCGATCAACCCGCGCCGGGTCGGCGACACCCTGCGGCTGCAGTTTCGCAGCGCGCGCCTGTTCGGCTACGGGGCCTCGCCCGGGATGGTTCGCCGCTGCCTCGAGCGGTGCGACGCCGCGGGCATCACCGGCCGCGTCGAGATCCTCCGCGTCCTCTCGGACAGCCGCCCGGTCGGCACGCAGGGCCCCGTGTGGCAGATCGAGGGGCGGATGGTGTGAGCGGCTCGCGGGGTCGTGGGCGATCAGCCGCGGAGCTCGGCGCCGAAGCGCTCGGCGAGGGCGTCGACGACGGCGTTGCGCAGGCGGGACGCGTCCTCGTCGGTGAGCGTCCGGTCGGCTGCCTGGTAGGCGACCGAGAAGGCAACCGACTTGCGTCCCGCGCCGACCTGATCGCCGCGGTAGACGTCGAAGACGCCGATCTCTCGAAGCTCGTCGCCGGCCGCCTCCCGTGCGGCGGCAACGAGGTCGCCGACCGGAACGTCCTCGGCCACGGTGACGGCGATGTCCTGCCGCACGGCGGGGAAGGTGATCACGTCGCGGTACGTCACCGGGCCGCCGACGGCGGCGAACAGGCGCCCGAGGTCGAGCTCGAACGCGCCCCACTCTCCCTCGAGCACGCTCGGGTGGAGCTCTCCGAGGATGCCTGCGCCCGTCGTTGCGGTCTTGCCCGGGTGAAAGAGGGGATGGTCGGAGCGGGCGAACTCGCGCTCGACCTTGAGCGCCCGGTACAGGGTCTCGACGACGCCCTTGACGTGGAGGAAGCCGCCCGCGGCGATCCCGGCGACCGTGACCCGCTCGTCGGGCAGATCTCCACCGGGCAGGTAGATCCTCGCGAGCTCGAAGAGGGCGATCCCGCGGGCGCCGGCATCGACGTTTCGGCGCGCGGCCTCGACGAGGCTCGGCAGCAGGGAGGTGCGAAGCGCCGTGAGCTCGACCGAGATCGGCTCGGGGAGCTTCCAGGTCGTGTCGTCGTCGGGCCGCAGGCTCGGGGTGTAGACCTCGGCGAAGCCAAGCCCCGCGAGGACGTCCTCGACCTGGCGGCGCAGCTGCTGCTCCCGGGTGAGCAGGCCCTTCATCTCACGGCGGGCCGGCAGGGTGAAGGGCACGTCCTCGAGCCGGAAGCGGGCGATCTCCTCGATCACGTCGATCTCGCGTGTCGTGTCGCGTGCACGCCAGGTCGGCGCAACGACGCTCTCGCCGCGGGCGTCGTAGCCGAGCCTCTCGAGCAGGGCGAACTGCCGGTCGGGCGGGGTCTCGATCCCGATCACCGCATCCGCACGCGCCGGGCCGGTACGGGATCACCGGGCGGGCCGGGAGCTCGCCGTGGACGTCGGAGCGCCGCCGTCCAGGTCGCGCCGGTCAGCTGCAGGACGAGCGCGGTCGCAACCTCGGCGGCCGGGCCGGCAAGGTAGGGGTCGACGCCCTTCTCCCAGCGGTTCGAGCCCTCGGTGCGGAGCCGCTGGCGCTCCGAGGTGCGGTAGATGCCGGTACGGCTCGAAGTTCGCGGCCTCGAGCAGGACGGTCGTCGTGCCCTCGCCGATCTCGGTGTCCTCGCCGCCCATGATCCCGGCGAGCGCGATCGCGCGGTCGGCGTCGGCGATCACGAGGTCCTCGGGGACGAGGTCGCGGACGACGCCGTCGAGCGTCGTCAGCTTCTCGCCCGGCCGCGGCGCGGCGGACGACGATCTGCCCGCCGTGGAGCGTGGTGAAGTCGAAGGCGTGGAGCGGGTTCCCGAGCGCGAACATCACGTAGTTCGTGATGTCGACCACGTTCGAGATCGGGCGCTGGCCGGCGAGGAAGAGGCGCGTCCGCAGCCACTGCGGCGACGGCCCGATCGCGACGTTCTCGAACAGGTGCCCGACGTACCGCGGGCACCCGTCGAAGTCGTCGATGCGAATCTCGACCGTCTGCTCGGGCCGCGGCCGGGGACTGTCCCCGGCCACGTCCCGGAGAGGCAGGTCGTAGAGGGTCGCGATCTCGCGGGCGAGGCCGTAGACGCTCTGGAGGTCGGGCCGGTTGCCCGTCGCCTCGACGAGGAGGACGTGGTCGACGAGCGGGAGGACGTCGGCGAGCGGCGTCCCCGGCTCGGTCGCCGGCAGGAGCATGATCCCCGCGTGCTCGCCGCCGAGGCCGACCTCGTCCTCGGCCAGGATCATCCCGTCCGAGATCTCGCCGCGCACCTCGCGACGGTCGAGCTCGAGGCCGTTCGGCAGCCTCGCGCCGGGGAGCGCGACGGCGACGGTGGCGCCGACCCCGAAGTTCCACGCGCCGCAGACGATCGAGCGGGGCTCGGCCTCGCCGACGTCCACCTTCGTGATCTGGAGGCGGTCGGCGTTCGGATGCTTCTCCGCCTCGATGACCTTCCCGATCCGAAACAGCCCGAGGTTGCCGTCCTCGTCGGCGACGCCGCGCGCCTCGATGTCCTCGATCTCCGCCGTCGTGACGGAGAGGCGCGAGGCGAGCTCGTCGAGCGGCATGTCCATCGCCACGTAGTCGCGGAGCCAGGAGATCGGGATGCGCATCAGAACGTGGCCTGGCTCAGAACTGCCGGAGTACGCGCAGGTCGCCTTCCCACAGGGCGCGGATGTCGGGGATGTCGTGGCGGAGCTGGGCGGTGCGCTCGAGGCCGCAGCCGAACGCGAACCCGCTCCACTCCTGCGGGTCGACGCCGACGTTCTCGAAGACGCGCGGGTCGACCATGCCGGCGCCGCCCATCTCGATCCAGCCGGAGAACTTGCAGGTGCGGCAGCCGGAGCCGCCGCAGATCCCGCACGACACGTCCGGCTCGATCGACGGCTCGGTGAAGGGGAAGAAGTGCGTGCGGAAACGGACCCTGCGGTCGGGGCCGTACAGCGCCCGCATCACGTGGAGGAGCGTCCCCTTCAGGTCGGCGAGCGTGAGCCCGCGATCGACGGCGAGGCCCTCGAACTGGTGGAAGATCGGATAGCGCGTGGAGGTGATCGCATCGCGGCGGTAGACCCGGCCGATCGAGACCATGTAGATCGGGCGGCTCCTTCTCCTCCAGCTCGTGGATCTGCGACGGGCTCGTCTCCGTGCGGAGGACGTGGTCATCGTCGAAGAAGAACGTGTCCCGCGGCGAGCGCGCCGAGTGCGTGGCGCCGAACGCGAGCTTGTCGAAGTTGTACTCGACCGTCTCGACCTCACGATCGTCCCGCACCTCCCAGCCGAGCCCGAGGAACGCGTCCTCGACGGCGCGCCGCACCTGCGTGATCGGGTGCAGGTGGCCGAGCGGGAGCTCCTCACCGGGGAGCGTGACGTCGATGACCTCCTCGCGGAGCCGGCGGTCGAGCTCCTGTCGCGCAAGGTCGCGCTCGCGCGCGAGCAACACCTCTTCGAGACGCGTGCGGATGCCGTTCAGGAGCATCCCCGTCTCGCGGTCGCGCACCTCGCGCAGCGCGAGCGCGAGCGGGGCCTTGCGGCCCAGGTAGGCGATCCGCACCTCCTCGAGCTCGGGAGATCCCGGCGCCGACGCGGTCGCCTGCACCGCCTCCTGCTCGTACTCCTGCCAGTTCGCCATCGAGCGAGCAAGATAGCGGGATGTCTGCGTACGACAGGATCGCGAGGCTCTACGACCCATGGTCGGCGAGCGTCGTCGAGGACGTCGCGTTCTACCTCGAGCGGGCGCGCCGGTCGGGCGGGCCCGTCGTCGAGCTCGGCGTCGGCACCGGGCGCATCGCGATCCCGATCGCGGCAGACGAGATCCCGGTGATCGGAGTCGACTCCTCGGAGGGAATGCTCGAGGTCGCGCGCGAGCGGGCCGAGACGGCGGGCGTGACGCTCGATCTCCGCCTCGGCGATCTCCGCGACCCGCCGGTCGAAGGCCCGGTCCCGCTCGTGCTGGCGCCTTTCCGCTCGCTGCTCCACATGGAGACCGAGGCTGACCGACACGCCGCCGTGCGGGGCCGCGCACCGCCTGCTCGAACCGACCGGCCGCTTCGTGTTCGACGTCTTCAGCCCCGGGCCCGAGGACATCGCCGAGACCCACGGGCGCTGGCTCGAGCGGGAGCCCGGGATCTTCGAGCGGGCCGACTGGAACGAGCGGACGCGCACGCTGATCCTCCGCGTCCGCGGCGAGGGCGTGGAATCGGAGCTCTCGCTCGCGTGGATCTCGGTCGGCGAGTGGCGCGAGCTCCTCGGCGCCGAGGGCTTCGTCGTCGAGGGCCTCTACGGCTGGTTCGACGAGACCCCGTGGGCAGGCCACGAGGACTCGATCTTCGTGTGCCGCGCGGGGCGCTAGCGCGCAGCGGCGACAGCGGAGAGCCGACGCCACTCGTGCAGCGCGATCGCGCCCTGCGGCGGCGACGTTGAGCGACTCGGTCTCGATCGGGATCGTCACCTCGAGCTCGCGTTCGACCTCCGCCGGCAGCCCCTCTCGCTCGGCGCCGAGCAGGAACGCGACCTCGCCGGACAGATCGGCCTCCCCGAGCGGCACGCCGCCGTGCGCCACGAGCGCAACCCGCCTGTGGCCCACGTCACGAAGCGAGACGAGCGGGACGCTCCAGATCGCGCCTGCCGAGGCACGGAGCGCCTTCGGTCCGGTCGGGTCGGCACAGCCCTCCGACAGCGCGACCGACGCCCCGAAGGCCGCGGCCGTCCGGATCAGGGTCCCGACGTTCCCCGGGTCCGCGACCCCCCAGAGCGCCAGCACCACCGGCCGCGGCTCGGCGGCGGGCAGGTCGGCCCGCCGGTAGATCCCGATCACCCGCGGCGGGTGCGGCGCCGTCGAGACCTCGGCGAGCAGCTCCGGTCGAGACGTTCTCGCCGGCGACGAGCAGCTCGACGGGCTCGGCGGTGGCCGCAGCGACCAGGTCCTCGCCCTCGCAGGCGAACAGGCCGAGCTTCTCCCGCCACCGCCGCTCGGCGAGCCTGTGGACAACACGAGCCAGACAGCCCTTGGAAGCCGAGCAGTGCCCGTCCAGCCGCCCGCAGTGGCCGTTTGCCAGGGCGCAGCTCGCCATGCGCTGCGACGCTACCTGGAGGCTCGTCGTCGACGCCGGCCAAGACGTCCGGCGATCCGCCGCGGCCCGAGCGGTGTCCTCGCGTTCGCGGCTATCGGCGGTAGATCTTCGTGACCCGGCCGCCTGGCAGGAGCCTGACGTTGGCGGGGCCATGCGTGGCGGTCGGGAGCGAGCGTCCGAACGACCAGCCGCTGACTCTCCCCGCCTGCCAGACGCCGGTGATGAACTGGACGTGCTGGTTCTTCGCGATCATCAGCATGCACGCCTGTTGCGGCGTCGACTGACTCCTAGAAGCTCCCTTCGCCCACATCACCGTCGAGGTGACACCAGTTCCGAGGAAGAGCCCGGCGATCGGGCGCTTGGCGATCAGCCTGGTGCGGTTCGCCTGGTTGGACGGAGCGTTCCAGGCGAGCAAGCACGACCGCTCGGACGGGCGGGCGTGGGAGACCGCCATAGCCGAGCCCGCCCAGAGACCGGCGAGCAGAGTGACAGCACACAAGCACCCGCGCACAGCAAAAGACTAACGCGGAGACCAAGGCGTATCCTTTGGGCACGGTGACCCACCGGCGATTGATCGCGTCGTTCGCAGCGCTCGCTCGTGCCAGGGGGAAACTCCAGTGTTGAGGTGAAGGTTGCCGAGTATCTTCCGCCGCTCCTCGAGTCGAACGATCTCCGTGCGTATCAGCCGCGGCCTCCGCATTTTCCTGGTCACGAAGTTAAGCCGAAGCGATGTCGATTGGACGACCGGCAAGATCGTGTCCTTCCGAGAGCGCGGCCGAGCGTTCTACGTCGGAGACAGGACGTTGCGGTGCGCGAGCGTTGGCCGAATGGCCTCAGAAGATCACGCGAGCTCGCATCTCGAGCCCCTCTCCGCGTTACAATTACTTCGCGGACAGACGGTTCTCTCTCGAGGTATCCCGAAGGCCCGCGTGAGGCGGGCCTTCGTTCGTCCTGGACGCCGGGGGGCCGGATTCAAACCGGCATGTCACCGTTGGACAAACCGGGTCCTCGGCAATTGAGGTATCCCCGGGTCGTGCCCGAGGTGTACCGAGCCGGGGACGCATGGCTTCGCATGAGTGAGCGCGCGATTGTCGCGGTATCTCGACGACTGGACGCACACCCGGCACGACATCAAGACGCTTCCGGAGCCCTGAGCCGCACATCACCTGCGGACGCAGGCAAGCGGCGGCCGCCGAGTGGCTGATCGCGAAGGACGCTGCGCCCGTTCGAGATCGTGGGCGAGCCGTTCCGTTCCATCGATGCGGACGCCGCGTCGCGGGCGGCGTGGCGAGCGGAGCGGCAACCGTTCACCGGACCTCATCGAACGTCGGACTCAAGCCGCAATCGGCGCGCGGGTCGATGATGACCGGAATCGACGTGCTAGCGAGTTTGAAGGCTGACCTCGTCCGTCGACGTCGTGACCGCAGACCCGAGCACGATGCCCCTGACTCGTCCAGATCGGCGCTGTTCCGAGCACGCAGGATCCAGCGACTAGCACTCACATCCGGCGTCGGCTCCCTCGGCTGCGCGAGCATCCGTTACGCCCGGCGGGGCGGGCCTGTGCTTCCGCACGAGCTCGAGCTCCTCGTGGTCGGCCGAGGTGATTACTGCGGAAGCGCCGCTTTGGCCTGCTCGGCGAGCTTCCCGAACTGCTCGGGATCGTGCACCGCGAGGTCGGCGAGCACCTTGCGGTCGAGCTCGACCTCGGCTGCCTTCAGCCCGGAGATGAACTGGTTGTAGGAGAGACCGTGCGCCCGGGCGCCTGCGTTGATGCGCGTGATCCACAGCCGGCGGAACATCCGCTTGCGGTTCTTGCGGTCACGGTAGGCATAGGTGAGCGAGTGCTCGACCTGCTCCTTGGCGTAGGTGTAGTTGGTGCTCTTGAGGCCCCAGTACCCCTTGGCCTGCTCGAGGACCTTGCGCCGCTTCTTGTGCGCGTGGACGGAGCGCTTGACGCGCGCCATCGCTACCGGCCTCCCTTTCCGAGCAGGGTGCGGACGGTCTTCTCGTCGGCCTTGGAGACAGCCTGGGGCTTACGGAACGCCCGCTTCAGCTTCGGCGACTTGTGCTCCAGATTGTGGCTCTGACCCGCCTTCCGGCGCAGGAGCTTCCCCGTTGCTGTCACCCGGAACTTCTTCTTCGCTCCCGAGTTTGTCTTCTGTTTCGGCATCTTTCTTCACTCCCGCGTTCTTGGTCGGCGCCATCACCATCGTCATGTTGCGGCCTTCGAGGAGCGGCTGGGTCTCGATCGTCCCGAGCTCCTTGACGTCCTCTGCGAGCCGCATGAGCAGGTCACGCCCGCGATCCGGGTGCTCGCGCTCGCGGCCCCGGAACATGATCGTGACCTTGACCTTCGCCCGCTGATTCAGGAAGCGGACGACGTGGCCTTTCTTGGTCTCGTAGTCGTGGATTCCGATCTTGGGCCTGAGCTTGATCTCCTTGACGTGGATCTGGGTCTGGTTCTTCCGGGCCTGCTTCGCCTTCTGTTCCTGCTCGTACCGGTACTTGCCGTAGTCCATGACCTTGGCGACCGGCGGATCGGCCTGGGCGGCGACCTCGACGAGGTCCAGCCCCTTGCCGTAGGCGTAGGTGCGCGCGTCGTCGATCTGCTTGATCCCCAGCTGCTGCCCTTCCTCGCCGATCAGCCTGACCCGCGGACGCGCGAATCGACTCGTTCACGCGCGCCTGCGGCTCTGGCCGGCGTGGCACCTCGAATGACCCACGCCTCGGCCTCAAATGTGCACTACCAAGCTCGTTTTCTCCTCCAGTGCTCGTTTCCCGAAAGCCAAGAACTCCAAGTACGAAAGCCGCTGGCACGCAGCGGCATCCACCGTTTTCAACCGACTCGGTTGAACCTCCAAGGTCGCGCCCGGAAGGTGAGAGACGGTTTCGCCCCTACTTGTCAGGACACAAGGGTAGCGAATTGCGCGAGAAGCTCGGCAAGCGACTTCGTGGACTGCCCGCCGCCGTGCTCACGGACCGCGAGCGAGGAGTCCGACTCCTTGTCGCCGTAGACGATCGTGAACGGGATCTTCGCGACCTCGGCGTTGCGGATCCGCTTGCCGACGGTCTCGTCGGAGTCGTCGACCTCGACCCTGTAGGCGGCGAGCTCCTTCGCGAGCGCGTGCGCCGCCTCGTGGTGGCCGAGCCCGACCGGGAGGATCCGCACCTGGACGGGTGCGAGCCAGAACGGGAAGGCGCCCGCGAAGTGCTCGATCAGGATCCCGATGAAGCGCTCGAACGAGCCGATGAGCGCGCGGTGGATCATCACCGGGGTGTGCTCGGCGTTGTCGGCGCCCTGATAGCGCAGGCCGAAGCGCTGCGGCATCTGGAAGTCGAGCTGCACCGTCCCGACCTGCCACGACCGGTCGAGCGAGTCGAGCATGTGCAGATCGATCTTCGGCCCGTAGAACGCGCCGTCGCCCTCGTTCACGACGTACTCGACGCCCATCGTCTCGAGCGCGTGCGCGAGGGCCGCCTCGGCCGCATCCCACTCCTCGTCGGTGCCGAGCTTGTTCTCGGGCCGCGTCGACAGCTCGACCTCGATCTCGAGGCCGAGCCTCTCGTAGATCGCGTAGCCGAACTCGAGACAGCCGAGCACCTCGGCCTCGATCTGGTCGGGCGCGCAGAAGATGTGGGCGTCGTCCTGCGAGAACATCCGCACGCGCAGCAGCCCGTGGAGCGCGCCGGAGAGCTCGTTGCGGTGGAGCACCCCTGCCTCGGCCATCCGCAGCGGCAGCTCGCGATAGCTGTACTGCCCGTCCGCGTAGAGGGCGGCGTGACCGGGGCAGTTCATCGGCTTCAGGCCGAACTGGCGATTCTCGGACTCGAACGTGAACATGTGCTCGCGGTACTTCTCCCAGTGGCCGGAGGTGACCCAGAGCTCGCTGTCGTAGACCTGGGGCGTGCGCACCTCGACGTAGCCGCGCTCGCGGTTCTCGCGCGCGACGCAGGTCCTCGAGGACGTTCCAGATCGCCATCCCCTTCGGGTGCCAGAACGGCGAGCCCGGCGAGACGTCCGAGAAGTGGAACAGGTCGAGCTGTGCTCCGAGCCGGCGGTGGTCGCGCTTCCGCGCCTCCTCGAGCCGCGCCAGGTAGTCGTCGAGGTCCCCCTGGCGGAAGAACGCCGTGCCGTAGATCCGGGTGAGCTGGGTGTTGCGCTCGTCCCCGCGCCAGTACGCGCCCGCGAGGCCGGTCAGCTTGAACGCCTTGATCGGGCTCGAGTCCTGGAGGTGCGGGCCGCGGCAGAGGTCGGTGAACTCGCCCGTGCCTCGAGTGACTGCGTGTAGAGCGAGATGTCGCCCTCGGCGGTCTCGACGAGCTCGACCTTGTACGGCTCCCCCTCGGCCTCGAAGCGCTTCCGTGCTTCCTCGCGCGAGACCACCTCGCGGTTGAAGACGCGGCCCTCGGCGAGCTCGCGCTTGACCTCCTCCTCGATCCGTGCGAGATCGGCGTCCGAGATCGGCTCCGGGAACTCGAAGTCGTAGTAGAAGCCGTGCTCGATCGGCGGCCCGATCGCGACCTTCACGCCCGGGTAGAGCCGCCGGACGGCCTCGGCGAGCAGGTGCGCGCTCGAGTGGCGCAGCACGTAGAGCGCGTCGGCGTCGCCCGTGTCGCGAGTGGTCAGGAACTGGACGGGCTGTCCGTCCTGCAGCGGCAGCCGCAGGTCCTGGACCGAGCCGTTCGACCGCACGAGCACTGCCTGCTCGGCGAGCTTCGGCCCGATCGCGCGGGCAGCGTCGAGACCGGTCGCGCCGTCGGGGAGCTCGAGCTCGGCTCCGTCGGGGAGGATGACCTTCATGACCTGGATTGTGCCGACAGTCTAGCTGGAGCCGACCTCGAACCCGGCGCGCCGGCATGCCGTGCGCGACCTCGGGCGCGCTGTGCGTTCACCCGGCAGTAGTGCCTCGCCTCGTTGCCGCAGTAGTGCACGGTCGCCCCTCCGACCGACGCCGCGAAGGTGGCTGTGAAGCAGCGCACCCCGCTCGGGTCGCCGCCTCGCGCAACGGACCACACGATCCCTCCCGACGATCGCGAGCGCCGCGACGAGCGCCGAGGACGGCGAGAAAGCGCCGGTCCGTGCGCCGGAGCGGCGTCGAGAGCCGTTCTGCCTGCCGCTCGACGGGCATCCGCGCACTCTATCCTTGGCTCGCTCTTGACAGATAGCGATATATCGGATACATATCGTGATATGCATAGACGAGACAGATTCATGATGTGGGGTCCCGGGCCTTTCGGTCGCGGCGGCCCCGGCCCGGGCGGCTTCGGCGGCCCAGGGCGAGGCGGCCCGCGCGGTCGCCGAATGCGACGGGGGAACGTCCGCTGGGCGATCCTGCTCCTGCTCTCCGAGGAGCCCCGTAACGGCTACCAGGTGATGCAGGAGATCGAGCAGCGCTCCGAGGGCGCCTGGCGGCCGAGCCCCGGCTCGGTGTACCCGGCCTTCCAGCTGCTCGCCGACGAGGGCCTGATCCGCGGTGAGGCACGCGACGGCGGCAACGTCTTCGAGCTCACCGACGCAGGCCGCGCCTATGTCGAGGAGAACCGCGAGAAGCTCGGGAACCCCTGGGAGCAGGCCGGTGAGGGGATGCCGGAGGGCATCCGCGAGCTGGTCCACCTCGCGATGCAGGTCGGCGTGGCGACGCGCCAGGTGACCCACCACGGCAGCGAGGCCCAGCGGGCCGAGGCCGCCAAGGTGCTCGCCGACACGCGCCGGGCGCTCTACCGGATCCTCGCCGAGGACGAGTAGTCGTTTGCTCGGTAGATCCGAGCAAACGACTAGCGTCGCGGTGTGAGACCGGCGCTCCTCGAATCGAGAACACCCACTAGATGAACCGGCCGGGGAATCCGGCCGGTTCATCCTGGGGCCGCCGTCGCCTGCCGGCCGCGCTGCAGGAGAGGAACTACTCCCTGTACTGGGCCGCCGCCGCCGCCGAGAGCTTCGGCGTCAACATGGTCGCGGTCGCGATCGGGTGGCAGGTCTTCTCGATCCGCCACTCCGCCTTCGACCTCGGCCTGATCGGCCTCTTCGAGTTCGTGCCGATGCTTCTCCTCGCCCTCCCGGCGGGGCAGCTCGCCGATCGGGTCCCGAGGCGCCTCGTGTTCGCGGCCGCGATCGCGCTCACGGCGGTCGTGTCCGCGACGCTCATCGGGGTGACGCTCGGCGGCGCCGACGAGCTGTGGCCGTTCCTCGTCCTCGCCGCCGTCACCGGGGTCGGCAACGTCCTCGCTGCCGCTTCGGGGCGGGCGCTCGGGGTCACCCTCGTCCCGTGGGAGCTGCTCCCGAGCGCCATCGCCCTTCGCTCGATCGCCTTCCAGGGCGGCACGATCGTCGGGCCCGCGCTCGGAGGCGTTCTCTTCGCGATCCGGCCGGAGCTGGTCTACATCGTCGCGAGCGTGCTGCTGGCCGCGGGCACGGTCGCCGTCCTCCTGATCCACGAGCCGAAGACCGAGCGCGCCCACAGCGCTCCGAGCTGGTCGACGTTCCTGGCGGGCGTGCACTTCATCCGCCGGACGCCGGTGATGCTCGGCGCGATCACGCTCGACCTCTTCGCCGTGCTGTTCGGCGGCGCCGTGGCGCTACTGCCGCTGTTTGCGAAGCAGATCCTCCACACCGGGCCGGTCGGCCTCGGGATCCTGCGGAGCGCGCCGGCGGTCGGCGCCCTGCTCGCCGGGATCATCCTCACCCACCGCCCGCTGCGCGGCCGCACCGGCACGACGCTCCTCGTCGTCGTCGCGGCCTTCGGCGTCTCGATGGTCGTGTTCGGCCTCTCGAAGACGCTCTGGATCTCGGTCGCGGCGCTCGCGGTCAGCGGCTTCGTCGACATGATCAGCATGAACATCCGGTCGACGATCACCGCCGTCGCGGCGCCGGACGAGCTCCGCGGCCGCGTGAACGCGGTCGAGTCGGTGTTCATCAGCGCGTCGAACGAGCTCGGCGCGTTCGAGTCGGGGGTCGCCGCAGCCCTGCTCGGAGCCGTGCCGGCGGTCGTGATCGGCGGGGTAGCCACGATCGTGCTGGCAGGCGTGTGGCGTTGGGTCTTCCCCGACCTCGCGACGATCGACCGGATCGACGAGCTACGCCCGCAGCCGTCCAGCGTGGCCGAACCCGCCCTGTAGGGTTTCGGGCGTTGGCGAGCGTCCGTATCCCCCCGATTCTCCGCCCCGAAGCCGGCGGCAACCGGATGGTCGAGGTCGACGGCGCGACCGTGCGAGACGTGATCGACGAGCTGATCGCAACGTATCCGCCGCTGCGGGAACGGCTCCTCGACGGCGACGAGCTCCCGCAGTTCCTGAACGTCTTCGTCGACGGCACCGACGTCCGCCTCCTCTCGGGGCTCGACACCGAGGTCGGCGAAGGGGCGACGATGATCCTGCTCCCGGCGGTGGCCGGCGGCGGGTCTCACTTGCCGCAGTAATCGGAAAGAGCTAGAGTCCCCGCCCAGTTCGGTCGTCGTAGACCGGACGCGGGCAACGCGGCCACAAGACCTATCTGTTCGGGTCTTGGGGCCGTTTCGTCGTGGTCCAGTGCTTCGCGGAGCGCCCCGTGCCCGGCCTACCGAACGTCGGAGAAGAAAGGAGATCGGCTTGCTCTTCGAAACCGTGCTTCCATACCCAACCTGGCTGAATCCGGGCGACAATGCCTGGCAGCTGACCGCGGCGACCCTCGTCGGCCTGATGAGCGTCCCCGGCCTGGTCGTCCTCTACGGCGGCGTGATGCAAAAGCGCTGGTCGGTCAACAGCATGATGCTGGCGTTCTCCGCGTTTGCCGGCGTGCTGATCGTCTGGGTGCTCTACGCCTTCAACATGGGGTTCGGGAACCCCTGGCACGGCCTCTCGAATAACACGGGGAGCTTCTTCGGAAGCTTCATCGGACAGCCGGGGCCGGTCCTCGACCACACGGCCCTGCAGGGGCAGGCGACGATCCCACTCGTCGGCGGCCCACCCTGGCACTTCCCGCAATCCTCGCTCGTCTACTTCCAGTTCGTGTTCGCGGCGATCACGCCGATCTTGATGCTCGGGGCGATCCTCGGCCGCGTGAACTTCAAGGCCTGGCTCGTCTTCGTCCCGATCTGGATCTCCTGCGTGTACGTCGTGAACGCGTTCCTGATCTGGGGCGGCGGCTACTTCGCCCACAAGGGCGCTGTCGACTTCTCGGGCGGGTACGTGATCCACCTCACGGCAGGGGTTGCCGGGTTCGTCGCCGCGGCGGTGATCGGGCCGCGACTCGCTCGTGACCGCGAGATCGACGCCCCGAACAACCTCCTGATGGTCGCGACCGGCGCCGGGCTCCTCTGGCTCGGCTGGAACGGCTTCAACGGCGGAGACCCCTACTACGCGGGTGCCGACGCCTCGGCGGCCGTCCTGAACACGAACCTGTGCACCGCGGTCGCGTTCCTCGTCTGGGTGATCTGGGATTACCTGACCGGGCGGAAGCCGTCGCTGATCGGCAGCATCAACGGAATGATCGTCGGCCTCGTCGCGATCACGCCGGCGGCCGGGTTCGTGAACGGCTACGGCGCGATGTTGATCGGCGTGATCGCCTCGTCGATCGTCTATGTCGCCTACAACTACCTGAGCCGCGTGCGGCCGTTCCGGAACGTCGACGACACCCTGGGGGTCGTCTACACCCACGGGTTCGCAGGCGTCGTCGGCGGCCTGCTCGTGGGTGTCTTCGCGGACTCGAAGATGGCCGTCTACCTCAACCCGGACGGGACCCCGTGGTTCTCGGCCACGGGCGGCGCGCACCTGCTGAAGTGGCAGGCGCTGGCCGCCCTGTGGGTGATCGGCTTCACGGCCAT
This sequence comes from uncultured Actinomycetota bacterium, assembly GCA_963738895.1. GTDB lineage: Bacteria > Actinomycetota > Thermoleophilia > Gaiellales > Gaiellaceae > PALSA-600. Next base: position 124,566 of record CAVTYN010000004.1, read on the forward strand.
CGCGACGTTCATCATCCTCAAGCTCGTCGGCCTCGTCATCCCGCTCCGTATGTCCGAGAAGGACATGGAGGAGGGCGACATCGCCGTCCACGGGCACGAGGTGTACCCGTCCGACATCCCGTCGCTCGGAATCCCGGGCGGCGTCGGCGGTGGCATCCTCGGCTCCGGCGGCACGGCGACCGCACACGAGCCAACCGTCGGCTGACGAGATGGCGACGAAGTTCATCGTCTCGTACGACGGCACCGACTCCGACCGCGACGCGCTCGCGCTGGGCCGCCTTCTGGCCCGCGCGGGCGCCTCGCTCGCCCTCGCCTACGTCCGGCACCAGCAAGAGGCCGGTGGGCGTGAAGCGCTCGCCGAGCACGATGCCGAGGGCCTTCTCTCCGGCGGCGCGGACTGGCTGGGCGACCCCGAGGTGCCGCGGTTCGTCGTCCTCAGCGCCTCGACCCCGACGGGGCTCACGGATCTCGCGGTGAAGGAGGAGGCGCAGGGCATCGTGTTCGGGTCGGCCTACCGGACGACGCCCGGGCACGTGTACCCGCAGCAGTCGGCCGAGCGGCTGATGGAGGGAGGGCCGCTCGCGATCGCCCTCGCCCCGGCGGGCTTCGTCGACCACGCCGACGATGCGGTCACCTCGGTCGCCGCGGTCGACGAGGAGGGCGACACGAGCGCGGCGCAGACTGCGGAATCGCTCGCCGCGAAGCTCGGCTCCACGGTCGAGGAGCGGCCGAGCCCCGGAGCCGGCCTCCTCGTCGTCGGCTCGAAGGCTGCCGCCGTCCACGGCGCGGTGCTGATCAGCGCCGCCTCGGCGTACCTGATCGAGCTCAGCCGCTGCCCGACGATCGTGCTGCCGCGCGGAGTGGCGCTCGCGTTCTAGGCCCTCGATCGTGTCCGGCACCGCCTTAGACGTCGAGGGCGGTGTCGGGACACCGCCGGTGTCCGACACCCAGACAGCCACGCACCGGCGCGCTAGTCGGCCATGCCGACGAAGAAGACCTCGTCGGCGCCGCGCCCGAGGAGCGCCAGCACCTCCGGCTCGGCGGGCGTATCCAGCGAGAGCACCATCACCGCCTTGCCGGCCTCGCGGTTGCGCGACACGGCCATGTTGGCGATGTTCACGCCGGCCTCGCCGAGCAGCGTCCCGACGCGGCCGATCACGCCGGGAACGTCGTCGTAGCGGAGCACGACCATGCGCGGCGACAGCTCGATCTCGACGTCGAACCCGAGCGCCGAGACGAGCCACTGGCGGTTCTCGCGGCCGATCGTCGTGCCCGCGACGCGGAGGTCGCCTGCCGACACCGCGATCAGGTTCGTGAAGTCGCGCGACGAGCGGCGCCGCTGCTCGACGACCTCGATCCCGCGCTCGGCGGCGACGAGCGGCGCGTTGACGTAGTTCACGGGCTGGTCGACGCGGCCGCGGAAGGCGCCGTTCAGCGCGGCGACCGTGAGCAGCCGCGTGTCGTGCTCGGCGAGCTCGCCGTAGTACTCGAGCGTGATCCGGCTCGGCTCGCCGCGCGCAAGCTCGAGCGCGAACCGACCGAGGCTCGCGGCGAGCGGCAGGAACGGCCCGAGCACCTCGAGGTCCTCGGCGCCGACCGACGGGATGTTGACCGCGTTCGTGACGAGCCCGCCGTCGAGCGCCGCCGCGACCTGCTCGGCGACGATCACGCCGGCACGGTCCTGCGCCTCGTCGGTCGAGGCGGCGAGGTGCGGGGTGACGACGAGGTTCGGCGCCGCGAGCAGCGGGCCCGAGTACGGCTCCTTGGAGAAGACGTCGATCGCCGCGCCTGCGAGGCGGCCCGACTCGAGCGCCTCGACGAGCGCCGCCTCGTCGACGAGCTCGCCCCGTGCGGCGTTGATCAGCCGTGCGCCCTCCTTCATCTGCGCGAGCGCCGCCGCGTCGATCGCGCCGCGCGTCTCGTCGTTCAGCGGCAGGTGGAGCGTGACGAAGTCGGCGCGCTCGAGCACGCCCTCGAGCGTGTCCTGCTCGACCCCCGCCTCGCGGAAGCGGTCGGCCGAGACGAACGGGTCGTAGGCGACGACATGCATCTGCATCGCGAGCGCCCGGCGGGCCACGAGCTGGCCGATCCGGCCGAACCCGAGCACGCCCAGCGTCTTCTCGGCGAGCTCGACCCCACCCCACTTCGAGCGCTCCCAGCGCCCTTCGACGAGCGCGCCGTGCGCCTGCGGGATGTTGCGGGCGAGCGCGAAGAGGAGGCCGATCGTGTGCTCGGCGGCCGAGACGATGTTCGACTCCGGCGCGTTCGCGACGACGATCCCGCGACGCGTCGCAGCCTCGACGTCGACGTTGTCGACCCCCACGCCGGCTCGGCCGATCACCTTGAGGTTGTCGCCGGCCGCGATCAGGTCGGCGGTCAGCTTCGTCGCGGAGCGGATGACGATCCCGTCGTAGCGCCCGATGATCTCCGCGAGGTCGCTGGTCGAGTCCTCGTCGACGTCGAAGCGCGCCCGCAGCAGCTCGACGCCCGGCGCGGCGATCTGCTCTCGCACGAGGACCCTCAGCCGGTCGGTCATGTGCCCACCGTAGCTGAAACCCGCACCAATGCTGCAAAAGGTGAAGCATCAAGACTGCAGCGAGTAAAGCATCATAACTGTTCGAAATGAAGTGGATCAGATCCGCTTGGTCTCTCAAGACTTTACTTTTTGTAGTACGGTGGTGGCGATGGTGGGTACACCCCTCCTTCGCCGGACCCGCACCCCGCACGCAGCGGCAGGGGCGGCCGCGCCCCGCCGCTGCGTCGGAGCGCGCCCGTGAGCGCGGTCCCGCGCGAGAAGCGCGAGAAGCCGCCGGCCGACTGGGATCTCGTCCTCAAGCGCAACCCGGTCGAGCGGCTCAAGCGCGAGAAGGCGCCGCTCGGGATCCGCGACGAGCTGCCGGCGCTGATCGCCGCCGGCTACGAGAGCGTCGCCGAGGAGGACGTCGTCCGCCTGCAGTGGTGGGGCCTCTACCACGACAAGCCGAAGATCGGGACGTTCATGCTGCGCGTCAAGGTCCCCTCGGGCAGCTCTCGGCGACCGAGCTGCGCACGATCGGCGAGGTCTCGAACCTGTACGGCAAGGGCGACGGCGAGCTCTCGACCCGCCAGAACATCCAGCTGCACTGGCTCGAGCTGGCGAAGCTGCCCGACGTCTTCGCGCACCTCGAGCGCTCCGGGGTGACCACCGCCGGCGGCTGCGGCGACACCGTGCGGAACATCACCGGCTGCCCGGTGCAGGGGATCGCAGCGGACGAGCTCTTCGACGCCTCGCCCGTCGTCACCGCGGCCGCCGACCTCTTCTACGGCAACCCCGACTGGGCGAACCTGCCGCGGAAGCACAAGTACTCGATCTCCGCGTGCGCCGACCGCTGCAACGCGCCCGAGATCAACTGCATCTCGCTGATCGGGACGGTCCACGACGGACGCGAGGGCTTCGCGGTGCTCGTCGGCGGCGGCCTCTCGTCGGTGCCGCGGATCGCCAAGGACATGGGCGTCTTCATCCCGAGGGACGAGGCGAACGAGATCCTCGGCGCGATCACGAGCGTCTGGTCGGAGGACCTCAGTACCGCGTCTCCCGCGTGAAGGCACGGCTCAAGTTCATGGTCGACGACATCGGGCCGGACGGCATCCGCGAGCGCGTCGAGGCGCGGCTCGGGCGCAAGCTCGAGGACTACTCGCTGCCGCCGGTCGAGGTCGAGCCGTCGCACCACCTCGGCGTGCACGCGCAGAAGCAGGAGGGGCTCTCCTACATCGGCGTCCCCGTCCATCTCGGCCTGATCTCGGGCGACCAGATGATCGCGATCGCCGACCTCGCCGATCGCTACGGCGGCGACATCCGCCTCACGCGGCAGCAGAACTTCATCGTCACGGGGATCCCGAACGACAGCGTCGCCGAGGCGCAGGCGGCGATCGAGCCGATCGGGTTCCCGCTCGACGTCAACCCGGTGCGCGGCAACTCGATCGCCTGCACCGGCGAGCCGCACTGCAACTTCTCGGTCGCCGAGACCAAGACGCGCCTCGGCGCGCTGATCGAGCGGCTCGAGGAGCGCTTCGGGATGGAGATCGCCGAGCTGCGGCTCCACCTCGACGGCTGCCCCCACGCCTGCGCGCAGCACTGGGTCGGCGACCTGGGCTTCCAGGGCACGACCGCGCGCGACGAGGGCGGGGTTCGGCGCCAGGCCTACGACATCTTCGTCCGCGGCGGGCTCGGGCCGGAGCCCACCGTGGGGACCTCGCTCTTCCGGCGCGTCCCGACCGACGAGCTCGACGCCGCGGTGCACGGGCTGATCGCCGGGTGGATCGAGCGGCGCGAACCGGGCGAGAGCTTCGCCGCGTTCACGCGCCGCGCAAGCGACGAGGAGCTGGGAGAGCTCGCCGGCCTCGAGCCGGCCAGGAGACGACAACGCGAGGAGGAGGATTCTTGAGCACCTATGAGTTGATCGACGAGCTGGAGGCGGGCGAGCTCTCGATCGAGTTCGAGGGCGAGGAGCCGCAGGCGGTGCTCGAGTGGGCGATCGAGCGGTTCTCGCCGGGGCTCGCGATCTCGACCTCGTTCCAGATCGACAGCGTCGTCCTGATCGACATGGCGTACGAGATCGATCCGACGATCCCGGTCTTCAGCGTCGACACCGGCCGCCTGCCGGCCGAGACGCTCGAGCTCGCCGACCGGCTCCGCGCCCGCTACCCCGGGCTTCGGCTCGAGCTGGTCGAGCCCGACGCCGACGAGATCGACGCGATGACCGGCAAGCACGGCGTCGACCTCTTCAAGACCTCCGTCGACCTGCGCCTGCTCTGCTGCAACCTCCGCAAGGTGCGCCCGCTCACCAAGCACCTGCACTCGCTCGACGCCTGGGTCACCGGCCTTCGCCGCGACCAGTGGGCGAGCCGCACGAACATCCGCAAGGTCGAGATCGACCACGACCACGGCGCGATCGTGAAGCTGAACCCGCTCGCCGAGTGGACGGAGGAGGAGGTCTGGGACTACGTCCGCGAGCGCGAGGTCCCGTACCACTCGCTCTACGACAAGGGCTACAGCTCGATCGGCTGCGCGCCGTGCACGCGGGCGATCGCCGACGACGAGCCGAGCCGCGCCGGCCGCTGGTGGTGGGAGTCGAACGCGCCGAAGGAGTGCGGGATCCACTGCTCGATCGAGAGCGGCGGCCTCGAGCACGAGCTCCATGCGCTGCTCGAAGGACGCGGACATTGACGATGACGGCGCTGCGCGCGTTCGCATGAGCGGCGAGGCGGCCGAGGTCGCCCGCGCCGAGGCGCAGGCGGTGCTCTCGATGGTGCAGGACGAGACGCGCCGCGGGCGGCTCGCCGACGTGGTCGCCGCCGTCGACGACGGCGAGGTCGAGGGCGCCGACGCCGACGCGCTGGCCGAGCTGCTCGAGCTCGGGCTCTCGACCGGCCGCGTGCGCGCGATCTACGGCCCCGAGGGCGAGCAGGCGGCGCTGGCGCTCTTCCGCCGGCTGCCGCTCGGCAAGGAGCTGACCCAGTCGGCCCGCGACCTGAACGAGGCGCTCGGCGCCCTCGAAGGCCGCACGATCGACACGCATCTCGGTCAACGCCGTCGGACCTGGAGAATACGGCGTGACGATCTCGACGGAGGACTACGAGGTCGTGCTCCGGCTCGGCAGGGCCGGAGCCCGTCTAGCGACGATAGGAGCCTGAAGAACCGATGACGTACATCATCGGCGAAGCCTGCATCGACGTGAAGGATCTCTCGTGCCAGAGCGTCTGCCCGGTCGACTGCATTCACGAGACCGATCGCATGCTCGTGATCGACGCGGAGGAGTGCATCGACTGCGGCGCCTGCGAGCCCGAGTGCCCCGTGGAGGCGATCCTTCCCGAGGACGCGATCCCGGACGACTGGGAGCCGTTCGTCAAGATCAACTACGCATTCTCGATCGAGAAGCCAGACCAGGGCAAGCCCGAGATCAACACGCTCGTCCAGTCGTATGCGGACGAGAAGGGGATCGTCCCCGGCGAGGCCGGGGACTAGCTTGGCCACGAACTTCTACATGGCCTGCCTCGACCTGGCCGGCCGGCGCTGCGTCGTCGTCGGCGGCGGGCCGGTCGGCTACGAGAAGGCCGCCGGCCTGGTCGCCTGCGGCGCAGCGGTGACGGTCGTCTCGCCCGAGCTCCACGAGTCGTTCGCCGACCTCGACGGTCGAGTGGCGTGCCGCGCCGCTACCGGACGAGCGATCTGCGACGGCGCGTTCCTCGTGATCGCGGCGACCTCGGACCGAGCGGTCAACGACCAGGTTTTCCGCGATGCGGAGGCGCGCGGGAAGCTCTGCAACGTCGCCGACGTGCCGGAGCTCTGCAGCTTCATCCTCCCGGCGGTGCACCGCGAGGGGCCGATCGCGGTGGCCGTGTCGACGGGCGGCGCCTCGCCTGCGCTCGCGAAGCGGCTGCGGTCGCAGATCGCCGAGCTCGTCGGGCCGCGAGCACGCCGAGCTCGCCGAGGAGCTCCGGGCGATGCGGCCCGAGGTGAAGGAGCGCTTCGCGACCTACGAGGAGCGGCGCGACTACTTCGAGGAGATCGTCGCGGAGCGGCTCGCGATGACCGGTCTGGCTCGTCGGCGCCGGCCCCGGCGATCCGGGGCTGATCACCGCGAAGGGACTCGAGCTGATCCGCTGCTGCGACGCGCTCGTCTACGACGTGCTCGTCTCGCCCGGAGCTCGTCGAGGAGGCGCCGGACGACGCGCTCGCGATCCCGCGCGAGGACGTGCGCCAGGCCGAGCTGAACACGCTGCTCGTCGAGCTCGGCGCGGCAGGGGCTCGAGGTGGTGCGGCTCGAAGGGCGGCGACCCGTTCGTGTTCGGCCGCGGCGGCGAGGAGGCAGAGGCGCTGGCCGAGGCTGGGATCCCGTTCGAGGTCGTGCCGGGCGTGTCGGCGCTCTCGGCGGTGCCCGCCTCCGCGGGGATCCCGGTCACCCACCGCGGCGTCTCGGCCCAGGTCACGCTCGTCTCGGGCCACTCGGCCTCGGGCGACGACCTCGACTTCGCGCAGCTCGCCGCGGCGCCCGGGACGCTCGTCGTCTTCATGGGCCTCGCGCACCTCGGCGAGATCGCCGGCGGACTGATCGCTGCCGGGAAGGACCCGCGAACCCCGGCGGCCGTCGTCTCCCGCGGAACGCTCCCGGACGGCCGGTCGGTGAGCGGCGAGCTCGGCGAGGTGGCCGCCTGGCCGCTGGGCTGCGAGTCGCCTGCGCTCCTCGTCGTCGGCGAGGTGGTCGCTGTCGGCGAGCCGCCTCTCGGCCGCGCCACGTTCTGCTCAGCAGCGCGTCGGTGTCGAACCGCGCCGGGCTCGCCGCCTCGTAGGCCGCGATCCGGTCCTCGCGCTGCAGCGTCAGAGCGACGTCGTCGAGGCCGTTGACGAGCATGTGCCGCGCGAACGGGTCGAGCTCGAACGGGATGCGTAGGCCCGACGGGGTGCGTGATCTCGAGCGCCTCGAGGTCGACGGTGAGCTCGTTGTCCAGCGGCGACCGCGCCCTTGATCCGGGCGAGGTCGTCCTCGGCGAGCGCGATCGGCGCGATCCCGCTCTTGGTCGCGTTCGACCAGAAGATGTCGGCGTAGCTCGGCGCGAGCACGATCCTGAAGCCGGCGTCCTCGAGCGCCCACGCCGCATGCTCGCGGGAGGAGCCGCAGCCGAAGTTCCGTCCGGTGACGAGGATCGCCGCACCGCGGTACTCGGGCCGGTTCAGCTCGAACGCCGGGTCTTTCATCCAGTCGAAGAAGAGGAACTCGCCGTACCCCGACCGCTCGATCCGCTTCAGGAACTGCTTCGGGATGATCTGGTCGGTGTCGATGTCGGCGCGATCGAGCACCGCGACGCGGCCCGTCACCTGGCGGAGCGCTCTCATGGCTCGTCCGTGTCGGACACAGCGCTGTGCGTGCAGGCAGGGCAGGAGCCCTGGATCGTGTCCGACACCGCCTTGAACGCCTCGGCCGGCGATATGTCTAGAGCGGTGTCGGACACGATCGAGCCTCGCATCGTGAGCGCAGGAAACAACGCTGTGTCCGACACCTGACTGACGTCATCCCAGCTCCCTGACGTCGGTGAAGCGGCCCGTGACGGCGGCGGCGGCCGCCATCGTGGGGCTCAGCAGATGCGTGCGGCCGCCGGCGCCCTGGCGCCCCTCGAAGTTGCGGTTCGAGGTCGAGGCGCAGCGCTCGCCCGCGGCGAGGATGTCGGGGTTCATGCCGAGGCACATCGAGCAGCCCGCCTCGCGCCACTCGAAGCCGGCGCTCGTGAAGACACGGTCGAGGCCCTCGGCCTCGGCCTGCGCCTTCACCTTCGCGGAGCCGGGAACCACCATCGCGCGGACGGTCGGCGCAACCCTGTGGCCGTTCACCACCGTCGCAGCCGCCCGGAGGTCTTCGATCCGCGAGTTCGTGCACGAGCCGATGAACACGCGATCGACGGGAATCCCCGCCAGCGGCGTCCCCGGCTCGAGGGCCATGTAGCGCAACGCGCGTTCGACGGCCTCCCGTTCGGCCGGGTCGTCGTAGGCCGCCGGGTCGGGAACCCGACCGTCGATCGGCGCAACCATCGCGGGATTCGTTCCCCACGTCACCTGCGGAACGAGCTCGGCGACGTCGACGGTCACCTCGCGGTCGAAGACGGCATCCTCGTCGGAGCGGAGCGCCCTCCACTCGTCCAGGGCCCGCTCCCAGGCCGCGCCGGTGGGTGCGGCGGAACGGCCCTCGACGTAATCGAACGTCGTGTCGTCCGGCGCGACCATCCCTCCGCGGGCACCGGCCTCGATCGACATGTTGCACACCGTCATCCGGCCCTCCATCGAGAGCGCCTCGACCGCCGGCCCCGCATACTCGATCACGTGGCCCGACTCCGCCTGCGACGCCGATCCGCCCGATCGCGCCGAGCACCATGTCCTTCGCGGTCACCCCGAACGGCAGCTCGCCGACGAAGCGGATCCGCATCGTCTTCGGCTTGCCCTGGAGCAGCGTCTGGGTCGCGAGGACGTGCTCGACCTCCGAGGTCCCGATCCCGATCGCGAGCGCGCCGAAGGCACCGTGGGTCGACGTGTGGGAGTCGCCGCACACGATCGTCATCCCGGGCTGCGTCAGGCCGAGCTCCGGCCCCATCACGTGGACGATCCCCTCACGGCCGCTGCCGGTCGCGTTCAGAGGCACGCCGAAGGCCTCGCAGTTCGCCTGGAGCGCGTCGAGCTGCGCCTTCGCGATCGTGTCGAGGATCGGCCCGGGCTCGGTCGGGACGTTGTGATCCATCGTCGCGATCGTCAGGTCCGGGCCGCCGGACCGGCCGCCCGGCGAGACGCAGCGACTCGAACGCCTGCGGGCTCGTCACCTCGTGGACGAGATGCAGGTCGATGAAGATCAGCGCCGGCTCGCCGGGGCGCTCGTCGACGACGTGCGCCTCCCAGATCCGGTCGAAGAGCGTGCGTCCCGCTGTCACTGGTCTCCCGTCGCCGGGTAGGAGCCGAAGATCCGCACCTCGCGTGTCCACTCCCGCATCTCGGTCAGCGCCTGCTGCAGCTCGGGATCCTGCGGGTGACCGTCCATGACCATGTCGAACCTGTAGCGGAACGTCGAGTGCGGGATCGGGCGCGACACGAGCTGCACGAGGTTGAGGCCGTGACGATGGAACGGCCCGAGGGCATGGTAGAGCGAGCCCGGCTGATGGTCGGTGACCATCGAGAGCGCCGTCCGCCACCGCGGCTCGCGCGCGATACGCGTGTACGGCGGCGATCCCGACGAAGCGGGTGAAGGCCGAGTGGTCGCCGACATCGGGTGCGATCACGTGGAGGCCGAAATGCGCGGCCGCCTCGGCACTCGCGATCGCCGCCTCGGTCGGGTCGTCCGACCCTGCGACCTCGCGGGCGGCATCCGCGGTGGTCGCGGTCGCGATGCACCGCGCCGCGATCGCGTGGACGAGCTCGCGGCACTGGTCGAAGGCGACCGGGTTCGACCGCAGCGTCTTCACCTCGGAGACCTGGATCGGCGAGCGCGCGACCAGGCAGTGCACGATCGGGAGCGTCACCTCGGACACGATCGAGAGGGGCGCCTCGTAGAGCAGGTCGTGGGTCTCCGCGACCGGGCCGTGAAGCGAGTTCTCGATCGGGAGGACGCCCATCGCGACGTCGGCGGCGACCGCCGCCTCGACGACGGCGATGAAGCTCGGAAGCGGCGTCTGGGTCGACTCCGGCGCGAGCAGCAGCGAGGCCGCGGCGCTGTGGGAGCCTTCGGGACCGGGATAGCCGACATTCAGGCGGCCGCTCATGCCGCGACCTCCGAGGCGAGCGCTTCGAGGACGGCCGACCCGAGCTCGGAGGTCGTCGCGGTGCCGCCCAGGTCGGGCGTGGGCGCGGCCTCCATCGCCTTCGTCACGGCAGCCGACAGCGAGCGCGCGAGCGCGGGCTCGCCGAGCGAGTGCTCGAGCAGCAGCGCGAGCGAGCGCAGCATCGCGGTCGGGTTCGCGGCGCCGGTGCCTGCGATGTCGGGCGCCGACCCGTGGACCGGCTCGAAGATCCCCGGGTTCGAATCGCCGAGGCTCGCCGACGCCGCCAGGCCGAGCCCGCCGGTCACCGCGGCCGCGACGTCGGAGAGGATGTCGCCGAACGTGTTCTCGGTCACGAGCACGTCGAACGACTGCGGGTCGGTGACGATCGAGCATCGCGACGCTGTCGACGAGGCCGTGGCGGAGCTCGACGTCGGGGTAGTCCGCCGCCAGCTCGGAGACGACCCGGCGCCACATCCGCGAGGTGTCGAGCACGTTCGCCTTGTCGACCGAGAGCAGGCGGCCCGACCGGCTCCGCGCGAGCTCGAACGCCCGCCGCGCGACCCGCTCGACCTGGTCCGGGTGGTACTCGCACGTGTCGAAGACGGTGCCGTCGTCGCGTACGCCGCGCGCGCCGAAGTAGAGGCCGCCGACGAGCTCGCGGACGATCAGGAGGTCGACGCCCTCCGCCACCGCCGGGCGCAGGTTCGCGTACACGTCGAGCTCGTGGCGCAGGCCGAGCAGGCCCGCCTCGGGCCGAACGGAGCCGCCGTCCCACCTGGGGCCGCCGACCGCTCCGAGCAGCACCGCGTCTGCCGAACGGCAGGCCTCGAGGGTGTCCGCGGGGAGCGGGTCGCCGACAGCGTCGATCGCCGCCCCGCCGAACAGCCGCTCCTCGACCTCGACCTCGAGCGGCAGCGCCCCGAGCACCCGGATCGCCTCGGCCGCGACCTCGGGCCCGATCCCGTCTCCTGGCAGCACGACGATCCGGCTGGTCATGTCGAAAGCCTACGGCTCACCGTAGAGCTCCTTCCGGGTCAGCGCGAGCACGAACTGGACGAGCTCCGCGACGCCGTCGTCGGACAGCGGCCCTTCGTTCCGGCTCTGGAGCCCTGCGATCATCGCGTCCTCGCGCGCCGGGTCGCGCAGCGGCATGCCCGTCGTGCGCTTGTGCTCGTGGAGCGCGCGAACGAGCTCGAGCCGGCGGTTGACGGAGACGACCAGCGACGCGTCGATCGCGTCGATCGCCTCGCGCGCGTCCGAAACGACGTCGCTCATGCCGTCACCCCGAGCTCCTCGAGGAGCGCGTCGGCGTCGGGCTCGATCTCCACGACCGTTCCGGCCGCGTCGGCCAGCCTCGGCGTCTTGAGGCCGGTGCCGGTGACGAGCACGACCACGCGATCCTCGAGCCCGAGCTTGCCGCGGGCGACGGCCTCGCGGAGCGCACCGACCGCGCAGCCCGTCGCGCCCTCGCCGAAGATCCCGGCGGTCTCGGCGAGCAGCGCGATGTTCTCGCCGACCTGGTCCTCGGGGACCGCGTAGATGCCGCCGCCGGACTCCTTGGCCCGCTCGACGGTCAGGTCGCCGTCGGCCGGGTTGCCGATCGCGATCGACGAGACCTCCGACTGCGGCCGCACCGGCGTCACCCGCCGGTCCTCGGCGAACGCCGCCGCCACCGGGGCGCACCCCTCGGCCTGGCCGCCGAAGAGCTTCGGCACGGGGCCCGTCGAGAGCTCGAGGCGGCGGAACTGGTCGAACCCGAGCCACACCTTGGTGAACATCGCGCCCGAGCCGATCGGCATGACCACGGCGTCGGGCGTCTCCCAGCCGAGCTGCTCGACGATCTCGAAGGCGAGCGTCTTCGAGCCCTCGGCGTAGTACGAGCGGAGATTGACGTTGACGATGCCCCAGTCGACCTCGCCCGCGAGCTCGCTCACGAGCCGGGAGCAGTCGTCGTAGCTCCCGTGGACGGCGTAGATCGTGGCGCCGTAGATCGTGGTCGCGCGCACCTTCTCCTCCTCGAGCCCGGCGGGGCAGAAGATCACCGCGCGCTTCCCCATCGCGGCCGCCCGCGCCGCGACCGCGTTCGCGAGGTTCCCCGTGGAGGTAGCCGAGAGCGTGTCGAGCCCGAACTCCGTCGCCTTCGCGGCCGCGACCGCGACCACCCGGTCCTTGAACGAGTGTGTCGGGTTCGAGAGGTCGAGCTTGAGGTGGACCTCGCCGAGACCGAGCGCCGCAGCGAGCCGCGGTGCGGGGACGAGCGGCGTGAATCCGGGGCCGCAATCGGCGTCGTCGGGCGGAACGGCGGGCAGGAGGTCGGCGTAGCGCCAGAGGGAGATCGGCCCGGACTCGATGCGCTCACGGGTGACGACGCGGGCGAGCGCCTCCCAGTCGTAGACCGGTTCCAGCGGCCCGAAGCAGCGGGCGCAGATACCGTTCGCGACGGCCGGGTACTCGCTCTCGCAGATGCGGCAGCGCAGAACCTCAACGGGCACGGGCGTACTCCTCTCTCGGGCGACGATGCAATTTCGGCGAATCCACGATCTCCCTCCCTACGTCTTCGCGACGGTCGACCAGCTGAAGCGCGAGCTTCGGCGCGAGGGTCGCGACGTGATCGACCTCGGCTTCGGCAACCCCGACATCCCCTCCCCGCCGATCGCGGTCGAGAAGCTCGCGGAGGCCGCCGCCAAGCCGGTGAACCACCGCTACTCGGCGAGCCGCGGGCTCCCCAACCTGCGCGAGGCCGTCTGCGAGCGGTACCGCTGCGAAGTTCGGCGTCGAGCTCGACCCCGACGTCCACGTCGTCTCGACGATCGGCGCGAAGGAGGGGCTGGCCCATCTGATGTGGGTGCTGCTCGAGGGCGGCGACAGCGCGGTCGTCCCGAGCCCGAGCTACCCGATCCATCTCGTCGCGCCGAGGCTCGCCGGCGCCACCGTCGTGCACGCGCGGTTCCAGGACGACGACCTGCTCGCCGGCATCGAAGAGGCCGTGCGCGCCGCGCAGCCGGCTCCACGAGTCGTGATCGTGTCGTTCCCGCACAACCCCACGACGGCGATCGCGACTCCCGAGTTGATGCAGCGCCTCGTCGACCTGGCGCGCGAGCGCGAGTTCGTGCTCGTCCACGACTTCGCCTACGCCGACATCGCCTTCGACGGCCACGTGCCGCCGTCTCTGCTCGCGGCCGAAGGCGCCCTCGATTGCGCGGTGGAGCTGTACAGCCTCACCAAGTCCTTCTCGATGGCGGGCTGGCGGATGGGCTTCACCATCGGCCGCCCTGACGTCGTCGCCGCGCTCGCGAAGCTGAAGTCCTACCTCGACTACGGGACCTTCCAGCCGATCCAGATCGCCTCGATCGTGGCGCTCCGCGAGGCCTCCGGGTATCCCGACGAGGTGTGCGAGCTCTACCTCCGGCGCCGCGACGCGCTCGTCTCCGGGCTTGCGCGCGCCGGCTGGGAGATCGACCCGCCGAAGGGGACGATGTTCGCCTGGGCGCCGATCCCCGAGCGCCACGCCGAGCTCGGCTCCCTCGAGTTCGCGCTGATGCTCGCCCGGGGCGCCGATGTCGCCGTGAGCCCCGGCATCGGCTTCGGCCCCGGCGGCGACGGGCACGTCCGCTTCGCACTCGTCGAGAACGAGCAGCGGATCGCCCAGGCGACGCGCTCGATCCGCAAGCTGCTCAACCCGTAGCCTCACGTGACGGCCCCCTCCGAGGCGGAGCCGACGATCGCCGCGTACTTCGCGAACACCCCGCGGGTGTAGCGAGGCGCGGGCGGCGTCCAGGCGGCGAGGCGCGCCTCGACCTCCTCTGCCGGGACGTCGAGGTCGAGCCGGCGGGCCTCGACGTCGAGGATGATCGTGTCGCCGTCGCGCACCGCGGCGAGCGGGCCTCCGCGGACCGCCTCGGGAGCGATGTGCCCGACCATCAGGCCGTGAGTCGCGCCCGAGAAGCGGCCGTCGGTGATGAGCGCCACCTCGTCGCCGAGGCCCTCGCCGACGAGGGCCGCCGTGACGTGGAGCATCTCTCGCATCCCCGGGCCGCCGGCAGGGCCCTCGTACCGGATGACGACGACGTCGCCCGGCCGGATCGAACGGGCCTTGACCGCCGCGAAGCACTCCTCCTCGGAGTCGAAGACGCGCGCGGGGCCGCTGTGGTGCAGGCGCTCGTGGCCCGCGAGCTTGACGACGCTCCCCTCGGGGGCGAGCGAGCCGCGGAGGATGGCGAGGCCGCCGGTCGGCTTGAGCGGCGTCTCCCAGGGGACGACGACGTCCTGGCCCGGTGTCTCCACGACCTCCGCGCCGACCTCGCCGAGAGTACGGCCGTCGACGCCGCGGGCGCCTTCGTGCGTGACGCCTGCGCCGACGAGCTCCCGCGCCACGAGCCCGACGCCGCCCGCCTCGTACATGTCCGTGGCGACATAGCGGCCACCCGGCTTCAGGTCGGCCACGATCGGCGTGCGCTCCGCGATCGTGTCGAAGTCCTCGAGCTCGAGCGGCACCCCCGCCTCGCGCGCGATCGCGAGCAGGTGGAGGACGCCGTTCGTCGAGCCGCCGGAGCCGGCGACGGCGGCGATCGCGTTCTCGATCGCGTCGCGCGTGATGATCTGCCGCGGGCGGATGTCGTCGCGGACGAGGGTCATCACGAGCTCGCCCGCCTCACGGGCTGCCTCGGCCTTCGACGGGTGCGTCGCCGGGATGCCGGAAAGCCCGCGGGGGCTGATCCCGAGGAAGTCGATGACGAGCGCCATCGTGTTGGCGGTGAACTGCCCGCCGCAGGCGCCGGCGCCGGGGCAGGCGACCGATTCGAGGGCATGAACCTCCTCGTCGGTCATCCGGCCGGCCGCCCGGGCTCCGACGGCCTCGAACACGTCCTGGATCGTCACGTCGCGGCCTTCGTAGCGCCCGGGGGCGATCGTGCCGTTGTAGAAGACGAGGCCCGGCACGTCCAGTCGCGCGAGCGCCATCACGGCGGCGGGGATCGTCTTGTCGCAGCCGACGAGGCAGACGAGGCCGTCGAAGAGGTGGCCCTCGGTGACGAGCTCGATCGAGTCGGCGATCACCTCGCGCGAGATCAGCGAGGCGCGCATCCCGGAGGTGCCCATCGAGACGCCGTCGGAGACCGAGATCGTGTTGAACTCGATCGGGGTGCCGCCGGCCGCGCGGATGCCGTCCTTCACGTGCTTCGCCAGGACTCGCTGGTTGAAGTTGCACGGCATCGTCTCGATCCAGGTCGTCGCGACGCCGACGAGCGGCTTGGCCAGGTCCTCGTCGGTGAAGCCGACGGCCTTCAGCATCGCGCGGGCGGGTGCGCGCTCCCAGCCGTCGGTCAGAGCGGCGCTGTGGCGCTTCCCGGGGTCGGTGGGCTGGTCGTACACGCTCACCCGACACCGTCCCGCTCCGGCGCCGGCGACGCCGGCGCCTCCATCCGGAATGGGGTGCACCGGCAAACCGAAGTTACACTGGAGACTCCGTCAAGCCTACGTCTCATCTCATGGCTCCGATCGACTCGTGGACGGGATGGGTGCCGCGGTCGGCGATCGCGAGCGGCAGGACCTGGGCGCGCAGCAGCCGCTTGCGGAGCTCGCGCACGACGCCGTCGGCGCGGTGCGGCTCGGCCCAGACGACGACCGAGGGGCCGGAGCCCGACAGCGTCACCCCGGCCGATCCCGTCGACCGGGCGCTCGCGGAGCTGGGCGAGGAGCGGCGCGTCGGCGAGACGGTACGGCTCGTGGAGGCGATCGTGGAAGGCGGCCGCGAGCAGTCCTGCGTCGCCGCCGGCGACAGCGGCGCCGAGCAGAGCAGCCTGAGCGGCGGCGGCCGCAGCCTCGCCGTGCGTCACCGTCTCGGGCAGGCGCCCGCGCGAGACCCTGGTGCTGACGCGCGCTTCGGGAACGACGACGATGGCCTCGAGCGGTAGCGACGAGGCGATCCGCTGCGTGCGCCTGGAGGCACCGTCTTTCCAGGTGAGGCAGACGCCGCCCTCGAGCGCCGGGACGAGGTTGTCGGCATGCCCCTCGAAGGGCAGGCAGAGGTCGAGCACCTCCTCGGGGCTCGCGTCTCGGCCCGCCGCGACGAGGCCGGCGACGACGCCGGCCGCGACAGTGGCGGCCGACGAGCCCAGGCCCCGCTCGAGCGGGATGCGGTTGACGAAGCGGAAGCTGAAGCGCCCGACCGGCAGGATGCGCGCGAAGGCCTGGAGCGCCAGATGGCTCTCGTCGGCCGGCAGCTCGTCGGCCCCCTCACCCTCCAGCGTCACGAACGGGGTGCCGAAGTCGGCCGGCTCGACGTGCAGGTCGTTCCAGAGGTCGAGCGCCGCCCCGGCGCAGTCGAACCCGGGCCCGAGGTTGGCGCTCGTCGCGGGCGCACGGACTGTGAAGCTCTCGACCCTCACCTGCCGTCGCTCCTGACGAGGGTGTCCGACACCGCAAGCGACCCTGACGCCACGCATCGTCCCGGGAACGGTGTCGGACACCGCCCTAGCGGCTCTCCGACAGCGGCCAAGGCGGTGTCGGACACGAGCGAGGGCCCCCACCGCGTCGGTCCGGCACCTGCCGTGTCCGACACCCGAGTCACCTGGACACCTCCGCGAGGATCGACTCGACGGTCGGCTCGACGAGGATCGCCGGCTCGGTGAGGATGTCGACCGCCGCGGTGTCCTTGAGGCCGTGGCCGGTGAGCACGCACACGACGGTGCTTCCCGGCTCGAGCTCGATCGACGACAGCGCGGCGAGGCCGGCCGCCGACGACGGCTCGCAGAAGATGCCCTCCAGGCTGGCGAGGTCGAGCCACATTCGCGTGATGTCCTCGTCGGTGACCGCGACCGGCTCGACACTGCCGTCGGCGGCGAGCGCATCGACCTCCGCGAGGTGGGCGGGCTCGGCGATCCGAATCGCCGAGGCCAGCGTGGTCGCACGCTGCGCGGAGAACGCCGAGATCAGACGCGGTTTCGCGCCGTCCTCGGCGAAGCCCTTCGCGTAGGCAACCGTGTTGCCGCCGCCGCCGTAGGGGAGCGCGAGCACGTCGGGCGTGCGGCCGAGCGCCTCGTCGATCTCGAACGCGGCCGTCTTCTGACCCTCGATCCGGTCCGGGTTCAGCGAGTTGACCAGCACGTGGGTGCCTCGCTCCACCAGCTCGAGGCAGCTCGTGAGCGCCTCGTCGAAGCTCCCGCGCACCTCGAGCACCCGCGCGCCGACCGCCCGCGACTGTGCGAGCTTCGCGATCGCGATCGCGCCCGCCGGGCACAGCACCACGGTGGTCAGCCCGGCGCGCGCGCCGTAGGCCGCCGCCGAGGCAGCCGTGTTCCCGGTCGAGGCGCAGACGATCCCGTCGGCGCCCGCCTCGAGGGCCTTCGAGACCGCGACCGTCATCCCGCGGTCCTTGAAGCTGCCCGTCGGGTTCATCCCCTCGTACTTGAAGTGCAGGTCGACGCCGAGCCGCGGGCCGATCTGCCGCGAGGGGATCAACGGAGTCGATCCTTCTCCGAGCGTCACGACCGGGGTCGCAGCCGTCACCGGAAGGCGGTCGCGGTACCTGTCGATCAGGCCCATCCGAGCCCCGTCACTCCGCGCTCCGAGACGACCGGGAAGGGAAGAGGCGCATGCTGCACCTCGTCCATCGCCGCGATCGCGGCGAGCGCCTCCTCGAGCCGCCCCTGCGACGTGTCGTGGGTCACGACGTGGAGCGCGGCGCCGGCGCCGTTCTGGTGCTGCACGCAGCCGCGCGACCGACACCTCGCGCTCCGCCAGCGCCTCGGCCACCCGGGCGAGGACGCCCGGTCGGTCGACGACCGAGAGGTTGAAGTAGAAGGGAGAGCGGTTCTCGCCGGTCGCGAGCCGGGGCAGGTTCCGCCAGACCGGGTCGTTCTGCAGGAAGCCGGTGCCCATCGTCCCGATCACGCTCGCCATGTCCGCGATCACGGCCGACGCCGTCTCGATCCCACCGGCGCCCGGCCCCTCGAGCGTGATCTCGCGGATCGCGTCGCCCTGGAGCATGACCGCGTTGAACGCGCCCTCGACGGCGGCGAGCGGGTGGTGGCGGTCGACGAGCGCCGGGCCCACCCGGACGTCGACCTTGCCGTCGAGCAGGCGAGCCATGCCGACGAGCCGGATGACCATGTCGAGCTCGCGTGCCGCGGCGACGTCGAGCGGGGTGATCCGGTCGATCCCGACCACCTCGACGTCTGCCAGCGAATACCGGGAGTTGAACGCGACCGTCGCGAGGATCGCCATCTTCGCGGCGGCGTCGGCGCCCGAGACATCGTCGGTCGGGTCGGCCTCGGCGAACCCGCGCGCCTGCGCCTCGCGCAGCGCCTCCTCGTAGGTCGCACCGCCCTCCATCTCGGTGAGCATGAAGTTCGTGGTGCCGTTCACGATCCCGAGGACGCGGTGGACGTTCGTGACGACGAGCGACTCGCGCAGGACCTTGATCACCGGGATCGCGGCGCAGACGCTCGCCTCGAACCGCAGCTGCACCCCCGAGGAGGACGCGGCGTCGAAGAGCTCCGCGCCGCGCCGCGCGACGAGCTGCTTGTTCGCGGTGACCACGTGCTTGCCGCGACGCAGCAGCTCGAGCACGAACTCGCCGGCGGGCTCGACTCCACCCATCACCTCGGCGACGATCGTGATGCCCGGGTCCTCGGTGATCTCGCGTACCTCGGTCGTCAGCACGCCCCCATCGGGGGCGAACCCGCGCTCGCGCTCGAGATCCCGGACGAGCGCCTTGACGACGCGAAGTCGGTGGCCGGTCGCGCGCTCGATGTCGCCCGCCTGCTCGTTCAGCAGCCGGTTCACCGCCGAGCCGACGGTGCCGTACCCGAGCAGGGCGACGGGAACGTCAACCGACGCCATGCGCCTCCGCCGGCCGCGCCGCGAGAGCTCGGAGCCGCTCGCCGACCTGCTCGACCTCGGTCGCGGCCAGCTGCTTCCGAGCCTCGATCAGGCTCGGGCTGCCCTTGTCCATCTCCGCGATCCACTCCCGGGCGAACGAGCCGTCCTGGATCGCCGTCAGCACGGCCTTCATGTTCTCCTTCACGTGCGCGTCGACGACCCGGGGGCCGACGGCGACGGAGCCGAACTCCGCCGTGTCGGAGATCGAGTAGTGCATGCGCTCGATCCCGCCCTCGAAGATGAGGTCGACGATCAGCTTCACCTCGTGGACGCACTCGTAGTAGGCGAGCTCCGCCGGGTAGCCGGCCTCGACGAGCGTCTCGAACCCGGCCTGGATGAGCTGGGTGAGCCCTCCGCAGAGGACGCTCTGCTCGCCGAACAGGTCGGTCTCCGTCTCGTTCTGGAACGTCGTCTCGATGATCCCGGCGCGGCCCGCGCCGATCGCGGCCGCGTACGCCAGCGCGAGCTCGCGCGCCTGCCCGCTCGCGTCGTTCGCGACGGCGATCAGCGCCGGCGTCCCGTAGCCCTCCTCGTACATCCGCCGCACGATGTGGCCCGGGCCCTTCGGCGCGACCATGATCACGTCGTGGTCCGCCGGAGGGACGATCCGGTCGTAGTGGACCGAGAAGCCGTGGGCGAAGAGGACAGCCGCGCCCGGCGAGAGGTTCGGCGCCACCTCGTCCGCGAAGATCGCCGCCTGCGGCCCGTCAGGGACGAGCATCGAGACGACCTGCGCCCCCTTCACCGCCTCGGCCACGTCCTTCACGGGAAGGCCTGCGTCGTAGGCCGCCTCGCGCGACGAGCTGCCCGGCCGCAGCCCGACCTCGACCTCGATGCCCGAGTCGGCCAGGTTCAGCGCATGCGCATGCCCCTGGCTGCCGTAGCCGAGAATCGCGACCTTCCCCGTCAGGAGGCTCGTGTCCTGAGTCTTGATTACTTCTTCCATGGGTTTCCTTTCGCTTACGAGACGGCCGCGGGTGTCGTCCGCGATGGGCGCGGGCCGGGCCGGCGCAGGCCGATCCGCCCGGTACGGGCGAGCTCCTTGACGCCGTGCGGGCGTACGAGCTCCTCGAAGGCGTCGAGCTCCTCGGGCCGGCCGACGATCTCGAACGTGAGCGCGTCGCGGCCGATGTCGGCCACGCGGGCCCCGAAGACCTCGCCGAGCGCGATCAGCTCCGCGCGCTTGTCGGGCGGCGCGCCGACGGTGATGAGGGCGAGCTCGCGCTCGACCGACTCCCCGGGCCGCAGCTCGACGACTCGCAGCACGTTGACGAGCTTGTGCATCTGCTTCTCGATCTGCTCGAGCGAGTGCTCGGAGCAGTCGACGCGCAGCGTCAGCCGCGAGATGTCGGGGCGCTCGGTCGGCCCCACCGCGAGGCTCTGGATGTTGTAGCCGCGCCGCGCGAACATCTGCGACACGCGAGCGAGCGCACCGGGCTTGTTCTCGAGCTCGACCGAGACGGTGTGGTGGCTCATGGGCGGCCTTTCTGCCCATGAGCCACCAGTGGAAGGGGCGTGGGGGAACCGGGAGGTTCCCCCACAGAGGTCAAGAAGAAGGGGGCTAGCGTGGGGGAAACATGGTTTCCCCCACGGGAGAGAGCCGAAGGCGAACGACGGTGGGTCATCAGAAGACTCGCTCGGGCTCGCCGGCGCCCTCGTCGGGGAGCTCGATCGTGTCAACGCTCGCCGCCCCCGCGGGCACCATCGGGTAGCAGTTCTCGTCGGGGTCGACCCGCGCGTCGACGACCGCGGTGCGCCCGCAGTCGAGGGCCGCCTCGAGAGTCGAGTCGAGATCGTCCTCGTTGTCGACCATGAACCCGGCCGCACCGAGCGCCTCGGCGAGCTGCGCGTAGTCCGGGACCTGCTTGGTCAGGTGGGTCTCGGCGTACCGCTCGGCGTAGAAGAGCTCCTGCCACTGGCGCACCATCCCGAGCCAGCCGTTATTGACGATCACGACCACGATCGGCAGCCGCTCGAGCGCTGCGGTCGCGAGCTCCTGGCAGGTCATCTGGAAACAGCCGTCGCCGTCGACGCAGACGACCGTCGCGTCGGGCCGCGCCGCCTTGGCGCCGACCGCGGCCGGCAGCCCGTAGCCCATCGTCCCGAGGCCGCCCGAGGTGATGAAGGTGCGGGGCTTCTCGACCTGGAGGTACTGCATCGCCCACATCTGGTGCTGGCCGACGCCGGTCGTCCAGATGAAATCGCCGTCGCGCTCGCCCGAGAGGTCGCGAAGCCGCTCGATCACGGTCTGCGGCTTCAGCACTCCCTCGGCCTTCCGGTACTTGTACGGGTAGAGCGAGCGCCACTCCTCGAGCTGGGCATGCCAGGCGGTTCGGTCGACGCGCTTCTCGGCCTCGATCGCCTTGACGTCGCGCGTCAGCTGGGCAAGCGCGAGCTTGAGCGGCCCGACGACCGGGATGTCGGCCTCGCGGATCTTCCCGACCTCCGCGGCGTCGATATCGAAGTGGATCACCTTGGCGCCCGGCGCGAACGCGGAGACCTTGCCGGTGACGCGGTCGTCGAAGCGGACCCCGACGGCGATGATCAGGTCGGACTTGTTGAGCGCCCAGTTCGCGTACTTCGACCCGTGCATCCCGGGAGCGCCGTAGTTGAGCGGGTGCGAGTCCGGCAGGCAGCCCTTCCCCATCAGCGTGACGACCGAGGGGAGCCGTGCCGCCTCGACGAGGGCGAGAAGCTCGGCCGAGGCGCCGGCGTTGATGACGCCTCCGCCCGCGTACACGATCGGCTGGCGGGCCTCGGCGATCGCCGCCGCGGCCTCGCGCACCTGCCGCTCGTGCACCTTCGTCGGCGGGCGCCAGCCGGGCAGGTCCGGCTCCGTCGGATAGGAGAAGTCGAGCTCGGCCTCCTGCGCGTCCTTCGCGATGTCGACGAGGACGGGGCCCGGCCGTCCGGTCCGGGCGACGTGGAAGGCGTTCTTGATCGCCTGCGGGAGCTCGCGGGCGTCCAGGACGAGCCACGAATGCTTGACGATTGGCATGGTGATCCCCGTGGCGTCGGTCTCCTGGAACGCGTCGGTGCCGATCAGCGATGACTTCACCTGCCCCGTGATGCATACGAGCGGCGTGGAGTCCATCCAGGCGTCGGCGATCGCGGTGACGAGGTTCGTCGCGCCGGGGCCGGAGGTCGCCATGGCGACGCCCACCCTTCCGGAGGCGCGCGCGTAGCCCTCGGCCATGTGCCCGGCGCCCTGCTCGTGGCGGGCGAGCACGTGGCGCACGGAGGTTCCCCGGGCGATCGCGTCGTAGGTGGGAAGGATCGCCCCGCCGGGGATCCCGAACATGACGTCGACGCCCTCCGCCTCGAGCGAGCGCAGGATCGCGTCGGACCCGAGCATTCTCGTCATCTTTCGTCCTCTCTGGATGTGTTCACGCTGATTCGTCGGACTTTCCGTTGCTCCTACAGTGCCTTCCCACAGGGGATCGGCGCACCTCTCCCGTCTCGGAGTGGGCGTCTGCGGCGTCTGCGGCCGCGTAAGTCACATCCTCCCCCTAACGGGGGAGAATCGAGAGGGTCACCACGAACATCCCCGTCGCAGCCGGGCGAGCTTCTGCGGACGAAAAATTGGGATGTGTGTGACCGCGCATGGTCGAACCAGTCTGCCCAAGCGCGCTTGCTCTGTCAAACGGCTAGGGGTTTGGCGTGTGGTCGGTCACGCGACTGCGCGCGGTGCCCGCTCGACGTGCTCGTGGTCGTGCTCGTCGATCAGCCAGTCGTGCCCGAAGCCGCGCATCGCGTCGATGATCGGCAGCATCGCGACGCCCTTCTGGGTCAAGTGGTACTCGACCCGGGGCGGCGACTCCGGGTAGCTGTGGCGCACGACGATCTCCTGCGCCTCGAGCATGTGGAGGCGCTCCGACAGGGTCCGCGGGCTGATGCCGGGGCACGAGTGCTCGAGCTGGGTGAACCGGCGCGGGCCTTCCGAGAGGTCGTGGACGATGAGCGCCGTCCACTTCGAGCCGATCAGATCCGAGGTCGCAGCCACCGCGCAGGTGAACGCATCGTGGACCTCGTTCATCTTTCGTGCCATCCGGCACAGTCTACGCGGCGAGCCGGGCGGGATGTGGCAAACCGCGCGTAGTTTGCCGCACGGATGCTTATTTCTTTCCGACCGGGAAGTGGCCAGGCGCCGGCGTGAGCGCTCTTGTAGGGGAACGTCGCGAGGTCCGCGATCTGACTCCCCGTGAGCGATTCCGGATGGCGACATCGCAATGTTTCAGCAAGTTCTTACGCCCGTCTTAGCCCGCTCTAAGGATGCGGAGAGAGGATCACCTCATCGTGATGCAAGCCGAACCGCACCCTCCGACGCGCGGCTTGCTTGCGGAGCGGCGCCCCCCATATCGGGCGCCGCGCACTCTCCTCACCCGCCCGCGGGCGAGCCGACTCCATACGGCTCGCCCGCACCTTTTCACTTGATCGTGTTCGCTTGATCGTGGCCCGGGCTGCGAGCACGAGCTCGCGATGACCACCGCCGCGTGGAGCGGCGTCGTCGAGCAAGACTTCCGCTGGCCGCCGCGAATGTCCACCATTAGCGGAATGGCGATCCTCGTTGTCGACGACGACCAGGCAGTACGCGACGCGCTCCGGCGCGCCCTGACCATGCAGGGCTACGACGTCGACCTCGCCGCCGACGGCGAGGAGGCGCTCCTCAAGCTGCGTTCCCACCCGAACGCGCACGACCTCGCCATCGTCGACATCCTGATGCCGAGGCTCGACGGGCTCGAGCTGACCCGCCGGCTCCGCGCGGACGAGAACAAGCTCCCGATCCTGATGCTGACCGCGCGCGACCAGGTCTCCGACCGCG
Organism: uncultured Actinomycetota bacterium; assembly: GCA_963738895.1. Taxonomy (GTDB): domain Bacteria; phylum Actinomycetota; class Thermoleophilia; order Gaiellales; family Gaiellaceae; genus PALSA-600. Next base: position 148,543 of record CAVTYN010000004.1, read on the forward strand.
TTGCCGGGCTCGAGGCAGGTGCCGACGACTACCTGGTCAAGCCCTTCGCGCTCGAGGAGCTCGTCGCGCGTGTGCGGGCCCTCCTGCGTCGGCTCGGCTCCGACGACGAGCCGACGACGCTCGGCTTCGCCGACCTCGAGCTCAACACTGGCACCCGCGAGGTGACCCGCGCCGGGGACGAGGTCGCGCTGACCCGTACCGAGTTCGCGCTGCTCGAGCTCTTCCTGCGCAACCCGCGGCAGGTGCTGACCCGGTCTGTGATCTTCGATCGCGTGTGGGGCTACGACTTCGGCTACGGCTCGAACTCCCTCGACGTGTACATCAGCTACCTGCGCAAGAAGACGGAGGCAGGCGGAAAGCCGCGGCTCATCCATACGGTCCGTGGTGTGGGGTACGCGCTGCGCGAGCCGTGAGCTTTCGCGCGCGTCTCGCGCTCGGATCGGCCGCCGCGGTGGCGGTCGCGATCGTCGCCTCGTCGATCACCGTGTACTTCCTCGTGCGCAGCGAGCTGCGCAACGAGATCGACACGAGCCTGCGCAACCAGGCGGTGCAGATCCCACGGCTTCCCGGGGCGGGGGCTCCAGGTCCGCGTTGCGCCCCGCGAGTACGCGATCTACATCTCGGCCGATCCGTTCGGCGGCCAGTTCCAGTTCGTCGACAGCAACGGGAACTCGTACCGGCCCCAGGAGTTCAGCCGCCTGAACCCGCTCCTTCCGGGCGTCTCCGGAGCGCGGCTCGTCGCGGCCGGGAAGTCGGGCGGCGGCTTCCGCGACGCGCGGCAGGCAGGTACCCACCTCCGGATCTTCACGACCCAGCTCACTCCGCCGGCGTCGGGCGAGCCGGGCCTCGCGCTTCAGGTCGCGGCCAAGCTCACCGACGTCGACAACGAGCTCTCGCGCATCCGCCTCTGGCTGCTCCTGGTCGCCGCGATCGGCGTCGGGATGGCGGCACTCGCCGGCTTCCTGGTCGCCCGCGCGACCCTGCGGCCGCTCCGCGAGCTCAGCGAGACCGCCGAGCGAGTCCGCGCGACTCGCGACCTCTCCGAGCGGATCGAGATCGACGGCACCGACGAGCTCGCGACCCTCGCTCATACGTTCAACGCCATGCTCGGCTCGCTCGACGAGGCCCAGCAGCGGCAGCGCCAGCTCGTCCAGGACGCTTCCCACGAGCTGCGCACCCCGCTGACCAGCCTGCGGACGAACGTCGAGGTGCTCGCCCAGAGCGAGCGCCTGCCGCCCGAGGATCGCGCACAGCTGATGCGCGACGTGATCGCCCAGCTCGGCGAGATGACCGAGCTGATCGGCGAGCTGACCGAGCTCGCGCGAGGCGAGGAGCAGGCCGAGCCCCTCGAGGATGTCCGCCTCGATCTCGTTGCCGAGGCGGCGATCAAGCGCGCGTCCCGCAACCACCCGGAGGTTCCGATCGAGGCCGAGCTGGCTCCCTGGGCGATGGTCGGGCAGCCGGCGAGTCTCGAGCGCGCGATCGCGAACCTCCTCGACAACGCTGCCAAGTGGAGCCCCGCCGGCTCGCCGGTGGAGGTGAGGCTGGCCGACGGCGAGCTGACGGTGCGGGACCACGGGCCGGGCATCGCCGCCGAGGACATCCCCCACGTGTTCGAGCGGTTCTACCGGGCGACCTCCGCACGATCGATGCCGGGATCGGGGCTCGGTCTCGCGATCGTGCAGCAGGTCGCCGAGGCCCATCACGGCTCTGTCGCGGTCGAGGAGGCGCCCGGCGGCGACGGCGCTCTCTTCCGGCTGCGCCTCGACGGCCGAAACGGCGACGTCGGCTGACGCTCTCAGTGGTTTCTTACGCCGGTCTTAGGCGCGAGCAGGTGCAATGGCGCGGTCATGAGCTGCACGCATCGCCATCGGCGGGCTCGTCGCCGCACTCGTCTCGCCGCAGTCGCCGGGACTGCGCTCGGAGCAAGCAGAGCCATCGCCGCGGACGTGAGCGCGAACTGGGCGGGATACGTCGTCACGGGCGCCGACACCTCGTACACGAGCGTCACCGGGAGCTGGAAGCAGCCGACGGTCACCTGCGGCCCGACGACGCCGGGGCGGCCTCCGCGTTCTGGGTCGGCCTCGGCGGCTACTCGACGACCTCGCAGACGCTCGAGCAGATCGGGACGTCTGCCGACTGCGACTCGCAGACGGGCGAGCCGAGCTACTACGCCTGGTACGAGCTCGTGCCGAACGCATCGGTCACGATCCCGAAGTTCACGGTCCACCCCGGCGACCTGATCACGACCTCCGTCAACATCGTCGACGACGGGTCGAGCGTGACACTGCAGGTCAAGGACCGGACGACGAAGAAGACCTACACGACCACCCTTCCCTTCGCGAACGCCGACCTCTCCTCGGCCGAGTGGGTGGCAGAGGCGCCGGCGGGGTGCAACGAGTACCGCTGCCGGCAGCTCTCGCTGTCGAACTTCGGCTCGGTGCAGTTCTCGAAGATCGCCGCGCTCGGGAACTCGATCGGAGGCACGTTGACCGCGAACCCCGGCTGGACGACGACGGCGATCTCGCTGATCCCGTCGGCGCAGAGAGGCTATTTCCCCGGCCCGGACCGCTTCTCGTCGGCGGCGAGCTCCACGGCCGGCGCGACCTCGGCGGAGCCCACCACCGACGGGCGCGGGTTCACGGTGTCATGGTCGCCATCCCCGTCAACTTCTCAGCCGCCTCTTAGCCGCGGTCTGTTTTCCTAGCGACGCCGGTGTTTTACCTCTCGTACCTTCGGAGTGAGCTCGTTCGGAGAAAGGGGCGGACGATCCTCACGGTCGCCGGCCTCTCGATCGGCGTCGCGCTCGTGATCGTGATCTCGTCGCTGACCCGTGGCCTCGACCATGCCCAGAAGACCGCGCTCGACCCTCTCTCGAGCATCGGCACGGACCTGACGATCACGCTCTCGCCGCAGGCGCAGGACACCACGGGGGGCGCGTTCGGCGGCGGCGGGGCGGGCGGCCCCCAGGGGGGCGGCGTGCAGGGAGGCGGCGGCGGGTTCGGCGGGGGCGGGTTCGGCGGCGGCGACCGCGAGCTGATCCAGGCGAACGCGTCGGCGATCACCGACCTGTCGAAGCTCGGGAAGCCGGGATCGCACTTCGTCCAGGACTTCTTCCTTCCCGGAACCCAGCTGACCTTCCCGCAGAGCCAGGCGGGCCAGCTCGCCAAGCTCGCCGGCGTCTCGGCTGTCTCGAGCGGCCTCGTCCTCTCGGGGGTGCACCAGGAGGGCACCGTCCCGAAGATCATCGCGAAGCTGAAGGCCGGCGGACAGCGGCTGACTGTCTCGGGCCGCGTTCGCTTCCAGCCGACCCAGGCGGAGCAGGACAAGATCCGCGCCTGCATCCAGAAGCTCGTGCCGGCAAACAGCGGCGCCGGCGGCGCGGCGGGCGGCGCCGGCGCAGCCGGCGGCGGCGCGGCGGGCGGAGCCGGCTCCCGGCTCGGCGGGGGCGGGGGTGGCCAGGGCGGCGGCGGCGGGTTCGGCGGCTTCAACCGCGGTGCGTTCGCGAAGTGCCTGCCGGCCCAGTTCCGGAACTTCCGGCGGACGATCACGACCCCGCAGCAGACGATCCAGCAGATCGTCAACCCACCGCAGACGAACATCAAGAGCTCGAGCTACACGATCGCCGGCGTCGATCCGTCGCAGCCGGGGATCGGGCTCGTGACCCCGGCTCTCCTCTCGACCGGCCGTTTCTTCTCCGGGTCCGGCGCCGGCGAGGCTCTCGTCGCCGACTCCTACGCGAGCCGGCAAGGCCTGAAGGTCGGCTCCAAGCTCGATCTCAACAAGACGGACTTCACAGTCGTCGGCCTCGTCAAGCCGCCGCTCGGCGGGCAGACGGCCGACGTCTACATCCCGCTCTCGCAGCTGCAGACGCTCGCGAGCCAGAAGGCGCTCACGAACGTGATCCTCGTCCGGGCCGCGACCGGCACCTCGGTCGGCACCGTCCAGAAGGAGATCCAGCACCTCTTCCCGAACGCGCAGGTCGCGAGCGCGAAGGATGTCGCCGACCAGATCAGCGGCTCGCTCGTGAACGCCTCGAACCTCTCGCACCGGCTCGGCGTCGCTCTCGAGATCCTTGCCGCGGTAGCCGCGTTCCTGCTCGCGATCCTGCTCACCCTCGCCTCGGTCGGGAAGCGGGTGCGCGAGCTCGGGAACCCTCAAGGCGCTCGGCTGGAAGCAGAGCCTCGTGGTGCGGCAGGTGGTCGGCGAGTCCCTCACCCAGGGCGCTCTCGGCGGGTTGCTCGGGATCGCCCTCGGGATCCTCGGCGCGCTCGCGGTGGGGGCGTTCGGCGTCACGCTCTCGGCCCACACCTCCGTCGGCGGCGCGTTCGGCTTCGGCGCCCTCGCACGCACGGCGAGCGACAACGTGAAGCTCGACGCGCCGCTCTCGATCGAGATCCTCGTCGCCGGCTTCCTGCTGGCGCTGATCGGTGGGCTCCTCGCCGGCGCTGCCGGCGCCTTCCGGGCCGCGCGGCTGCGGCCGGCCGACGCACTGCGGGCGGTCGAATGAGCGAGCCGCTGTACGAGACGCGCGATGTCCGCCGGGAGTTCAGCAAGGGGCCGCTGCACGTCCGGGCGGTGAACGGCGTGAGCATCACGATCGACGCCGGCGAGTTCGTCGCCCTCGAAGGGCCGAGCGGCTCGGGCAAGACCACGCTGCTCCAGCTGCTCGGCGCGCTCGACCGCGCGACCGGCGGCGAGGTGCTGTTCGAGGGCCGCGACCTCGGGAAGCTCCCCGACGGCCAGCTCGCCGAGCTCCGGCTGCGCGCCTTCGGCTTCGTCTTCCAGCAGTTCAACCTGATCCCGACGCTGACCGCGCTCCAGAACGTCGAGCTCGCGCTGGCCCCGACGGGGGCCGGCGGAAGCGAGCTGCGCGACCGGTCGACGGCACTGCTCGGCGAGGTCGGGCTCGCCGACCGGGCAGAGCACCTGCCGAGCCAGCTCTCCGGCGGTGAGCAGCAGCGCGTCGCGATCGCCCGCGCGCTCGTGGTCGAGCCGCGCGTGATCCTGGCAGACGAGCCGACCGGAAACCTCGACTCGAAGACCGGCGCCGAGGTGATCGACCTGCTCGCAGGCCTCGCCGCCGGGCACGGCGCGACCGTCATCGTCGCCACCCATGACGCCGACCTCGCGGCGCGCGCCCCGCGCCGCCTCGCCATGCGCGACGGCGCGCTCGTCGCCGCCGCCGTCGTCTTGACAGGACTTCTTACGGTGCTTTCAGCCGGGACTCAGAGACCGAGCGGGAAGATGGCATCGACCGAACCGAAAGGACCTCGACGATGACCTCTTCCAAGCGGAACCTCACGCTGGCCGGTGCCGGCGCTCTCGCGATCCTCGCTCTCGGCGCCGGGGCAGGCGCCGGTGTGTACTCGGCGGTGGCACCGTCGAACACCACCACCGTCGTCCGCGACGTCGGTTCGACCGGCGCGATCGAGAACGCCTCGGCGACCTCGAGCGCGATCTCGGTGCCGACCGTCTACGAGCGCACGCACGAGGGCGTCGTGGACATCACCGTCACCGAGACCGGCGGCTCGTCCCTCGGCTCCGGCGCCACGCCGGCCGCGACCGCGGAGGGCTCCGGCTGGGTGTACGACACGAAGGGCGACATCGTCACGAACGACCACGTCGTCAGCGGCGCGTACCTCGATCACGGTCACGCTCTGGAACGGCAAGAGCTTCGCGGGCCACCTCGTCGGAAGCGACAGCTCGACCGATCTCGCGGTCGTGCGCATCTCGGCACCCGCGTCGCTGCTGACGCCGCTCGCGGTCGGGAACTCCGACGCGGTGCAGGTCGGGAGCCCGGTCGTCGCGATCGGCAGCCCGTTCGGGCTCTCCGAGACGGTGACGAGCGGGATCGTGAGCGCACTCGGCCGCTCGATCGAGGCCCCGAACAACTTCACGATCGGCAGCGCGATCCAGACCGACGCGCCGATCAACCACGGCAACTCGGGCGGGCCCCTCCTGAACGCCGCGGGCCAGGTGATCGGCGTGAACGCGCAGATCCAGAGCCAGTCGGGCGGAAGCGAGGGCGTCGGCTTTGCGATCCCGTCGAACACGGTTCGCTCGGTCGTCTCGCAGATCGTCGCCGGGAAGACCGTCGCTCATGCGTACTTCGGCGTGCAGGTGCGAAACTCGAGCTCGCCGCCCGGCGTCGAGCTCGCACAGGTCCTGCCCGGCACACCCGCGGCGAAAGCCGGTCTGAAGGCGGGCGACGTGGTCGTGAAGCTCGACGGCAAGACGGTCTGCGAGCACCGACGACGTCTCCTCGGTGATCGGCGGCAAGAAGCCGGGCGACGCGATGAAGGTCACCTACGTGCGGGCGGGCAACACGGTCACGACGACCGTCACCCTGACCACGAGGCCGTCATGAGCTCGCGCGCCAGGGTGATCGTCGGCACGGTCGTCGTCGCGCTCCTCGCGGCGGGCGGCGCGGCCTTCGCAGCGGTCAAGCTGACCTCGACGTCGCAGACGGCGACGGCGCCCGTCGTCACCTCCCCGTTCGGCGGCGGCGTCGGGAGCTACGGTCTCGGCGGCGGCCGCCTCGGCGGCCGCGGCTTCGGCGGCGGGCTCGGGCCCGGCGACGGCGGCGGGCGGGGCTTCGGCTTCCGCGGGCTCTTCGGGGGCGGCACGACCGCCGCGGCCGTCGTATCTCGGCCTCTCGGCCTCCCAGCTCCAGTCCGATCTCCAGAGCGGGCAGACGCTCGCGCAGATCGCGAAGTCGCAGGGAAAGAGCGTCGACGGCCTGGTCGCCGCGATGACCGTGCAGGTGAAGCAGGCGCTCGCAACGGCGGTGTCGCAGGGCACGCTCACCCAAGCGCAGGCAACTCAGCTCGCCTCGCGGCTCGCGGCGCGGATGAAGGACATGGTGAACGGCGTGCGGCCCCAGGGCCGCTTCGGTGGCGGAGGCTTCGGGGGTGGGCTCGGGGGGCCCGGTGGGGGTCCCGGCGCGCCAGGCGGATCCGGGACCGGTTCCTTCGGCTCGAACGCCTGACTCTCTAAGTCTCTAAGAAGCAGCCGCGGCGGGCGCCTTGCCCCGGGCGCGGCCGCCCGAGGTGACCGCGACGATCTCGGCCGCGATCGCGAGCGCGACCTGAGCGGGATCGCGGCCGCCGAGGTCGAGGCCGGCAGGGCCGTGGATGCGGTCGAGCTCGGCGGCGGAGAAGCCCTGCTCGAGCAGTGCGGTACGACGCCGCTCCTGGGTGCGCCTGGCGCCGATCGCGCCGATGTAACGGGCGTTGCGGCGAAGCCCCTCGGCGATCGCCGGGATGTCGAGCCGCTCCTCGTGCGAGAGCGTGACGACCACGGTGCGGTCGTCGATGCGATCAGAGACCTCGTCGGGCCAGGCGTTCACGATCTCGTCGGCGCTCGGGACGCGCTCGGGCGTCGCCAGCGCCGGGCGGGCATCGACGACGGTCGTCCGCCAGCCGAGCTCTCTCCCGAAGGCGCAGAGCGGTTCGGCGGCCGCCGCCGCGCCGAAGACGACGACGCGCAGGGGGCCCTCGATCGCCTCGGCGAAGACGCCGTCGTCGCGCAGAGCGGTGCTCTCGAGCACGCCCCGCTCGAGCCGCTTCTCGCCCGTGCTCGTGTCGGTGTAGAGCATCCCGTAGCCGTCCTCGGCGAGCAGCGACTGCACCTCGCGCCACACCACGGGATCGGCCTCCTCGATCCAGACGTCGATCTCGCCGCCACACGAGAGCCCCACCTCCCAGGCCTCGCCGTCGGTGACGCCGTAGTGGACGCGCCGGGCCTCGCCGCCGCCGAGGACCTGCTTCGCCTGTTCGACGACGTCGGCCTCGACGCAGCCGCCCGAGACGGAGCCCGCAAAGGTCCCGTCCTCGCGGACGACCATCTTCGCGCCGGGCTGCCGGGGTGCCGACCGGATCGTGTCGATCACGGTCGCGAGCACTACCCTCTCGCCCGCCGCCGTCGCCTCGATGACGTCGCGAAACTCCTCCACTGAGGGCTAGCGTAGCGCTGCCGCCTGCAGAGCCGTGGCCTGCAGAGACGGGCCGATCTTGCCGCCGCGCTTCGACCGGCCGGCCGCACGGACAGCGCGGGCATACGCCGCCGACGCGGTGGCCGCTCCGGCCATGACCTCACCGGTCGAGCGCATCTCCGGACCGCGCGTCGCAGCCCCGGGGAACCGGTCGACGGGGAACACCGCCTCCTTCGCCCACGCGCGCGACGGCTTCGCGCGCTCGGGCAGGCCGAGCGCCGACACGGGCTCGCCGAGCAGCAGCCGCACCGCGTGCTCGACCAGGGGGACGCCGGTCGCCTTGGCGACGAACGGCACCGTCCGCGACGCCCGCGGGTTGGCCTCGAGCACGAAGAGCTTCCCATCGTGGAGGGCAAGCTGGAGATTGATCAGGCCGCGGGCGCCGAGCCCGGCGGCGATGCGGTTCGCGACCTCGCGGATCTCGACCTCGAGTGCCTCGGACACCGAGGGGCCCGGGAGCACGCAGGCCGAGTCGCCGGAATGGACGCCCGTCGGCTCGACGTGCTCGAGGACGGCCGCCACCCAGGCGCCCTCGCCGTCGCAGAGCGCGTCGACGTCGAGCTCGAGCGCACCTTCGAGGTAGCGGTCGACGAGGCAGGGCCCCTCGACGCGGAGCTCGTCGGCGGAGCGCGCGACGTGCATCCCCCGCCCGCCGATCACGTAGTGGGGCCGCACGAGCACGGGATAGCCGAGCCGGTGGGCGAGCTCTCGCGCCTCCTCGGCGTTCTCGGCGACGCCCCAGTCGGGAGCGAGGTCGCCGGCGAGGCCCGCGAAGCGGCCGCGGTCCTCGGCCAGGTCGATCGCGGCGAGCGGGTCGCCGAGCAGCGGCACCCCTGCCGCCGCCAGCGCGGGCGCGAGACGTAAAGGGGTCTGTCCCCCGAAGGACACGGCGACGCCGATGGGTTGCTCGAGCGCGCAGACGTCGAGGACGTTCGGCTCCACGAGCGGCTCGAGGTAGAGACGGTCCGAGGTGTCGTAGTCGGTCGAGACCGTCTCCGGGTTCGAGTTGACGAGCACCGCCTCGTAGCCGAGCTTGCGGAGCGCCTGCGCCGCATGGACGCAGCAGTAGTCGAACTCGATCGCCTGCCCGATCCGGTTCGGCCCTCCGCCGAGCACGATCACGGCGCGCCCCGACGGCTCGGGCCCCTCGTCCTCGCCCTCGTGGGTGACGTAGTAGTAGGGCGTGTGCGCCTCGAACTCGCCGGCGCACGAGTCCACCGCGAGCCGTGCGGGCTTGCCCCGAGGCGTCGCGCTCGGCCGCGCGATCTCACGCAGCCGGTCGGCGAAGTACGGGTGGATGCCCGGCAGGTCGAGGTCGCGCCGGGCGCACTCGAGCAGGAGGTCCCAGCGGTCGGCGACCGGCTCGCCCGCGAGCGAGAGGAGCTCGTCGTCGTCCGCGGGGAAGGCGACCGGCGGCGCCTCGCGCCCGTCGAGCGCCTTCAGGAACGCCTCCGGGAACGTGCGCCCGATCCCGAGGGCCTCGCCGACGGCCCGCATCTCCGCCCCGAGCCGCCGCGACGCGCCGGCGAACTTCTCGAAGTCGAACCGCGGAGCCTTGATCGCCACGTAGTCGAGCGCCGGCTCGAACGCCGCGGTCGTCTTCTGCGTGATGTCGTTCGGAAGCTCGTCGAGCGTGTAGCCGACTGCGAGCAGCGCCGCCAGCTTCGCGATCGGGAAGCCGGTCGCCTTGGACGCGAGCGCCGAGGACCGCGAGACGCGCGGGTTCATCTCGATCACGCGGATCTCGTTCGTCTCCGGCTGCACCGCGAACTGCACGTTCGCGCCTCCCGTCGCGACGCCGACTGCGCGCGCGGTCGCGAAGGCCGCGTCGCGGAGCTGCTGGTAGACCGGGTCGGGGAGCGTCTGCTGCGGCGCGACCGTCCACGAGTCGCCCGTGTGAACGCCCATCGGGTCGAGGTTCTCGATCGAGCAGACGACGACCGCGTTTCCGCGGGCGTCGCACATCACCTCGAGCTCGTGCTCCTGCCAGCCCGCCAGGAACTCCTCCACCAGGACCTGCCCGACGGGGCTGGCCGCCAGACCGATCTCGACCTGGCGGCGGAGCTCGGCCTGGCTCGTCGCGATCCCACCGCCGGTGCCGCCCAGCGTGAAGGCGGGCCTCACGATCGCGGGGACGGGGAAGTCGACGTCGGGCGAGTGCGCGACGATGCTCCGCGGCGTCGCGATGCCGGCGCCGTGCACGGTCTCGCGGAAGAGCTCGCGGTCCTCGGCTCGCTTGATCGCCCCGAGGTCGGCACCGATCAGCTCGACGCCGAGGTCGGCCAGCTCCACCGCGAGATTCAGCGCCGTCTGCCCGCCGAGCGTGGGCAGGATCGCGTCCGGCCGCTCGCGCTCGATCACCTCGGCGACCGTCGCTGCGTCCAGCGGCTCGAGATAGGTCGCGTCGGCCCACTCGGGGTCGGTCATGATCGTCGCCGGGTTCGAGTTGACGAGGATCACGCGGTAGCCCTCGCGCCGCAGCACGCGGCAGGCCTGCGCCCCGGAGTAGTCGAACTCGCACGCCTGACCGATGCGGATCGGCCCGGAGCCGAGGATCAGGATCGAGCGAAGGTCGGTGCGCTTCGGCACGTCTGGGCCAGGCGGTCGAAGAAGGGCAGGGCGTCGAGCGGGCCGGGTGAGGCCTCGGGATGGAACTGGACGCTCTCGAAGCCGTCGCCCGCGAGGCCCTCGCAGGTGCCGTCGTTGAGCGAGACGTGCGACTGATCGCCGTTCGCAGCCACGGCGAACCCGTGGTTCTGGACGGTGACGAGGACGCGGCCCGTGGCGAGCTCGCGCACCGGGTGGTTGGCGCCGCGGTGGCCGAACGGGAGCTTGTAGGTGTCGTGCCCGAGCGCGAGGCCGAGAAGCTGGTGCCCGAGGCAGACGCCGAAGAGCGGCACCCGCCCGAGGAGCCGGCGGATCGTCTCGACCTGGTCGGTCAGGACAGCCGGGTCGCCCGGCCCGTTCGCGATCAGCACGGCCTTCGGGTCGGCCTCCATGATCGCGTCGGCATCCCACGAGCCCGGCACGATGTAGGCCTCGACGCCTGGCGTCTGCCAGCCGCCGCGGAATCGAGCGCTTCGCGCCGAGGTCGACGACGACGACGCGCGGGCCGGCGCCGACGGCGTACGGCTCGCGCGCACCGACCTGCCGGTCGAGCTGGCGGCCGTCGATGAAGGGCTCCGCGAGCGCGCGGGCGTGGAGCTCCTCGACAGGCGCGTCACCGAGCGCGCAGCGGAGCACGCCGCCGTCCCGGATCTTGCGGACGAGCGTCCGCGTGTCGACGCCGGTCAGCGCGACGACCCCCTTCCCGGCGAGCCACGCCGCGAACGCCGGCCGGACGTCGCGCATGACGACGCCCTCGCACTGCACACGCTCGGACTCCATCCGCGCCTCGTCGACGCCGTAGGTGCCGATGAGCGGGTAGGCGAAGCAGAGCACCTGGGCGACATAGCTCGGGTCGGTGACTGCCTCCTCGTAGCCTGTCATCGCGGTCGTGAAGCAGGCCTCGCCCGCGGCGATGCCCGGGCGCCCCGGCCTGGATTCCACGGAGGACGGTGCCGTCCTCGAGGACGAGATGGTGCATAGATTCCATTCGACGTGCATAATACGCACATCATGCGCACTGCTGCCATCCTGGGCTCCGCCGGCTATACCGGACAGGAGACGCTCGACCGGGTGCTCGCCCATCCCGGGCTCGAGCTGATCGCGCTCGGCTCCGAGACGCTCGCAGGCCGGCCCGCCCACGCCCTCCATCCCGGGCTCAACGGCAACCTGCCGATGTTCACGCCGAACCACGAGGCCGCGGCGAGCGGCGCCGACGTGATCTTCCTCTGCCTCGGGAACGCCGAGGCGGCCGCGTTCGCGCCGCCGGACGACGCCGTCGTCGTCGACCTCACGGGCGTCCACCGGCTCGCCGACCCCGCGGCCGCCGAGCACTGGTACGGCGTCGTTCCCGGCGCCTGGAGCTACGGCCTGCCGGAGGTGCACCCGGCCGACGGACGTCTGATCGCGAACCCCGGCTGCTACGCGACGGCATCGCTGCTCGCCCTCTTCCCGCTGCGCGACGTCGTCGAGGGCGACGTGATCGTCGACGCGAAATCGGGCATGACGGGCGCCGGGCGGACGCTCAGGGACAGCTCACACGCGGGCGCCGTGCTCGAGAACTTCGCACCGTACGCGGTCGGCGCTCATCGGCACAGCGCCGAGATCGCACAGGAGCTCGGCTTCCAGGTGTCCTTCGTCCCCCACCTGCTGCCCGTGCGGCGAGGGCTGCTCGCGACCTGCTACCTCCGCACCGGCGCCGATGCCCGGGCGCTGATCGAGGACGCCTACGCGGACAGCCCGGTCGTCCGCGTGCTGCCGGAGGGGATCGAGCCGGAGATCGGGCGCGTGCAGGGCACGGACGGGGCCGAGATCGGCATCTTCACCGACCGCGCGACCGGGATGACGATCGTCGTGTGCGCCGAGGACAACCTCGGCAAGGGCGCCGCCGGGCAGGCGGTGCAGAACGCGAACCTCGCGCTCGGGCTCGATCCCACCGCGGGCCTCCGGCTCGGAGGCGTGCTCGTATGAGCGTCACCGCCGCCAAGGGGTTCCTCGCGTCGGGCGTGGCCGCGGGGATCCGGCGGCGCGAGCGCCGCGATCTCGCAATCGTCCGCTCGGAGACACACGCGACCGGCGCTGCGATGTTCACGCGGAACCGCGTCCAGGCCGCGTGCCTCCAGGTGAACCGCGAGCATCTCGCGCTCGCCGACCCGCAGGCCGTCGTGATCAACTCGGGCGTTGCGAACGCGGCAACCGGCGAGCGGGGAAAGCTCGATGCCCTCGCGACCGCGGCGGAGGCGGCGCGGCTCCTCGACCTCACCTCCGAGGAGGTGCTGGTGCTCTCGACCGGCGTGATCGGCGCTCGCCTGCCGCTGCACAAGCTGCTGCCGGCGCTCGAGCCGGGGGTCGCCGAGCTCGCCGCCGACGGCGGCGCCGCCGCGGCCGAGGCGATCATGACCACGGACACCCGCCCGAAGGAGGCCTCGGTCTCGCGCGGTGGGTTCACGGTCGGTGGGATGGCCAAGGGCTCGGGAATGATCCACCCCGACCTCGCGACGATGCTCGCCGTCATCACCACCGACTACCCGCTCGAGCCCGGCGAGGCGATCCGGTTCCTGCGGCCCGCGGTCGAGAGCTCGTTCAACGCGATCTCGGTCGACGGCGAGCCGTCGACGAACGACTGCGTCATCCTGCTCGCGAACGGCGCGAGCGGCGTCGAGCGCGACGACGAGGCGTTCGCGGCCGCGCTCGGGGAGGTCTGCTCGGAGCTTGCGCGCCTCGTCGTCGCCGACGGCGAGGGAGTCACGGTGCTCGCCCGGATCAACGTGTCGGGCGCGATCGACGACGCGCAGGCAAAGGCGGTCGCGCGCCGCATCGCCACCTCCCCGCTCGTGAAGACGGCGCTCTTCGGCCACGACGCCAACTGGGGCCGCGTGCTGATGGCGGCGGGCAGCGCGCCCTGGAACGGCGGCTATGCGAACGTCGAGCCGGAGCGGATCACGCTCCTCTACAACGGCACCGTCGTGCTCGACAGGGGAGCGCCGACCGACGTCGAGCCCGACGTCTCCGGGCCGGAGTGCACGATCGACCTCGATCTCGGGCTGGGCGAGGGCGCTGCCGGCTACCTGACGACCGACCTCTCCTACGACTATGTCCGCATCAACGCGGACTACCGGACATGAGCCGCCTGATCGTGAAGGTCGGCGGCCGCAGTGGTCGAGGCCTCGGCCGGCCCGATCCTCGAGCTCGCGCACGAGCACGAGGTCTGCGTCGTCCATGGCGCAGGGCCGCAGATCAGCCTCGAGATGGAACGCGCGGGAATCCCGGTCGAGTTCGTACGCGGGCGCCGGGTGACCACTCTCGCCGGTCTCGAGATCGTGCGGCAGTCGATGGAAGCCGTCAACGCCGCGCTCTGCGAGTCGATCGGCGATCGGGCCGTGCCGATCTTCGGGAACGAGGTCGGGTTCGAGGCCGTTCGCTGGGCAAAGGATCTCGGCTTCGTCGGCGAGCCGTTCGCGCAGGAGGTCGCCGGGCTCAACCGGATGCTCGAGGCGGGAAAGATCCCCGTCGTCGCCCCGCTCGCGCGCGACGCGGACGACCCGATGGTCACGCTGAACGTCAACGCCGACGACGCGTCGACCGCGATCGCCGTCGGGATGCAGGCCGACCGGCTGCTCTTCCTCACCGACGTCGAAGGCTTCATGGTCGGCGGCGAGGTCGTGGACTCGCTCGACGTCGCGACCGGGGAGGCGCTGATTCAGGGCGAGACGCTCGACCCGACGATCCTGCCGAAGCTCGAGGCCGCGATGGAGGCGGCCCGGCGCGGCGTGACCGCCTTCATCGGCCGCACCGAGGTCAACGCCGCGCCGCAGGCGCCGAGCATGCCCCTCCGCTATCTCGGGCCGGTGGAATGAGCGTCTTCACCGGCACGCCGCTGCTGCCGACGTACGCCAGATTCCCCGTGACGTTCGTCGACGGCGAGGGCTGCTGGCTGATCGCCGACGACGGGCAGCGCTACCTCGATCTCGTCGCGGGGATCGCCGTCGTCAGCCTCGGGCACTGCCACCCGGCGCCGCTCGAGGCGGCGAAGGAGCAGCTCGAGCGGCTCTGGCACGTCTCGAACCTCTACTCCACGGAGCCGATGGAGAACCTGGCCCGGCTTCTCTCCGAGCGATTCGGCGGGGCGCACGCGTTCTTCTGCAACTCCGGCACCGAGGCGGTCGAGGCCGCGATCAAGTGGGCGCGGAAGTCGACGGGGAAGACGGAGCTCGTCGCGCTCGAGGGCTCGTTCCACGGGCGGACGATGGGCGCTCTCTCGATCACCGGCCAGCCTGCGAAGCGCGCCTCGTTCGAGCCGCTCGTGCCCGGCGTGCGCTTCGCCACGCCCGAGACCCTGGCCGGCGCGGTCGGCTCGGAGACCGCCGCGATCTTCCTCGAGCCCGTCCAGGGCGAGGGCGGCGTCAGACCGCTCTCGACCGAGACACTCGAGGAGGCGCGCGAGCTCGCCGACGAGCACGAGGCGATGCTCGTGTTCGACGAGGTGCAGACGGGTGTCGGCCGGACGGGCGAGTTCTATGCCTGGCAGGGCCACGGGGTACGGCCGGATGCGATCACCCTGGCGAAGGGCCTCGCGAACGGCCTCCCCATCGGCGCGCTCCTCGTCTCCGACGCAGCGCCGACCGGGTTCGTCCCCGGCGACCACGCCTCGACGTTCGGAGGCAACCCGGTCTCGTGCGCCGCGGCGTGCGCCGTCGTCGAGACGATCGACGACGAGCTGCTCGCCCACGTCCGCACGAGTCGGCGAGCGCCTCGCTGCCCAGCTGCCCGGGACGAGAGGCGCCGGCCTCCTCCTCGCGGTCGAGCTCGACCGCCAGGCCGGCCCCGTCGCCCACGCGGCGCTCGAGCACAACCTGCTCGTCGGGACGGCGGGGGACACGGCGCTGCGGATCACCCCGCCGCTCACGATCTCCGAGCAGGAGGCCGACCTCGCAGTCGATCTCCTCCGGGAGACGCTCGGATGACCGCCAAGCTCGAGCGTCAGGCAGCGATCCTCCGCCTCGTCGAGGAGCATCACCTCGCCACGCAGGCCGAGCTCGCGGAGGCCCTCCGCGCCGAGGGGATCGACGCCGTCCAGGCCACGGTCTCCCGCGACATCGCCCGCCTCGGCCTCGTCAAGGTGCGAAACGGCGACGGGCGCCTGATCTACGCGCTTCCGGGCGCCGCCGACCTCCGCCGCCTCGAGCAGCTCGCCGTTGCGCTCCGCAACTGGGCGGGAACGATGATCCCGACCGGCAACCTCCTCGTCATCCACACGCCCCGGGGCTTCGCTGCCGCGCTCGCCGACGCGATCGACGACGCGAGCCTGTCCGACGTCGCGGGCACGGTCGCGGGAGACAACACGATCCTCGTCGCCGTCCGCGACGGCTCGAGCGCGACCGAGCTCGCCACCGGCTTCACCCACTACCTCGAGGGCGACGAGCTATGAGCCCTGGGCTCGACGGAGGCCGATGAGCTCGATCCTCTCGTCCCTCCCCGTCGGGGAGCGGGTCGGAATTGCGTTCTCGGGCGGTCTCGACACCTGCTGCGCGATCGCCTGGATGCGTGAGGGCGGAGCGATCCCCTATGCGTTCACGGCCGACCTCGGCCAGTACGACGAGCCGAACATCAGCGCCGTGCCCGCCCGGGCCCGGGCCTACGGCGCCGAGCAGGCGATGCTCGTCGACTGCCGCGACGCGCTCGCCCGCGAGGGCCTGACCGCGCTCCAGTGCGGCGCCTTCCACATCCAGACCGCGGGCCGCCGCTACTTCAACACCACACCGCTCGGCCGCGCCGTCACCGGGACGCTGCTCGTGAAGACGATGCAGGAGCACGGCGTCGACATCTGGGGCGACGGCTCGACCTACAAGGGAAACGACATCCAGCGCTTCTACCGCTACGGCCTGCTCGCGAACCCGGCGCTCAGGATCTACAAGCCGTGGCTCGACAGCGCCTTCGTCGACGAGCTCGGCGGCCGCAAGGAGATGAGCGAGTGGCTCGCCGCGAAGGGCCTGCCCTACGGCGCGTCGGTCGAGAAGGCCTACTCGACCGACGCGAACATGCTCGGCGCGACCCACGAGGCGAAGGACCTCGAGCTGCTCTCGACGAGCATGAAGATCGTCGACCCGATCATGGGCGCCCCCTTCTGGAACCCGTCCGTCGGGATCGACCCGGAGACGGTGACGATCTCCTTCGAGGGCGGCCTCCCGGTGCGAGTCGGCGACCTCGAGAGCACCGATCCGGTCGCCCTCGTCCGGAAGGCGAACGCCATCGGCGGACGCCACGGGCTCGGCATGTCCGACCAGATCGAGAACCGCGTGATCGAGGCGAAGAGCCGCGGCATCTACGAGGCGCCCGGGATGGCGCTCCTCCACATCGCCTACGAGCGCCTGCTCACCGCGATCCACAACGAGGCGACGCTCGAGCAGTACGCCGACCAGGGACGGCGCCTCGGCCGGCTGCTCTACGAGGGCCGCTGGTTCGACCCGCAGGCACTGATGCTGCGAGAGGCACTTCAACATTGGGTCGCCGCCGTCGTCACGGGAGACGTGACCCTCGAGCTGCGCCGAGGGGACGACTACACGATCCTCGAGACCGAGGGCGAGGCCGTCAGCTACAACCCCGAGCGCCTGAGCATGGAGCGCAGCTCCACCGCCTTCACCGCCGCCGACCGGATCGGCCAGCTCGCCGTGCAGGTCAACGACATCGCCGATACCCAGCGAATGCTCGAGACGCAGCGGCGTCTGCGGCTCGCGCCGCCCGGGCCGCCGTCGGACCCGCTGGAGCTGGGCGGATGACGCTCTGGGCGGGCCGCGTGGGAACGGGTCTCGCCCCCGAGGTCTGGGACTTCCTCCGTGCGCAGGACGACGAGCTTCTCCCCTACGACGTCCAGGGCACGCTGATCCACGCTCACCGGCTCGCGGACGCCGGCATCCTCACGGCCGCCGAGCTCGCCGAGGTCGAGCAGCGCCTCGCGGCGATCACCATCGCCGACCTCGAGCCGGCAGACGAGGACGTCCACTCCGCGATCGAGAGGCTGCTCGGCGAGACGGGCCGGAAGGTGCATGCCGGCCGGTCCCGCAACGACCAGGTCGCAGCTGCGTTCCGACTCTACGTCTCCCAGGCGGCAGCGGAGACCGAGGAGGCGCTGTACGGGCTCGCCCGCACGATCATCGCCCGGGCGGCTGACGAGGCGGAGACGCCGATGCCCGGCTACACGCATCTGCAGCGTGCGATCCCGGTCACGCTCGGGCACCACCTGCTTGCCTGGACGGAGATGCTCGAGCGGGACAGGATGCGTCTCCGGTTCGCAGGCACACAGGCGATCTTCTCGCCGCTCGGGTCGGGGGCGCTGGCCGGCTCCACGCTCGAGATCCCGCCGCCGCCCGACCCGATGCGCAACTCGATGGATGCCGTCGCAGACCGCGACTTCGCGCTGGACTACCTCTACGCGATCGCGCTCCTCTTCGTCCATCTCTCGCGTATCGGCGAGGAGATCGTCCTCTGGACGACCGCCGAGTTCGGCTTCGCGCGGCTCCCGGAAGACGCTGCGACCGGTTCGTCGATGATGCCGCAGAAGCTGAACGCCGACGTGGCCGAGCTGGCGCGCGGCAAGGCGGGAACGGCGATCGGGCGCCTCACCGGGCTCCTCGCGACGGTGAAGGGCCTGCCGCTCGCCTACAACCGCGACCTCCAGGAAGACAAGCCGCCCGTGTTCGGCGCCCGCGCCGACGCGAAGGCTGCTCTCGACGCCATGACGACGCTCGTGACAGGGCTCGAGTTCGACCGGGAGCGGATGGCGGCCGCCTGCGCCGATCCGCTTCTCCGCGCCACGGACGCCGCCGAGGCGCTCGTGCGCGAGGGGACGCCGTTCCGCGACGCCCACGCGCAGGTCGCCTCACAGGTGCGGCAAGGCACCTTCGAACCGCCCGTGATCGACCGGCCCCGGCTCGGCGAGGTAGGGGAGGCCGTCGAGGCGGCGAAGAGGCGCTGGCTATGAAATCCCCACTCCCCGTCTCGCTCTCCGGCCGGGACCTGCTCAGGATCACCGATCTCGTCCCGGCCGAGGTGGATGCAATCCTCGACCTGGCCGACGAGCTGAAGGGCGACCGCACCCCACGCCTGCCGGGGAAGACGCTCGGCCTCATCTTCGGGCAGCCGTCGACGCGCACGCGGATCTCGTTCGGCGTCGCGATCATCCAGCTCGGAGGCGGCTTCGTCACGCTGACCCCGCAGGAGATGCAGCTCTCCCGCGGCGAGTCGCTCTCGGACACCGGGCAGGTGCTGTCGCGCTATCTCGACGCGCTCGCGATCCGCGTCCTCTCGCACGGGGAGCTCGAGGAGTGGGCCTCCGCCTGCGACATCCCGGTGATCAACGCGCTCACCCAGGTCGAGCACCCGTGCCAGGCGCTCGCCGACGCGCTCACGATCAGGCAGCGCTTCGGCTCCCTCGAGGGCGTCCGGATCGGGTGGGTCGGCGACGGCACGAACGTCCTCGTCTCGCTCGCGCAGATCGCGGCCCTGACCGGGATGGAGGTCACGGCCGCCTGCCCCGAGGGGTACGACCCGCCCGCCGGCACGCCGCTGACGCTCGTGCGCGATCCCGTCGAGGCCGCAGCACGGCGCAGACGTGCTCGTCACCGACATCTGGGTCTCGCTCGGCGACGAGGAGGAGCGCGAGCGGCGGCTGCACGACCTGGAGCCCTACCGCCTGGACGAGGCGCTCGTCGATGCTCGCCTCCCCCGAGGTGATGGTGCTCCACTGCCTCCCGGCACACCCGGGCGAGGAGATCGCGCCTGGCGTGATCTACGGCGACCACTCGGCCGTCTGGGACGAGGCCGAGAACCGGCTGCACGTGCAGAAGGCGCTGCTGGCACTCGTGCTCGGCTGACGCCCGCGGCTGTTGTAGGCTGGCCCCAGTCCATGGCAGACGGCCTCGACAACCATCACCGAAAGACGCTCGAGAAGCTCTTCGAGCACCCGCCGAGCAAGAACGTCGAATGGCGCGAGATCGAGTCGCTGCTCGAGGCGGTCGGGACGGTGACCCGGGAGCACAACGGGAAGCTCCGCGTCAGCGTCGGGGCCGAGACCGAGACGTTCCACCCGCCGCACGGGAAGGACGTCGACGTCCAGGCCATCGTCGATGTGCGGCGCATGCTCGAGAACGCCGGCTACGCGCCCGGGAGCCTTCCGGTGCTCGAGGGCGAGGAGCTCGGCGACGGGCCGCTGCGCGACCACGGCGACGGGCGCTGGGGAGCCCCGTGAGGTGCAGTTCCTGAGGACGTTGCTCCATCTGATCGAGGGTGGTGACGATGAATGCGAAGGACCGCCTCGATGATCTCGGGACGATGACGGATCGGAGCAAGAGCGCGTCGGCTGCGAACCCGCGAGTTGCCAGGGCGCGGCGGAACGCGCATCTCTCGGTCGACGAACGGGTGGCGCGGGGCAAGGACGCCCGCCGGGAAGCTCCGCGATCGAGTCATGGGGAGTGGGAGCCGGCGCCCGACCGTCCGGACCCGGTCTGCCTGCTCGAGAGCCAGGCGGAAACGCGGGTCCCCGAGCTCATTCCTATTCGACACGGGCGCATGCTGATCTCGCCCTTCACGTTCTTCCGCGGCGCCGCCTGCGTGATGGCTGCCGATCTCGCAGCGACGCCTCGGTCTCAGATCAACGTGCAGCTCTGCGGCGACGCGCATCTATCGAACTTCGGGCTGTTCGGATCTCCGGAGCGGAGGCTCATTTTCGATATCAACGACTTCGACGAAACGCTCCCCGGGCCCTGGGAGTGGGACTTGAAGCGCCTGGCAGCGAGCTTCGAAATCCTGGGGCGTGAGCGAGGATTCTCGCCCGATGACCGCCGCGAGATCGTGCTCGCATGCGTTCGCGACTACCGGGAGGTCATGCTGAAGGCCGCACGCATGACGACGCTCGAGGCCTGGTACGACCACATCGATGTCGAGGAGTTGATGGACCTCGTCCACTACGAGCTCGACGAGGGTCGGTTGGCGAAGAAGGAGGCGAGACAGGCGAAGAAGGACGTCGCGAAGGCCCGGACTCGGGACAGTCTCCGGGTCTTCGCCAAGCGCGCCGATGAGATCGACGGCAAGCTCAGGATCGTCGCAGACCCTCCGCTGGTCGTTCCGCTCGAGGACCTGGCGGACCTCGACGACCCCAGGCTCCAGGGGATCGAGGAGTGGATGCGTTCGCTCGTGACCCGCTACCGGCGCTCGCTGGCCCGCCAGCACCATCCGTTCGAGGAGTTCGAGTACGTTCACACCGCGCGCAAGGTGGTCGGGGTCGGCAGCGTCGGCACCCGGGCCTGGATCCACCTCTTCGTCGGCCGTGACGAGCAAGATCCACTGTTTCTCCAGTCGAAGGAGGCGCAGCCGTCGGTGCTCGAGCCGTTTCTCGGCACGAGCGAGCACCACGAGAACGGCCGGCGGGTGGTTGTCGGCCAGCGGCTGATGCAAGCGGCCAGCGACATCTTCCTCGGCTGGCTCCGCGTCTCGGGGCTCGACGGCGTAACCCGTGACTACTACGTGCGTCAGCTCCACGACTGGAAGGGCGCCGTCGAGGCCGACGCCCTCCTCGTGCCCGGCACGACGCTCTATGCCCGACTCTGTGGAGCGACCCTCGCGCGCGCCCACGCCCGCTGGGGCGATCGGATCGCGATCGCGTCGTACCTCGGCGAGGGTGACGCCTTCGACCGGTCGCTCGCTCGCTTCTCCAGCCGGTACGCGGACCAGAACGACCGCGACTACGAGTCATTCGAACGTGCCGTCGGGTCGGGCCGGCTGCAAGCCGAGACGGGTTTGTAGGTTTAGAAGTCTCCTCGCTTCGTCGTCTCGGTGGCGCCGGCGCGGTGGCCGCGCCGCTCACGCCGTGGCCTTCGCGGCCGCGTAGAGCCCGAAGAAGTCAGCCTCGGCCAGGACGGCCTTCTCGAACTCGTCGAGGAGGACGCGCTCGTTCGGGGCATGGATGTTCGCGAACCCGTCGGTCGTCCCGAGGAGCAGGATCTCGGCCTCGGGCACGGCCCGCTGGAACGCGTTCACGAGCGGGATCGAGCCGCCGGTCGCGATCATCACCGGCTCGCTCCCCCAGGCCCGCCCGAGCGCCTCGCGCGCCGCGTCGTAGGCGGGGCCGGAGGTATCCGCGGTGAACCCGCTCCCGGTCGCATCGGCGTGGACGGCGAGCTCGACCCCGAAGGGCTTCAGGCTCTCGAGGTGCTCGATCAGCGCCGCCTGCGCCTCGGCGGGATCCTGACGGGGGTGGACCCGCATGCTGATCTTCGCGCGGGCATACGGAACGACTGCGTTCACCGCCTTGTCGACCGGAGGGACGTCGATACCCGTGACGGTGATCGCCGGGCCGGACCAGATCCGCTCGCCCAGCTCACCCGTCCCGAGGAGCGGGACGCCGTCGAGGATCTCGGCGAGCTGCCGGAACTCCTCGTCGGAGTACGAGGCGCCCGTCCATTCCTCGCGGAGAATGCCCGGGACGGCCACGTCCCCGTGCACGTCGTTCAGGCTGGCGAGCGCATGGATCAGCGTCAGGAGCGCATCGGGAGCAGCACCGCCGAACTGGCCGCTGTGCTTGGGCCCGGCGAGTGTCCTCGCCTCGACGGTCACCATCGCGATCCCGCGCAGCGCCGTCGTCAGCGTCGGCACACCCGGGCGGACGCTGCCCATGTCGCCGATCACCATCGCGTCGGAGGCAAAGAGCTCGGGGCGGGTGGCCGCGCACGGGATGAAGGCCCCGCCGCCGACCTCCTCCTGCCCTTCGATCACGATCCGGATCCCGACGGGGAGGCTGTCGCCCCAGGCCCTGATCGCGCCGGCATGCATCACGATGTTCGACTTCGTGTCCGCGGCGCCGCGACCGAAGATCGCTCCGTCACGCTCGGTCGCCTCGAACGGCGGCGAGTCCCACTTCGCCTCGTCGCCAACCGGGACGACGTCGTAATGGCTGTAGAGAAGCACGGTGGGGGCGCCGGCCGGTGCCGGGATCTCCCCCGTGACGACGGGTGCCGTGCCGGGAAGCTCGAGGTCGTGGAGGTTCTGGACGCCTGCGTCCCGGAACAGCTCCACGACCGCATCGCGTGCCTCGAGCAGCGGGCCGCGGGTGGGCTCGGGGTAGTCGAGGGCCGAGATCGACGGGATCGCCACGAGGCGCGCGAGCTCGGCCTCCAGCTCGGGCATGAGCGAGCGGACGGCCGCCGGCAACGCGTCGCGTGAGATGTCGGTCATCCCTCTGCCTTCCTTCCGGTGACCTGCTCGGGCGGCGCTGACTCTATGCGAACGGCGTATCGGACGCCGAGGCGAAAGGCGGGAGGCTCTGGCTTCAGCGAACAGGTACCCCTAGTCGCCGACGGACTCGACGACGAGGGTCAGCCTGCGGCGACCGACCACCTCGACCGCCTCACCCGCTTCGGCGCCGGCGGCGCAGTGCGCACCCCAGATCTCGCCGTTGACGCGGACCTGCCCGGCGGGCCTGCACGGTGAGACGACGGTCCCGCGCTCGCCGATGAGCGTCTGCGGGCCGACGGCGGCGCGGTGGCTGCGGACCCGCCGCTGCCAGAAGATGCCCTCTCCCCCGAAGCACACGAGCCCGACGGCGAAGGCGACGATGCTCCAGGGCCACGGGAGGAGGAGCAGGAGCACGATGGCGACGACGAGGAACACCGCGCAAGGATAGGGCCCTAGACCTCTGTGACGGGGTCGGGCTCGCGCTGCCGGTGTACGACGGCGTTCAGGAACGCCGCCCCGACGGCGAGGCGGGCCTCCAGATAGAGCCAGGCGAGTAGCACGGCAGCCGTGCCGAAGGATCCGTAGGCCGCCTCGGCCCGGCCGAGGCGCGGCGCGAAGTAGTAGACGACGACCATCGAGACGACCTGGTTTCCGATCCCGATCAGGACGGCGCCTGGAAGGAGATCGCGAACCCGGACGGGCGGGTGCGGCAGGAACCACATCGCGACGAGCGCCAGTCCGATCACGATCAGGACACTGACGAGGACGCCGACGATCGCTCCTGCACCCAACTGGGCCCGAAACCAGGCGGCAGCCGCTCCCGAGGCAGCCCCGACCACGTAGACGAAGTTGAAGAACAGGATCGCGAGGAGCGGTCGCCGGATCTTCGCCAACTCGAGCCCCCACGCCAGCGAGTACGCGAGACGCATGGCCCGGAGCGCTCCGAGCGTGAACCACATGAGTGCGACGATCCCGAACGGGAGGAGGATGTAGATGTCGCGGCTACCGTCGGTGAGAGCCTTCGCGCCGCCGTTCGCGGCGGCCGCGCCGATCCCGAACCTGCGCGCCTCGTGCTCGAGCCCCTGCTCGCTGAGATCGACCCAGAACGAGAGCAGCGCGGCGACGACGAGCCCGAACGGCACGAGCCAGAGGAAGAGGCGGAACGCCACACCGGCTTCGATCAACGCTCCCCCGGCCCGGCGCTCGGTGGTCAGGACCTCGTAGACGAGCCTGGACCCCGGCACCCGCTCCGTCTGACGACGCGCAACCTCCGCCCAAGCCGGCAGAGCCTCGATCCTGGAGCGGAGGGACACGGCCTGGCTCGGAGTCTGTCAGACCCGCTCGCGGTGGGGGGACGGGGGACGTCCGGACGTCCTTCCGCCGGCGGTGGCGATCACACGCTTTCGTGGTCGTGACCGGGGCGGCTTCACGCTCACGCTGCGGGAGCTCGTGGGCGCTTTGCGGCCGCGCGGTCGATCAACGTCCCGAGCCGGCGCCATTCGCTCGATTAGGCTCTTCGAGTTGAGCGGCGCGCCGGGGACACAGGACCAGACGGATCGCGCGCGCGGGCTGGTCGTCACCACACAACAGCTCGCGGCTGACGCCGGCAGGGATCTGCTCAGTGCGGGCGGCTCGGCGGTCGACGCCATAGTCGCGGCGGCTTTCGCTCTCTGCGTCGTTGATCCATCGAACTGCGGGGTCGGCGGATACGGCGGGTTTCTCGTCTACGCACCTGCCGATGACGAGCCCTTCACAGTCGAGTTCAACACGTGGATGCCCGCTCGCCTCGACCCGTCGCGGCTTCGCCGGCCGGGCAGCCTCGAGCCGATGGTGCGGGGCGGGCTCGGCGTGTCGCCTCCGGCTGTGGTGCCGGGACTTCTCGAGGCCCACGCTCGGTTCGGCCGGCGGCCGCGAGCAGAGGTGCTCGAACCGGCCATCCGGCTGGCCCGCGACGGTTTCCCGGTCGGTCACTATCTCGCCTGGGCGCTCGAGGAGCATCGCGCCCACGGGGGCGCAGGCCGTGGCGGCGACTTCGACTCGTTGTTCTACCCCGGCGGTGTGCCGCTCGCACGGGGGTCGAGGCTGATTCAAAGCGATCTCGCCGGCACACTCGAGGCGATTCGCGAGGGCGGCGCCGAGGCGGTTCAGAGCGGAGCGATCGCAGCGGCGATCTGCGAGGACGTGGCCGCCTCGGGGGGCGTGGTCACCCCGGACGACCTTGCGCAGGACCACGTCTCCGTCGGGCCGGCGACGACTGCAACCTTCGCCGGTGCGACCGTCTACGGGCCTTCACCGGCCGTGAGCGGGGCCGGCGTCCTCTTCCCGGCCCTCGAGGAGATCGATCCAGCCAAGCTGGGCGCAAACCGCGGGCGCGAATACGTGGCCGCGATCGCAGACAGCCTTCGGCGCGCATGGACGGTGAGGATCGCGGAGTGCGGGGCGCCCGCCACTCATCCCCACACGACGCACCTTTGCGCCGCGGGGCCCGAGCGCGACCTCGCCACGCTGACGTTCACGCACGGCCCATGGTTCGGATCCGATCTGATCGCGGCTGGAACCGGAATCGTGCTGAACGGTGGCGCGAACATCCTGGCCCCGTCGGTCTCCGGGGGCCGTGCCGTGACGAACATGGCCCCGATCGTGCTGGACTCGGGCGACCATGCAGCGCCATGTCCTCGGAGCGGCGGGCGGGCCGCGGATCCCGGCGCTCCTGCTCTCCGCAGTCGTCGACGTCGTCTGCTACGGCGCGTCGCTCGGTCGGGCCGTAGCATCGCCGCACGTCTCTGTTCGGGCCGCCGACGGGATGCTCGAGGTCGAGCCTGAGCTGCGGCTCGCCGGCGGTCCGCCCGAAGCTCTGATGCTGGGCGAGCGCGACTTCGGCCCGATCTCCGGGATCACGCGCCTGCCCGACGGCTATCTCGCAGCGGTCGACCGACGTTTCGAGAGCGGTCTCGCCTTCGCTTGAAGGCCATCGTCCTTTCACAGCGTCGAGCGCAATCGGCTGTGACCTCTGGCCGTGTCAGCGAAGCTCGAGGATCCCGTCGATCTCGACCTCGATCTCCATGTCGGACTGGATCGTCGTCCGGGCGGGATAGGGCGCGGCGAAGAACTCGCCGTAGACCCGATTCATGGTCGCAAACCCGCTCATGTCGCGCAGGTACACGCCGACCCGCACCGCGTCGGCGAGTGAGCTGCCCGCGGCCTCCGCTACGGCGGCCAGGTTCCGCAGCGTCTGCCTCACCTGAGCCTCGAACTCGGTCGGGATCTCACCGCTCGTCGGATCCGCGGGACCCTGTCCTGCGAGGAACACGAGCCCGCCCGTTCGCACTGCGTGCGAGTACAGCCCCGAGGGCGCCGGCGCGCCGTCGGCCTGGATTGCCTGTGCCATCGATCGTCTCCTTCGACTCGACCCTGATCGTTCATCATCGCTATCCGTTGTCCTAATAATTCTGATAAGCATTCCCCTTGCTTCGCAATCGAGCATGCGCAGCGCGGTCGACGGCGCCCGACAACGATGCCCGACACAGCAGGCCGCGGCACGCTCGCCCTCAGGAAGCCCCCTCAGCAAGGAGGACAAAGCATGCACGACCTGTATAAACGAAAGAGGCTCGCCGCCCTCGTACCTGCGGCCACCGTCGCCGCGATTGTGGCGCTCACCCTCGGGCAAGCCGGGCATGCAACCCCGCGTGCCACGACCGCGACCTGCACGCAGCAGGGAACCGTCACGTTCGGCGTCGCGGGTGGAGCGATCCCGTCGCTCGATCCCAACACCATCGCGTCGGCCGCGCAGTGGACGATCCAGCCGCTGCTCTACAACGGACTGACGAAGTACGCGCACGACGGCTCCGTCCTTCCTGACGTCGCCGTGAAGTGGAAGCACTCCGCCGACCTGAAGACCTGGTGGTTCTATCTCCGCCACGACGTCAAGTACGCGAATGGTCGCCCGTTCACCGCCAAGGACGTCGTCGCCAACGTGCTACGGGTTCTCAACCCGGCAACAGCGTCTCAGGCGCGCGGCAACATCAAGGACGTGCAGTCGGTTCGGGCGATCGGCAACTACGAGGTCCGCTTCAAGACCGGCAGCCCGACCTCGATCCTGCCGGATCAGATCTTCCTCACGAAGATGAGCGATGTCCCGAACATCGCGAGCAAGGACCCGAAGCTCGCCGGCAACGGCACCGGACCGTACGAGGTCTCGAGCTTCACCCCCGATCAGACGCTCTCCCTCGTCCCCAACCCGAACTACTGGGGTCCGAAGCCGTGCTTCAGCCGGATCAACTTCGTCCGCGAGCCGGACCCCACGTCCATGGTCACGGCCTTCACGAGCGGAAAGCTGGACCTCGCGTTCCAGGTCCCGACCTCGGCGGTGGCCAGGATCCAGAGCGACAAGAACGCGTCGATCCTCCAGCCGACGACGATCTCGAGCGTTCAGGCGTGGGAGGTCGACACGACCTCGCCGCCGTTCAACAACGTGGTCGCCCGTCAGGCCCTCTCCTACGCGATCGACCGCGCGACCATGGTCAAGGTGGCGTTCGCAGGCCAGGCGACACCGACCCTGACGAACGACCTGGTGAATCCGGCGAACCCCGCCTTCAACAAGAGCCTCACTTCGTACGACTTCAACCTCGACAAGGCGAAGCAGCTCTTCACGCAGGCCGGTGTTCAGCCCGGGACGACGTTCACGTTCCTCACGGACGGCACGCCCGAGTGGACGACTATGGGCGAGATCCTTCAGCAGGACCTGCAGAAGATCGGCCTCAACCTCACGATCGACCAGGAGGACGAGAGCACGTACCTCGACAAGTTCTATCCGCCTGGCAAGTCGTATCCCGGCGTGATCGTCGCGAACTTCCTCTCGCTCCAGCCGAACCCGGTCCTCACTCTCGCCTTCCCCACTTCGGGCAAGTGCGAGTGCAACTGGAACAACGCGATCTACGACGGCCTGCTGTCGAAGGCCTTCGGTACCACCAACCGCCAGGCGATCGTCAATCAGATGCAGACGATGGTGAGCACGCAGGCGCCGGTCTTCACGATCGCGAGCCAGACGAACATCATCGCGGTGAGCAACAAGATCAAGGGCGCGTGGCAGGACCCGCGCGGCAATCTGCACCTCGAGGACGCCCAGCTGACCGGCTGACCCGAACAGAGGAGAACCAGAGAGGAGAGTCTTGGGGCCGACGGTCCAGTTCATCGTCAGGCGCACCGCTACGAGCATCGCGTTGCTCGCCCTCACGTCCGTCGTCATCTTCGTGGTCATGCGGGTCATTCCCGGCGATCCCACGATCACGAAGCTCGGCGGCTCGATTCGGGACCTCGACCCCCAGACTCTCCACGACGTCCGCCATCAGCTCGGCCTCGACCATTCGCTCCCCGTGCAGTACGAGCGCTGGGTCGCCGGGATGCTGCACGGCAACTTCGGGCTGTCGTACTTCAGCCAGTATCCGGTGACGACCCTGCTGAACGAGCGGATCTTCCCGACGCTCCAGCTCTCGCTGACTGCCTTCGTCCTCGGTGTCACATTCGCGCTGCTCGCAGCCTCGCTGAGCGCGATCTGGCGGAATCGGCTCCTCGATGCGGCGCTCTCGGGATTTACCGCGATCGGGATGGCCACGCCGACCTTCGTGCTCGGCATCCTCCTGATCGTCGCGTTCAGCGTGAAGCTGAACTGGCTTCCGGCCCAGGGCTACGTTTCGATCGAGCACGACCCGGTGCAGAGCATGAAGGCGGTGCTGCTCCCTGCGATAACACTGGCGATCGGCGTCGCGGCGCCGATTCTCCGCATCCTCAGGACGTCGCTGGCCGAGGTGAACTCGATGGCGTACATTCGGACCGCAGCGCGGAAAGGGCATGACGCGACGCCAGGTCGTGTTCGGGCAGATGCTGCCGAATGCGATCATCCCCGCCCTGACGATGATCGGAGTCATCCTCGGCACCGTCATCGGCGGCACGGTGATCGTCGAGTACGTCTTCGCGCGTCCCGGACTCGGAACGCTGATGGTCGACTCGGTGCTGCAGCGGGACTACCAGGTGCTACAGGCTCTCGTCCTCTTCGCTGCGGCCGTATTCATCCTCACGAGTCTCGCAGTCGACATCCTCTCGTGCCTCATCGACCCGCGCCTGAGGCTCGTCGGTCGGGAGGCCTGAGTGAGTGCCGCTGGCGTCGCCTCGTTCGGAAGTGTCCGGACACGGTTCCGCGGCGGAGGTGTGGCCGGCCGCGTCCTGCGCCGTCCCTCGGCTGCACTCGCGGCGCTCGTGGTCGCGCTGCTCGTGTTCGGCACGCTCTTGGCTCCGCTCGTCGCGCCGTACGCGCAGAGCCACTCGGACTACGACCATCTGTTCGCGGCGCCATCGTTCGCGCACCTGTTCGGCACCGACGAGCTCGGCCGCGACCTCCTGACGCGCGTGCTCTACGGAGGACGGACGTCGCTCGAGATCGCGTTCCTCGCGACGCTGGTCGCGATCGTCTTCGGCGCTGCCTGGGGGTTCTGCGCGGCGCTCGCCAGGAACTGGAGCGACGAGGTTCTCATGCGTCTCGCCGACCTCACTCTCGGTCTGCCGGTGATCCTCGTCGGGCTCGTGTTCGTAGCGGCCTTCGGCCCGTCCACGCTCAACCTGGTCGTCATCCTCGGCATCCTCTTCGCCCCGGCCACCGCCCGTCTCGCCCGCTCGGCACTCCTCTCCGAGCTGGAGTCCGACTACTACTTCGCCGCAGTGTCGGTCGGCGCTCCGACCTGGCGCATCTTGCTCGAGGAGCTGCTGCCGAACACGCTGCCCGTCCTGCTCGCACGCGCCTCGCTCGTCGCCGCGGACGCGATCTTCGTCGAGGCAAGCCTGAGCTTCGTCGGCCTCGGCGTCCAGCCGCCCGCGGCCTCGTGGGGCACACTGCTCCACACGGGCTACAGCAACCTCTACACGTCGTACTGGTACCCGATCTTCCCGGGCCTCGTGATCGTGATCGCCGTGCTCTCGCTGAACGTGCTCGGCGACAACATCCAGCGGGCGCTCGACCCGGCCCGTCGATGACCGAGGCGGGCACCGATGCTGCCGTGCTCGACGTTCGGAAGCTCTCGGTCGAGTTCCCGCTCTCCTCGAGGCGGGTCACCCCCGTCATCGACGTCTCCTTCACCGTTGCGAAGCGCGAGAAGCTCGGCCTGGTCGGTGAGTCCGGATCCGGGAAGTCGCTGACGGCGCTGTCGCTGATGCGGCTGCTGCCACCGCCGGGGCGCCTTGCCTCCGGGTCGGTCCTGCTCGGCGGCCGCGACCTGACGAGGCTGTCCGAGCGCGAGATGGCAGCGGTGAGGGGAGCGCGAATCGCGATGGTCTACCAGGACCCGATGTCGTCGCTCAATCCCGTCCGCTCCGTCGGCCGGCAGATCGTCGAAGCGATCCGCATCCACGAGGACGTCTCCAAGGACGCCGCTCGCGCTCGCGCGATCGATCTGCTCGGCGACGTCGGCATTGCCGCCCCCGCGCGACGCTTCGACAGCTACCCGCACCAGCTCTCGGGCGGAATGCGTCAACGCGTGATGATCGCGATGGCGATCTCCGCCAACCCGGACGTCCTGATCGCCGACGAGCCGACGACGGCGCTCGACGTCACGACGCAGGCGCGCATCGTCGATCTGCTCGGCCGGCTCGTCGACGAACGGGAGATGGGCGTGATCCTGATCACCCATGATCTCGGGCTCGCCGCGACGATCTGCGACACGATCCACGTCATGTACGCAGGCCGGATCGTCGAGCGGAGCCCTGCCGACCGACTCTTCGCAGGCCCGGTTCACCCCTACAGCGAGGCGCTGCTCGGGGCGATCTGCCGCCTGGACGAGGACGTCGACCGCCCGATCGCCGCGATCGGCGGACAACCGCCCCTCCCCGGGGAGCTCCCGTCTGGCTGTTCCTTCCACCCCCGCTGCCCGTATGCGTTCGACCTCTGCAGCATGGAGGAGCCGCCCCTCCGCGAGCTGACCGACGGTCGCCGGGCTCGCTGCCATCTCGCCGAGCAACGAGCGGGACTGGTCGCAGCTTGAGGAACGAGCCGCTCGTCGCCGCGGAAGACCTTCACCGGCATTTCCGGGTCGGGACCTCGCGCGACCGTCACGTGGTCCGGGCCGTGGACGGCGTCTCGTTCGAGATCGGCCGCGGTGAGACATTCGGGCTGGTCGGCGAGTCCGGCTCGGGCAAGTCGACCCTGGCGCGGCTCCTCGTTCGGCTCGACCGGCCGACCTCCGGCCGTGTCCTCTTCGACGGGCATGACCTCGCCCCGCTGTCGCCGTCCGAGCTCCGCCGTCTGCGGCGGAGGATGCAGATCGTCTTTCAGGACCCGTTCTCATCGCTGAACCGGCGCCGGACGGTCGAGCAGTCGGTTGCTCTCCCCCTGCGCGTCCACCGGCGCGACCTGAGCTCGGCAAGACGGACCGAACGCGTTCGGGAGCTGCTCGAGCTCGTCGGCCTTCGTCCCGCACATGCCGGGGCCTACCCGCGCGAGCTCTCCGGCGGCCAGTGCCAGCGCGTGTCGATCGCGCGGGCACTCGCGCTCGAGCCGGAACTCGTCGTCCTCGACGAAGCCGTGTCAGCGGTCGACGTCTCGATCCAGGCGCAGATCCTCAATCTCCTGCGCGAGCTGCAGGAGCGACTGGCGCTGACGTACCTGTTCGTCAGCCACGATCTCGCCGTCGTGCGGTACATGTCGGATCGTCTCGCGGTGATGTACGGCGGCCGCATCGTCGAGTCGGGGCCCCGCGACCAGCTCTTCGGGAACCCCGTCCATCCCTATACGCACGCTCTGCTCGCCTCGATTCCATCGAACACCTCGTCCGATGGGCGGCTGCTCGCGGCCGTCAGGGATGAGGCCGCGACCGAGCTCGAGGTAACCGGCTGCCGCTTCCATCCGCGCTGCCCGCTCGGCGAGCGTTCGCGGTGCCGCGAGATCGACCCCGTCCTTCAGCACGTCGGGCCCGATCACGACGCCGCCTGCCACTACCCGCAGACGAAGCAGAGCCTGCTCGCAGAGGCGATCGCGAGCGCCGGATGACCCTGATCCCGGTCCCTCGCGTGATCAGCGCCGCCGGCTTCGTCACGTCGCTCGGAGGCGGCTCCCTCTCGGCGACGGTCCGCGCGGCGATGGACGAGGCCGCCGGGAGCACGTGGCGTCCCGACGACCTGCAGGCCTGGGCGGGCGAGGCGATCGTCGAGCTGACGGGCGCCGAGGCGGGGTGGGTGACGGCCGGCGCTGCGGCCGGAATGACACTCGCCGCGGCGGCGTGCATCGCGCGGACGCATCTCTCGGCCATGGACGCCCTCCCGGACACGGCCGGGATGCCCGCGGAGATCATCGTGCAGCGAGGGCATCGCAACGCCTACGACCGGGCCTTCCGTACCGCCGGCGCCCGGATCGTCGAGGTCGGCTACCCGTGGATCGAAGGCGTCGGGCTGACGTACGAATGGCAGCTCGAGGCAGCCTTCTCGCAGCACACCGTCGCGGTCGGCCAACTCGCACTCGCTGACGCCGGACGGCGTTCCGCTGCGCCGCGTCTGCGAGCTCGCCTCGGCACACGGCGTACCCGTGATCGTCGACGCCGCCGCCGAGCTGCCG
Source organism: uncultured Actinomycetota bacterium (assembly GCA_963738895.1). Taxonomy (GTDB): domain Bacteria; phylum Actinomycetota; class Thermoleophilia; order Gaiellales; family Gaiellaceae; genus PALSA-600. Next base: position 180,960 of record CAVTYN010000004.1, read on the forward strand.
CCGTCATCGAACCTCCGCCGGTTCGTCGAAGAGGGCGCGGCACTCGTCGTCTACAGCGGCGGCAAGGCGATCCGGGGCCCGCAGGGATCTGGCGTGCTCGCGGGCCGCCGTGAGCTGATCGAGTCCGTCCGCCTGCAGACGCTCGACATGGATGTGGACGTCGAGTCGTGGATCGAGCACGAGTCGACCGAGCCGCCGCACCATGGCCTCGGGCGCAGCATGAAGGTCGGCAAGGAGCAGATCGCCGGTCTTGCGGTCGCGTTGCGCGAGTTCGCGGGTCGCGATCACGAGGCGGAGGCGGCCGAGCACGAGCGCGTGGCTCGAGAGCCTGCAGGGCTCGCTCGCCGACAGGCCGAGCGCCGTGCGCGCCGATCTGCACTTCTACCCGCGACTCGTGATCGAGGTCCCTGGCGCACGCACGCTTGCGGCGCGGCTCGCAGCCGGTGAGCCCGCGATCGTCGTGCCGCACGCGCCGCTCGCGCGCGGCGAGCTCGTCATCTGTCCCGAGGCGATCACAGTGCAGGACCGGCCGGTCGTCGAACGCGCGCTGTCGGCCCTCGCCTGATGGGCAGCTGGACGCTCGCCGGCGCGACGGTCGTCGACGGAACCGGCAGGGCAGGGCGCACGGCGGACGTCGTGATCGAGGACGACCGCATCGCCGCGATCGGCTCCGGTGAACGTCGCGGGACCGTCATCGATGCCGAGGGGCTGGTCGCCGTCCCGGGCTTCGTCGACATCCACTCGCACGTCGACTGGATTGCGCCCCTCGCAGCCGGTCCCGAGCTGCTCCAGGCCAATGTGCGACAGGGCATCACGACGTCGCTGGGGGGTAACTGCGGCATCTCGCCCGCTCCGCTCGGCAGCTCGTTCAACCGCGGCGCAATCGAGCAGATGCTCCTCGTCGGCTCGGTGACCGCCGACCTCGGGTGGAGCTGGAGCTCGGTGCGCGAGTATCTCGACGAGATCGAGAGGCGCGGGCTGCCGTTCAACGTCGGGATCTACGTCGGCCACAGCACGCTCCGTGCCACCGTCCTCGGCGAGTATCAGCGGGCGCCGACTCCCACCGAGCTGGCGGAGATGGAAGGCCTGCTCGTCGAGGGACTCGACGACGGTGCCGTCGGGCTCTCGGTCGGCCTCGAGTACTTCCCCGGCCGCTACGCAGGACCGTCGGAGGTGGAGAGGCTCGCCCGGATCGCAGCCGGGCGCGACGCCCTCGTGGCGGTTCACACGCGGGGCATCTCGGAGCTCTACGACCCCGCGATGGACGAGGCGATCGGGTTCGCCAGGGCGACCGGCTGCCGGCTCCAGCTCGCGCACGTGAACCCGATGGGACGCGCGAACTGGAACGCGATCGACCGGCTGTTCTCGAGCGTCGACGATGCGCGTGCGGCGGGCCTCGAGCTCGCGTTCGACATCATCGGCTACACCGCCTGGACGATGACTGCGTTCGAGGCCCTGCCGCACGTCGTCGCCGACCTCGGCCTCGACGCGGTCCTCGCGCTGGCGTCGAGCGGCGACGGGCGCGGCCACCTGCGGCGCCTCGTCGAGGAGGCGTGGCCGCAATGGCCTCCGTGGGTCGAAGGCCGCGTTACCCGCAACGTCCTGCTCGAGATGGGCTGGGACGCGCTTCATCTCGCCGACGCAGCGCCCGGTTTCGAGGGAGCGCGCGGGCGAACGCTCGGCGAGACGGCCCGCGAGCGCGCTGCGGATCCGTTCGACCTCTACTTCGACCTACTGCTCGCGTCCGGGGGCGCCGCGCGGATCGTCAACGACGGCTACGGCGGCGACGCCGAGAACGAGGAGCCGCTGAGGCGGCTCGTGCTGCGGCCTGACGCGATCCCGGAGACCGACACCGTGCCGGTTGTCGCCAACGGCAAGCTCTCGCTGCCGCTGCCGCTCTTCTGGGGGACGATGCCGCGCTTTCTCGCGCCGCTTCTCGCGCGAGCTCGAGCTGCTGCCGTTCGAGCACGCGGTCGCACGCATCACGAGCCTCCCCGCCCGGCGGGCCCGCCTCGTCGACCGCGGCGAGCTGCGGCCCGGCGCGTTCGCCGACGTGGTGCTGCTCGACCTCGCGCAGCTCGGCGACCGCGGAACGTTCCTCGAACCCGAGGCGCCCGGCGGGATCGAGTGGGTCTTCGTGAACGGAGAGCCCGTCGTCTCGGCCGGGGTCTACGACCCGGCGCCGCTGCCCGGGCGCGCGCTTCGCGCCCGGACGCCGTAGGTCGGCAGCACGTAGCTCACGTACAGCTGTTCGCATTCCGGCCCACACGACGCGAGCTCCCCGTCACCACCCTCGAAGGTCCACGCCCGGCGCGGGAGCATACGACCGCAGACGTCGCATTGAACCGTGTTCGTCTCGTACCACGATGGTCGAGCTCGACCCAGCGCCGCTCAGTCACCGACATCGACTCCGTAGTCGCGCTTCGCTACCTCCGCGCTGACGTAGCCCTCGGCGACGTCCCGGCGAACGAGCGCGGGGTCGCGACGAAGCGGATCGCCGAAGCCGCCGCCGCCGGGCGTCCGGTAGCGCAGCTCGTCACCGCGGCGAAGGACGACGTTGGTGAACTTCGTCGGCGACGCGACGCCGAACACCTCGTCGAAGCGGCGGAACTCGCTCTCGCCGTTCCGGCGGACGAGCAGCTCGGAGCCGCAGTCCGGGGAGCCCGCCGAAGAGACCCTGCGGCGCGATCTTCGAGCGATCGAAGAGCGCGCTGAACGTGATCTCGTCGGCCTCGACACGAAACGCCCTCTGCGTCGCGAGGCCGCCGCGGTGCTCCCCCGCTCCGCCCGAGTCGGGTGCGAGCGAGTACTCGAGAGTGAGCAACGGATACCGGTGCTCGAACACCTCGACTGGAGTGTTGCGGCAGTTCGAGTGGCGCGTGATCTCGGCGCTGTTGCCGTCCTTGCGCGCAGTGCCGCCTGCCCCCATGCCGTCGAAGTGGTAGTTCGAGTAGTAGCGGCCGGTGTCGGGATGCACGCCGCCGAACAGCAGATTGGAGCTCGACCCACCGGATGCCGCCGCGACGCGCTCCGGGACGACCTGGGAGTACGCGTCGAGGACGAGGTCGACGAGTTTCGGCTGCAGGTCCGTGTTGCCGCCCACTGAAGGGCCGGGGTGGAGGACGTTCACGACCGAGCCCGGCGGGGCGATGAGCTTGATCGGCCGGTAGCAGCCGGAGTTGCGCGGGATCAGCATCTGCGGATCGGCGACGCAGAACGTCGCGTTGTAGACGGCCGACGCCGCGACGACGAACGTGCCGTTCATCGGGCCGCGCACCTGCGGGCTCGAGCCGGTGAAGTCGGCGATCACCTCGTCGCCGCGGACCACGAGCCTGACCGTCACCTCGAACGGATCGCTGGTCACGCCGTCGTCCTCGACGACCATGGACGCCTCGTAGCTGCCGTCGGCGATCTCGGCGATCTCGGCGCGCAGCCGGCGGTCCGAGTAGTCGATCAGCATCCGTGCGCCCTCGCGCACCGTCTCGAGGTCGTAGCGGTCCGAGAGCGCCAGCAGCCTTCGCTCGCCCACGTTGAGCGCACCGATCATCGCGTGGAAGTCGCCCCAGGTGTTGCGCGGCGTGCGGTGGTTCGCCAGCACGACACGCCAGAGATCCTCGTTGTACCGACCACCCTCCATCAGCTTCACGGGTGGAAGACGGAGCCCCTCCTGGTAGACGTCGGTCGCGTCGGATGCGAAGCTGCCGGGCGCCTTTCCACCGACCTCTGCGATGTGGCCCATGTTGCCGGCGAACCCGATCAGCTCGCCCTCGCGGAAGATCGGCTTCATCATCATGTGCTCCGGCAGGTGGCAGTTGCCGCGATAGGGATCGTTGTGGACGACGACGTCGCCGGGCTCGAAGAACTCGGGGCCGAACTCCTCGAGGGTCCACCGCACCGTGTTCGGGATGGCCCCCATCATCGACGGCGTGTAGTTCTTCTCCGCGATCAGGTTGCCGTCCGCGTCGAGCAGCACCGTCGAGAAGTCGAGGCCCTCGTTGAAGATCGTCGAATACGACGTCTTCATCATCACGAGCGCCATCTCGGCTGCGATGTTCGTCGAGCGCGTTGTGCAGGACGTGCAGGCCGACCGTGTCGAGTTCGAGCGTGTTCTTCACGTCGAGCTCCCGATCGAGAGGACGAGGGCCCCGCTGCCGTCGACCAGGACGGTGTCACCCGGGATGGACGAGCGTGGTCGAATCCGGCTCCTCGATCACGAGCGGGCCCTCGAGCTCGGCGCCCGGAACGAGCGACGAGCGGCGGACGACCGGACATGTGACCGGGCCGGCCGCGTCGAACCACACCTCCCGTATCTCCGGGGCCGACGCCGACACGGGCGACGGAGCGAACGCTGGAGGCTGCTCTGGGCCGAGCGCCGTCACGCGCAGGTTGACGAGCTCGACCGTCTCCCCCGGCAGCGCGAAGCCGTACTGCCGCTCGTGCTCCGCCTCGAACCGTCGCAGTAGCTCTTCCCAGTTGCCCTCGTCGAGGTCGCCTGACGGCAGCGCGACCTCGAGCTCGTAGTTCTGGCCGACGTAGCGCAGCGATCCCGCCCGGTCGAGGAGCGGCTCCGCGGTCCTCGCCGCGCGCTGCAGCGCCTCGACCGCCTCGGTGCGCAACGCTCGCTCGGTGCGAGCGAGCGCCTCGCCGTCCAGACGGTCGGAGCGGACGTAGCATGTCCGCACGCGATCGACCCGCGGCTGGGCGATCGCGGCCCCGAACGCCGAGCAGAGCCCCGGGTGCGGGGGGATCAGCAGTCTGGTCATCTCGAGCCTGATCGGCCACCGCGCTGCCGTGGAGCGGGCCTGCCCCACCGAACGCGATCAGCGCGAAGTCGCGCGGATCGAGGCCGCGTTCCACCGCGACGAGCCGGATCGCGTTCGCCATGTTCTCGTCTGCGATCCGGACGGCGGCCAGAGCCGCCGCTTCGGCCGACAGGCCCAAGGGGTCGCCGAGCCGGGCGAAGGCGTCGCGCGCGGCGGACGCGTCGATCGGCATCCGCCCGCCGAGGAAGTACTTCGGGTCGAGGCGGCCGAGCACGAGATTCGCGTCGGTCGTCGTGGGCTCCGTCCCGCCCTTGCCGTAGGCGACCGGGCCCGGCTCGGCGCCGGCGCTGTGCGGGCCGACGTGCAGGAAGCCCCCCTTGTCGAGCCAGCAGATCGAGCCTCCGCCGGCGCCGATCGTCGTCACCGCGACGCAGGGGATGCTGATGGGGATCCCCCACGAGACCTGGAACTCGCTCGCATATTGCTGCTTCCCGTCGAGCACGAGCCCGATGTCGCAACTCGTTCCGCCCATGTCGAGGGAGAAGACCGACGCGTACGCGGCGCGCTCGGCGAAATATCGGGCCCCGACGACGCCGCCGGCGAGGCCCGAGAGCAGGAGCTGCACCGGCCGCTCTCGCGCGGTGCCGGCCGGGAGGTAACCGCCGTTCGACGACAGCACGTTCCAGCGATCGACACCTTCCCGGCGGAACACCTCGCCGACGCCGTCCACGTAGGCGCTGACGATCGGCTTGACGAACGCGTCCCCGATCGTGGTGCTCGCCCGCTCATGCTCGCGCCACACCGGCGAGACCTCGTGGGAGACGGAGACGGGGACGCTCGGAAGCGCGTCGAGGAGCGCCTCCGCGATCGCCCTGCTCGTCGTCGGGCCGGAGATAAGAGAAGAGACAGCTCACGGCCACCGCGAAGTCGCCGTCGATTGTCGACAGCGCCTCGACCACCGACGACAGCTGTTTCCGGTCGAGCGGTTCGACCTGTTGGCCGTGTCGGTCGAGCCGACCGCGGAGACCGAAGCAGTCGCTGCGCGACACAAGCGGGGGTGGTTTCTCCCAGTGCAGGTCGTAGAGACGTTCCTTGTCGATGCGGCCGATGAACGGAACATCGGTGAAGCCTTCATTCGTCAGGAAGATGACGCGGGCGCCGCGACGCTGGATCACCGCGTTCGTCGCGACCGTCGTGCCGACGACGACCTGCTCGGCGTCGAACACGCCGAGCTCGCGCGAGGCCCGCGGCAATCGCGCGCGCGGGCTCGGTCGGGCGTCGAGGCGACCTTGGCGGTCCGGACCTCGCCGCTTCGCGAGTCGACGGCAACGAAGTCGCTGAACGTACCGCCGGTGTCGATGCCGAGCCGTACGCTCATCAGCCGGCCGCTTCGGGGAGAACCTGGCCGCCGTCGATCACGAGCGACTGGCCTGTCACGTATGCCGCCTCGTCCGATGCGAAGAAACGAACCACCCAGCCGACCTCCTCGGGCTCTGCGAGACGGCCGAGCGGAATCGACCGTTCCACCGCGGCGAGCAACTCCGGATCGATGTGCGCGAGGCCCGCCGTGCGTACATTGCCGGGCTGCACCGCGTTCACCGTGATCCCGTCCGTGACGGTCTCCAGCGCGGCGCTTCGCATCAAGCCGATCATCGCTGCCTTGGACGCCGCATAGTGCGCGAGACCGGGCGCGACGACGAGCGCGCCCGTGATCGAGGAAGTGAGCACGATGCGGCCGTACCTCTGCGTGCGCATCGCGGGCAAAACGGCCTGGATCGAATGAAAGGCGCCCTTCACGTTCGTGTCGATGATCCTGTCCCAGACCTCGCCGGTGATCTCACCGATCGGGTCCCACCGATAGATGCCGGCGTTCGCGGCGAGGATGTCGATGCGGCCGTAGCGCTCGAGCGTCGTCGCGGCCATGGCCTCGACCGCCTCGCGGTCGGTCACGTCAGCCGTGACGGCGAAGCAGTCCGCGCCGTCTGCCCGGAGCGTCGCGGCGGTTGCCTCGGCGGCCGCAGCGTCGATGTCCGCGATCACGACCCGAGCGCCCTCGACCGCAAGGACCCGCGCAATTCCGCGACCGATTCCCGTCGCAGCTCCGGTGACGACAGCGACGCGCTCGTCGAGACGCTTCACGCAAACCTCCGTTTCGTCATACGACGTCGTGACCGCAAATCGGGCTCAGCCGGGGAAATCGACGTAAGCCGTTCTCCCACGACGTCCAGAAGCCGCGCGCAGCCCTTCCTTGGCCGCGCGTTGCTCGGCGCGCGATTGGCTCCCGTCCATGCGGGCCAGGCTAGCGGAGCCGCGTTCGGCGAATGCCTGCCGCCTCCAGGAACGCAGGGGCTGGGGGCCAGGGCCCAGAGCGCGCCATCGCTGTTCTCCACGTGCCCCGCTTCGTTGAGCCAATCCCGCCGTCGACCCGCCGGCTCTACATGCCCATCGCGTGGTATCCGCCGTCGACGTACAGCGTGGTGCCCGTGACGTTGCGGGCGTCATTCGAGAGGAGGTAAGCGGCCGCACCGGCGACATCGGCGGCGTCGATCGGGCGGTGGAGCGGCGAGCGCTCCTCGACGATCGACTCCATCGTCGGGAAGCCCGCGATCGAGCGCGCCGCGAGCGTGCGCACGGGGCCGGCCGAGACGGCGTTGACGCGCACGTTGCGCTGCCCCAGGTCCCAGGCCAGGTAGCGGACGCTCGAGTCGAGCGTGGCCTTCGCGACGCCCATCACGTTGTAGTGCGGCACCGCCCTCTCGCCGCCGAGGTATGTCATCGTGACGATCGACCCTCCGCCGGCGGCCTCCATCAGCGGCTCGGCGGCGCGCGCGCACGCAACGAGCGAGTAGGCCGACACGTCGATCGCCAGCCAGAAGCGCTCACGCGGCGTGTCGATGAAGCGGCCCTCGAGATCCTCGGCCGCCGCGTAGGCGACCGAGTGGACGAGCAGGTCGAGCTGTCCGCCGAAGACGTCCGAGACCTCGGAGAACACGCGCGCGATGTCCTCGTCGGAGCGCACGTCGCACGACGTGACGAGCGGGCTGCCGACCGACTCGGCTAGCTCCCGGACGTTCCCCTCGATCCGCTCGCCCTGGTAGGTGAAGGCGAGCTGAGCGCCGCCTTCGGCGAGCCGCTGCGCGATCGCCCAGGCGATCGAGCGGCGGTTGGCGACGCCGAGCACGAGCCCGCGCTTTCCCTCGAACGGCACGCCGCGACTCTAGCCACTACCCTCCTGCCGGGATGCGGGTTGCGGTCGTCACGGGGGCGTCCTCTGGGATCGGTGCCGCGCTCTGCCGGAGGCTCCGCTCGGAGGGCTGGCGTGTGGTCGGCGTCTCGCGCAGCCTCGCGCCGGACGCGGACGAGTACGAGGCATGCGACGTCTCCGACCGCCCGAGCGCTCGAGGAGGTCGCTGCGCGCGTGCTGGAACGCCACCCCCGGATCGACCTCCTCGTCTGCAACGCAGGGGTGGCGGGACGGGAGGACTTCCTCGTCGCCGAGCCCGAGACGATCGAGCGGACGATCGGCGTGAACTACCTCGGCGCAGTCTGGACGCTCCGCGCCTTCCGGGCCGGGCTGGGCGAGGGCTCGCATCTCGTCAACGTCGTCTCGGTCGCAGGCCTGATCGCGGTCGGGCCCTACTCGGCCTCGAAGCACGCTCAGCTCGCGTTCTCCCGCTCGGTCGCCGTCGAGCTCGCCGCGCACGGCGTCAAGGTGCACACGGTGTGCCCCGGCTTCGTCGACACTCCCGGGTTCCCGCAGAGGCATCGCTTCGGCAGGCTCACCTACCGGGTCCTCGTCGTCTCGCTCGACCTCGTCGTCGACCGCATCATGGGCGCGATCGCGCGCGACCGCCGCGAGATCGTCGTGCCGCGCTGGTACAGGCCGGCCGTCTGGCTGCAGGCCCTCGCGCCGGGCCTCGTCGCCCGGGCGCTGACCCGCGCCGGTCCGCGCGGCGCGTAGTGCCCTAGCCGAGCGGCGCCAGGTCGACGCCCTCGCCCTCGAGCGCGCGCTGGATGCCCGGGAGCAGGTCGCTGGCGACGAGACCCGTCTGCGGGGAGACGAGCCGCGAGGCGATCCCGTGGGCAACCGCGCCGGCGCCGGCGGCAAGCCGTGGCTCCATCCCTTTCGCGAGGAACGCCCCGATCACGCCGGCAAGGACGTCGCCGGTGCCGGCGGTCGCGAGCGACGGCGCCCCGTGCGCGGCGACGAGCACGCCCTCGCGCGGAGAGGCGACGAGCGTATCGGCACCTTTGAGCAGCACCGTGGCCCCGAAGCGCGACGCGGCCCGCCGCACGGCCTCGAGGCGATGCTCGTCGACCTCCTCGGCCTCGGTTCCGAGCAGGCGCGCGAGCTCACCGGAGTGCGGGGTCATCACCGTCGGGCCGGCCCGATCGAACGGCTCGAGCTCCCACAGGCCGTCGGCGTCGAGGACGACCGGCACCGGGAGCTGCTCGAGCAGAAGCCTCACCAGGTCCCTCGTCCCGTCGCTGCGGCCGATCCCGGGACCGAGGACGACAGCGTGCGCGTGCTCGGCCGCTTCGATCACCGCGTCTGCGGCGCGGGGCAGGAGTCGGCCGGCGCCGTCCTCGGGAAGCCCGCGCTTGACCGCTTCGAGGAGGCGCGACTCGAGAACCGGGAGCGACGACTCCGGCGCAGCCACGGCAACGTAGCCGGCATCGGCGCGAAACGCCGCGAGCGCCGCGAGCATCGGCGCGCCGGTCAGCCCACGCGAGCCGCCGACGACGAGCACGGAGCCCGCGCGGTACTTCGTCGAGTCGGCACGCTTCCGCGGGACCGCCTCGAGGATCGTGGCGTCGAGCAGCGAGTGCTCGTGGCCGATCTGCTCGAGGCCGATCCACGCCACGTGGACGGCCCCCGAGTAGAAGCGACCGGGCGCGATCGCGAGCCCGACCTTCGCCGCCCCGAAGCTCACGGTGTCGGATGCCCGCACAGCGGCACCCGGCACCTCGCCGGTGGACGCGACGACGCCCGACGGAACGTCCACCGCGACGACCGGCTTCCCCGCGCCGTTGATGCGCTCGATCATGCGGGCGACATCCTCGCGCGGTGCGTCGCGCAGGCCGATCCCGAGCAGCGCGTCGACGATGACGTCGGGCTCCTCGAGGTCGCCGAGCCCGTCGACCAGGGCGACGTCACGGCCGCGCTCGCGCAGGACCCGCGCACACACACGCCCGTCGCCGCCGTTGTTCCCCCGGCCGCAAACGACCGCCACCCGGCCGGGGAAGCGCTCGGTGACGAGGTCGGCCACGGCGGCCCCCGCCCGCTCCATCAGCTCCTCGAGCGAGCCCGGGTGCGCCTCCTCGCCTGCGCGGGTCTCCTCGGAGGTGAGCAGCGGCTGGAGGCCGTTCACGTGCGTCCGTCCCCCTTCACCGGGTCACCACCACTGCAACGGCCGCGGCCAGCTCACGAGAGTGCGTCATCGACAGCTCTATCGTTCCCGCACCGATCCGGTCTGCAACCTCGGCAGTCCGCCCGCTGAGATGAACGCCGGGCTTCGGACGCCCGCGGATCTCGATCTCACGCCAGGTGAAGTAGACACCCGACCCGAGCGCCTTCCCGACGGCCTCCTTGGCGGCGAACCGCCCGGCGTAGTGCTGCGCGGGGTTCGCCTTGGACTCGCAGTAATCGCGCTCCGCGTCGGTGAAGCACCGGGACCGGAACCCATCGCCGTGGCGCTCGAGCGCCCGCCGAACACGCTCGATCTCGATCAGGTCGATCCCGACGCGCGGCGGCGAGGTCACGAGTTCTGCTCGAGCCAGTCCGGAAGCTGTGCGATCGAGGAGACGATCCCGTCCGGGATGATGCTCGTGTGGTCGAGGTCGTCCGGCCGGAACTTGCCGGTGCGGACGAGCACCGTTCGCATGCCCACCGCCTGCCCGCCGCCGACGTCACCCTCGAGGTCGTCTCCGATCATCCAGGTCATCTCCGGATCCGCGTCGAGCGCCTCCATCGCCGCGCCGAAGAATGCCGGGCTCGGCTTGCCGAGCACCGTCGCCTCGGTCCCCGCCGCGTACTCGAGGCCGGCCACGATGGCGCCCGCGTCGAGCCGGGGCCCCTCGGCGGTCTGCCACCACCTGTTGCGATGAAGGCAGTAGAGGTCGGCCCCCGCCAGCAGCTCGAGGAATGCGCGGTTCAGGTTCAGGTACGAGAAGATGCGTCCCGGCTCATCGTTCTCGTCGGCGCCGCCGACCAGAACGGCGTCGGCATTCATCCCGATCAGCTGCATGCCCTCCAGGTCGTCGAGGATCCCGGGCATCGTCAACGCCAGGACCCGCTTGCCCGCGAGCACGCGTGAGGCGACGCCGCCGGTCGTCTGGAGCTCGTCGTCGTCGAGGGCGAACCCCATGGAGCGGAGCAGCTCGCCGAGCTCGCGCCGCGACATCGTCGTCGAGTTCGTGACGAACCGGAGGCGGTGCCCTTCGTCGCGAAGCCGCCGCACCGCGTCGACCGCGCCGGGGATCGGCTCGCCGGAAACTCGCAGCACACCGTCGACGTCGAGCAGAATCGCCGCCATGGATGCCGAGTCTATTCGGTTGGAAGTGGCCTTCCGCGTCTCGAGGTCGAGCGGACCGGGAGGCCAGCACGCCCAGAAGACCTCGACACGGGTCGAGGCCCTCTTCGACGTCGAGGGCTCGACCGCACTCTCGGAGGCCGAGCGCGGCCGCGTGCTCGAGCGCCTCGGGCCGGTCGTCCGTGCGATCGCCCAGGATGAGCGCTCCCAGGCGCGGAACCGCGAGCTCGCCACCCAGCGGATCGTCGACCAGCTGGCCGCGGCGGCGAAGCCGCGGCGCAAGCGCCGGGCGACCGAGCCCACCAAGGCCTCGCGCGAGCAGCGTCTGGAGGGTAAGCGGCAGCGCTCCGGCGTCAAGCGCCTACGGCGCCCGCCCGCGGAGGACTGACTGCGCCTCGGGTGTCGTTGTCCCTACAGGTTCGCGCGGTGGCGATGCGGCTCGTCGGAGTGACGCGAGTCGACGCCGCGGAACCCTGCAAGGACACAAAGAAGGACGAGGCCGGCAATGAAGGCAAGAGCGAACATGTCTGCATTGTGGACAACTGCTACCATTAGAGCAAATCTAGTTCCAACTGATACCCATTAATGAACGCGATTGACCTCAGGACCGGATCCGACTCCTGGCTCGGTGTCGAGATACGGCATCTGGCGGCTCTCGACGCGCTCGAGAGCGAAGGCTCCTTCGGCCGTGCGGCCACCAAGCTCGGGTACACGCAGTCGGCGGTGAGCCAGCAGATCGCAACGCTCGAGCGCATCGTCGGCGAGAAGCTCGTCGAACGGCCGGGCGGCCCCAGGCCCGTGGCGTTGACCGAGGCGGGGCAGCTTCTGCTGCGCCACGCCCGGGCGATCGTCTCACGCCTCCAGGCAGCACAGTCCGACCTTGCGGCCCTCTCGGCGGGCGAGGCAGGCTCCCTCCGGGTCGGCATCTTCCAGAGCGTCGGCGCCAGGATCCTTCCCGAGGTCATGCGGCGGTTCGCAGCAGCCTGGCCGAACGTCGAGGTCGAGCTGCGCGAGTCGCACTCCGACAGCGCGCTGGCCGATCTCGTCGAGCGCGGCGAGCTGGACGTGTCGTTCGTTCAGCTCCCTCTCGACAACCCCTCGCTGGAGACGCTCCTCGTGCTCGAGGACGACTACGTGCTCATCGCCGCCAAGGACTCCCCGATCGCCGCATTGGGCCGCGTTCCGACGCTCAAGGAGATCGTCGAGCAGCCGCTGATCGGGTACCGGAACTGCCGTGCCACGGAGATCGTCGTGGAGCACCTTCGTTCCACCGGACGCGAGCCGCACTTCGTCTTCCGCACGGACGAGAACGGCGTCGTGCAGGGCCTCGCCGGCGCGGGCATCGGCATCGCGATCCTTCCCCGGCTCGCCGTCGACCCGAACGACGAGGCCGTGCGGATCACCGACCTCGGCCCGCGCCTCCCCCATCGTCAGATCGGGATCGCGCGGCACAAGGATCGTTACCACTCCCCGGCGGCGAGGGCGTTTCTCGCCACTGCGCTCGGCGTCGGGAGCGAGACCACCGCCTCGCTCGCCGCGTAGCTACACGGCGAGCTGCGCCGACTCGGACGCCGCCGCGAGGTACGGCGCGAGCTGGCCCGGCCGCATCGGCGTCGCGAAGTGGTACCCCTGCCCGAGCGTGCAGCCTCGCTCGAGGAGCCTCGCGACCTGGGTGGGCTCCTCGACGCCCTCGGCGATGCATTCGATGCCGAGCGACGCGGACACGCGGACGAACGCGTCGATGAGGCTCGGCTCGGCCGACGGGTCGAGCAGGCGGTCGACGAACGGCTTCGCGATCTTCAGTGCGTCGAGCGGGAAGGTGTCGAGCCGCTCGAGGGAGGAGATCCCGGTGCCGAAGTCGTCGAGGACGAGCTTGGCGCCGAGCGCGCGCAGCTCGTCCATGCGGTGGTGCGCAGACTCGACGTCCCGCATGACGTCGTGCTCGGTGATCTCGATCCGCAGATGCTCGGGGGCGAGGCGGCTCTCGAAGAGCGCGCGGGCGACGCTGTCGACCAGCGACTCGGTCGAGAGCTCGCTCGGCGAGAGGTTCACCGAGACGCCGACGTCCCGGAAGCGGGGATAGGCCTCCTGCCAGGCCCGGGCCTCGCGGCAGGCCAGGTTCAGCACCTGCTGCCCGACCTGGCCCATCACGCCGATCGCCTCGGCGACCGGGAGGAACTCGGCGGGCATGACGAGGCCGCGCTCGGGCGAGTGCCAGCGGGCGAGCGCCTCGAACGCCAGGATCGTCCCGTCGCGCATGTCGACGATCGGCTCGAACACGACGTCGATCTCGTCGCGCTCGAGCGCCTTCCGGAGGCCGAGCGCGAACTCGTGACGGAGCTTCACCTTTGCGTGCATCGAGGGGTCGTAGTGCGCGAAGCGGTGCTTGCCGGATTCCTTGGCGGCATACATCGCGACGTCGGCGTTCCTGAGCAGCTCGTCGGCGGAGTCGGCGGTCGACGCCGGCGCGATCCCGATGCTCGCAGTGATCGCGGCCCGCCGACCCGGAAGCTCGAACGGCCGACGCATCGCCCTGAGGAGCGACTCGGCGACAACCTCGGTGCCGCGACGGTCGATCGACTCGAGCAGGACGGCGAACTCGTCGCCGCCGAGTCGCGCCGCGGTGTCTCCGGAGCGCACGCACCTGGAGACGCGGCGGCCGACCTCGACCAGGACCTCGTCGCCGACCGCGTGGCCGAGGGTGTCGTTGATCGCCTTGAAGTCGTCGAGGTCGAGGAACAGGACGGCGGCGGCGCCCGACGTCTGAGTCAACGCCGCCTCGACGCGTTCCGTGAAGAGCGCGCGGTTCGGGAGGCTGGTGAGCGCGTCGTGGAAGGCCTGGTGGCGGAGCCGCTCCTTCAGGTCGGTCACCTCCGCGAGCGAGCGCTCGAGCCTGCCGTTCTCGAGCATCACGCTGGCGTGCCCGACGAAGGTGTCGAGCAGATTCAGGTCATCGCCGTTGAAGGATGCGATAGCGCCGGAGCGCCCCCCGACCAGGAGGATCCCGAAGGCTCCGTTCTCGCCACGGAGCCGAGCGATCATCCCGTCCGACAGGCCGCGGGCGGCGAGGTAGCCGTCGAGCGGCTGGACGCTGCGGCCCGCGGCGAGCAGGATCGCCCCGCCGGCGTGGTCGAGCGCGGCGTCCGCCTCGGAATCGACACGGTCGAGCGCCTCGGGGTGCGCCGTCGAGGCTCCGAGAGGGCCGATCATGCTGCGAAGGCCGGGCTGCCCGTCGGCCGGGAAGAGAAGGATCTCCGCGTACTCGACGCGGATGAGCTGGCGGACCGCGAGCAGGAGCTGGCGGACCGCGAGCGTGAACTCGGGCGCACCCTGGGTCGCCTTCATCGATTCGTAGAGGAACTCGAGGTGCTCCTGCCGCCGCGTCTGCGCGACTGACGCGCGGAAGGCCCCCACCGCGATCGCCGCCGGAAGGACGAGGAGGACGACCGAGTCTGCTTCGGCCCGGGCGAGCGTGAGCGCGAGCAGGACGAGGTTCGACACGACGGCGGCCGAGAGCAGCGAGATCGCGACGGGGACCCGCAGCCGGCGCACGTCCCGCGAGCCTTCTCCGATCGCGATCCCGGCGGCGAGGAGGATGCTGCCCGCGAGCGACGCGGCGACGCCACCGAGGGTCGCCCCCGCCCAGCCCGCGGGGCCGAAGGGGTCGCCCATCTCCGCTACGGCACGGAAGACGATGAGGGCCACGGCGGTCGTCAGAGCGGCCCGGGCGAGGTCGAGCACGAGCCTCGCCGGGTCCCGGCGCCGCGCGAGCACGAGCGCCGTCGCCGCGCCGGCGAGCGTCGCGGCCAGCAGCCCTTCCGGCGAGAGCGCGTAGAGCCCGAGCACGAGGCTCCCTGCGCCGAGCGAGATCGCGTGCGCCTCGCGCCGGAACTGCAGGTGGACGACATGTGCCTCGGCGAGATAGAAGACGAGTGCGAAGCCCCACCACGGCAAGCGCGTGGGCGCGATCGCCTCCCAGGCCGCGTATCGCCAGCTCCGTTGAAGCCGAAGCCAGAACGGCGATCGGTAGGTCTGAGGGTCACTCGCGAGGATGACTGTGACCGAGAACCTTGGCCCGGTACCGATGAACCCGACGACCGGGTCGGGTGAACCTACGATCGTAGGCCCAAGGCGAATCCCAGAGTTGGCGAAGGCCTGTCTGACCTCCGCCTTCGACAGGACGGTTTCCGGCGGATGCGCGGCGCCGAGCAGCGCCGGCGGGCAGAGGGAGACTGCAGCTGCGATGAGCACACCCGTGACCGGCCTGGCCATGAGCCTCATCTTGGTGTAATCGCGCTGAACTGCCCGAGTGCTCCCGAGTGAATCTCCTATGACTGTCAAGTCGCGAGTGGCTTGGCCTCCTGCATGACGCGGTAGAGGTGCCGGGCGAGGTAGCGCTTCAGGAGGCGTGTGGCTTCTCGACGGGTTTTGCCTTCGGCGACTCGACGCTCTATGTATTGCCTGGTGCGGTGGTCGTGCTGGCGGCGATGAAGGATGACGGTATGGAGGGCCCGGTTGAGTTGGCGGTCGCCGCCGCGGCTGAGGCGGTGGCGGTTGGTGATCCCGCTCGAGGCGGGGAGCGGCGCGACGCCGGCAAGCCGAGCGAAGGCCGCTTCAGAACGGACGCGGTCCTTGTGTGACCAGCTCACGATCAGCTGCGCGGCGACGATCGGTCCGACGCCTGCTTCCTGGAGGAGTTCGGGTGCGAGTGCGCGGACGTGGGCGAGGATTTCGCGTTCGAGAAGCGTGGCCTCATGCGTAGCCGCCTGGATGCGTTGGGCGAGGGAGCGGAGCGCGAGGACGGTGGCGAGGTGGTCGGGGGTGCGAGCGTTCGAGCGGCGGAAGCGACCGCAGCGCCTGACCAGTTCGGTGACAGGGAGCAGCCGAAGCTCCTGGCGGAGGCCCTCTGGCGCGGTCACGATCAAGCTGCGGAGCTGGACGAGCGCAACCCGGCGTACGTCGACGGCGCTTCGGCGGGCGACCATCAGTACCCGCAGCGCTTCCTGACGCTCTCCCGAGCGGGGAGTCGCACGAACGCCGGTTCCGATAACCGAGCGGGCGGCACGGATCGCGTCGAGCGGGTCGTCCTTACCGCGCAACCGCCGCTCGGCGCGGGTCGTACGGGCGCTTTCGTGGACGATCTGGCCATATTCGGCTAGATGACGAGCGAGCCCGGCGCCGTAGTGGCCCGCTCCTTCGATCGCCCACAACCGTGCTCCCGGCGCGAACTCCTCGGCGAACCGCAGCGCGGCCGCATACCCGCGAGCGGTCGCTGCCACCGATCGTTGCGCAATCCTTTCACAATGACGTGTTCCGGAGTCGGCGGTAGCAGACGATGCAGCAGCCGATCGCGAGGAAGGCCTCGTGGATGTCGGCTCGGCGGTCGTAGCGGACGAGTAGTCGTTTGAACTGGTGGAGCCAGGCGAAGGTGCGTTCGACGACCCAGCGGTAGCGGCCAAGGCCGGAGCCGTGTTCGGTCTTGCGACGGGCGATCTCCGGGGTGATGCCGCGCCGGCGGAGCTCGCGGCGGCGATCCTCGTAGTCGTAGCCGCGGTCGGCGCAGACGCGATCGGGTCGGCGGCGTGGGCCGGCCGACCTTGCCCCTGACCGGTGGCACCCGGTCGACGAGCGGGATCAGCTGGGTGCTGTCATGGCGGTTCCCGCCGGTGAGCGTCCAGGCGAGCGGGATCCCGGTGGCATCGACGAGGAGATGGTGCTTGGAGCCGTTTCTGGCTCTATCAACCGGGCTCGGGCCCGTCGCGGAGCCCCCTTTTTCGCCTGCACATGGCTGCCGTCAGCAACCGCACGCGACCACTCGATCTCACCCGCCGCCCGCAGACGCGCGAGCAGCACCTCGTGCAGCCGCTCCCAGACACCGGCCTTCTGCCACTCGTCCATCCGCCGCCAACAGGTCACCCCGGAGCCGAAGCCGAGCTCGAGCGGCAGATGCGGCCACGAGATCCCCGTGTGCAACACGAACAAGATCCCCTGCAACGCGAGCCGGTCCGGCAGCCGCTTGCGGCCCGGATAGCGAAAACGACGCTCCTTCACCGGCAACAGCGGCTCGACCAGCCCCCACAACTCATCCGAGACGATCCACGGCGCAGTAGCCATCGGCACCCCCTCAGCTTGACGATAGATGCCGACGGCATTCGCCATCAACGAACGGGTCCCTTCATTACGAAAGGATAACAGCGCCGGTTGGCACGACGACGATCGCCAGCACATGTTGATCGCGATGGGTGTCGACACCGACGACGTAATCCAGTTCGTCTGCAAGCATCTGACTGATCCTCCAGCTCGATTCGCAGGGTCCGGTACGCCGGTCTGGAGCAGGGAAACCGCGCGGCAGGTCTGTGATGAGTCACGCCCCACGAAGGCGGACAAGCTCCTGATCAAGCCAACAGCGGGCGCCAGACCGGCGTCGCCGTGCACACCCGGACGATTCATTCGAAAGGCACACACAAACGCGGCCTGACGCCAGAAGAGTCACGAGCGACACGGACGACACCTAGGCTGGCAACGGCCCCTGACGGACCGACCCGCCGAGTCTCACAGACGCCTGACGGGTGTCCGGAGAGCTCAGGAGTCAGCGAGTGCTTCGGTGAGCCAGCGCCACGCTTCCTTGACGATTGTGGGATAGGTGTTCAGGTAGTAGGGCAGCGCGATCATCGCCTGCGAGAGCGCCCAACCACGACTGCGTATCCACATCGCGTCGTCGATCTCGAGCAGCCTGCGGAAGATCGGTCGTGCTTCCGCGTCGAGGACTGCCCATGCGACTTTCACGTCGCAGGCTGGATCACCCACACAAAGGGCGCCCCAGTCGACGATGCCGGTAATCCGCTGGTCCTCGACGAGAAGGTTCCTCGCGTCAAGGTCGCCATGAATCCACACGGGCGGCCCGTCCCAATTCGGCGCAGCGAGCGCAGCCTCCCAAGCGGTGGTCACGGCGTCCGCGTCGATCATGTCGCCGAGTGCAGCGATGCCCGCGCGCGTGGGCTTGTCCCGCGACCAGAGCGGACCGCCACGACTTTCCGGAGGTGGTCCGCCAGCAGGATCGATCCGCCGCAACGTTGCGAGCAGTTCGGCAAGGTCGGCTGCTGCGCGTTGCAGATCGACCGGTGTGCTCGTCGCGTCCTTGCCATTGAGCCAGTCGAAGACCGCCCATTCCTTCGGATATCCCTCACCAGGCTCGCCACGGGCGACCGGTGTCGGCACTTCGAACGGCAGCAGCGGCGCGAGCTTCGGCAGCCACTCGAACTCCTTGTCCAGCGACCCGTCAGCGCAGCCGAGCCGCCGCGGCAGACGCACCGAGAGCCCATCGCCAAGCCGATAAATCGCGTTGTCCGTCCCCGCTACGGGAAGCGCCTCGATCGGTAGGTCTTTCCATTCCGGGAACTGCGCCGCAAGCAACCGCCGGACAAGAACTTCGTCCGTCACGATCTCGTCCGCATGCATTCGCATAGCAGTCACAGCCCTCAGTCTGACGCTCGACCGAGACGCAGGCCAGGCGCGTTGGCACCGGCCTGGGCGAGCGTCCTAACGCCCGACCGCATTTCCCTCGAATGAGCGACTTACCGCTTCGAGAACTGAGGCGCCTTGCGAGCCTTGTGAAGGCCCGCCTTCTTGCGCTCGACCTGTCGGGCATCCCGGGTGAGGAAGCCCTGGCGCTTGAGCGTGACGCGGAAGTCGGGGTTGACCTCGACGAGTGCGCGGGCGATGCCGTGGCGGATCGCGCCGGCCTGGCCGGACGGCCCGCCGCCGTGCACGCGGACACGGAGGTCGTAGGAGCTCGTGAGGTCCGTCGTCTCGAGCGGCGACAGGATCATCTTGCGGTGGGTCATCCGCGGGAAGTAGGCGTCGAGCTCCTTGCCGTTGATCCACGTCTTCCCGGTGCCGGGACGGAGGATCACGCGGGCGACGGAGGTCTTCCGCTTCCCGGTGCCGAGATACTGGGCGATCGTCGACATCAGAACGGCTTCGGTTCCTGCGCCGTGTGCGGATGGTCGGGGCCCGCGTAGATCTTCAGCTTCGTCAGTTGCCGGGCTGCGAGCTTGTTCTTCGGGAGCATGCCCTTGACGGCCTTCCGGAGCACCTCGGTCGGGCGGCGCTCCAGCTGCTCGCGCAGCGGGCGCACGCGGAGGCCCCCGGGATAACCCGAGTGCCGGTAGTAGAGCTTGTCGTCGAGCTTGTTCCCGGTCACGGCGATCTTCTCGGCGTTGACGACGACGACGAAGTCGCCGGTGTCGACGTGCGGCGTGAACTGCGGCTTGCCCTTGCCGCGCAGCCGGTCGGCGATCTGCGTCGCGAGGCGCCCGAGCGTCTGCCCGTCGGCGTCGACGACGTACCATTCGCGAGTGATCTCGCCCGTTTTGGCGCTGTAGGTCTTCAGGATCGAACGCTCCTCATCGTAAGAACGGCAGACTCTCGTCCGCCGGTGGTCGATGGTACCAGACCACCTGTGCCAGACCTTCGCGGAACTCGTCCGCGCCACCGTGCGACGGATGCCGGACGTAGCGGCCGCCGAAGGCGTCGTGGGCGATCCGGCCGACGGTAACGACCCGGCGGCCGCGGGCGAGCTCTCGGGCAAACGGGAGCCCTGCCTCGATCTCGGCTCGGGTCGGGCGGCGGTTCGAGCCGGCATCGCCGGGGTGGGTCGGGACGACGTTCCAGAGCAGGATGTCTGCGGCGAGGCCGAGCTCGCCGAGCGCACGATGAACGATCGTCGCCGTCGCCTCGGCCGGCCCGGAGCCGGTGAGCTGGCGCTCGGAGGTGAGCGGGATCCCGGAGACCCGGGCGCCGCGGTAGCCCGGCGCCTCGGCGACGAGCAGGACGGGCACGCCGGAGCGCTCTTCGAGGTAGGCCGCGAGCCTGTCGCACAGGAGTGCGGCGCGCTCTCCGTCCCGGTAGAAGTTGAACGTCCCTCCGATCCTTGCAGCGGCGAGGCGCTCGATGAAGCCCGAGATCACGATCCGTACTCTGACCGACGGCGGCCAGCGGCCGCTCGACATCGCGGCCGCGATCGCCGGCTTCCTCGACGGCGCCCACCGGACGCTCGAGCTCGCGCAGTACGACTTCGATCTCGGGATCGAGACGGCCGGGATCGTGAGCGCTGCGATCCGGCGTGCAGCCGCGCGCGGCGTGCGGATCCGTCTCGCCTACAACGTCGACCACGGACGCCTGATCCCGGTGCCGCCGCCGCCGTCGCCCGACGAGTCGCTGATCGAGTCACTGCCGGTCGAGGCCTTCCCGATCGCCGGAGTCCCCGACCTGATGCACCACAAGTACATGGTCCGGGACTCCCGGACCGTCTGGACGGGGTCGACGAACTGGACAGACGACGCGTGGGAGCGGCAGGAGAACGTGATCGTCGTGTCGACTCACCCGACCTCGCGGCGGCATTCCGGCGCGAGTTCGACGAGCTGCTCGAAGCGGGGTCCGTCGCCGAGACGGGGCGGGTCACGCCCGAATGGCACGACGGCATCCGGGCGTGGTTCACGCCGGGTCACGGCGAAGATCTCTCGCATCGCCTCGCGCAGGCAATCGGCCGCGCGAGGCGCCGCGTGCGGATCTGCTCGCCGGTGCTGACGACGCCGCCCGTGCTCGGCGCGCTCGCCGGCGTGATCGCTGCCGGGCAGGTCGACGTCGCGGGCTGCGTCGACGGCCCGCAGATCAGCGACGCCGCGAGGCAGTGGCGCCGGAGCCGCGGGTACTGGAAGGCGGCCGCTCCTCGAGGTGGTTGCAGAGCGGTTCTCGGCCAAGGCGTCCACTCCGTACGGTGCGGGGACGGTCCACGACTTCATGCACGCGAAGGTCACCGTGGTCGACGACACCGTCTTTCTCGGCTCGTTCAACCTGTCACGGTCCGGCGAGCGGAACGCCGAGAACGTGCATCGAGGTCGAGGACGCCGATCTCGCCGAGATGATGGCGGCGTTCGTGGACGGGGTTCGCGCGCGGTACGCGCCGCTCGACCTCTGAGTGGCTGCCGGGGACCGGCCGTTGACGATGGCTGCTAGGCGACGCCGCTGCCGGACAGGTCGAGCAGGTGTGGGACAGTGACGATGTAGGTGTTCGGCGATTTCTCCTCGCCGGCGCCGATCACGACCATGCCGGTGGCGCCCTTGAAGCCTCCGGTGCCCCCGGTGATCGGCACCACCGTCGTTCCGTCGTTCCTCGTGACGAACGGGCCGCCGTAGGTGATCGTGCCGAATTTCGGGAACACGGCCTTGACGCTGACGCTCGTCCTCGAGCCGCCGGTCGAGGTCATCGTGCCGACGTCGTAGCCGACGGGGAGCCCGGTCTTCTTGCCGAACTGGGGCTTGCGGTTCAGGAGGAGGTCCCTGAAGTCGACGTGATCGCCCCTGTTGAGCTTTCCCTTCGGGGAGACGTCGTGATCCGTCCGCACCGTGATCACCGAGGTGAGGTGGATCGTGACCGTCTGGGCATGGCGCGCCTGGGCTCCCGAGGCGAGCTGAAGCGCCGAGCAGGTAGCCGCCACGACGACCGCGATCCGCATCCGAGCATTCTGCCCCACCCGGAGGAAAACGGGAAGCGCTCGCGGGGTCAGGCGACGGGCCCGCTCGGGCGGGTCAGGCGATACGTGTTGCGGACCCGTTTGGATCCCGGGCCGACAAGGAGCGTCCCCTTGTAGTGGGCGAACTTCCCGGTCCCGCCGCTCGACCGGGACGACGAGGCCCTGCGGGCTGGAGTAGACCGAGCCCGACAGCGTCAGGGTGCCGCCGGGGAGGATCGCCTTGCCGTGGAACGTCGCGGTGTGGATCCCGGTGAAGGTCATCGTGCCGGTGTCCGAGCCGACCTCGTCGCCCGTCTTCTTCCCGAACTGGGGTGCCGCGTTGACGAGGTTGTCCCGGTACACGACCGTGTCTCCCTTGCTGGCGCCCTTCGGCCCGACATCGTGGCTGGCGACCGAGACCGTGACGGAGATCACCTCGATCTCGAGCGTCGAGGCGGACGCCGCCCCGGCGGGGAGCGCGGCGAGCCCGAGAACGGCGAGTCCGACGGCGACCGCGACGACGACCCGGCGGGTCATTCCCACTCGATCGTGGCAGGCGGCTTCGAGGTGACATCGAGCACGACCCGGTTGACACTCGGGATCTCGTTGACGATGCGCGACGAGACGAGCTCGACCAGCTCGTAGGGAAGCCGGGCCCAGTCGGCCGTCATCGCGTCGTCGGAGGTGACTGCGCGGAGAACGATCGGGTAGCCGTAGGTGCGCGAGTCGCCCTGGACGCCGACCGACCGGATCGCGGGGAGCACGCAGAACGACTGCCAGAGGTCGCGGTACAGCCCGGCCCGCCGCACTTCCTCCTGAAGGATCGCGTCTGCCTCGCGCAGGGTCTCGAGGCGCTCGCGCGTGACCTCGCCGATGATCCTGATCGCAAGCCCGGGACCCGGGAAGGGCTGGCGCCAGACCATCCGCTCGGGCATCCCGAGCTCCTCGCCGACACGGCGCACCTCGTCCTTGAAGAGCAGCCGGAGCGGCTCGACGAGCTTCATCTTCATGTCTGCCGGGAGCCCGCCGACGTTGTGGTGGCTCTTGATCGACTCGGCGACGCCGTCCTCGCCGCCCGACTCGATGACGTCGGAGTAGAGCGTGCCCTGGACGAGCCACTCGACGTCTCCCCCGCGCTCGAGGCCGAGCTTGCGCGCCTCGTCCTCGAAGACGCGGATGAACTCCTCGCCGATGCGCTTGCGCTTCTCCTCCGGATCGGTGACACCCTCGAGCCGGGCGAGGAAACGTTCCTCGGCCTCCACGTGCACGAGCGGCACCTGGAAGTGCCCGCCGAAGGTCTCGACGACCTGCGACGCCTCGTCCTTGCGCAGGAGGCCGTGGTCGACGAAGACGCACGTGAGCTGGTCGCCGACCGCCTTGTGGACGATCAGCGCAGCCACGGCGCTGTCGACGCCGCCCGAGAGGCCGCAGAGAACCCGCTCGCTCCCGACGAGGGCGCGGATCCGCTCGACCTGCTCCTCGATGACGGCGGCGGGCGTCCAGACGGGCAAGGCGCCGGCGACGCCGTAGAGGAAGTTCTTGAGAATCGCCTGGCCGTGCGGGGTGTGGACGACCTCGGGGTGGAACTGGATCCCGTAGAGGCCTCGGGCCGGGTCCTCGAACGCGCCGATCGGGGTCGTGCTCGGTCGAGGCGGTCACGGTCGCCCCGGGCGGCGGCGCGACGACGGAGTCGCGGTGGGACATCCAGACCGTCTGCTCTTCCGGGAGGTCGCTGCGCAAGCGCTCCGCCCAGTCGGAGCTCAGCCTTGCCGAACTCGCCGGCGCCGGTGCGGTCGACGCGGCCGCCGAGCTCGAGCGCCATCAGCTGCATGCCGTAGCAGATGCCGAGCATCGGCACCCCGAGCTCGAAGATCGCAGGGTCGCAGCGCGGCGCGCCCTCGGCATACACCGAGGCCGGGCCGCCGGAGAGGATCAGCGCCGACGGGTTCCGGCGGGCGATCTCGGCGGCGGTCGCCCGGTGCGAGACGAGCTCGGAGTAGACGCGTGCCTCGCGGACGCGCCGGGCGATCAGCTGCGAGTACTGCCCGCCGAAGTCGAGCACCAGCACCGGCCGCTCGTCCCGCTCGAGCTCTGGCCGGATCGAGACGACCTCAGGCGCGCCGATAGTTGGGAGCGTCCTTCGTGATCGTGATGTCGTGCGGGATGCGACTCGCGCAGACCGGCACCGGTGATCCGGACGAAGCGCGCCTGCTTCATCGCCTCGACGGTCGGCGCGCCGCAGTAGCCCATCGCCTGGCGGACGCCGCCGACGATCTGGTGGACGACGCCGGAGAGCGGGCCCTTGTAGGGGACGCGGCCCTCGATGCCCTCGGGCACGAGCTTCTCGACGTCCTCGACGTCGCCCTGGAAGTAGCGGTCCTTGGAGTAGCCGCGCGCCTTCATCGCGCCGATCGAGCCCATGCCGCGGTACTCCTTGTAGCGCTCGCCGTGGGAGTAGACGACGTCGCCGGGCGACTCGTCGGTGCCGGCGAGCATCGAGCCGAGCATCACGGTGTCGGCGCCGGCGGCGATCGCCTTCGCGACGTCACCGGAGGAGACCATGCCGCCGTCGCAGATCACCGGCACGCCGTGCGGGGCTGCCGCCTCGGCGATGTCGTGGACGGCGGTGAGCTGCGGCACGCCGACCCCGGCGACGACCCGGGTGGTGCAGATACTGCCCGGCCCGACACCCACCTTGACCGCGTCGGCGCCCGCGTCGATCAGCGCCTCGGCCGCCTCGCCGGTCGCGATGTTGCCGGCGACGACCTCGAAGTCGCCGGACAGCCCCTTGATCCGCGCGACCATCTCGAGCACGCCGCGCGAGTGGCCGTGGGCCGTGTCGACCACGAGCACGTCGGCGCCCGCGTCGATGAGCGCCTGCGGCCCGCTCGAGCGCGTCGGGCCCGACGCCGACCGCGGCGCCGACCCGGAGCCGGCCCTGCGCGTCCTTCGTCGCGCCCGGGGAACTCGATCCGCTTCGAGATGTCCTTGACCGTGATCAGCCCGCGTAGGACGCCGTCGTCGTCGACGACCGGCAGCTTCTCGATCCGGTGGCGGTGGAGGAGGCTCTCGGCCTCGGCGAGCGTCGTCCCGACCGGCGCGGTCACGAGGTCGCGTGAGGTCATCAGCGCCGAGACGGGCTGGCGGACGTCCTTCTCGAAGCGGAGGTCGCGGTTCGTGAGGATCCCGACGAGCCGGCCGCCCTCCTCGGTGATCGGCACGCCGGAGACGTGGTAGTGCTCCATCAGGTCGAGCGCGTCGGCGACGAGCGCGGTCGGCGGCAGGGTCAGCGGCTCGACGATCATCCCCGACTCGGAGCGCTTGACCTTGTCGACCTCGGCCACCTGGTCGGCGATCGAGAGGTTGCGGTGGACGATCCCGATCCCGCCCTCGCGGGCGAGCGCGATCGCCATCCGCGCCTCGGTGACCGTGTCCATCGCGGCCGAGACGACCGGGATCTCGAGCGCGATCGTGCGGGTCAGCCGGGTCGCCGTCGAGACGTCGTTCGGGAGCACGGCCGACTCGGCCGGCACGAGCAGGACGTCGTCGAAGGTGAGGCCTTCCTTGCCGAACTTGTCGTCGAGGACGGTGTCGGAACGGTCGAGCGCGGAGAGGTCCAGGCGCTCGACTCTCCCGATCTCCATCCGGACACGATACCCGGGCGTGGTGTCGGACACCCGGTCACAACCCGGAGAGACAAAGCTGAGCTCGTACGGGTGTCCGACACCGCACGAGACGTATTGCCATACGAGGCGTTCAAGGCGGTGTCGGACACCGGGCGAGCCTCGCCCTGCCTTCACAGGACAAGGCCGGTGTCCGACACCAGGACACCTCTACGCCGTGACTTCGGCGAGCTCGACGACGGTCACGCCGGCCTCCAGCCGGGTCGCCTCGCCGGGCTCGAAGTTCCCGGCGCCGAGCTCGAGCACGGAGGCCGCGCCCGCCGCGACTGCCTCCCGAAGACAGTCCTCCTGGCCGCCGTCTGCGTACCAGGCGGCCAGGAAGCCGGCGAGCAGCGCGTCGCCGGCACCGACCCGGGATACGGGCTCGAGCCGAGGCGCGTCGACGCGGTAGCGCCGCACCTCGCGATCCTCACGCAGCAGCGCGTAGCAGCCGCCCTCGGTCGTGATGATCACGTTGCGCGCGCCGCGGTCGGCGATCGCGTCCAGCGCGAGCACGAAGTCCTCGTCGTCGTGGAACTCCTGCCCGACGAGCGACTCGGCCTCGGCCTGGTTCGGGGTGACGAGAAACGGCTCGGCCTCGACGCCGATCCGGAAGGCCTCGCCCTCGCAGTCGAGCGCCGAGAAGACCTTGCGGCGCGCGAGGTCGTGGATCGCGTCGGCGTAGAAGTCGTCGGGGACGTCCCGCGGCAGGGACCCCGCGAAGACGACGAGCCGCGCCGCCCGCGACAGGTACCGAAGCTTCGCGTCGAAGAGCTCGAGCTCCTCGGGCCTGACGATGGGCCCCCACTCGTTGATCTCGGTGTAGCTCGAGTTGGTCGGATCGACGACCGCTGTCGTCGTTCGCGACTCGCCCTCGATGCGCACGAAGTCGTTGAGGATCGCCTCGCCGGTGAGCCGCTCGACGATGCGGAGCCCGGCCTGGCCGCCCGCCAGCCCGGTCGCCACGACCGGGACGTCCAGCCGCTTCAGCGCGCGCGCGACGTTGATTCCCTTCCCGCCCGCGAGCGGAAGGCCGGCGCTCGCCCTGTGCCGCTGCCCCCGCTGGAAGTTCGGGACGGTGATCGTGCGCGCAAAGGCGGCGTTGAGCGTGACCGTGACGATCATGGGGTGACCAGGCCGACGACGTCGTGGACTGTACGCGCCGCGTACCACCTCATGCGGCCCGCCAGCCCTGGCTTCGACACCGAGCGCGAGGCGACGAGCGGCCGCGACCCGAGGAGGCGCCCACCGGCAAAGATCTGCACCTTCCCGAGGGCCTGGCCCTTCCCCACGGGCAAGGACGCGGCCGTCGGGGCGACGACGCGTTCGGTCAACGGCACGCCGATCCGCACGACGGTCGAGAGCGGCGCGGCGGCGACGAGCGGGAGTGCGCCGCGTCCGTATGGAAGCTGCACGTCCGCGTAGTTGCGGCCGAGGGCCACGGCGTTCACGCGACGGTACTGGTTGAGACCGTAGGCGAGGAGGGCCTGGAGGTCGGCGTTGCGTCGTGACCGTGAGGGGCTGCCGAGGATCGTCGCGTAGACGGTCGTGCCGTCTCCGTGAACGGCCGCGACCTCGTTCCACCCGGCGTCGTCGGTGTGACCCGTCTTGATGCCGAAGACGCCCGGCACGACGCCGAGCAGGTCGTTCCAGGTGTGGAGCTCGCGGCCGTCGGCCAGCGTCGCGGTCACGCGGCGGACGGCATCTCGGACCGCCGGGATCTCCATCGCCACGACGGCAAGCCTGGTCACGTCACGGGCGCTCGAGTGCTCGCCCGGCGCGTCGAGGCCGTCCGGGCGGACGAAGTTCGAGTCGGTGAGGCCGAGCGTCCTCGCCTGCGCGTTCATCATCGCCGCGAAGGCCGGGAAGCTCGGGGCGGCCGCGAGCGCAAGTGCGTCGGCGGCGTCGTTCGCCGACTGGATCAGCGCGGCCTTCACGAGATCGGCGACGGTGATCTCCTGGTGAGGCTCGAGGTAGACCGATTCCTGGCCCACGGCGGCCGCGCGCGGGTCGACACTGACGACCCGGGAGGGCTTCAGGTGCTGGAGGGCGACGATGACCGTCATCAGCTTCGTAATCGAGGCGATCGGCGTCCGGTAGCGCGCGCCGTGCGAGGCGAGCACCTCGCCCGTCACGGGGTTCTCGACCAGCCAGCCGCGGGCATCGACGCGGGGAGCGGCCGCGCCGGCCGTCGCGACGAGGCAGCATGCCGCCAGGAGGAGCCCGGCGAGCGCCGACCTCACGAGAGCCTCAGCCGTTCGCCGATGAAGAGCGCCGTCGGCGATATCTTCGGGTTCAGGGCGAGGATCCGGCCCTGCGGGATGCCCGTTCGCCCGGAGATCGCCGCGATCGTGTCGCCTGCCCGCACGACGTAGACACGACGCCGGGGAGGGCGCGCCGGCGTGAACGGAGCGCGGTGCGCGGAAGCGGCGGCAGAAGGGCGCGAATGATGATCGCCGTGGAGGCCGGAGCGCAGGAGCGCCACCGTCACCGTCACCGCGACGAGCGCTACGGCAGGGCCGGCATATGTCCGCCAGCGCCCGTCGGCGAGGTTCACCACCCCGAAACGGCCCATACCTCGTTCTTCAGCCTGGCCGCCTCGGCGCCCGCCGCGGCGCGGAAGTCCTCGCCCGTCTCACGGAAGGAGTAGGTGACCGAGCGCGAGGCGTTGACGAGCGCGCTCGCCGGGCCGCTCGTGAACGCCCTGGCGAGGTCGCCGGGCCGTGCGCCCTGGGCGCCGACGCCGGGGAGCAGGAGGATCGTCTGCGGCATGAGCTTGCGCGCCTCGCTGACCGCCCGCGGGTGGGTCGCCCCGACGACGGCGCCGACCGCCGAGAGGCCGTGGTCGCCGACGAGCTCCTCGCCCCAGGCGGCGACGAGCGCCGCCACGGCGTGCCACGCGGGCCGCCCGTCGGAGAGCGTCATGTCCTGCACATCGCCGCCCGCGTTCGACGTCTTCACGACGCAGAAGATGCCCGTCCCGTAACGCCTGGCAGCAGCCAGGTACGGCTCGACGGACTCCCGGCCCAGCCACGGGTTGACCGTCAGCGCGTCGGCCACCGGATCCTCCCCCTCCACGTACGCCGCGGCGTATGCACGCGCCGTCGAGCCGATGTCGCCGCGCTTGCCGTCGGCGATCACGAGCAACCCGGCGCGGCGAGCGTAGGCGCAGATCTCGACGAACGCGCGCATCCCGCCGGTGCCGAGGGCCTCGAAGAACGCGAGCTGCGGCTTCACCGCGACGGCGTGGGGCGCGACCGCGTCGACGATCCCGCAGCAGAACCGCGTGACGTCGCCGCGGAGCTCGACCGGGAGGAGGTCGGGGCTGGGGTCGAGCCCGACGATCAGCTGGCTGCGCTTTCTCTCGACCTCGACGGCGACCCGGTCGCCGAAGGTGAGCGTCGCGACAGTCATCCGCGAGAAGAGTAGATGCCGGACCCGACGCAGCGGCGCAGCCCGCAGAACGAGCGAGGGCCGCATGGATGCGGCCCTCGTCAGTACCGGTGAGGCTCCGCCCTACTTGAGCGACGCCTTGAGCTGGCTGCCTGCGCTGAACTTCGGAACCGTGGTCGCGGCGATCTGGACGCGCTCACCCGTGCGGGGGTTGACGCCCATCCGAGCGGCGCGAGCAGCTGCCGAAAACTTCCCGAATCCCGTGAAGTTGACCGAATCCCCGGCCTTCAGCGCATCGGTAACCGACTCCAGGAACGCGTCGACGGCCTTCCCCGCATCGCGGTTGGACAGGCCGCTCTTGCCTGCGACCTTCTGGATGAACTCCTGCTTCGTCAAAGCTTCCTCCTGGTTGGGGTGCCGAATTCGTCAGACCTTGGGCGAAACCCTAACAACCCGGTCGGATATCGCTCAACCATGCGGGGTGGGCGCGGCCTCACGCACCTCCGAGGCGAGGAGGAGAGGCCGCAGCCGGACGGCGGCGCGGGCGAGCGCGTCGGCGCCCCCCTCCTCGCGGTCGACGACGCACACGACGGTCGAGACCTGGAGGCCTGCTTCGCGCAGCGCCTCGACGGCTTCGAGAGCGGCACCGCCTGCTGTGACAACGTCCTCGACGAGGCAGACGCGCTCGCCGCGCTCGAAGACGCCTTCGATCCGGTTGGCGGTGCCGTACTCCTTGGGCTTTGCCCGGACGATCACGAACGGCAGGCCCGACTCGAGCGACGCGGCGGCCGCGAGCGGCACCGCGCCGAGCTCGGGTGCGGCGAGCCGGACGGCATCGGGCTCGTGCTCGGCCACGGTTGCCGCGATCGCCTCGCCGAGCACCGCGAGGAGGTCGGGCCGGGTCGAGAAGCGGTACTTGTCGAGGTAGTAACTGCTGCGTCTTCCCGACCGGAGCACGAAGTCGCCCTCGAGCAGAGCAGCGTCGCGGATCGCGGCGGCAAGCTCGGGCACGGCTCAGCCGGGCTGCGACAGAACGTCGTGAGCGAGCGAGAGCATCCGCTCGGCGTCCGCCGAGCCTTCCGGGATCGAGGCCATCGAGCCGTCGGCGGCGTAGAGCTCGACGCGCTCGATGCGGCGGGCCGAGCGCCGGCGGTACATCACGGTGCCTGCAAGCGTCGCGAGGACGAGAAGCGCGAATGTCATCGTCTTATGCAGAGGTGTCCGCCTTTCTGCGCCGCCGGGCCACCGTTCCTTCGCCCGATCCGTTCGCGGCGCCCTCGGCGGAGGGGGCGGCGATGCCGTCGATGCTGCTCAGGCAATGCTTGAGGTCGTAGAAGATGAGACCGACCGTGGGGTCGGAGCGCGTTGTCGCAGCGACGAGCCTCCCGTCCTGCCGCACGGCGAACACGCTGCCCTCGAGCGTGGAGACCTCGAGCTGGGTGAGCTCGGGGAGCCCGCGCGAGCGGGCGAGGCGGTCGGCCTCGTCCAGGAGCGGTGTGAGTGCGGCGACGAACCGCTGGGCGCGGATCGGGTCGGGCGCAGTCGCTGCGAGGAGCGACCCGTCGCCGTCGAGAATGGCTACCTGGTGGACCTGCGAGGAGATCTCGGTCAGGTCTGCGAGCGCCTGCGCGGCATCCATGGGGTGAGCATACTGCGGCCTGTCGTCAGCGGGCGCTGCGGGCCTCGATCGCGGCGGCGAGCGCCTGGGCGGCGCGTGCCCGGTGGGAGTTGCGGCTCTTCCATTGCCCGCCGATCTCGGCGACGGTGCGGGTGTCGCCTGCGGGGATGAAGATCGGGTCGTACCCGAAGCCTCCGCCGCCTCGGCGCTCGGTTGCGAGCTCTCCCTCGAGGATACCCCGCCCGCGGACCTCCTCCCCGTCGGGCGAGATCGCGACGAGCTCGGTGATCATCCGGGCGCGGCGCTCCGGCTCGCCTTCGAGCCGGGCGAGCAGGGCGTCGGCCTGGTCGAGGCCGAGGGCCCAGCGCGCCGAGTGCAGCCCCGGCGCGCCGTCGAGCGCGACGCATTCGATCCCGGAGTCCTCGCCGAGCACCCAGGCATCGGGGTTGGCGCGCTCGCGGCCGAACCGCGCTTTGCCGAGGGCGTTCTCGTAGTAGGTCTCGCCGGTCTCCTCCGGGTAGCCGTCGGCGTCGAGGGCGTCGAGCTCCCACCCTGGCAGCGCCTCGCGGAGCTCCTCCAGCTTGTGCCGGTTTTGCGACGCGAGGACCGCCTTCACTAGCGAGCGACGTCGATCGCGTCCTGCTGGATCAGCGCGAGCTCCTCGATCCCGCCGGCGGCGAGGTCGAGCAGCTCGTCGAGGCGCTCTCGGTCGAAGGGGACGCGCTCGGCGGTCGCCTGCACCTCGACGAACTGGCCCTCGCCGGTCATCACCACGTTGAGGTCGACGTCGGCGGTGGAGTCCTCGGTGTACTCGAGGTCGAGGAGCGCCTCGCCGCCGACGACGCCGACGGACACCGCTGCAACCGAGCCCGTGATCGCCTTCGAGAGCCCGAAGCGGTCGAGTGCCCGCGAGAGAGCTACTTGGGCGCCGCAGATCGCGGCGCAGCGGGTCCCGCCGTCGGCCTGGAGGACGTCGCAGTCGAGGTGGACAGTGCGCTCGCCGAGCGCCTCGAAATCGATCACGCCGCGGACGGCGCGGCCGATCAGGCGCTGGATCTCGACGGTCCGCCCTCCCTGCTTCCCGCGGGCCGCCTCCCGGTCGGTGCGCTCGCCGGTCGAGGCCGGGAGCAGCGAGTACTCGGCGGTCACCCAGCCCCGGCCGCTGCGGTAGAGCCAGCGCGGCACGTTCTCGACGACGCTCGCGGTGCAGAGGACCCGGGTGCGGCCCTGCGACCAGAGAACCATGCCGTGCGGCTGCTCGAGGAAGAGCGGGTCGGCGGCGACCGGCCTCAACTCGTCGGGCCTGCGCCCATCCGCGCGCGTCATGCCGCGAGACGCTCCAGCTCGACGACGGCGACGCGCTCCACCTCGCCGAGTGGCATCTGCAGGAAGCGCTCGCCGAGAGCTGCGAAGAGCGCAGGGTCGCCGGTCGTGAGGAAGCGGTAGGCGCCCTCGCGGCCGGTGGCGTTCTCCCAGCCCTTGCGGCGCAAGGTCTCGTCGACCTCGCGGGCGGTCTCCTCGGCCGAGAAGACGAGCGTCACGTCGCGCCCGAACACCCGCTGGAGGACGGGTCTGATCAGCGGGTAGTGGGTGCAGCCGAGGATCACGGTGTCGCAGCCCGCGGCCTTGAGCGGCGCGGCATACTCGCGCACGGCGTCGACCGTCTGCGCTCCCGCCTCGATGAGCGGGACGAGGTCCGGGCACGGGACGGCGGTGAAGCGAACGCCCGCGTCGAGGGCCCGGACGAGGGCCTCGTACCTGCCGGCGGAAACGGTGGCCTGCGTGGCGAGCAGGCCGATCCTTCGGTTCCGCGTGGCCCGGACCGCGGCCGCCGCCTCGGGGGCGATCACCCCGACGACCGGGACGGCGAGGGAGGACTGGAGCGCGGGTAGCGCAGCCGAGGTCGCGGCGTTGCAGGCGACGACGATCAACTTCACGCCCTCGCGCTCGAGGTAGGCGGCGATCTCGTGGGCGAACCGCGCGATCTCGGCGAGCGGCCGCGAGCCGTAGGGGAGGCGCGCATGGTCGCCGAGGTAGGCGAAGTCCTCGTGCGGCATCGTGACGAGGCACTCGTGGAGCACCGTGAGGCCGCCGACGCCCGAGTCGAAGACACCGATCGGCCTCGGATCCATGCGGCGATTCTATGCTCGCGGGATGACTGCGCCCGTCCGGATCGGCACGTGCTCGTTCGCCGACGATGCGCTCGTCAAGCACTGGTACCCGAAGGGGCTGCCCGCGAAGGAGCGCCTGGCGTGGTATGCGGAGCGCTACTCGACGGTCGAGGTCGACTCGACGTTCTACCGCGTGCCCGACGAGTCGATCGTGCAAGGCTGGGCCGACCGGACGCCCCCGGGGTTCGTCGTCCACATCAAGGCTTTCGGGCTGATGACCCGCCACCCGGTGCGGCTCGAGCAGCTCCCCCCGACCTGCGCGCGGGGATGCCGCTCGACGAGCGGGGACGCGTCGACCGTCCGCCCCGGGAGCTGCGCGCGGTCGTCTTCCGCGAGTTCCTCGGCGCGCTCGAGCCGCTCCGACAGGCGGGGAAGCTCGGCGGCATCCTCTTCCAGTTCCCACCGTACGTCGTCCCCAAGCCCTCGTCGTTCGACTACCTCGAGTGGGCGCGAGACCAGCTCGGCTCTGATGAGATGCTCGTGGAGTTCCGACACCGCGACTGGTTCGCCGAGGATCGCCGGGCCGAGGTGCTCTCCTGGCTCGAGGAGCGCCGGATGTCGTATGTCACCGTCGACGCGCCGCGCCGCGAGGGCGGCAACGTGCCGGAGACCGTGGTTGCGGCGACGAGCCCGCTGGCCTACGTCCGGTTCCACGGCCGGAACGCGGCCACCTGGAACGCGCGAGGCGGCGGCGCCGCCGCGCGGTTCGACCATCTCTACTCCGAGGAGGAGCTCGAGGAGTGGGTCGACCCGCTACGGGAGCTCGCATCGGGGGCCGAGCAGGCCTACGCGTTCTTCAACAACAACAACCAGACGAACGGCGTGGCGCAGGCCCCGGCCGGTGCCGAGCTTCTCCGGCGGCTGCTCGAGGAGCAGGACGTCCCGACGGCCTGAGCGGGTGGTTTGGCCGGGGTGTCTCAGATGAACCGGAGGATCAGCTTGAGGCCGGTTCTGATCGGCTTGTCCCGCTTGCGCTTGAAGACGATCGCCATCGCGACGGCCCCGGCGACGAGGAACGGGACGAGCACGAGCCATCTCAGGTCGCCGTGCAGGGCGTCCATGTCTTCGCCCAGGCGGCTCCGCTCCTCGGCGATCTCCTTCCGGATCTCTGCTGCTCCGCGTTCAGACATGATCTTCGATCGTCTTGAGCGTACGTTCTGCCTCCTCGATGGCCGCCGACGGCAGCGGGGGCGAGAGCTTCTTCGCCGACCGTCTCGCCAGCAGCCCGAGAACCGCGGCGACGATCAGGAGGACGCCGGTGACGATGAGCAAAGACGCCCAGAGCGGGAGGGCCTCGTTCAAGCCGGCGGCCGCGGCGGCGAAGCCGAAGCCGATTGCGTAGAAGACGAGGGCTGCCGCGCCGAGGGCGAACCCCGCGGCCATGCCGAGCGCCGTCGCCTTCTGCTTTCCCTCGAGCTTTGCCAGCTCGAGGTTCAGCTCGACGATCGACCTCAGGCGCCGGTTCACCGTGCGCGTCCTTGCGGATAGTCCAAGCATCGCCGTGAGCTTATCGCCCCCTGACTCTGCAGGACGCCCGGCCGCGAAGGCTGAGACCCCGGTGCTCCGGGCGAGCCTCAGGCCTGGACCAAAGGAACACCGAGCCGGAGGCGCTTTCGTCCGCCGTCTCCACTGACCGTCCGTCCTGGGTCTTGCGACCTTCCGCGTACAGCCTCTGGAGTCGACATCGATCTACTTGCGCTCCGTGCTCGGTGAGGTCGGCAACGTACGCAATGGACCGCTGCCGGCGCAAGACCTCGACGCGGGTGACGATCGCTCTTTGCGTGAACTTTCAGCTCCGGCGGAGCAGCCGCCGGAGGAGCCCGGGCTGTCGCGGCTGGGCGGCACGCCAGTCGTCGTAGCTCGTGAGGCGTCCCTGCTCCCGTGCCCTGGCGACACAGACAGTGTGTGCGTGGCGCCGCCTGCTCGTGTCTCCCTCCGGCGCAATCAGGACGTGCGGGCTCATCGCGTGGAGCAGCCCGCCGCAGAACGGGCAGGTGTAGCTCGCGCCCTTGAGGTTGTGCGCGGGGCGGAGCGCCCACCAACGCGCCTGCGGGAGTCTTCGCTTCCGGCTCATCGCGACACCAGGCTGAGCATGCACTATGCGTTGGGTACGTTGCGGCCGTGCGCGTGCTCTCCGTCGATCATGGGCCGCTCGTTCGGTCGGAGGTCTTCGGCGACGTGATCGCCTCCGAAGGGCACGAGCTCGTCGAGTGGGAGATCGGCGCGGCCGCGCAACCGGCGGGCGACTTCGACGCCGTGCTCGTGCTCGGAGGCCACCAGAACGTCGGCGAGGAGCGCGACCATCCCTGGCTCGACGACGAGTACGAGCTCCTGCGGGGCTGGGTCGCCGACGAGACGCCGCTGTTCGCGATCTGCCTCGGCGCGCAGACGCTCTCGCACGCGTTCGGCGGGCGCGTCGCGAAGCTGCCCGAGCAGCAGGCCGGCTTCGTCCAGGTGTGGCTCACCGACGAGGGTGCGCGTGACCCCGTGATCGGGACCCTCCCCAGGCAGTTCGAGGCGCTCGTCGGGAACGGGTACGGATTCGACGTCCCGGACGCCGGCGTCGAGCTGGCCGCGTCGGAGGCCCAGCCGCAGGCCTACCGCCTCGGCGAGCGCGCGTGGGCGGTGCAGTTCCACCCGGAGGCGCGGGAGGGCAATGTGATGCAGTGGTTCGCCGACGACGAGCGCGCCGGCACTCTCCCGCGGCCACTCGCCGAGCTCGAGGACGAGCTCGAGGCGAAGATCGACGGCTGGCATCGCCTGGGCCGAGAGCTCTGCCTGGCGTTCCTGGACGCGGCGAGCCTCAGCCGCGGTTCCTGAGCCGGCGGGCGCCGGCGGGGAGCGACGGCGGCGACTTCACGAGGAGGCCGGTCAGCCGCGCGTACCGTGGCGGCAGCAGGCCGAAGAGCGCGAGCGACAGCGGGAGGCGCGTCTTGGCGCGCATCTCGGCCGAGTGCCTCCACCCACCCGTGAACCCGATCAGCTCGGCTCTCGGGTTGAGCGTCGAGATCGCGTGGTACGAGCCGCGCCGTCTGCCGCTGCTGGTCGATCACGATCGCGTCCTTCTTGCTCCACCAGAGCTGGAGCGGGACGTGCGAGAACGCGATCGCACGGGCGTACGTCAGCGGGCTGCGCAGCTCGTAGGCGTACCGCACGCGGCCGGGAGGGCCTCCGAGCTCGGCGCGGGCGAGCGCCTGGAGCGACCGTCCCATGGGGCCGTTCCAGAGCTTCCGGCAGCTCTTCGAGCACCCGAGGTGCGGGAATTCGCGGTACTGGAGCGAAAAGTCGACCACCGGGTCGAAGGCCGCCGCCCCTGCGAGCAGACGCGGATGGCGGGCGACGAGGAGGAGTGCCTCCTGCCCGCCCATGCTCCCGCCGACCGCGTAGACACGGTGCGCGTCGATGTGCACCCACGGCAGCGTGAGCTTCACGATCTGCGGCATGCGGGCGAGGTCGTCGATCTGGCCTGCCGAGCCCCAGGAGTAGTTGGACAGCAGGCGTCCCTGGCCGTCCGGGCTCACGACTCCGAACCCCCCGACCGCCGGGAGCTGACCCCACAGCTTCAGGTTCTCGCGCCCGGACACGCCGCGCCCGTGAGGCGAGATCACGAGCGGGATCGGCGGCGCCTGCCCCGGCCGATACGAGCTCGGGAACGCGACGAACGCCGAGCGCCGCACGCCGTTGTGGGTGCGGTAGGCGATCCGCCAGATCCGGACCTTGCCGACGACGAGCGACCGCGACTTGTCAGCCGAGCCCAGCGCGCTGCCGGACAGACACACCGCCGTCGCCGCAGCCGCGAAGGCGAACATCACCCTCCGCCTCACGGGGCCGCACTCTACGTGGTCCGCACCACGTAATCGGCCGAGCCCGCCGTTCCGGAAAGGTCGATCGTGCCGGTCGCGCGGTCGAACGGGCGCCGGGGCGCCACGGAGACGATGCGCCGTCCTGCGGGGAGCCGCAAGCGAAGGAGCACCTTCCGCACCCGAGGTGCATCCAGATGCACGCGGACCTCCCGGTCTGACGCGACCAGCGAGTAGGACACGGGCCCGAACCGGGTCGGCGCGGCCGTCACCTCGATCCGCTTCCCCGCGTCGAGCCATCGCACGTGGCGTCGCGAAGGCGAGCCGGAGGCCCGAGGCCGGGTCCTGGACGAGCATCAGCCGCAAGGTCTCGAGGAACGAGTCGTTCGCCGTCGCGTTCGGCGGCAGGTACATGGCGCGGAAGCGCAGCCCGTCGAGCGGGGCGACGCTCGCGGCCTCGCCGGCGACGAACGTGTTCGGCGTCATGCCCGCGGCGAGCTGCCCGTAGAGGCTGAGGACGAGCTGGTCCGACTGATCTTGCTGCCGCCAGGAACCGCGACATGTTCACGCCGTACACCTGGTCGGTGCCCGACATGACCGGCTTCGCGCCGGGCCCGTACAGCGAGAACGCCGAGGCGCGCACCATCCCGAGGAGCCGCGACCCGTGGGACAACAGATAGCGGAGCGCGCCCCGAGCCTGCGCGCTCCGTGCCTGATAGAGCCCCGACGCGAGGGCATACGGTGCAACCAGGTTCCAGTAGCTCCCGGCCCGCGACTCGGTGACGGTGTCGTAGGGCGCCTCGCCCGAGTCGAGGCTCATCGGCAGGAAGAGCGACCCGTCTCCGAGGCGCCGCTGCGAGCGGGACACGGCCCGCCGAAGCGCCGGCGCCAGACGGGCGGCGACGTGCTCGGCCCGTTCGGCATAGCCTGGATGCCCGGCCTTCCGCCAGGCCG
This sequence comes from uncultured Actinomycetota bacterium, assembly GCA_963738895.1. Lineage (GTDB taxonomy): Bacteria > Actinomycetota > Thermoleophilia > Gaiellales > Gaiellaceae > PALSA-600. Next base: position 218,368 of record CAVTYN010000004.1, read on the forward strand.
AGGCGATCGCGCGCAGGCCCTCCCAGGCGAGTGCCTGCGCGTGGAGGCCCAGGACGGGCGTCTTGATGTCCGAGGAGAACTGCTCGGGCTCGAGCATCCCACCCGGCTGCTGCCTGCGCGCGAGCGCGCTCACGTAGCCGGCCAGTACAGGAGTCACGCCGGTCAGGAAGCGATGGTCGGCGCGCGAGCCGGTCGCAGACAGCGGCGGCGAGCAGCTTCTCCCCCATCGTCCAGCTCGGGTAGGGGGTTTCCCGGCGGGTGAGCGAGACCCGGACGATCGTTTCGCCGACCGCCTCGAACCCGAGCTCGGCCATCACCTGCGCCTGGTCGAGGCTCTCCGGGAACGACGCCTCCTCGTAGGCGTTGCCGATGCTGTAGCGCCACGACAGCTCGAGGTTCTGGACGAGCAACGCGCGTTGCGCGTCCATGACGTGCCGCTCGGGCACCTCGAGGGTCGCGCCCTCGTCGAGCCGGCTCCGCCAGTAGGTGCCGACCGACGCACGCGCCTGGACGTACCGCTGCAGATCGAGCTGGAAGGGACGGGACGGGGCGGCCGGTGTGAGCCAGGCCGCGTAGGCGGTCTCGCGGAAGACGAGCGAGTGTCCCGTCCAGCGGGCTCCACTCGCGAACACGGCGTAGGTCCGTGAACCGCGCACGAGCCGGTTGCCGGACCGTCTGAGCCCGCCCACCGTCGGCGTGAGCCGGATCTCGCCGGGGCCCGTAACCCGCACGAAGCTGACGAGCGACTTCGTCTCCGGGATGTGCGCGGCGAACGACTCCTGCGCGTAACCGGAGTAGCGGGTCTCCAGGATCGGCAGCCACCCGCCGGCGAGCATCGCCGGCGCGAGGCGGGCGAGGCAGGCTCCGTAGGGGCCGCCGGCGACGGACACCTCGAGCGCGGGGCCTCCGACGCGCTGCGAGACGATCTCGCTGCCGTCCGCGACGTGCAGCGCCACGGTTCCGGCGCCGAGGGGGCCGTCGGGTTGGGCGAACGGAAGGTAGTAGACGCCGCTCCGGGTGAGCGGCTGCCGGCCGGCCGACCTGGCGTACAGCAGCGGGGCCAGGTGCCCGCTCGCACCGGCGAGAGTCGGGCCCGGCCTCGACCGCAGCAGCTCGTCGCCCCAGAGGTCTTTGCGGGACGTCAACGCGCCCGCGACACGCGCTGCGTAGGCGGCGCTCGCCTGCGGGGCCACGCAGGAGCTGCGAGCGCCGGCCGGCAAGGCGAAGGCGGCGAGCAGGGCCGCGCCGGCCGCAGCGAGGACCGCGATCCTAGGCGTCGTAGTCGGCCGGGTTGTAGCCGACGCAGGAGGCGAGCGAGAGCATGATCGACGACGGGCGGGAGCGGCGCCTGCTGGAGCAGCGACTCGAACACCGGCCGCCAGCCCCCGGACGAGGGCTTCGCGTCCCGGAAGAAGACGTAGACGGTGCTGCCGGACTCGAAGCTGGCGACCCCACCGGCCCAGGTGCGGTTCAACCGGGAGACGCAGACGTGGGAAAGCGAGAGGGCGTTTCTCGCGTAGGGGGTGAGCTCGCTGGAACGGAAGCCGACGAGGATCCCCTTCCGCTCGGCACGAGTCGCCGCGCGGGCATGCAGGACCGAGGCCGGCGGGCACGACACATGGAACAGGTCGCGGGCGACCCGGGCCGGCACGTAGACGCAGGCCCCGTCGGCCGGCGCCTCGAGGTCACGCGTCCAGAGCACCTTCCACTCGCCCTTCGACAGCCCGAGCAGGCTCGAGTGGAAGCGCCGAGAAGCCGTTGTTCGCGAAGCCCCAGCTCATCGCCGCGAAGCTCGGGTTCGCCGTCGAGACGAGGACCTTCTGGATCGCGACGTTGCCCTGCTCGCTCCGCATCGCGGCGATGATCGCCGCCTTCTGAGACGGCGTCGGCGTACGCGCGGCGGCAACCCCGCCCGCCGCGAGGGCGGCGACGAGAACGAGAACCGTTGCTCCTGCCTTTGCTCGGATCACTCGGGGTGGGGGTCTGCGGAGCTCTCGAGGGGTAAGTCGGTGCGTGACCACTCGTGCCACGAGCCCGAGTAGTTCCGGGCATCGTATCCGAGCTCCCGGAGAATCTGGACCGCCGCGGCCGAGCGCGAGCCGCTGTGACAGTAGGCCACCACCTCGGCCCCGTCAGGCAAGCCCAGCCGGTCGCGGAGCGCCTCCACCGAGCAGAGCATCATCTCCTCGACCCGGAAGTGCACCGCCCCCGGGATGTGGCCCTGGCGCGGATCGCACTCGCTGCCGAACGTGCCGTCGTACTCCTCGACCCGGCGGACGTCGAGGACCGGCACGTCACCGAGCCTTTCCACCAGCTCTGCGAGATCGATGTCGGCCATGCCGGGCTCCGCAGATCTCGACGAGCCTCAGCCGTCGGCCTCGAGCCCCATCACCGTGGCGAGCTCGCGATAGAGCTCCTCCGCCGGCGGCAGGTCGGCGGGCGAGGCGGCCGTCCGCGCTACGCGGCGCACCTCCTCGCGGTCGGCGCCGGTCAACCTCGCCACGATGGTCGGGTTGATCGCGAGCGCGAGCTCGTCGCTCACGTCGTGTGTCTCGTAGTAGTTCGGGACCGAGAGGTACTCGTCGACCATGCGGCCTCGCTCGTAGAGCCTCAGCCGGACGACCGCGCCGCACCTCGAGCGCTAGCGTCACGACGACTGCGCCGAGACGGTCGGACAGGTCTCGGGCGAAGCGCGAGTGGGCGTCGCGGTCGGCGTCGAAGACGGGGTCGACGATACGGATCCAGCCGCCGGTTGCGTCGCGGACGCTCGGGTTCTCGAGCCTCGGCACGAACTGGGCGACCGCTCGCTCGACGGAGACGCGGTCGTCGGTCTGGACATGCGTCGAGCCGTGCGAGGGGCCGGCGGGAGCGTCGCCGAGGCGAAGGTCGAGCGCGTCGAGCGACTGCGCCAGGAGCAGGGCAACCGGCTCGAAGCCGAGCCGGCGCCACACCATCTCGCCGTGCTCGTTCGCCGTCAGCACCTCGAGCGAGACGTGCGTCGCCCCGGCCTTGCGGGCGGCATCGGAGCACGCGCGCAGGAGCGCCTTCGCGACCCCCTGCCGCCGGTACGCCGGGACGACATGGATCGTCTCGACGTGCCAGCGCCCCGGCTCGACGGCGTCCGCGTCGGCGAACCCGACGAGCTCCCCGGCATCCTCGGCGACGAAGGCGGCTCCGCCACCCGCCAGGTGCTTGTGGATCTCCGACCACTCGGCGTCCCATGCGTCCGGCGCGAAGCCCTCGGGCTCCGGGACCTCGGCCACGAACTCCGTCCAGAGAGCATTGATGCGCTTCCTTGTCCGACGGAGTGACAGGACGGATGTTCATGGCATGCGGGAGGCGGTCAGGAGGTAGTGGGCAGAGAGGTTCTGGAAGGGATCGAGGCGCGGGCCGAGCTCGTACACGTCTGAACCGTAGAAGAGATCGACCGCCTTGCGCAGAGCGAGGTCGCCGACCGGCCAGGCACGTGGCCTCGCAAGGTGCCGCGCGAGGAACCACTCGGCCGTCCACGCGCCGATCCCGCGGACGGCGATCAGCCGGGCGCGAACCTCGTCGTCCGGAAGAGACGCGAGAGCTGCGAGATCGAGCGTCGGAACGCGCAAGCCCGATCGTGTACTGGGCCTTCCCCCTGGAGAAGCCGAGAGCGAAGAGCTCCGCCTCGGTCGCCTCGGCGACCCTCTCTCGCGTCGGAAACGCATGGACGCGGCCGACGGGCGTGCCGAGCCGCTCGACGAAGCGGCTGCGGATCGCGAACGCGGCGTGGAGCGAGACCTGCTGCGCCGTGATCGAGGTGACGAGGCTCTCGAACGGGTCGGGCGAGAGAGGCGGCCGGAGCCCCGCGAGCCGCTCGACGAGCTCCGAGAGCACCGGCTGGGAAGCCGCCCAGACGGTGAAGGGGTCGAGCTCGAACGGAAGACCGAGGAGCCACTCGACGACCGGCCGGGTGAGGTCGTCGAGCGGCTCGACGTCTACCCCGCCCGGGGCCGCCCGGATCACGACCTCTCGCCCGCCGACAGCGCGATGGAGAGCGCCGTCGACCCAGAGGTTCGCGCGGTCCGGCCCGAACACCCGGAACCGCTCGGTCGAGAGCTCGAAGTCGTACGGGTCAGGAAAGCGCAGCAGCAACGTGCGTCGAGGGTCTCGAACGCTTCGAACGGGCGGCCTTCCCGCTCGAGTGTCTCTGCAAGCCAGCTGCGCGCGAAGACCCGGTCGGCAGCGAGCGCAGCGCAGTGATCGGAGATCCCGTCGCCGACGTAGACGAGCGGCCGGCCGTCGGGGAGCGCGCGGCGCTTGCACATGTCGCCGCAGACCGGGCACGGGCCCGCCTCGCGGAAGCGCACCCGCCACCCGTCGGGCTGAGGGTCGGCGTCGTTGCAGCGAAGCTCGAGATCGAGCCCCTCGCGCTCGAGCACGGGAGCGATCAGCTGCGGGAGGCCGCTCGAGACGATGATGGGCCGGTAGCGGGCGGCGAGCTCGTGCAATCCGGCGCGCACCTGGACGTGGGCCGCGGCCCACCTCGACACCTCCGCGGCGGGCGCCCGGATCGTGCCGACCTCGGCCGCAAGCGACTCGCCGTAGGAACGGTGCCCGCCTCCCAGTACCCCGGCTCGCAGCACACTGGGGTCGCCGAATGCCCGGACCGCATCGACGAGCGAGTCGGAGACGGTGCAGGTCCCGTCCCAGTCGAGCACGAGCCTCACCGTTCGAGGCTAACCGTGGCGACCGGGGTGCCGCAGCGTCTACCATGGCCCCGAAGGTTCTTCAGTCGCCCGCGCCGCCTCTCGATGTCAGCCATTCGCCTTACGCTCGTGCGCGCCCTCGCTGTCGTGGGGCCTGCGGTGGCCGCGCTGGCGGTCGCGGCGACCGGAGGGGCGCACATCTCGAGAACGGTCCAGACAGACGATGCCGCCCCCGTCTGGTCTCCTGACGGCAAGACGATCGCATTCGCCGGCCATGCCGGCACCGGGAACGGGGGGAACTGGCAGATCTACACGGTGAAGCCGACCGGCGGCTCCCGACGTGCGTTGACGAGCGGCGACCTCGACAGCATCGACCTCGCCTGGTCGCCGGACGGGAAGCACATCGCGTTCTCCCGTGTGACGGGCGGGCAGGTGATCACGGACGGCCACGTCTACGTGATGAACGCCGGGGGCGGCGGCCTGCGGCGCCTGACGAGCGGCGGCGGAGGTTACGACGAGCTGTTCAACTGGTCGCCGGACGGGAAGCGGCTGGCGTTCGACCGGATCACCGACGGCATCGGCGCGATCTACGTCATGAACGCCAACGGCAGCGACCAGAAGAACCTGACACCGTCGCCGAGCGACGACGACTACTGGGCCGTGTGGTCCCCCGACGGCACGAAGATCGCGTTCGACCGGACCGGCGGGAGCGCCTTCGGCGACATCTGGGTGATGCGGTCCGACGGCTCCGGCCAGAAGCGGCTCACCGCGACCCCGGCCGACGACTTCGGCTCGGCCTGGTCGCCCGACGGGACCAAGATCGCGTACATGTCGAATCGCACCGGCCGGTACCAGATCTATGTGATGAGCTCGAACGGCACCGCCGGCCGGCGTCTCAGCCACACTGCCGCCGACGCAGAGGTGCCGCGCTGGTCGCCCGACGGGAAGAAGATCGCCTACCAGGCCCAGGTTGGCGGCAACTACGAGATCTTCGTCGTCGGCGCCGACGGCTCCGGCACGCGCCAGCTCACGAACGTCGCGTTCGACAACACGGATCCGGCCTGGTCACCCGACGGGCAGAAGATCGCGTTCCTGAGCAAGCGGGACGGCGGCGACAGCGTCTACGTGATGAACGTCGACGGCTCGTCGCAGAAGCGCATCGCGTAATCTCAACCGTCACGCGGTTGCGAAGGACGCCGATCCCCTCTGCCTCGAGCTCGACGACGTCGCCGGGGCGGAGCGCCGGGCCCTCGCCGCCGGTGAGGCGGGCAAGCAAGAGCTCGCCCGGGCGGAGGGTGGTGTTCCTCGCCGGCAGCGGCGAGGAGCTCGGGCCAGCGGTGGACGAGCTCGCGGGTATCGGCGCCGCAGCGCTCCTCGCCGTTGACGCGTGCGACGAGCCTCGTCTCTGGGAGCTCGTCGAGCGTGACGAGCACGGGGCCGAGCGACAGACCGAAGTCGCGGCTCTTCCCCGGGCCGAACCCGGCGGCGCGCTCGGCGCGGGCCAGGGCACGGTCGCTCCAGTCGTTCGCGAGCGTGAGACCGGCGATCTCGCCCCCGGCGCCGATCATCGCCGCGAGTGCAAGGCCGTAGTCGAGCTCGTCGACGCCGTCGGGGTAGGGAAGCTCCGCCTCCGGGCCGAGCACGGGGAAGGGGCTCCGGAACGAGAAGAACGGTCTCACCTCGCTCGAACGGAGAGAAGACCCGAACAGCAGGCGGATACATCACGGGCGCGAGGAGGTCGCAGTCTGCGAACCGGTACCCGGCGTGCTCGCGCGAGGTGCCGCCGCCGGTGAAGAACGCCTGGAGCGTCTGCGCGGCGAGCTGCACGATCCCGTCCCCGACGATCTTCCCGGGCCAGCCGCGCTCGAGCCCGAGGCTCTTCGGCGTGAACATGCACAGCTTCATCGGGAGCCTCGCGGTCTCAGCGGGACGCCTTCGGTCGGGCAGCGGGCTCGGTGTGGACAACCACGTCGGCGATCTCGGGAGCCTCGGCCCTGATCCGTGCCTCGATCTCGCTCGCGCGGCTGTGGGCGTCGTCGAGGCTCCAGCCCGCGTCGAGGCCGAGCGTGAGGAACGCGACGAGCCCGTCGTCGGTCCGCAGGAACCGCAGCGCACGCGGGGGCGAGCCGGTGGCGTCGCGCACGATCCGCTCCACGGCCGTCGCGTCGCCTGCGACCTCCTCGCCCTCGGCGAGCTGCGTCAGCGGCTCGAGATGGGTCTGGACGGCGTCGAGGTCGGGCACCGACCTGCGGATCGCGGACTCGAGGTCCTCGGCGGCGTCGTGGGCGTCGGCGAGCGTCATGCCGCCGGGAAGCTTGACGTGCAGCGACAGCTCGGTGCGGCCGTTGACCTCGACGAGCCTGACGTTGTGGATCTCGCGTACCGCCGGGACCGCCGCAGCTGCCGCATGGACACGTTCGCGGAGATCATCCGCGCTTCCCGGCTCGACGTGGACGACGATGTCGGCGCCCGGCAGGGCACGTTCGACCGCCGTCTCGACGGCGTCGGCGACCGCGTGCCCCTGCCCGACGGCCGCAGACGGCGGGACGCCGATGACGACGTCCGCGAACTGGCGCCCGGCTGCGTGCCGCATCCGGATCCGGCGCAGCTCGACCACCGGCCCGAGCGCAGCGATCGCGGCCCGCGCAGCATCCTCGGCGTCGGGAGGCGCACGGTCCATCAACACGTCGACGTTTCGGCGGATCAACCGCGCCGCCGCGAGCAGCACGAGAACGGCCACGAACAGCGCCGCGAGCGCGTCGCCTTCCGGATACCCCGACCGCGCGAGGAGCAGCCCCACGAGCACCGCGACCGAGCCGACGAGGTCGCTGCCGAAATGGAGCGCGTTCGACGCGATGGCGGCACTTCCGGTGCGGCGCGAGATCCGCCACGAGACCGTGGCTCGGCTCGCGTCGACCGCAATCACGACGAGGACGGTCGCGAGGACGTACCAGGTCACGTCGACGGTTGGCTTCGTCGAGGCGGTCAGCCGTTCGATCGCGCGGAAGCCGATCACCACGCTCGCGAGTGCCAGGAACGTCGCCTCGGCGAGGGCCGCGAGGTGCTCGGCCTTGCCGTGCCCGTACTGATGCGAGAGGTCGGCGGGCCGGCCGGCGACACCGAGCGCAAAGAAAGTGAGGAGTGCCGCGACGAGGTCCGTGCCCGAGTGCACAGCCTCCGAGACGAGGCCGAGGCTGTTCGCCGTGAGCCCGACCGTGAGCTTCAGGACGACCAGGGCGGCCGCCGCGGCGACCGACACGAGCGCCGCCCGGCGCTGCGGGCTCATAGCTCCTCTGCCGGCCAGGCCAGGACGTCCTGCGAGTCGGCGCAGAGCGCATGCGGCTCTCCGTCGAGCAGGAGCGGCGCGAGCGTCGCCGCCCCGACCGTGCAGCGGGCGCGGCGGAGCGACCAGGGGCCCTGGCTCAGCTCGATGCGGTAGAGGCGGCCGCCGTCGGCCGTGTACAGAGCACGGCGCTCGGTGAGGAAGTGCTCGAGTGTCCCGGGCGCTGGAGCGAACGGCGAGCCGGCCGGCTCGTACCACAGCCGGAACGCGAGCCCGTCGCGGTCCACATCGACCGCTCCGTCCCCCACGGAGACCCGCGCGCGATAGGCGGGCAGCCGGAGCGAGCGCTTCGCCGCCTCGACGAGCGCCTGCTTGCTCAGTTCGAGCGAGAAGAGCCAGATGCCCGGCCGGTCGTCGGGCGAGACGTACGTGCGCACCTCGAGCTGCGGCCCCGATGAGAGCCCGGGAAGCGGCGGGAGGCCCCGAGCGCGGAGCCCCTCGAGCCGGCAGGCGACGAGCCCGAGCCACGCCTCGCCCTCGAAGGTGTCGACGGGAAGCCCCGGCGGCAGCTGGCGGGCGAGCGCGTCGAGCGGGACGGGCCAGTGAGCGAGAAGGATCTCCCGCCTCGTCTCGGCGAGAGCCCAGCCGCCGGCGGCCTCGTCCGCCAGCCGCTGCTGGCGGGCGATGGAATCCAGGACTCCGCTCACAGAAGCATCGCTCGGCACATCGCTCTGGGGGACATCGCTCACGGGAGCATTCTCACTCTCCGAGCACGACGACCGGTCCGGCCGAGCGGGAGCCGCGCCGCTCGATCGCGATTCCGAGCGCGATCGAGACACCACCCGCGATCTCGAGAGCGCTCAGGCTCTCCGACAGCAGCACGACTGCGAACGCGACCGCGAAGAACGGCTCGAGGTTCGCGAACAGCGTCGCCCGCGACGGCCCGACCCGGTCGATCGCGGTGAACCACAGGATGTTCGTGAGGAAGAGCGGCCCCACGACGGCGAAGGCGAAGGCGAGCGCCATCGTCCAGCCGAAGCCGTCGAGAGTCTGGGTGGAGAGCTGCGGGATGCTGACGAGCGCCAGCGGCACCCAGCCGATCGGCAGCACGATCGAGCTGATCCGGAACGGCGAGTAGCTCCGCATCAGGGGCGCGATCGCGACGGAGTAGGCGGCCCAGGTGGCCGCGGTCCCGACGGCGAGGATATCGCCGAGGAGCGCTCCACCGAGGCCGCCCCGCGCTCCGGCCGCGATCAGCGCAACGCCTCCGAAGGAGACCGCCGCCGCGACCCAGAAGGCACGTCCGGGATGCTCGAGGCCGACGAGCGTCGCGAAGATGCCGGCGAAGATCGGCGTCGTCCCGAGCACGAGCCCGACGGTGGAGGCGCTCGTCAGATGCGTCGAGGTGACGAACGACACCTGGTTGAAGAAGATCATCGCCGCTGCGATCAGCACGAACCGGAAGTCGCGGCGCTCGATCCGGAACGACCGCTCCCGCCACCAGGTGTAGCCCACGAAGAGCAAGATCGCGGCGAAGTAGCGGACCGTCCCGTACGCGAGCGGTTGGAAGCCGTTCGTGACGACGTACCGGGTGACGGTGATGTTGAGCGCCCAGAGGAGGACGGTTGCGAGCAGCATCAGATCGACCGCCGACACCCTCCTCACCCGTCCGACAGTAGCGGGGCGGTTAGGCTTCGCCCCGATGACGCGCGAGCCCACCCGCGACGACGTCGACGCCCTCGTCGGCCCTGCCACGCCGCATTTCGCCTACCAGCTTCGGGCCCGCGTCCGCGAGCTCGTCGCCGACCTTCCCGAAGCTCACGACGTCCGGCGGTACGCGGACCAGAAGATGGAGCTCCTCGACCGGCTCGGGCACGCGTCGTCGAAGGCCGAGGAAGGCCCGCGCGAGTCGGAGCTGCGGCCCGGCTGGGAGCAGATCCCGAGCGCGGCGCCGGTCGACCGCCCGCTGCCGCGCTGAGCGGGAAGCGGAACCTGTGAACGTTCTCGTGACCGGCGGCTCGCGCGGGATCGGCCGCGCGATCGCCCTCCGCTTCGCCCGCGACGGAGCAAGCCGTGTCGCAATCGGCTACCTCCGCAACGACAAGGCGGCCGAGGAGACGGCGGAGGAGCTCCGGGCGCTCGGTGCGGAGCCCGTGCTGGTGCGCGGGAACGTCACCTCCGCCAGGGTGCTCGAGGAGGTCGCCGCGCTCGGCCCGCTCGACGTGCTCGTGCACAGCGCCGCCTCCGGTGTTCTCCGCAACGCGCTCGACACGGAGGAGAAGCACTGGGACTGGACGCTCGGCGCGAACGCGCGCGCCCTCCTCGCGCTGGCGAAGGTGGCGGCACCGTCGATGCCGGCCGGAAGCTCGATCGTCGGCATCTCCTCCCTCGGGTCGGTGCGCGTGCTCCCGGGCTACAGCCTCGTCGGCGTCTCGAAGGCAGCGCTCGAGGCGCTCGTCCGCTATCTCGCGGTCGAGCTCGCGCCGAGCGGGATCCGAGTCAATGCCGTTTCAGGGGGAGTGGTCGAGACGGGCGCCCTCGAGCACTTCCCGAATCGTGAGGAGATGCTCGCGTTCGGCCGCGCCAACCCGGTGGGGCGGCTCGTCGAGCCCGAGGAGATCGCCGCGGCGGTCGCGTTCCTCTGCTCCCCGGACGCCGAGATGGTGCGCGGCCACGTCCTCGTGGTCGACGGCGGCTTCTCACTCACGGTCTAGCGCCTTTCCAGGACGAGCCACCGGCGCCTGCGAAGGCGCCGCAGCGTGTCGGAGGCGACGTAGCCCGCGATCTTCGGGTTCTCCTGGAGTCGCCGGACCGAGTACTCGTACCAGTGGATGCCGAACGGGACGTAGACGCGGAGGCGGTGGCCGGCGCGGACGAGCTCGTCGCCGCGCGGGGCGCGCACGCCGAGCAGCATCTGGAACTCGACCCGGTCGGGGGCGACTCCGCGCGCGGCGATCCGCTCGAGCGAACCGCGGATCAGCTGCTCGTCATGCGTTGCGATCGCGACGTAGGCGCCCTGGTCGAGGAGCGCGTCGAGAGCTGCGAGGTAGCTGACGCGGATCTCGTCGGGGTCGTGGAAGGCAATCGAGAGCGGCTCGGCGTAGATGCCCTTGCAGAGGCGCACGTTCGCCAGGCCGGGAACGTCCGCGACCGTCCGCCGGAGGCAGGCCTGCAGCACGACGCCGACGTTGTCCTGGCCGTCCGACAGGAGCTCCCGGTAGCAGCCGAGAGCGGCGTCGGTCGTCGCGGAGTCCTCCATGTCGATCCGGACGAAGTTGCCCCGCGCCTTCGCGTCGGCGACCAGCGCCCGGAGGTTCAGGAGAGCGAGCTCCTCGTCGAGCTCGAGCCCGAGCCCGGTCAGCTTGACGGACACGTTGGCGTCGAGCCCCTCCTGCGCGATCCGCTCGAGCGCCCGGTGATAGGCCGAGCGGATCTCGGCCGCCTCGCTCGCCTGCCCGACCTCCTCGCCGAGCACGTCGATCGTGGCCATCTTCGCTTCGGCGTTCAGCTGCCGGACCACCCGGACGGCGTCCTCCAGCGTCGGCCCCGCGATGTACGGGGCCGAGAGCCGACGGACGATCCGTCGCGGCACCGCCGGGAGCACCCGGACGATGGCACTGTCGATCCGCGTCACCGAGAGGAGGGGCGTCAGGACTCGCGCATGAAGCCCTGGCGGGCTGCGCTGACAAGCGCGACGGCCTCGGGAAAGAGGATGCGCATCGCATCGCGGAGGGCGACCGCCTGCTCGTCGGGGCCGCCGGCCACCGTGATCTGCGACAGCGCTGCAGAGCTGAGCTCGACGGCCGTGTTCAGCGTGAGCGTCGCGAACTGCTCGCGCTGAGCCTCCTGCACCGTCTCTGCCTGCTGCTCTGCGAACTCGCGAAGGCCGCGGAGGAGATCCTCGGGGTCACCACCGAACATGCCGAAGCCCCCTTCCATCGAGACAAACCCTAGCGCAGCAGCACGAGGTTGCGGGACTCGACCTCGGCGACGAACGCCTCCACCGTCCCCGACGACGAGGCGAGCGACGCCGCGAACGGCGAGGTCTGATCGCCCGAGCGCCGCCTCGAGCTCGCGCGTTCGCGCACCGACGTCGTCGAGGTAGGCGGGCGATGCCACGATCGGCGGCGCGCCGATCGCCCGCTCGAGCTCGAGCGCGGCGTCCTCGGCGTCCTCGATCCCCGGCGGATGCTCGGCCATCCGGACCGATGCGAGCCTCGACCGGAGCTCTTCGAGCCCCCCTCCGCCCGCAAGCTCCCCGGCGAGCTCGCAGAGCACGACGATGGAGGCGACCTCGCGCACCCGCTCCCGTCTGTCGACCGGTTGGAAGGCCGCGTCGAGGACGAGCCAGCTGCGGTCGTCCTCCTCGCCGACGGCGACGAGGTAGGCGCGGCGGCCGGAGGCCGGCTCCGCGGCCAGGACCGCCGAGACGGCCCCGTGCCTCGACGCGGCGGCGGCGGCTTCGTCCAGGTCGTCCCTGAGCGCCACGCGCGAAGCCTAGACTCGCCCCGGTGGAGGCCAGAGCGCTGTTCGCGCCACTCGGCTCGACCTACGAGCGCTACGCCACGGTGCTCTCGTACGGCCAGGACCCGCGCTGGCGGCGATTCCTCGTCTCCCGCACCGATGCCGGGCCCGGCGACCGCGTGCTCGACGTCGCCACGGGAACGGGCATGGTCGCCCGGGAGCTCGTCCGGCAGAAGGCCTGCTTCGTGGTGGGCATCGATCAGAGCCCCGAGATGCTCCGGGAGGCTCGTGCGCAGGCGAACGACTCGATCGAGCTCGTCGAGCGGGAGCGCCGAGCGCCTGCCGTTCGCAGACGGAGCCTTCGACGCGCTCACGTTCACGTATCTGCTGCGGTACGTCGACGACCCTGCGGCGACGCTCGCCGAGCTTGCCCGCGTCGTGAAGCCCGGCGGGACCATCGCCGGCCTGGAGTTCGGCCTGCCCCGCGGGGTCTGGCGGCCACTCTGGGAGCTCCACGTCCGCGTCGCCCTTCCGGTTGCCGGCCTCGCGGTCGGGAACGGCTGGCGCGAGGTCGGGTCGTTCCTCGGGCCGTCGATCCGGGAATACTGGGCTGCCTGGCCGCTCGAGCGCCAGCTCGCAGCGTGGCGCAAGGGCGGGATCGAGCAGGTCGAGACGCGGAGGTTGTCGGTCGGAGGCGGAGTCGTCACGTGGGGACGGAAGAGGTAAGGCCCGCGTTCTACGCCCTGCGGGGCGGCGGCTGGCGCGACTACGTCACGCTCGTCCACCTGCCCTACACCGCGTGGAACCTCGCCTACGTCGCGATCGGGGCGGCAATCGCCCCGGTCTTCCACACCGACCGGATGGTCTGGACGATGGTCGCGTTCGCGCTCGCCCTGGGGGTCGCGGCGCATGCCCTCGACGAGCTGAACGGCCGGCCGCTCCAGACACACATCCCGGGGCGAACGCTCGTCGCGCTCGCCGTGGTCTCCCTGGCCGGGGCCTGCGCGATCGGCGTCTGGGCCGCCTCGGCCTGGGGCTTCGGCCTGCTCGGGTTCGTCGCGGTCGGGGCGTTCTTCGTCCCCGCCTACAACCTCGAGTGGTTCGGAGGCCTCTTCCACAACACCTGGGGGCTCGCGCTGACCTGGGCGGCGTTCCCGATCCTGACCGCGTTCTACGCGCAGGCGCTGACGCTGCGGGCCGAGGCGTTTCTCGCGGCGGGATTCGGGGCGCTGCTCATCGTCGTGCAGCGCACGCTCTCCACGCCCGTGCGGCACGCCCGCCGGACGCTCGGGAACCTCGAGGGCGTCGAGCCGATGGAGCGGTCGCTCCGGATCCTGCCGTTCGCTGTGATCCTGCTCGCCGCCGCGCTCGTCACGGCCCGCCTAACCTAGAGCCATGACCGTCGCCCTCGTCCTCTCGATCGTCGCCGCCCTCGTGGCGTGCGGGGCCGCCGTCACCGCCTTCCTCGTGCTTCGCCGGACACGCGAGGCGTCGACGAGCCTCGACGACGAGATCGAGAAGGGCAAGGCGCGCTTCGACGCGGTGGTCGCGGAGGAAGCCGATCGGCGTGCGGAGGAGCTCGAGCACACGCTCGCCCTCGCCCGGTCGCAAGCAGCCTCCGCGCTCGCCGACGAGGAACGGCGGATCGTCGAGGAGCGCCGCCGTGACGTCGCCGAGCGCGAGCGCGACGCGACCGCCAAGCTCGGCGCCTCGCTCGCCGAGGCGCAGCGCTCCGTCGAGCAGCGCTTCGCCGACTGGGGCTCGGAGGTCGCCGGCCTGCAGCAGGGGCTGACCGGCGAGCTCGAGCGGGTCGGGACGCGCCAGCAGCAGTTGATCGCCGCGGTCGAGGCCAAGATCGCCGACGAGTCCGACCGCCTGGAGAGCACGCTCGACGAGCACCGGGCCAGGGTCGCGAAGGTGCGCGAGGAGCTCGACCGGTCGATCGAGGAGGTGGCGGAGGCGGTCGCCGCCGACCTCGAGACCCACTCCGCCGAGCGGCGGCGCGCGCTGCACGAGCTCGGAGAGCGCCTCCGACGCCGCGAGCGCGAGCTCGGCGAGCAGATCGAGCACGAGCAGGCCGAGGCGACGCAGCGCATCGGCTCCCAGCTCCAGGACATCGAGCGCCGCTCGCTGGAGCAGGTGCGCCGCGTCGTCGACCGGGAGTCGCAGCACCTCGCCGAGGCTGCGGCGTCCCAGTTCGACGGGATGATCCGCACCGCGCGCGAGGATGCCGCCCGCCGCCTCGGCCGCGAGCTCGATCTCGCGGTCGAGCGCTTTGCCCGCCAGGCCGAGTCCGTGCTCGCAGAGAGGGTCGAGGCAGAGCTCCGCGTGTTCGAGGCTCGCCTGGCCGAGCTCTCGCGGCGGGTCGATTCCCTGACCACCCGCGCGTGATCGATCGCGGTTAGAGTGAGAGAGCGGGCCCGGAGCCAACTTTCGGAGGCAGGGTTCGTCTAGAAAGAAGCGAAGAGGCCGATCGAGATGGCACAGACGACCGAGATCCCGCCGTCGGAGAACGAGAAAGTTGTTTCCTGGCGCCTTCACGTCCTGATGGAGGCGGGCTATCCGCCCGAGCTCGCGAAGAAGATCGCGAACTCCGAGGCCGACCTGCACCACGCCGTCGAGCTGGTCGTCGCCGGCTGCTCGCACGAGACGGCCGCCGAGATCCTCCTGTAGGGAACTAGCATCGACCTGTGAAGGTCGAGAGCACCCTCGTCGAGGGCCGCAAGGTCTTCACAGTCCGCGCGTTCAATCAGGGGATCTCCTCCTGGCTCGAACGCCTGCCCACCCTGTGGGTCGAGGGCGAGGTCACCGAGCTGCGCCGCCAGCAGCAGTGGGCGACGGTCTACTTCACGCTGAAGGACCCGGAGAACGGCGCGTGCCTCGCCGTCCAGATGAAGCGAGGGCTGTTCGACGGCCTTCGGCTCGAGCTGGGAAACGGCGAGCGCGTCCACGTCTACGGACGACCCGAGCTCTACGAGCAGCGCGGCAGCTTCTCCCTGCGGGCACTCTCGATCGAGCGGTTCGGGCTCGGTGCACACCTCGCGGCGCTCGAGAAGCTGAAGCAGAAACTCGCCGCGGAGGGGCTTTTCGCGGCGGAGCGGAAGCGTCCGCTGCCTCGTTTCCCGAAGCTGATCGGCCTCGTCACCGGGAACGACGCCGCCGCGAAGCGCGACGTGCTGACCGCGATCACGGCGAGGTTCCCGCCGGCTCATGTCGTCGTCGCCGAGACGCCCGTGCAGGGGCCGAGGGCGGCGGCAGCGATCGCGGCCGTGGTCTCCGAGCTCGTCGAGCGCGGTACGGACGTCATCGTGGTCGCGCGCGGCGGCGGCAGCTTCGAGGATCTCCTCCCGTTCTCCGACGAGCTTCTCGTGCGTGCGATCGCGGCGTGCCCGGTGCCGGTCGTGAGCGCTGTCGGCCACGAGCAGGACACGCCGCTCCTCGACCTGGCCGCAGACGTGCGCGCCTCGACCCCCACGGCCGCCGGACGGCTCGTCGTGCCCGACCTCGCCGAGCTGCAGGCCCGGCTCGACCGCGCCCGCGCCGGGCTCGAGCGTGGCACGCGCCGGGCACTCGACCGGCACGACGCGAGGCTCGCGACGTCGCATGACCGGCTCACCCGCGCACCGACCCTCGCGCTGGAGCGCCGAGCGGCGCGTCTCGCGACCGTGCATGGCCGGCTCCGAGCCCTCTCGCCGCATGCCACTCTCGAGCGCGGCTACGCGATCGTCCACGCGGGCGAGGCCCTCGTCCGCGAGCCGCCGCCGGCAGGGACCGAGCTCGCCGTCGAGGTGGCGCGCGGACGGTTCGGAGCGCGCGCCGAATGAGCGAGCCGTCGTTCGAGGAGGCGCAGGCGGAGCTCGAGCGAATCGTCGAACGCCTCGAGCGCGGCGACGTCGAGCTCGAGGAGCTGACGCGCCTGTGGGAGCGGGGCGAAGAGCTCTACCGCCGCTGCGCCGAGCAGCTCTCGACCGCCCAGGGCAAGGTCGAGGAGCTCGCCAGGCGCCTGGGAACCGATCCGAGCAGTACCTGATTCCGCCAGAATGGCGGCATGCCCACCGAGCGGATCACCGAGCAGCCCGACCTCTCCCCCGTCCTCGGCGAGCTCGACGAGGAGCAGGCGGCCGCGCTGACCGCGAAGCTCGCGGCCGCCGACGAGCAGCTTGCGGCGCTCGCGGACACGCTCAACGAGCGTGGGGGCGTCGGATTCTCGACCGAGGGCGTCGTGCTCGAGCGGGAGTGGTCGGGGCAGGCTCTGATCAAGGTGCTCGTCGAGAACGAGAAGCGCAACGTCGGCTTCGGTGCCGAGCTCCGCCCGCAGAACTTCTTCGGCGGGAGGACGAGCCGTGGCAGCCGGGCCACCCGCCGATGACGATGTCCACCGACGCCTGGGACGTGGCCGGTGAGGTCTCCGTGCGGTTCAAGACCCGGGTCGGAGGGAGGCCCTACACGATCCAGGAACAGGTCGTCGAGCTCGCCGAGAAGAGGTACGAGACCGCCGGGGAGGCCGTCGAGGCGTTCGTCGCGACGTGCGGCAAGCTCGTCGAGCTCGCGCTCTCGAAGGAGCCGAACGTCGCCGGCTGGAAGCCCGAGATCCCCGAGTCCGTCGGGGCGCCCCCGATCACCTGATGGGAGACGACTTCCCAGATGAGTGATGACTTCAGAGTCACGGTGCTGCTCGACGACGGCTCGGGCGAGGGGCTCGGCGAGCGCCTCTCCGAGTACGAGCACGAGGTCGAGGACCAGGCGAAGGCAGCTCTCGGCGACGCCGTCGCCGTCAGCGCCGACGGGCCGACCGTCTTCCTCTACGCCGACACCCTCGAGCGGCGCGCGAAGCGCACGCGACCTGGTCGCCGGGATCCTCGAGCACGAGGGTCTCACGGCCACGTTCGCCCTCGACCGCTGGCATCCGCTCGCGAGCGAGTGGAAGCCGGCCGACGAGCCGCTGCCAGAGAGCGAGACGGCCAGGGAGGCCGAGCTGGACGAGCGCGAGGAGCTCGAGGAGGCCGAGTCGCGCGACGCCGGGTATGCCGAGTGGGAGGTGCGCCTCGACCTGGCCGAGCCACGGCGACGCCGTCGCTCTCGCCGAGCGGCTCGAGGCCGAAGGGATCCCGGTCACCCGGCGCTGGACGTACCTGCTCGTCGGGGCCGCGAGCCAGGAAGATGCGAGCGAGCTCGCCGAGCGTCTCGCCGCGGAGGGCCCCGAGCGGATGAAGGTCCAGGTGCAGCCGGGCGGTGAGATGGTGTGGGAGGCGGCTCCGCGCCGGTCGAGGATCTTCTACTTCATCCCGAACCTCTGAGGCTACTTCATCCCGAATCTCTGAGCGCCGCGGTGCGCTCCGGAGGGCCGACCTCGGGCTCGGCGCCGCCCTCCCGCTCCTCCTCCTCCTCCTCGAGGTCGCGCAGCGTCGCGAACGAGAGCCCCTCTCTCGCAAGGAACACCGTGCCGATCCCGATGCCGACCGACGCCTCGATCAGCTGCAGCCCGATCCCGAACGCGAAGCCCTTCGCGTAGCGGACGCCGTACTGGGCGAGCGAGACGGCGATCGCGGCCTGGACGAGGCCGATGTTCCCGGGCCAGAACGGGATGATCGTGACCACGTTCATCATCAGGAGGACGAGCCCGGCGGCGACGAGCGGCTCGTAGATCCGGAAGCCGCGCATCGCCGCGTAGACCGCGAGCAGCTGGCAGACCCAGCCGAGCAGCTGGAAGAAGGTGGCAGCGGCAGCCGCCACGGGGCGGCGCATCACCGCGAGCCCGGCCCGCCCGCGGATGAGCAGAAGCCGGACGCGCCCGATCCCGTCGTCGAGCGCCTGCGAGCCGCCGCGGGCGCCGAAGATCGCGGCGATGAAGAGCGCCCCGCCGACGCCCAGCAGGACGAGCACGGTCATCACCGCCCAGTGGGGCAGGTCGGCCGAGCTCAGCACCCAGACCACGAGGAGCGCGGCAGGGATGAGGTCGAACATCCGGTGGGCGAACACCGTCCCGAGCAGGGTCGCCCAGATCCCCTTCCGCCCCGGCATCCGGCGGGCGAGCACGGCGACCCGACCGACCTCGCCGACTCGTCCCGGCAGGACGGCGTTGGCGAACAGGCCGACGCAGAACGCCGAGAACACCGTCCCGAACTGCGGGCGCGGAGACTCGACGGCCTCGCGGATGACGATGTTCCAGGCGATCGCCCGCACCAGCACGGAGAGGAGGTTGAGCGCGACGGCGACGACGATCCACGGCCAGACGACCGTCGTGAAGGTGTGGCGCACGAGGTGCCAGTCCGGGCCCCGCCACCAGACGAGCACGACCGCAAGCGCGATCAGGCCGACCGGGACGAGCGCCCGCCAGCGTCCTGCCGTTCACCCGGCGACCCGTTCGTAGATCGTCTCGAGGCGTCCGGCGATGTCCGGCCAGGCGTAGTGCTCCTCGGCGAGCGCCCGTGCGGTCCGGCCCATCTCGACCCGCCGGTCCTCGTCGGCGAGGAGCGCGACGACGGCCTCCGCGAGCGCCTCCGGGTCGCCCGGCTCGACGAGCGTCGCGGCGCCCGGCACGCGCGACGTCCGCGAAGCCCGGGATGTCCGAGGCGACGACGGGGGTGGCAGTCGCGAACGCCTCGATCAGCACCATCCCGAAGCTCTCGCCGCCGAGCGCAGGCGAGACGAAGACCTTCGCCGAGGCGAGCTCGCGCGTGCGCACCTCGTTGGTCACGATCCCGAGCACGTCGATCCCCGCCTCGTCGAAGCGCATCCGGGAGTGGAGCAGCCGGTACTGGAGAGGGTCGGTCCCGATCAGGCTCAGCCTCGCGCCCGTCTCCCGGTGGATGGAGGGCCAGGCGCGGAGGAGAACGGGCAGGCCCTTCCGGGTGTCGTGCCGGCCGATGAAGACGATCCTGTGCTCACGCCCGGCGGGGTCGTAGTGCTCCGGGACGACGACGCCGTTCGGGACGATCTCGAAGCCGGGGCCGAGCCACCTCTCCGCCGACTCCGCCGCCATCCGCGAGACGGCGATCCGCTGGTCGATCCGGTCGCACAGGAATCCCCACACCGGGACCACGCCGCGCATCCAGCCGAGCTCCCCGGCGGCGTGCCAGGTCGCGATGACGGGGCACTTCGCGAACGCGAGCGTGGCGACGCAGATCGCCGGTGTCATCGGCTCGTGCAGGTGGAGGACGTCGAAACGCTCGCGCTCGAGGGTCTCGCGGACGCGGCCGATCGCCCTCGGCGAGAGAACGATGTTCGGCAGCGAGCCGTTTGCGGGCACCACCACGGAGCGGCCGACCGGGATGATCCCGGACGGGAGATCGCCGTGGCGGCCCGGTGCGCGGGTGGAGCAGGCGCGTTGCCCGCCCGGGCGGGTCGTGGCCCATCAGGATCGCGACGTCGTGGCCGCGATCCCGGAGCGCCGCCGCCTGGTTCTCGGCGTGCTCGACCACGCCGCCCCAGTACGACCACGAGAACGGGACGACGATGCCCGACCTTCACGCGTAGGCCGCCTCGAGCACCGGTGCCAGGCGCTCGACGCCCTCGTCGAAGACCTCGTCGGCGACCGCGAGCGAGAGGCGCGCCCAGCCGGCGCCGCTCGGGCCGAAGCCCTCTCCCGGGGCGAGCGCGATGCGATGCTCGGCGAGCAGCCGCTCCGGAGTGAGCCCGCCGGGAGCCGGAGCCAGACGTAGAACGACCCCTCGCAGACGGGCGGCTCGGGGAGGACGGCGGCGAGCCGGTCGCGGCGGCGCTCGTAGGCGGCGCGACGCTCCTCGACGCTCTCCTGCGGCCCCTCGAGCGCCGCGATCGCCGCATGCTGGAGCGCGGCGAGGATGCCCGACCCTCGAGTGGTCGCCGATCATGTTCAGGCGCTCGACGATCTCGGCGTTGCCGAGCACGAACGCGATCCGCCAGCCGGCCATGCCGTAGGTCTTGGACATCGTCCAGAGCTCGACCCCGGCGTCCTTGGCTCCCGGCGTGCCGAGGAAGCTCTCGGGCGTCCGGCCGTCGAAGACGAGGTCGACATAGGCGGCGTCGTGGACGATCGGGGTGCCGGTGCGCTCCGCATATCCGACCGCGGCCTCGAAGACGCCGGGGTGGGCGCAGACGGCGCAGGGGTTCGAGGGGAAGTTGAGGTACAGCCCGGCGGCGGCTGGAAGACCGTCGAGATCCGGCTGCCAGCCGGCGGCCGGATCGAGCGGGACGAGCCCGAGATCGGCGCCGGCGAGCGCGATCCCGGAGGGATAGTCGGGGTAGTACGGGTCGGGGAGCAGGATCGTCCGGCCGCGCTCGCCCAGCACCAGCGCGAGCTCGAGCAGCGCCTGCTTCCCGCCGGGCACGACGGCGACCTCGCGGTCCGGGTCGAGCTCGACGCCGTACTCGGTGCGGTACCTGCCGGCGATCGCCTCCCGGAGTGCCGGCAGGCCGCGGAAGGGGGCATAGCCGTGGCCGTCCGGCCGGGCCGCCGACTCCGTCAGCGCCTCGACGACGTGCGCGGGCGGCCCCGACTCGGGGTTGCCGCGGCCGAGGTCGATCACCGCGCGGCCCGCCGGCAGCCGCCGCCGCGGCGATCCGCCCGAGCAGCGCCGCGAAGTACTGCTCCGGAAGGCGGTCGAGCCGCCGCGGGCGCGGGCGCGCCTCGACCGCCTGTCTCACCCATCGAGGCGATCGTACGTGCCCGTTCCGACATGAGCCCTGGCTCGGTCCGGTCAGACCGGTTTGACTCCGTCCGCAGGACTCTCTACCCTGATGACGAACACACGTTCGACCCCAGCCCCGACAGCGTCCTCCGGGAGGCCCGATGCTCACCGACCGCCAACAGCAGATCTGGAACTACCTCGTCGAGTATGTCGACCGCCACGGCTACCCGCCGACGGTGCGCGAGATCGGCGAGGAGGTCGGGCTCGCCTCGCCGTCGACCGTGCACGCGCACCTGGCGAACCTCGAGCGCGCCGGCCTCTTGCGGCGCGACCCGACGAAGCCGCGCGCACTCGAGCTGATCGGACGTGAGCGGTCGGCCGAGCTCGACGACGCCGGCTCGGTTCGCCTGCCGCTCGTCGGCGAGATCGCCGCCGGCGCCCCGCTCCTCGCCGACCAGAACATCGAGGAGTACATGACGTTCCCGAGCTCGACCGGCGGTGACTTCCTGCTTCGCGTCCGCGGCGACTCGATGATCGAGGCCGGCATCCTCGACGGCGACCTCGTGATCGTGCGCCGGGGCCAGGAGGCGCGGAACGGCGAGATCGTCGCCTGCCTCGCCGGTGACGACGAATCGGCCGACGAGGCGACGGTCAAGACCTTCTACCGCGAGAGCGGCCGCATCCGCCTCCAGCCGGAGAACTCGACGCTCGAGCCGATCTTTGCCGACTACGTCCAGATCCTCGGGAAGGTCGTGGGGGTCTTCCGTGAGCTCTGAGCCCGCGAACCTGTTCGCCTTCGCGCGGACGCTCGACCAGGAGCTTGCGGCGCTCCTCCGCGGCGCCTCGCTCGAGTGCATGGTCTGCGGCGAGTTCGTGATGCACGCCCGGGCCGGGGTCGTCTTCTGCCCGGAGTGCGGCTGTATCGCCGGGACGGAGTCGGCAACGGCCGCGTCCGAGGCACTGGGGCTAGAATTCAGCTCGCAGGCCGGGTGACCGCGGGCGGTCGCCAGTTCGTGCGGCAACTGGACGAGGCCGTTCGAGGAAAGTCCGGACACCACAGGGCAGGACGCTGGCGCAAGCCAGGGGGCGAAAGCTCACGGAAAGTGGAACAGAAAGCAGACCGCCTTCCGACGAATCTCCGGAGTCGTCGGAAGGTAAGGGTGAAACGGTGGGGTAAGAGCCCACCAGCGACCGCGGCGACGCGGCGGCTCGCTAAACCCCGTCCGGTGCAAGGCGAACAGGGCCCGCTACGAGGCTGCCCGCCCAGGGCCCGGGTAGCTGCAAAGAGGGATGGTCACCCTCGACAGAATCCGGCTTACAGGCCTGCTAAAGGAGAGCCCCGCGTCAGCGGGGTTTTCCCATTCCTCGGGGCTGCCGCAGGGGCTTCGGCCGCCGTGGGCGCCGCCAGTCTCGCCGCGGCTGCGCGCCGATTCACGCACACTGACGACGGCATGGGACGTACGTACTCGAACGGGGGTGATCCGGGCGCTGTCGTCGAAGGCCTCCGAAGCGAATGGGTGCTCTGGCAGATCTCGCAACGCCGCCGGCATGCGGCGAGGGCCGCGTGACCGATCGCCTGGTTGTCGGGATCACCGGCGCTTCGGGCGCGATCTACGGTGTCCGCCTCCTCGAGCGTCTCCGCCAGTTACCGATCGAGACGCACGTTGTCGTGACACGGTGGGCGCGGGTCACGATCGAGCACGAGACCCCGTACACCTATTCGCAGGTCAAGGAGCTCGCAGACGCCTCTTATGGAGAGAACGACCAGGCCGCGGCGATCTCGAGCGGGTCGTTCCTCACCCGCGGGATGGTGATCGTCCCGTGCAGCACGAAGACGCTGTCGGCGATCGCGACCGGTTTCTCGCACAATCTCGTCTGTCGGGCCGCCGATGTCGCGCTCAAGGAGCGGCGTCCGCTGGTGCTTGCGATTCGCGAGACGCCTCTGAACAGCATCCACCTGGGGAACATGCTGAAGCTCTCCGACCTCGGCGCGACGATCTTCCCGCCGACGCCGGCCTTCTACCACCGGCCGAGCGAGATCGCCGACATCGTCGATCAGACCGTGCTCCGGATCCTCGACCAGTTCGATTTCGGAATCGAGGCGGCCTCGCGCTGGGAGGGGCTGCGCTCGAGTGAGGACACACCGCCCGAGGATCAGGACTAGTCGAGCAGCGCCCGCAGCGCGGCGTCGCCCCGGACGGGCTCGCCGTGTGAGACCAGGACGAGCTCGATCCCGAGCTCGAGCAGCGGGGCCAGGCTCTCGCGCAGCTCCTCACTGGGGAGCCGAAGGCCTCCCTCACCGTCGCCCATCAGGGCATCGCCCACGACGAGCGCACGATGCTCGGGAATCCAGAAGAGAACCTCGTCCTCGCGTCCTGACGTGAGCGCCTGGACGTTCCCCGGGAGCGTGTCGGCGCTCTCGAACGTGTCGGTCACCGTGCCTGCCCGTTCCGCGATCGCCTCGCGCGTCGCTCCCGAAGCCCAGAGATGTGCGCCGGGGTAGCGCTCGAGCATCTGCCGGGAGCTCCGGGTGTGCGCGGGCCGCGTCACGAGGACGTGGACGTCGGCCTCGATCGGAAGGACATCGCGGTCGAGTGCCCGCCAGAAGCCCTCGGAATCCTCACTCGGCAGAAGCGGATCGAAGAGAAGGACCTCGCGACCGCTCTTGTAGAAGACGCAGCCGACCTCGATGTCCGGATCCTGGCGCCGACCGGTCCACCGCCAGAGGTCGGGAGCCAGTTCGTAGGCCTCCATGGGAGACGGTGATCATAGGTCAGCGTCGGATTCACCGCATTTCCGTCGGCCATACTGGACGATGCTTTTCGTCCCGCCGGAGCGTCACCTGCTTCGCGCCCGAGACCTCGTCGACGCCCGTTACGCGGATCCGCTCGCCGTGGACGACCTGGCTCGAGCCGCCGGGCTGTCGCGCGCGCATTTCAGCCGCGAGTTCCGGCGTGCCTTCGGCGAGTCTCCCCACGCCTACCTGCTGACGCGACGGCTTGAGCGCGCCGCTGCGCTCCTCCGCTCCACGGATCGCTCCGTGGCTTCGATCTGCTTCTCGGTCGGGCTGCTGAGCGTCGGCTCGTTCACGACGAGCTTCACCAGGGCCTACGGGATGACGCCGACGGCGTACCGCTCGTCGTTCCCGCCGGCATCGAGATACGCCCGGATCCCGGCCTGTGTCGTCCGAGCACACGCCCGCCCGCAACACCGCACGTTTCGAGAAGACGGCTGAGCGGCACCGTCCTAGCATCCGTCTGGACGATCCGAGACCGAAGGAGTGATGATGATCAAGATCTCGTTTGCGGGCGTATGGGTGCACGATCAGGATGAGGCGCTCGCCTTCTATACCGAGAAGCTCGGCTGGGAGGTGCGGGCCGACGTGACGCTGCCGGAGCTCGGGAACTACCGGTGGCTCACGGTGGGGCCGCCGAGCCAGCCCGACATCTCGGTGCTGCTGAATGCCATTCCCGGGCCGCCGGTGCTCGACGAGGCCACCGCCGACCAGATCCGGAGCGTGATGGCGAAGGGCTGGGGAGGGAACGTTCTGCTGACGACCGACGACGTCCAGGCCGACTACGAGCAGCTGCTGGCACGTGGTGTCGAGTTCACCGAGGCGCCCGAGGAGCGGCCCTACGGGATCGACACTGCCTTCCGCGACCCGTCCGGCAACCAGTTCCGCCTGACCCAGGTTCGAGAGCCCGTGCCGGCCTGAGCATCGGCGACTTCAGAGTCAGGTAAGAGCCCCGCCACCGCGGGGCTCTTCGCTTTCGAGAACCGCAGCCCGGTATCGCTCCGCCCGAACGCTGAAGATGCGCACCTCGGGGAGCGGGCCCCAGTGCGACCCGCGTTCCGGGAACGGCACGTCGACCCGGAACACGCCGCCGCCGTCCTCGAGCTTCATGTCCTCCGTGGTGAACGAGTAGGTGGGGTAGCCATTCGCGAGGCGGAACTTCCGCTTGTAGGCCGCGAGGCCCGTCTCCGGGACAGGGTCGGCAGGAGTCGTGTAGTCGAGGATCATCAGCAGCGTGAACTTGTGCTTGCCCTCCGGGCCTCCCGTTGCCAGGACGATCCGCCGGTCGGTCAGCCGCGAGCGGACCCGGAGTGTGGTCGTCATCCCACCGCTTGCCGAGAGCTGCCGGGAGCGGTGGGCGATTCTCAGCCCCTCCTCCTCGAGGATGACCTTCTCGCCGTCTTCCAGAGGGAGCTTCGCAACGAACGCGCCCTTCTGCGTTCGGCGGATCAGGACGACGGCAACGACCGCGAACACGACGACGATCACTCCGAAGATGACACCCGCCATTTCGTGCTCAATCCCGATCTGCAAACATGGCGGCGAGCTGCTGAGGGCTGCACTCCGGCATTTCCTCGAGCCTATCGCCGCCGCGATAGGCTTACGCGGTGCCCAGGTCGTTGGCGACGGCCGATCGGGACCGGAGACTGGAGTCCGGCCCCTCTCCGCGTGAGCGTGAGGCGCCGCCGCTCCCGTCGCACGTTGCGAGAGTGCTCATGCTCCAGCGGACTGCGGGCAATGCCGCCGTGGCGAGTCTGCTCCAGCGCGACGACGCTCCCGCCTCGACCGCCGGGCAGGCAGCTCCCACCGCAACGCCGGGACCGCCTCCGACGATCACGATCACGGCGGCGCAGCAGCCGGCGGCGGGAGGGGCGCCACCGACCCCGGCCCCGGCTCCCGGGGGCTCCCAGCCTGCCGACGGCGGGTCGGCGGGCCTGCCCGACAAGGCCGCGGCAGCAGCACCGAGCCAGGGCGCCCATCCCGAGCCCGAGCCGGGCCCGTGGCAGCTCCAGTACAACTACCAGGGTCAGCGTCAGTACCTCGGCGGCGGGAAGCCCCCGCAGGACCAGATGTCGCAACAGGTCGCGGTGAATCTGAACATCGCCCAGACCGGGCCCGTCCAGTTCTCCGCCGGGGTGCAGGGGAGCTTCGATCCGCAGACCGGGACGTTCCAGGGCGCGCAGGCACAGGGGCAGGCAGCGCTCGTCGCGAACGTGATGCGCGACGTCCAGGGGCAGCTCTTCGTGCAGGGCTCCGCCGGCGCCTCGGCGGACGCGACCGGGTCGCACGCCACGGCGGGCGTCGCAGGAGGCGCTCAGCTCTCGTACAACGTCAACCGGAACCTCCAGGTGTTCGCGCAGGTCCAGGGCGGCGCCAACACCACCGCGGGACAGGGCGGCGGCCCCGCGCTCGCAACCGGTGCCGGCGTCACGTGGACCTTCCCGTAGCCCTGCCCGTCAGCACCGCACCGCCGCCACCGCCATTCGGGGAGCTTCCCGGCATGGGGCCGCCGTCCTTCCGCCGGTCCCCTTGAGCTTTCCGGCCCGACCCACGATCGCCGTCCGTCGCCCCGGGTGGTCGGTTGGGCTTCCGTGGCACCGGCCGCGCCGCGAGATTCTCCTGTTGACGCTCGTCGCCCTCTCGGCACTCAGCATCTCGCTGCCGCCGAATACGCAGGACATCTCACGCCTCTGCCTGTCTCGCGCCATCGTGGCCGGGCGCCTCTATGCCGACCGCTGCCTCGTCACCGGACAGACCGAGGACCGCGCGCATTACCGGGGCCATCTCTACACCGACAAGGCCCCGGGCATGTCGGTGGTCGAGATCGTCCCGAGCGAGATCGTCCGCCTCCCGCCGCCGTCCCCTTCGACGTGGCACTGGGAAGGAGACGCGCGCATCTGGTTCATCCATCTGATCGTTTCCGGGCTCCCGTTTCTCCTCTGCGTCTTCCTCGTCGGGCGGATCTCGGAGGGGCTCGCACCCGGGTTCGGAGGCGCCGCGATGGTCGTTTTCGGTCTGGGGACGGAGATGGGCGCGCTCGGAATCTCGGCGTTCGACCACTCGCTCACCGCTGCGCTCGTGTTCGGGGCGTTCGTTCTCGCCTCGAGGCGCCGTCCGCTCGCAGCAGGGCTCGCGGCCGGCGCCGCCGTCACTGCCGAGTACGAGTCCCTCACCGTTCTCGTGCTCCTGCTGGCGTACGTCGCGCTCCAGGGCGGCCGCGCAGCGGGCCTCTACGCCCTCGGCTCCGTTCCCGGGCTGGCCCTCCTCGGCGCGTATGACTGGGGGGCGTTCGGCGCACCGTGGCATCCGTCGTATCGGAACCTGGACAACTCGCTCCGAAGCGAGCAGCTCGGAGGGGTTCTCGGAGTTCATCTCCCGACTCTCCACGGCGTGCAGACGACCCTGGTCGGGAACCGGGGCCTGCTGATCCTCGCCCCCGTCCTGGTCGCGGCGGCCGTCGGGCTCGTGCTCGTCTGGCAGGCCGGCTACCGGCCTGAGGCGTTGCTATGCACCGCGGTGGTGATCGCGTATGTCGCTGCGAGCTTCGGCTACTTCGACCCGAACGGCGGCCGGGCCCCCGCACCCCGCTTCGTCGGGGTGGCACTCCCCTTCCTCGCACTGGGGCTCGGCCCGGCGTTTGCCCGCTGGACGCGGACGGTCGCCCTGCTCTCGGCGATCTCTCTCGTCGGCTCGGTCGCGATGGCGCTCACGTGGCAGAACATCGCGAGCTACCGCGAGACCGTGTGGGGAGAGATCGCGCGCGTCGTCACCGAGCGGGGCAGGTCACGGCTCATGACCCATCTCGGCGGGTTCGCGCTCGACCAGAGCATCAACCACATCGTGTTCGCGGCGGCCGTCTGCCTCCTCGCCGCGGCGGCGTTCGCAGCCTCGCTCAGCGGCCGTCTCAGCGGCCGGCCCGGGCGGCGCGCGTGACAGCCGGCCACGTCGCTCTCCGGGTCGCGGCGCCTCGCGATGCCGAAGCGATCGACGCGCTGATGAAGGAATCGGGCGCCGCGATCTTCCCGGCTTTCTACGACGAGCGGCAGACCGCCAGTGCCGTCCGCTTCGTCGCCCAGGTCGACCCGGCGCTCCTCGCCGACGGCACCTACTTCGCGCTGGAGGCGAACGGAGAGCTCGTCGCCTGCGGCGGCTGGAGCCGGCGCGATCGGCTGTACACGGGCAGCGGCGCCTCGGAGGACGACGGCCGCCTGCTCGACCCCGCGAACGAGCCCGCGAAGGTGCGCGCCATGTTCGTCCGGGCCGACTGGACACGGCATGGGCTCGGACGCCGGATCATCGAGGAGTGCGAGCGCGCCGCGCGGGCCGATGGGTTCCGGCGGCTCTCGCTGCTCGCGACGCTTCCCGGGGTGCCGCTCTACGCGGCCTGCGGGTTCGAGCCCGTCGAGGAGGTCGAGATCGCGCTCGAGGACGGCGTGTCGATCGCCTGCCTCGCCATGGAGAAGCAAATCTGAACGAGGACGGGCGGCGTAGACTCCGCCGTCAACGCGACCGAACAAGGGGGGATTTTCATGTCCGCAACGGCAGGCACCGGCGAACGAGCTCCAGGGATTTTCCGGGAGCGTCCTCGCACCCGGGGACTCGGGATACGACGAGGCCCGCGCCGTCCACAACGGCATGATCGATCGGCGACCGGCGCTGATCGCGCAGTGCCGGAACACGGCGGACGTGATCGACGCGATCGGGTACGCACGCGGCGCCGGCCTCGACATCAGCGTCCGCGGTGGCGGCCACAACGTGGCGGGACGCGCGGTCGTCGACGGTGCGCTCATGATCGACCTCTCGACGATGAAGGGGATTCGCGTCGACCCGGGTGCGCGGAGTGTGCGCGCGCAAGGCGGCGTCCTCTGGCGCGAGCTCAACCGAGAGACAGCCGTTCACGGCCTCGCGACGACGGGCGGTGCGATCTCGACGACCGGTGTCGCCGGGCTCACCCTCGGCGGCGGGCTCGGCTGGGGCATGGCGAAGTGGGGCCTCGCCGCAGACAACCTGACGGGCGTCGAGCTCGTCACCGCCGACGGCTCCGTCCTCGACGTCACCGAGCAGACCGACCCCGACCTGTTCTGGGCGCTGCGCGGCGGCGGCGGGAACTTCGGCGTCGCAACGTCGCTCGAGTACCGTCTCCACGACTGTGCGACGGTCACCGGCGGGCTGATCGCGCACCCGATCGACAAGGCGCCGGAGATGCTCCGCTTCTACCGCGACGCGATCGCGGGCGCCACGGATGACCTCTTGGTGTTCGCGGCGCTCGTTCACGCGCCCGACGGCTCGGGCGCGAAGCTCGCGGCGATGGTGGTGTTCCATACCGGCTCACCGGCAGAGGCCGACCGCGATCTCGCGCCGTTCAAGGCCTGGGGCCCGCCGGTCGTCGTCGACGTCGGCGCCATGCCCTACCCGGTCATGAACACGCTCCTCGACGGAGAGTTCCCCGAGGGCAGGCTGAGCTACTGGCTCTCGAGCTTCACGAGCGGCCTCTCGGACGGCCTCATCGACGCCGCGTGCGAACGGTTCGAGAGCATCCCCTCGCCGAGCGGGATTCTCTTCGAGCACTTCCACGGCGCCGTCTGCCGCGTCGGCGTCACGGACACGGCCGTCCCGCACCGTGCGGAAGGCTGGAACCTCGTGCTCCCGACCGGCTGGGACGATCCCGCCCAGACAGACGCCAACGTGCAGTGGACGCGGGACACCCACGCCGCGCTCGGCGAGTACCTGGACGACCGGCGCTGGCTCAACTACCTGGCCGACGATCAGGGCGACGATGCCATTCGGAATGCCTACGGGCCGAACTACGACCGGCTCGTCGAGCTAAAACGGCGCTACGACCCGGACAACGTCTTCCGCCACAACCACAACATCGTCCCCTGATCGAGACCTCGGCGGCTACCCGCCGGGCCGGTCGTTACGCCACGTCCTCCTCGTACTCCTCGTACTGCGGCGGTGCCTTCCCGATCGATTCGAGGAGCCGCGGGTAGGCGCCTCCATCATCGACGTCGACGCGGGCAACCGTGATCTCGACACGCCACTCGTCGCCGAAGTCGAAGACGTATGCGATCTTCTGTCCAGGGGCGAGCGCGAGATCGCCGAGGCGGACCCGGGCGCTCCGCGTCTCCGAATCGGCCAGCTCCCGCGCGTGATGCGGCTCGGCGAACTCGACGCCGCGACGGGACCAGAAGACGCCGTCGAGCCAGAATGCATAGAGGTGATCGTCGGCCCACCCGAACGCGTCCTGGAGGGCGAGGTGGAGGTCGGCGAGCGTCTGGTCGCCACGTACCGCGATGCGCCGGCGGACACCGGTCAGCCCGACGAGCTTGGCACGGAACACGTAGACGTGTGCTGAGCGGCGGCGTGCCATCTCCTGCGACGGTACGCGCGCCTCCGGACAGAACAGAGCGACGAGGCATCACCGCCGCCGGGCCGGCTCACGATTGCGACCTCAAGAGGGGAGAGGCCCACCCGCAAGGGCCACCGCCGCGCCCGCCGCGCCGGCGAGGACGAGCGTCGCGACGACGCCTCGGCGGAGGACGAGGAGCAGGAGCGCCGCGCCCGCGAGCACCCCGTACTGCCAGTTGCACTCGAGGGCCTGGGCAAGCGGAGCGGCGACGCCGAGGATCGCGCCGACGGCCGCCGGCCCCGCGCCGCCGAGGAAGGCCGTCGCGGCGGCGTTCGAGCGGAGGCGGTCGAACTGCTCGCCACCGAGGAGGACGAAGAGGAACGACGGCGAGAACGCGACCAGAGCGGCGAGTAGCCCACCACCCACCCCGGCCGCCGCGTAGCCGACCACCGCGACGGTCTGTACGACCGGGCCGGGCGTCACCTGGCCGAGGGCCACGGCGTTCAGGAACTGCCCTGACGTCATCCAGTGGTAGCGGTCGACCGCGTCCGCCTGCATCAGCGGGATGATCACGAACCCGCCGCCGTAGGAGAGCGCGCCCACCTTGAATGCGACCCAGGCGAGGGAGAGGAGGCCGCCCGACCCCGCCGTCGTCGCGACGAGCGACGGAAGCGTGAGCGCCGGGCCGCCGCAGCCGGATTGCGAGCTCGATCGCCCCGCAGCCGAGGAGGACGAGAACGAGCCACGGCCCGACCGTCGCCGCCGATACGAGGCCGGCGAGGAGGTACAACGTCCACCGGACCCGGCTGAGCGCACGTCGTCGGCTGTCGGGGACGAGGCTCCAACCCGCCTGGACGGCCACCGCCGCTACGGCTGCTCCCGCTCCGGCGCCGGCACCGCGAACCCAGTCGGGTGGGGATCCCTCGAGAAAGAGCGCCGAAAGGACGAGGATCAGGGCGAGGCCCGGGACGATGAAGCACACGCCGCCGACGATCGCGCCGGACCGCCCGCGGACTCGCGAGGCGCAGTAGATCGCGAGCTGCGTCGACGCCGGGCCCCGGAAGGAGGTTGCAGGCCGAGATGGCGTCCTCGAACTCGTGTGCGTCGAGCCAGCCGCGCTTCTCCACGCACAGCCGGCGCAGCAGGACGATGTGCGCCGGCGGCCCGCCGAAACCGGTGCAACCGATGCGCCCCCACTCCCGCGCGACGGTGAGCAGGGACGGTCGGGCGTTCACCTCAGCCGACAGGTGAGAGCAGCTCGCCGACAGCCCTGGCCTTCAGGAACGCCGCTGCCTGCCGATCGGAGAGTCCGGCCTCGCGAAGCTCGCAGTAGGTCTCGAAGCTCGTCAGGAGAAGGAGGGTCACGAGCGCATCCCGCCTCGATACGCCGGCTGCGAGCCTACCGCTTTGCGCGAGGTTCTCCACGAGCCGCGACAGCTCGCTTCGCCGGTCGCGCCTCTGCCGGTCGACGAGGTTCCTCGCGGCAGGATCGATCGCGACGACGCCGTAGATCTCCTTGAGAACGGGACTCTCGGAGGCCCAGAACGCGACGGAGCCGGCGACCGTCCGCTCGAGTGCCGTGCGCGGCGTTCCCGCCGGTGACGACGCGGCGGAGCTCGAGCAGCTCCGGGTTCGCGTCGAAGCTCTCGCACATCGCGTCGACCAGTCCGAGTCGGGAGCCGAAGTGCTGGTAGACGGTGGCCCGGGAGACTCCGGCCCTGTCGGCAACCTCCTCGACCGTCGCCTCGTGGAACGCTCCTTCTGCGAGGAGCTCCCGAACCGCAGCGATCACCTTCCCGCGGGTGCCCGAGGAGCGGGTCGACGCGGCTCGTGCTCTGTAGGCGCGAGGGCTCATCAGACATTGAGTCTAGACAATCCGTCTGACAACGGCTATCGTCATGACGTTTCGTCTAGACACACTGTCCAGTAGAGAGGAGAGCCCGATGCCCAAGACCTCGAAGGAGACAGCCTCCAACGTGATGGACCTCGGCATCCTCGAGGAGCGCAGCGAGGATCTCGACGGCTACATCGCCTCGTTCTGCCGGTTCCGCGAGGACGGCGATGCCGCTCCGGTGTTCCGGGGCCTTCCGGACGACCGGTGCCAGAGCCCCCACTGGGGCTACGTGTTCAGCGGCAAGGTCACGTTCCGCTACGCCGACCATGACGAGGTGTACGAGGCCGGCGACGCCTATTTCGCGACACCCGGCCACATCCCGGTCGTGACGGCCGGGACCGAGGTGGTCGAGTTCAGCCCCGCCGCCGAGTACCGGCAGACCCAGGAGGCGATCGCCCGGAACATGGCGGCAGCACGAGCGTAGGCTCGACGGAGCGGTGTAGCGTGGGCGCGCGATGCGCGCGCTCGTCAAGGCGGAGGCAGGAGAGGGGCTCCGGCTGAGGACGTGCCGGAGCCCGACGTCGGGATCAACGACGTCCTGATCCGGGTTCACAAGACCGGGATCTGCGGCACCGACCTCCACATCTACGAGTGGGACGAATGGGCCGCGAAGACGATCCCGGTGCCGATGGTGGTCGGTCACGAGTTCGTCGGCGAGGTGGTCGGGTTCGGGTCGAACGTGAGCGACTTCTCGGCCGGCGACCTCGTCAGCGGCGAGGGCCACGTCGTCTGCGGCCGCTGCCGCAACTGCATGGCCGGGCGCCGGCACCTGTGCGCGCACTCGATCGGGCTCGGCGTGAACCGGCCCGGAGCGTTCGCCGAGCTCGTCTCGCTCCCGATGACGAACATCTGGCACCACTGGGCGGGCGTCGACGAGGAGGTCGCCTCGATCTTCGACCCGTTCGGGAATGCCGTGCACACGGCGCTCCGTTCACCGTGCTCGGCGAGGACGTGCTCGTCGCGGGCGCGGGCCCGATCGGCTGCATGGCGGCCGCCGTCGTCCGGCACGCCGGCGCCCGGCATGTCGTCGTCACCGATCTCAATCCCTACCGTCTCGACCTGGCGCGCCGGATGGGGGCAACGCTCGCGATCGACCCGCGCGAGCGCGACCTCGCCGACGTGCAGCGCGAGCTCGGGATGACGGAGGGCTTCGACGTCGGCCTCGAGATGTCCGGAAGCCCCGAGGCGCTCGCGCTCGATGATCGCGAACATGGCCCACGGCGGCCGGATCGCCATCCTCGGCATCCCCGTCGAGGCCCGTGGAGCTCGACCTGGGCCCGGTGATCTTCGACATGCTCACGATCAAGGGGATCTACGGCAGGGAGATGTACGAGACCTGGTATCAGATGAGCGTCATGCTCGAGTCCGGCCTCGACATCAGACCGGTCATCACCCACCGCTTCGCGCACTCGCGACTACGAGGAGGCGTTCGCGGTCGCACGTTCCGGCAACTCCGGGAAGGTCATCCTCGACTGGACGGAGGCCTGATGTACGGACGGCTGCAGAGACGAGCTCGTCGAGACGCTCGCCGGCCTGCGCGAGCAGGGCACCTACAAGTCCGAGCTCGTGATGACGACGCCGCAGGGGGCGCACGTCGAGGTCGAGGGCCGCGGGGAGATGCTCAACCTCTGCGCGAACAACTACCTCGGGCTCGCGAACCATCCTGCCGTCGTCGAGGCGGCCCACGCGGCGCTCGACCGCTGGGGCTACGGGATGGCCTCGGTCCGGTTCATCTGCGGCACGCAGGCTCTGCACCGGACGCTGGAGGACCGGCTGTCGGCGTTCCTCGGCACCGACGACACCATCCTCTTCTCGTCGTGCTTCGACGCGAACGGAGGGCTCTTCGAAGCGCTCCTGGCAGACGAGGACGCCGTGATCTCGGACGCACTGAACCACGCGTCGATCATCGACGGGATCCGTCTCTGCAAGGCGAAGCGGCTGCGGTACGCAAACGGCGACATGGACGAGCTGGAGGCCCGCCTCCGGGAGGCTGCCGGGGCGCGCCGGCGGCTGATCGCGACCGACGGTGTGTTCTCGATGGACGGCTACCTCGCGAAGCTCGACGAGATCTGCGACCTGGCCGAACGCCACGACGCTCTCGTCATGGTCGACGACTCCCACGCCGTCGGCGTCGTCGGGAAGGACGGCCGGGGAACGCCCGAGCACTGGGACGTGATCGAGCGCGTCGACATCCTCACGGGCACGCTCGGCAAGGCGGTCGGCGGCGCGAGCGGCGGCTATGTCTCGGGACGCCGCGAGATCGTCGAGCTGCTCCGTCAGCGCGCGCGCCCCTACCTCTTCTCCAACAGCCTCGCACCCCCGGTCGTCGCGGCGAGCCTCGCGGCGCTCGACCTGATCGGGAGCTCGGGCGAGCTCCGCGATCGCCTGCGCGAGAACACCGCGCACTTCCGCGCCCGGATGACCGAGCTCGGCTTCGACGTCCTCCCCGGCGAGCATCCGATCGTGCCGGTGATGATCGGCGACGAGCTCGAGGCCGCCGCGTTCGCCGAACGGCTGGCCGGCCTCGGCGTCTACGCGGTCAGCTTCTCCTTCCCGGTCGTCCCGCGCGGCACGGCGCGCATCCGGACGCAGATGTCGGCGGCGCACACGACGGCCGACCTCGACTGCGCCGCCGAGCGGTTCGCCGCGGCCCGACACTAGGAGCGGAGCACCACCTCGAGCGATGTTCCCGCGCCGGGGGTCGTCAGGAGCGACAGCGCTCCGCCGATCGCGGCCGCGCGGGCACGGATGTTCGAGAGCCCCTGCGTGGCGCCTCCCTCGGACGGGACGAACCCCGAGCCGTCGTCGCGGATCGCGACGAGCCGTTCCGGCGCCCCGCCGCCCGATCGTGACCCAGGCCCGTCTGGCGCGTGCGTGCTTGCGGGTGTTCCCGAGCCCCTCCTGGACGATGCGGAACACCTCGATCTGCTCGTCGGGTGCCAGGCGCATCGAGGAGTCGATGTCGAGCTCCACCTCGAGCTCGCCGTCGGCGGTCAGGAAGTCGACGTATCGCCGGAGTGCCGCGTCGAACGGCGCCGACCCCGCGGCCGACGAGAGCGCGAGAGTCGCGAAGCGGGCCTCGGCCTGGGCTGCCTGCGCTGCCTGCTTGAGCTTCGGGACCGTCTCGCCGACGTCGGCGCCGGCCTGGAGCATCGTCGCGTGCGTGGAGATCGCAAAGAGGTACTGGGCGAGGCCGTCGTGGATCTCGCGCGCCACCCTCGCGCGCTCCTCGGCGACGGCGCGGCCGAGCTCGGAGGCGAGCATCCCGCGCCCCACGCCGACCACGAGGACGACGTAGCCGAGTAGCCGCAGGAAGTCGCCCTGCGTGACGTACCGCATCGCGACGACCGGCTCGAACAGCACCTCGAGCGAGGCGAAGAGCGTCAGCGTCGCACCGAGCGCGAGCCAGCGGTCGAGATCCTCGCCGAGTCGCCGGAAGCGCTCGGCGAACCCGAGCACCGCGACGAGGTTCGTCAACGCGAGCAGTGCGAGCACGGCGGTGCGCAGGCCCGGTGACTCGCCCCGGCCGAGCGAGAGCCACCAGAGCGCGGCGAGCGCCGCGGCGACCACGAGAACCGTCTGGACGAGCGCGGTCGGGCCGCCGCTCGACGCGACCTCGGACGAAGGGCGCCGAGGCGACGACGATCCAGCCGGCGCAGACGCCGCCGAGGCATGCCCACGTCTCGGCGCCGTTCTCCGACCGGTCGCGACGACCGCGGTCCCGACGGCGAAGAGCGCCCACGAGATCGAGACGGCGGTGAAGCCGCCGAAGAGGAGGAGCTCGAAGCGGCGCCCGTCGACGCCGAAGCGGATCGCCGTCAGCAGCGCGAGGAGCCCGGCGCCGACGGCGTAGAGCGACGAGCAGGACGAGCCGGAGCTGCGGCAGGTCGTACGGCGCGCGCAGGGCGTGGCGCGAGAGGAACAGCGCGAGGGCCGCGCCGAGCAGCGCGACCAGGACGACCTCGCCCGAGAGGAAGGTCTCGAAGGTGTCCCTGCGGCGGTCTTGGCGCACTGGTCTCCGTATCGGCACAATCGCCGGGGGCCATGACTGAGCGAGTCCTGATCGCCGACGACCATCCGCTGACGCGCGAAGCGCTCGCGGGGCTCCTCTCCGCGAACGGGTTCGACGTCGTCGGGCAGGCGACGGACGGCGCCGACGCGGTCGAGCAGGCAGGCGCGCTCCGCCCCGACCTGGTCGTCCTCGACCTGACGATGCCCGGGATGGACGGCCTCACCGCGCTCCCGAGGATCCGCGAGGCCGCGCCCGATACGGCGGTCGTCGTGCTGACCGCGGCCGAGGACGACGCGAACCTCCTGACCGCGATCCGGCTCGGCGCGGCGGGCTACCTGCTGAAGAACGAGCCGCCCGAGCGGATCGTCGAGTTCCTGCGCGGCGTCGCGCACGGCGAGGCCGCGCTCTCGGGCGCGGTCGCGCGCCGGCTGATGGAGCAGGTGCGCGAGGGCGACGGGTCGCACGGACGTCGTTCCGGAGTCGTTCGCCGCGCGCCTGTCGGCGCGCGAGCTCGAGGTGCTGCTGCTGCTCGACCAGCACCTCACGACCGAGGAGATCGCCGCGCGGCTCTTCATCTCGGAGCACACCGTCCGCTCGCACGTGAAGAACCTGCTCGCGAAGCTCGGCGTCTCGTCGCGCCGCGAGGCGCTCGAGAGCTCGCGCGCGCCCGCGGCTAACCCTGCGAGCGGAACCCCCGAAGCGCCGACTCGACGAGGTCCGGGAGCGTCGAGAGGTTGTAGCCGCCCTCGAGCACGGCGCCCACACGCGGCGCGAGCCGCGAGGCTCGGCGACCGAGCTCCTCGAAGATCCCGGTCGACAGCAGAAGTCCGGCGAGCGGGTCGTCGACGTGGGCGTCGAACCCGGCGGAGACGAGCAGCAGCTCCGGCTGGAACTGGTCGATAGCGGCCTCCGCGACGTCGAACGCCTCGAGGTAGGCGTCGTCCCCGGTCCCGGCCGGGAGCGGCAGGTTGCGCAGCGTCTCCCCCTGGTCGGCGGGCCCGCCGGTGCCCGGGTAGAACGGCCACTGGTGGAGCGAGACGAAGAGGATCGAGGGGTCGGCGGCGACGATCGCCTGCGGTGCCGTTCCCGTGATGCACGTCCCAGTCGAGGATGGCGACGCGCCCGACGTCCGAGCTCGGCCTGCGCGAAGCGCGCCGCGACCGCGACCGAGTCGAAGAGGCAGAACCCCATCGCCCGGCCCGGCTCGGCATGGTGGCCCGGCGGCCGAGCGAGCGCGAAGCCGCCGACGCGGGCGGCCTCGATCGCCGCTCCCGCGGCGAGGAGGGCTGCCTCGAAGGACGTCGCGGTGCAGATCGTGTCGGCGTCGAGCTGTCCCGGCGCGGCGCGCACCCGGTCGAGGAGCGGCCTGGTATGGCAGCGCAGGATGTCGGCCTCGGAGGCCGGCGCGCACTCGCGGAACGCGAGCCGCTCGTGCAGCGCCTCGATCCGTGCCTGCGACTCCGGGTGCCCCCCGGTGGGATGAAGGCGGGTGAAGTCGGAGTGGCTGACGACCTCCATCAGGCGCGCTCGGCGATGCGCCGCGAGAGTGCGCCGAGCCCGAGCTCCCGGGCTGCGGCCTCGGCCCGCCCCCAGTCGGGCGGCGTCTCGCGCAGCTCGGGGAGCGGTGCGTCCGCGTCCATCGTCGCGATCCGGCGGTAGAGCCGCAGGTCGTCGGCGATCGGGGCGAACCGCCCGGCGGCGAGCGCCGCCTCGAGGCTGCCGTACTCGTTCAGGACCGCGGCCGCCGACTTTGGGCCGACTCCGGGCGCGCCGGGGATCCGGTCGGACTGGTCGCCGCGGAGCGCGATGAAGTCGGGCACCTGTGCCGGCTCCACCCCGTACCGCTCGCGCACCTCGTCGGGGCCGACGCGGGCGAACCCGCCCCCCTTGACGGGCTGCAGGACGGAGACCCGGTCGTTGACGAGCTGGAAGGCGTCGCGGTCGTTCGAGGCGACGACGACCGGGCCGGGCCAGCGCGCCGCGGCGGCCGCGAGGAAGTCGTCTGCCTCGTACCCGCCGGCCTTCGCCGAGACGAACCCGAACGACTCGACGAGCCCGGGCATCAGGTCGAGCTGCTCGAGCAGCGGATCGTCGAAGACGCGCCCTGCCTGGTAGCCGGGCAGGAGCTCGGCGCGGAAGTTCGGCACGGCCAGCGAGTCCCACGCCGCGACCACCGCCGCAGGCCGGAGGTCGTCCCAGAGCCGAAGGAGCGCATTCCCGAACCCGACGAGAGCGCCACCGGGTTTTCCACCCGCTCGCTTGATCGTCTTCGGCAGCGCGTGGTAGGCGCGATGGGCGAAGTTGTCACCGTCGATGGCCAGGAGAAGACGGGTCTCGGAAGGACTCGGCACAGAAGCCGAGTATCGCGGAGGTTGACACCGTGGCTACAGTGGCGCACCGGGAAATGGCTCAACAACAGAAGCAGGGGCGCAGCCTCGTCATCGTGGAGTCTCCGGCGAAGGCGAAGACGATCGCGGGGTACCTCGGGAAGGACTACATGGTCGAGTCGTCCATCGGCCATATTCGCGACCTTCCGCACAGCGCCGCGGAGGTTCCGGCGGCCTCGAAGCAGGAGCCCTGGGCGCGCCTGGGCGTGAACGTCGACCACGACTTCGAGCCGCTCTACGTCGTCGACCCGAAGAAGAAGTCGGTCGTGAGCGACCTGAAGGCGAAGCTGAAGTCGGCCGATGAGCTGCTGCTCGCGACAGACGAGGATCGCGAGGGAGAGGCGATCGCCTGGCATCTCGTCCAGGTGCTGAACCCGAAGGTGCCCGTGCGTCGCATGGTGTTCCACGAGATCACGAAGCCTGCGATCGAGCGGGCGCTCGGGGAGACGCGCGACATCGACGATCGCCTCGTCGACGCGCAGGAGACCCGGCGGATCCTCGACCGACTCTACGGCTACGAGGTCTCTCCCGTCCTCTGGCGGAAGGTGATGAAGGGCCTCTCGGCGGGCCGTGTGCAGTCGGTCGCGACCAGGCTCGTCGTCGAGCGCGAGCGCGAGCGGATCGAGTTCCGGCGCCGCCGAGTACTGGGACATCGTCGCGACGTTCGCTCAATTGGGCTCGATGCCGCAGCCGAGTTCGACGCCCGGCTCACCGCGGTCGACGGCCGCAAGGTCGCGCAGGGCCGGGACTTCGCCCGCAACGGGACGCTCACGACCGCAAATGCCGTCCATGTCGACGAGGCCCGCGCCCGCAGCCTCGCGTCGAGCCTCGACGGAGCCGCGTTCGCGGTCCGCTCGGTCGAGCGCAAGCCGTACACGCGCCGCCCCGCCGCTCCGTTCATGACCTCGACGCTCCAGCAGGAGGCGAGCCGCAAGCTGCACCTCAGCGCGCAGCAGACGATGCAGGTCGCCCAGCGCCTCTACGAGAACGGCTACATCACCTACATGCGCACCGACTCGACCTCGCTGGCCGAGACGGCGATCGCGGCAGCCCGCGACCAGGCGCGCGAGCTGTACGGCGCCGAGTCGGTCCCGGAGAGCCCGCGCACCTACAACCGCAAGGTGAAGAACGCACAGGAGGCGCACGAGGCGATCCGGCCCGCCGGCGACCGGTTCCGTACTCCCGACCAGCGTTCGAGCGCGAGGTCCAGCGGCGACGAGGCGGCCCTGTACGAGCTGATCTGGAAGCGCACGGTCGCCTCGCAGATGGCCGACGCCCGCGGCGAGACGGTCTCGGTCCGGATCGGCGCGACCGCGTCGGACGGGACCGACGCGGAGTTCGGGACGGCCGGCACCGTGATCACGTTCCGCGGGTTCATGCTGGCCTACGAGGAGGGCCGCGACGAGGCGGTCGCCGCCGACGAGGAGGAGCGCCGCCTGCCGCCGCTCGCCGAGGGCGACGCGCTCGGCGCGACCGCGCTCGAGCCCGCGTCGCACACGACGACGCCGCCGCCTCGCTACACCGAGGCGACGCTCGTTCGCGCACTCGAGGAGCGCGGCATCGGCCGCCCGTCGACGTACGCGTCCATCCTCGGGACGATCCTCGACCGGGGCTACATCCGGAAGTCCGGCCAGGCGCTCGTCCCCACGTTCCTCGCGTTCGCGGTGACGAACCTGCTCGAGCAGCACTTCGGCCATCTCGTCGACTACGAGTTCACCGCCCAGATGGAGGACGATCTCGACCGCATCGCCGACGGTGACGAGGAGCGCACCGCGTGGCTGCGCCGGTTCTACTTCGGCGGCGACGGCGACGAGGGCCTGAAGGCGCTCGTGTCGGACCTCGGGGACATCGACGCCCGCGCGGTGAACACGATCGAGATCGGCGACGGGATCGAGCTGCGCGTCGGCCGCTACGGCCCCTATATCGAGCGGAACGGCGAGCGGGTCACGATCGGGGACGACATCGCTCCCGACGAGCTGACGGTCGGCAAGGCCGAGGAGCTCCTCTCCCAGGCCTCGGACCAGCGCGAGCTCGGCGTGAACCCCGAGACCGGCCGGACGGTCATCGTCAAGAACGGCCGCTACGGGCCCGTACGTCACCGAGGAGGCAGAGAACGGCGAGAAGCCGAAGACGGCGTCGCTGTTCAAGTCGATGTCGCCGGAGACCGTGACGCTCGAGGATGCGCTGCAGCTCCTCACGCCTCCCGCGGGTGGTCGGACACGACGAGAACGGAGAGGATGTCGTCGTCTCGAACGGACGCTACGGGCCCTTCGTGAAGCGGGGCTCGGACACGCGTAGCCTCGAGTCCGAGGACCAGCTCTTCACCATCACGCTCGAGGAGGCGCTCGCCCTACTCGCCCAACCGAAGCAACGGGGGCGCCGGGAGGCCGCGGCGCCTCTGCGGGAGCTGGGCGTCGATCCGGTGAGCGGCAAGCCGATCGTCGCGAAGGACGGCCGCTACGGTGCCTACGTCACCGACGGCGAGACCAACGCCAGCCTTCGCGCAGGCGACCAGGTGGAGACGCTGACGCACGAGCGGGCCGTCGAGCTGCTGGCCGCCCGCCGTGAGCAGGGGCCCGCGAAGCCACGGCGCAAGCGCTCGTAGCGCGAAATTCACGGTTCGGCAACACGCGGGCGCCCGTGTTCGGCGATAATGCGCCTACGACGGCCGCTTGGAACCGTCGATCCGCTACCTTGAGGGAGTCGTCTGCGAGGGCAGACGTGTGGGGGTTCCGAACCTAAGAATCTTTGCATTCCCCTGGAATCCAGAGGACAATTCGCGTACGGTTGGAAGAGCGGCGTGTGGAGCGCAGGCGAGCGAAAGGGTGTAGGGCGACGTGACGCAGAATCAAATGACCGAGCTGCTCGAGACCGAGGGCGCGAAGACGATGCTCGAAACGGGCGAGGAGCGCGGCTGGATCGAGCCGGCCGAGCTCGAGGCGTTCGCGCTCGAGCACGAGTCGCCGGACGTCGGATGTCGAGGATCTGACCCGCGAGCTCGAGCGGATCGGGCTCGAGGTGCGCGAGGCGCGGCCCGAGGAGAAGGCCGTCAGAGGCCGAGGAGGTCGTCTACGAGGCCGACCAGCCGTCGGGAGTCGGGCGACTCGCTCCAGCTCTTCCTGGCCGACGTCGGCCGGCACAAGCTGCTGACCGCCGCGCAGGAGGTCATCCTCGCGAAGAGGATCGAGCGCGGCGACCTGATCGCGAAGCGCCAGATGATCGAGTCGAACCTCCGGCTCGTCGTCTCGATCGCGAAGGGCTACCGCGGTCTCGGCGTCCCGTTCCTCGACCTGATCCAGGAGGGCACGCTCGGCCTCGAACCGCGCCGTCGAGAAGTTCGACTGGCGCCGCGGCTACAAGTTCTCGACGTACGCGACCTGGTGGATCCGCCAGTCGGTGCAGCGCGCGGTCGCGAACCACGCGCGCACGATCCGCGTTCCCGTCCACGTCGTGCGAGCGCCAGCAGAAGCTGTCGCGTGCCGCGCGCCGGCTCGAGGTCGAGCTGGGTCGCGAGCCGACGAAGGAGGAGCTCGCGGAGGCGACCGGCCTCCCGATCCAGCACGTCGACGAGGCACTCTCGGCCGCTTCGGCGTCGGTCTCGCTCAACCAGACGGTGGGCGCCGACGACGAGGGCGAGCTCGGCGATCTCTTCGCCGACCGCGAAGCCCCGGACCCGTTCGACGAGGCCGAGGAGTCGCTCCGCCGGCAGAACATCCGGAAGGCGCTCGACGCGCTGCCGGAGCGCGAGCGGCGGATCCTCGAGCTGCGGTTCGGTTTCGAGGGTGAGCCGTGGACGCTCGAGGCGATCGGGCACGAGCTCGACCTGACGCGCGAGCGCGTCCGCCAGCTCGAGGGCCAGGCGCTCTCGCGGCTCGCGGCGCTCCGCGAGCTGGCCGGTCTCGCGGCGTAGCTTCCTCCTGCCGGTGTGAGCGCTTCGCACCTGTCGGAGTTGCGCCCGCGCGATCCGCTCGTCGGGCGGATCGTGCGGGTCGAGCCGCTCGAGGAGCGCCACCGGGAGGGGCTTCGCGCCGCAGCGGCCGAGGATCCGAGCATCTTCCGGTTCATGCCGTGGCCGGGGGACTTCGACGTGTGGTTCGAGGATGCGCTAGTGACGCCGGGCGACGTGGCGTTCACGGTCGTTGGGCCGGCGGGGGTCGCCGGGAGCACGCGCTACCTGAGCTTCGCGCCGGAGCACCGGCGGGTGGAGATCGGCTGGACGTGGCTGCGACCCTCGACGCACCGCTCCGGGGTGAACGTGGAGGCGAAGTTCCTGTTGCTGGAGCGGGCGTTCGAGGAGTGCGGGATGCAGCGGGTCGAGTTCAAGACGGATGCGCGGAACGAGCGGACGCGTGGTTCGCTGCTCAAGCTCGGCGCGCAGTACGAGGGGATCTCGCGCCGGCACATGATGCTGACGACCGGCCCGCGCGACTCGGCCTGGTACGCGATCACCGAGGACGACTGGCCCCAGGTGAAGCCGGCCCTCCTGCAGCCGCCTCGGGCGATGAGGTGCGCGGTGCCGGTCGCGCCGCTTCGGCTGTGGCCGAGCGACGAGGCCGAGCAGGTGACGCAGGCTCTTCTGCAGGAGCCGCTCCGCGTCGACGACCTCCGCGGCCGCTGGGCGCTCGTCTCCACGGTGTACGAGTACTCCGGGTGGATCCGGCTCGAGCACCTCGAGGAGGGAGCCGGCGCCCTGCCGCCGCCCGAGGGCGTCGAGCCGCTCGAGCTCGCGCGTGGCTACCTCGGCGCGCCGTACGAGTGGGGCGGATTGACGGCGGCGGGGATCGACTGCTCGGGGCT
Organism: uncultured Actinomycetota bacterium; assembly: GCA_963738895.1. Lineage (GTDB taxonomy): Bacteria > Actinomycetota > Thermoleophilia > Gaiellales > Gaiellaceae > PALSA-600. Next base: position 261,636 of record CAVTYN010000004.1, read on the forward strand.
CGTCCACGTCGCCTATCGCAGGGCCGGCCTGATCGTGGCGCGCGACGCATGGCAACAGGAAGCCGCCGGCGTACCGGTCGCCGCCGGCGACTATTGCCCGGGCGATCTCGTCACATACGGGCTGCCGGAGAAGGTCACCGACCACGTGGCTTTCTGGATCGGGGACAGGCGAATCCTGCACTCGACCGCCCGTGACGGCCTGGGCGTCGTCGAGGAGCTCGAGCCACCGGACCTCGTCGCGCGGCGCCGATCGGTCGTCCGGCTCGGCCCTCCGGCGGCCCGATCGAGGGATACCGCCTAAAGCAGCCTCGACGGGCCGCCGATATCGGCAAAGTGGACGCTGCCCAGCGCGAGGAAATCCTGACCCGGTATCGCGAGCATTCCCGCCGGTTCCAGACGGTCGCGGCGCGGCGCAGCATAGCTCCAGACGTACTCGAGTTCCCGCCCCGCCCCAACGGACCGGAGCCGGAGCACCTCCCGACCGCGCGCGAGATCGAAGTTCTTCAACTCGTCTCCGAGGGACTCGCGAACCGAGAGATCGGCGACCGCCTCTACCTCTCCGAGGAGACGATCAAGAGCCACGTTCGTCACCTGCTCGCAAAGCTCCAGGCTCGGTCGAGAGCCCACGCCGTCGCCGTTGGCTTCCGGCGTGGGCTCCTGACCTAGACGTCTAAGCAGGTATTTCGCCTTCCGGGGATAAATCACCGAACGGGTGATGCCACGGTGAGGCGCCAGACTGATAGTGAGCCTGTGGTCCTACCAGGTAGTCACACCACCCGCGAGCGTTGCGCGGGTAGCGAGGCGCGCTGCAAGCTTGCGCATAGTTACTCCCCTCTGTTGGGAACTGACGGCAGCGGCAATCTTATGCCCCTTTTGGGGGAAATGCAAGTGGGTCATTCCGGTCGCTTGACGAGGCGCTGGCTCTGATGACAAGGGCGGTTGTCGCCTACCAGTGCGTGTTGCTGCTCCTGACTGCGCTCCTCTTAGCCGCAGCGCTTCCTTGGGGACTTGGGAACCCTTATGCCGTCGTTGGCCTCGCGCTAATCGCTGCGGTCGCCGAGCGGGGACGCGTCAAGCTCGACAACGTAATTCAAGTCTCGATCTCCGTCCTGCCTACCGTCTTCGCAGCGGCGATCTTCGGTCCGCTCGCGGCCATGGTCGTGGCCGCAGCTTCATATGTCGGAGACCTGCCTCTGCGTGATCTCGTGAGAGGCGAGGAAGGCGCCAATTCCGAAGCTCTTCGATGGGGAGTACATACATGCATCCGGGCGATCTATGGAGCTGTGGCCGGCTTCGCTGCGGCCGCGGCGTCGCATGTTGCTCCCGACTACACGACGACGAGTCTTGTAGTCGCCACGGTGACCGCCGCGCTCGTCGCTGAATCGCTCGACCTTGCGTTTGGAGCGATCACCGCAACGCTCCGGACCCAGAAGGGCTTGCTTCTCGTAAAGACCTGCGCACCGATGTATGCGGTGTCGGTGTGCCTCTACACCCCGATCGTGGCAGCGCTGACCGTCGCCTACACGCAGGTTTCACCGTGGACTCTGCCCTTGTTTTTCGTTCCGGCTCTCGCTGCGCAACGTCTGTTCGGTTTGTACCAGGAGCAGCGCCAACTGGCCGGTCAGCGTTGACCAGAGGCGAATCTCTCGTTCGCTACGGCTCTCGTAACGACACTCGACGCCCGAGACCGCTATACCGCAGGTCATTCCGCCGCAGTCGCCATCTACGCGAGGGATATCGCGAGGAGACTCGGTCTTGACCGAGGAGGAGATCGGTAAGGCTCATCTTGCAGGTCTCGTTCACGACATCGGCAAGATCGGGCTATCGGCGAGTCTTCTCGAGAAGCCTGGGGCCCTCACGCTCGAGGAGCGTCGAGACATGCAAAAGCACTCGGAGATCGGCGAACGCATCCTGGCGAAGGTCGCGAGCTACTCAGAGATCGCGACAATTGTTCGCCATCATCACGAGCGCGTCGACGGGGGTGGCTATCCCGACGGACTACCCGAGGAACGTATCCCCTTGCTCTCGAGGATCATCGCGGTGGCCGACGCATACAACGCGATGACCTCTGACAGACCGTATCGCGACGCGATGCCGAGCCGTGTTGCTCGTCTCCGACTCGCCCAGGCTGTGAGCTCGCAGTTCGACACGTCAATCGTGGCGGCATTCGAAGCGGTTCTTGCGATGGCGACGGAGCCGTACCGCATGGCGCGATCACCGGAGTTCAGCTTCGAGTGGCAGTATCACGAAGTCGAGCCGTCAAGCTCCGACGAGAACAAACACCCTCAGTCACTTTCAGCACTCTCGATCTCCGCGTAGCGCGCAATCGCCTCGGCTCTATTTTTCGCACCGAGCTTCCGGTAAGCGGTAGCGACGTGACGCTTCACAGTGGCCAACGTGATGACGAGGCTAGACGCGATTTGGGCGTTCGTTCTTCCCTGTCGCACCTGGTCGATCACCTCGCGCTCTCGACGAGTTAGAAGCCGACGCGCGCCCGTCGTACGCGTGATTATCCCGGCTGTTCTGGCGAGCTCATCGTCGTTGGACTGAATCAGCGCATCGCGGAGTTCCGCCTCGTATCGCGGTGTCTGAGACCAGCGTGCGAGCAATGTTGGGCAGGCACGGACGGCACAGACGAGACCGTCCCAGACGCCCAGTCGTGACGCGGTCTCAAGGAGAGTCAGGGCGGCCTGCCGTCACCCGTCTTGAGGCGATCGGCAACCACCGCCCTCGCCGCAGCCGCTAAGACAACCGCGTCAGCTGACCGAGTGATCGAATTCGATTCGTCGGCCGTGCTCATTGCTCTGCGTTCATCACCTGCGACCGCCAGGCAAAGCGCGCGAGTTGCCAGGTATTCGCCGTGCATGGCGCGGCTCGGTATCGGGTCGAAATCAGCTTGAGTCGCCGCTAGTGCGAGCTCGGTGTCGTGTTGCACGAGAAGTAGTCGTGCTCTCAGCGCACGAGCATTGAGCTGCGCGTAGATATCGCGTGGATGGTCCGGATGACGCTCGACCATACGAAGCAGCGACTCGCTGCGAGCAAAACGACGAAGACCGAGATCTGCGGCAGCCAGCGACCACCTCACCCTCGGGGTTGCGAACGCGAGCCCGAAATCGCCCAAGTCCTTCAGGGTCGCTCTAAGCATGATTTCTGCGTCCGAATAGCGACCCCTAAGCATCAAGGTCGTCCCGACAACGTACGACCATGCACTTCGAACCCACGGATCAGATAGTCTCGCCGCGATTTCAGCAGCCTCAGCATGATCGGTTGCTCCGTCCCCGATGCCATACATCCACAGCTGCGACCGGAACATTTCCAAACGTAAGCGATCTGCGTCTCGTGGGTTGGCGATCAACCGAATCTCCTGTCGTGCCGTTTCTATCCTGTCGTCCTCGAGGTAGAGCGCCGAAAAGCACATCCCAAAAATCGAGGCATTTAGGTCGCCAGTCGTAAGTGCCGAGTACCTGCCCAATTGGTGAAGTGCAAATGAGTCGTCGAACTGAAGCCTAAGGTGCGCGCGCACGGCCGGCCACGAGGTAGCTTCGCGCCTTGAGCGGGATGATCAGTGGTGAGAGCAGCCGCGGTGTCAGTTGCGACCGTCTGCGCGCGTTCGAGGCTCCCCTCTGTGAGCGCCATCTCAGCGGAGATCAGGTCCAATACGGGCCGAGACGTGCTGCCCGACGCGGCAGCGAATCGACTGAACTCTCTGAGTGTCGCGAGGCGCCCGGTCTCGACAAGCTCCGTGTAGGACTCGACAATCAGCAACTCAAGGCACTCGTCTAGTTGGAGTTCCTTTGCGACGGCGAAGGCCTCTGGGTACGACTGCTTCTTCAACGCAATCCGGAATGCTCGAATGGCCGTTTCGCGCGCGTCCTCTCGCTCGCGCAACCTCGCCAGCAGAAACTCTCGCGCGAGCGGGTGCACCTCGATGCATCCACCAATCTCGTAAGCGAGACCTGTCGCCGTTGCTCGAGTACAAAGTTCGGGGTCGCCGAATACCTTGCCGAGCTCTTTGAGCGTCAGCGTCGGAAGCACCGCCAGTTCCGTGAGCGCACGCTGGACCTCGACGGAAGCCGATCCAAAGAGCTCCTCGGCGAAGTAGTCGTAGAGAGTCGCCGAGAGCGAATCAAGGCCTTTTGGCATCTCTGAGCTGTGAGCGTGAGCCGCCAACGCGATCACGGCCGGCCATCCTCGTGACTGACGGCGGAGGTCCGCAGTTCGCCGATCCGGAGGAAGAAGCTGAGCCACCTCAAACTCATCGAGGGCAAGTTGCCCCGCCTCAACCTCGAGCGTCTCGAGATGAACGCGGCGCCGCGAGGTCGCCCAAGAGGGACGGTCGCGGGACGTCACCAGGATCTTCACCTTTGAACTACGCTCGATCCGTGCGATCAGTTCCTCGGCCGGCTGATTGCCGACTAGGTACTGATAGTCGTCAATCACCAGCCACCCTTCGAGCCTCCCGGTGATTTGCGTGTTGATCGTCCGCGCAACGCCACGTGCTTGATCGGCCGGATCTCGTCCTGCTTGGAGTGCCGTTTCGACTCGCCCGGTATCGAAGTCACAAAGCTCCGCGAGAGCCGCGGCGATGTCTCGGGCCAAGACTGCTATGTCAGTGCTCGCTGCAGTCACTGTCACCCAGGCACCGCCCACCCGGTCGAGCCACTGCCGACCTAGTGTCGTCTTTCCATAACCGGCAGGGGCGACGAGGATGATCGTTCTCTCCGGCGCGTGCTCGAGCATCTCGAGCAGCCGCGTTCGCACGACGATCGGGCGTTCGTACGATCCCTGCGAGTTCCTGCGGACGGCGGAGACTCCCACGACTACCTGCTCTCCGGATCGGTCGCACCTTCTGACGCCGTTGCGGCGCCCTCGCGCTCTCCGCACAGACTACTGCGTTCTTCCGCTACCTCGAGACCCTCGGCCCCGATCTCGAAGTAAATCCGCGCCCGCGACAGCGAACCGCCGCGGGCGCGGATTGCCGTTAGCCCCCGGTATCGGCTTCCGCCGACTCGAGGCTTTCTGCGAGCGGGTCGTTGCCCGTCTGGAGGCGATACGCGAGCGGGATCTGCCGCCGCCGCTTGACGCCGAGCTTCAGCCGGAGCGTGTCACAGTGCGCCTTGGCAGTCCGTGGCGAGATACCGAGCTCACGGCCCACCTCCTCGTTCGAACGACCCGCCGCAATCAGCTGGATCACCTGCCTTTGACGCTCGGTGATCGATGAGGGATCTCTCAGTGCATCCATGGCCCGAGACGGTAAACCCGCTCGCGCGGATCGACCATTCACCTAAGGGTGTAATTCTTCGCAGCCGTGCCGAACGCGGCCGAGTGCGCGCGTGCGTTCGCCGCCTCGGCCTCGTCCCGATCGAGCGCGCCGATCCGGATCAGCAGCTCGAACTCGTCACGCAGGTGGGTGCGCATCATCTCGGGGCCGTCGGTCGCGATCGTGAACGCGACACCATGCTCGACGCAGTGCCCGGAATGTCGATCGCACCGCCTCCTCATCACGCAGAGCCTTCGTCAGCAGATTCGACGTGGGACAGATCTCGAGCACGATCCCTGCCTCGGCGAGCGACTCCATGAGCCCGGGATCGCCGGCGGCGAGGATGCCGTGACCGATCCGATCGGGCCTCAGCACCTCGACGACCTCGCGAAGCTCGGCCACCCCGAGCTCGCCGCCCTCCTCCCCAACGTGAATGGTCACGCCGAGACCCCCGGCGCGCGCGGCCTCGACGTGCGGCGCGATCTGCCCGTAATGCCATCGCTCACCGCCCGGCCGTGGGCCCGCGATGTCGATCCCCACGATCCCGCGCGGCGCGTAGCGCATCGCCTTCTCCACCACCACCAGGTTCTGCTGCGGCGTGAACGTCCGGTCCATCATCAGGATCAGGCCAGCCCGCACCTGCGGGTACTCGAGCGAGGCCCGGTCGAGCCCGCGGATCGCAGCGAGGATGATGTGGTCGAGGTCGCGCTCGCCGCCCCGGTTGCGCTTCATCGGGTTGAACCGCAGCTCGAGCGTCGTGATCCCCTGCGACCGGTAGGCGCCCCCGATCGCAGCGTGCACCGACCGCTCGACCGCGATCGGCGAAGACTGGATCAGCTCGGTCAGGTGGTAGATGCGGTCGAGCGAGTCGAGGTCAGGCACGCCGCGAGGGTCCGACACCGTCACCATCCGGTCGAACTCCCAGAAGTCGCGGGTCGGCAGCGCGATTCCCTGCTCGTGCGCGAGCGACCACATGATGTCGCTCGCCACCGACCCGCCCAGGTGCGTGTGCAGCTCCGCGAGCCCCTCCGGGAACAGATCGTCAGCGTTCACCGTGGGAGTATGCGCGCGACGCAAGAGGTAGCCCGGCGATTCGCGGGCACGGGAAGGGAAGCCGCACCGGGCTTCCCCACCGACCTACAACATGCGCTGGAGAGGACTTGAACCTCCACGCCCCAAGGGGCACAAGGCCCTCAACCTTGCGCGTCTACCAATTCCGCCACCAGCGCGTGGAGCCGTAGCGTACCTCAGGTGATCGGGGTGAGCTCGCGCTCGAGCGTCTCGCGCTCCGGCTCGAGCCACGGGGGCAGCGCCAGCATCTGCCCGAGTCGCGTCGGCGCCTCGTCGACCATGAATCCGGGGCCGTCCGTGGCGATCTCGTGCAGGATCCCGTCCGGCATCCGGAAGTAGATCGACCGGAAGTACTTGCGCTCCTGCTGCGGCGTCGGCCGCAGCCCGAGCTCGAAGAGCCGCTCCGACCATGCCTCCTGCGAGGCGTCGTCCGCCGTCCGCCACGCCAGGTGGTGCGTCACGCCGGCGCCCACGAGCGCCGTCTCGTCGACCGGCGCGGCGAAGGTGATCGGCGCCGCCTCGTCGAGGAGCCCGGCGTACAGATCGGGGTTCCCGATCGCGACGACGTCGTGGATCCGCGGCCGCTCACCCGGATACAGCCGCAGCCGCAGCCCGTCGGGATCCTCTGCCTCCCGCTCCTCGGTCACGAGGGGTGACTCGAGCCCGATCGACTCGAGCGTCCCGCGACCGAGCCGCCCGCGACCGGCGCGCGGCCACTCGAAGAACGTCATCAGGCTCCCCGGGGCGCCCGTCTCGTCGCCGAAGTACAGGTGATAGCTGTGCGGGTCGTCGAAGTTCACGGTCTTCTTCACGAGCTGGAAGCCGAGCTCGCCACGGTAGAAGTCCGTCGTCGCCTGCGCGTCGCTGCACACACACGTGACGTGGTGAAGCCCGGCCAGCATCATGGCCGCTACGCGAGCAGCCGGTACAGGATGATCGTGTTCGTGAAGAAGAGCACCGACACGAGGAGCGTCAGCCGCGTCAGATTGCGCTCCACGATGTGCGTCCCGCCCTGCGAGCTCGGCGTGAAGCCCATCCCGCCGAAGCCGGCCTCACGACCGGAGTGCATGAGGATCAACGTCACGAGCGCCGCCGAGAGCAACACGTGGAGAACGGAGAAGAACGCGAGCATCGCCGGAAAAGGGTAGCTCAGCCGCGGGCAGCGAGCACGGCGGGAACGAGCTCGTCGGCGATGCGCTCCTTCGTCAGGTAGCCCACGGCTCCCGCATCCCGCGCCTTCGCCCGGTCGGCCGGGTCGTCCGACGTCGTCAGCACGAGAACGCGCCGGCCCGCGTCGTCTGCGAGCATCGCCGCGATCGCCTCGAGCCCGCCGATGCCCGGCCTGCCGACATCGATGATGACGACATCCGGGTCGAGCTCGCGCGCCAGTGTCACCGCCTGCGCCCCGTCGAGCGCCCGCCCCACAAGCTCGATCCGGTCGTCGGCCTCCAGGATCGACTCGAGCGTGTCCCCGAACAGATGCGAGTCGTCCGCGATGAGAACGCGAGCGGGAGTCACGTCGGGCCTCGAGCGGCGCGGAGGAGAACCTCCTCCACCCGCTCCGCCTGCAACCTGACGTCGTGCCCTGCCGCGGCAGCGCGAGCCGCCTCGTTCGGCGACGGGAACGCTGTCGCCGCCTCGAGCGCCCGCGCCAGCGCGGGCTCGTCGAGCGGGTCGACGAGGATCCCCGCCTCGGGCGGGACGAACTCCGGCGGCCCGCCGATCCTGGTCGCCACGACCGTCCTGCCGGCCGCCATCGCCTCGAGGATCGACTGCCCGAACGGCTCGAGCAGCGAGGGGGCGCAGACAACATCCGCCGCCGCTATGAGCGCCGGCACCTCGTCGTGCGGAACTCGGCCCGTCACGCGCACGCCCGAGCGGCCCTCGAGCTTGGGGCGCAGCGGCCCGTCTCCCACGAACGTCAGGCTCCCACGGCCGAGCGTCGCGAACGCGTTCGCCAGGCGTACCGGGTTCTTGCGGTCCGTGAGGCTGCCGACCGCGACGAACGCGGGCCGCGGGCCGGCCGGCGCGCCGCGCGCCGTCGAGAACCGCTCCAGGTCGACGCCCGAGTCGATCACGACCGTCTTCCCCCGCGCCTCCGGCACTTTCAGCTCGAGCTCGCGCCGGAGGTAGTCCGACACGGCGATCACCGTCGCCGCCTGCTCTACCACGCGTCGCGTGATGCGGGCGATCCCGGGGATCGTGCCGACGTTCCGCACGTCGGTGCCGTGGGCGGTGACGACGAGCGGAGCATCGACCGAAGCTGCAATCGCCCCGGTCGGCACGAGGAAGTGCGCCCAGACGACGTCGGGCCTGGCCGCCGCGCGCACCTTGCGCCGCAGCTCGAGGAACCGCCGCTTCCCGCCCGCGCGCCGGTCGAGCACGGCGAGCTCGATCTCGTGACCCCGCTCGCGGAGCGCGAGCTCGAGCTGCCGCACGAACACGCCGAGATCGGGATCGTCCGGCCCCGGGTACATCTGCGAGACGAGCAGAATCCGCACTAGGCGGTCACCGGTAGCTCCCCCACTCCTCGCGAAGGACGCCGCACACCTCGCCGATCGTGCAGTGCGCGGCCAGCGCTGCGCGGATCGGAGGGAGCATGTTCTCGGTGCCGCGGGCCGCTCCGCGTACCGCCTCGAGCGTGGCTCCGGCAGTCGCTGCGTCCCGGGCGGCCCGGACGGTGCGCGTCCGCTCGACCTGGCGGCTCTCGGAGACGGGATCGAGCCGGTGCAGCTCGATCCGCTCGCCTCCCGTGTCGTCGACGAAGGCGTTCACCCCGACGATCTTGCCGCGTGCCTGCCTCGACCGAGATCGTCCACTCGTAGGCCGCCGCCTCGATCTCGCCCTGCACCCAGCCTCCCTCGATCGCCGCGACCGCCCCGCCGCGCTCGTCCACCTGGCGGATGAGCTCGAGCGCCCGCTCCTCGAGCTCGCGGGTGAGCGCCTCGACGTAGTAGGAGCCGCCGAGCGGATCTGTCGTCGAGGTGACGCCCGACTCGTGCGCGATCACCTGCTGCGTGCGCAGCGCGATCGTCGCGGCGTGCTCCGACGGGAGAGCGAGCGCCTCGTCGAAGCCGTTCGTGTGCAGCGACTGGCAGCCGCCGAGCACCGCCGAGAGCGCCTGGATCGTGACCCGCGCCACGTTCACCTCCGGCTGCTGCGCCGTGAGCGTCGAGCCGCCCGTCTGAGCGTGAAACCGGAGCGCGAGCGCCCTGGGGTTCGTCACCCCGAACCGCCCCGCCATGATCCCGGCCCACAGCCGCCGCGCCGCCCTGAACTTGGCGACCTCCTGCAGGAAGTCGTTGTGAGCGTTGAAGAAGAACGACAGCCGCGCACCGAACACGTCCGGGTCGAGGCCCGACGTCGACCGCCGCCTGGCAGTAGGCGATCCCGTTCGCAAGCGTGAATGCGAGCTCCTGCACCGCGGTCGAGCCGGCCTCCCGGATGTGGTACCCGGAGATCGAGATCGTGTTCCAGCCCGGGATCCTGCTCGGCGCAGTACGCGAAGAGGTCGGTCGTGAGCCGCATCGACGGGCGCGGCGGGAAGATGTAGTTGCCGCGCGCGGCGTACTCCTTGAGGATGTCGTTCTGCACCGTGCCCCGCAGCGCCGCCGGGTCGACGCCCTGCTGCTCGGCGACGAGCTCGTAGAGGAGCAGGAGGAGCGCGGCCGGGGCGTTGATCGTCATCGACGTCGAGACCCGGTCGAGCGGGATGCCGTCGAGCAGCACCTCCATGTCGGCGAGCGAGTCGATCGCCACGCCCGTGCGCCCGACCTCGCCCTCGGCACGCGGGTCGTCGGAGTCGAGCCCGAGCTGGGTCGGGAGGTCGAACGCGACCGAGAGCCCGGTCTGCCCCTGCCCGAGGAGGTAGCGATACCGGGCGTTCGACTCCTCCGCCGAGGCGAACCCGGCGTACTGGCGGATCGTCCACGGCCGTCCGCGGTACATGTCCTCATAGATCCCGCGCGTGTACGGCGGCACCCCGGGGGCCTCGGCCGGAGGCGGCGCGTCGAGGGGCGTGTAGACCGGCTTGATCTCGATTCCGGACTCGGTGAGGCGCTCATCTGTCGCCGCCACACGAGTAGGCTACTTGGCGTGCGTGTGACGGTGAGGCTCTTCGCGGGCCTGCGTGAGCGTGCCGGCTGGTCGCAGCGCGAGATCGACGCCGACCGCGTCTCGGAGGTGTGGGGAGCCCTCGATCTCGGCGAGGAGCCGGCGGGGCTGCTCTACGCCGTGAACAAGGAATACGCCCCGCTGGAGACCGAGCTCAGCGACGGCGACGTCGTCGCCCTCATTCCACCGGTGTCGGGCGGTGCGTTCGTCCTCACCGGCGAGCCCGTCTCGCTCGACGCGGTGGTCGCCGAGGTCGCGACCGACGAGGCCGGGGCGATCGCGACGTTCTCCGGGACGGCTCGCCGCCACTCCCGCGGCCGGGTCGTCTCCTACCTCGACTACGAGGGGTACGAGGGGATGGCCGAGGAGATGATGGAGAAGCTCGCCGCTGGGCTGAAGGAGCGCTACGACGTGCACGCGATCGCGATCCACCACCGCGTCGGCAGAGTCGAGCTCGGTGAGCCGTCGGTCGTGATCGCGGTCAGCTCTGCGCATCGCGCCGACGCCCTCGCCGCCTGCAAGGACGCGATCGACATCCTCAAGGCCGAGGTGCCGCTCTGGAAGAAAGAGGTGTACGAGGGCGGCGAGGAGTGGATCGGCCGCGGCTCCTGACGAAGGAGTACAAGGACCTGAGATGGGAAACCAGCTCTCCGAGCGGGACTACGAGCCGATTCAGCCTCGCGGCACCGACTGGCGCGGGCTCTGGCGGCGTCTCACCGCGCCGTTCGTTCTTCTCCTCGGCCTGCTCGCGAAGGTCGGTTCGCTCGTCAAGTTCGCGGCCATCTTCATCGCGTTCGGCGGCTATGCGCTGATCTGGGGCTGGAAGTTCGGGCTCGGCGTCGTCCTGCTCATCTTCTTCCACGAGATGGGCCACTGGCTGGAGGCCAAGCGCGAGGGGCTCAACCCCTCCTGGCCGGTGTTCATCCCGTTCCTCGGCGCGTACGTCAAGCACACGCGCGGGAACCCCTGGCAGACCACGCGGGTCGCAATCGCAGGCCCGATCGTGGGTGGCGTCGCCGCGCTCGCCTGCTACGCCGTCGGCCAGGCGCAGGGCTCGGACCTGCTCGTCGCGCTCGCCTATTTCGGGTTCGTGATCAACCTGTTCAACCTGCTGCCGGTGAGCATTCTCGACGGCGGCGCCGTCTGGCGGTCGACGAAGTGGCTCTGGCTCGGCGGCGGCCGCGAGAAGGCGGTCGTCTCGGCTGTCCTCTTCGCCGGCACGGCTGCGCTTCTCCTTCTCGGCGCGCTCGTCTCGTACCTCCCTCAGCACCGCCTCTGATGGACGACCGCCAGCTCCTCGACTCGGGCGCGACCCCGACCGACGGGGCGATCGCCGGGATCGACCGCGAGTTCCACGAGGGGTTCGCGCTCCTCGCGAAGATCGACCGGCCGGCCGTCGCGGTCTTCGGCTCGGCGCGGATGCACGCTGACGATCCTGACTACGCCACGGCGCGTGCGGTGGGTGCGGCGTTCGCCCGCGCGGGCTGGGCCGTGATCACCGGCGGCGGCCCCGGCGTGATGGAGGCGGCGAACCGCGGCGCGCAGGAGGCCGGCGGCCTCTCCGTCGGCCTCGGGATCGATCTGCCGCACGAGCAGGCGATGAACCGCTTCCTCGACCTGGCGTACGAGTTCGACCACTTCTACGCCCGCAAGGTGTGCTTCGTGAAGCCGTCGGAGGGGTTCGTCGTCCTCCCCGGCGGGTTCGGCACGCTGGACGAGATGTTCGAAGCCGTCACGCTCATCCAGACCGGCAAGGCGGCGAGGTTCCCGGTGGTGCTGCTCGACTCCGGCTACTGGGACGGGCTGCTCGACTGGCTCCGTGACCGAGTGCTCGCGGCCGGCAGGATCTCACCTGCCGATCTCGAGCTCGTCCAGACTGCCGACGATCCCGAAGAGGCGGTCGGGATCGTGCTCGACCACTACGCGCGAAAGACGAGGTCGCTTTAGGTCAGCTCGTCGATCGAGGCGCGCGCCCGGTCGTGCACGTTCTTCCGCCGCGACTCGGGGTCGAGCGGCGAGACGGGTGTTCCGGGGACGGGAATGTCCTCGGCGGTGGTCGGGTCGGGCTCGCCGTCGCTACCTGTGGCGCGGCTCTCGGCGAGCTTCGCGCGCAGCTCCTCGGCCGGATCGGGGCCGTCTGCCGCCGGGAGCTCCGCCGTCTGCTTCTGCTGGCGGCGGCGCCAGAACGCCGCGGCGCCGAGTAAACCGGTGATCCCCACGACGAGGCCTCTCACGGGCCCGATGGTACACTGGCCCGACTTCCCGCCACGCCCGTCGCGCCGTAGAACCCGAAGCGGCGCAAACGGGGCGGGGCCGACTCAGTCCATGGGAAGCCGACGAGGAGGTAATTCGGGCTGTGAACGAATACGAGATCCTGCTCATGCTGGACCCCGAGCTCGAGGAAGAGCGCGGGGACGAGGTCATCGCCCGGGTCCGGGAGCGCGTCGAAGGCGACGGCGGGCGCTGGGACGGGCACGAGCCGTGGGGCCGGCGCAAGCTCGCCTATGAGATCGACCACAAGCCCGACGGGGTCTACCACCTCCTGCTCTTCACCGCCGCCGCGGAGACCCTCGCGGAGGTCTCGCGCGTCCTCAAGATCACCGACGGCGTGATGCGCCACCTCGCAGTGCGGCGCGTCAAGGGCGGTCAGACGAAGGCGCCGGCGACGGTGGCGGCCGTGTCCGCGCCCGCCGATGACGCCGACGGGACCGCGGAGTAGCCTGGTCAGCTTCATAACGGGAAGGAGCGAATCATGGCAGCCAACATCAACCGTGTCGTGCTCGTCGGGAATCTGACGCGCGACCCCGAGCTGCGCCACACCGGCGGCGGCACCCCTGTCTGCAGCCTGCGGATCGCGGTCAACACGCGCCGCAAGGACGGGGCCAGCGGCGAGTGGACCGACAAGCCGAACTACTTCGACGTCACCGTCTGGGGCAACCAGGCCGAGAGCTGCAATCAGTACCTCTCGAAGGGCCGGCCCGTGGCGATCGACGGCCGCCTCGAGTGGCGCGAGTGGGAGGCCCAGGACGGCACCAAGCGCCAGGCGGTCGAAGTCGTCGCCGAGAGCGTCCAGTTCCTCGGCGGTGGCCGCGACGGCGGCGAGGGCAACCAGTTCGTCCCTGCAGGCGTCAGCGCCGGCTCGGACGCAGACTTCGCGGCCTCGCCGGCCGACGACGACATCCCGTTCTGAGCTAGGAGGACCCATGGCAGGAAAAAGCAACGACGGACGCAGCAGGAAGCGCCTGCCTCCGCTCACGGCGGGCCGGCGGAAGTCGTGCTTCTTCTGCAAGAGCAAGGTCGACGAGATCGACTACAAGAACGTCGGCGAGCTGCGCCGCTACATCTCCGAGAAGGGGAAGATCCGCTCACGCCGGATCAGCGGGGCGTGCCGGCGCCACCAGCGTCAGGTGGCGGTCGCGATCAAGCGCGCCCGCGAGATGGCGCTCCTGCCCTATGTCGCCGAGGGCCGCGACGACCGCGAGGGCGGCGGAGGGCGCCGCGACCGCGGGGACCGTGGAGAGCGCTAGTGCAAGTCGTCCTGAGAGAAGACGTCGAGAGCCTCGGCCTGCGCGGCGACGTGGTGAACGTCGCCCGCGGGTACGCGCGCAACTTCCTGCTGCCGCGCGGGCTCGCGGAGCTCGCGACGCCGGGGCTCCTGCGCGAGCTCGAGCGGCGCGACTCGCTCCGCACCCGGCACGAGGCGCAGACCGCTGACGAGGCGGCCGCGATCGCGTCGAAGCTCGAGACGGCGGAGCTGCGGTTCGACGTGAACGCAGGTACGACCGGATCGCTCTTCGGCTCGGTCACGGCGACGAACGTCTCCGACAAGCTCTGGGACGAGCTGAAGATCCGCGTCGACCGGCGCAAGATCGGGGTCGGCCACATCAAGAAGATCGGGCGGTACACGATTCCGATCGAGGTGTTCGGCGATGTCACGGCCGACCTCCGGGTGCTCGTCGTCCCCGAAGGCGGCGAGTTGCCGCCCGAGGAGGGCCTCCAGGCCGCCGTTGCCGAGGGCCAGGCAGCGGATGCAGACGCCGCGACGTGAAGCTCTCGCCGAGACCGGGATCGCGGTCGACGAAGAGCCTGCCGCGGAGCCCGATGCCGCTGAGGCACCGGTCCCGGTCGACGCCGCCGAGGATGAGCCGGGCGCGTAGCCGGGCCCGGTTCCTCACACCCCGGTTCCTCACACCCTTCCTGCGAGTCGCACCCGCTCCGAGAGCCGTAGCGCGGCGATTGTCCACACGCCTGTGGAGATATTGTCCCGCGGTTCTCCACACCCCCTGTGTGACATGTGGATTTCGCCGCGAACTTTTCGCAAGGAGCGTGCTTTTCGTCCACCGCAACGTCCGCTCCACATGCGAACATACGTTCTCTCATGCCTGCACAGGCCAGCCTTCGCGGCTCCCCAGAGGGCGCTTTCCACACCGTTGCGACGGGCCTCCGCGACCTATCTACTTGCCCTTGATGGACACGTCCGCAGCAGCTTCCTACCCTGGAAACGCGCCCCTTCCGCCCCAGAATCTGGAGGCCGAGGAGTACGTCCTCGGGTCGATGATGCTCTCGGCGCACGCGATCGAGACGGTCAGCGACATCATCGACGCCGGCGACTTCTACCGCGAATCGCACTCGAAGATCTACCGGGCCGCGCTCGATCTCTTCCAGCACGGCCACCCGGTCGACGCGATCACTCTCGCGGACAAGCTCGACGAGAACAGCGAGCTCGAGGAGGTGGGAGGCAAGGAGCGCATCCGCGAGATCGCGACGCTCGTCCCCGCCACGTCGAACGCCGGCCACCACGCGAAGATCGTGCGGGAGATGGCCACGCTGCGCGGTCTCACGGTCGTCGGCGAGGGAATCCAGCGGCTCGGCTGGGAACGGCCCGGCGAGACGCCCGAGCTCGTCGATCGGGCCGAGCAGATGGTGTTCGACCTCGCACAGCACCGCATCCGGGGGACGTTCGAGCACATCGAGCTTCTCGTGCGCGAGAGCTTCGAGCAGATCACGAAGATGTACGAGTCGGGCGGCGAGATGACCGGCACGCCCACCGGTTTCCGCGACGTCGACACGCTCACCTCCGGGCTCCAGCCGGGCAACCTCGTCGTCGTTGCCGGCCGTCCCAGCATGGGCAAGTCCGCGTTCGCGATGGGCATCGCGTCGAACCTCGCCCTCCATCACGGGATCCCCGTCGCGATCTTCACGCTCGAGATGTCCAAGATCGAGGTCGCCCAGCGCCTCATGTGCGCCGAGGGACGCGTCGAGCTTCAGCGCCTCCGCACCGGCCGCCTCTCGAACGACGACTGGCCTCGCCTCGTGAAGGCCTGCGACGCGCTGACCAAGGCGCCGATCTACGTCGACGACACCCGCCTCACAACCATGCTCGAGATCCGCGGCAAGGCGCGCCGCCTCAAGTCGCTGGAGCCGAACCTCGGGCTCGTCATGATCGACTACCTCCAGCTCATGGCGTCGGGCGTCGAACTTCGAGAACCGCGTCCAGGAGGTCTCCCAGATCTCGCGCTCGCTGAAGGTGCTCGCCGGCGACCTCGAGGTTCCGGTGCTCGCGCTCTCACAGCTCTCCCGCGCCGTCGAGAGCCGTACCGACAAACGGCCCGTGCTCTCGGATCTTCGCGAAAGCGGCTCCATCGAGCAGGACAGCGACCTGGTGATGTTCCTCTACAGAGACGAGTATTACAACGAGAACTCCGAGGATCAGGGACTCGCGGAGGTGATCCTCGCCAAGCACCGCAACGGCCCGATCGGAACGGAGAAGCTCGCATTCCTCAAGCGGTACGCGAAGTTCTCCGATCTCGCGCCGAACCACGATGCTCGGGTCGCGGCCGCATGAGCCAGGCGAGAACGAGACAGGACACAGTCTGGGTGGCGCCGTCGGCGACGCAGTTCTCCTGCCTCTGCGAGCGTTGTCTCGACAGCGTCCGAGCGCGCGGCTCGTCGTTCCTCGATGCCGTCCGCGTCGCCTCCGTACGCGGCACCGTGCCTGCCGACACCGATATCGCCTTCGTCCGCTGCCGGGCCGGTCACGAGCTCGTCCTCCGGCGGATCGACCGGCCGCCCAACCTCCAACGCCGCGACAGGCGCCAATTCCAGATCGCATGACGGATCGCCAGCATGTCTGGGTGGGGCCCGAAGCGACGAGCTTCGAGGTGCCGTGCGAGGCGTGCCTGGCGAAGCGAGGAGGCTGGGAGGATGTGTGGGGACGCGATCTACCCGCCGACATCTCGGTGATCGAGGGAACGCTTCGGCGGGACGCCGACGTCGGCTTCACCACCTGCCGCCGCGGGCACCGGATCGTCGTCCGCCGTGTGGGCCGGCGGATCAGGCTGCACTGACCCACCACTCGGCTCCCGTCATCGCGCTCCAGTCCGACGGTTCGCCACCGGCGCTATCGGCGTCTCAGGCAGACTTCCGAGGTGCCTTCGACCGTCGTCGTCGGCGCACAGTGGGGTGACGAGGGCAAGGGCAAGATCGTCGACCTGCTTGCGCAGCGCTCGGATGTGGTCTGCCGCTATCAGGGTGGGCCCAATGCGGGGCACACGATCGTCGTCGGCGACGAGACCTTCAAGATCCGCGCCTGCCCGAGCGGGGTCATCTCCGGCAAGACCTCGGTGATCGGCGCCGGTTGCGTCGTCGACCCCGAAGTCCTGATCGCCGAGCTCGAGGAGCTCGAGACGCGGGGGATCGACACCTCTGTCGTGGTCGTGTCCGGCAATGCCCACCTGATCATGCCGTGGCACATCGCGATCGATCAGGCATCCGAGCGCAGGCTCGGGAAGCTGCAGATCGGCACCACCCGCCGCGGGATCGGGCCCTGCTATGCCGATAAGGCCTCACGGATCGGGATCCGCGTGCAGGACGTCCTCGACCCCAAGATCCTCCGCCAGAAGATCGAGGTGGCGCTCGCCGAGAAGAATGTCTGGCTCGAGCGCGTCTACGAGGTCGACGGATTCGATCTCGAGGAAGTCGCCTCCCGCTACGAGGGGTACGCCAAGCGACTTCGGCCGATCGTCGGTGACACCTCCCTCCTCGTCTCCGAAGCGCTCGACGCCGGCCAGGACGTCCTCTTCGAGGGCGCCCAGGCAACGCTCCTCGATCTCGACCATGGCACGTATCCCTTCGTCACCTCGTCCAACCCGATCGCCTCCGGAGCCGCAACCGGCATCGGCATCGGGCCGACGCGGATCGACCGGGTCCTCGGGGTCGCCAAGGCCTACGTCACGCGCGTCGGCGAGGGCCCGTTCCCGTCCGAGATCGAAGGCCCGGACCAGGACCGACTCCGCGAGCTCGGCGGCGAGTACGGCACCGTGACCGGCCGGAGCCGCCGCTGCGGCTGGCTCGACCTCGTCGCGCTCCGCTACGCCGTACGCGTCAACGGCCTCACCTCGCTGGCGCTCACGAAGCTCGACGTCCTCTCGGACTTCGCCGAGCTGCCCGTCTGCGTCTCCTACAGGCTCCGCGACGGGTCGGAGACCCCGCACTTCCCGGCGCACCAGAGCGACTTCCACCACGCCATCCCGGTGTGGGAGACGCTGCCCGGCTGGCGAGAGCCGATCGACGGTGCCGCCAGCAGAGTCGAGCTCCCCGAGCCCGCGCGACGGTACGTCGAGTTCGTCGAGCGCCAGTTGAAGGTACCGGTCGAGCTCGTCGGCGTGGGCGCCGGCCGCGAGCACGTTCTCGCCTGAGAACCGCGTCCGGCCTCGGGGCCTCGACGATCCGGCGGCCTAACGTCCGGAGAGCTGCTTCGCCCACCAGTCGCGCTCACCCACGAAGTTGCCGGGGGCGAAATAGCTCGCGGGAACGCTCAGCGTCCGAGCGACCGGCTCGGCCACGATGCGGCCGGCGGGCTGAGCATCGCGAAGGGCGAGCTCGAGTGCGCGGGCGACGGTGGGGCGTGAGTTCGGGGATCCTGGCTGCATGCGTCATCTGCTCCGAAGGAAGAGGGTTGTGGCCTGCCGCAGCCGACTCGGTCGTGTGTGTCGGGTGTTCCGGCCACTATGACCGAACCCGGGTGAATTCGCCATCGCTCGGCTCAGGGATTCTGCGATCCCCGCGCAACACGCCGGGTACCCGTTGGGCCCGCTGGGGTCGAAGTACACTCGGCGCACCGTGAGGGTCCTTCTCGTCGGCTCGGGTGCGCGCGAGCACGCCCTCGCCTGGAAGCTCTCGAGCAGCCCTTCGCTCACCGAGCTCCATGCTGCGCCCGGCAACCCGGGCATCGCCGAGCTCGGCAGCTGCCATCCCGTGCAGCCCGGCGACGGCGCCGGCCTTCTCCGGCTTGCGAAGAGACTCGGCACGGAGCTCGTGGTCGTCGGGCCCGAGGCGCCGCTCGTCGCGGGCGTCGGCGACGAGCTCCGCCACGCCGGTATCCCCGTCTTCGGACCGAGCGCGGCGGCGGCGAGGATCGAAGGGTCGAAGACCTTCGCGAAAGCTGTCATGGAGGCCGCGGCCGTCCCGGCGGCAGCGAGCCTTCCCGCTGCAATCGCGCCCTGCGTGGTCAAGGCAGACGGGCTCGCGGCCGGCAAGGGCGTCTTCGTCTGCCGCACCGGGCAGGAGGTCGAAGAGGGTGTGCGCAAGGCCGCGGCGCTCGGCGGCACGATCCTCATCGAGGAGCTGCTCGAGGGGCCCGAGGTCTCGCTCTTTGCCCTCTGCGACGGCAAGCGTGCCGTGCCGCTCGGATCGGCACAGGACTACAAGCGGATCGGCGACGGCGATACCGGGCCCAACACGGGAGGGATGGGCGCCTACTCGCCGGCGCTCGACGCCCGGACGGCGGCGGAGCTCGTGGCAGCAGATCCACCAGCCGGTGGTCGACGAGCTCGCGAGGCGGGGAGCTCCGTTCGTCGGGTGCCTCTTCGCCGGGTTGATGCTCACGCCTGACGGGCCGCGTGTCCTCGAGTTCAACGCCAGGTTCGGCGACCCGGAGACACAGGTCCTCATCCCGCGGCTCGAGACGGACCTCCTGGCGGCGCTCGCGGGAGCGGCGCGCGGCGAAGGCGATGCTGCCGCGCTCGTAGAAGGCAGCGACGCGGCCGTGACCGTCGTCCTTGCGGGCCCCGATTACCCCGACCGCAGCGACTTCAGCGGCGCGCCGATCAGCGGGATAGCCGAGGCCCAGGCGACGGGAGCGCTCGTCTTCCACGGAGGAACGGCGACCGGGGTCGAGGGGCTCGTCACGAACGGTGGACGGATCCTCTCTGTCACCGCCACGGGCTCGACCGTCGACGCGGCGCGCCGGCGGGCTTACGAGGCCGTTTCGAAGGTCTCGTTCGAGGGCGCACGGTTCCGGACCGACATCGCAGCCCTCGCTAGGTAGTGTCGCCGCGATGGCTGAACCACTGGTCGGCATCCTCGTCGGGTCGGAGTCGGACCGGGAGCGGATGCAAGCGGCGCTCGACGAGCTCGACACGCGCGGCATCCCCTGGGAGTTCGAGGTGCGCTCGGCGCACCGCACGCCGGACGCAGTCGCGGAGTACGCGAAGTCGGCGGCGGGACGAGGCATTCGCGTCCTGATCTGCGGTGCCGGTCTCGCTGCAGCGCTTCCCGGGGTCGTCGCCGCGCACACGACGCTGCCGGTCATCGGCGTACCGCTCCGGTCGTCGATGAGCGTGCTCGACGGGCTCGACGCGCTCCTCTCGATCGTCCAGATGCCGCCCGGGGTGCCGGTCGCCGCGGTGGGCGTCGACAACGCGAAGAACGCGGCGGTGCTCGCGGCCCGCATCCTCGGGCTCGGCTGAGCTCCGTCAGGCCTCTCTCTAGACTGTCTCCGTGATCCCGCGCTACTCCCGGCCCGACATGAGCAGGATCTGGTCGGAGGAGGGCAAGCTCGCCCGCTGGCTCGACGTCGAGCTGGCGGCGCTCGACGGCTGGGCCGAGGTCGGTGCCGTTGCGTCGGAGGAGGTTGCTGCGATCCGAGCCGCCGCGAAGCCGCCGACCCCGGCGCGAGTCGCCGAGATCGAGCTCACGACCGATCACGACACCGCCGCGTTCGTCGACGCCGTCGCGGAGCAGCTCGGCCCGGAGGGGCGGTGGCTGCACTACGGCCTCACTTCGTCCGACGTTGTCGACACCGCGCTTGCGCTTCAGATCCAGGACGCCGGCCGGCTCCTCCTCGCCGGGATCGAGCGCGTGTTCGATGCCGTCGTCCGGCGCGCCGAGGAGCATCGCCGGACGATCTGCATCGGCAGGACGCACGGCATCCAGGCAGAGCCCACCACGTTCGGCTGGAAGCTCGCCGGCTGGGCGTTCGAGCTCGACCGCGATCGTGACCGCCTCGTCCGGGCTCTCGAGTCGAACCGCGTCGGCCAGCTCTCCGGCACGGTCGGGACCTACGGCAGCCTCGATCCCGAGGTGGAGCGGGTCGCATGCGAGCGGCTCGGCCTCGAGCCCGATCCGCTCTCGACCCAGGTGATCGCCCGCGACCGCCATGCCGAGTTGCTCTCGACGCTCGCGCTGACCGCGTCGTCGCTCGAGCGGTTCGCGACGGAGATCCGGCACCTGGCACGGACCGAGGTTCGCGAGGTGGAAGAGCCCTTTGCGCGTGGGATGAAGGGCTCCTCGGCGATGCCGCACAAGCGGAACCCGAAGGTCGCGGAGCGGATCTGCGGCCTCGCGCGCGTCGTGCGCGCCTCCTCGCTCGTCGGGCTCGAGAACGTGCCGCTCTGGCACGAGCGCGACATCTCCCAGTCATCGGCCGAGCGGGTCGTCGTCCCGGACGCGTTCCTGGCGCTCGACTACATGCTCGACCGCTTCGCGTGGATCGTCGAGGGCCTCGTCGTCTACCCGGAGCGGATGCTCGCGAACCTCGATGCCTCCCGCGGGCTCGTGTTCTCGCATCGGCTGCTGCTGGCGCTCGTAGAGTCGGGGCTCTCACGCGAGGAGGCCTATCGCCTGGTGCAGGCCGCTGCGATGGAGGCGTGGGACTCGGGCGGCGACTTTCGCACCCTTGCGGCGGCCGAGCCCCGGATCACCTCCCGGCTCGACGATGCTGCGCTGTCCGAGGTGTTCGAGCTCGAGGCGACTATCCAGCATGTGGACGTCGTCTTCGAGCGTCTCCATGTCCTGATGCGAAAGGAGCCGGTGAATGTCTGAATCCGCCACCCACGTCTCGAGCGGCAAGGTTCGCGAGATCTACGCGTTGGACGACGAGCGCCTCCTGCTCGTCACGAGCGACCGGATCTCGACCTTCGACGTCGTGCTTCCGACCGAGATCCCGGACAAGGGACGTGTTCTGACCGGCCTGTCGGGGTTCTGGTTCGCGCAGACGGCGTCGATCGTCCCCAACCACCTGCTCGGGCTGGGCGCGGACGGGCGGTCGACCGAGTGCCGCCGGCTCGAGATGCTCCCGATCGAGTGTGTGGTCCGCGGCTACCTCGCCGGCTCCGGCTGGAAGGACTACGTCTCGACCGGCGAGGTCTGCGGGCACGGCCTTCCCACCGGGCTCGTCGAGTCCGACCGGCTTCCCGAGCCCATCTTCACCCCCGCGACCAAGGCACAGACCGGCCACGACGAGAACATCGACCGCGCCGCGGCGGTCGCCCTCGTCGGCGAGGATCGCTTCGACGAGGCCGAGCGGCTCACCCTGGAGCTGTACCGGTTCGCCTCCGAGCGCGCCCTCGAGCGCGGGATCATCCTCGCCGACACCAAGCTCGAGTTCGGCGTCGACCCGGACGGGCTGCTCGTGCTCGCCGATGAGGCCTTCACCCCTGACTCCTCGCGGTTCTGGCCGGCCGACGAGTACGCGCCGGGCGGCCCGCAGCCGTCGTTCGACAAGCAGTTCGTCCGCGACTACTGCGAGACGCTCGGGTGGAACAAGACCTACCCGGGGCCGGAGCTTCCGGCCGAGGTCGTGGACGGCACCCGCGGCCGCTACATCGATGCGTTCGAGCGGTTGACGGGGATCGCCTTCGCCGACTACCTCGCGGCGCCCGACGTGGTCCTCGGATGAGAGCGACCGTCCTCGTCCGGCCGAAGGCAGGGATCCTCGACCCGCAGGGGCAGGCGGTCGAGACAGGCCTCCAGCATCTCGGCTTCACCGTGGACCGGGCTCGCGTCGGCCGTCTCGTCGAGCTCGACCTTCCGGTCGACGACGAGGGTGAGGCGCGGACACAGGTCGAGAGGATGTGCGAGCAACTCCTCGCAAACCCGCTGATCGAGAGCTTCGAGATCGAGCTCCACGGCGCCGGATGAACGAGCCTCGGCCCCGGATCGCCGTGATCGTCTTCCCGGGCTCGAACGACGACCGCGATGCCCAACTCTCGCTCGAACGGCTGGGCGCGTACGCCCCCCGCGTCTGGCACACCGAGCTCGAACTGCCCCGCGACACCGCGGGGGTCGTCCTTCCGGGCGGGTTCTCGTACGGCGACTACCTCCGGTGCGGCGCGATTGCGCGCTTCTCGCCGGTGATGGCGTCGGTGACCGCGTTCGCGAACGACGGTGGTCTCGTGCTCGGGATCTGCAACGGCTTCCAGATCCTCACCGAGTCCCGCCTCCTGCCGGGCGCGCTCCGGCAGAACGCGTCGCTCTCGTTCGTCTGCCGGGACGTCGCACTCGAGGTGACGTCGACAGCCTCGCCCTTCACCACGCGCTGCGAGGAAGGCCGACGCCTCACGATCCCCGTAAAGCACGGCGACGGATGCTGGTACGCCGATCCCGATGTCGTCGAGGAGCTCGAGGCTGCCGGGCAGATCCTCCTGCGTTACGCGCCGGGCGAGAATCCGAACGGCGCGGTCGGCGACGTCGCGGGCGTGACCAACGAGGATGGGAACGTGTTCGGTCTGATGCCCCATCCGGAGCACGCCGTCGACCCGCTGCTCGGCTCCACCGACGGAGCGCTCGTCCTCGGCTCGCTCGTGGACGCCGCTCGCTTGTCCGCTACGGCGCACGTCTAGGCCTCTAAGAGCGCCTTTCAAAATGCGTTCTCTGGGTGGAGGAGTTTGAGGCAGATGAGGCTGCAGCCGATCGCGAGGAAGGCCTCGTGGATGTCGGCGCGGCGCTCGTAGCGAATGCGTAACCGCCGGTACTGGTGGAGCCAGCTGATCGTGCGCTCGACGACCCACCGCTTCGTGCCGAGACCGGAGCCGTGTTCGCTCTTGGGCCAGGCGATCTTCGCCTGGATGTGGCGGTCGCGCAGCTCGCCGCGGCCGGCGCGGGAGTGGTAGGCACGGTCGCCGTAGAGGCTGCGCGGCCGACGCCGCGGTCGGCCGCGGCGCCCGCGCACAGGCGGGATCGCATCGACGAGCGGGATCAGCTGGGTGATGTCGTTGCGGTTGCCGCCGGTCAGCCTGACCGCAAGCGGCGTCCCGCGACCACAGGCAATCAGGTGGTGCTTGGAGCCGCGCCTGGAGCGGTCGACCGGGCTCGGGCCGGTCTTGTCGCCCCCCCAAAAGCCCGCACGTGCGAGCTGTCGATCGCCGCCCGATCCCACTCGATCAGCTCGCCTCCTGCAGCTTGGCGAGCAGCAGCTCGTGCAGCCGCTGCCAGACGCCAGCCTCCTGCCACTCCCGCAACCGCCGCCAACAGGTGACGCCGGAGCCGCAGCCCATCTCCTGCGGCAGGTACTCCCACGGGATCCCCGTCCGCAGCACAAACAGGATCCCGGTCAACACCTTGCGATCGTCGATCCGCTTGCGTCCCGGGAAGCGTTGTCGTCGCGGCACCTTCGGGATCAGCGGCTCGATCAGCTCCCACAGCTCGTCCGACACCAGCGGCCTCGGCATCTGCGCCCCATCCTCTCAGTCGAAGTGGACGCAGCCCGATTTCGCTACCGATCAGCGGGTCCCTTCTTTATGAAAGGCGCTCTAAGCGTCCGACGAGGCCGAGCACCCCGGCGAGAGAGGGCCGATCCGCGAGGGCCGTCCGCAGCCGCTCGAGATCCCGCATGCGGAGCGTGACCGGGCCCCGCCGCACCACACCCTCGGTCGTGTAGGCGAAGCGCACGAGCGGCTCACCGTCCGCCGATTCGAGCAGCTGCACCACCGTGGCGAACCGCCGCTCGCCGGCGCGCTGCGCCACGCGCACCTCGTCGGTCACGACCGCGGCGCCCCACGGTGTCGCCACCTTCGTTGTCGCCGCCCTCGTTGTCGCCGTCGTGTCCGGCCGCACGTTCCGCTTGGTTGTCATCCGTGCCAACGTAACAGCGCAAGCATGACGTGTCCGTGTCAACTTCCCAACGGTTTCTCCACGGGTCAGGCGTCGATCGGGACGTGCTCCGGCATTGCCGCCACCCGAGCGAGCCACGAGCCGATCGCAGGGTATCCGGAGAGGTCGAAGCCACCCTCGGGCGCGAGGTGCGTGTACGGGTACAACGCGAGGTCGGCAAGCGTCGGCGAGGCGCCGACGAGGAACTCGCGGCCCTCGAGGTGGCGCTCCATCGCATCGAGCGCGCGGTAGCCCGCGGCAGTCCGCTCCTCGAGCCGGTCGGCGAACGCCTCCGGCCTTCCCGAGTACACGAGCCAGAACCGCACCACTGCGAGCGACGGCTCGTGGTCGTACTGCTCGAAGAACATCCACTGCAGCACCTGCGCGCGCTCGTATCGGTCCTCGGGAACGAGGGGCGTCCCTTCGCCGAAGTACCAGAGGATCGCGTTCGACTCGGCGAGCGGCCGGCCGTCGTCGAGGAGGAGTGTCGGCACCCGAAGTGCCGGGTTCAGCCCTCCGAGCATCTCGCCGCGGTTCGACCGGTCCGAGACGCTCAGCTCCTGCCGCTCGTAGGGCAGGGCCCGATAGGCGAGGATGAGCCTGGCTTTGTAACAGTTGCCCGAGACCGGGCTGTCGTAGAGGAGCACGACCGCGCCCGGCTAGGCGCCGCGCTCGATCAGCTCGATCCGGTAGTCATCCGGGTCCCGGACGAAGCAGAGAAGCGAGCCGCCCTCGCGTACGCGGTATGGCTCACGCTCGGGTGTGATCCCCCCGGCCTCGAGGCGCTCGAGGGTCGCCGTGAGGTCGTCGACTCCGAGCGCGATGTGGCCGTACCCCGTGCCGAGGTCGTAGGTGCGTCCGTCGTGGTTGAACGTCAGCTCCAGCTCCTCCTCCTGCCCAGGAGCGCCGAAGAAGTAGTTCGTCGCCTCGAGCTCGCCGTCACGGACGATCGGCAGCTCGCGCCGGAGCTCGAGCCCGAGCGCTTCGTAGAACTCGCGACTCCGTTCCGGGTCGGTGATCCGATACATCGTGTGCAAGAATCGAGCCACGAGGAAAATCATAGTGCGCCGAGATCCCGCCCTTGACGATTCCACGCTCTCCTTGCCGATATTCGACTGTCCGCGCAGGGCAAGCCGAACGGAGCGATAGTTCGGAGTGATGACCGAGCACGGGGAAGAATGGGTCGAGTGCCAGATCGGCTACTGGCACGCGCGCCTGCACGGGGAGTTCACGGCCGTCTACCGCGGCGAGGCTCCCTGGAACAACGCCGGGCGCTCGGGCCGCTTTCGCTGGATCGGCGGCGACGGCCAGCCGCCCCGCACGCGAACCGCCGAAGCGCGGCTCGAGGAGTTTTGCCGCCAGCTGGAACAGGCCGGCTGGGAGCGTGATCGAGAAGACGCGCCCGACCCGTGGTACGAGCTCTCGTTCCGTCGCTTCGTCGGGCTTCCGGACAGCCCGGATAGGCCTCAACCGCGGGACGAGCTCACGCCCGACCGAGCCCCTCTGTCGAGCCTTGTCTCGGTCGAGCAGCCGGTGGAGCCGCTGGGCGGCCCGGCCGCGGAGCAGGAGCCCGAGGACGCCGTCGACCCGAGACCTCTCGATCCAGAGCCCGTCGATCCAGAGCCGCCAGCCGCTCCCATACCGGTTTTCGCCGCGCCCGAGGACATCGTCGCATTGCCTGATCCTGACCTCGACCCATCCCCGACCGTGGCCGAACCGGCGGAACCGGACGAGGACGTCGTCGGCCAACCCTGGTATCAAGCGCCGGCGGCCGTGACGCCGAGGCAGGCGGATCCGGTGGACAGCGAGCTCTGCGCTCGCATCGGCGCGTACATCGGCGCCGCCGACTGACCTGCCTCTCAGCTCTGGGCCGAGCTTACGTATCCTCCAGCACACGACAACCGAGGGCGAAAGGAGAACGGGTGGCAACCGTCTACGTCGACAGTTCAATGGACGAGCAAGAGAGACGTCGGAGCCTCTATCGAGGGGATCTCTTCGCGTTCTCTGCCACCGAGAGCTCAGCGGCGCTCTGCGGTGTCGCCCGCGAGATGAGCGAGCGGGCCTTCGCACCCCACGACCCCGAGGTCGCTCAGGACGCGTTGCCGGCAGAGGATTACGTGGCGGTCCTCGCCGACCTCAAGCCGCACTTCATCCACGATCAGCGTTGCAAGGAGTTGATCGCCGGGCTCCTCGTCGAGCTCGGCTGCGACGCCGAGAAGACGTATTTCGACGTCCCGCGCCTACGCACCATGGCGCACGGCGAGTACCTGAAGGCCGGCCTGGCATATCAGTTCCACCCGCATCGCGATACGTGGTTCTCGGCTCCATTTGCTCAACTCAACTGGTGGCTTCCGGTCTACCCGATCACCTCGGAGAACTCGATGGCCTTTCACGACCGTTACTTCGACCAGCCCGTGAGGAACAGCTCGCGCGATTACGACTACGAGGAGTGGAGCCGGACAGGCCGCAAGGAAGCCGCGAAGCAGATCACGAAGGAGACCAGGAAGCAGCCCTCCGCCGAGGAGCCGATCGAGTTCGACCCTCAGAC
Source organism: uncultured Actinomycetota bacterium (assembly GCA_963738895.1). Taxonomy (GTDB): domain Bacteria; phylum Actinomycetota; class Thermoleophilia; order Gaiellales; family Gaiellaceae; genus PALSA-600. The sequence goes on from CAVTYN010000004.1 coordinate 288,779, forward strand.
CCGGGTGGTCACGCCTGTGGCCGGAGCCCTGATCTTCTCTGCCGCCCACCTGCACTCGACAGTGCCGAACACGACCTCGCGCACCCGTTTCAGCATCGACTTCCGCACCGTGGACGAGGACGACCTCATCGCGTCGCTCGGCGCCCCCAACGTCGATTCGGCGTGTACCGGCACGACGCTGGGAGACTTCATGCGGGCGAGTGATCTCGCGCCTCTTCCGGACGAGCTCATCTCACGCTACGGCGGGGTCCGGGCCCCTCAGATCGTCTCGTAGCCGAAGTCCGGCCAGGACCGATCGCGGTCGCTGATCGTCCGGATCGGGACCTCAGGCCAGTCGATTCCAAGAGCGCCGTCGTCCCACCGCACACCGGTACCGGCGGCGGGGATGTAGGGATGCGAGATCAGATAGAGGACGTCGGTGTCGTCGACGAGCGTCTGGAACCCGTGCGCAAAGCCCTTCGGGACGTACATCGCCGACCCACGCTCGGAGTCGAGCGTCGCGCCGAACCAGCGCCCGCGGGTCGGTGACTCGGGACGGAGGTCGACGATCACGTCGAAGGCCGCGCCGCTCACGCAGCGAACCATCTTCGTCTCCTCGTGCGGCTTCCGCTGAAAGTGCATGCCGCGCAGGGTGCCGGCGCGGGGGTTCCGGGAGACGCTGCACTGCGCCAGTTCGGGATCGAGCCCCTGCTCGGCGAGCTCATCCCGGCACCAGATCCGGGCGAACGAGCCGCGTTCGTCCTCATGTGGCTCGAGCTCGATCAGGTACGCGCCTCCGAGGCCGACCGGCACGAATCTCATCATCGCCACCGTGCCCGGAAGCCCCCGTCGCCGCGCGGGGCTCTCCGGGTCAGATCTCCACCAGTACCTTGCGACACGTGAAGGCCTCGGCGTAGCGCTCGGGCGCGACCGACTCCATTCCCCGGAGTCGCATCAGGCCCATGAACGTCTCGCGATCGAACCAGTGCTTGCCCCGCTGGCTCGGAAAGTGGTGCTCGAGCAGCGACACCTTCTCGGCTGCGACCGCCTCACTCAGCGGTACGTAGAGGTTCGGCCGTCCGAGATCGCCGTCCACCTTCGGAATCTCGTACTCGAGGATCAGATGGCTCCGGAAGGTGTTCCAGGTGAGCTCGCAGACCAGCCGATGATCCTGATGCAGGTCCTCCCGGGTGTGGGTGAAGACCACCTGCGGATCGACGCGAGACTTGAGATCCTCGAACAGGTCCTTCACCTCGTCGCCCACGTAGGGCAGGAATCCGTCGCGAAAGCCGTGGATCTCGAGGCGCGAGGCGCCCGCAGCCGAGAGAAAGACCCCCGCACTTGCCCGTGCCTCCTCGCCGCGCTCGCCCGGTGCGGCCAATACCAGCCAGTCCACCTCGAGCTCGGGGACCATTCTCGTCAGCGTGAGGAGCGTCCCGCCGCAGCCTATTTCGATGTCATCGGCGTGGCTGCCGACGACGAGCACGCGCCTGAGCGGCTCGCCCCCCGAGAGGCTCAGAGGCCGCATCAAGGGCCGGGTCGATCGGTGACGTCGTCCGCTGCCGAGCGAAGCCAGGGTGCAGCGCCCGCCTCGTAGAGCGCCTCCAACCTCTGACGATCCTTGATCGTGTCCATCGGCCCGAAGAACCCCTCGTACGGGTACGCCATCAGCTCGCGTCGCCCGATGAGACGCGAGAACGGCGCGTCGACGAGATCTTCTCCCGGCTCGATCAAGTCGAAGATCTCGTGCTTGAAGACGAAGAAACCGCCGTTGATGCGTACGTGGGAGTGACGCAGCTCCTCGACCGTGAGCACCACCCCGTCATCGTCATACGTGACGAGGTGCGAGTAGATCTCCGGCCTCACGGAGAGGAAGATCGCGGTTCGGCCACTCGCGTGGAACGCATCGATCAGCTCGGGAAGCCTGAGGTCGGTCAGCCCATCGCCATAGGTCGCGAGGAACTCCGTTTCCCCGCCGACGTACGGCTTCACCGCCGTCAGACGCTCCCCGATCGTCGTGCTGATCCCGGTGTCGGCGAACGTGATCCGCCACTGGGGCCGTTCGGGCGACAGAAGCTCGACGGTCGACCCCGAGCCGCTGTGGTCGAGCACGAAGTCGTTGAACAGGGCCTCGTTGTAGCTGAGGAAGTACTCCTTGATCACCTCGCCCTTGTATCCGAGACAGAGAATGAACTCGGTGTGACCCCACGAGGCGTAGTACTCCATGATGTGCCAGAGCATCGGCTTCCCGCCGATCGTGATCATCGGCTTCGGGATCTGCCTCGTCTCCTCCCCCATGCGCACGCCGAGGCCTCCGCAGAAGACGACGACCTTCATGCCGCGATGAACGCATCGATCACCATGGGTCCCACTCACTAAAGGCTAGTGGGCGCAGGCCGTCAACCGGCAGCTCCGCGACCTTCATAACACGAGGACATCGCATTCGAGCTCCATTTCCGTGAGCTCGGCGCGAACCTCCGCTTCGTATGTCGCGTTGGTGAGCACGACAACGTCGAGCGATTCTCCACGAAGGCCCTCAGGCGCAACGACCTCCTGCCCGGTCCGCGGAAGGAACTTCCCCTGCCGGGCCGGGTTGATGTCAACCGCGAATTGCACCTGGGTCAAGCTCTCGCCGGGCTCGCTGCAGACCGTATTCAGAAACGTGATCCCTCGCCCTCCGGCGCCCCAGATCGCCACGCGCTTGTGACCGGCTCGCAGCTCGTTCAACGTGCTGCGCCATCCCTCGACCTCACCGTAGTAGCTTCGACGATAGGTGTGGAGCGTCTCGAGCAGGCCCTCGGTCGCCGCCTGGAGTGCCTCCACGGAGCGCCGCCCCGGTAAGGCCTCCAGCCGCACGAGCTGCTCCTCGTCGTAACAAGGCTCGCAGGCCAGTGTCTTGAAGCCGCAGGCGGCGAAGAGCCGCGGCAGGAGGTCGAGGGTGAAGTACGAGCAATGCTCGTAGTAGACGTTCCATGCTCGTTGGTGCGTGAAGATCCAGGACGCGTTGGGCACCTCGAAATAGACCACCGTCTTCGGATCACCGGCGACGACATCGTGGATGCTCGTGAGAAACGTCGCAGGATCGGCGATCAACTCGAGCACGCTTCGACACACGACCAGATCCGGCGGCGGGGCCCCGGCCTCGGAGTCGTAGAACGCTTTCGCGAGCGTGACCGTGGCGTCACCGACACGATCCACCCGCCCTGACGGCAGAGTCGGGTCGAAACCGAAGCCGGTGTTTGCGCCGAGCCCACAGATCAACCGCAAGAAGTGGCCGTTACCGCACCCGATCTCGACCACCGTTCGGTGGCGAATGCCGTGCCGGTCGATCAACCGGGCTGCCTCGGCTTCGAGGTATGCCTCGTATGTGGGCGAATGGTGGAGCGCAATGTCGTAGGTGCGCGAATGGTCGAGCTCGACGTCGAACGCGGGCGAGTAGGTGAGCGCCTCGCCCGTGAACGCCGAGTTGAAGATGAATCCACAGCTGCTGCAAACCGTGAGACTGATCGGTCCGGTCGGAGCCGCGAGAGCTTCCTCGCGAGTCGGCCAAATCGTCCCCACCAGCGCCGGTGCCTGGTCGATCGACAGGATCTCCTCGAGTGCCTGCGATCGACAGATCGGGCAGGAGCTCCTTGTCACTCTGTCTGCAGAGCCGTCGCAGACGGAATGGGCACGATCAGTTCCGCTCCCCACTCTCGCGTGTATGCGAGTTGGGAGGCAATCTCACGGGCGAGGTTCCACGGGAGGATCACGATCATGTCGGGCCGGGTCTCGGCGATGCGCTCGGGCGGGTAGATCGGGATGTGGGTGCCCGGCGTGACCATGCCGTGCTTGTACGGGTTCCGGTCCACCGTGTAATCGAGGAAATCCGTCCGGATCCCGCAGTAGTTGAGCAGGGTGTTCCCCTTGCCGGGAGCACCGTAGCCAACGACCTGTTTGCCGGAGCGCTTCGCCTCGACGAGCAGGCTGAGCAGCGCCCGCTTCGATTCGCGGACACCTTCGGCGAAACGCTCGTAACGCTCGGGATCGCGTAGCCCGTTCGAGTCTTCAGCTGCGATCACGCTACGGACCGCCGCGGAAGGCTCACGCCCCTCCGTCGCGTGCGAGACATAGATGCGGAGCGACCCACCATGGCTCGGCAGCTCCTCGACGTCGAAGAGGGACAACCCTCTCATTGTCATCGCCTCCTGGAGAGAGAACAACGAGAAGTACGAAAAGTGCTCGTGGTAGATCGTGTCGTACTGAAGACCCTCGATCAGCCGGGCAAGATGGGGAAACTCGAACGTCGCGCTCCCGCCGGGCTTCAGCAGGATCGCGACGCCCCTCAGGAAGTCGTCGAGGTCGGGCACCTGCGCGAGGACGTTGTTCCCGATCACCAGGTCGGCCTGACCCATGGTGCTCACCAACCGCTCGGCAAGGTCGACTCCGAAGAACTCGACGACCGTCGGCACCCCGCGCTCTTCTGCGACGCCCGCGACGTTTGCCGCAGGATCGACGCCGACCACGCTGATGCCCTTGGGCAGAAAGTGCTGGAGGAGGTAGCCGTCGTTCGAAGCGATCTCGACCACGCGGCTCTCGGAGTTGAGGTCGAGCCGGTCGACGATCATCTCGACGTAGCGTGCAGCGTGGGCCACCCAGGAATCCGAATACGCCGAAAAGTACGCGTACTCGCGAAAGAGGTCGGGGGGTTCGACGACAGCCGGCAACTGCGCGAGCCAGCAGTTAGTGCAGAGGCGGACGTGGAGCGGGTAGAAGGCCTCGGGCTCCTCGACGCGGCTCGCCGGAACGAAGCTCTCGCAGAGCGGCGAGCTTCCGAGGTCGATTGCGGTGACCTCTAGGGCCGCGCCGCAGGAGCGGCAATGCGACGCTCCGGGGATCATCTCGGCTCCCGGCTCAGTTGAAGCGCCGGAACACGGGTTGGACGGAACGGCCGCGCAAGTACCGATCGACGCCGTTGTCGAGAGCCTCTCGGAGGACGAACAGCGTTTCGTGGACAGCCTGGATGGTTCGGTCGATCTCCTCCTCGCCGTGCGAGTAGCTGACGACGAACGAGGGAGCCAGAATGCCGCGGGCGATCATCTCCTGGAGGAAGAGCGTCCGAAAGAGCTGCGAGGGCGCGCCCTCGGCGTCCCGCGTGACGTAGACGAGGTTCGACGCCCGCCCGACGACCTGGAAGAAGCTCTCGATCCCCACGTCGGCGGCCGCAGCTTCGACACCGTCGCGGAGGCGCTGGCCGCGAACGTGGAGCGTCTCGACGACGGGCTCGTCGCGATAGATCGACATCGTCGCGAGCGCAGCCGCCATCGCGTGCGTCTCGGCGCCGTGTGTCGTCGAGAGCAGAAACACACGCTCGCCTCGGTGACGGAGGCCGCCCAGCTCCATGAGCTCGCGCTTTCCGGCCAGAGCCGACACCGAGAAGCCGTTCGACATGGCCTTGCCGAAGGTCGACAGATCGGGATCGAGGTCGTACTCCGCCTGGGCGCCTCCGAGGTTCCAGCGGAAGCCCGTGATCGTCTCGTCGAGGATGAGGAGTGCGCCGTTCCGCAGACAGAGCTGCTTCAGGCCGTCGAGGAAGCCGTCCCCGGGAGGCTCTGTTCGCTCTGCCTCGAGAACCACGCAGGCGATCTCTCGCGGATGTGCCGAGAACAGCGCTTCTGCACTCGCGAGGTCGTTGTACGGGAACGTGAGGGTCAGCTCTCTGACGGCACGAGGTATTCCTGCGTTCATCGAGGTCGTGCCGATGAACCAGTCGTTGTAGGAGAGGAACGGGTCGTCGGCGCAGATCGCCACCAGGTCGCGCCCTGTCGAGGCGCGCGCAAGGGTGATCGCAGCCGTGTTCGCGGTCGAGCCGTCCTTGCAGAATTTGACCATGTCCGCACGCGGTACGAGCTGGAGGAGCGCCTCGGCGCACTCCACCTCGATCGCCGCCGGCCGAGTGAAGTTCGCTCCGCCCAACATCGCCTCGTAGGCGGCGTCGACAACCGCCGGATAAGCGTGGCCGAGCGTGACCGCACGGAGACCCATCCCGTACTCGAGAAACTCGTTCCCGTCGACGTCCCAGACGCGGCAGCCGGCCCCCCGCTCGATGAACGCCGGCGCGAGCTCGGGGTACTGGTCGTCACCCTTCGCGTAGGTGTGAGCGCCGCCCGGGATCAGCTCGTGGGCCCGCGCCCGAAGGCCGAGGGAGCGATCGGAGCCCAACTTCGGCTGATGCGCGACGTGGGCCGGATCGATCGACATCGTCACGAAACGTTAGCTAGGACGCTTTCGGAGCGTCCGTGGCGGCTCTCATCCTTCGGCGGGCTTGACCAGGCGCACGCGGGCTCCGTTGGCGGGCACGAGGGTGATCCCGCGCCGGACCGTGGCGGCAAGCGCATCGGCCGTCGGCGCCAGTGCGAAATTCCGAAGGATGATCGAGAGCACGACACGCATCTCCAGGTGGGCCAGGGCAGATCCGATGCAGCGTCGGGCGCCGCCGCCGAACGGGAGGTAGGTGTAGCTGTCGGGCGATGCCCCGATGAACCTCTCGACGCGGAGCTTCTCCGGCTCCGGATAGAACGCCGGATCGTGGTGAAGTCCGAACCCGTTGACGAGGATCGGCACATTCGGCGGGATCGTGAAGCCGCCGAGCTCGAACGGCTCGGTGACGCGGCGCGTCGCGCTGACGGGGACCGGCGTCCGGATCCGGAGAATCTCCTTGACGAGCGCGTCGAGATATTCCGTATCCCCGCCCAGAGCCGCGTCGCGCGCGGACGCCTGGACGGCCGGGTTGTGCGCGAGCAGCTCGGCCGCCCACGCAAGTCCGGTAGCGGTCGTCTCATGGCCCGCCGTGATCAAGGCCTTGAGCTCGTCGCGAAGGTCGACGTCACTGAGGGAATGGCCGTTCCGATCTCGCACCCCGATCAGAAGCGGCAGGATGGCGTCCGGCTTCGCAGGCGACTGGTTCGCCCGCGCCGCCTCGACCTGCGCCATCAGGGTGGCGTCGAGCGTATCGCGGAGGCGCCAGTACCGTTCGGCTGGAACGTTCCATCGGGAGCGCTTCACGAGACGGGGGAAGTAGCCGGCCACCGCGCTACCGGGAAGGCTGACCATCGAGTCGAAGATACCCCGCACCTGGGCCGTGACCGCAGGCTCCGAGGGCCCGAACAGTGACTGGAGGATGATCTCGAGGGTGAGGCGGCGCGCGAGGGCCAGCATGTCCACAACCTGCCCCGTCGACCAATCTGCGATGGCGGACTCGGTCACCCGCTCGATCGCGTCGCTGTGAGCCCGGACGCCGGCGCCGTGAAACGAAGGGAGGAGGAGCTTACGCCGTTCCAGGTGCTCCGCCGGCTCGAGCACGACGCTCGAGCGCTCGCCGAAGAGTGGCTTGAGCTGATCGCTGGCGTGCCGCTTGATGAGCGGGTCCCCGGTCAGGAGTCGCCGGATGCCGTCGCGATCGACGGTCACGACGCTCGGTGCGAGACCGCCGACGCGAACCGTGAAGGTCGCCCCGTACCGCCGGTGCCCGCGCCGCGTGAACGACGGGTACCGCAATCCCCACAGGAACGCCTGTACGGCTGGGGGCGCAGACGGACCGGGAGGGAGTTGCCGCCTTCCAGTCATCCAAACTCCTCCGGCGCCGTCACGGCGTGTCCTGCTCACTTCAGACATATCATCCTACGGTGTAGCGCATGTGTCATCAGCCCAGTAGCTAGCGCTTTGCGGCCAGGCGAGGTAGCAAACCTAGACTGATTGGGGGGGACGGAAGCGCACGCATCCCGTATTCTCAGACGTGCCGGAAGCCACTCAAGGTCTTCCGAGACGGGGTTTTTGGGGAAGGGGTTCCGTGATGGGGGATAACGAGCGCGCCGTCGGCGGTGCGACAGTCGACGAACTACTTCTTTCGCGGGTGGCGTCGAGCACGAACGGTCACGCCGCGGTAGAAGCCAAGGTCGGATACGCAGCGGTGCGTCCTCAAAATCCGCGCGTGAGCGTCGTGATTCCGGCACTCAACGAGGCAGACAACCTGCCGCATGTGCTCCCGCGCATCCCTGCCGACGTGCATGAGGTGATCCTCGTCGACGGCGAGTCGCTCGACGAGACCATCGCCGTCGCCCGCGGGTTGATGCCCGCAATCCGAATCGTGGCCCAACACGGCCGCGGCAAGGGCGCGGCGCTCAGCACCGGGTTTGCGGCGTGCACGGGCGATATCGTCGTGATGCTCGACGCAGACGGGTCCACCGATCCGGCGGAGATCCCGCTGTTCGTCGGCGGGCTCCTGGCCGGCGCCGATTTCGTCAAGGGCTCACGCTTCATCTGCGGGGGTGGGACGGCAGACATGCCGTATTACCGCAAGCTCGGCAATCGCTTTTTCGTCGGCTTGACGCGGATCTTCTTCGGAGCCCGCTACACCGACCTCTGTTACGGGTACAACGCGTTCTGGACCGACACCGTCGAGCGGCTCAGCCTGACGGCCACCGGTTTCGAGGTCGAGACCATGATGAACATCCGGGCGCACCGCGTTGGCCTCCGGGTCGCCGAAGTGCCGAGCTTCGAGCACAGGCGCGTGCACGGTATCGGTCGATTGAGGACGATCCCGGACGGCATGCGCGTCCTGCGAACGATCTTCGCCGAGCGATTCTCACGGCCGGCGCGAAAGGACAACAGCTCCCAGAGTCAGGCGCCCGTGGAGATCGGGGAGACCGGAAGCCCGTAGTCACGCCCTGAGGTTCCTGACCTCGCGAAACGACGTGGGCGAGAAGAAGCGAAGCGCCAGCAAGTACGTGGCGATGCCCGTCACCACACCGCCGATCAGTTGCAACGGCGCCCCGACCACCGAGTCGAGTCCCGACTCGACGACCCAGACCACGACGCCCATCACCGCCGAGGCGGTGCCCGCCCCTGCCAGGGCGCCTACGACGTCGCTCAGGGAAACGCCGATCAGGCGCCCGGAGAAGAAAAATGACGGGACGGCGTTCAGGACGTTGCAACAGGCATACGAGACTGCCACTCCGGTCAGTCCCCATCTCAGCCCGATGATGAAGGCGACGACCACCGCGACCGTCCAGAGAATCCCCAGCCGGAACAACACGTCGGTCCTTCCCTGAGACGTCAAGACCCAGCCGTTTGCTCGCAGCACGCACTGCACGAGTGAGCACACGCAGAGAATTCGAAGTATCGGCACGGCCGGGAGCCACTCCTGGCCAAAAACAGTCGAGATCAACGGCTCTGCGACGAGGAACAGAATCACCACGAGTGGGACGCTGATCACGCTCAGCCAACGGAGCGCGCGAAGATACAGAGCCTTCGTCTGGTGGTCCTTCCCGCGTGTTCGCGACAACGCCGAGAACATCGGGCCCTGAGTCGCCGAGCCAACGAGATAGACCGGAGCGAGCATGAGGTTATAGGCACGACTGTAAAACGCGAGATCAATCGCCCCGAGAAACCGTCCGATCAGGAGGTTGTCGGCATTCCTCGACCAATAGTTGATGACGTTGAATCCCGTCAGGTGAGCACTGAACCGCCAGAGCTCGCGTAGCGATTGTCGGTCGGGGCCGAGGTGTGGGTACCAGCCGCTCCTCACCCAGAGCAGCGTCGCCCTGAAGACAGATGTGGAAACAGCAAGCCCGATGAAGCTCCAGACGCCCAACCCCGCGACAGCCATTCCGATCGCGACGACGTTGCCGGCGACGAAGGCCGCGTTCTCGGTGACGACGAGCCTTCTGAAGTTCATCGCTCGCTGGAGAAGCGCAACCTGGACCCCCGCAAGGCTCGAGATGAGAAACACCGGGGCGCTCACAAGTGTCAAGGCGACCAGTTGCGGCTCTCCGTAGAACCGGGCAATCGCTGGTGCGAGAGCCGCGACTACGAGCATCGCGCCCGTGCCTGTCACCAGGTTGGCCCAGAGGGCAGAACTGAGGTGGCGTTCTTCGATCTCCGGTTGCTGGACGATCGCGGAGCTGAGCCCCACATCGACGAAGAGCGCAGCGAAACCCGTGAGCACCGTGATCATCGCGATCAACCCGAAGGCCTCGGGTGCGACGAGATGCGCGAGTACCGCCGCGAAACCGAACTGCATGACCTGCTGGCCGACCGTGGAGCCTGCCGTCCAAACGAGCCCTCGTAGCGTCCGCCGCTCGATGGTCTCTGCTTCGCCTACTCCGGTCCCGGGAGAGGAGGGAGGCAACCGGGAGGTCGAATCTGAACCCATCGTCGAGCGCACTCTCTAAGCCGAGGCCACGCCCGGCGTGCTCCGCCGACGAGGTGTACGCCGGAGCTTAATGCATCTTCTGCGCAATCGCCGACCCAAATCGGCTAGCGTTTCCCTCTCGAAGCAAGTTCAGGGGGGTTGGGTTGAAGGCTAGGGATCTCGTGGAGGTTCGGAGCCCGTCGGAGATCCTGTCGGTGCTGGACGAGACAGGAGCCACGGATGGGCTGCCGTTCATGCCCGAGATGTTGAAATTCCTTGGCACGAGCACGAGGGTGATCGCAAACCTCGACCGTGTTTGCGACACGGTGAACCCGGTGTCCATTCGCTGCATACCCGAGGCGGTCGTTCTCGACGACCTTCGTTGCGACGGCTCCGGACACGCCGGCTGCCAGGCGGAATGCCGGATCTTCTGGAAGACCAGTTGGCTTCGACCGGCCACGGATAGCCGACCCCTCTCGCAGGCCGATGACGCCGAGGCGTATGCAGAGCTCGAACGTATCGCCCTCGCGAACGCAGGCAACCACGCCGAGGACCTGACCGAGGCGACCTTCCGTTGTCAGCACACCGACCTGCCGGCTGCCGGTAGAGCCGTCGGCTGGCGGGATCTGCGTTCGTTCCTTCACCAGCTCACGAGCGGGAACGTACGCCTTCTGCGTTTCGTTCGGGTGACGACGCGGGCTGTGCTCGTCGACATCGGACGGCAACTTCGGCTGGTGAGGCGGGTGCAGTTCATGCCCCAGAATCCTCCGGATCACGTCTACGCACCTCCTCCGCCGCGTGGGCTGATGATCGGACAGTCGGTCCGCGTTCGCTCGAAGAAGGAGATCGCGGAGACTCTGACACCGAATTCCAAGCACAAGGGGCTGCGGTTCGACCAAGAGATGCTCGCCTACTGTGGCAAGACGGCGCGTGTGCGGGCGAAGGTCGAGAGATTCGTCGACGAGAAGACGGGCAAGCTCGTCGTACTGTCATCGGACTGTTACATCCTCGAGGGCTGTATCTGTCGAAGCGACGTGAGCTACGGTCGCTGGTTCTGCCCGCGCGGAATCTTCGCCTGGTGGAGGGAGTGCTGGCTGGAGGTCGTCGACTCCGCAGGGCCTGCCGGCTCGGACGCTGTTAGCCGAGGATCAGCCTCGCAGCGAAGCGCGGCAGCGAGTACGTCCCGCAGACCTCGAGCCGGCGAAGATCGAACGACGGCGTAGCCGGCCGGTTACGCCCCGGCCGGATCCCGAGCGCCGCCTGATAGCCGGCTTCCTCGAGGAGTCTCTGCGCAGAGGGGTCGACCTCGCCGTCGGGATGAGCCAAGACGGTCACCGGAACCCCGAAAGCACGTTCGAGCTCCAGCTTGGGTCCCGCGATCTCCTCGATTGCCTCGCTCTCCGGGATTGCCGTCACGGAAGGGTCGATGCGCGTTCGAGACCCGATCTCGAACGGCCCGCTGTCCAGCTCTGCAGCGTCTGCGAGAGCCGTGCCGTCGATTGAAGTGAGGGCGCCCTCGGGTGAGGAGGCCAGGAAGAGCGTTGCCCGGAATCCGAATCGTGCGAGGATCGGCCCCGCCAAGACCGCCGTGCCGGAGTCGGCATCGTCGATCGTGACGACGGCTGTCTTCCTCGGCGGCAGCCGATACGCGGCGCGGTAGGCGACATACTCACCCAGCGTGACGACGTTATAGCCCCGCCGGTTCAGCCACCAGAGCTGGCGGGCGAATCTCCGCGCAGGCAGGACGGAGCTGCTCGCTCTCTCTCTGTCGCCGGCAATCGCGCGGTATCCGAGAATGAGGGTCGCGCTCCTCGAGCGCTGCCACAGCTCTCGATTCGCCGCAGTGCGGACGCCGGTCCAGTAGGCGTGCCCGACGACGACCGCCAGCCAGGCTTTGATCATGCGATCGCTCGGGAGCAGAAGCCCCGCGGCGCCGAGCGCCGCGGGTGGAAGCCGGAGTGCAAGGGCGACGCTCTCGATGGCTCGGCGGGCTCTCGGGACCGAGAGCTCGCCACCTCCGCCGAGGGGCATGAAGCGGAGCATCTCCGGGTGCCGGCCGTAGAGGTCGACCGCGATCCGCCCGCGAAGCTCCGCATCGCCGACGATCCCCCGCCAGCCCCGGGTGCGGTACTCGGAGACCCTCGCGTCTCCGGCGAAGACGAAGGCGTGACCGGCCGCATGCAGACGGTAGGCGAACTCCGTGTCGTTCTCGCGCGGCAGGTCGGGTGCGAACCCGCCCACGGCCTCGAAGGAGGAGCGGTAGAGCGAGCAGTTACCCCCGACGCAGTCCCAGAAGGTCAGCGGTCTTCGCTCGAGCTGGTCGGCATGCCACGACGCGCTCTCGACTGCGAGCCGCGCGTACCGGTCTGCTCCCTCAGGAACACGACGACCGATCGCGCCGATGACCACGGTCATGCTCCCGTGCCGGCCGTGTGCTTCGAGGTGAGCCATGACGAGCCCGGGATCGGCGATCTCGTCGTCGTCGACGAAGAGCAGGAGCCTCCCCGAGGCGCGGGCTGCGCCGGCATTTCTTCCGGCAGCCGGGCCCGCCGGAGCCTGTTCGAGGGCGGTGAGGCGGTAGCCGGTCTCGAGCGCGGCGAGCATCTCCGACGTGCCGTCGGTCGAGCCGTCGTCGACCACGATCACCTCGAACGTGGAGCTCGGTGCCGTTTGCCTGTCGAGCGACTCGAGGCACTGCCGGAGAAGGCCCGAGCGGTCGCGGGTCGTGATGACGACGGTGAGCTCGGGCACTACCGGCCCTGGAGCCGGCGATGTAGCCGGAGCCGGGTGAACTGGTGGGGGGAGAAGCTCATCTTCGTTCATCGTCAGAGGTGATGCCGGTGGGCCCGTATGTGCACGAAGTCCTGTCACATGTAACAGTGCGATCGGACCGAGGCGAATGGGAACCGAGCCGACGCATCGCTGCGGCAGAGCCGACCAATGCGAGCAGACTGAAATAGCCGTGAACGTGGCTCCCCTCGTCAGCGTCGTCACGCCGGTCCACAACGACGGCTCGGTCCTTTCGAACAGCATCGAGAGCGTCCTCGCGCAGACCTATGCCCACTGGGAGCTCATCCTCGTCGACAACGCGAGCACGGACGAGACGCCGGAGATCGCCCGAGCGTACGCAAGGCGTGATGCGCGCATCCGCCATCTCCGTTTTGACGAGTTCGTCGATGTCGACACGAACTACAACCGGGCGTTTCGCGCGCTCAGTCCCGCGAGCGCGTACTGCAAGGTCGTCGCCGCCGACGATCTGATCTATCCGACGTGTCTCGAGCGCATGGTCGAGATCGCCGGGACCTCGGAGAGAATCGGGGTCGTCGGCTCCTACCGCCGCACTCCGTACGGGGTCGACCTCGTCGGCCTGGAGGGCAAGAGCGTCGTCGACGGGCGAAGCGTGTTGAGGGGGCAGCTGCTCGAGCAGTCCAGCGTGATCGGCGGGCCGAGCTCGTTCCTCGTTCGCTCCGCTCTGGTTCGCGAGCGAGAGGACTTCCTCGACCGCCGGTTCATGTACTCCGACACCGAGGCGGTCTACCGGATCCTCGTGGATCACGACTTCGGCTACGTCCACGACGTGCTCACGTTCGCGAACCGCCAGGCGGACCGTTCGCTGACGCGAGACCGAGAAACGGAGGCGCGCGTGGCCGAGCAGCTTCGCTTCGTGCTTCGCTACGGCCCTTCCGTTTTCACCCTGGCGGAGTATCGTCGCCAGGTGAGGCGACGGCTGTGGAACTACTCGAGGCGCCAGACGAGTGAGGTCTGGCGCAGATCGTGGCGGGACCGGGAGTTCTTCCTAGCTCACCGGGCCGAGACCGAGTGGATTCTGCGAGAGTCGCGTGGCGACGGCGAGGTTCGGGCGGTCGTCCTCTACGTTCGGCTGCTCCTGGCGCGCGGCTGGCGCCCGGGCAGAGACGCGATCGATGAGCCGAGATTCCTCACTACACGAAGCGGCCCGAGCTAACCCGCCGACGGCCGGTTTGAGCACGCGGCTGAGGTCTCGACCGACGCGCATCGTCGGAGCTCCAGCCAGCCGCCCAGGAGCGGGCTCGGTAGCCGATCCGCCGGGACGAGCGCCGCCCCGCGGAACGCCCGCGCGGCGACGGCGACTCGACCCATTGGCAAGCCCGTTGGGTTATCCGACTACGAGCTCGGCGTAGTGGCTGGCCGCGGCCGCCAAGCTGCCTGACCTCGAGACGGGTGCACTAGCGTCCGACGTAGTAGCTCGATTGGATGCCCTGCTGGAATGCGGCTTGCGCTGCTGCCGACGACTCGATCGGCCAGTCCAAGGGAGGATCCTTCTCGTTCGTTCGCCAGTTGAACCAGACGAAGCCACGTACCTGCGGGAACTGAGTGGGCAACTGCGCGAACATGTCGCTCAGGAACTGGGTCTTCACGCCGGGGTACCCGGCATCCACGGAGCCGATCTCACCGATCATGATCGGCTTGGAGGGCGCCAGGGCGACAAGGCGAGCATAGGTCGACGTGAAGAGCCAGCTGAACGATTCGTTGCCCATGTCGTACCCCGTCATCCCCGTCCAATCGACATACGCATCACCCGGGTAGAGACTCTCGAGAGGCGTCTGGACCGATTCGGGGTCGACGTTCGGGCACCAGTGCCACGAGACGTTCGTGGCGCCGGCCGCTACGAAGAGATCGTGCACGTGGCGCCACATTGCGACGAACGATTGCGGGTTCGACCGCGCCTGAGCGCCGTAGTTGTACCAGGCGCCGTTCATCTCGGCGTCGAGCCGAAGCACGAACGGCTTGTGCCAGGCGGCCGCTGCCTTCGCCCAGGCCGTGATCTGGGTGTCGTAGACACCATTGGCGATATCGGTCAACGGGGTGCTACCGGTGGTCATGTCGACGGACGGGATGGCGCCTCTGGCTGCAGTGGCGTCGAATGCCCCGTCATAGTTGAAGGGGTCGTCCCAGAACACGGGCTGCCCGAACATCAGCATCGCCACCCTCTTGCCGGCGTCACGCTCGAACCTGTCCCACGTCCGGGTGTCCCAGGGAGCGTTACCCCACGGAGCCTCAGACGGATAGTAGTACCCAAAGGTCTGAACACCCTCCACATAGGCGCCGAAGTACGCGCCGGAGGCCGGCGCCGGCACCGGATTTCCCGAAGAGCCCCCCGGGGACGAGCACGGCGACGTGGTGACCGACAGCGTCGTGATCGCGGAGTGGTTCCCCGCGGCGTCATAGGCATCGACGCCAAGCGTGTAGGTCGTCCCACACGTCAGGCCACCAACGGAGGCGCTCACAGCCTGGGTCGTCGTCACCCGGGTTCCACCCTGATAGACGTCGTAGCCGGTCACGCCGACGTTGTCGCTCGACGCGTTCCAACCGATCCCGATCGAGGTCTGCGCGACCGTGGACGCCCGCAGAGAGGTCGGTGCGCTCGGCGGCGTCGTATCACCCGAGGAGGCGCAAGCCGCCGTCGCGACCGACAGCGTCATGATCGCGGAGTGGTTCCCCGCGGCGTCATAGGCATCGACGCCAAGCGTGTAGGTCGTCCCACACGTCAAGCCTCCAACCGAGGCGCTCACAGCCTGGGTCGTCGCCATCCGGGCTCCGCCCTGATAGACGTCGTAGCCGGCCACGCCGACGTTGTCGCTCGACGCAGCCCAACCGATCCCGATCACCGTCTGCGAGACAAGGGTCGTCCGCAACGCCCCCGGGGCCGACGGCGGGGTCGTATCACCTGAGGAGGCGCAAGCCGCCGTGGCGACCGACAGCGTCGTGATCGCGGAATGGTTCCCCGCGGCGTCATAGGCATCGACGCCAAGCGTGTAGGTCGTCCCACACGTCAGGCCACCAACCGAGGCGCTCACAGCCTGGGTCGTCGTCACCCGGGTTCCACCCTGATAGACGTCGTAGCCGGTCACGCCGACGTTGTCGCTCGACGCGTTCCAACCGATCCCGATCGAGGTCTGCGCGACCGTGGACGCCCGCAGAGAGGTCGGTGCGCTCGGCGGCGTCGTATCACCCGAGGAGGCGCAAGCCGCCGTCGCGACCGACAGCGTCGTCACCGGCGAATGGTTCCCCGCAGCGTCATAGGCATCGACACCAAGCGTGTAGGTCGTCCCACACGTCAAGCCTCCAACCGAGGCGCTCACAGCCTGCGTCGTCGCCATCCGGGCTCCGCCCTGATAGACGTCGTAGCCGGCCACGCCGACGTTGTCGCTCGACGCAGCCCAACCGATCCCGATCACCGTCTGCGAGACAAGCGTCGTCCGCAACGCCCCCGGGGCCGACGGCGGGGTCGTATCACCCGAGGAGGCACACGCCGCCGTCGCGACCGACAGCGTCGTCACCGGCGAATGGTTCCCCGCGGCGTCATAGGCATCGACACCAAGCGTGTAGGTCGTCCCACACGTCAAGCCACCAACCGAGGCACTCACAGCCTGCGTCGTCGCCACCCGGGCTCCGCCCAGATAGACGTCGTAGCCGGCCACACCGACGTTGTCACTCGACGCAGCCCAACCGATCCCGATCACCGCCTGCGAGACAAGAGTCGTCCCCAACGACCCAGGCGCCGACGGCGGGGTCGCGTCCCCAGGAGCAGCAGCAGGAGCAGCGCATGACGCCGTGGTCACCGACAGCGTCGTGATCGCGGACTGGTTCCCCGCGGCGTCATAGGCATCGACGCCAAGCGTGTAGGTCGTCCCACACGTCAAGCCACCAACCGAGGCGCTCACAGCCTGCGTCGTCGCCATCCGGGCTCCGCCCAGATAGACGTCGTAGCCGGCCACACCGACGTTGTCACTCGACGCAGCCCAACCGATCCCGATCACCGTCTGCGAGACAAGAGTCGTCCCCAACGACCCCGGGGCAGACGGCGGGGTCGTATCGCCGCCGGCGGCGGCTGAACTGCCCACGCCGGCGACAAACACGACGGTGACCACTGCGAGCGCACAGACACATACGAGGACTTGACGCTTCTTCAAAGCTACCTCCCGAGGCTTTTGGACGCCGACCGCAGCCCGGTACGCTAGCCCACCCGTCCGACGTCGGCGTAACGAACAGGTGACATTCGGTCGATTTACGCACGAGCGCCACCTTTCCGGTGGCGTTACGTCACCGCTCGGACTCGCCGGTACGGGAGGCTCGATGAGGGATTGGCCACGAGGTGGCGAAGAGCTTCCCCATCACCATGCCTGAGCTCATCAGTCCAGAGCTCGTGCTCGTCGACCCCGAGCTGGCGGCCCGAGCGCGAGCCGCGCTCCCCGAGAGCGGCCGGCTTCCCCGGTGGTCGTCCGACAGCTTCCCGGGCGAGGAGACTCCGACTGCCTCGGAAGGCCTGGCGGAGCAACAGGGCGGCCACGACCAGCCGGGCCACGGAGTCCGTCCGCCGGCGAAATGGCCACGAAGCCTGCGGAACGCCGTCTTCACGTTCAGCGCCTGCCTCAACCTCCTGCTCGTCCTGATGCTCGCGAGCGAGGAGAGATCAGCCTCCCGGGCGCAGCACATCGCGGGCGGAGCGCCGAACCTGACCCAGCCGGTCGCTCGGCCTCAGCCGGCTTCCGGAGGGTCGCAGCTCTCCCGCCCCGCCACGCGAGCGTCCGTGACGCAGGCCGAGAGGAGCGTGCTCGCCAGCGTGAACTGGTTCGCGCCGCTCCGGAAACGCTTCGTCGACGCTGCCACCGGCCTTCCGTCGGAGCAACTCTCGGCGCGATGTGAGCCATCGCTAGAGGCTCGTCACGACGGATCGGGGACGCTCCGCTGCGTGATATCGGCCCGGCAGGATGGCAAAAGCGTCACCAGCGTCGTGACCTACGACCCTAACGCTCATGACCAGGGACATTCTGGCATGTCCCTGGTCATGTGCCCGCCTTCTCCGGCGGGAGCGAGCTCTAGCGTCCCACGTAGTAGCTCGAGGCCATCCCTTGAGCGAAGGCTGCCTGGGCAGTCGCAGACGACTCGATCGGCCAATCCCACGGAGGGTTGTTCTCGTTCGTCCGCCAGTTGAACCAGCAGAAGGCTCGAACCTGCGGGAAGAGCGTGGGAAGCTGGGAGAACATGTCCGACAGGAACTGCACCTTCTCTCCCGGGTAACCCGCATCGACGGCGCCGATCTCCCCGATCATGATCGGCTTCGACGGCGCCAGTGCGACCAGCCGGGCGTATGTTGCCGAGAAGACCCAGTTGAACGACTCCCCACCCTGGTCGTAGCCGGTCATGCCGGTCCAGTCGACGTAGGCGTCGCCCGGGTACAGGCTTTCCAAGGGAGTCTGTGTCGACTCGGGGTCGACGTTGGGGCACCAATGCCATGACACGTTCGTCGCACCGGCAGCGACAAACAGGTCGTGAACATGCCGCCACATCGCAACGAACGACTGGGGGTTCGTCCGCGCCTGCGCGCCGAAGTTGTACCAGGTGCCGTTCATCTCGGCGTCGAGCCGAAGAACGAAGGGCTGTCCCCATGCTGCGGCTGCTTTCGCCCACGCAGTGATCTGCGCATCGTACGCTCCGTTCGCGATGTCGACCAGCGGAGTGCTGCCGGTGCTCATGTCGACGACTGGAACGGCGCCCCTGGCCACTGTGGCATCGAAAGCCTTGTCGTAGTCGAAGGGCTGTGACCAGAAGATCGGCTGGCCGAACATCACCATGGCGACCTTCTTGCCGGCATCGCGCTCGAACCTGTCCCAGGTCCGGGTATCCCACGGCGCGTTGCTCCACGGGGCCTCGGAGGGATAGTAGTACGCGAAGGTGTTGGCGCCCTCCATATAGGCGCCGAAGTAGGCACCGGCAGCGGGCGGCGGCACCGGGTTCCCGGATGCGGCAGCAGGTGCCGGCGGAGTCACGGATGCAGCGGGGGCCGGCGACGGCGTAGTCGCGGCCGGCGCCTGCACCGGAGTCGTCGAGGTCGACGGGGCACTCCCGCCGGACGTCCCGCCGCTCGGGCACGAAGACGTCGTCGTGCTGATCTTCGTCTGTGGGGAATGATTGCCGGCGGCGTCGAAGGCGTCGACGGACAGCGTGTAGGCGGTGGCGCAGGTGAGCCCCGAGACCGACGCGCTCACCGCACCTGTCGCTGCGACCTGCGTCCCGTTCTCGAAGACGTCGTAGCCCGCGACGCCGACGTTGTCGCTCGATGCGCTCCAACCGATGCCGATCACGGTGGCTGCGGTCAGAGTGAGCCCGAGCGAGCCCGGTGCCGAAGGTGCCTGCGTATCCTTCGGGGCAGGAGCCGGAGCGGTAGTCGTCGTCGTGGTGGTCGTAGGACTCGTCGTCGTGGTGGGAGTCGTCGTGGTAGTGGGAGTCGTTGTCGTAGTGGGAGTCGTCGTCGTGGCAGTGGAGCGGAGCCGGAGCCGGAGCCGGAGCCGAGATCGTGGCGGTGGGATTCGAGACGGCAAGGGTCGAGCCGTAGCGTCCCGACGCCACGACCTGGAACCGGAGCTGACTACCCGCATCTGCAGCGGCGACCGTGTAGGTCTTTCCCGTCGCCCATCGGATCTGCTTGCAGGAACTGCCGCACCGAAGCCATTGAGACGCGAACCTGAGGTCGGTCTGAGACCACGCGCCTGTGCCGCCGGTGACCGTCGATCCGATAACGGGCATCCCGCTGATCGTCGGCAGGCTGACGACGGTGGGAGCGACCGACCGTGTTGCGTAGGTGTGCGTGACCGGCAACCCGATCAGCGTCCGTGTCGCCTGTGAGGCGGTCGCGCCGGAGAGAAGGGCCACACCAAGACCCCAACCGATGAGTTTACGAAGCATGGCTCCTTCATCGGGAGGGGCCACACCTGGCTGCATGCCCCTAATGGGGGGTCTATACGAGGCCTGAGCCTCTCAGCTCGTCCCGGAAGCCGCTTTCCGCAGTCGGGCCACCTCGACGCCGTACCCGGCGGTGGTGACCGCGAGGCCGGCGACGATCGCAGCGGCACGAGCGAACCGAGCAGGCTCGCCTCGGCGGAGGCCGCGCGCGACCTCGCGCATCACTCCTGCCGGGATCGTCTTGGCCGCATGGGCTCGCTCGGATCTCAGGCCCTGGCTCGCACCCACGAGGCGGGTGAGCCTGGCCTTGGAGACGCCCTCGGCGAAGCAGCGCGTCCGGAAGTACGACCAGTTGGAGCGCGCAGCGGGCACGTCATGGTCGATCATCGCCCCCGGCACGTACAGAAAGGCCAGGTCGGGCCAACGATTGGCGGCACGAATGCACAGCTCGGTCTCTTCCACGCAAATGAGCTCAGTCCCGACACGCCCGAACTCGCTCAGGAACCCACCGAGCTCGACGAGCGCCTCACGGCGGATCATGAAACAGCCTCCATAGATGTTGCGAACCTTTGCCGTCTGCTCGGGCAGGCCTCGATACGTGCAACCCACGACCCAGAGAAACTCCTCCGGGAACCAGGGGGGCTCACGGTCGAGCCACCTCGGGCGAGACTGACCCCCCGCCCCGAGGACCTTCGGGTCGCGACACGCAGCCGTGAGCCGCTCGACCCACTCTCCATCCGCGGCCGCATCATCGTCGAGGAACGCCACATACGTGCTCCGCGCAATCGCGGTCCCGGTGTTCCTGGCGCCGGAGAGCCCCCTCGGGTTGCTGTTCTCGACCGCGACGATGCCCTCGATCGAGTCCCTTACACGCGCGAAGAGCTCCGGATTGTGGTCGACCACGACGATCACGTCGTCAACCGGGTGGGTCTGTGTATGAAGCGACGCAACGGCACGGACGATCGCCTCCCAGCGCCGCTCGTCATACACGCAAATGACCACGGAGACGCTCTCATCGCCCACGGACGGGGCGACAGACGGGGTAAGCGCCTCCTCACCCATTGCGGCGGGGCCGTATCCTGGCCAGGCTTCGACGGACCGGCCGCCACGCAAGCGCGCGTGCCTTCTGGGGCCAGAGCGAACGTCGGCCGTGCACGAGCTCTCCGAACGCCTCCAGGCTCAGGTCACCGGCGACGGGCAGCCGGGACAGCCCGTAGACGTCTTCCTCGACTGTGCTCAAGGAGTAGTTCACGCGGCACGCGGACGAATACCCGGCATCGGCGACGAGGGCGCGAACCGCGGGGCTCTCGTACCCGAACGGGTACGCGAAGGTGTGGACAGGAAGCCCAATCACGTCCTCGAGCACTTCCTTGCTCGTTTCGACCTCGGCTCGCGCCTCGGCGACGGTGAGAACGTCCAGGGCCGGGTGGGTGTGACTGTGCGCCCCGAGCTCGATCCCGTTCGCCGCGAGCTCGCGGAGTTCGTCCCCTCCGAGTAACGGCCGATTTGACTCTCCGGCTCGCTCGAGCCAGCGACTCGAGCTACCGATGAAGGCCGTCGGAACATAGACGGTCGCGCGAAACCCGAGCCGGCGGAGGACCGGGACAGCGAATGTCAGCAACTCCTGAAAGGCGTCGTCGAAGGTCAACCCGAGGGCTGGCCCGCCCGAGCTCTCGGCGCGGCCTTCGACGAACTCGGAGACGCCGCAAACGCGAAACCTCTGCTCGGCGAGATAAATCATCTGCGCTTCGAACGCCTCCGGGCTCGTGACGAACTCGCGGAAGCGGCGTCCCCGCTGTGGCGAGACGCCGTGGTACATGAGGATCGGCGTACCCCGGCCCGCTCGGACAAGGGAGATCATGAGCCGGTCAGCGGAGCGCTGCGAACGATCGACTTGAGATCACCGAGAAGCAACAGCGCTGCCGTCACCGACTGACTCAGCACGAAGGCGATTCCGACCCCCGTGATCCCGTATCGAGGCAGCAGAAGGTAGCTCACCCCCAGGAGAAGAAAACACAGGGCACCTTGTAGGCCTGCAAGACGGCGTACGTTCCCGCGGATTCTCAGGACGCTGAGGCCGATGAGGACGACTGCGTTCGGGAGGACGCCGAGCGACAGCAACCTGAGCGTCGTAGCTCCGTGCTCGGCGTATCCACTGCCGAACACGCGGAGGACATAGGGAGCGCCGATCACGAGCAATGCGATCGGCGCGGCGAGCAGCAAGAACGTGTGCACGAGAGTGCGCCGGCAGTACGAACGCAGCTGAACCATGTCAAGAGCCGTCTCCACGGTGAGTGAGGTCGACGTGCTCGAGGCGACCCCGGCGAGGGCCATGGTGATCGTCCAGGGGAGGATGAAGTACGCCGACTGGGTGGGCCCAACGCGGTTCAGCACAGCCAGAGGAATCAGGTTCGTCGAAGCTGCGTAGAAGACGAACCCGACGTAGTTTCCGCCCGCGAATCGAGCGATCCGGCCGAATGAGAGGAACTCCGGCGCTCGCTCGTTCGATCCTCGACCGACCACCTTGAAGATGAAGACATTCACCACCACTACTGCCACCACTGTCGGCAGCATCCATGAGGCGAAGAGGCCGGAGTCGACGAGAGGCGCGGCGAACAGCAGGAGAAGGACGATCTTCGTACCGCTCACAGCGATGTTCTCGATGGGTACCCACGTTGCTCTCCGCAGACCGGCGAGGACGCTGTCCTGCAGCGTGTACACACACCAGATAGCCGTGGCGCCGACGAACGCGGCGAACCAGAGCTTGTCGCTACGGAGGAAGCTCAGATTGGGCGCCCACAGGGACGTCCCGAGAACGAAGATCGTCGCTGCGGCAAGCGCGGCGACGGCACTGACCGCGTAGATCGATCGGATCATTCGAGACGCGCTCCCCCCCGAGACGGGAAGGAAGCGGATGAGCACGCTGTTCAGGGAGAGCTGTGCCAATCCGGCGAGAAACAGCATCGTGGAGAGGACCACGGACTGCACACCGACCTGACTTGCGGGGTAGTGTCGTGCAGCAGCCGCCCAGTAGATCAGGCCGAGTACCGCCGTCCCACCGGCGCTCAGCACGAGTGCGTAGCTCGCTCGATACAGCGGCGTCCGAATGTGCTTCGCGACCTGCGCGGGAAAGTCGCGTCTGGCCGCGTATGAGCGTTGAGTCATCGTAAGCGAAGGGTGGCGCTGCTACTCGGCACGACTCGAAGTCGTTGCCGAGTCAGGTCCGGACGGATTTTTGACCGCTTCTCGCACGCACGATCGGACCGGCTACGGTCGTCTCGGTCTCGGGACGACAAGACCGAGCAGCCTCGTCTGAGCTTCATTCACAAGTTCCTCGATCCACTCCAAAGAGTCAAGTGGCTAGCGCACATGGTCCGGGGTTCCGCCAGACCTTTACCGGTACCTTGAAAGTGAACCTCGTCGGTATGGTAGATCAACCGTCTGCGCTCAGCGCCTGGGTTCCGAGAAACAAGCGTCCCTGCACCGAAGCAAGCTCATGACCCCGCCGAGTGTCCTCATGGTCACCCCACGCTATGCGCCGGATGTCGGAGGCGTCGAGCAACACGTCGCCGAGGTCGGGCGTCGACTCGCCACCGCCGGTTCCCAGGTTTGCGTGCTCACCACCGACCTCACCGCGAGCCGCCCTGCGGTGGAGGAGATCGACGGTGTGACGATCCGGAGAGTCCGAGCGTGGCCCCGTCGCCGTGACTACTACTTCGCGCCGAGCATCTTCCGCACCATCGTCAACGGCCGCGACGAGTGGGACATCGTCCACATCCAGTCCTACCACACGCTCGTGGCGCCGGTCGCGATGTTCGCCGCTCGGCGTGCCGGCCTCCCGTACGTCCTGACGTTCCACGGCGGGGGCCATTCGTCACGCCTGCGCCAACTCATGAGACGGGCGCAGTGGACGATGCTCGGCCCGCTGGTGCGGGGCGCGGCAAGACTCGTGGCCATCGCCCGCTTCGAGATCGACGTGTACGGGCGCGCCTTTCACGTCCCGAGTGATCGTTTCGAAGTGATCTCGAACGGGGTCGACATTCCCGCGCTCGAGTCGGCTCCGCCGCCGAGCGGATCGCGCATTGCGTCGATCGGGCGCCTGGAGCGCTACAAGGGACATCACCGGGTTCTCTCCGCCCTTCCCTGGATCCTCGAAGCCCGTCCTGACGCGCGGCTCTGGATCGCGGGTAGCGGGCCGTACGAACAGAATCTCCGTGAACAGGCCGCCGCACTCGGGGTCTCCGACCGGGTCGAGATCCGTGCGGTGCCGGCCACCGAACGGGGTGCGATGGCCGAGGAGATCACGCGGAGCGCGCTCGTCGTGCTCATGAGCGAATACGAGACCCAGCCGTTGGCGGTTCTCGAGGCAGTCGCACTGAAAAGACCTGTTCTCGTGGCGAACACGTCGGGCCTCACAGAGCTCGCCACGCGTGGATTGGTGTTGGCAGTGCCGCTCGACAGCCGACCGGAGGACCTCGCCGCGTCGGTCATCCAGCAGCTCGAGTCACCCCGGTTGCCGCCTCCGATGTCGCTCCCCACGTGGGACGACTGTGCCTCGTCGCTCCTGGCGCTCTACGAGCGGATCCTGGCCGAACGCGGAGAGGAAGATCGCTCGAGATGAAAGCGAGACGTCATGTCGCTACGGACACGATCGAGGTGGCGAACCCGCTCAGGAGCGGCCTTCCCCCCAGGAACGGCCAGGTTCGCCCAACCGCCCCGGTCACTGAAACCACCGCGTCGCCAGATGCACAGATCACGACGCTGGGCTACCTCGCGCCGCTTTCACTTCTGGCCGCGGCAGCCCTGGGTGCAATTGCCTTTGCAGACGCAGCGTCGCGGGAGGGGAAGACGTGGGGCCTCACGGCGTTCTGGATCGCGATCGCCGTCTGTGCCGCACCGTTCGCGTACAGGCTCACGACCTCGGCCGCTTCGCGCGTCGAGCGCCTCGGGCTCACGGTCGTCTTCGGATCGTTCCTCTATCTCGTGAAGATCCTCCGAGACCCGACGCGCTTCACCTTCGCCGACGAGCTTCCTCACTCCTACAACGTCAACAGCATCGTCTCGAACCATGCGCTCTTCGGGACGAATCCGATCCTTCCGGTGACGCCCAGCTATCCCGGCCTCGAGATGACGACCGCAGCGCTGCGACTGGTCGGTGGGCCGTCGACATTCCTGGCCGGCGTGACCGTAATCGCAATCGCGCGGCTGGTGATGATGATCGCGCTCTTCCTGCTCTTCGAGCGGATCTCGAAATCCGGCAGGATTGCCGGGCTCGCCACCCTGGTCTACGCGGCGAACCCGAACTTCGTGTTCTTCAGCGCGCAGTTCTCCTACGAGTCCCTCGCGCTACCGCTCGCCGTCTTCGCCGTCTACGCCGTCGTTCGCTGGATGGAGATCCAGGAAGCCGGCGACACTGTGAGCCCTGACCCGCGTCGGCTTGCACGAGGCTCGGCCTGGGCCGCAGTGGCGATCATCACCACCTCGGCCGTCGTGGCAACCCATCACGGAGCGTCGTACGCTCTGATCATCCTGATTCTCGCAATCGGACGGGCCCAGCGCGAGATCCGGCGCCTCTCCAGGACGTATGTGTCGCCGTTCCCGTTCGCCGCGTTTGCGTTGGTTGCGACGCTGGCCTGGCTCCTGATCATGTCCCGCCAGACCTGGCACTACCTGACCCCCGTCGTCTCGGACGCCTTCCAGTCGGCGCTCGACATCTTCGGCGGGAAGCAGACGGCTCGTCAGCTGTTCTCGGGCGGGGTGGACAAGACGCCGCTCTGGGGCAGGATGGTTGCGTTCGGCGCGGCAGGATTGACGGTGGCCGGGCTGCCGTTCGGCCTGAAGCGCCTGTGGAAGGACTATCGGTCGAATCCGGTCTGCCTCGTCCTTGGCGCCCTGGGTGCGCTCTACGTCTGCAGCCTCGGCCTCAGGCTCGTCCCGTCTGCGTGGGAGATCGCCAATCGCGCGTCGGAGTACCTGTTCCTCGGAGTCGCGTTCGCGCTCGCGATCATCGGCCTCGAGCGCTGGCGCCCGAGGCGCTTCCCCTGGGCCGGACGGCTCGCCGTCGCTGCAGCGTTCGCCGTACTCATCGAGGGCGGGATCGTCGCCGGTTGGTCGTCGGACGTGACGCTCGCGCAGACCTCGACGATCGCCGCGGACGGAAGCACGATCCAGGCACCGGGATTCGCCGTCGCCGCCTGGGCGAAAAGCGTCCTCGGGCCTCATCGGCGCTTCGCGGCGGATGCGTCGAACTCCAGATTGCTTGCGGCGTACGCAGATGAGTTCGCGATCTCGGGAACGAACCCCGATGTCCGATCGGTCATTCGGGAGCCGAAGCTCGAGGGGTGGCACGTTCGCCTTCTCCGACGGTACGGGCTCCGTTTCGTCCTCGTCGACCGGAGGCGCATCAGCGAGGACGAGCTCGCCGGGTACTTCTTTGCGACCGATGCAACGCCATCGTTCTGGCGCGACACATTCGGAGGAAGAGCCATCCATAAGTTCGACCGGCAGCCGTTGGTGAGCCGGATCCTCGACAGCGGCAACATCGTCATCTATGACGTAGGGAAGGTGCTCGCGCATCATGCTTCGTAGACCACTACTGATCGCCCTTGCCGCCTGCGTCTGCGTCGCGGGAACGTTTGTCGGCCCCTTTGCGGTGCGGCTTCCGCTCGCCGTGCTGCTCGTGTTGTTCCTGCCCGGCGCCGCATTGACCGAACTGTTCTTTGGTCGAACGCCACGCGACGGTGCCGAGCGGCTGGTCACGATCCTCGCCCTCAGCGTCTCATCCATCGTTCTCGGGGGCCTGGTGCTCGATGCGGCGTGGACCATCACCCGGACCTCGGTTGCAGTCCTCGCTGCCGGCGTGTCGATCATCGCGAGCCTCGCTGCGGCGCTCCTGGCACGGAAGTCCTCCCCACAGCCTCCGACTGCTTCGCCGAATCTCCGAGCCCGTGTGCGCGTGCGCGATGTCCTGCTCTTCGGGGCAGCAGCGGCGGTGGTCGTGGGTGCGATCGTGTACGCCCGCCAGCCACTCTCGACGGCTCGGGGCGCGAAGGGCTACACGATCCTGTGGATCAACTCGCCGCAGGCTGACGCGAACACCAAGCCGCAAGTTGCATTGGGCGTCGAGTCCCAGGAGCTCCAGCCGACGCGCTATCTGCTCGACGTGCACAGCGGCAAGCGCCGGCTCGAGACCTGGCACATCGCTCTTGCACCAGGAGGCCGCAAGCGCTTCGTCATTGCTCGCCCGCCGGGAGGCCGGGCTGTGGAGGCGGTTCTCTACGTCCGTCGGGACGACTCCTGGGCGGCCTATCGCCACGTCCGCGACGTGCAGTAGCGCGCTTGCCGGGCCGTCAGCGCTTGATCGCTTGGATGACGGCGCTGGAGGTCTCGAGATCCTCGTCGGACACGTCGCGGAAGCGCGGCGCAAGCTGCCTTCGAAGGACCTTCGAGGGGCGGGTCGTCCGCCCCACGTTCACGACGTCGAGCCCGGCAGCTTCGATCAGCCGCAGGTGGGTCGCCAGTGGTTCGCGGTTGATCGCGTAACGCCGCCGACCGCGAACAAGAGACCATTCTCGATCCGAGAACGTCCAGTGACCGTTCCAGCCACGCGCGAAGTGGTGAGACTTGAAGTCGATCACATGAGACGCAAATCCACCGGGGCGTAGGGCACTCGAGACCGCGGCGTACACGCTTTCCAGGTCGTCCACATGCTCCAGGACGGCCTGCGAGAACACCATGTCGGCGGTATCGGCCAGGTCGAGTGTCTTCTTCTGCCCGGTCGAATACGCGATGCGAATCCCATCGGCCTCGACGCCCACATCCGAGGCGGCCGCCTCGACGGCGCTGACGCGACCGGGCAAGAGCGCCGCGTCGAGGCGCTCATCGTCGAGGATGTCGTGAGGGAAGATCATCTCGCCGTCGCCGACGAACGATCCGAGCTCAGGCGCAGGAACGAGGGTGCGCCCGCGAAGAAGGTCGCGGATCGCGCCCACCATCTCGACGTTCTCGACGGTTCCGGCATAGTCGATCAGATCGACTGCGACGTACGTCGAGGCGCCCGTCAACAGCGCTGCGATTCCGGTACCGAGCGAATCTCCGGGCCCGACCTCCGCCACCACGCGCGGGTTGGTCGGAAGCCCCATCCGATCCGCGAGAATCAGGTGGCGAAGCCAGATCCGATAACAGTACGCTGCCGAGTTCGTGCCCCCGGTCGCCCGCTCGGACAACGTTTCCACCCCGGGAACGTAGGTTGCGAGACCCGTGAGAAGACGTCGCGTGTGCTGCCGAACCATTACCATCGTCTCGAGCTCAGGACAGGGGCTGGATCGGCTGGAGCAGCGGCAACTTGCCGAACGAACCGCCGGAAGCGAAGTAGGGTGACTTGATCGCGGCCGAGAATGCGCTGTTGGCGGCGGGTGACGACTCGATCTCCCAAGGCCACCAAACATCCTGTTCGTAGATGCGCCAGTTGAACCAGAGAATCGCCTTGATCTGAGGGAAGTTTTCGGGAAGCTGCTTGGTCAGGGCGCTCGTTATCCACTTCGCCTTGGAGCCCCCGGCCTCTGCCGAGGCAGTCTCGCCGATGATGATCGGCTTGCCCGGTGCCAGCTTCAGCAACGCCTGATAGCTGGGCCCGAACACAGAGGCGAAGCTCTGCCAGCGATTGCCGCCCCAGTTGTACCCGTTGAGACCTACCCAGTCGACGTAATCGTCTCCCGGATAGAGCTGATCGAGAGGGGTGCCGGTGTCCGGGGTGATGACGTTCGGGCACCACACCCAGGTCACGTTCGTGGCGCCGACGCTGGTGAAGATGTCATGCACATGACGCCAGGCCGCGATGAAGTCGGAGGCGGTATTCCCGTTCTGGCCGGGAGAGTAGGGATACCAGGTCCCGTTCATCTCCTCGTCCAGGAGGAAGAAGAACGGATGCCCCCATGCCGCCGCCGCCTTGGCCCACTCCGTGATCGAATCGTCGTAGGAGCCGTTCGCGATCGCCGCCAACGGCACCTCACCTGTGCTCATGTCGATCGCCGGGATGTCGCCCAGGGCCTCGACGCGATTTGCCGCCCCCGCGTCGAAGGGCTGCTCCCAGGGGGGCGGCTGCCCGTAGTGCACGATGGCAACCGACTTACCGGCGTTCCGCTCGAACCTGGCCAGCCCACATTGGGTTCCGGGGTCGCACCACGGAGCGTTGCTCCACGTGCCCCCGTAGAGGTAGGAGTACGTCCGCGACGCGTCCACGTAGGCGCCCCAGTAGATCGAATCATGCTTCGGCTGCTGAGGGAAGACGGCAGCGACAAGGAACACAAGCGCCCCGGCGAGGGCAGCTCCCCCGATAGCGAGAATTTTGATCAAGAGACCCCCTTTTGCACGGACGGCCGCAACACCAACTGTTCCGGCGGCCTCCGGTCACGACCCTCTCTCCGCAAGCATGTCATGAGACCCAGGATGCCCGACGCAGGCCTTATAGTGTAGCCCAGGTCTGAAAAGCCGCGGACAGCACGTCGTCGGAGCCGAAAGCCCGGCCAGTCGGAAGTCGCGAAAGGTCTAGCCGTTACCAGACGTCGGTTCGGTCTGGCTGTCGGCGGCCTCTGCTTTGATGAAGTCATGGCGGACGGGGTTCAAGCCGGAAGCACACTCTTTCGGCAACAGGAGACCGATCCGCAGGAATCAGTACGAAGCGACGCGAGATCTGCGCCGTCCGTGAGGGACGGGTTCCGGCCCGATGTCGAAGGCCTGCGCGCAATCGCCGTGACGCTGGTCGCCTTGTGCCACGCAGGGGTCCCCGGGCTCGAAGGCGGGTTCATCGGCGTCGATGTCTTCTTCGTGATCTCCGGCTACTTGATCACGTCGCTGCTGCTTCGCGGCGTGACCGAGAAGTCATGGGGACCTCTTCTTCGCAATTTCTACGCGCGCCGAGCCAGGCGGATTCTTCCGGCAGCGACTCTCACTCTCATCGTCACGCTCTTCGCCAGCTACCACTACCTGGGTTTCTTGCGAGGGGACGAGGTTGCGCGTGACGCCACGTGGTGCTCGTTGTTCGTCGGAAACTTCCGCTTCGCCCTGGACGGTACGAACTACCTGGCTGCTCAGGAACCGCCGTCTCCGCTGCAGCACTTCTGGTCGCTCGGGGTCGAAGAGCAGTTCTACTTCCTCTGGCCCGCCGTCCTCCTGCTCGTAGCCGCGGTCGGGAAAAGGGTGCCGCTCCGAATCAGACTCGGTGCCGCTCTCGGATCGATCTTCGTAGCGTCGCTGGCCTGGTCCGTCATCCAGACGAACTCCAATCCGACGTGGGCGTACTTCTCACCTCTGACACGGGCCTGGGAATTGGCGGCCGGCGCGCTGATCTGCGTCTCTCTGCCTCTGCTCTCCAAGGTGCCGACCACACTCGGATCCGCGCTGAGCTGGCTGGGACTCGCGGGCATTGTCGCGAGTGCGTTACTGATCAACGCATCGACTCCGTTCCCGGGCATCGCGGCCCTCGGGCCGGTGGCTGCGACAAGCCTTGCAATCGCGGGAGGGATCACCGCGGGTCGACTGGGGGCCGTGTACTTGCTCGGCGTCCGGCCGTTCCAGTTCCTCGGCATGCTCTCGTACTCGTTCTATCTCTGGCACTGGCCGGTACTCATAATCGCCGCCGAATACCATGGCTCGAGTCTCTCGGTCGGGCACAACCTCGTACTCCTACTCGTTGCTCTGGTGATCTCGGTCGTGACGTTCTACTCCGTCGAACATCCGCTGCGATCCTGGCGCCTGCTGCGAAAGCACGACCTCCTCTCACTCGCAACCGGGGCTGCCCTGGTCGCTCTCTCGCTTTCGGCTGCTCGCTGGGCGCTTGCTCGTCACGCCGGGCTTTTTTGAGAACCTCGCGGTCGCGACGAAGCCGCGGCTGATCGGCGTTACCTAGGTCTAGTCCAAACTAGACGGCTAGAGGGTAGACAGTCTCCCTACCGGAGGTACCCTCCGGAGAGAAATGGGAAGGCTCGTCTCAGCCCTGTGCCTGGTGCGTCACCGAGGCTTGATCGCTCTCGTGATGGTCTCGAGCCTGACGGCGGTCGGATCCGCCAGTTCGACCACCGCGCAGGTCAGATCGCTCACGGATGCAACGGGTTCGCCGGCGACGCTCTCCCAGGTCGAGAAAGCTGTCGCCAAGGGTGCATCGGTCACCAAGGTGCCGTCGACCCTTCAACCCGACCTGCTGCACGGCGCCAACGACATCGAGCACGTCTACAACCAGGACTGCGCACTCGGCGAGAAGAAGGATGATGCGACCTTCGGAGAGTGCGTCTATGGGAATCCGAAGGCGAAGCGAACGTTCATCCTGTTCGGGGACTCCC
This sequence comes from uncultured Actinomycetota bacterium, assembly GCA_963738895.1. Taxonomy (GTDB): domain Bacteria; phylum Actinomycetota; class Thermoleophilia; order Gaiellales; family Gaiellaceae; genus PALSA-600. Next base: position 319,988 of record CAVTYN010000004.1, read on the forward strand.
ACGCGGGCATGTGGTTCGACGGGCTCAGAGAGGCCGCGACACTTGCGGGATGGAGCATGCGGATCTTCTACAAGACCGGATGCCCGGCACCGATGATCACCTTCTACACCGACGGCGCCGCCTGCAACGCGTTCCGAGCAAGCGCCATCGCCGCCATCCGACGGCTCCATCCACAGATGGTCATCGTCACGAGCGCAAGCTTCGAGCAGGCGGTATCGAAGTCAGCCGTCGCCTCGAGCTCGCAATGGCTGGCGGGCATGACGTCCACACTTCGTCGACTGAAGAGCCCGCAGACGAAGCTCGTCATCCTGGGTGACATTCCCCTCCTGAGCCAGAGCGATCCCGAGTGCCTGGCTGCACACGAGTCGAACGTTCAAGCGTGTGCGACCCCGAGAGATGACGCCCTCAAGGGTGTCTACGGAGACGCCGAGGCTGCGGCGGCCAAAGCGACGGGCGCGCAGCGAATCGACGTGACGAACTGGCTCTGTAGCTCGATCTGCCCTCCCATCATCAACAACATCCTGGTCTACCGCAACCAGTTCCACATCACGCGCACGTACTCGCTTTACCTCGCCGGAGTGCTGAGAGCCGCACTTCATCTTTCAGGCTGAGCCGAGCAGTTCAGCCGCCGCCCTAGACGCGATGCGCCCGCCGGCCGCTCTCAGTGAGAGCGATGACGAGCTCGAACGCGGCGTACGCCGTGATGAGGAAGACCGTGAAGGCGAGCGTGAACGCCGCCTCGTGAGCGAGCGGGCCGGTCACGAGCACGACGCGCGCTACCGCGATCGGCCGCACGAGCAGGTCCCATGAGTTCAGCTCCTCGAAGCGGCCGAGGTAGATGCCCAGCGAAGAGGCTGCAAGAGTCACGGCGGTCGCAGCCCAGGCCGCGGCGCGGCCGACCTTCGGGCGGGCTGTTCCCATGAGGACGTGGATCGACAAGAGCCCGAAGACGAGGCCGATCGTGGCGAAGGCGGAGAAGAGAACGGTGTCGAACCAGATGGGGGTCGGCGGATCCGTGCCGATGTGAACGACGTCCGTGACGAGGTAGGGGGCGTTCGGGAGGAACAGCACCCAGAGCACGACGAGGAACGGAACGGCGCCGCGGAGCTCGCGCCGAAGGGCGGCTACGGTCGCGAACGCCAGCCCGAGCGGGACAGCTGCGAGCAGCAGGTTCCAGGCGAGAAACGCATAGGCAGCGTTGCCGCTGTAGAGCATCTGCACAGCGAGAAGCCCGAGGCAGACGACGGGCGCGACGAGCAGGAATGCGACCACCTTCCCCGATCCGACCGTTGCAGCAACTCCCCTCGGCACACCACCAAGATAGCCTCCGGCCGTCCCTGCTCGGCCCCGAGAGGCGGCCGATCTCCTAGCTGGCTCGGCGGCGCAAGACGCTTCCTCGGCTGCCGGCCCGCCGGCTGTCCATGTGGGTGGACACCGCCGCGGCGCCCGCGCGAGTGAGATCGGTCGAGAGCCGGGCCTTGTGGCCGGCCGAGAACTCGCTCTGGTCGATCGAGCGCAAGGCCGAGCGCGAGAGCTCGGTGATCCTCTGAAGGGTGGCGGTCGTCGCAGACCTACGACTCGCCCACTCGATCTCGAGCAAGGCTCTCCTGAGCTCGTCGATGAAGCTGCCCGCTTCCACGCATCCCTCATATCGGCATCGAACTGCCGTTCCTTTAACATGAGCGCATGCTGGCCGCCGGTTCGTCGCGGCGAGTCGATCAGCTCGAACAGGGCGTTGTAGCGGTCGACATCGTGGTGAACAACTTCAACTATGGCCGGTACGTGGCGGCAGCGATCGACAGTGCGCTCGCACAGAGCCATCCCCACGTCACGGTGATCGCGGTCGACGATGGCTCGACTGACGGCTCGCACGAGATCCTGAGGGAATACAGCGGGAGAGTCGAGCTGGTGTTCAAGGAAAACGGAGGTCAGGCCTCGGCGGTCAACGCCGGCTTTGCGCGATGCACCGGGGAAGTCGTGATCTTTCTCGACGCCGACGACGTGCTCTTACCGGACGCCGCCGCTCTTGTTGCCGCAGCGTTTGCCGGCGATCCCGGAGTGGCGAAGGTTCAGTACAGGATGGAAGTGATCGACCGTGATGGTCGCCCGGTGGGAGTCGTGAAACCGACTCCGCATCTGCCACTCCCCGAGGGCGACGTCCGACGAGCCGAGCTCACCTTCCCGTTCGACCTTGTCTGGCTGCCCATGTCCGGGACCGCGTTCCGCGCCGATGTCCTTCGCCGGATTCTGCCCGTCCCGGAGAACGAGTACCCCGTGTGCGGCGCAGACTGGTACCTCGTGCACCTGGCAACGCTCCTCGGCACGGTCAGATCGCTCGACGACATCGCGGCTTGTTATCGAGTGCACGGCACGAACCGCTACGAGCCCCAGAGCGCGTCGCTCGATCTCGACCACGTCCGCCATGGCCTCGTTCACGCAGCGGCCACAACTCATGCCCTGACCCGCCTCGCCGAGGAGGTCGGGCTCGAACTGCCCTACGCCCGGATTCTCTCGGTCGCCGACCTCTCGAACCGGCTCGTATCGCTCAAGCTCGACCGGTACCGACACCCGATTCCGACCGACAGTCTCGGGAGCCTGTTGCTGGACGGCACCCGGGCGGCTGCTCGCCGCGCGGACGTTGGCTGGCCGCTGAAGCTGCTGTACGTGGGCTGGTTCACGGTCATGACGGTCGCACCCAGACGAGTCGCCGAGCGCGTCGCGGTTTTCTTCCTCTTCCCCGAGAGACGAGGGGCGCTGAATCGCGTGCTGGGCTCATTCCACACGGCACGGCGCTCAGGTGGAGGCGACGTCACGCCACCTGGTGCTGCTGAGCGACTATCTGCTCGTAGAGCCGCTCCAGGCGGGGAATCGAAACCTCTGCGGTGAACTGCCTGGCCCGTTCCTGCGCGGCCTTGCCCATCCGGGTTCTGAGCTCGGAATCGGAGATCAGCGTTTCCATCGCCTTCACGAGGGCGTCGACGTCTCCGCGCGGGACCAGATAACCCGTCTCTCCATTGATGATCATGTCGGCATGGCCGCCGGGTGTGGTGCCGATGACCGGCTTGGAATGGCTCATGACCTCGCAGACAACAGTGCCGAAGGGCTCAGGCCACAGTGAAGGCATGACTCCGAACAGGCAGAACTCCGAGTCGGCCGCATCCATGACGTCGCGGTGCGGCACGTCCAGGAGCACGTGCACACCCGGGGGGAACTCGGTGGGAGAATCGGGCTCCATGGTCCCGATGAGGACGAGCAGCGGCCGCTCGCTCAATCGCTGGTAGGCAGTCAAGAGCTCGTCGATACCCTTGACTTGCCTCAGCGCTCCGATGAAGAGCATGAACGGCTCTGCCGGCAGTCCTGCGGGCGCAGGTCTCGTCGCCTCGCCTCCCGTGGGATCCGAAGACGGCATGCTCCCGATGACGTCGTGGATCACCAGCCCCGAGTTCCGTGAGGCGCCCTCGTGCTTCGACGTGCGATCGTCCAGAAAGTCACGCCGGACCATGTCCCGAACGTAATTGCTGACGCTGTGGACACCCGAGATCTTCCTCTTCAGGAGAGGCCCACCGGCCCAGACGCTGAGCGCAGCGACCGTTCCCTTGCTCCGACCATACTGACGGCCGGCGCACGCGATGCACTTGCCGAGAGCCGGCCCGCTGCAGTCCTGGCCGTCACGGATCAAGGTCCGATTGGCACAGCTATACGCGTAGTCCCGGGCGGTGATCAGCAGCGGGACGTCCATTCCGAGCAGCGCAGCAGCGGCGGAGTAGCTGATCCAGCCATACGAGTGAACGATGTCCGGCTTGAAGCGCTTGACCAGGCCGCGCAGCGAGATCGCCGTCACCGGGTCCGCGAAAGGCGGCTGGTAGTGCTGCCAGCGCTTGCGCGCGATGCCGGGCAGCGTACGCAGCTGCCGTAGCCGGTGGACCGAGATCCCGTGGTCGACTTCGCTGCCTGGAAGGTCGTTCTGCCAGGTGGTTGCGACCATGACCTCGTGCCCGCGCTCCTGAAGCTTGCGGGCCAGGAGCTGTGTCTGAATCTGGGCCCCCCCGATATACGGCGGGTAGTCGTCACTCACCAAGAGTATGCGCACTTGGATCCGCCCACCCCAGCTAGTCGAAGGAAACTACCGTCGGCAACCCAACCAGAACGCTACATCCGACCGCAGTCGTGCTTAGTGCAGGCAGTAATGCTAGCTGCATGCTCGAACGCTCAGACGGCTCTGGGTCTCAGGAAAGGGCGAGTGACGTCAGCGACAGCCCGTCGGCATATTCCTGGGCCTCGCCCAGCAAAAGGGCGAGCCGCAGCAGCGAGATGAGGAGCAGCCGTGTGTCGGCCGGTGCCTCGCTCAACTCATCTGCGGCACCCAGCAGCAGTTCGTTGATCTTCTCCACGGTTGCGGGCGAGGCGGCGGCAGGCGAGACCGGGAGATTGCCGCGAAAGAGCGAGTAGGCGACGAGGGGAACCGTATTCGCCGTGAGACCCCGCACGTCGGCACCGTTCGTCAGCAGCCCGACAGCGCTGGACTTGAGGAGCTGCTCGATCTCGCGTCGCTCGCTCTGCAGCGATTCGGTGCCGATCTCCGCGAAGATACGACGGCTACGGTCGAAGCCGTTGACGAGCAGAGGAGACCGCGACTCGAACACGCCGGTCACGGCTACCCGCAGGTCGCCGTCATCGTCGAGCGATGCCAACGGCCGGAACGCTGTGAACGCGTCCGGCGAGTCGCTGTCGTCGACCAGGAGGAGCTTCAACGACAGGACCATCAACTCGAGCAGCTTGGCTTCGGTCTCGCGTATCTGCCACCGTGCCTCGCGAGCTTCTCTCGCCTCGCGAGCGTCGCGCTCCTCGTCCGTCTCCGCGCCGGATCTCCTGAGCTCCTGGATGGTCGCGTCCGCACTCTTGGCGACGCGCTGCGCCCGCTTGCGCGTACTCCTCTCGGAGGAGGCCGCAACCGCCGACGCTTCTTCGTGGACGCGTATCAGGCCGGTGAGGTCGGAAGCCTGCCGGAATCGCGGCAGTGCCTCCTCGAGCATCTCGAGTGTTAGTTGCGGATCGCCGATCCTCCGCTGCGAGGTGTCATCCCGAACTCCGGTCCTGGGCGCCTCTGTGGATGGGCGTTGTTCCATCGACCCGCCAAGGTAGCGGATCCCGTCGTGCGCGACTTCGGGTGTGACTCCCCGTCGCTCAGGGCAGCGGCAGGACCAGTCCGTGTCGTTCCAGGGTGGTGGCCGCGGCCAGGATCTTGCCGTAGGGAAGGCCTGACTGATTCGCGATCGCGAGCAGATCATGCAGCCCGTCGGAGAGGCTGAGCACCCACAGGAGTGCAGCTTCCGGGTTCGTCCCGTCGGGGATCGACTGGTACAGCCCGCGTCGCCCGAGCTGAGGCTCGCCGTACGGGGCCAGGTTCCGGTACGTGCGGTTCGTCTCGACGGCGTCGATGATCTCGAGGATCGCGCCGAGCGACTCCGCCAGGGCCGACGAGGTGACGAGGTCGAGGTTATCCGCCGAGGAGTGGTATTCAGGGAAGAGGCCGTGCGGTGTGCGCGTGAAGGCCCCCAACGGCAGGTCGAAGCCCGGTGAGCAGAACTGGCGCTCGTCTCCTCCGAGCGGCGACCAGTCCGAGACGATGCTCTCGGGCTGGTGGCGAAGGACGAGGGCGGCCGCAAGGTCGACCGTCGTTGCGCCGCGACGGCTTCGCTTGTACCTGAGCGGCCCGGGGTCGCCGACGCACGAGATCGCGAGCCCGTGGGCGACGCGGTCGAGTCGTCCCTCGTTGCGAGCGAGCCAGCACAGAGGCCCGAGGGTGCCCGGGCTCCAGAGCAGCCGGTAGGTGAAGCGCAGCCTCTGCCCGGCCAGAATCCGCGCGAGGGCCCAGAGGAGCACGACCCCGGAGAGGTTGTCGTTGGCGAGCGCCGGGTGGCAGACGTAGGTGCTGATCAGGAACTCCTCGTCGGAGGCACCCGGGATCAGCGCCTCGCCGGACGAGAGCGAGCCCTCGACCAGGCTCGAGTCGACCAGGACGCGATAGCGGCCGGGCGGGAGCGAGTCGAGCTGTCGACGGGAGAGACAGAATCCCCAGGCCTCCTCCCAGTAGGAGGTCCGATACGGCACCGCATCCACGTCGTCTGGGTGCGTGAAGAGATGCGGGCGCAGCTCTTCGAGGTCCATCTCGGCATCGACCGGCCTGCTGTAGCCGAGCAGATGGAGCGGCGAGTCGGCGACGTCGACCACACGCCGGCCGTCCGGCCCCTCGATCCACGCCGCCCTCACGACCCACTCCCGCGGCACCGTCCAGTCGAAGACGGGCATCCCTGTCGGCGTCTCGACGATCTCGAGCGGGACGTCGCGTCCGAGCACGGCCAGCGTCCGCCGCACTCCGTCGCCCGTCAGGCTCCGTGGGAGCAGGAAGAGCTCGGCCATGAGCGCCAGCAGCTCCTCTCCGACGGACTCGCCGTCGGGCACGGTATCCCAGTCGATCGGCATCGTCGGAAGCAAACGGGGGTCTAGACCATACTGGCCGAGCCGCCAGGGCGAGCAACGCTTCCTCGACTAGGGTGGGAGCCATGCGCATCCTGGTGACCGGGAGCAACGGCTACATCGGCTCGGTGCTCGCGCCGTCGCTCGTCGACGCCGGACACGACGTGACCGGCCTGGACGCCGCCTTCTATCGGGGTTGCGACTTCGGACCGGACGTCGGCGACGTGCCGACGATCTGGCGCGACGTGAGGGATGTCCGGGCGGCGGAGCTCGAAGGCTTCGACGCGGTCGTCCACCTTGCGGCGCTGTCGAACGATCCGGTCGGCGACCTGGACCCCGCCGTGACCTCGGAGATCAACTGCGACGCGACCGTCTCGCTCGCGGCGGCGGCGCGCGAAGCAGGCGTGCGACGCTTCGTCTTCGCGTCGTCGTGCTCGATGTACGGCGCCTCGGGCAGCGACGACCTGCTGGACGAGCACGCCCCGCTGCAGCCGATCACCGCCTATGCCGAGTCCAAGGTGCGCGCCGAGGAGGCGCTCGTGAGGATGGCCGGGCCTGACTTTGCGCCCGTCAACATGCGAAATGCAACCGTCTACGGGGTTTCGCCCCGGCTCCGCCTCGACATCGTCCTCAACAACCTCGCGGCGTCGAGCCACACTGCCGGCGTCGTCCGGCTCCTGAGCGACGGGCGCGCCTGGCGGCCCATGATCCACGTACGTGACGTCGCGAAGGTCACGGGCGCACTGCTCGAGGCGCCGGAGGAATCGATCCGCGGGGAGAGCGTCAACGTCGGGACCGACGCCCAGAACTACAGGATCCTCGAGCTGGCGGAGGTGCTCTCCGAGGTCACGGGCTGCGCGGTCGAGATCGCGGCCGGCTCCGGCGTCGACCCTCGGTCGTACCGGGTCGACTTCTCGAAGCTCGGAAGGCTTCTCCCCGGGCTCGAGCTCGATTGGAACGCCGAGGCCGGAGCCCGCGAACTGGTGGAGGCCTACCGCTCGGTTGGCCTCACGGTCGAGGACTTCGAGGGCGATCGGTTCATCCGCCTGCGACGCCTCCGCCGGCTCCTCGACGAGGGGTCGATCGACCCGACGCTTCGCTGGCTCGGGCCGGCCGAGCTCAGCTGAGCCGGCGCAGCCCCTCGGGCGCGTCGACCGCCGTGACCTGCGTGTGGCTGGCGGCGTAGACCGGGTCGCCTTTCTCGTCGTAGAGATCCTTCACCCGGGCGATCTCCGTCACGACGAGCTTGATCTTGAAGATGGTCCCGTCGTCGAGGAGGTACTCGTTCCAGTGCTCCCCGGTGGCGCGGAAGCCGACGACCTCGCCCTCGACCTCCTCGCCGTCAGGCTGCCTGAACTTCCTCGTCCCAGCCACCTCGCCTCCCCGCTCTCGGTGTCACCGACCGCAGACCGTCCCACCTTTCGTCTAGGTCAGACTAGGCCGGTGATTTCAAGGATGGATAGTAAGCTACGACCACCGATCGTAAGGAATCCCGCCGGTCGCCGATAGACGTTGCGGCAGGGGTTTTTCTGCCGCCAGGGAACTCATGGCTCCGAACATGCCCGCGAAAACCTCGCCCTCGCTTCTTCGGCTCTCCGGCCTCGCCGTTCTGGCGGCGGCGGGGCTCCTCGTCCTGCTTCCGGCCGCGGGAGCCGCGCCCGGCGGGAACCACGCGAAGAAGATCTCCTACCCGCTCCGCCACGTGCTCACGAACCCGAACGTCGGGCACTGGGCTGTCGTCGTCCACCGGGTCGGGGCGCGCAAGGCGGCGGAGGCGAAGTCCTCTGTCGTGACGACGCTCGACACCTTGACGAGCGACGGGACGCAGAACGTCGTGTTGATCCTCGACGAGCTCGACGTCAGCAAGACCGAGGTCTGGTACCGGGTTCGTCTCCCGATCCTGCCGAACAACTCGACGGGTTGGGTCCCGAGGAGCTCTCTCGGCACGGTCACGCCGGTGTACACCCACCTCTATGTCGACCGCAAGACGAAGACCGCGACCCTCGAGAAGAACGGCCGCGTGATCTTCACGACCAGGGTCGGCGTGGGCGAGCCGTACTGGCCGACCCCGCCCGGGCAGTTCTACATCCGCGACAAGCTCACGAACTTCGACAACCCGTACTACGGGCCGATCGCCTTCGGGACGAGCGCCCGCTCGGCCGTCCTCACCGACTGGCCCGGCGGCGGGTTCATCGGCGTGCACGGCACGAACGCGCCGGAGCTCATCCCCGGTCGTATCTCCCACGGCTGCGTCCGCCTGCGCAACGAGTCGATCATCGAGCTCGCCAGGCTGATGCACGTCGGCACGCCGCTGACGATCCGCTAGGCCGGGGTTCCTAGGCGCCCAGGCTGGCGGCGAGGAAGCTGCGCGGCGTCGTCGAGATCGGGACGACGTGGTACCCGGGGTCCTGGTACAGGTAGCTGGCCTTCATCGGCCGCCAGACTCCGCCGTCCTTCGCGGCGAGCGAGACATCCGAGAAGCGGTACGCGTAGGTGTTGCAGGCGCCGGTGCCTCCGTTCCAGTTCTCGGCGACGGCCTGCGGGTACCAGGCGTCATGGCTTCCGGGAAGGTGGATCGGGGGGCTCGCCGGCTTCCCGTCGAGCCACACCCGCCACCACGAGCGCCTGCCTGCCATCTCGAGAACGGCGAACCTGTGCGACGCGCCGGCGCCGATGCCCGAGGCGAGCTCGGTGAAGTGCGGCGAGGAGCCTGCCACGGTGACCTCGTAGTAGATCTCGCTCGTGTCGTCGGATGCAAAGGCCGCGTAGCCGGTCTGGAGCCACTCCGCGACGCCGGCCGGGCCCGCGCTCGTGCCGCCGACGCCGATCCAGCCGCCGACGTGACCGTCGGTGACCGCCGGCGCGACCGTGGTCGACAGGTTCGCCGAGACGCCGTGGGCCTTCGCGTCGGACTCGAGCCCCGCATACGAGAACTCCTTCACGCCGCAGCCGGTCGCCGACGTGCTGCCAGCCTCGGCCGGGCTTGCGACGAGGCACACGAGGAGAAGCAGACCGAGAGCGGGGATGATGCGGCGCATGCGCGAAGCCTCCGAGGGGGGACGAGAACCTGTCCCGGCCTGGATCGGCCTTGCGACGGCGACCGGCTATCCCTCGAACTGAGGTCGAGGCTCCCTGGGCGGGCCTCCCGGCGGTCGAGCAGGCTGCGGGACCGCGCCGGCCCCGCAGCCCCCGAGCTGCTACATCTTGGCCTTCAGCTGGCCGCGGATCTCTCCGCCCGCGTTCTTCGCGGTGTGGACGTTCACGTAGGTGTTCCCGCTCTGAAGCATCTTTGCGATCGCGGCCGAGAGATGGGCCGTGCCGCTGGCCGGGGAGGTGCAGGGGCCGCACAGCGGAATGATCACCGGGCCCGGCTTGCCCTTCGCGCCCGAGTGGACGTGCGCTGCGGTGGCGGCGCCGGTCAGCTGCTTGAAGGTCAGCTTCCAGGTCATCTTCGTGCCGGTCACCGTGGCGTCGAAGCTCCCGCCCGCCCGGATCGAGGCGCCCGACTCCTTCGGTACCTCCTGCCTCGTGTCGAGGCTCGCCTTGTAGCTCGTGGAAGACACCGACGGCCCGGCCAGCGCCACGGCTGCCACGATGCCCGTCACTGCAATCACGCTGCCGAGGAGAACTGTCATTCGCTTGCGCATCTAGGGATTCCCTCCGGTTTGGATTTTCGTCGGGAGCTAGGTGCTCTCCCATGCTGTATTCGCCGAATCCACCGCACTGGATCGTTTCTCGGCCGAACGATCGCGCCGCCCTCCCGCGGCGAACGCGACACCGGCGAGGATCAGGGCGAGCCCGGCCAGGGACTCCCAGCGCAACGGCTCGCCCAGGAGAAGCACGCCGTACGCTACCGCGATCGCGGGAATCATGTAGGTGACGAGGATCGTCCGCGACGGGCCGACGCTCGCGAGCAGGGCGAAGAGCATGACGTAGGCGATCCCCGTCCCGGCGAGGCCGAGCGCGAGCACCGAGCCGGTCTCCTTCCACCCGGGCATCGTTGCCGGGAGGTGCGCGAGCCCGAGCGGAGCGGCCACCACCGTTGCGACGACGCAGGACCCGGCACCGATCACGAGCGGGTCGACACCCGAGAGCTTGCGCGACGCAAACGTGGCTCCGCACGCGTAGCAGAACGCCGCGAGCACGACGGCGAGCGCCGCGAGGATGCCGCCGCCGCCGGGCGAGCCGAGGAGGAGAGCGACGCCGGCAAAGCCGATGAGGAATCCCGCGAGCCGCCTGCCCCCCACCCGCTCGAGCCCGAGAGTGACCGCGATGAGCACCGTGAAGATCGGTGCCGCCGCCTGGAGGATCGCGGCCAGGCTCGAGGTGATCCGGGTCTCGGACCAGGAGAACAGGATGAACGGCACGGCGGTGTTCACGATCCCGAGCACGATCAGCGCCCACCAGGCCGCGCGCGCCTGCCGGAGGGCGCCGCCGCCGCCGACCGCGAGCGCGATCGGGACGAGCACGACCGCGCCGAGGAGGACGCGGAAGAACACGAGAGCCCACGGGTCGATCTCGCGATCCGCGACGCGGATGAACATGAACGACGCTCCCCAGATCAGCGAGAGCGCGACGAGCAGGACTGCATCACGACGGTTCACTCTGGTGTTGTAACGATCGAGGCACGCGTTTCGTGAGATCCGGTGGCCGTCCGCCTGCCCGGGCTAGACTGGCCTTCTGAGCGCCGTCGCAGAGCAGCCACTCCATCGCGCGCTCGGCCTCACCGACTGGGAGTTCGGGCGAATCGGGGAACTGCTGGGCCGGGCGCCGAACGACTTCGAGCTCGCCGTCTTCTCCGTCCTGTGGTCGGAGCATTGCGGCTACAAGCACTCGGCGCCGCTCCTGCGGCGGCTGCCGTCTTCCGGGGAGCGCGTGCTGCAGGGCCCCGGCGAGAACGCGGGAGTGGTCGACGTCGGCGGCGGCCTCGCGGTGGCCTTCAAGGTCGAGTCGCACAACCACCCGACAGCCGTCGAGCCCTTTCAGGGCGCGGCGACCGGCGTCGGCGGCATCCTGCGCGACATCGTCGCCATGGGCGCCAGGCCGATCGCGCTGCTCGACGGGTTGTGGTTCGGCTCGCCGGACTGGCACTTCCGCCGCGCGGTCGGAGGGATCGCGCACTACGGCAACTGCGTTGGCGTGCCGACCGTCGGGGGCGCGACCGTCTTCGACGAGGCCTATGCTGCGAACCCGCTCGTGAACGCGATGTGCATCGGGCTGCTGCCGGCCGAGCGGGTGCTGCGGGCCAAGGCGACGGGTGCCGGGAACCTGATCGTGCTCTACGGCGCGCTCACCGGGCGTGACGGGATCGGCGGAGCCTCGGTGCTCGCGAGCCAGGATCTCGACGGCTCCGACGAGAAACGGCCGTCCGTCCAGATCGGCGACCCGTTCCGTGGCAAGGCGTTGATCGAGGTGTCCCTCGATCTCGTCGAGCGGGAGCTCGTGGTGGGGTTGCAGGACTGCGGTGCCGCAGGGCTCGCGTCCTCCCTCGCCGAGATGGCCTCGGGCGGCGTCGGGGTCGACGTCAACCTGGACCGCGTGCCGTTGCGCGAGCCCGATCTCGAGCCCTGGGAGATCATGATCTCCGAGTCGCAGGAGCGGATGGTGGCGGTCGTCGAGCCCGAGCGGCTCGCCGACGTGCAGGCAGCGTGCGCCCGCTGGGAGTTGCCGTGCACCGTGATCGGCGAGGTGAAAGGCCACGGTGAGCTCCGCGTCTTCATGGAGGGCGACGTAGTCGGTGCGATCCCGGCCGCGCTCCTCACCGAGGAGACGCCACGCTACGACCTCGAGCTCGAGGACCGGCCCGGCTCACCCGCTCCGCGCGCCGCGATCAACGACGAGCCCAAGACCTGGATCTTCGAGCAGTACGACCAGCTCGTCGGCTCGCGAACCGTGCGCCGGCCCGGCCTCGATGCGGCGGTACTTCGACTCGACGGGACACGCGGCCTCGCCGTCTCCCTCGACGGGCCTCGGATCGGCGAGCGCGACCCGTTCCAGGCCGGCCGCCAGGCGGTCTTCGGCGCCGCCCTCAACGTAGCGTGCACCGGTGGCGAGCCGATCGCGCTCACCGACTGCCTCAACTTCGGCAATCCCGAGCGGCCCGAGATCGCCTGGGAGCTGGCTCGCGCGATCGACGGCATCGCCGAGGCCGCGGACGAGCTCGGGATCCCGGTGGTGTCGGGAAACGTGTCGCTCTACAACGAGACCGGCGGTCGCCCGATCCCGCCCACGCCCGCGGTGGGCTGCATCGGCCTCGTCGCCGATGTGACCCGGATCCCGGCGCGCTGGCGCCGAGGCGACCGCGCGGCGTTCCTGCGCGGCGAGGGAGCGGAGCTCGTGCGCTTCGTGTGGCAGAACGCAGGACGTTTTACCCTTGCCCACGACGGCGACGTTCGCTCGGCCGCTGCCTGGAGCGGCGTCGAGACCGGAATCGCCTGCCCCGCCGGGCCGGGCGTGCTGGTCGCGCTGATCGACTCGGATCCGCTCGACTGGGACGACCTCGGCTGGGACGACGTCGTCGAGCTCGGGGTCGTCTGATGTGCGGCGTGTTCGGCATCCGTGCCCCGGGCCGCGACGTGGCGCGCCTCTCGTACTTCGGGCTCCACGCGCTCCAGCACCGCGGGCAGGAGTCGGCCGGGATCGCCGTGTCCGAGAACGGGCGCCTGACCGGCCTGCGAGATCTCGGCCTCGTCGCGCAGGTCTTCGACGAGCAGAAGCTGTCGGGCCTTCGAGGCGACCTTGCGATCGCGCACACGCGCTACTCGACGACGGGGTCGAACGCATGGGCGAACGCGCAGCCGCTGATCCACCACGGCTCGGCGCGAACGGTCGCGCTCGGCCACAACGGCAACCTGACGAACGCCGACGAGCTCCGCGAAGAGCTCGCGCCGCGCCTCGGCTCGACGTCCGACAGCGAGGTGATCGCCGCGATGATCGCCGGGGACGACCGTGAGCTCGAGCAGGCCGCCGCGGCAGCGCTCGAGCGGATCGAGGGAGCTGCGGCGGTGGTAGGGCTCGCGGACGGGAAGCTCTTCGCCTTCCGCGACTCGCTCGGCTTCCGGCCCCTGGTGCTCGGCGATCTGCACGGCGATCCGGTCGTGGCCTCCGAGACGTGCGCCCTCGACCTGCTCGGCGCGACGTTCGTGCGGGAGGTGCGTCCGGGCGAGCTGCTGGTCGCGGGAGAGGACGGGCTCGAGTCGATCCAGGTGCTCGAGCGCGCCCGGCCCGGCGCGCTCTGCATCTTCGAGTTCTTCTACCTCGCCCGCCCCGACACGCGCCTCGAAGGCGTCGAGGTGCACGGCGCGCGGGTGCGGATGGGCGAGCGACTGGCGGCCGAGGCGCCCGCCGACGCCGACCTCGTTCTGCCGATCCCGGATTCCGGCACGCCGGCCGCGATCGGGTTCTCGCGTGCGAGCGGGATCCCCTTCAGCGAGGGCCTGATCAAGAACCGCTATATCCACCGCACCTTCATCCAGCCCGAGCAGGGGATGCGAGACCAGGGGATCCGGATGAAGTTCAACCCCCTCGACGAGGTCGCCGGGAAGCGCCTCGTCATCGTCGACGATTCGATCGTGAGGGGCTCGACGACGCGGCAGATCGTGCAGATGCTCTTCGACGCGGGCGCTGCGGAGGTGCACGTCCGGATCTCGTCCCCGCCGGTCGTCTCGCCCTGCTACTACGGCATCGACCTTGCAAGCCCGGACGAGATGATCGCCGCCGGCAACACGGTCGAGGGCGTGCGGGCCGCGATCGGGGCCACTTCGCTCGCCTACCTCTCGCTCGACGGCCTCCAGGAGTCGACCACGAGGCCGGCGGGCTCCCTCTGCCGCGCTTGCCTCACCCGCGAGTACCCGACCCGCATTCCGGCGGCGTCGGAGAAGCTGCGGTTCGAGCCCGTTCGCTAGCGAGGTGCGCCGGCAGGCTCCTGCGAGAGCGCCTTCGCCCGCCCGTATCGAACTGCCCGCGCCACCTGCACCGGGTCGTATCCCTGCTCGATCAGCTCCTGCTTCAGCTCGCCTTCCTCCGCGAGCCGCAGGAAGAGCCACGCAAGCGCGCCGAGCGTCACGGCTCCGCCCTCGCCCATCATCACGACGCCCGCGAGATTCTGGTCGTGGACCGCGCTGATCCCCCACAGCGGATGCGCATGCACGTACCAGGGATAGAAGACCGAGCTCGACCAGATGAACACGTTCCCGAGGACCGTGTCGACGAACCGCACGGCGACGATGTAGCCGAGCTTCCATCCCGTCCCGAACCACTCCGGTGCCGGGAGCGTCTCGACGACCGGCGACCACATCAGGCAGCCGCAGCTGAACATCAGGAAGTGCTCGAGCGCATGGATCGCGCTGTGATGCAGTGCCGCCTGGTACAGCACCGGCACGTGCCAGAGACAGAGGTTCACCGCCCAGATCGGGAGCGCCACGAGCGGATGGGCAAGGAAGCGGAGCCGGTCGACAGGCCTCAGCGCGAGCACGGGCCGGAGCACCGGGCCCGTGAGGCCGGCGACGAAGCAGAGCGGCGCCAGGTCGCCGAGGATCACGTGCTGGCCCATGTGAATGAAGAAGAAGTCCTTCTCGCCGAGCTCGTCCACCGGGGAGTTGAGCGCGATCACGACCAGGGCGATCCCGAGCCAGAACAGGAACTGCCGGCTCGCCGGAACCGGCCGGCCGCGGCGCGCGAGCGTGCGCGTCCGGCGCAGGTAGAGCACCGACACGAGCAGCGTCGGCACGATCTGCAGCGGCTCGAGGTTCCAGGTGGTGGCGGCAGAGGCGAGCACCTCCCCAAGTGTGGCGCCGTAGACTCAGGCCGTGGCGGCTGAACGGACGAGCTACGCCGGCGCCGGGGTCTCGCTGGCCGTCGCCGAGGGCGTCGTTGGACGCCTCCGCGCCGCGGTCGAGTCGACCGGCGCGACCGGTTTCGGCGGCTTCGCAGGCCTTCACCCTCTCGACGACCGCCGCCTTCTCGCCGCGTCGACCGACGGCGTCGGGACAAAGCTGATGCTCGCCCGCGCGCGCGGTCGTCTCGCCGACTGCGGCCGCGACCTCGCCGCTCATTGCCTCAACGATGTGGCCACGACCGGCGCGACGCCGCTCATCCTGCTCGACTATGTGGCCGCCAACGCGATCGACCTCGACCAGGTCGCCGAGCTCGTCGAGGGCGCAGCCGAGGTATGCCGGGCCGCGGGCGTCGCGCTCGTCGGCGGCGAGACGGCCGAGCTGCCCGGCATCTACAGGGACGGTGAGCTCGACTTCGCCGGCACCTGCGTGGGGATCGTCGACCGCGACGCGCTGGTGGACGGAAGCGCTGTCGGAGCGGGCGACGCCGTGATCGGCCTCCCGTCGGCCGGCTTGCACGCGAACGGCTTCACGCTCGTGCGGCGCGTCCTCGAGCTCGAGGACTACGACGGCGCCGACCTGCTCGCTCCCACGCGCCTCTACCTCGACGACGCGCGTACGCTCCGCGACCGCGCCAGGGCCTTCGCGCACGTGACCGGCGGCGGCATCGTCGGCAACCTCAGCCGCGTCGTCCCGGACGGGCTCCGCGTCGAGATCGACTGGGACGCCTGGACGCGGCCGCCGGTGTTCGGCTGGCTCGCGCGGCACGTCGACGAGGAGGAGATGCGCCGCGTGTTCAACCTCGGGATCGGCTGGTGCGCCGTCGTCTCCGAGCCCGCGCCCGGTGAGCTCGTGATCGGGAGGATCGCGTGATCGGGGTATTGGTCTCGGGGCGCGGCTCGAACCTGCAGGCGCTGATCGACGCCGGGCTGCCCGTCGCGGCTGTCGGGTCCAACCGGAAGGACGCCTACGCTCTCGAACGTGCACGCGCAGCCGGGATCCCGACCGCGACCTTCTCGCTCGACTGCCACGAGAGCCGGGAGGAGCGCGACCTCGTCATGGCCACCTGGCTCGAGGAGCACGCCGTCGAGCTCGTCGTCCTCGCCGGGTACATGCACCTTCTCACGAAGCCGTTTCTCGCCCGGTTCCCGGGCTGCATCGTGAACGTCCATCCCTCGTTGCTTCCGGCGTTCCCGGGCGCCCGCCCGATCGAGGATGCGCTCGCCGCGGGCGTCGACACGACCGGCGTGACGGTTCACCTGGTCGACGAGGGGATCGACACCGGGCCGATCCTCGTCCAGGAGCCCGTCCCGGTCGAGCCGCGCGACACGCTCGAGGCGCGCCTCCACGCGGTCGAGCACCGCCTCCTTCCCGAGACCGTGGCGGGGCTGGTCGCCGCATGAGCCGTAGGCTTGACGGAGGCTCCAATGTGGCCGCGGCTCTCGGGGCAGCAGAGGTGTGGACGGAGGTGCCGGCTTTGCCGGCGCCGGAGCGGAACGCCGCATGAGAGCCCTGATCTCGGTCTACGACAAGAACGGGATCGACGCGTTCGCGTCCGGCCTGGCCCAGCTCGGCTTCGAGCTCGTGTCCTCGGGCGGAACCGCCGCGTTCCTCGAGGCGCAGGGGCTCGAGGTGACCCGCGTCGAGGATGTGACCGGCGCGCCCGAGATGCTCGCCGGCCGCGTCAAGACGCTCCACCCCGCGATCCACGCCGGGATCCTCGCGCGGCTCGACGCCGAGGAGGATCGCGCCACGCTCGCCGAGCACGGGATCGAGCCGTTCGAGCTCGTCTGCGTGAACCTCTACCCGTTCACGTCGCTGGCGGGCCGCTTCGGCGTCGACGAGGCGGACATCATCGAGATGATCGACGTCGGCGGCCCGTCGCTCCTGCGGGGGGCCGCGAAGAACTTCGTCCACGTCGCGCCGGTCTGCCGGCCCGAGCAGTACGACCCGGTGCTCGCCGAGCTCTCGGGCGGAGGCCTGTCGCCGGAGACCCGCCGCGCTCTGGCTGCCGAGGCCTTCGCCGTGACGGCCGCGTACGACGCCGCGATCGCCCGGTGGTTCGCAGAGGACCAGTACTTCCCCGAGCAGCTCACGCTCACGTTCCGCAAGATCACCGACCTTGCCTACGGCGAGAACCCGCACCAGACTGCCGCGTACTACGAGGAGGTCGGCTCGCGGAAGCATCTCCTCTCGCGCGTGAACCAGCTCGCCGGCAAGGAGCTTTCGTACAACAACCTCGCGGACCTCGAGGCCGCGCGCCGGATCATGCGCGAGCTCGAGGACCCGGCCGCGGTGATCGTGAAGCACGCGAATCCCTCTGGCGTCGCGGTCGCGAGGACGATCGACGAGGCATACGCGCGCGCCCTCGCCGCCGATCCGGTCTCGGCGTTCGGCTGCGTGCTGATGGTGAACCGGCCGATCGACGCGGCGCTCGCAGCCCGGATCGCGGAGCAGTTCGTCGAGGTCGTCTTCGCGCCGGAGTACGACGACGAGGCGCTCGAGATGCTCGGCGCCAAGCCGGCGCTGCGGATCCTGCGTGACCGTGAGCGGCGCGTGGACACGCCGAACGAACGTGACTACAAGCGTGTCGTCGGCGGGCTCCTCGTGCAGCAGCGCGACTCCACACCCGAAACGCGCGAGGGCATGGACGTCGTCATCGGGTCGGTCGACGAGGCCCGCTGGGCCGACGTCGTGTTCGCCTGGACGGTCTGCAAGCACGTCAGCTCGAACGCGATCGCCCTTGCCCGGGACGGCCAGACGATCGGAATCGGAGCCGGGCAGATGAGCCGGGTCGACGCCGTGCGGATCGCGCTCGCGAAGGCGCAGGAGCTCGGTCACGACCCATCGGGAGCAGTGCTCGCGAGCGATGCGTTCTTCCCGTTCGCAGACGGCCCGCAGCTCGCGCTCGACGCGGGCGTCTCGCTGATCGTCCAGCCCGGCGGGTCGAAGCGCGACGACGAGGTTCGCGCAGCCGTCGACGCCGCGGGCGCGGCGATGATCTTCACGGGCCGCCGCCACTTCCGCCACTGACGGAATAGACCCGGGACCGAGTACGTTAGGCCCGGGTAAGAAAACGGGAGGGAGTGGAGAGATGGCAGACCTGGATCCGCGCCGCTGGAAGGCGCTGGCTGTTGTTTGTGCGGCGTACTTCATGACGATCCTCGACGTCGCCATCGTCAACGTGGCGCTACCGACGATCGGGAAGGACCTCAACTTCTCGCGCGACGACCTGCAGTGGGTGGTCACCGCCTACGCGATCACATTCGGAGGGTTCCTGCTCCTCGGCGGGCGCGCGGCCGACATCCTCGGGCGCCGTCGCGTCTTCCTCGTCGGTGTCGTCCTGTTCACCGCGGCGTCGCTCTTCTGCGGTCTCGCCTGGTCCGAGGGTGTCCTCATCGGCGCACGCGCCGTTCAGGGCTTCGGCGCTGCGGTCATCTCCCCGGCTGCGCTCTCGATCATCACCACGACCTTCCCCGAGGGGGCGGAGCGGAACAAGGCACTCGGCGTCTGGGGCGCCATGGGAGGCTCGGGCGCCGCCGTCGGCGTGCTGCTCGGCGGGGTGCTGACCAAGTACGCGGGCTGGGAGTGGATCTTCTTCATCAACGTTCCGGTCGGCGTGATCGCGTTCCTGCTCGCTCCGCGGTTCGTACGCGAGAGCCGCGACGACCGGTCGACCACTCCGGACGTCGCCGGCGCGATCACGGTGACGGCCGGGATCGCGCTCCTCGTCTACGCGGTCTCGAATGCGCCGGTCCACGGCTGGGGCTCGGGTTGGATCATCACCCGGCTCGCGATCTCCGCGGCCCTCATCGTGGCGTTCCTCGTGATCGAGTCGCGGGCGAAGGAGCCGCTGCTTCCGTTCTCGATCTTCAGGATCAGGACGGTCGCCGGCGCGAACATCACCGCGTTCATGCTCGGAGCGGTGACCTTTGCGAACTTCTTCGTTCTCACCCTGTACGTGCAGCAGGTGCTCCACTACTCGGCGCTGAAGACGGGGATCACCTTCGCGGTGACCGCGGTCAGCGCCGTCCTCTGGGCCGGTCTGTCGCAGTACCTCGTCACGAGGGTCGGCGCGAAGCCGGTGATGATCGTCGGGTTCGTCGTGTTCGCGGTCGGGATCTTCCTGTACACGCAGGTCTCCGCCGACGGGTCGTTCGTGGGCGACCTCCTGCCCGGGTACATCCTCGTCGGGTTTGCCCTGCCGTTCACGTTCATCCCGATCTCGGTCGCAGCCCTCGGCGGGGTGCAGGCTCACGAGGCCGGCCTCGCCTCCGGGCTCTTCAACACCTCGCAGCAGGTCGGAGGCGCGATCGGGGTGGCGGTCGTCTCGTCGGTGTCGATCAGCCACTTCAACCACCTGATCGGGGAGGGGGTCCCGTTCGCCCAGGCCTTCACCAGCGGCTCGCAGTGGGCGTTCTGGGTCATGTTCGGGATCTCGCTCGCATCCCTCGTCGCAGCGGCGACGCTGATCAGGCGTGAGGAGCTCGCGCCCGTCGGGGAGGCGGTTCCGGCAGAGGCGTAGCGACTGGGCTTAGCGACTAGGTTTCCGAGGATGACGCGCGAGTACCCGAGCCTCCTCGACCTGGTCGGGGGGACGCCGATCGTCCGGCTCGACCGGATCTCGCGGGACAGCGGCGGGGAGATCCTGGCCAAGCTGGAATTCCTGAACCCCGGCGGCTCGGTGAAGGACCGCATCGGGCTCGCGATGATCGAGGAGGCCGAGCGCGAGGGCCGGCTCCGACCTGGCGGGACGATCGTCGAGCCGACCTCGGGGAACACGGGGGTCGGGCTCGCGATCGCGGCGGCGAGCAAGGGCTACCGGTGCATCTTCGTGATGCCCGACAAGATGAGCCAGGAGAAGATCGCGATGCTGCGGGGCTACGGAGCGGAGGTCGTGATCACGCCGACCGCAGTGGATCACGACTCGCCGGAGTCGTACTACTCGGTGTCGTCGCGGCTCGCGGAGGAGATCCCGGGAGGGTTCAAGCCCGACCAGTACTCGAACCGCGCGAATCCGGACTCGCACTACCGGACGACCGGGCCCGAGATCTGGGAGCAGACCGGAGGCGAGATCGATGCGGTCGTGATCTCGGTCGGCACCGGTGGCACGATCAGCGGCGTGGGCCGCTACTTCAAGGAACAGGGCTCGCCGGCGCTGATCGTCGGCGTCGATCCGGAGGGGTCGATCTACACCGCGAAGGACGAGGGCGAGCTCCATCCGTATCTCGTCGAGGGGATCGGCAAGGACACGTGGCCCGAGACGATCGACCTGACCCAGGTGGATGAGTGGATTCGCGTCTCGGACCGCGACTCGTTCCTGACGGCGCGGCGGCTCGCGCGCGAGGAGGGGATCCTGGCCGGCGGCTCGTCGGGAAGCACGGTTTGGGGTGCGATCCAGGTTGCCGGGCGGCTCGGGCCCGGGGCTCAGGTCCTGGCGCTCCTGCCCGACTCGGGCCGGTCGTACCTCTCGAAGTTCCTCGACGACAAGTGGATGCTCGAGCACGGATTCGTCGAGCGCGGGTCTCGCACCCCGACCGTCTCCGAGCTCCTCAGAGCGAAGGGCGCCGAGGCCGAGGCGACGCCTGCGCTCGTCACGATCTCGTCGCACCAGAAGGTCGGCGAGGCGATCGAGGTGATGCACCGCTACTCGATCTCGCAGCTCGTCGTGGTGAAGGACGGCGGGATCGACTCGCTGACCGACGTGGTCGGGTCGCTCCAGGACCGCGACCTCCTCGAGCGGGTCTTCCGCGACCCCGATGCGCTGCACGAGGACGTGGCGAATGCCATGCAGCCGCCGCTCGCCACCGTCGAGGCCTCCGCGTCGGTCGACGAGATCGTCGCGGCGCTGACCGCGGGCACGAACGCCGTCCTCGTCTCCGAGAGCGGCCGCCCCACCGGCGTCGTCACCCGCTCGGACATCCTCGAGTACCTGGCCCAGGTGTCGGACGCCGCTCCCAACCCACGGCGGGGATGACGAAGCTCGGGCGGTGTCCCGAGCACCGCTCCGGGCGAGTAGCGCCTCGGCCGTGAGAACAGCGTCCTTGGCGGCGCTGCGGCGGTACGTCGTCGCGCGCCAGGGGTACGC
Organism: uncultured Actinomycetota bacterium; assembly: GCA_963738895.1. Lineage (GTDB taxonomy): Bacteria > Actinomycetota > Thermoleophilia > Gaiellales > Gaiellaceae > PALSA-600. The sequence goes on from CAVTYN010000004.1 coordinate 341,387, forward strand.
GTCGCGCGCCCGGAAGGCGACAGCAGGCGAGGTCGCCGCCGAGATCGGCCGGCTCGGAGCGGTGCAGCTCGACTCGATCTCGACCGTCGACCGGGCTCACCGGATCACGCTCTCGACGCGGATCGGAGGAATCGACGAGGGCGCGGTCTCGCGCCTCCTCGGACGCGGGCAGATCTTCGAGTACTGGGCCCACGAGGCCTGCCTGCTGCCCGTCGCGGACTACCCGCTCTTCAAGCGGCGGATGCTCGACCTCGCAGACCATCACTGGTGGGGCCGCGAGCGAACGGCCGAGGGCCGGGCGATCGAACGCGGCGTGCTCGCGAGGCTCGAAGCCGAGGGCGCGCTCCCCGTGAGGGCGTTCGACGGGCGCAGCGAGGCGATGTGGGGCTGGAAGCCCGCGAAGCGCGCGCTCGAGTTCCTGTTCGCGGCAGGCGAGGTCGCGATCGCGGGCCGGCAGGGCTTCCAGCGGGTCTACGACCTGCCCGAGCGCGTGATCCCGAGGGCCGCGCTCGACGCCCCGGCGCCGACCGACGAAGAGTTCAAGCGCGGATACACGCTCCGCGCGATCCAGGGCCGAGGCGCGCTCACGGAGGGCGGAATTGCCGAGCACTGCCGCTTCGACGGCGGCGCGAAGGCGGTCCGCCCACATGTCGACGCGCTCGTCGAGGCCGGGCTGCTCGAGCGGGTCGCGCTCGACGACGGCGGCCCGCCCGTCGTCGTCGAGGCCGGCGCCGAGCTCGACGGCTCTCCCGCTGCGCCCGTGCTCCTGTGCCCGTTCGACAACCTGATGTGGGACCGCCCCTTCCTCCGGCGGCTCTTCGGCTTCGACCACCTGATCGAGGTCTACAAGCGGGAACACGAGCGCGTCTACGGCTACTACGTCCTGCCGCTCCTCGCCGGCGACCGCTTCATCGGCCGCGCCGACCTGAAGGCCGATCGCGCCCGCGGCGTCCTCCAGATTCGCCGCTTCACGACCGAGCCGGGGGTACGCCGCCGCACCGACGAGCCGCTCGACCGCGCCGCCGCCCGGCTCGCCGCCGCCCTCGGCCTCACGGCGGTCGAGCGCGCGAATGAGCCTGATCGCCCTGAGGTAGCCCGCTAGGCTCCACCGCAATGGAGTTCGAGACGCGAGCGATCCACGTCGGCCAGGACCCCGATCCCGCCACGGGCGCGATCATCACGCCGATCTACCAGACCACCACCTACGTCCAGGAGGCGGTCGGGGTGAACAAGGGTTACGACTACTCGCGCGCCTCGAACCCGACACGGGTGGCGCTCGAGGAGGCGCTCGCGAGCCTCGAGGGGGCCGAGCACGGGATCGCGTTCTCCTCGGGCCTCGGCGCGACGACGACCCTCATGCACCTCATCGACCCCGGCGAGCGCGTCGTCCTGATCGCGGACGTCTACGGCGGCGTGTACCGGATGACGTCGCAGGTGTACGAGCCGAAGGGCTATCGATTCACGTACGTCCCCGCCGAGGAGTTCGACGAGACCCTCGGCGCTCACCTCGGCAACGACACTCGGCTCGTCTGGGTCGAGACGCCGTCGAACCCGCTGCTGAACGTCGTCGACATCCGCCGCGCAGCCGAGACGGCCCACGCCGCGGGCGCGCTGCTCGCTGTCGACAACACCTTCGCCTCCCCCTACCTCCAGCAACCGCTCGCGCTCGGCGCGGACGTCGTCCTCCACTCGACGACCAAGTACGTCGGCGGCCACTCCGACGTGATCGGCGGCGCCATCGTCACGAACGACGCGGCGCTCGCCGAGAAGCTCCGTTTCCTGCAGAAGTCGCTCGGCGCCGTCCCGGGCCCGTTCGACTGCTGGCTCGTCCTCCGCGGGCTGAAGACGTTGGCCCTCAGGATGCGCCAGCACTGCGAGAATGCCGCCGCCGTCGCAGCGTTCCTCGACGGTCACGAGGCGGTCGAGCGTGTCCTCTACCCGGGACTGCCGAGCCACCCCGGCCACGAGGTTGCGCGCCGCCAGATGCGTGACTTCGGCGGCATGGTGTCGTTCCTCGTCGAGTCCGAGGAAGAGGCAGTCGCCCTCGTCGGACGGACGAAGCTCTTCGCCCTCGCCGAGTCCCTCGGCGGCGTCGAGAGCCTGATCGAGCATCCGGCCCGGATGACCCACGCCTCGACGGCAAACGCCCCGTTCGCCGCGCCCCGGAACCTGATCCGTCTCTCGGTCGGGATCGAGGCCGCGACCGATCTCGTCGCCGACCTCGAGACGGCGCTCGTCGGCAGCCCGGCGCGCGCCCGCGCCTGAGAGCACGTGCTCGAGACGATCGATCTCGGGTTCCTCGGCTACCCGAGCGGCGATCGGCGTGTACCTGGTCGAGACGCCGGAGGGCCCCGCCCTGCTCGACTGTGGGCCGTCCAGCACCCTCCCCAGGCTCCGGGAAGGCCTGCGCGAGCACGGGCTCGAGCTCACCGACGTCCGCGACCTGCTCCTCTCGCACATCCACCTCGATCACGCCGGGGCCGCCGGGTCGATCGTCCGCGAGCATCCGCAGCTCACGATCTGGGTGTCCGAGGTCGGGGCGCCGCACCTGGCCGACCCGTCGCGCCTCGAGGCCTCCGCCCGGCGGCTCTACGGCGAGAGCTTCGACACGCTCTGGGGGGAGCTCGCGCCGGTCCCGAAGCAGAACATCGGGATCGCCTCCGGCGACGTCCTCGGCTGGGAGACCTTCCCGACGCCGGGTCACGCCTCCCATCACGTCTGCTATCTCAGGGAGGGAACGCTCTTTGCCGGCGATGCGTGCGGAGTCCGTGTTCAGCCGTCGGAGTACGTCCTGCCGGTCGCGCCGCCTCCCGACATCGACGTGGAGGCCTGGCACGCGAGCATCGACGAGATCGAGCGGCGCGATCCCGACCGGCTGGCACCCACCCACTTCGGCGTCGCGACCGACGTCGCGCAGCACCTGGAGCGGCTCCGCTCGGAGCTGGACCGCTGGGCCGGGCTCGTCGGCCGCGGGGCCGATCTCGAGCAGTTCGTCGCCGAGGCGCGGCCCGCGGCGGGCCCGGAGGCCACCCTGTACGACGCGATCGCACCGTACGACCAATCCTGGCAGGGGCTGCGCCGCTACTGGTCGAAGCGCGAGGCGGCTACTGCTGGGGAAGGAGGGCGATGACGCTCGACTCGGTGTGGCCGTGCTTGTCGTTCACCGCGACCGTCATCGTGTAGGAGACGCCCTTCGCCGGCTTGTACTTGACCGGGATCGTGATCGTCCCGCCCCTCTGGATCGGCAGGAGCGGCTGGGAGATCAGGAGATTCTTCGAGCCCAGCTTCAGTGCCCACGTAAGGCCGACCTTCGTCCCGGTCGGGTTGTAGTACGCCATCACGGGCACCGGCACGACAACCGAGAAGGTCTTCCCCGGCACGAGCGTCTGCGAATGGCCGACGACACCGGCCGCGGCGCTCGCGAACGCGTTGTACCCGGCCTTCTTCGTTCCGTTCGCCTTCAGGACGCCGCTGGACCAGGTCGGGGGGATCGCGTCGCGGAAGATGAACCACACGAACATCTGGACGTAGGGGCTCTCCTGCGCGAGCTGCAGCGCCTTCTTGATGTCGGACGCCTGCTGGGCATAGGTGACGCCGCCGAGGTAAGAGGGGAACTCCGGGCTCGTCTGCTCGCCGTATTCGGTCACCCAGATCGGCACGGGCCGGTGGAACCATTTTGCGAGGTCGGCGCCGAACCGCGACATCGTCGAGAACGCGACGTTCGGGTAGGCGACCTTCTGGCCGGGGCCGAGCGTGTACTTGGTCGGATACGGATGCGTCGCCCAGGCGTCGAACTTCAGGTTCGGGTTCACCTGGGCGAGCATGTGCGCGAACGTCGCCGGCGCAACCGAGTCGGTGCCGACGCTCTTCGTCGGATGGTTCTTGCCGCGGTTGGACGTCTCGCCCGCCGCCACGAGCGCTTTCGGGTTACCGGCCTTGATCCCCTTGTAGGCGGCTGCGTAGAGCTTCGCGTAGGCCTTCGGGCTGACGATCTTGCCGTCCTGGAATTGAGGCGCCAGGAACAGCCCGAGGTTCGGTTCGTTCCACACCGAGAAGCGCGACACCGTTCCGACACCCGGCTTCGCGCCGCTGTAGCGCTTGGCGAGCATCTGGGCGAACTGGGTGAGTGTGTTCATGTTCGTCGGCGGGTAGTTCGGGGTCTTGTCGCCGTTCGCCCACTTCGGCGTCTGGGCGATCGTCAGCAGCACCTCGAACCCGTACTCCTGTGCCGAGCGGACGAGCGCGTCGACGTCGGAGAGGTGGTAGGCCTTGTCGTTCCCGTTGAGGGCGTTCGCCGGCTTCGTCGGTGCGATCGACGACCAGTTCGCGAGGATGTGGATGATCGAGCTGTGCGTACGCTGCGCCGAGAGCAGGTTCTTGGTCGGGTCGGGCGACCAGCGGAAGCTCGGGTCGTCGAAGAAGCCGACCGGCATGCGCGCGACCGCGTTGGCAGTCGCAGCGGGCAGGGCAAGCAGCAGGACGACGGCAGGCAGAAAGAAACGAAGCTTCCGCGGCACAGTAGGAACCTCCTTCGGGAGTGGAAACCGGGACGCCGCCAAGGTAACGAACCGGCGTCAAGGCCATGTTAAGGACGGCCCCGGCCGGTACTTCCCCTTCGGGGTCGTTCCAAACCGTGTGACGCAGGCGTCGGCGGCGGCGTATGGAAGATGACTCCGATGAGACTCAAGTGCACGCTCACCCTCCTCGCGCTGGCCGCTTCGGCCGTGGCTGCCGCCTCTCCGGCGGGCGCGGCAGCGCCTCGCACGATCACCGTGCAGGGGGCCGGAGTCGTGACGACCGTCCCCGACGAGGCGCAGTTCTCCTTCGGCGTCTCGACCACCGCCTCGACCGCGAAGGCGGCTCTCACGGCGAACGCGGCCCGGATGAACAGGCTGATCGCGGCGCTGAAGCAAGCCGGCATCGACGCGGCAGACATCCAGACCGCTCAGATCTCGCTCTCGCCGAACATGAACGAGAACGGCTCGAAGGTGCTGAGCTTCACCGCCGGCAACTCGGTGACGGTGAAGACGCGGCAGATCGCGAAGGCCGGCGCGATCGTCGATGCGGCTGTCGCCGCGGGGGCGAACCTCGTCAGCGGGCCCTCGCTCGGCCCCTCCGACCAGAGCGCCCTTCAGCGTCGAGCGCTCGGTGCCGCCGTCGCCGACGCGCGCGGCCGCGCGCTCGCAATCGCCCAGGCGGCCCACGTGAGACTCGGTGCGGTGCAGACGGTGAGCGAGACCTCCAGCACGCCGATCCAGTTCTCCCCGACGGCGAAGGCCGCCCTACCGGCCGGGACGCCGGTCGAGCCAGGCTCGGTTCAGGTCGAGGAGGACGTGACCGTCACCTTCGGGATCCGCTAAAGCACGATTCGCCGGGCTCGCTCGGGCCTCGAGTCGATCCCGCAGGCGAGCTCGTAGGTGATCGTGCCGAGCCGGGCGGCGTGCTCCTCCGCGAGGAGCCCGTCTCCGATCAGCGTCACCGGCGTCCCCACCATGGTGGGTCCCTGCAGCTCCACGGCGAGCGAGTCCATCGACACCGTCCCGACGACCGGGCGGCGCTCCCCCGCCACGAGCACCTCCGTGCCGGTCAGGCCGCGGCGGAAGCCGTCCGCGTAGCCGACCGGGACGATCCCGATCCAGGTCGGCCCGCCTGCGACGAACCGGCGGTGGTAGCCCGTGCTCTCGCCGGGCCGGAGCTCCTTGACCTGAGCGACCGAGCTGCGCCACGAGAGGACGGGTGAGAGCCCGTCGTCCGCCGGGTCGGTGCCGAACGGGGAGAGACCGTACAGGGCGATGCCGGGCCGGCCGGCGTCGAAGCACGAGGTCGGGAACCGAAGGATCCCCGCGCTGCCCGCCAGGTGACGGGTCAGCCCCGGGTGAGCCGCGGCGATCTCGGCGAAGCGCGCGATCTGCAGCTCCGTGAAGGCGGGGTCGACGTCGGCCGAGGCCAGGTGGCTCATCAGCCCGACGACGTTCGCCCCCGTCGCGACCGCGTCGGGAGTCCCCCAGCGGCCCATGCCCGTGTCGACCTTGAGATGGATGGGAATCCCCTCCGGGACCGGCCCGTCGGCCACGGTCAGCTCGAGCCGCCCCTCACGCGCAGCCCGATGCAGATGCTGGAAGGAGGGGCTGAGAACGACGATCCTCGCGGACGGAAACGCCGCCCGCAGGTGCAGTCCCTCGCCGACGGTCGCCACGCAGAGGGCCGCGGCACCCTCCTCGAGCGCGACGGCTCCGACGGTGCGGGCTCCGTGCCCGTAGCCGTCCGCTTTGACGACTGCCCAGAGCTGAGCTCTGCCGAGCGCGTCGCGCAGACGCGCCAGGTTCGACCGTAGCGCACCCCGGTCGATGGTGATCTCCGACCGCTGCGGGGCGTGCAGGTGAGGTTGCGTGCCACCGGCGATCCCCGCAGACTACGCGCGTCCTGCGCCGGAGTCTCCTCGCGGCTTCGGGCGGTCGCGCCCGACCGGGATCGATGACGAGCCGGCGCGATATGGTCAGTCGCGGGTGCACAGATGAGCGGAGCACTGGAGGCGGCCGAGCCTCAGACGGTCCGGCCTGTCCGGATGGCGAGAAGCATCCGTGTGCTGACTCCGTACGAGCGCGGGCGCAGGAACAGGCGCACGATCGACGGGGTCGTACTCGCGGTCGCGTCGGTCGCGACCGGCCTCGCGGCCGCCGCCGGATACGCGGCTCCGGCCCAGGACAAGCAGGCTGCGAGGAGCGCGATCGCGGTGCTCGGCTGGGCGGAGGCGCTCTGGCGCACCGCGTTCATCGCCGCGCTCGCCCTCGCCGTGCTCGTGGTCGTCGCCGTCGTGTACCGGCGACGGTGGGACCTCGTTCGCGACCTCCTCGCCGCGCTTGCTCTCGGGTTTGCCCTCGCGGTCCTCCTCGGGCGAGCCGTCGTCGCCGACTGGCTTCCGGTCGGGAGCCATCTCCTCTCGCGCTGGGGGTTCCCCGAGATTCGGATCGCCGCGACCACGGCGATCCTCGTCGTCGTCGCCCCGGAGCTCGTCCGCCCGATCCGTCGGCTCGCCGGTGTGCTCGTGCTGCTCGCGGCAGTGGGGGTCGTTGCGCTCGCGGCGGCGCTCCCGTCCGCGGCGCTCGGCGCGCTCGCGCTCGGCCTCGGCGCCGCGGCCGTCGTCCGCCTCGTGTTCGGCACCGCGGCGGGGTTCCAGCCCGCGGAGACGATCCGCGCCGAGCTGGCGATCCTCGGGATCGAGACCAGTGAGCTGCGGCCGGCGGAACGCCAGCGGGTCGGCTGCTCCGAGTACGTGGGCCACGACTCCGCCGGCGGGCCGCTGAAGGTGCGCGTTCTCGGCCGGGACGCGCAGGACACCCAGCGGATCTCGCGCCGCTGGCGATCGCTCGCCTATCGCGACCCGCGGCGCAGCGCCCCGGTCGGCCGGCTCGAGCAGGTCGAGCACGAGGCTCTTGCGACCGTGATGGCCGCGCAGGCGGGAGTTCGGGTGCCGGAGGTGGTCACCGCCACGCTCGGGTCTCAGGGCGACGCGATGGTCGTGACGCGCCAGCCCGACATCGATCCGCTGGAGAACGCCTCGCCGGGCTCCGTTACCGACGCGCTGCTGCGAGCGCTGTGGAAGGAGGTCGCAACGCTCCATGCCTCGGGCATGTCCCACGGGCGGCTGAACGCGCGGAACGTCGCCGTGATCGAGGGCAAGCCGGTGCTGCTCGACTTCTCGGTCGCGACGCTCGGCGCGCCGCCCACGGCGATCGACATCGACGTGGCCGAGCTGCTCGTTGCCTCGACGGTGCTCGTCGGCCCTGACCGCGCGCTCGCCTCGGCGCTTCATGCTGCGGGCGTTGACGCGGTGAAGGGCGCGATCCCGTTCCTCGAGCGGGCCGCCCTCAGCCCGCACGTCCGCGACCTCGCTCACGACCACGAGGTCGAGCTGAAGGCGCTCCGCGAAGCTGCGGCCGCCGCGACGCACGAGAAGGTGCCGGAGCTCGTCGCGCTCCGCCGGATCAGGCCCCGCGACTTCCTCTTCACCGCGCTCGTCGCCCTGGCGGCCTACCTGCTGATCACGAAGCTCGCGAAGATCGGGTTCGGGACGATCTACCACGAGCTGCGCTCGTCCGACCTCGCGTGGGTGTCGGTGGCGTTCGTCCTCGCGAACCTCACGTACATCCCGCAGGCGATCGCCCTGAGGGGAGCGGTGCCGACGCCGCTCCCACTCGGCCCGTGCGTCGCGCTCGAGTCCGCGGTGAAGTTCCTGAATCTGACCGTGCCGGGCTCGGCGGGGAGCGTCGCGCTCCACGTTCGGTTCCTGCAGAAGCAGGGGGCAGCGACGGGAGAGGCCGTCGCCTCCGGGGCGATCGTCGGCCTTTCGGACACGAGTGTCCAGGTGCTGCTGGTCGTCTGCCTACTGCCGTTCGTCCGGCTGCACTTCGACACGAAGCAGCTGAGCGGAGCTCTGCCCTCGGGCACGTTCGTGGCGGTGATCTTCGCGATCCTCGCGACTGCGGTGGTGGCGGTGCTGGTGGTGCCGGCGCTTCGCCGCCGCGTGGTCCCGCAGATCCGGGCTGCGTTCCACGCTCTCCGGGAGGTGGCGAGCAGCGGCCACAAGCTCGCGCAGCTCTACGGCGGCGCGCTCGTGACCGAGGTGCTCTTCGCGCTCACGCTCGGGGCGGCCTCTCGCGCCTACGGCCTCCACCTGCCGCTGGCCCAGCTGATCCTCGTCAACGTCGTGGCCTCGTCGCTCGCCGGCCTCGTTCCCGTCCCCGGAGGGATCGGTGCCGCCGAGGCGGCGATCGCCGGCGGCCTGGTGGCACTCGGCGTCCCCGAGTCGACGGCCTTCGCCGTCGCGCTCACCCACCGCCTCTGCACGTACTACACGCCGCCGGTCTGGGGCTACTTCTCGCTTCGCTGGCTACGGCGAACCGGGCACGTCTGACCCCACCTCGGTCAGGAGGCCGGTGTCGACGTCGTAGACGAAGCCGCGCACCCGGTCGCGGTGCGGCAGGAACGGCGAGTGACGGACGCGCGCGATCGACTGGCGGACGTCGGCTTCGACGTCGGTGAACGACTCGATCGCGAAGGACGGGGCCATCCCTGTCGTTTCCTGGAGCTCCGCGCGGAAGCCGTCGTCGGTGACGAGCTGCATGCCGCAATCGGTGTGGTGGATGAGCGCGATCTCCCTCGTCCCGAGGCGACGCTGGGAGATGGCGAGCGAGCGGATCACGTCGTCGGTGATGACCCCGCCGGCGTTCCTGAGCACGTGCGCCTGCCCGTTCTCGAGCCCGAGGGCTGAGAACACGTCGAGCCGGGAGTCCATGCACGTCACGATCGCAAGGCCGAGCGAGGGCCGGACATCGAGGTGGCGGCGTGCGAAGCTCTCCGCGAACCTGCGGTTGGACGAGAGGAGATCGTCCGTCACGCCCACGCCGGCCTCTCGGCTCCGCCCGTCCCCGTCGAGAGACGGCTCATGTGGGCGCGGCCACCTCGGCCTCCCACGGAGAGCGCTTCCCCGTGCCGGGCAGGCAGCAGCTCGAGGGGCAGACCTCGTGGCTCGGCCCGAAGCGACCGACGACGCGCCGGTCGGCACCGAGGAGGCGTTCCTCGATCAGCTCGCGGATCATCGCGACGAAGGCGGGATGGGTGCCGGCGGCACCCGCGCGGACCATCGTCAGGCCGAGGTCTCGAGCAGTCCCCGCGGCCTCGACGTCGAGGTCGTAGAGGACCTCGATGTGGTCGGAGACGAAGCCGACCGGCGAGATGACCACGTCGGTGACGCCGGCGTCCCCGAGCTCCACCAGCCGCTCGCAGACATCGGGCCCGAGCCACGGAGTCTGGGGTGAGCCGCTCCGGCTCTGGTAGACGACCGAGTGCTCGTGCGGTCCGGCGGCCTCCGCGACCAGGCGCGCGCGTCTCGGCGAGCTGATCCTCGTAGCGGCATTGCTCCGCCATCGCGGACGGGAATGCTGTGCGCGGTGAAGACGAGGTGCGCCGAGTCGCGGCGAGCCGCAGGGATCCGGGCCAGCGCGTCGCGGACACGGTCGGCGTTCGCCTCGACGAAGCCCGGGTGGTTGTAGAACGCACGGAGCTTCAGGACCTCGGGCGCATCGGAGCCGACCTCGACCTGCGCGCGGTAGATGTCCTCGCGGTACTGGCGGCAACCGGAGTACGAGCTGAACGCCGACGTGAAGAAGGCGAGCGCGCGACGGACGCCGTCGTCGCGCATGTCCCGGATCGTCTCGGTGAGATACGGGTGCCAGTTGCGGTTCCCGAAGTAGACGGGCAACGGCGACCCCGTGGGCGGCGAGCTCGGCTTCGAGCGCGGCGATCAGCTCGCGGTTCTGCCGGTTGATCGGGCTGACGCCGCCGAAGAGGTCGTAGTGACGGCCGACCTCGGCGAGCCGCTCTCGCGGGATGTCGCGCCCGCGGGTGACGTTCTCGAGGAACGGGATCACGTCGCCGGGGCCTTCCGGACCACCGAACGAGACGACGACCAGAGCATCGTAGGCGCGGTCCTCGAGCTGGGCGTCGGCACCGTCCGCAGGCTGCTTCCGGGTCGTCACCCATCCACCCTAGCCCGCTCCACCGGCCCCGCAGCGCCCGAGCTCACCCTGCATATCGCGCGATCCATTCCGGAAGGAACGGCTCGGCGACGAAGTAGGTGCCGTCCGGGTTGCGCGCGATGAGCTCGGCGCGCGCGAGAGTGCGGGCGGCCTTCTGGACGGTCGCGGCAGAGGGGAGGCCGTGGGCGTCGATGTACCGGGACGACTGGACGTGCCCGGGGTCGGTGGCGAGCGCCTGGAGGAGCAGGCGTTGCGCTCGCGCCATGTTCTCCCAGATGAAGGTGAAGCGGGCATTCTCGGAGCGAAGAACGGCCTCGAGCGCGCGGCCGAGATCGCCGGGGAGCGCCGAGTGCCCCATCGGTACCTCGTCCCACAGGGCGTGTGCGAGCTCCTGCGTGGCGTTGGGATGACCTCCCGTGATCGAGAGCAGCCGCCGTACGACGTCCTCGCCCACGCCACGGTCGGTGGCGTCGAATCGCTCGACGATGAACCCGGCGAAGGCGGCCGGCGCGATCGGGCCGAGCTCCATCACCTTCGCGCTCCGATAGAAGGGCTCGTTCTCGTGGTTGAAGAGCCGGTCCATCATGTCGCGCTTGCTTCCGGCGTAGACGTGCGAGATGCCGGGCTGCTCCTGGAAGATGGCACGCATCAGGGCCGGCAGGCTCGGGTCGATCAGCGTCACCTGCTGGAACTCGTCGAAGTAGAGGACAACCGTCGCATTCTCCTCCGCGGCCAGCTCTGCCGGCAGCTCGAGCAGCCGTTCGATCGTGTCGTCGATGTCCTCGTCGGGCTGCCTCGCGGCGAAGCTGAAGCTCATCGTCGCGTCGGCCGGGTCGTAGGTCATGACCGGCCTGACGCGGAGCGCGCTGAACGCTCGCAGGACGCCTTCCCTCGCCTTGACGGTGGTCGAGGCGATGTCGTCGTGGATCGCCCGGGCCAGATGGGACGCCAGACGCTCCTTGGTGGGGGTCTTCATCAGGTCGACCTCGGCGACGAGGACGCCCTCGGCGCCGAGGTGCTGGGACGCGCGCCGCACGAGCGACGACTTGCCGTAGCGCCGCGGCGCGATCAGCGCGACGTTCTGTCCGTTCCGCATGTCCTGCTCGAGGGCCGAGAGCTCGGAGACGCGGTCGGTGAAGGCCTCGTCGAGCGCGAGATCGCCGAAGAAGAAGGGGTTGCGCGCCGGGGCTCCGGATCCCATCGAGCGATCATAGCGTCGGGCATGATCAATGTCATTCCTCTAAGCATCATCACTCTCGGCATGATTTCCTGCCGAATAGCTCATGCCTCGGAGCACGATCAACGAGATGCCGACCTTGCTCATGCTCGTGGGGATGAGTGCCGCCACGCGGCCGGGCGGTGAGGGCACCGCCCGACCGCGTCTTCCAAGCGTCAGCGGTTCTTGGTCTTGAAGACCACCTTGACGCTCGATCCGGCCTTCTTGGCCACGATGATCGACTGCTGGCTGACCACGACGCCGAACCCGGCGAGGTTGTTGCGCACGCAGACGATGTTCGCGTTCGTGACCTTGGTGCGGGAGTAGGTCGTGCAGGTCAGGCCGGCATACGTGACGGCTTGACCGGGACGCAGGATGATCGCGTTGCCGTGCGTCAGTCGCATCGCGCCGAGGGCCACACTCGTCGCGCCGAGGACCGCGACGGCCCCGCTCACCGCGAGGATCCGTTTCATGGCCGTGTCCCCTTCCTGGTCGCGTCCCGCTCCTTGAGCGTGGACTTGGTGCCCTTGGCGGGCGGTGTCAGCGCCGAGGCGAATGCGTTCGCCGCCTGCGAGATCTGCGCCTTGCTCTTCGACTTCGCCCCCTTGGTGGTCTTCGCTCCCTTGAGCACGCTCGCGACGACGTTCGAGGTGACGGGGACCGCGATCGTCGCCCCGAGATCGATCCGGATCGAGTGGCAGATCGTCTTCGCGTGGGTCGAGGCGGGCTGCAGGCAGAGCCTGACGTACTGGCCGACGAAGCCCGCCGGCACGGTCAGCGTGAAGACCGGCACGTGTGCGCTCACCGTCGTCTGGCTCGCGTTCGCGTTCGCGCACTTCATGCCGACGCCCGGGACGAACGTCGCCGGAATCGCCTTCCCGTATTTCGAGTTGTGCTGTGGCTCGCCCACGGGGAGGTAGAGGAGTGTCCCCAGCGTCCCGTCAGGCCTGAGCACCGGCTTCGGCATGCAGTAAGCCTCGACCCGTACGGGCGGGGCCAGAGCCGGCGTCACCACGGTCGTGACCGAGTTCGTGATCGTGTTCGTTCCCGGAACGGGCACGTAGATGACCGGTGCCGGCGGCGGGATCACGATCACCGTGCAGCCGACGCAGTACTGCGCGACGATCTGGGTGATCTGCAGCGTGTTCAGGCAGCTCGTCTGAGGGCTGATCGTGACGTTGTTCACGGGCGTGCCGCCGAGCGTCTGAATCTCGACGTTGAGGGTCGTGTTCTGCGACGAGGCCACGCAATTCTGAGAGACGATCGCCACCTGAGTCGAGGCGTTGTTGCCGCACGTGAGCTGGGTGGTGTCGCAGGGTGCCGTCGGAGGCGCCGCGATCGTCGTCGTCGCCGGCGGGGTCGGGATCGTGTTCGTGGTCGGGCCGCTCTGGGTCGTCGAGTCGGTCGTCGGCGGCGGCGTGTTCGCCCCGGTCACCACAGGGCCGGCGTCGTCGTCGTTCCGGGATCGGTCGTCGTCGTTGTTGCGGGATCGGTGGTCGTAGGCGCCGTCGTCGTGGCGGGATCGGTCGTGGTCGCGGCGGGATCGGTTGTGGTGCTCGTGGCGGGATCGGTCGTGTCGGTTGTTGCCGGATCGGTCGATGTCGCCGGAGCGCTGGTGGCCGAGGTGTCGCTCGGGTGCTCCCTGTCTCGGTGAGCTCCCGCTGCGAGCCCCGTGAGGAGCCCGAACGCCAGCACGACCAAGGCTGCTGCGACCGGCCAGACGATGCGACTCTTCTTCACGGGAACCCCCTGGTCTTGGACAGAAAATTTCGTCGGGGGTGATCGCGGCTCACCCCCGGAAGCCGGCCGCCGAAAGCTCCGACGGCAGAGCTCGTACGCCTTCGCTAGATCCCGTCGTTGACGTGCGAGAGCGCGCTGTACTCGGCCGATGCGAGCTGCACGGCCACCGGAACCACGACGATGCTCTGGTCCGCGGACTGCGAGACCCCGGCAGCGTTGGCCGAGGACGTGTCGCCGCCGATCGACGCCACCGCGATCCACGCGCCGCCGCCGTCGCCGCCGTCGCCGCCGCTGCCACCGTTACCGTTGCCCGTGGCGTTACCTCCGACGGAGGCTGCCCCGGCTCCGGCCGCCGAATCGGCGCTTCCGTTGCCGTTGCTGTTGAGGCCCGACTTGCTCGCCGCGAGCCCGAACGAGTCGTCGCCCGTGGTGTTGGTCGCGGTTGACGTCGAGGTCGGCGAGGTCGTTCCACCGGTCGCCGAGGAGTCTGCCGTGCTCGACGCGGCACCACCGGCACCAGCGGTGTTCGTGCTCGCGTTCGAGCCGGAACCGCCGGCACCGCCGGCTCCTCCGGCCAGGCTGATGGACACAGTGCTCATCGCAGAGCTCGTCTGCGACACCGTGGCCGTGTCCGAGCTGGAGTTGCTGCCCGAGTTCGTCCCGGACGAGGAGTTCGCCTGACTCGTGTTGCCCTGGCTCACGTCGTCACCGAATGCGGTGGCGGCGAACGAAAGCGCGAGTACTGCGACTCCTGCCAGAAAGGTCGTATGCAACTTGGTCACTGAATCTCTCCTTTCGTGGCCACCGAACGGATCGGTGGCTCTCCCATGATTGTCCGAACTAGCCCTGCAAGGCGTCGCTCGACGGACCACCCCCCCTCCGATGTACGTGCGGGCGCAGACACCTGCCGGTGTCATCACCTCGGCTGGAAAGAAGGACGGCATCCCCGAGCGCGGGCGCCCGCAAGGGGTGCCTCCACGACACGGCTCGCTGCCTCGAATTGTCCCCCGTCACTACCCCCACACTCCCGGTCGCTGCGATCGATCCCGTGCTGACCGGAAATGGGTCAGCGATCGCGCGACCTGAGTGCTGAGGCTGCGCTCACGTCCTCGACCGTCATGGGCCAAAAACGCGGACGACGACTATGATAGGCGAACGGGTTGGAAATGCCAACCCCGTGGTGCCCACGGGGGAAAGGGGGAAAGGGGCATGGACGCAGAACAGGCGCCCAATTCAGGCGCGGGTCTCGTTGAGGTAGACGTCTGGATGAGGCGGTTCGGGGAGAGTCGCACCCAGGGTGGCCGGAGAAAGGCGCGCTGGCGAAGGCGATAGTCGAGACCGCAACGCGCCTACCGGCAGGTGCGACCTATGGCGAAGCCTGGGAACCCGAGCGTCGGGGTGAAGACAACCGAGATCGTTTTTGCCGCCGCGGTAACGAACGGCGACGGTAAGGATCGCCCCGCCGGCGATGGGGGCGCGGCACCTCCTGGACACGCGATCGTCGTCGTCGGCGCACGTGAGTCCGAGCTCGTCGCGCGAGCGACGGAGCGTGGCCTGGAGCCGCTGCTCCTGAGCGACGAACGGCTCGAGGATGCGATCGCGATGGCGCTGGAGCAGGCGGAGGAGCTGGAGCGCCTCAGAACCGTGGCGGCCCGGCTTGCCCAGGTCGAGCGGGCGAAGGGGATCCTGATGGAGCGTCACAAGGTGACCGAGCGCGACGCTCACGACCGCTTGCGCCGGCACGCGCGCAACCTCAACGTCAAGCTCGCAGCCGTTGCCCAGGCGGTCGAGGACAGCTACCTGCTGCTCCCGCTCGAGGAGCTGTGACGATGCCCGACCGTACCAAGGAGGAGCTCGTCCGGCCTCGCCGAATCGTCTTGACCGATGGGCGATCGCCGTACGTCGAGAGGCTGTCGGCATCGCTCGTCGAGCTCGGGAATCGCGTGGTCAAACGAGACCTCGATTCCCGTAGCGCAGTGAGCGAGCTCGACGAAGACGGGCCCGAGCTGGTCGTCGTCGTCGCGGGCGACGATCGCGCGGAGGCACTACGCCTGATCGGCCTCGTCAGACACGAGAGGCAGTTGCCGGTGGTCGCGGCGATCGAGCACGCCGACATCGAGTGGACCGTCGCCGCGGTCGCTGCCGGCGCCTGCGGGGCGGTGATCGGCGCCGGCCCCGAGAGCTTGCGTGCTGCGGTGCACGCGGCGTGCGAGCATTTCACGGAGCTTCGGCGGCTCGAGGAGGC
Organism: uncultured Actinomycetota bacterium; assembly: GCA_963738895.1. Classification (GTDB taxonomy): domain Bacteria; phylum Actinomycetota; class Thermoleophilia; order Gaiellales; family Gaiellaceae; genus PALSA-600. The sequence continues at coordinate 357,126 of CAVTYN010000004.1, forward strand.
ACTGGAACGGCGCGCGGTGATCGAACGGGCGAAGGGTGTACTGATGGCGACTCGCGGCATCGGCGGCGAGGATGCCTACATCCTCCTCCGCGACCACTCGAGGCGCACGAACCAGAAGCTCGTCAGGATCGCGGACGGGATCCTTCGGAGCCACGTGCTCCTCGGCAAGCAACACACACGCCCGACTGCGGGAACGGCATCGATAGGGGCGGCTCCTTCGAAGGACCCGCCTCCGTGATACGTGTCGCCGTAGCCGTGGGCGCCGCTGCCGGAGAGTGCGTCAGCTCGAGCGGATGATCGTGCCGACGTGCTCGTCGCGCAGCGCCCGCGTCAGGTTGCCCGGGACCAGCCCGTTGACGACCTGGACGGAGTTGAGATGCCGGGCGGTCTCGAGCACCTCGAGGAACGTTCGGTCGACGGGCAGCGTGGCGGGGCCACCGTCGCGGAGGGCGCGGGCCGTCGTCTCGGGGATCAGCTCGGCCGGCCCCGGGTTCGGATCGGCGGTGTAGACGCCGTCGACGTCCTCGACGATGACGAGCCGACGGGCACCGAGGGCGTCAGCGATGAGGAGCGCCCCTGTATCGGCCCGGTGCAGCGGGACGCGCCCGGCTGCCGGCGGAAACTCGTGGGCGTTGTAGGGCGGGTAGGCGGCGCTGACGACTCCCTGGGTGGCCGCGAGGTGGATGGCCAACTGGCCCGCAACCACGCCATGCTCGACGTAGGAGACGCCGTCGTTGGCCAACAGGTTGGCCAGGATGCTCCCGTTCTGGCCGGACTCGGTGGAGGCCAGGCCCTGGAGGTTTCCGACAGGCAGGCCCAGGTCGAGCCCCACGCTGAAGATGTGACGGGCGCGGATACCGGCGCCGGTGAGGATGAGCAGCTTGTGCTCGGGCAGGACCCGGCGCAGCTCCCCGACCAGCGGCAGGATGGCGTCGGCGCCGCGGTCCATGATCGAGCGTCCACCGACCTTGACGACGCTCAGCCAGGGCAGCAGGCGGATGGGCTCCCGCCCGGTGGCCGGTTGGGTCAGGTCGGCGTCGAGCAGGGTCTGCCGGGCAAGCAGCGACTCGACGTGCTTTGCCTCGTTCGTAGCGGTGGTCATGATCGCAGTCCTCCTCAGTCGGCGGTGATGATCGTGCCGACGTGCTCGCCGGCGAGGGCGCGGGTGATGTTCCCGGGAACCAGCCCGTTGATGATCTGCACGGACCGGACATGCCTGGACGACTTCATGAGGTCGAAGACGGGGAACTCGACGACCGAGTCATGCAGGCCGCGGGCCTTCAGCTCGTCGACGGTGATCCGCGGGATGAACTCCGCAGCGGAGTTCGTCTTGGGGTTGGCGCCGTACAGGCCGTTCTCGTCCTTGACGTAGATCATGGCCTTGCAGCCGAAGTTCTCGGCCACCATGTAGCAGCCGGCGTCGGTCCGGTACGGCGGGATCAGCCCGTGCTCCGAGAGACGCATCCACATGCCGTAGGGCGGCATGCCGCCGAAGATCACTGCGTGGACCTGGTCGAGGATCAGCGGCATGGCCGAGAGCCCGGCGCCGTCGACTACGGGTACGCCGTGCTTGGCCATCAGCAAGCCGAGCATCTCGGCGTTCTGGCCGGCCACGGCCGAGCCAACCCCGGTGAGCACACCCGTGGGCAGGCCGACACCGGCGGCGATCGAGTAGAGGTGGCGGGCGCGCGTCCCCGCCCCGGTCCCGATCAGCAGCTGGTGATCCGCCTTGGCGGCGACCAGCTCCTCGACCACGGGGTAGACCGCGGAGCGGCCCCTGTCCATGATCGACTGCCCGCCGATCTTCAGCACGGTGGCTTCCGGGAGGATGCGGATGTCCGGTGCGGACTCCGTCGCCTTCAGGAGCCCCTCGTCGGTCAGCGAGCCCTCCAGGAGAAGGGTTTCGAACTCGGGCGTCACGTTCGACACGTCCACCTCTTTTCAGTCGCGATGGCCACACCCATCCGGGGCGCGCCAAATGGCAAGCCGTTGCCGTCCGAGCCCACGGTACTACCGCTCCCGCGCCACCACCACACAATCCCGAATCCGCGGCACGACCTCGTGCCGCCGGGCAACCGCTCACTGCCTAGAGACACAATTCGAGCTGCGGGCGGCGTGCCTATGCACGCCGCCGAACACCTCGCTGGCCCGCCCGTCGAGCCGGCTTAGCCACCGCCTACGCATCGAGCCCATGCAGAAACATCACGCCTCCCCTTGACACGTCCTCGCCGTCCGGGCGCACGGCCCGTCACCGCAGACCGGCGAGCCGGCCGATCACGTAGACCACGGCTGCGGCGGTCAGAAGCCCGAGCCCGAGCCAGGTCGAGCCGAACAGCATGATGAAGCACGAGACGATGCCGACGATCCAAAAGGCTATCGCGAGCGGTGTTGTCGGTACCGACCTCATGCTGACGTCATCGGCTTCCGTCCGGTAGAGGTGAAGGGGGCGCTACCTAGGAGTGGCTGGTCAGCGGGGCTTTCCAGTAGTGGGCGGTGAGGGGCTCGAGCCCCCGACCCCTGCCTGTAAGGCAGACCGAGGCCCGACCAGGACGACTCGGGCATGCAGGACGCTTTCGCTGCCGGGCCAGGCTATGAACCGCCAAAGATGCCGAATCGGCGTTCCGGGGGTGGAATGATTAGTTCGAGGATGTCGTCGACGGTGATGACACCGATCGGTTGTTCGGCGCTGTCGATCACCGGGACGACCGTGAGGTCGTAGTCGGTCATTGCCCGTGCGATCTCTTCCAGCTCTGCTTCGGGGGTGACGCTGCGGCTGTGAGTGATGAGGTCCACGACCGTTGTGTCGGGGTCGGCGCGGACGAGGTCGGGAGGGAGATCGGCGCCTCGGTATCTGCGATGCGTGTTGATAGCGAAAATCCAGGCGAGCGCGCCGCTCGGGGCGGCGGCGCGGCGTACTCGGTCGAGTGCTTCTGCTTGTGTCGCCTGCGTGTAGACGGCGACGAACTCGGGACTCATCAGACCACCTGCGGTCAGGGGGTCGTATCCGAGGAGCGTTCGTAGGCGTCGGCGTTGTACCGGGGGTAGAAGGTCGAGCAGTCGCGTGCGCCGCTCGTCGTCGAACTGGGCGACAAGGTCGGCCGCGTCGTCGGTCTCCATCCGGGCGAGCAGGTCGGCGATGTCGCCGTCGTCGCGGTCCTCGGCGAATTCCAACTGCCGCTCGTCGCCGAGTTCTTCGAAGAGGTCGGCCTCCCGTTCGGGGTCGTGCTGGACTGCGGCGATGATCTCCTCGCCTTGTCCGTGAGGCGCAGCCTCGACCAGGTCGGCCAGTTCCGCCGCGTGGAGTCGGGCGAGCTTGGGGTGCGGTACTCGTAGCCGGATGGTCGGGATGTGGCCGGTGAACGGCTCCAGGCTCGCCCAGTCCAGGAAGCCCGAGGGTCGGATGCGCGGCGCGAGTTGCCGGGGGAGGAGGCGCCGGAAGAGGGACTGGGCGCTTACGTCGATCCCGACCACGCGCCACCAGCCCTCGACACGGGCGATCTCGATCTCGTTCGCACGTACGAGGCGGGCACCGTCAACGTTGATCAACTGCCGGTCGAGCAAATCCTGCTTGAGGAGAAGCTCTCCCTCGCGCCGCACGAACGGCTGCATATCGAGCCGCGTTCTGCTCAATGACACGCGCCCGTGCTCGATCTGGGCGATCCACTCAGCCGGAACGAAGACCTCCCGCCCTGCGATGCGCGCGAGGGCGCCGCCGACGGGCGGGTACTCGCTGTCGCTGATGCGGATGAGCAGGTCGTCTACCCGGCCGAGGCGACGACCATCGGGATCGACGAGATCACCGCCAACGACGAGCGAGAGGTGGAGGATCACCGGTGTGATGCTCATGGCAGAAGATAGGTGACGACGAGGGCGATCGACATCCCGCTGACGAGGATCGTGACGAACCAGCCTGCGGCGAGCATGACGCGGCTGCTTGCCAGTTCGCCGAGGAGCGGCTTTCGGTGGCTCAGCAACATCACGAAGACGAGGATCACTGGGAGGAGGACGCCGTTGACCACCTGCGCCAGGAACATGACCCGGATCAACGGCAGGCCTGGTATCAGAACGATCACGGCTGCCACGCCGAGGAAGAAGGCGAGCAACCCGTAGAACGCGGGTGCCTGCCGGGGGCGGAGGTCGAGGCCACGCTCCAGCCCGAGAGCTTCGGTGGTCGCATACGAGCTTGTCAACGGGACGACGCCGAGTCCGAGGAAGGCGGCGCCGAGCAGGCCGAGGGCGAAGACTTCTTCGGCGGCGTGACCAGCGAGCGGCCCGAGCGCCTTCGCGGCGGCGGCTGCGTCGGGAATCGACGTTTCCCCGTGCGCCCAGAGCGTCGCCGCCGCAGCGATGACGATGAATGCGGCAATCGTGTTGGTCAGGAACGACCCGAAGGCCACGTCGAGCCGGGATGCCCGAAGATTCTCGGCGCCGAGGCGCTTGTCCGCGCAATACGACTGGATGAACGCCTGCCCCCAAGGCGTGATCGTCGTGCCCACCGTTGCCACCACGGCCAGCAGGTACGCCGAGGTCACATGCCCGCCCGGGACAACGAGATTCCGAGCGCTCCGCCCCCAGTCCGGCCTGGCCAGGATCGCAGAGACGGCGTAAGCGACCGACACGCCCGCACCGACGGCAAGGAACACGTACTGGACACGCAGAAACCCCGCCCGTGCTAGGAGAAGGCCCACGAGCAGCACTGCCGCTACGACCGAGACCGGAACCGGAACGCCGAACAGCGACAGCGCTGCGCCGATCCCGGCGAACTCCGCGAGCGTCGTGCCCAGGTTGGCGAACAGCATCGTCACGATCGCGAGCGCTGCCCACCGAATCCCGAAACCCTCCCGGATCAGATCGAGTAGCCCACGCCCCGTAGCAAGACCGAGTCGCGCTCCGACCTCCTGCGTTACGAACAGGGCCACCATGCTCGCGAGAACGATCCAGAGGAGCGCATAGCCGAACTCTGCGCCCACAACCGAGTACGTCGTGATCCCGCCCGCGTCGTTGTCCGCGAAGCCACTGAACGAGTCCAGGACCGAGCACGGCGAGGAACGCCAGAGTCGGCCAACGGACCCGCAGACCCTGTCCGAGCCCACGCGACCGCGGGCGCGTCCGCATGCGAACGCGCCGCCGTGGGAGTATCTGCGCCCACCGTCTCATCGCCGCCCTGCCGGCAGCCGCCTGCGCGCGCAGTTGTCGCGAGCGCTACAAGCGTTCGAACGGCATCACGCGCAAACGCACGAGTCTTCGACCCGTACTACTGCCAGGTTCCACTGGCTCACCTCCGCGCGAAATCGCCGTCATAACCCGGTCAGAGTAATCCGTGGCTCACGTACTTACGATTAAGGCACCGCTCCGCTCACCTGGCTAGTCCGCCTCGTCCTTCCCTTCAAACACCCAGAACAGGAGGAACACCAATCCCCACACCACGAAGACTCCGACGCCGATCGCGTCACGCGTCCGGCGGAAGCTCGCGCAGGCCAGCGTCGGTCGTCCCGGTGGAGCTCGCTGCGCATACTTCGTGGGAAACTGTCCAGCGGCGGGGGAGTGTCCGACGATCTGTGTAGGCATGGATCGAAAGGAGATTCATGTCAACGACAATCCCAAGCAGGTTGGACGAGCCCACGGATCCTTCCGCCGCCGGCGCGGAGCGGAGCGAGCCCGGAGGGCGAGCGAAGCGAGGCGGTGGCGGCGGGCGCCGGGTTGAGAGACCCGAGCTCGCCGCTGAGCTGAGGGCGCTTCTACCGGACGAGCTGCTCGACGAGCTACTCGCTGGCGCCCGGACCGAGGAGGAGATCACCGGCCCGGGTGGGCTGCTGGCGCAGCTGACCAAGCGGCTGGTGGAGCGGGCCCTGGAGGTCGAGCTGACCGACCACCTGGGCTACGAGCCGCACCAGGAGCCGCTCGGAGGGGCCGGCAACACTCGGAACGGGTCGACGCCCAAGATGTTGATCACCGAGCAGGGCGGGGTGCGGATCGAGACGCCCAGAGACCGCAACGGGACGTTCGAGCCTCGGATCGTGCGGAAGCGGCAGCGGCGGTTCGAGGGGTTCGACGACAAGATCCTGGCCCTGTACAGCCGCGGTCTTTCCACCCGCGACATCGAGGCCCACCTCGAAGAGATCTACGGGGTCAGTGTTGGCCGCGACCTGATCAGTCGGGTGACCGACGCGGTCATGGACGACGCAAGGGCGTGGCAGACACGGCCGCTCGACGACGTCTACCCGGTCGTGTTCCTCGATGCACTGGTGTTGAAGGTCCGTGACGGCGGCTCGGTGCAGCGCAAGGCCTGCTACCTGGCCTTGGCGATCACGATGGACGGTGAGCGCGAGGTGCTCGGCATGTGGTTCCAGGACAACGAGGGCGCCAAGTTCTGGATGCAGGTGCTGACCGAGCTCAAGACCCGTGGAGTCCGCGACATCCTGATCTGCTGCGTCGACGGGCTGAAGGGGTTCCCCGAGGCGATCGAGGCCGTCTTCCCAGCAACAACGGTGCAGACCTGCATCGTGCACCTGATCCGCCACAGCCTCCGCTACGTCCCACGCCGCAGCTACGACCAGGTCGTCAAAGACCTCCGGCCGATCTACACCGCGGTCGACGCCGACGCCGCCCTCGCTGCGCTCGAGGCGTTCGAGGAGAAATGGGGCGAGAAGCTGCCGGTGATCGGTCAGGCTTGGCGGAACAGCTGGGACTACATCACGCCGTTCCTCAGCTTCGAGCCGGAGGTGCGCCGCGTGATCTACACGACAAACGCAATCGAGGCCTTGAACCGTCAGCTCCGCAAGGCGATCAAGACCAAGGGCAGCTTCCCGAGCGAGGACGCCGCCCGCAAGCTCGTCTACCTCGCCATCCAGAACGCCGCGCCGCAATGGACACGGACCCGCGGCTGGACGAAAGCCCTACTCGCGTTCAAGATCCACTTCGGAGACCGACTGCCCGAATAGACCATCAACCCCGCCTACACAGAAAATCGGGCGCCCTCCCACCTGCGGTCAGGGGGTCGTATCCGAGGAGCGTTCGTAGGCGTCGGCGTTGTACCGGGGGTAGAAGGTCGAGCAGTCGCGTGCGCCGCTCGTCGTCGAACTGGGCGACGAGGTCGGCCGCGTCGTCGGTCTCCATCCGGGCGAGCAGGTCGGCGATCTCGCCGTCGTCGCGGTCCTCGGCGAATTCCAACTGCCGCTCGTCGGCGAGTTCTTCGAAGAGGTCGGCCTCCCGTTCGGGGTCGTGCTGGACTGCGGCGACGATCTCCTCGCCTTGTCCGTGAGGCGCAGCCTCGACCAGGTCGGCCAGTTCCGCCGCGTGGAGTCGGGCGAGCTTGGGGTGCGGTACTCGTAGCCGGATGGTCGGGATGTGGCCGGTGAACGGCTCGAGGCTCGCCCAGTCCAGGAAGCCCGAGGGTTGGATGCGCGGCGCGAGTTGCCGGGGGAGGAGGCGCCGGAAGAGGGACTGGGCGCTTACGTCGATCCCGACCACGCGCCACCAGCCCTCGACACGGGCGATCTCGATCTCGTTCGCGGCTCCATCTTCGTAATCGAACGGGTCGTTACCGTCTGGGCTGTCGGCTGGCGCGGCAGAGCGATCGCGTTTCCACTGGCGATCGAACTCGGATACGACCTTGTGATCCAGGCCGTCTACATCAAGTCGCTCTTCGACATCGCTACTGGCCGCGCCGCCGGATGGAACTACGTCCCCCGCGAAGCCGTCGCCGCGAAGGCGGTACACCAGTGACGATCCTCGCCGGAATCCTGTTGCCCTCGGATGTCCTCCACTCGCAATGGTTCCAAGCCCTCGCCGCTTTCGTCGCGATCAACTCCCTCATCTACGCGGCGCTGAGCCTGTCGCACCTCATCCCACGCCGCCGCGCATAGCGCGTCGTAGACAGCGAGGCGCAGCGCCGCCGAGGAGGCGGGCCTCGGCCACGTTCGTCCGCATGACTTGCGTCATAGGGAGAGACTCTCAGAGGCAACAAGCTCGGCCCGACCTGGGAAGAAAACCTGGGACAGGCCGATCTTGTCGCATTCTGAATACGAAAAGACGAAAGGCGAAAAGACCCCCTTTTAAGGGCCTTCCCGAGTGGGCGGTGAGGGACTCGAACCCCCGACCCCTGCTTGTAAGGCAGACCGAGACTCGCAACAGGCCGCGACCCAACGTGACGTAAACCGCATGAACGCAGGGTTTCTCGCTCGATCAGGGCCGAGACGTTCTGCGCCGTTTCGCCGAGTTACAGGCTCCTGACCTGGGAAAAACCTGGGACGGTTCGGCCGCTCCGAGGCTGGTTTGCGTCCAGGTCCCAGCCGATCTCGCAGGGTCGCGGGGGAGGGGGATACCCGTCAGACGTAAAAACTGTCGCGCAGCCGAGCGTGAGCGCCGCAGCTTCACGTCGCCTAGACCGGCGACCTTCCGGACGGCAAGGCCCAACTGGCGGAGGGTTTTGTGGCGGCAACACGGCCAGACGCGAGAGGGTGCGGACCATGGCCCGCTGCAGGCTCTCGTTCGCGCCGGTCGCTCCGGTGGCACCAGTCGCCCTCGGGACGGCGGTGTCGAGCGTTGCGGCGGCTCAGCCAGCGACCTCGCCGCCAGTCGAGGGGACGAGTCGCCCGGCGCGTGTGCGCTGATCGGCCCGTGGGCACTGCTTCCACTATGGCCTGAGCGACAGCCGGAGGCATCGTTGCTGCCCCCGGCGTGCGTCCTCGCTGGCATGGCGTCTAGTGGTCCGTTGCCTGTAGCTGCTGGGAGAAGAACTCGAGTGCCTTCTTGGTCTTCGTCTCTTGCTCGCCGGAGAGGTCGATTCCGTGCCCGGTCAGGAAGGCTCTTGTCTCGGCGGCGATCTGGAACGCCTCGGAGGGTGCGCATTTCGTCGATAGTTCGAGAAGCATCGAGTTGTCTGGGTAGAGCCACAGCTCGGCGACGAGCCGTCGGCCGTACTCTTCCGGAGCGAACTTGAGCTTGAGCACAAGCACTGGGCCGAGGATGGAGAGGTCGTCGAGCCCGATCCCTTCGGGAGCGTGCGCGGCATAAAGCGCTCTCTGCTCCTTGGAGAACAGTTTGGAAACCGGCTGTATGCCGGTGACCGCTTGCCTGACCTCTGCCGGTCCCATCGCATGCTTCATCGAGCCGGAGCAAACGTACCCGCCCGGCATCGCGTCGACCTCGACCCCGAAGTTCTCCGAGAGACGCAGCTCGGGTGGCAGCTCGTCGGGTACTACCGGCCGCAGCTTCACGACCGAGTCGTCCCCTTTCCGTTGCACGCGACGAGCCCGAACCACGACACCGCTCTTGTTGAGCGCCAGGTCAGGCGTGTCGAAGAAGTAGACCTGTCGAATCTCGCCGTCCAAAGGATCCACCCCTAACGCCGCCCCGGCCTTGCTGCGGTTGGTCAGCGGGACGGTCAGCTTCAGCTCCACGGTGTCGGCGCCCTTGATCAACGCCAGCAGCCTGGGCAGGTCTTCGTTGGATAGTTGCGGAGCCACTGTGGTTTCAGCCATTTCTCCCCCTCCTTCTCTTCGTTTTCGGTCACCGGTGCGGCGAGCTTTTCTCGTTCCCCGAGTGCGCTCCCAGCCCATCGCCATCGCTGCCCAGTCCACAAGCCTGGCGTCGCGCAGCCCGTCGCGTCCGACGGCACGGATCGTAGACGACCCCGGTCGTCGTGCCGGAGACGGTCGCCGCACGTCGATCAGTCGGGCGATGCGCTCCGGGCGGCGGCGGCGGCTTCCAGTCGGGAGTTGACGCCGAGTGCCCGAAAGAGACGGCGGACGTGGTTCCTGACCGTCTCGGTGCTCAGGTGGAGCTCGGCCGCGATCTGCTTCGTCGAACGGCCCCGTTCCAGGAGCCTGAGCACCTCGGCCTGCCGAGGCGTCAGGTCAGGGTGCTGCGCTCCCGTCGGCTGCTCGGGCTCGCTCACCACCTGGCCGAAGACACCGACGATGGAGTCGCCGTTCCTAAGCGGCACCGCGCTCAGTTCGAGCAGCACGCTCGTCCCGTCGGCACTCACGAACACCCCCTCCGCTTCCGTGACCGAGGCCGCGCCGATGATCTTGCTGGTGAAGATCTCACGTGCGCGACGAGTCCCGTCCTGCGAAACCACCGAGGTGTAGAGCCGTCCCCGCACATCCCCGAAGAGGTCTATCGCCGCCGGGTTGAGCCACCGAATCACGCCAGCCTTGTCGATGACATAACTAGGCACGGGAACGTCGTGAAGAACCTCTCGGAGATCCCCACTGAGTGGCTCAGACTCAGACATCCGCCCCGACGGTCAGGACGGAACGCGCCATCGTCTCGACATCGTCGTCGATCCTCGGCTTGAAGTCCACCATCGGGAGTTCCCGAGCAGAACGCCATCCGATGGAGGGTCCCGCCGCTGAGCCCCGCTCGAGGGGGTGGCGGGCCTGCCCACGGTCTCGACGTTTGATCGCCCATGTGGTGATGTCCGCAGTCACCTGCGTCATAAGCAGGAGGTCAGAGAGGGCGGGAACCGGCATGGGTAAAGGGGTTCAGGGCTTGCGCCTGCCGCGTTCCCAGGGCGGTTCCCAGGTCGGAAGGCCGTGAACTGGGGTCGAGCGAGCGTCTGCGACCGGCGCTAGACAACCGCGCTGGCCGCTCCGCAACCTCCGCAGGGCGCTCACGGTCGCCGCAGAGGAGGCTGGACTCGGCCACATCAGGCCGCACGACCTGCGTCATGGCTTCACCTCCAACCTGCTCCAGAGCGTCGACCTCGCCACCGCCAGCCGCTACGTCGCCCACAAGAACGTCCAGGTCACGGCCAAGGTCTACGCCCACGCGATCGGCTCAGACGCCGAGCAGGCGGGCCGCGTAGCCGACGCCATGAGGATCACCGGGCTCGGGCAGTAGGGAGCCGAGGAGAGCGTCCAGCGGTCAGGCTCGGCTCGACCCGGGAAAAAACCTGGGACGGGCCGAGCCCGTTGCCACCCTGGAAACGAAAAGGGCCTGTTCCAGGCCTTTTCGTAGTGGGCGGTGAGGGGCTCGAACCCCCGACCCCCTGCTTGTAAGGCAGGTGCTCTCCCAGCTGAGCTAACCGCCCGCAACCCGAAGTTTGCCCAAGAGGCAGACCAGACGGGTCCCAGCAGGGCCACAGATGCCTCTCAGCGCTCTCCTTCCTCGCGTTCACGGTGCTCGAAGACGCCTCGGCTGAGATGAGACCACTCAACCAAGCGAACGAAGGAGGACACCATGAACGCAACCAGGAGCAGCTCGGAGATCGGCTCCAACCCGCTCGCTCTCGACGTCTGCCGCGAGGATCGGGACCGGGGCGAGATCGGGCTCCGAAGCCCCGCCGGGGCCGGGCGGTGCGCCGCCCGGCCCGCCCGCCTCCAACGGACCCGACACGGTCGACCCGGCCGGGCCGCACTCGTAGGGTCCGATTTGCCAGCGGCCCGCTCTTCGGCTACCGTCGGACACGGCGGCGCGAAGAGCGGGTCGCCCGGCCGGTGTTGATGCCGGCACTACGTCGCGGCAGCAACGCGACGTCCCCGGGGCGATGGGTGCCCCCTTGTCGAGCGACGGAGCTCAGTTTCCGACCTTCCGATCCCGAAGGAGCTTCGTCATGCGCATCTCCCCCTCATCCGATCTGAGCCTTCTCCGCAGCGAGGTCGCCCAACGCCTCGGCCTCCCCGACCTCGCCGACGACGCGGGCTTCGAGCAGGAGTGCCGCGAGTACCTCACCGACCTCCGCTGGCCCGGCGGTGTCGAGTGCCCGCGCTGCTCGGAGAAGAGCCGCCTCCTCTGGCTCACTTCCCGCTCGAAGTGGCACTGCTACTCCTGCCGCTACCAGTTCAGCGTCACCGCCGGCACGCTCTTCCACAGCTCCCACCTGCCCGTCTGGAAGTGGTTCGTGGCCGTGCACCTGATGCTCGCGTCCCCGAACGGGCTCTCCGCGAACGAGTTGCGGCGGGCGATCGGCGGGAGCTACAAGACCGCCTGGTTCGCGGCCCACCGCATCCGTGCCGCGATGCGCGGGCAGGGGGCCGAGCTGCTGCGGAGCCTCGTCGAGGCCGAGCAGCGCGACGGCGGCTTCGATCTCGACCGGGCCAACGTGCGGGTCGTCGCGCGCGTCCGCCGGCTCGTCGGGCCGCACCACCAGCTCAGCGTCAAGTACCTCCCGGCGTACCTCGACGAGCGCCGCTGGCGCTCGGCCAACCGCGGCAACCCGCAGGTCTTCCAGGACACCCTCACCGCCCTGCTCGAAGGAGAAGGCATCTCGTATGAACGGCTCGTCGCTGCCGCATAGACGGCGCCGCGCCGGCGCCGACACCCGCCGGCCGGCCACCGTCGAGGCACCCAGGGCCCGGGCGCCCAAGGGAACGGAACTGGTCCGGCTCCGCCTTCCCGACCGGCCCGGGAGCCTCGCGGCGGTGACGGAGCACCTCGCCTCTCACGGGGTGGACGTGCTCCGGCTCGAGATCGTCGACCGCGGTGGGGGTGCCGCCGTCGACGACTTCCTCCTCGCGGGCGTGGGCCTCGACTCCGCGCTCGCGACTGTCGGCTCTCGCGCCTACGTGCTCGCGCGGCGCCCCGGGCTCGATCTCCGCGATCCGGCGCTCGCGATGGCGGCGGCGTGCGAAGCGATCAGCGTCACCCGGTCCGAGGCCGACGCGCACAGACAGCTCGTCCATGCCGCCCTCGGCCTCGTCTTCGCCGAAGCCGGGCTCCTGCTGCTCCGCCGCGAAGGCGGCCTCTACGCGGTCGCAGCCTCCACCTCCGAGGAGTTCCCGTCGGTCGTCGAGGCCGACGCGGCGCCGCTCGTCACCTCCGCCCTCTTCAGCGGCGAGTGCCTCACCGCTGACGGTCGCATCCCCTGGGCGCTCGGCAGCCTGCGGGCGCTCCTCCCGCCGGGCTCGGTGGCGGTGATCCCGGGCGGCTCGCCGCCGGGGCTCGCCCTCGTCCTCGCCCGCGCCGACCATGCTCCCTTCGTCACCGCCGAGCTCGACAGGCTCGCAGCGCTCACGCGGGTCGCAGTCGCGACGCTCGGACTGCTCACATGACTGCCGGCGGGCGGATCCTGATCGCGGAGGACGAGACGATCATCCGGCTCGACCTCCGCGCCACCCTCGAGGCGAGCGGCTACGACGTGTGCGGCGAGGCCCGCGACGGGGTGGAAGCGGTCGAGCTCGCGGAGCAGCTCGAGCCCGACCTGATCCTGATGGACGTGAAGATGCCGCGCCTCGACGGCATCGAGGCCGCCCGCCGGATCCTCGAACGGCGGCCCGTCCCGATCGTGATGCTGACCGCGTTCGGGCAGGAGGAGCTCGTCACCCGCGCGGTCGACACCGGCGTGTTCGGCTACCTCGCGAAGCCGTTCCGCGAGCAGGACGTGATTCCCGCCCTCGCCGCCGCGCGGGCGCGCCACGCCGAGTTCGCCGAGGTGAAGCTGCAGGCCTCCTCGCTGCTCGAGGCGCTCGAGGCGCGTAAGGCAATCGAACGGGCCAAGGGGATCCTGATGGCGAAGGAGGGGATCACCGAGGACGAGGCATTCGCCCGGCTGCGTCGCGCGAGCCAGAAGTCCGGCCGCCCGATGAAGGTGATCGCCGACGCGGTCGCGGCGACGCTGGGCTAGCGGAGGTGAGCGAGCAGAGCGGCGAGGCTCGCCGTCGCGACGCAGACGCAGGTGTCGGCGGCCCCGTAGTAGACCCGCAGCGTGTCCCCGTCGTCGCCGAGGATCCAGCCGCACGGGAAGACGACGTTCCCGACGTCGCCGACGCGCTCGTACGGAGCCTCGGGGCCAAGGGCCCACTCGGCCGAACGGGCCAGAACGCGATCAGGCTCGTCCCGATCGAGGAGAGCGAGCCCGGCGCGGTAGATCGACCCGGACGCGGTCACGCGGACGCCGTGGTAGAGGACGAGCCATCCCTCGGCGGTGAGGAGCGGTGGGGGGCCGACCCCGACCTTCTGGGAAGCCCAGGAGCCGGGGTCCCCAGGGCCGAGGAGCAAGCGATGATCGCTCCAGTCCCGCAGATCGACGCTCGTCGCGATGGAGATCCCGGCGCCCTCGCCGGTGGGCCCGGCCATCGGCCGATGAAGCATGACGTACCGCCCGCCGACGCGGTCCGGGAAGAGGGCGGCGTCCTTGTTGTGGGGTGGGAGCACCACCCCCCGGCGCTCATAGGTCTGGAAGTCGCTCGTGACGGCGAGCAAGACCAGGGGGCCGCGAATCGAATACCCGGTGAACAGGACGAGCCACTCCTCGCCGATCCGCGTGATCCTCGGATCCTCGATCCCGAATCGCTCGTCCTCGGAGGCGAGATCGGGGAGCAGCGCGCGCTCCGGCTCGATCGTCCAGCCGGTGAGCCCGTCCGCGCTCCGAGCGACGCCGAGATGCGAGACCCCGGTGCGATCCTCGACGCGGACGAGAAGGAGCGTCTCGCCGCCGACCTCGACGGCGGCGGGGTTGAAGACCGAGTTGACCCCACCGGGCCAGCCAACCGCCTCGAGGACCGGATTGCCGTCATATCTCCTGAAGAGCTCCATGCCCATCCATCTTCCTCTATCGACCGCCGTCGGGAAGGCCCACTAGGGTACGGGCCTTCGATGGCGGGAATCCCAATCGAGCGCATCGGCGAGGAGCCGATCGTCCCCTATGGTGCCGTCCCCGGCTACGGACCGATCTTCAACGCTGGTGCCGTGTTCCATGACGGCCGCTTCCACCTGTTCGCCCGCGGCGTCCGCGACCACTACCGGCGGAACGGAGGCACTGGCGCGCGCTTCCTCGACTACGTCTCGGACATCCTCGTGTTCACCTCGCCCGACGGCCGGTTCTACGAGTTCCAGAAGGTGCTCGCTGCCGCCGACCCGGACGGGATCTACTCCTGGGAGGACCCCCGCGTGCACCTCGTCCACAACGGCGAGGACGGGCACTACGTGATGACGTACACGAACCTGCCGCCGCCCGACGCGAACGAGTTCTGGCGGATCGGCGTGCACCGGCTCGAGTACAGCGACGGCGGCTTCTCGCTCGACGAGAGCTCCGGCCGGGTCATCGGGCCGCCGGGCGAGCCCGACAAGGACGGCATCGTGTTCAACCTGCGTGACGGCCGCGTGGCCCTCATCCACCGCATCTACCCGAACATGCAGATCGCGTTGTTCGACTCGCTCGAGCAGCTCTGGGACCCGCCTGCCGGGTACTGGGAGGAGCACATGGCCGATCTCGACCGGCACACGCTCATCCGCCCGCTCGAGACGTCGCTCGGAGTCGGCGCCGGTGCGCCGCCCATCGTGACCGACGACGGGCTCCTGCTCCTCTACCACGAGCGCGACGGGCACGAGCGCTACAGCACCAAGGCCGCGCTCCTCGACCACGACACCGGCAAGGTCGTCTCGCTGCTCGTCGAGCCGATCATGTCCCCCGAGTTCGACTGGGAGCGCCGCGGAGACGTGAACGAGGTCGTCTTCGTGCAGGGTGCGATCCCCCGGCCGGACGGCTCGGTCTACATGACCTACGGCGCAGCCGACCGGAACGTCGGCGCGGCGACGGTCTCGGTGCCCGAGCTGCTTCGCGCGCTCCGGTCCGCTGCCTGAAACGCGGCGATCGCGGCGAGCGTCGACTCGGCGCCCTGGTTCTCGTTTCGCCCGGCGCGGTGGAGCCCGTCGCAGCAGCCGCCGGACTCGTCCTCGATGAGGGTGACGCCGGCGTCGTTCTCGCCGAGGAACCAGCGCGCGGCGAGCACGGCGAGCTCGGCGAAGCTCTCGTCGCCGGTGGCGTCGTAGGCGCGCGCGCACGCCTCGGCCATCGCTCCGGCCTCGATCGGCTGCTGGTCGAATCCCGGCCGCGGCTCGGGCGGCGCCCAGCCGCCCACCGGGGTGAAGCTGAAGTGCCCGTCGCAACGCTCCGTGTGTGCGAGCCACCGCAGCTGGTCGAGCCCTTCCTCCACGAGCGAGGGCCGCCACAGGGCGACGCCCGCGGCGATCCGGGCCTCGGGAAGCCGCGCGTTGTCGTAGGCGAGCCGCCCCTCCGGCCACGGCCAGACCGGGTCGGCCGAGGGGGCCCCGAGTCGCGAGGCGGTCCGCTCGAGCAGGGCACGCGCGGGCGGATGGCCCGGGTGCTGCGCCAGAAGCTCCGCGGCGCCGATGGCCGCGTAGGCATTCGCCCGCGGCCAGGCCGAAGTGAACGCGGCGGCGCCCCGATCGAAGGCGGCCACCGCGCCGGCGATACCCAGGCCGAAGAGCGCCCGGCCCTGCGAATCGTCGGAGCCGACCTCGTCGGCCCAGGAGCCGTCGGTCCCGCGACGGTTGTGGAAGCGGCCGTCAGGCAGTTGCGCGCCCTCGACGAAGCTCAGGTAGACGTCCGGGTCCTCCCCCGCCCGCACCACGACTGCGAGCGCGCGGGCGTTGTCATCGGTGCAGTAGCCGTGATCGCGATTCGGCTCACGGAATCGCGCATGCTCGAACAGGCCCACCTCGTCGGTCATCGCGGCGAGGTGGCCTAGCCGGCGAGGGCTCGTGAGCGCCTCACCCCGCTTGCGAGCTCCGCATACCGACCGCCGACCGTCTCCCATGTCAGCGAGCGCGCCTGCCTCCTCGCGACCGCCGAGGCGACCGAGGCTGCAGCGCGATCCGTGAGGAGCGTCCGCAGGGCCGAGGCGATCGCCGCGGGCTCCTCATGGGGGACGACGATGCCCGAACCGGCCGCGAGCAGCTCGACCGCGTGCGGGAAGGCAGTCGAGACGACGGGCTTGCCGGAGGCGATCGCCTCGACGAGCACGCCCGAGACGACCTGGTCGCGCGAGAGGTAGGGGAGGAGCACGACGTCGGCGGCGCGGATCTCGGCCAGGACGTCGGCCGTGTCGCGGTAGGCGTCGTCGAACTCGACGAGCGCCTCGACCCCGCGTTCGACGGCCAGGGACTGGAGGGACTCGCGGTAGGCCTCGCCGGAGCGCCGCACGATGTTCGGGTGGGTCTGGCCGAGGACGACGTACCGCGGAGCAGGGTCGAGATCGCGCAGCTCGGCGAGAGCCTCGATCGCGTACTCGATGCCCTTCCCCGGCCCGAGCAGCCCCCACGTCAAGATCACCGGCCGGCGGCCCGGCTCTGGGAGGCGCAGCTCGGCGATGTTCGCCGGCGCGCCGTGCTGGATGACCGCGACCCGGGATTCGTCGAGGTCGTGGGCGGCGAGCAGACGCCTGCGGGCGACCTCGCTCTGGACGACGACGCGATCTGCCGCGCGGGCCAGACGCTCGACGATTCGCCGCTGGGCCGCGGAGGGCGTCTCGAGGACCGTGTGAAGGACGACGATGACGACCGGCGAGTCGAGCCTCTCGACGAGGTCGACGATGTCCGCGCCGTCCCGGCCCCCAAAGAGGCCGAACTCGTGCTGGACGATCACCGTGTCGTAGCCCTCGAGCACCCGCGCAGAGCCGTGGAGAGAGGCAAGGGACCCGCGGACCCACTCGTAGACGACGGCCGGCGACGAGGCCGTCTCGCCGAGTTCCTCGACGCAGCTCACGACACCGGCTCGCCAGGCCGGCGCGAGCGCCCCTGCCAGCGAGGCTGTGAACGTCGCCAGCCCACATTTCGTGGGCGGGAACGTGCTGACGAAACCGACAGATGGACGCCGGTCTCCGGTCGACAGCGCGCGCACCCTCGCGTCCGCGCGTTTCGTGCCTGACCTGGTGATCGGCGAGACCGCCAATGTTCTCCCCCCTCCTTTAAACGACAAAGCCCCTCGGAGCGAACCTCCGAAAGGGCCTCATAGCCGGATACCCGGCTCCTCGTCGAGCCGCTCGGAGTGAACTCTACCTTAGGCCGCCAATACCCCCTCGACGGGCGCTCGACACCTGGCCGCCTCGAGGGCATGCTATGGCGTCCATGACCGGTGACCCCTCGATCCGCCGCCTCCATGACGTCGGCCCGGCCGAGGTCGACGGGCTCGTCGAGGTCCTGGTGGACTGCGTCGAGGGCGGGGCGTCCGTCGGCTTCATGCTGCCGCTCGCGCACGAGCGGGCGCACGAGTTCTGGAGCAGCGTCGCGGGCGCCGTCGGACGTGGCGAACGTGCGCTGCTCGTGGCAGAGGACAGCCGGGGGATCTGCGGGACGGTGCAGCTGATCCTGGCGCAGCCCGACAACCAGCCGCACCGGGCCGACCTGTCGAAGATGCTCGTTCACCGCCGTGCGCGGCGACGCGGCCTCGGCGAGACGCTGATGCGGGCGGCGGAGCGGATGGCTCTCGACTGCGGGAAGACGCTCCTCGTCCTCGACGCCGTCACCGACGGGGACGCGCACCGACTGTACTCCCGCCTCGGCTGGGAGAAGGTGGGCGACGTCCCGGATTTCGCGCTCTGGCCGGAGGGCGGCTACTGCTCGACGACGTACTTCTACCGCTCGCTTCGCTGACCGAGCTTCTTCTCGAACCAGTGGTGCGCATAGGCCTCGTCGTTGAACGCAGTGACCTCCTCGTACCCGGAGGCCCGGTAGAGGCCGATCGCCTCGGTCAGCGTACGGTTGGTCTCGAGCCTGACGGACTCGGCGCCCCCGGCCGCGGCGCGTCGCTCGAGCTCGGCGAGGAGCCTCTTCCCGAGCCCCAGCCCGCGAACCTCGTCCGACACCCACATGCGGCGAAGCTCGGCGGGCGCCTCCACTCTGAGCTTGAGCCCCCCGCAGCCGACCGGCACGCTGCGAAGCCGCGCGACGAGGAAGACGTCCCGCGGCGGATGCAGGTCGTCGTCTTCGCCTGCGTGGCTGCGGGCCAGGTCGAATCCCGTCTCGAACCGCCGGCCGAGCTCGGCGAAATACGACTCGAGGCAGAAGCGGCCGTCGGGCCCGGCCGGGTCGGCGTCGTCGATCTCGACGAGCCCGGCGGTCAGGAGTCGCTCCACCTCGGCCATCGCCGCGACGAGCCGCACGCGGTTCGCGGTGCCGAGGGGCTCGAGCAAGGAGAGAGCGAGAGCGTTGCTCCCCTCATCGAGCAGGTTGCGGTGCTGCACTCCCTCGTCAGTGAGCCGGGCCGTGCGCACACGTCCGTCCGAGTCGCTCGGCTCGACGCTCACGAGGCCGGCGGCTTCGAGTGACCGGAGGATGCGGCTCGTGTAGCCAGAGTCCAGGCCGAGCCGGTGGCGGAGCGCGCGGACGTCGCACCCGTCCGGGCCGATCTCCCAGAGGACACGCGCCTCGCCGAGCGGCCTGCCGAGCGAGAGGTAACGGTCTTCGAGGGCACCGACCCGTTCGGTGACGAGCCGGTTGAAGCTGCGGACCTGAAGCACCGCTTCGTCCATTTCTCTGATCTTAGTCAGACATATGCAGACTGCGAGGTGGACGAAGGTGTCGTGACCCTGAGTGCCGCGTCTCCAAGAGCGACTTTCGGGTGCGCGCGAGCGGGCCTACCCTCGGGTCATGAGGCGGCGCACCCGTGGAGCCCTCTTCGGCGTCGTAGTCGCAGTCATCGCCGTGGGCGTATGGCTGCACGTTCGCTCGGAGGTCCCGGCGCCGCCGCCAGGGTGGGAGGCGGTCGATCACGTCGCCGACGGCGACACGATCGTCTTGCGGGGAGATGTCACGGTCCGCCTGGTCCAGATCGACACGCCCGAGGTGTACTTTCACCCGGAATGCTTCGGCGAGCAGGCGAGCGCTGAGACGAAGGAGCTCCTCCATCGCGGGACGCTCGTCCGCCTCGTGTCGGATCGGGCCACGGCCTCGACCGACGTGTACGGGAGGTTGCTTCGCTACGTCGTGCGGCAGGACGGCCTGAACGTCAACCTCCGGCTCGTTGCCGACGGGGCTGCAGCGCCTTACTTCTTCGACGGAGTTCGAGGGAAGTACGCGAGCGAGCTGATGCAGGACGCAGAGGCCGCTCGCGCCGGGGGCAAGGGCCTGTGGGGAGCATGCCCGGGGACGCCTCTCGCCATGGACGCCGGCGTCGCCACCGGTGATCCCGGCGGGTGAAGCCGGGAAGCCCTCGACTCAGGCCGCCGGAGCGAGGCGGAAGAGGCTGCCCGTCGTGACGGACATGAGGTACAGGTTGCCCCGGCTGTCCACTCCGAAGGACGAGAGGCCCTGAACTTTGAACGGCTCCCGGCGAAGGTGCGTCGCGCGCCCGTTCTCGACCTCGAGGCTCCAGATGGTCCCCGTGCAGTAGTCGCCGTAGAGGTACCGCCCGACCTCGGTCGGGATCGCGCGGCCGCGGTAGACATACCCGCCGGTCACCGAGCAGCCCTGGCTGTGGGGGTACTCGAGGATCGGGGGGACGTACGTGCCTGCCGAACGCAGCGGCGTGTTCGGATGGAAGACATGCAGGCCTTCGAAATGGCTCCAGCCGAAGTTCACGAGACCCGCGGGGATGCGCGGCAGGTAGTCGATCTCCTCCCATGCATTCTGTCCGACATCGCCGATGTAGAGGGCACCGGTTGCGGAGTCGAACGAGAAGCGCCAGGGATTGCGAAGTCCGTAGGCGACGATCTTCCACTTCGCCTGCAGGTCCCGCACGTCCAGGCTCTCGATCTTGGAGAAGGGCCGCGTCAGATCCTGGCCGAATCCGAAGGGGTCGTCCTCGTCGCCGCCGTCGCCGTTGCCCCAGTAGAGCCTGCCGTCGGGGCCGGACTGCAACTGGCCGCCGTTGTGATTGGGCGCCACGTCCTTCACGAACAAGAGCCTCTTCGCCGAGGAGGGAATCGCCGCGCTGCCGTTCGAGCGGTAGCGCACGACGCGGATATTGCCGTCGAGATCGGTGTAGTCGACGTAGAAGAGATGGTTCCGCGCATAGCCCGGGTCGAACGCCATCGACAGCAGGCCCTGCTCGCCGCCGCTCTTCACGATCGAGCTGATGTCGAGAAACGGCGCAGCTCGCGGTCTGCCGTCGTCGAGCAGGATCACCTTGCCTTCCTGCTCGACGACGTAGAGCCGACCGGGCTGTGAGCTCGGTGCGGTCGCGTAGACCGGGCTCTGAAACTGGCCGACACGGACGATGCGCACCGCTGACCCCGATGATGCGGCCGACCCTTCGGCGGCGAGAACGCCGAGCCCGACCGCGACCGCAACCGCGGCAAGCGTGTTCCGCTCGAGCCGGTACGCGCGCACCGGCGAAGCACGAAGCATCGCCTCAGGCTAGCTGCGCCTTGCCGATCTCATCGCGGGCGCGTAGCGCGCGGGGGTGCGGCACACTGGTCCCCGGGATGGACGACCTGCACATGAAGAAGCCACGAAAGAAGGCCGAGGCGATAAGGCTGGCGCTTCCCCTCGCCCTTCTTCTCCCGCGCGTGACGACCGTTCTCTTCGATGGCGCGCTCAAGGTCGCGGCGCGACGCGGTATGCCGGAGCGAAGGAAGAAAGAGCGGAGGAAGAGAACGGGATAGGTCCGAAAGAG
Organism: uncultured Actinomycetota bacterium; assembly: GCA_963738895.1. Lineage (GTDB taxonomy): Bacteria > Actinomycetota > Thermoleophilia > Gaiellales > Gaiellaceae > PALSA-600. Next base: position 378,424 of record CAVTYN010000004.1, read on the forward strand.
CCACTAGCGGCCGACGGGTTCTGCCTCTAGGTTCCGAGTGGACTCGGGGTGGCAGGCACGGCATCCGCCCGGTCGGCGTAGACGTCGCGAAGCCGCCCGCACCCGGCTCACAACGGCAGGAGGCTGTTTGCCCCCTGCCGTTGTTGCACTTCAGAGCAGCCCGGTCGTCACTTGGCGCTCAGAGCGCTCCCAATCTTGACGACCGGAAGATTCGTTCCGGTGCTCGGAGGCCTGACGATGGCCGCGGTCTTGTGCCACTTCCCGTCGTCGCCGCAGACGTATGTGACCGGCGGCAGCGCTCCACCTCCAGCTGCCGGGAGGCTGATCATCGTGCCAGGGTCCTTGTAGCCGTCACCTAGCGGGCAGTCGATTGTGATTCCTTCGTCTCCTCCGCTGCTGCCGTCCTCGGCGAACGCTCGTTGCACTCCCCACATCGACGCCATCGCGAAAGCGACGACGATGAGGCAGAGAGGCAGGACCAACCGTCGACCGGACAAGACCGACGAAATCCCGCCTGCTGTGTGTGACATGAGAGTTCTCCCTTCACATCAGTGACTGAGTCCTGCCACCAAGTAAGAGCGCGGAGCGGATGCTGAGATACATCACTGTTAAGTGAGCCGTCTTCAGTCGAGGTAGAAAGCCGCTGGCCAAGCGGCGATCCCTGACGGCAGGTACCCGGTGGAATGACCCGATCGTGTCCTATCAGGACACCCACGCCGGCCGTACCTTGGAAGACAGAGAGCCCAAGACCCCGACGTGAACGTCGGACTCAAACCTAGCGGCCTTCATCAACTCGAACGATTTAGGAGGGAACACCCTTGAAGAAGATCATCCTCGCCGCTGCCATCGCAGCAGTTGCATCCATGTCCATCGCGTCATTCGCCTCGGCTGGCATCTTCGGCTACACGCCGCCGCAGCCCGTCACCTCGACACTCGCGGCCGCGACCCTCTACAACGGCACCACCTACAACCACACCTACACGATCACGACCAACCCGATCACCCACACGTTCACAGGCGTCGCCGCCCCCGGCGACATCGTCCCCGGCGAGACCATCCAGGGCATCCTCATCGGCAACTTCATCACCATCTCCGGGCAGTACCCGGCCGACGCCAACGATCCCGGCTACACCTGGAACTACATCGGCACGCTCCAGGGATTCGGCCTCGGCCACGACTCGCACGACCTGAAGTGGACTATCAGCTTCACGAACAGCTAGACGTCAACGAGCAACGTCAAGAACCACGGCAACTACGTCTCTTGAGGGCGGCCTTCGGGCCGCCCTCAAGTCGTGTGAGGGCACGTCTCACGGGGATGGCTCGAGCTCGAGCTCGATGGGCCGACCAAGACGGCCTCCGCGAGCTTGCCTTCAAGACGCCGAGGATCTCACTCGACCGATGCCGAATCCCGTGGGGGGGCCGGTGGGGGAACCACGCGTGCTTCGGCGTCCTCCCCGTCCCACCCGACTCGCATGGTTGAGCGATCTTCGCCGAGCCATGCGGGTCGCAGTACCCCAACGGGATTCGAACCTGCCTGCTAATCGAGTTTTTTTCGTGAGCGTGGGAGCACGGGTGGGAGCATCGTATGAGCGCTTCCGGTCGCGTCTGGCTGTTTTTTGGATCAGTTCGGCTCACCCAGCGTCCCCAAGCTGGAGCATCCGTGTTCCGCTATCCTTACTATGGAGCGAGAGTAAGGAGAGCATATGGACATCGCCGCACGCCTGACCTCCAAGGGCCAGGTCACGATCCCCAAGTCTGTCCGTGATGCGCTCAACCTGACCGAGGGCGATCAGGTCGTCTTCCGTGTGATCGAAGGGGGAAGGGCCGTTCTTGCGCGAACGCCTGATCTGCTCGAGCTCGCGGGAACCGTCCCGGTGCCACCGGAGGTCCGCGGACTTCAGTGGGACGAGATCCGCAGGCGCGCGTGGGCGGGCCAGCTTCGCGGTTGAACGCGTTCGTCGATTCGAACGTCCTCGTCCGTCATCTGACCGGCGATCCGCCCGACCAGGCGATCCGCTCGACCGAGTTCTTGCGCGGCGGCGAGACCCTGATCCTCACTGACCTGGTCGTGGCGGAGGTCGTCTACGTCCTCGAGTCTGTCTACGAGGTCGAGCGGGTGCGCGTCGCGGAACTGATGCGGGCCGTCGTCGGCTTCCCGGCGGTGGTCGTCGCCGACGAAGCCCTCCTCCTACGGACACTCGAGATCTACGAGCAGTACCGGATCCACTTCGCGGAGTCCTACCTGGCGGCGAGCGCTGAACTGTCCGGGGTCGGGGTGGTCGCCTCGTTCGACCGCGACATCGACCGCGTGCCCACCATTCGACGGCTCGAGCCGGGCGCGTGACCGCTACAACGGTCTGGCCATCTCTTCGTGAGCGTCCTAACCGGACGTCACAAGCGCCCCTACGCGAGCAGCTCGGCGTAGTCGAGCTCGGCCTCGTCGGCGAGCACGTGGCTGTAGGTGTTCGCCGTCACGGCCAGGTTCCGCTGGCCGACGTGTTCCCCGATCCGCGCCCACGGCACGCCGCCGAGGTGAAGGAGGCTGATGCGACGGTGGCGGAGGTCGTGGGGGCTGAACGCCGGCACCCCGGCCGCCGTGCATGCCCGGGTGACCGCCGTTCGGAAACGATCGCCGCCGAAGCCCTGAAAGACAGGCCGGTCGGGCGTTCGGTCGTCGCGCGGCACGAGCGCCATGACGGCGTCGAAGACGACCGGCGCGACGTTCACCCAGCGGGCTCGTCCGGTCTTGCTGACGTGCCTGAGAGACCCGCCAGCGGCTGCGTGACTCGTCGACGTCGCCCCACGTGAGTCCCTCGAGCTCGCCGAGCCTCATGCCGGTCGCGTCGAGCACGAGCAGCGGAAGCCGGTAGCGAGTCGGCAGCAGCTCGTGAACTGCCCGGACGTGCTCGGCGGTCGGAGGGACGATCTCCGGTCTTCCGCTCGAACGGCAGCTTGACGGCGGTCTTGTCCCGCGCCGGGTTCGGCGTGACGCCCGCGTGGTCGAGGATCATCCCGAGCACCAGCAGACTCTTTCGGACGGTCTCTGCGCCTGCGCGTCTCGCACAGACTCGCCGACGAGCTCGGCGACGTCTGCCGGCTCGATCGAATCGACTCGGCGGTTACCGATCAGCGGGACGATCGCGCGACGGCGGAGCGGAGTTGCCCTTCGTGTTCTCGGCCACGTCGATACGACTCGCCAGCCACCGTTCAGCGGCCTCGCGGAGGGTCGGTGCGCGCGACTCGTCGGCGAGCAGATCCATGTCCGGCACTCGCATCGCCGCGAGCTGGCCGAGTACCCACGCCTGGCGAGCCTTCGCCTCTCGCTTGGTGTTGAACAGTCCGGCGTAGCGGATCGGGACTCTCGGCGCCCCCGACCCGATACCGAACCCGGTAGCGCACGGCCCCGGCGCCGGTCTTGCGCGACTCCACCCAAGCGCTAGCCATCGCCCTCCCTCCACGACTCGCAGCGCGAACACGCTACACCGGCTCGAAGTCACGGACGGACCCGGTCCCCGTTGTAGGTGCTCCGATCGATGAGCGCCAGGTACTCCTGCGCGCGGATCATCGGACGCGAGTAGCCGGGCAGCGCCACGACGGGAAGGATGCGGAAGACGGCGTCGACGGCGCGTCGTTCGAGCCCGAGCTCGCGCAGGTGCGTTCGCGTGAGCAGCGCTCCGGCGTCTCGAGGAGCTCCTGTGCCGTGTGATGCTGGCGATTCGGCGCCGGCTCGGCCCCGTTGATTCGGCCTGCCGAGCTCGGGCGCCTGCGTGAGTCTCGTGCAGTCCTCGAGGCTCAGTTGGTCCGGAGTCGTCTCCGGCGGGGTGCGTGCCATCGTTCCCCCTTCGCGTTCGTCATGGCGCCGCGCGAGCTTGGAATCATATCAGTGACAAAGCACGGAAGATGGTCGGACTAGAATCGTCCCCGTGAGGAGCGCCGACGTGATCCGCGAAGCTCGCCTGCGCGCCGGGCTGACCCAGCAGGAGCTCGCCGAGCGTTCCGGTCGAAAGCGCGGCGTGATCGCACGTTGGGAGCAGGGCACCGTCGCCCCGAGCGCCGAGACGCTGATCGAGCTCGTCCGCGCCTGCGGCTTCGACCTGCCGCTCGAGCTCGTCCCGTACGAGCCCGCCGGCGTCGACCGGCTGCAGAAGAACTCGCGCCTCACCCCGGAACGGCGCGTGCAGCGGCACCAGAAGGCCCAGGACGACCGCGGCGGCCGCCCGAGTGACCGAGCAGCGCTTCGACCCGTACGCGACGCTGGAAGCCCTCGAAGGCCGCGGCGTGACCTACGTCCTGATCGGCGCCTTCGCCCGCGTCGTCCAGGGCACGGAGGAGCTCACGCACGGACTCGACCTCGCGCCCTCGCTTCACGGCGACAACCCCAAGCGACTCGCGCTCGCCCTCGACGACCTCGACGCAGCGCGCGTCGACGGCAAGCCGATCGCGCTCGACGCGGCGACGATCGGCAGCGAGCCGGTGATCGAACTCCGAACCCGCGGCGGCGAGGTCAAGATCGTCCCCGAGCCGACCGGCACACGCGGCGGCTACGACGACCTCCGCCGAGCCGCCAGCCGCGAACCACTCGGCCGAGGCCTCCGCCCACTCGTCGCATCGATCGGCGACCTCGCCCGCATGGCCGCCGCCCTCGGCCGCGAGCAGGACATGATCCCTCTCCGCCAGCTCCGGATCCTCGCCGACCTCGACCGTGGCCGCGTCCGCGGGATCGAGCGCTGAAGCACGCCCCTCGCGTACAGCAACCTCAAGGACGATAGCAGCGGAGACACAGATGCACTCATTGGTGCAAAACGTCCATGATTCGTGTACGGTGTTCAGGTGGCGAAGCGACGTCCACGCCGCCGGAAGGCCAAGACGCCGCGCCCCGTCGCCGCCGCCAGCCGGTCGAGCCGGCTCGGCCCGCGGAGCGCGTGGTCACTCGCCAGGCGTCGTCCGTCGAGCGGCTCGCCTATACGCGCAGCCAGGCGGCCGAGGCGCTCGGCCTCAGCCGCTCGACCTTCAACCGGCGTGTCCTGCCCTACGTCGCGACGGTCGAGATGCCCTGGGGCGCCAAGCTGATCCCGGTCGACGAGCTCGAGCGACTGCTCGCCGAGCGGAGACGAGCCGCCAAGCCGCGCCCGGCACCGACTGCCCGAGGTCGTCCGCCGCAGCTGCCCGCCGGGGTGATCGAACGAATCCGAACTGAGCGGGCCGAAGGCGCGAGCCTGCGCCGGATCGCGGCCGGCCTCAACGCCGACCGGACCCCGACCGCGCACGGCGGCACGCAGTGGTGGCCCTCGACCATTCGCTCCGCCCTCGCCCGCTCAGATCCGCCTACATCAGCTCCACGGCCGCGCAAACAAGCGGCTCGCCCGCCTCAGACGTAATCACGCTGCAGACGACAGACCGTCACGGGGTTACCCCGCTTACGGTCGGCCTGTGTCGGCGAGCAGCCGTATCGCAGGTCTTCCGGGAGCGGCTGATTTTCGTCCAGCAGTCGACACTCTCGTCGGCCGTTCGGTCCTTCGTCTTCTGGGTTTGGACAGTCGATTGGGCGCGTCTCGTTGGACCCTCGCGCCCGAAGTCTCGTTTCCGCGTTGCGTGTTCGGCGGCTACTACGACCCGAGCAGGTCGATTCGGCAGGCTGACGGAAAAATCAGCGATCTGGGTTCAGCGATTGGGATCAGATGCTGAGGAGTCGATTACGTCTCGGCTCCACTCGCGTCTCAGGATCCTCAAGATCGTCGGCGCGATAAGACCTAAGGCGAGACCAACAAAGACGACCCAAACGATATCCGGCGCGTCGTTCGCCGAGACCACGACGAGGATCAGGACGGCCATTCCAGCAACTCCCAGCTTCTCAGGGACTCGGTGAGACGCAATATGTGGACGACTGAGAAGCAACGAGAGGCCGAATCCAAGGCTCAGGGAAAGGATTGCGACCAATGTCCGCGGGCCCGGATCCTGCGCAACGAGGACGATCAAGGCCGCCAACGCACCAAGAAGCAGCCCGCCGAACAGGATCGTTCCTGCTACACGTTGCATTCGTAATTCCTCGGGTTGTGGTTATCAGCCAAATAGCTTGGCGGACTCGGAATCCAGCCCAAGCCGATCGCTGGACCTTCGGCGACGAAACAAGTGATTCAGCAGGCCAGCTGCTGGATCCAGAGGCGACGATACCGCGGTTACAACACAAAGGGGATGTCGCCCCTTCCGTGAAGACGATGCTCCCCGTCTCGCAGGTTCCGCCCACGGCGACGCCAACGACGGTGCCGATAACGCCCGTACTGCTCGCTATCACCACCCGTCCAATGCGGGCATCAGCCGAAGAGGCTCTTGCCCGAGTCGGCGATTAGCTGGCCGGCGGTGCCGGCCGTTGCGCCGATTCCCAGCCGAACCCCGTAGGGGATCACCTTGGTCGCACTCGAGACAAAAGGCCAGGGCGCGGATCGCACAACGGTGTTCTTGACCGCGACGGCTTGCCCACCCACAGAGATCGCCAGGGAGGCAGCCTTGCCGCCAGCCACCGTGAGCTTGCCCTCGCCGTAATGGACAGCGCCACTCGCTATGCATCCGGGGTCGTCCCAGTTACAGAGACCAAGCGGGTCAAACTGATTCACAGGATCACCCTCAACATATCCGTATGGCGCAGCGGTTTCGTCGACCAGCGGATCGACGCTCAGAAACTGCCCGGTCTCCGGGTCGTAGTGGCTGCCAACTCAGGTTGGCCCCTGACTGAGACGCCCTGAATCGGCTTGGCTTCTCCTGAGGCGGCCGCTTACCTCTCATCCCTTTATGGCCGTCTCGGAGAGGAGATCCGATGACCGCTATCGAGGCCGAAACTGCCGAGCAGCATCCTTGGCTCGAGGTTCACAACTACGCCGCAACCACCGTCAGGTGTCGCATCCGCTACCTGGCTTACTTCGTCGAGTTCTGTCACAACTGTGGCATCGACACATCCGCGGCTGTCACGTTTGAGCTCTTCAGTCCTATCAGCGGGATCTCTTCGAGCATCGCAAGCGCGCCGGTGAGCCGCTCGCCGCCGCCACCCAGGCTCAGCGGCTCGTTCCGGTCACGCACTTCTTCACCTGGCTTCGGCGGTCAGGTCGGCTCATCGGTGAACCCGGCGGGACTTGCTCATGCCCAGGCCCGACCGCCGACTGCCCGAGGCAACGCTCAGTACCGCCGAGATGAACCTGCTCTTGGCTGCGCCGGATATCGCGAGGCCACTCGGCCTCCGCGATCGTGCCGTCCTCGAGGTCTTCTACTCCTGCTCATGACGACGAGCGGAGCTCATCGAGCTCAGGATGAAGGACGTCGACTTCGATCGCGGCACCGTTTTCGTCCGCAGTGGCAAGGGCGCCAAGGACCGTTACTTCCCGATCGGGGAACGTGCGCTCTTCTGGCTCCGCTCTACCTCGAGCTGCCCGCCCCCGCCTAGCCCAGGACGACCAGGTCCGGCAACTGTTCGTCTCCCCGTCGGCACCCCAATCTGTGCTGACTGGCTCTCGCGACGGGTCCGCCGGTATCTCGCCGTGGCCGGAATCGACAAGAAGGGCAGCTGTCACCTCCTCCGCCACTCGGTTGCCACCCTCATGCTCGAAGGAGGAGCTGATATCCGGTACGTCGCAGAGATGCTCGGTCACGCACGCTTCGAGACGACTCAGCGCTACACCCGGGTCAGCATCGATCGTCTTCGCAAAGTACACGCAAATCGCACCCGGCCGCAGGACTCAACGCGCTATGGCCACAGAACTGTGCGCCGTCCTACCGGAAGGCATCCACTCACTCCGCCTCGCCTGAAACGTGAATGGCGAGTGGTACGGTCGCCGCTCGAATATGACTCGATGGTTCGAGCGCGGGCGCGAGACCCGAAATAGATCATCCCTCGAAAGGAGAGGGAGCGCCCGCTCGGAGCGACCTCGTTTCGACCACATGGCGCCGGCCTGCCTGTGGGCAGCACCC
>CAVTYN010000005.1:0-112748 GCA_963738895.1 uncultured Actinomycetota bacterium
GCGGAGGCGGGCACGGGAACCGGCAAGAGCCTCGCCTACCTGATCCCGGCCCTCGAGTCCGGCCAGGTGGTCGTCGTCGCCACGGCGACCAAGGCACTCCAGGAGCAGCTGCTCTCCAAGGACGTCCCCGCGGCGGCCGCGGCGCTCGGCCGCGAGGTCGACGTCGCGGTGCTCAAGGGACGCCAGAACTACCTCTGCCGCTCCCGCCTCCAGAGCTTCGGGCCGATGCTCCTGCGCGCTCCTGGCGACGAGGCCGCCTGGGAGGAGCTGCAGCCGTGGGTCCGGGAGACGGAGACGGGCGACCGCGCCGAGCTCCCGTTCGAGCCGTCCGAGGCGCTGTGGGCCGAGCTCTCCGTCGGAGCCGACCGCTGTGCCGGGCGGCGCTGCCCGCTTCTCAGCACCTGCTTCGCCGAGGCCGCCCGCGGGCGGGCCGCAGAGGCCGACCTCGTGATCGCGAACCACGCGCTGTACTTCGCAGACATCGCCGCGGGAGGGGGCGTCCTCCCCGAGCACGACGCCGTGATCTTCGACGAGGCCCACCGCCTCGAGGAGACCGCCGCGACCTGGCTCGGCGGGCGGGTCTCGCGGGCGGCCCTACGCCGCCTCGCGGCCGACACCGAACGTGCCTGCCGCGAAGCCGACGAGACCGTCCCCGCTCGTGCCCTCGACCGGGTCGAGCAGGCCGGCGAGCGCCTCCTCCGGGCGGTGTCGCCGCCGGCCGGGAGGCGCAGGCTGCGCGAGATCCCCGTCGAGTCGGCGCTCGTCCTCGTCGACGCCCTGGCCGCGCTCGCGGGGGAGCTCGACGGCAGGGCCGAGGGGCTCGACCAGCTCGCTCGTCGTGCCCTCGCGACCGCGGCACAGGTGGAGGCCTGCCTCGAGCCGGCGGGTCTCGAGCGGGTCGTGTGGTCCGAGCCCGAGACGGTCGCCTGGGCGCCCGTGGACGTCTCGGGCGAGCTCCGCGACCGGCTCTGGGAGGGCGGTCCCACCGCAATCCTCGTCTCTGCGACGCTGACCACCGGGGAGGATGCGAGGTTCGTCCGCCGCCGTCTCGGGCTCGACAATGCTCGCGAGCTCGTCGTCGGGTCGCCGTTCGACTTTCGCGCGCAGGCCCTTCTCTACGTTCCGAGAGCGATGCCCGACCCTCGCGCCGACGGCTTCACCGAGCGGGTCGGCGACGAGGTGCTGGAGCTGCTCGCGCTTTCCCGCGGGCGTGCTCTCGTGCTCACGTCGAGCTACCGCGCGCTCGACGCGCTCCGCGCCAGGATCGCGGGTCGAGTCCCGTACGAGGTGCTCGTTCAGGGCGAGGCGCCGCGTGAACGGCTGCTCGCGCGTTTCCGGGACGAGGTCGACTCGGTTCTGCTCGCGACCTCGACGTTCTGGCAGGGCGTCGACATCCCCGGAGAGTCGCTCTCGCTGCTCGTGATCGACAAGCTGCCGTTCTCGGCACCGGGCGACCCGCTCCACGAGGCGCGATGTGAGGCCGTCGAGGCCTCCGGGGGTGACTGGTTCCGCGACTTCGCTCTGCCGACGGCGATCCTGCAGCTGCGACAGGGGTTCGGCCGCCTGATCCGCAGCCACGAGGACCAGGGCGTCGTCGCGATCCTCGATCCCCGTCTGCGCACGAAGCCCTACGGGCGGGCGTTCCTCGCCGCTCTTCCGCGCTGCCCGATCGTCGACGACAGGGCGGGCGTTGCTGCGTTCTTCGGTGCGGCACAGGCGGTAGCCTGAGATTCCACCCTGCCGGGGTGGCGGAACTGGTAGACGCGCCCGGCTTAAAACCGGGTGCCCCATGCGGGCATGGGGGTTCGAGACCCTCCCCCGGCATCCCTTCACGCGCTCGAGCGCGGGCAGTACAGTCCGCTTGTGACCGGGGTCACGCACACCGAGACGTCGCTCGAGTGGGAAACGCCGCTGTTCCGCCAGGCCTCGACGCAGCTCGAGCAGGCGATCCCGCTCGCAGGCATCTCCGACCGCGTTGCCGAGCGCCTGCGCTATCCCGAGCGTGCCGTCATCCTGACCCTGCCCGTCCGCATGGACGACGGCGAGGTTCGCTCCTTCCCCGCCTACCGGGTGCGGCACTCGTCGGTACTCGGGCCGACGAAGGGCGGGATCCGCTACGACCCGGGCGTCAACCTCGGGGAGTGCGCCGCGCTCGCGATGTGGATGACCTGGAAGTGCGCGCTGCTGCGCCTTCCGTACGGCGGTGCGAAGGGCGGCGTCCGCTGCGAGCCGCGTGAGCTGTCGCACGACGAGCTCTCCCGGCTCACCAGGCGCTTCACCACCGACCTCGCCCCGTTCATCGGCCCGGGAATCGACATCCCCGCGCCTGATATCGCCACCAACGAGCAGACGATGGCGTGGATGATGGACACCTACTCGATGCAGAAAGGTCACGCCGTGCCGGAGATCGTGACGGGCAAGCCAGTCTCGATCGGCGGGTCGGTGTTCCGCAACGAGGCGACGGGCGCCGGCGTCGTCATGGTCATCGAGCGCGCCTGCGGGCGGCTTGGCTGGGACCTTCGCGACCTGACGTTCGTCGTGCAGGGCTTCGGGAACGTCGGCGGCGTCGCCGCGACCGAGCTCTACGAGAAGGGCGCCAGGGTGATCGGGATCGGCGATGTCTCAGGCGGCCTATGGGACGCGGACGGCCTGGACGTCCCGACTCTGCACGAGTACGCGCGCGAGCGCGGCTCCCTCGAGGGGTTCGCCGCCGAGCGGCTCTCGAACGAGGAGCTGCTCGAGCTTCCCTGCGACGTTCTCGTCCTCGCCGCGCGCGAGGATCAGGTCGGCCGTGCGAACGCCGCGAACCTCCGCTGCAGGCTCGTCGCGGAAGGCGCGAACGGGCCGACGTCGATCTCGGGCGACGAGATCCTCGCGGCGCGCGGGATCCCCGTGCTTCCCGACGTCCTCACGAACGCCGGCGGTGTCACGGTCTCGTACTTCGAGTGGGTGCAGGACCTGAGCAGGCTGTTCTGGGATCGTGACGAGATCCGGCGGCGGCTCGCCGACAAGCTCGGCGACGCCTTCGACCGGGTGTGGGCTCTCGCGGAAGCGGACGGGATCTCGCTTCGAAACGCCGCGCTTGATCGCGGGGATTCGCGACGTCGCCGCGGCGCTCGAGGCACGGGGGATCTACCCGTGAGCGCCGAGCCGTCGCGGGTTCGCGACGCGATGGTGCCGAACCCGCACCAGTTCGAGGCCGGGGCGAGCGCGCAGCTCGCCGGTGAGGCGCTCATGCGGCCCGAGGTGCGCGCCGTCCTCGTCGTCGAGGACGGGGAGCTCGTCGGCGTGATCACCCGCAAGACGCTCGTCCGGGAGGTGGTCGCGCGCGGACTCGATCCGCGCACGACCACCCTGAGGACCATCGCCGAGCCGCCGAATGCGACCATCGTCTCCGACACGCCTCTTGCCGAGGCGTTCCTCTTCCTCGAGGAGAACGACTTCGAGCGGGTGCCCGTCGTCGACCGGGACGGGAGGCTCGTCGGTGTGCTGTCGCGCTCGTCGGTTCGGCGCCGACTCCAGGAGGACGAGCCTCCGGACGATGCGGCCGGGCCCGACTGAGCCCGGCTCTCAGGCGGCGATGAGCGCCGGCTGTGCCTCCGCGGTCAGCGTCGCGAGCACGTCGCGCAGCTCCCCGCGTACCTCGTCGTCCACCAGCTGCCCCTCGTCGTCGAACTTCTCCTGGGCCCGGCCGACGGCGAGCTCGACCTCGGCGACCCTGGCGCCCATCGCCGCGAGCACCTTGCGCAGCTCGGCCTGTGCCCAGACCGCGCCGAAGACGCCGGCGCTCGAGCCGATCACCGCTACCGGCTTCGACCGGAACACGTTCGTCGCGACCGGACGCGAGGCCCAGTCGAGCGCGTTCTTGAGCGAACCCGGAATCGAGGAGTTGTACTCGGGGGTGGCGATCAGGACGACGTCCGCCGAGGCGACCGCGGCGCGGAGCGCTGCCACGGCCGGAGGGGCGGGCTCGACGTCGTCGTCCTGATCGTAGGGCGGCACCTCGCGCAGCCCGTCCCAGAGCTCGAACGTGTCGAGCGGCGAGATGCAGCTCCCCGGCGGCCCGCAGGAGGGAGGTGTTCTGCGAGTCGCGCCGGAGGCTGCCGGAGATGGCGAGGATCCGCATGGTTACGCCGCCTTCACCAGCGAGAGGTCGGCCTTGAGGGTGACCTCGTCGGAGAGGGCCTTCGTGCCGTTCGGCATGTCGTTGTTCCAGGTGATCCCGAACGCGGTGCGGTCGATCGTGGTCTCGAGCTTGAGCCCGTAGCGCTCGTTGCCGTACGGGTCGGCCGTCGGGCCGACGATCGTGCCGGTCAGCGTGGCGGGGCGGGTGATGCCCTTGATCGTGATCTCGCCCACGAGCTCGACGCTCGAGCCGGTCACGGACGCCGCCTCCGTCGAGAAGGAGACGACCGGATGGCGCTCCGCGTCGAAGAACTCGGGCGACATCAGGTGGCCGTACAGGTTCTCGTCCTTCGTCACGAGGCTCTCGATGCGGGCCGAGCCGGAAAGCCGCCCGTCCTCGAGCGTGGCCTCGAAGTCGCTGACGGTTCCGCCGAACTCGCCGATCCCCATGTACTCGACGGCGAAGGCGACCGAGGAATGGACGCGGTCGGCGTTGTACGTGCCCGTCGGAATCGCTGTCTGCTGCTCTGTGATGCTCATCTCGAAATAGCCTCCAAATCTGTTTGACTACGCAACTATATACATCAAACGTTGAGCGCGCAACAATATTCCTGAAACGGGTTGGCGGTTCAGCGAGGGACGAGCCGGCGTGTGCGCTCGACGAGATCCCAGACCTCACCGGCAGCAGCGCCGATGACAGCGGCCTCGGCCAGCGACCTCTGCAGCTCGGCCTGGGCCTGGGCGATCCGAGCCGGCGCGACCGGCCGATCCGGCCGTGCGGGCCTCGAGCCGCTCGATCAGCACAGCGGTCTCGAGCATGGCGTCGGCAGTAGTGCTCTTGAAGCTCTTGAGCGCGCGCCAGGCGGCGAGCCCGCGGAGGCCGGCAGCCAGGAGCCCCGCGAGGATCGCGACCACGAACACGAGGAACGAGATGCCGACGGCGTGATGCATCCCAGGATCCTAGGCAAGTACCCTCTTTACGTGGAACGGCCGCTCGCCCGTCGTGACGCGCTCGTCCAGCTCTCCGTCCTCGTGGCTGCCGTGATCGGCTACGAGGCTGCCCGGCTCGCGCTCCACCCCGACTGGCCGCTCGCGGTCGACAACGCGCGGCGGATCGCCGCGTGGGAGCGTGACACCGGCCTCGCCTGGGAAGCTCCGGTCCAGGACGCGATCCTGCGGATGCCCATGCTCGTACTCGTGTTGAACGCGTTCTACCTCGGCGGGCACTTCCTCCTCACGGGGCTCTTCTTCGTCTGGCTCTATCGCAGGAGCCGCTCCGGTTTTCTTCTCTTCCGGAACGCATTCCTCGCAGCGACCACGCTCGCGCTGCTCGTGGCGTGGCGGTTTCCGGCGGCGCCGCCGCGGGTCGCGGGCCTCGGCGTCGTCGACACCCTCCGCCGCTTCAGCGACATCGACATCGGCTCGCCCGGCACCCGCGGCCTCACCGATCCGGTCGCCGCGGTGCCCTCCCTCCACGCCGGCTGGGCGATCGGCGTCGCGGCCGGCGTCGTCCTCTACGCCCGGCCGGCGGTTGTCCGCGTGCTCGCGCCGCTCTATCCGCTGGCGGTGATCCTCACGATCCTCGCGACCGGGAACCACTTCGTGCTCGACGCCCTCGCCGGCGTGCTCGCGATGGCCGTGGGCTTCGGTCTGGCGGTCCTGCCGAACGTCCCGAGGGTGGTACCATTGCTGCAGCGACGCGGGGTGGAGCAGCCAGGTAGCTCGCCGGGCTCATAACCCGGAGGTCGCAGGTTCAAATCCTGCCCCCGCTACTTCGACCGGCGTCTGAGCCCTGGGACACGGGCGTCAGCGCCTCTTCACGGTGAGTGACGGCGAGGACGTTACGCACGGCGAGAACCGCCATCGCCGTTCGCGTCTCGACGGTCGCCGAGCCGAGATGCGGCAGCAGCACGACGTTCTCGAGCTCGAGGAGCCCCGGGTGGAGCTCAGGCTCGCGCTCGTAGACGTCGAGACCGGCGCCGGCGATCGTCCCGTTCGCGAGCGCGTCCACGAGGGCCGCCTCGTCGATCACCGCGCCGCGGGAGGTGTTCACGAGGAACGCCGTCGGCTTCATCCGGGCGAGCGCCGCCGCGTCGATCAGGCCGCGGGTCTGCTCGGTGAGCGGCGCGTGAAGGGAGACGACGTCCGCCGTCGCCAGCAGCTCGTCGAGCGGCAGGAAGCGGGCTGCGAGCTCAGTCTCGAGCTCCGGCGCGGCGCGATTCCTGGCGGTGTAGGCGATCGTCCATCCCCGCAGCTCTGGCCCGCCGGGCGACAGCCGCCCCGATCTGCCCGAGCCCCACGATGCCGAGCGTCTTCCCGGTGATCCCGGTCCCGAGCATGAAGTCGAGGCCGAACGCCCAGGGCCGTCGCGACCGGATGAAGCGCTCGGCCTCGCCGAGCCGCCGCGTCGTCATGAGGACGAGCGCGAAGGCGAGGTCGGCAGTCGCGTCGGTGAGCACGCCCGGCGTGTTCGTCACGACGACACCGCGTGCCGCGCAGGCCGGGACGTCGACGTTGTCGTAGCCGACGCCGACGTTCGCGACGACCCGGAGCTGCGGCCCCGCGGCGTCGAGGAACGGGTCGTCGATCCGGTCGGCGAGCGACACGACGACGCCGTCCGCGCCCGCCGAGGCGGCGTACAGCTCGGCCGGTGAAAGCGCCCGTTCGTGGGGCGTGAACCAGGCCGCGGAGGCGTCCCTGAGCAGGTCGGCTGCTACCTCGGGAAGCCGCACCGTCACTACGATTCTGGGCTCTTCCGTCACCGCGTGAAGAGTACGGCTCCGGTCTGCACCCTGGTAGCCTCCTTGCGAGCACGACTTCCCGAGCTGGCTCGGTGGGCACCCCGAGTGCGGATCGGCAGGAAGGCGTCTTCGAGCAGGTCGAGCTCCACCCCCGGACATGGTCGCCTTCGTACTCTCACTCGCGCTTGCGCTCTTCTCGCATTCGCACGCTCACGCCACCGGCGGGCACCTTCCGATGAAGGGCGTCGTCATCCCAGGCGTCAGCCTCGCCGGCATCAAGATCGGCGACTCGGAGCAGCACGTCCGACAGGTCTGGGGCCACGAACTTCGTCACGTGCCGGTACTGCACCGACCCGACCTGGCTCTACGAGTATCAGAGCGGTGAGCCGCTCGGCACGGCCGCACGGTTTCAGCAGGGCAAGGTCGTCGCCGTGTTCACGCTCGGCTCGCCGGCCGGCTGGCGCACGAACAAGGGGCTGTACATCGGCGATCCGATCTCCGAACGTCTACCGCTTCTTCCCGAGCCCCGGGACGACCCGCTGCATCGGGTTCGATGCGATGACGATCAAGCGCGGCGATGTCGTGACGGCGGTCTACAGCTCGGCCGGCGTCGTGTACGGGTTCGCGCTCGTGACCCCCGCGATGACGGTCTGCCAGTAGGGGATCGCTCCGTGGTCTCCGCCTCGAACCTCGCCGCGTTCGCGCTCGCCTCCTTCGTGATCATCGTGATCCCCGGGCCGAGCGTCCTCTTCGTGATCACCCGAGGGGTCGTGCTCGGGCGCCGGGCGGCGCTCGCCACCGTGCTCGGCAACTGCGCCGGCGTCTACGTCCAGGTCGCGGCAGTCGCGCTCGGGGTGGGCGTCGTCGTCCAGCGCTCCGCGGCTGTCTACAACACGGTCAAGCTCGTCGGTGCCGCCTACCTCGTCTATCTGGGCGTGCGGACGTTCCAGCGCCGCCGGTCGCTCGCCCTCGCGCTCGGCGCGCCCGTCACGCCGAAGAGCGACCGCCGGATCCTGCGCGAGGGTTTCGTCGTGGGCGTGACGAACCCCAAGGCGGCGGTGTTCTTCGCTGCGATCCTGCCGCAGTTCACGGATCCGTCGCTCGGCCACGTGCCGCTCCAGATGCTCCTGCTCGGCGTCGTGTTCGTGGCCATCGCCCTCGTCCTCGACGGGATCTGGGCGCTCGTCGCCGGGACGGCCCGCGAGCGATTGGCGGCTTCGCCGAAGCGGCTCGAGGCGATCGGCGGCGCCGGCGGAGTCGTGCTGGTCGGGCTCGGCGTCGGGCTGGCCGTGAGCGGCAGGAAGCCGTAGCTAGGCGCGGCCGAAGAGGACGCAGCCGTTGTGACCGCCGAGGCCCATCGCGTTCGAGAGGGCCACGTCGGCCTGCACCTCTCGCGCCTCGTTCGGCACGTAGTCGAGGTCGCACTCGGGGTCCGGGGTGCGATAGTTGATCGTCGGCGGGAGGATCCCGTCGCGAAGGGCCAGCACGCACATGATCGCCTCGATCGCGCCGGCGGCGCCGAACGTGTGGCCCATCATCGACTTGGTGGAGCTGACCGCGAGCTTGTAGGCATGGTCGCCGAACACCGCCTTGATCGCCCGGGTCTCGGCGAGGTCGCCGAGTGGGGTGGAGGTGCCGTGCGCGTTGATGTACCCGACCCGCTCCGGCTCCACGTTCGCGCGCTCGAGCGCGCGCCGCATCATCGCGGCGACCCCGAGCGCCTCCGGCTCCGGCTGGGCGAGATGGTGGGCGTCGTTCGAGCCGCCGTAGCCGAGCACCTCGGCGTAGATCTCGGCGCCTCGCGCCTCGGCCTGGTCCCAGCGCTCGAGGAGGACGGCACCGGCCCCTTCCCCGATCACGAAGCCGGCGCGCGTCGCGTCGAAGGGACGTGAGGCGCGCGGTGGGTACTCGTCCTCTGCGGCGAGTCCTCGCATCGTGGTGAAGCCGGCGAGGATCAGGGGATGGACGCAGGCCTCGACGCCGCCGGCGATGACGGCGTCGGCGTCGCCGCGCTTGATCACCTCGGCCGCCTCGCCGATCGCGTGGGAGCCGGTCGCGCAGGCGGAGACGATCGCGTAGTTCAGGCCGGTGATGCCGAGCGAGATCGCGAGCTGACCCGAGGCCGTGTCGACGAGGACGCTCGGCAGGAAGTTCGGCGTCACGCGGTCGGGCCCGCGGTCGCGCAGCGTGTAGGCCTCCTCGACGATCCTCGTGACCCCACCGATCGCGGAGCCCCAGATGATCCCGACTCGCGAGGGGTCGAAGCCGGCGAGGCCGGAGTCGTCGAGAGCCTCCTTCGCGGCGGAGAGCGAGATGAGCACGAAGCGCTCGAGCTTGCGGGCCTCCTTCGGCGAGGCGACGGACGAGGGGTCGAAGCCCTTGATCTCCGCCGCGATCCTGATCGGCAGGCCCTCGGTGTCGAAGGCGCTGATCCAGTCGATGCCGCTCTCACCGGCGACCGCAGCGCGCCAGGTCGACGGGGCAGTCAGCCCCAGTGGGGAGACGGCGCCGAGGCCCGTGATCGCGATGCGCGTCATCAGCGCACGAGCTTAACCGTAGGCTTGGGGGGTGCCCGCGCCGGAGCTGCCGTTCCCGCCGATGGAGGCCGAGCTCCTCCGCGAGCTCCCCGTGGGCGAGGAGTGGGTCTACGAGCCGAAGTGGGACGGCTTTCGCGGCGTGCTCGAGAACCTCGAGGGCGAGCTCGCCCTGTGGTCGCGGAACGAGCGGCCCCTGCTGCGGTACTTCCCCGAGCTACGAGCTCTCGGGGAGCTGCTCCCGCCTCGCTCCGCACTCGACGGCGAGGTGGTGATCGTCCGCGAAGGAGCGCTCGACTTCGACGCGATGCAGATGCGGCTCCATCCCGCCGAGTCGCGGATCCGGAGGCTCTCGGGCGAGATCCCGGCCTCCTACGTCGTGTTCGACCTGCTCCTGTGGGACGGAGAGCCGGTGTGGAAGCGGCCGCTCGCCGAGCGCCGCGCCGAGCTCGAACGTGTCGCGACGGGCTTTCGGCTCTCGCCGTCGACCGGCGAGCTCGCCGAGGCGCGCGGATGGCTCGACCGGTTCGAGTCGCTCGGGCTCGACGGGGTCGTCGCGAAGCGGCTCGGCTCGCCGTACCTGCCGGGCTCGCGCGACGGCGTGGTGAAGGTGAAGGAGCACAAGACGGCCGACTGCGTCGTCGCCGGCGTCCGCTGGAAGGGGTCCCGCGAGGAGATCGCGACGCTGCTCCTCGGCCTGTACCGCGAGGACGGCGGGCTCGATTACGTCGGCTCCTGCGCCGTCGCGGCGAAGACGCGCGCAGACGTCGCCGCGAAGGTGCTGCCGCTCCTCGAGGAGGACCCGGACTGGCACTCCTCGGAGCCGAACCGCTGGGGGACAGGGTCGCTCGAGGAGGCCCGCGTGCGGCCGGAGCTCGTCGTCGAGGTGCGCTACGACAAGGTGCAGGGCAATCGGTTCCGGCACGGGACGAAGCTGATCCGCTGGCGACTGGACAAGGATCCGAAGGACTGCACCTGGCGCGAGCTCAGGCCTCCGAGAGCGGCAGGCAGCGTCGACGCGTTGTTCGCGTAATCGCCGGGTCTTTCGTCGGGTAGGCTCGAATCGCATTGCGCAGAGCGATCCTCACTCTCGCCCTCGCCGCTGCCGCGCTCGCCGCGGGCACGGCGAGCGGTGCCCGCCACGCGAGCATCGCCACGGCGGCATCGTGCGCGAAGTCGAGCCTGAAGACGGTCGACTCGGGAGTGCTCACGATCGGCACCGACAACCCGGCCTATCCGCCGTGGTACGCCGGCGGGACGAAGAGCTCGTTCTGGAAGATCAACGACCCGTCGAACGGCAAGGGCTTCGAGCCGGCGGTTGCCGATGCGGTCGCGGCGAAGCTCGGGTTCCCGAAGAGGCAGGTGAAGTGGGTCTACGTCCCGTTCAACCGCTCGTACGCCCCGGGCCCGAAGAACTTCGACTTCGACATCAACCAGATCTCGTTCACCCCCGCGCGCGCCAAGGTCGTCTCGTTCAGCAACTCCTACTACGACGTGAACCAGGCGCTCGTCGTGCTCGAAGGGGAAGCCGATCTCGAAGGTCCACACGGTCGCTGGGCTGAAGCCGTACAAGCTCGGCGCGCAGCTCGGCACCACGAGCTACCAGTTCATCAAGGACACGATCAAGCCGTCGCAGTCGCCCGCCGTCTTCCCGCAGAACGCAGGCGCGGTCCAGGCGCTCAAGAACGGCCAGATCGACGGGCTCGTCGTCGACCTTCCGACCGCGTTCTACGTCACGTCGGTCCAGGTGCCGGGCTCGACCATCCTCGGCCAGTTCCCGACCGCGACGGGCGGTGAGCACTTCGGGATGGTCTTCGCCAAGGGCAACCCGCTCGTCTCCTGCGTGAACCGGGCCCTCGCGTCGCTGAAGGCGAGCGGCACGCTGACGAAGATCCAGCAGCAGTGGCTAGCGAAGGCGACCGGCGCGCCGGTCCTGAAGTAGAGCCGCCCGCAGCTCGAAGGTTCTCGGCGGGTGGCGGGCCGGCGGCGGCGGTCGCGGCGTCGTCGTCGCGACGATCAGCACGGTCGTCTTCTTCGTCGTCATCGGCGTCGTCGTCACGCAGTCGCCCGGCTGGCCGGAGGTCAAGGCCACCTTCTTCGACTGGGACACGTTCCGCTCGTCGTTCGGCGAGATCGCGCACGCGTTCCTGCTCAACGTGAAGATCTTCTGCATCGCCGAGGCGCTCATCCTCGTCTTCGCGCTCGTCGTCGCGGTGATCCGCAGCCTCCCGGGGCCGGTGTTCTTCCCGCTCCGCGCGATGGCGATCGTCTACGCCGACTTCTTCCGCGGCGTGCCGACGATCCTCGTGATCGCGGTGCTCGGCTTCGGCGCCCCGACGCTGCAGCTCTCCTGGGTGCCGACCGACGTCGTCTTCTGGGGGATCGTCGCGCTCGTCCTCGTCTACACGGCCTACGTCTCGGAGGTGTACCGGGCGGGGATCGAGTCGGTGCACCCGTCGCAGGAGGCGGCCGCGCGCTCGCTCGGGCTCAGCCGCTGGCAGGCGCTGCGCTTCGTCGTGCTGCCCCAGGCGGTGCGACGGGTGATCCCGCCGCTCCTCAACGACTTCATCGGGCTCCAGAAGGACAC
Organism: uncultured Actinomycetota bacterium; assembly: GCA_963738895.1. Classification (GTDB taxonomy): domain Bacteria; phylum Actinomycetota; class Thermoleophilia; order Gaiellales; family Gaiellaceae; genus PALSA-600. The sequence goes on from CAVTYN010000005.1 coordinate 11,988, forward strand.
CGCGCTCGTCTCGACCCTCGGCGTCGTCGAGGCCTTCAACCAGGCGAACATCGACACGAACGCGACGTTCAACTACACGCCGTACCTGGTGGCGGCCGTGCTCTTCGTCGCGATCACGATCCCGCTCGCCCGCTTCACCGACTGGCTGATCCTGCGCGACCGCCGGCGGCGGCAGGCGGAAGGTGTGCGATGAGCGACGCGCTGGTGCTCGAAGGCGTGCGCAAGTCGTTCGGCAAGACGGTGGTGCTCGACGGGATCGACCTCACGGTCGCCGAGCACGAGGTCGTGTGCCTGATCGGCGCCTCGGGGTCGGGCAAGTCCACGCTCCTGCGCTGCGTCAACCTGATCGAGCCGATCGACTCCGGCCGCATCGTCGTCGACGGCGCCGACATCACCGCGCCCGGCGTCGACGCCGACAGGATCCGCCGCCGCATCGGGATCGTCTTCCAGTCGTTCAACCTCTTCCCGCACATGAGCGTCCTTGCGGAACGTCACCCTCGCGCCGCGGGCGGTGCTCGGCCGCTCCCGGGCCGAGGCGGAGGCGCGGGCCCTCGAGCTGCTCGGCCGCTTCGGGCTCGCCGACCGCCGCGGCGAGTACCCGGACCGGCTCTCGGGCGGTCAGCAGCAGCGCGTCGCCATCGTCCGCGCGCTCGCGATGGACCCGGACCTGATGCTGCTCGACGAGGTCACGAGCGCGCTCGACCCCGAGCTCGTGGGGGAGGTGCTCGAGGTCGATCCGCGAGCTCGCCGCCGGCGGGATGACGATGCTCATCGCCACCCACGAGATGGCGCTTCGCCCGGGAGATCGCGAGCCGGGTCTGCTTCCTCGACGCCGGAGTCATCCTCGAGCAGGGGCCGCCGGAGCAGATCCTCGGCGCACCGCGCGAGGAGCGCACACGGCAGTTCCTGCAGCGGATCATCGCCGCGGGGCGGCTCTGGTAGCTACGCTGGCCGAGATGGACGCGGGGGGTCGACCCGTCCGCCTGCTCGTCGTCTGCGTCGCCACCGCTGCGGCGCTCGTCGGCGCTCGCGCCGCGTCCGCGAGTCAGACGCTCGGCGACCTCAACGTCTCGAACCTCACGCTGGCCGTGAACGCGAAGGGGGAGGCGCTCCTCACCTACGACCGCCAGGGCGGCCAGCTCCGGCATGTGCTCGTCTGGGGGGCGATCAACGCCCTGCCGCCGAACCAGGAGGTCCCGCAGGTCAAGTTCCAGATGGACTACTCCGGGGGGTTCGCGAAGTACCACAACCCCGGCTACTGGAAGTCGTTCAAGAACGTTTGCAAGCCGTACGACGGGCCGGGGCTCGCTGACGGCGTCACGGCGTGCGACGCGCCCGACGGCAGCTACTGGGCCGTCCAGGCGTGGCAGCGGCTACTGCCGATGCGAGGCTTCGACCCGTGGAAGCCCATCCAGTCGGCCTACGGGTTCAACGTCTCGCACTGGACGGGCCCGATCGCCGTCCTCGACGTCACGCAGAACTGGACGTACGACGGCTCGTGGACTGCCCTCGACGGTCGCCTGACCTACGACGGGCAGCCGGTGTTCGGCTACAAGACGCCGTCGGCGACGAAGCGCGGAGACGGCTACGCACGCTACGCCTACATCGACACCCACGACTCGGTCTACGGCGACGGGCTGGCGCCACGACGCCGGCAAGGTGCTGCACGTCGGCAACGGCGCGTTCTGCTACAGCTTCGTCCCCCAGACGCCGCCGCCCGGGTATCCGAGCGACGAGCTTCGCGGCCCGGCGCCCGGCGACCTCGAGCGCGTGACCGTGCTCGGGCCGGGGGTCACCCCGGACGTGCAGTGGGTCGGCCCCGGTCTCGGCGCCTACGACCCGCAGCAGGACCAGATCTACAACCAGCGGTTCGACGACCTCGTCGGCCCGAACGACAAGGTGTGTGCCAACGAGCGCTGATCGCGTGCGCGGTACGCTTTGCCGATGTTGGATCCCGGCACGCGCCTCGAGGTCACGATCGAGCCGCTCGACGACTTCGTGGTCGTCCAGCCGCTCGACGACTCCGAGACTGCCTCCGGTCTCATCGTCCCGATCAACGAGGCCGCGCAGTGCGCGACCGGGATCGTCGTCTCCGCCGGCCCCGACGTCGCCGCGATCGAGCCGGGCGACAAGGTGCTGTACCCGCGTGACGCCGGCTACGAGATCAGGCTCGTCCGCTCGAGCCATCGCGTGAGGGTGCTCAAGCGCGACGAGCTGATCGCCCGCATCCACGACTGAGCGGAGCGGCTAACCTGCGCCTCTCCGCGGAGAGGTGTCCGAGCGGTCTAAGGAGCGCGACTGGAAATCGCGTACGTGCTGAAAGGTGCGTCGAGGGTTCAAATCCCTCTCTCTCCGTTCAATCGAGCCGGATGTGACGACGTCGCCGAGGATCGGTCTCGTCGTTTGTTCCTGCAGATGTCACCCTTCAGAGGGTCATACGCAGGGTGCCGCTGCCGATGATAGGACGACCGATGCGCAGGAATCACTCCCACGACGAGCAGGCGCATCGCCTGCCTGGCCTGCGGCGAGGCCCGCGTGGTGGCTCGGGGACGAGACGGGTGAGTGCGCGCGCTGCCACTACGTCGGTTGGGCGCCCGCGGACGAGCTCGACGGCAAGACGAGGACGCGCGATCATGAACCGCGCGTTCGCCGGCACCAGCGGGCGTTCGCGTTCAGGCCGTAACGGTCACGAGCGTCCCGATCTGGACGTACGGGAAGATCTGCTCCGCCGTCGTGATGGGCACCTCGACGCAGCCGACGCTCTGCGGCCAGCCGTAGCTGCCGCGAGGGAAGCCGTGCACGGCGTCGCCGCCGTTGAAGTAGTTCACCCACGGCACGCCCGGGTCGTTGTAGTGCGAGCCGTCCGGGTTCGTCCCGGTCATCGTCGTCGAGGTGAGATGCAGGTAGACCGGGAAGGTGCCGAGGTCGGTGGGCCGGGAGGAGATGCCGGTGTTGACGAGCGTCCGCAGGACCACCTTCCCGTCGTGCCAGAGCGTCAGCGTCTGCGGCAGCCGCTCGGAGACGAAGACGTAGCTGTAGCCGCCGCGGGCCTTGCGCCCGGCGAGCTCGTCGCGCAGCAGCGCGCGGAACACCTGCATGCTCGGAAAGCCGTCCGCGGTGCAGCCCGTGCGCCGTCTGGAAGGCCATGATCGCGCCGCGGATCATCGTCGCGCGCTCGGTTCCCGAGGCCCAGAGGCCCTTCAGCCCCGGCGGCGTCCGGTCGAACCGCCACTCGAAGGCCCCTTCCGGCGGGTCGACGGCCGCGCTGAGCTGAGCGGCCGGCGTCGGCGCCACCGCACCGGTGAACCGCAGCGGGAGGTAGCCGAGGTCGGCGAGCATCTGGCGCATCCGCAGCAGCGACCCGCGCGGCACCTGCCACGAGAGCGTCGTGAACTGCGCCGGATCGGATCCCGAGATCACCTCGACCTGCCTCGGCAGCCGCAGGTGGACTCGCCGCCCGAGCGGGAACCCGAGCCCGGCCGGCTGGAAGACGAGCGTGTGGTCGTTCGGCTGGTGCCAGGCGCCGCGTACGCGCGGCCGGAAGAGCGGCCGGTCCGGCCCGAGGATGTCGGCGACCGGCCGGGAGAAGGTGAGGACGATCGGCGCCGACGGGGCGAGCGCGGCATCGAGCGCAGGGCGGACGAGAACGTGCGGCTCCGGCCCGGGCGGGAACCAGCTCACCCTCGTCGCCGCCGGCAGCCGCTCCCACGAGCGGGGCACGCCGGTGACGAGCGCTGTGCCGGCGCTGTGGGCGGCGTCCGCGGTCGGGCCGATCGGGACGACCCGCCGCGGGGTCGGAAGGGTGAGCCGGGTGCGTCGCCCCTCGGCCGTCTGGACCGCCACAACCGCGACCGGTCGGCTGAACCGCACCGTCACCGGCGCGCCCGACTCGGGGTAGACCATCGTCTCGGCCGGCTGCGCCGTCGGCGTTCGGACGGCTGCCTCGACCGTCTTCGTGCTCCCGAGGAGCCATCCGACCCACTTCGACCGGCGGACGGTCGCCTGGAGGCGGAGCCGCAGCCCCCCGCGGAGCTTCCCCTCCGGCACGATCGCCCCTGCCCTGAAGGCGACCGGCACGGGACGCCCCGACGGCCGGAGTGCCTGCACCGACTCGACGTGCTCGCCGATCCCGGCGAGCGAGACCGCGGCCAGCCCGCTCCCTCCCGGCACGATCCGTGCCTGCGGCCAGGCGAGGCGGACGCCGAGGAGCGCGCCGTCGGCGACGACGACGAGCGTGCCGAGCGCGAGCACCGTGACGAACACGAACCGCGGGATGCGGGTCATGCCTTCAAGGTACGAGACGCGGCGGTCGGGTTCCTGCCCACCCGGGCAACGCTCAGCCGATCCGGCGGGCTCCGTCGTAGTGCGAGGCAGCCCAGCCCGAGCCGAGGCTCTCGACGCGCACGACCGCGCCCGTGTACGGCGCGTTCACGTACTCGCCCGCCGCCGATGTACATCCCGACGTGGCCGTCACCGTCGAAGAAGACGAGGTCGCCCGGCTGCAGCTGGTCGTAGGGCACGTCCGAGCCCATGTTCGCCATCGCATAGGACGAGTGGGGGAGGTCGATCCCGATCTGGGCGTAGGCGTACATCACGAGCCCGGAGCAGTCGAAGCCGCCCGGCGAGGCCCCGCCCCAGACGTAGGGGACGCCGAGGTACGACATCGCGATCGAGACGACCTGGCTGCCGGAGGGCGAGGTGGGGACGACGGTCGCGCCCTCCGGGCGTCGCGGCGCTCGCCCCGACCACCGTGTTCGGACACGTCCTGCGCCTGGGCAGCCTGGGCCGCGGCGATCTGCGCCTGCGCGGCTCGTGCCGCCTGGAGCCGCCGCGCCGCCGCCTGCGCCTCGAGCTGGACGATCTCGCCCTTGACCGACGTGAGGAGCCGCTGACGCTCGGCGAGTCCGGCCGGCGACCGAGGCGCGGATCGCGCGCCGCTCGGCGATCAGCTGCTGCGCGTAGGCGCGCTGGCTCCGCAGGAGCTTCGCCGTCCGCTGCACCGTCCGCTTGAAGTCGATGACCTCGTTGACGACCTGGCTGTCGACGCTCGAGAGCCGGTTCGCGTTGTCGAGCCGCGTCAGCAGGTCGCTGATGCTCGTCGCGCCCGAGGATCAGGTCGAGCGTCGTCGGCTTGTCCGAGGTGTAGAGCGAGACGAGGCGCTGCTGGATCATGGTGCGGCTGCGCCCGAGGTTCGCGGCGCGCGACGATCAGCTCGCGGTGGTTCACCTTCAGCTCGTAGGAGACATGCTGGAGGCGGAGGTTCGCGAGGTTGAGCTTCTCGTCGGCCGCGCTGAGATCCTGGTCGAGCTGGATGATCTCGCCGTAGACCTGCTGCGCTTCGGCCTTCTTGTCGTCGATCGGCGAGGTCCCCGAGCCGGCGCAGCCATGAGCAGCGCCGGCCCAACCACGAGCAGCACCGCGCAGAGAGCGGTGAGGGCGGCGAGCGGCGCGTACCGCCGGCTCGATGGGGCTGACCCCGTTGGCAAACGAGACCGGCCTCCAGGAAGGCTCCGGCGCGTCACTGGCGCGGCACCCTACCAGATTTGCCCTGCAAACTCGCTGTTTGACCGCTTCCGCAGTGGTTTCGCGATAGTTCGCGGACATGAGGATGGCGCTCATCGTCGCCGCGGCGGCGTTGGTAGTTCCCGTGGCCGGCGCCTTCGGTCTGCCCGCCGTCGATCCGGGTGGGTCGTTCACGCTCGTGGCGGGCGGCGACATCGCGCTCGTCGGCCAGGGAGCGACCTCCTCGACGTTCGCCGGCATTCGGCAGTTCCTCCATGGCGACATCGTCTTCGGGAACCTCGAGGGGACGCTCGCCACGGACGGCTCGCCGAAGTGCTCGCCCTACGGCGTGGACGGATGCTTCACCTTCCGCGCGGATCCCTCCTCGGCCAGGGAGCTCCGACAGTCCGGCTTCACCGTCATGAACATCGCGAACAACCACGACATGGACTACGGATCGGAGGCTCAGAGCGAGACCATGTCCGCGCTGCAGTCGGCGCACCTCGCGTTCGACGGGCTCCCCGGGCAGATCTCGGTCGTGAACGCGGGGCCGATCAAGGTCGCGTTCATCGGCGCGGCGCCGTACCCGTGGGCTCAGAGCCTTCTCGACATCCCGGGCACGGCGAAGCTCGTCCGGCAGGCCACGAGCCTCGCCGATGTCGTCGTCGTGTACATGCACGCCGGCGCCGAGGGCTCGTCGGCCGACCACGTGCCGAACGGCCCGGAGACCTTCCTCGGCGAGCAGCGCGGCGACCCTCGTGCGTTCGCGCACGCGATGATCGACGCCGGCGCCGCGCTCGTGCTCGCGTCCGGCCCGCACACGCTCCGCGGTATGGAGTGGTATCACGGTCATCTGATCGCCTACAGCCTCGGGAACCTCGCTGGGAACAACACGCTCTCGACCTCCGGGACGCTCTCGGTGTCTGCTCTCCTCTCCGCGACGTTGACCTCGACCGGCGCGCTCACCGCCGCGAAGGTGATCCCGCTGCGGCTCGTCGGCCCGGGGACCCCGGAGTACGACCCCTCCGGCACCGCCGTCTCCATGATCAGGACGCTGTCGGACGAGGACTTCGCCGGGCCAGGGCTCCGCATCGGAGCAGACGGGACGGTGACGCCGCCGGCTGCTAAGCGGCGGAAGCGCTGACGGTTGAAGGGAGTGGCCGGCGGGCCCAGGCGAATCGGTTGGTGAACCAGTCGGCTCGCCCCAGCGAGACGCCCTGGCTGGAGGACTCGATCAGCCAGCCGTTCCCGATGTAGATCGCGGTGTGGTCGATCGTCACCGCCTTCGAGCGGCGTCCCTTCGGCCCGAAGAACATGATGTCCGCTGGTTGTAGGTCGGCCATCCGGATCCGTTCCCTCCGTCCGACCTCTGCGGCCATCTGGGCTGCGGTGCGGCCATGGATCGTGTCGGGAAGGGTGGGCAAGTCGGCGTAGGGCTGGAGCTTGAAGACGCGCCAGACGAGGCCCGAGCAGTCGAAGCCGGGCTCGACCTTCTCGTCCTCGCCGCCCCAGACGTAGGGGTAGCCGATCAGCGAGACGGCTGTGCGGAGCACCTCCTGCTGCGGCGCGGTCAGGGGCGGGACGACGAAGGTCGGGGCGATCGAGCGGACGTAGGCGACCCCGCCGGCCGCGTCGGCCGCGGCGATCGGCGTGAGACCCGGGGCGGGGACACCTCCCGGCACCTCCCGGCCGAGCGAGAGGACACGTGCTGCCGAGAACGCCGCATCGGCCCTGGTCGCCGGCTGCGCGGGCTGCAGCTCCTGGCTGTCGTCGGTGATCGGGAGGTTGGTGCGGAGGCCCAGGAGGCGTGCAACGGCCTCGGTGCCGAAGCGTGACGGCGGGTCGAGGCCGCCGGCACGTGCGGCCGCAGCGAGCTGACGGGCTACGGGGCGCAGGCCGAGCGCGTCCACGAGCGCGGCGTCGAGCCCGGCGATCGTGACGGGCCTCGACGGCTCGACGGGAGCCGGCACCGGCGATCCGATCGCCGCGAGGAGCTCCGCGAGGGTGTCGGACGTGAGCGGGTCGGTCGGCCGGAACGTCGACGGCGTGCCGGGGAGGAGCCCTTCCCTCGTCACGGTCAGGATCGCGCTCTTCGCCCACGACTCGCCCGAGCTCGCACCGGAGGCCGGTACAGCGAGGGCCAGGGCGATCAGAACCGGAACGAACAGCCGTATCACCCTTTTGGGATCGGCCGACGCCCCGGAACCTTTAGGACGGATTGCGTGCTCTTTACCTCCGCGAGACCGGGAGCTGACATGCCGCCCGGACGATGTCACGGACAGAAACGACCCAACGAGGAAACGGAGACGACATGCGCAGGACCATCGCCATCCTTGCCGTGGGGGCATTCCTCTCGCTCGCCGGGCTCGCGAGCGCAGACGGCGCTGCTCCGGCGGCTCCCCACTGGTTCGCGGGCTCGGTGACCGCCGTCGGGCCGAGCTCGATCACCGTCGGCGTGCTCTGGACGGGCCCGAACGACGGCTCCCTGAACGGCCAGACGGTGACCGTCGCCGTCGCAACGCAGACCCGCATCAACCAGGGTCACCACCACCGGGCGATCGCCCTCGCGGCCGTCGCCACCGGTGACCTCGTCGCGGTCCGGGCGACCGGCGACGCCCCGAGCCTCACCGCCCTCCGGGTCTCACGTGTTCTGCAACTGCCACTGGATCGGCGGGACAGTGCACTCGGTCGGCGCGACCAGCTTCAGCGTCGACGTGAAGCGGACCGGCCCGTACGACACGGTGCTGGCGAACACCACGGTGACGCTGCAGACCGACCAGTTCACCGTGTACCTGAGCGGGCGCCACCGCGCCCGGGTCGTCCTCTCCGACCTGAAACCCGGCGAAGGTGTCGGCGTGGTCTTCGCCGCCGACGGGTTCTTCAGGGCCCCCGGGTTCGACCCGACGAAGGCGACCTTCACCGCCCGGCGCGTGCACGCCTGGGCGGCGCGGCAGGTCCCGGCGCCCTCGAGCGACGCGAGCGTGGGCGCCGGCGTCTCGGCCACCTAGACACCGAAGCGGCCGGGGGCGTTCCCTGCGCCCCCGGCCCGCCGACTACGTTGAAGGGGTGGAGGAAGCGGTCGAGATCCGACGCTCCGGGCGAGCGCGGCGGTGGACGCTCACCGTTCCGTGGGGCGCACCGGCGCGCCTGACCGTGCCGCGGTCGATGCCCGCCGCGGCGGTCGACGGCGTCCTCCGGTCGCATCGTGGCTGGATCGAGCGCGAGCGCGCCCGCCAGGTCCCGCAGCTCGGACTGCGAGCCGGCGACATCTCGGAGCTCGAGGCCCGGCGAGCCGCTCGCGAGCTCGTGACGATGCTCGCCGACGAGGAGGCCGAGGCCCTCGGCGTCGCCTACACCCGGATCGCGATCCGCGACCAGCGCACGCGCTGGGGCTCCTGCTCCCCGAAAGGGACGCTGTCGTTCAACTGGCGGCTCGTCCTCGCGCCGTTCGACGTGCTCGACTACGTCGTCGTCCACGAGGTCTGCCATCTCCGCGAGCCGAACCACTCGGCCGGGTTCTGGCGGCTCGTGGCCGAACGGCGCCCCGGCTGGCGCGAGCAGCGGATGTGGCTCCGGGAGCACGGCGCCGAGCTGCTCGCCTTCCGTCCGGCGCCCGACGTCTGACACCCGTCCCGTCGTACCATGGAGACGGTTACGAATACGGAGGAGGGAACTCTTGACGAACGGCAACACAGAGAAGGCGATCCTGGCCGGCGGTTGCTTCTGGGGAATGCAGGACCTGTTCAGGAAGCGCCCCGGCGTGATCTCCACGCGGGTCGGCTACACGGGCGGTGACGTCCCGAACGCCACCTACCGCAACCACGGGACCCACGCCGAGGCCATCGAGGTCGTCTTCGACCCCGAGCAGACGTCGTATCGCGACCTGCTCGAGCTCTTCTTCCAGATCCACGACCCGACGACCATCAATCGCCAGGGCGGTGACGTGGGGCTGAGCTACCGCTCGGCGATCTACTTCACCGACGACGAGCAGCGGAGGATCGCCGAGGACACGATCGCCGACGTCGAGGCCTCCGGGCTGTGGCCCGGCAAGGTCGTCACCGAGGTCGAGCCTGCAGGTCCGTTCTGGGAGGCCGAGCCCGAGCACCAGGACTATCTCGAGCGCTACCCGAACGGCTACACCTGCCACTTCCCGCGCCCGAACTGGGTGCTTCCGAAGCGGGCAGAGGCCGTCAGCTGAACTAGGCTACCTCCTCTCCCGGGAGGAGGACAGCCGCGCGGCGCGAAGGGGTGTGGTCCCGATGAGCACGACCGCGCTCCCGACCGTCAGCTGCCTCCTGATCGACGACCATCCGGCGACGATCGCTGCGGTCTCGCGTGCGCTCGACGGCGCAGGCGTGAGGATCGTCGGCTCGGCGACCTCGGGGGCGAGGGGCCTCGCGCTGCTGGAAAGGCGGCGGGCCGACGTGGCCGTCGTCGACTTACGGCTCCCAGATTTCGACGGGATCGTGCTCGCCCAGGAGATCGCCCGGTCGGCAACGCCGGCGAGGACCGTCCTCTACTCGGGCCACACCGACCCGAGGCTCGCGGGACAGGCGCTTGCGGCCGGAGTCTCCGGTCTGGTCAAGAAAGGATCCGAGCTCTCCGAGGTCGTTCGTGCGGTCAAGGCCGTGGCCGCCGGAGGCACCTACGTCGACGCGCTCCTCGGTGGGCCGCTGGCGCTCGAGGATCGCACGCCCCTGCTTCGAGACCGGGATGTCCTCCTGCTCGAGCGGCTCTCCTACGGATTCACCGACGCGATGATCGGCGAGGAGATAGAGCTCTCCGCCGAGACGGTGAGGGCCAGCATCCGCGTCATCCTGCGCACGCTGGGCGCGCGAAATCGTGCCCATGCGGTCGCGATCGCGCTGCAGACCGGCCTGATCGAGTAGCGGCACGTTCCCTTGAACCAACCCGGTTCGGCGCGCTACCCTGTGGGCCGATGAGAAAGCAGGCACTCGTCGGCGTTGCTGTCCTTCTGTTCGCAGTGTGTGCGGGCTCCGCAGCGGGGCGCGGCACGGCCTTCCCGGCGAAGGGCAAGGTTGTGCCCGGCAGGACGATCGCAGGCGTCGGGCTGGCCGACACGACGACGACGGTGCAGCACAAGTGGGGCCGGAACTACAAGGTCTGCACGTACTGCAAGAAGCTCACGTGGTTCTACGTGTACCCGACCGGGGACCCGCTCGGCGCCGCGGTGAAGTTCGAGAAGGGCAAGGTCGTCTCGGTGTTCACGCTCGGCTCGCCGGCGGGCTGGGGCCTGAAGGGCGCGATGATGGGCGACCCGGTCTCGAACATCTACGACCTCTACGGGAACACCGGCTCGGTCAGCTGCATCGGCTATGACGCGCTGACCGTCAAGACCGGTACCGGGACGATGTCGTTCTACACGACCGCCGGCACGGTCTACGGCTTCGCGCTCACGGGGCCGACCGAGCCCGCCTGCCAGTAGCTTCGGCGGCAAGCTCGGCGAGGCACCCGGCTGCGTCGGCGTGCGCGCGGCGTTTTCCGAAGCGCTCGACAAGGGAATAGGCCGGGACGCGCGCCGAGAGCCCGGGCTCGATCTCTCCGGCGATCACGACGGCGGGAACTCCCCGTCGCGCGCAGGCCGCGATCACCCCGCCGACCACCTTTCCCTCGAACGAGGTCCGGTCCAGACGCCCCTCGCCGGTGATGACGAGCTCGGCGCGCTCGAGCGCCGCATCGAGCCCGGCGTGAGCGGCGACGAGCTCGAAGCCGGGGACGAGCTCGGCGCCCAGGTATGCGAGCCCGCCCGCGAGCCCGCCTGCCGCTCCCGAGGCGGGCAGCGCGGCAGCGGCGCCGTAGCGGAGGGCAAGCTCTGCGAGACGTTCGGAGAGCCGCTCCACCTGCGCCGGCGAAGCGCCCTTCTGCGGTGCGAACACGGTCGCGGCATCGAGGAAGAGGGTCTGCACGTCGCAGGCGACGCGTACGGGGACGCGGAACGGCTCGTCGCCGAGCGCCTCCACCGCGCCGAGGCCGCCGTCGGTCGTCGCCGACCCGCCGACCGCGACGATCACCTCCCGGGCGCCGGCGGCGAGCGCTGCGGCGATCAGCTCGCCCGTACCGCGGGTCGTCGCGTTCACCGGGTCGTTTCGCTTCGCGCCGCCGGCGAGGACGAGCCCTGAGGCGCGGGCGGCCTCGATCATCGCGACGCCTCGCTCGAGCCGCCACCCGGCCTCGACGGGCCGGCCGAGCGGGCCGGCGACGACAGTCGTGCGGTTGGCCCCGCCGAGCGCGTCGAGCGTGCCCTCTCCGCCGTCGGCAAGCGGCAGGAGTCGACACCGCGGCCCGGCACCCGCGGCGATCGCGGCGGCGGCCTCGGCGGCGCTGAGCGTTCCGCGGAACTTGTCGGGAGCGGCGAGAACGGTTGGTTCCAGTGCGATGGGTTGCATCGGCCCCATTGTCCAGTTAGGTTCGGCTCGGGTGGAAGTCGAGCGGGACGCCCTCAGGTTCTCGCCGGTGTTCGTGCTCGCGCCGGCTCGGTCGAACTCGTCCGTCCTCACCGCGATGCTCGGCCAGCACCCCGAGCTTTGCGTGTTCCCGGAGCTCGCGCTCTTCCGCAAGGAGACGGTAGGTGAGCTCCTCACCGACCCGCCCGGGTGGAGGGGCGCGACCGCGCGGCAGCGCCTGGCGGGTGTCTACCGGGCACTCGCCGAGCACCACGATCGCGCCCAGACGTCGGAGACCGTGGCTGCCGCGGCAGCCTGGGTGGAGGCTCGTTCCTCCTGGAACGTTGCCGAGTTGCTCGACCATCTGCTCGAGCTCGCCGCGCCGCAAACGGGAATCGAGAAGTCTCCCGAGAGCTCGAGCCGGGACGAGTACCTGGCGCGCCTCGACCACGCCTACCCGCGGGCGCGCTACCTCCATGTCACGCGCCATCCTCGCCCGAGCGTCGACTCGATGCACCGGGCCTGGGCCGGCAACGGCTACTGGGGCGTCGAGGCCGCGCTCTTCCACTCGTTCTGTCTGGGCGTCTGGTTCCACCAGCACCGCCGGATCGAGGCGTTCATCGCGACCCTGCCCGCCGAGCGCGCGCTCCGCGTCCGCTCCGAGGACGTCCTGAACGATCCTCGAGCGGCGCTCCCCCGAATCTGCGAGTGGCTGCGGGTCGACGCATCCCCGCGGGCTCTGGAGAAGATGGCGCACCCGGAGGACTCGCCGTACGCAGTGCTCGGCCCTGCGACGGCTTCGGGCGGGTGGGACGCCGGCTTCCTGGCGGACCCGGTGCTGAGGGCCGTCGAGCTCCCCGGGTCTCTCGATCTGCCCGAGGGCTGGGGGGCCGATCCCTGGCTCGACCTCGTCAGCCGTGAGCTCGCAACGCGGCTCGGCTACTAGTCTTGCCGGTCGGTTAGGGTCCGACGGTGTCAGACGTCCGTGAGGAGCTCCTCCAGCGGCTGGTCGCACGCGCGCTCGCCGATCCGGCCTATCGAGCCCGGCTCCTCGAGGCGCCTCGCGAGGCCGTCGCCGAGGAGCTCGGCGTCGAGCTGCCGCCGGGCCTCGAGGTGACGGTGATCGAGGAGCGCGCCGATCGGATCGCGATCGTCCTGCCGGTCGATCTGAGCGGGATCGGGCCCGACGCGGTCTGGGCGATGACCGGTCGCCCGCCAGGTGTTTAGCGCTACTCCTGGTACTTCGAGTCGTGCCAGGCTCGCACGGCGACGAACCTCGCCCCGTTCCAGTTCCAGCGCCGGTGCACGAAGCCGCCGCTCGGACAGCAGTTCGGGTCGTTCGCCTCGTACACGGGATTCGTCTCGACGAGGTCGCCGCCCTTGCGAACGAGCCCGAGCTTGTAGCCGCCCCGGACGAGCGAGAGCTTCCAGCCTGTCGGCCCGCCGACGTATGCCGCCCAGGCGATGTCGCCCGCGGTGCCCCCGCTTGCGACCGTGACCACCATGCCGCGCTTGCCGCCCGCAAGCGACAGGCAGATCGTCCCGCCCACGTCGCTCGGCGAGATGCGATACGCCTCGCCCGAGATCGACTGCGACGCCGGCATCGTCAGCCGCGAGCTCTTCACCACGGCTCTCGCGGCCGCGGCGTTACACGCGAGGGAGAAGATCGCGACGGGAGCGACAAGCACGTCGGAAAGCTTCGCAGGTGGCGTCAATGCGTGGGCGATCCGGTGACAACAGGCTGAGTCGGGCGTCTGACGGTCTGGTTACGACCCGGAAAAGCCCTGCAGGAGGTGGGCGAGACTGGTCACACTGTGGGGAGATGGCAAGCAAGCTGGCGCCGCTGCTCTGCGAGCTCCACGCGCATACGACGTGGAGCGACGGCGCGCTATCTGTTCGCGACCTCGCCGATCTGTACGGGCGGGCCGGGTTCGACGTGCTTGCCGTCACCGACCACAGCGTCCCCGGCGCCTGCGTCCAGGAAGCCGACTTCGGCGCCTATCTCGCCGAGGTCGAGGTCGAGGCCGAGCGGGCGCGCAGCCTCTACGACCTCCTGCTCATCCCCGGCCTCGAGCTGACCTACGAGCACGACGACCCGCGCCCGCGCCGGTCACGCCGTCGCGGTGGGGCTGCACGAGTTCGTCGGCGTCGAGGACGGCCTCGAGCCCGCATTGCGCGAAGCTCGCGCGCACGGGGCGGCGCTCGTCGCCGCCCACCCGTATACCGTCGGCGAGGCCGCGACCTCGACGCGCGGGACGGCGGCCTTCGCCGCGGAGCCCGACGTGTGGGCGCCGCTCGTCGACCGCTTCGAGCTCTTCAACCGCGAGACGCTCTTCCGCTGGGTGGCCGACGCGGGCCTCCCGGCGGTCGCCAACGGCGACTTCCACGTCCACGAGCATCTGTCGGGATGGAAGACGCTCGTTCCCTGCGCCCGCGAGGAGCAGGCCGTGGTCGACTATCTGCGCTCGCCGCGGCCGACGTTCCTCGTCCGACTCGACGACCGCGACGACGAGCTCGAGGAGGCCGCTTGATGCGCTTCACCCTCGATCAGGTCGAGCCGATGCGGCCTCACGGCTGGACCGGCTGGTACCGCTTCGCCCGGGACGAGCTCGGCCTCGCACACGACGAGAGCGCCGAGTACGCGAACTGCCGATTCGTGGAAGAGCAGAACCGCGACGTGCTCAGAGACGGCGGCGGAGAGCAGCTGTCGGCGCGGACCGACGATTGAGGCCGACGGCAGGCGCGGGGATGCTCAGCAGCTCGAGCTGACGCGGTCCAAGCGCTTGCCGAGCGGGACGCCGTCGCTCTTCGCGAGTGCCGCAAGGAGCAAGCGGTAGCGGTTCATGTCGGCCCGGGTCCAGTCGCCGTGGGTCTGACATCGCCAGGGGGCATAGAGCTCACGGTGGTAGGGGGAGGTAAGGCTCTCGGCGTGCCCGATCACATCGCCGAGCGAGATACGGAACCTACTCATCAGCCAGACGGTGAGGTCGAGCGAGGCTTTCAGCTGGCGCGGGTTGTCGAGCACCGACGCGTCGCTCGTCCCGACGTCCTCGATCCCGATCGCGGTCCAGTTGAGCCCGACGGTGTGGCGGCAGCGGACACCGAGGGGGACGAGCTGGTAGATCGTGCCGTCGGTGTCGATCACGAAGTGGGCGCAGGTGCCGGGAAGCTGATGCAGTTCCGGGTCGGGCACGTCTGACGCGAACGTGTTCCACGTGGCCGAGAGGCTGTCGTTTGCCGTGAAGTGCTCGACGATCACGTGCGGATGGCGCAGCCGCCACGACGCCGAGCCGTAGTGCCGCAGCGAGTACGCCGCGGTCTCGGCCTTGCGGGCGGCCGGGAACGGGATCGGCTTCCAGACGATCCGCGGCTTCGGGGGCGTGTTCGGCGCGAGCGTCAGAGCGGCGAGCAGCACGAGCAAGTGGCGCACCGCCGCAGCGTAGAGAGGTGTCCGACACAGCGTTCGTGTCTGGGCCTCGGTCTCGGCCCTCGATCGTGTCGGACACCGCCTTGAGCGCTGTGGGAGTTCAGGTGTCGAAGGCGGTGTCGGACACGATCAAGGGAAGAGGCGTGCCGAGCTATTCGAGACTGTGTCCGACACCGGTGCAGGGAAGAGCCGTGCCGAGCCACCCGACGCTGTGTCCGACACCAGGGCCCTCGTTGTCGAGAGGTGTCCGACACAGCGTTCGTGTCTGGGCCGCGGTCACGGCCCTCGCTCGTGTCGGACACCGCCTTGAGCGCTGTGGGAGTTCAGGCGTCGAAGGCGGTGTCGGACACGATCAAGGGAAGGGGCGTGTCGAGCTACTCGATGCTGTGTCCGACACCGGTGCAGGGAGAGCCGTACCGAGCTGCTCGACGCTGTGTCCGACGCCGGTGCAGGGAAGGGCCGTGCCGAGCTACTCAGCACGCGCACGCAGCGTCCTACGATGGACGGGTGACGCATGCTCTGATCGTCGTGCTCGCGGTGCTCGGCGTCGCCGGACAGGTGGTGCTGGCCGTGTTCGTCTTCGTCGGCATCATCGCGCTCTTCGGTATTCGCGGGCCGCTCGGCTGGGTGCGCCACCTCGTCTGGGGCTACGAGCTCTGGCTCGCATTCCTCGTCGCGGCCACGGCGACCGGCGGCAGCCTCTTCTACTCGGAGATCGCGGGGTTCGTCCCGTGCGAGCTCTGCTGGTACCAGCGGATCTGCATGTACCCGCTCACCGTCCTCACGCTGCTGCCGGCCCTCGCGGGCGACTACCGGATCGCGCGCTACCTGCTGCCGCTCCCGGTCGTCGGCGCCTGCGTCTCCGTCTACCAGATCCTGATCGAGCAAGGAGTCGTCTCCCAGTCCGAGGCCTGCCTGATCTCCGCGCCCGGCGGGTGTGCGACGAAGTGGACGGACCAGCTCGGCTACCTGACGATCCCGGTCCTGACGCTCACCGCGTTCGCGCTCGTCTTCTCGTTCCTGCTTCTCGCGTGCTTCGAGGTCAAAGGGGGTTCGGCATGAGCGGAAAGAAAGCCAAGCAGCAGCGCCGGGTCGGGGCTCCGCCGGCTCCGGGAGGGCCGCGCGCCCGCAAGGCTTCGCCGAAGGTCATCGCCGCCGTCGCGGCGGCGATCGCGGCAGTCGTCATCGGGATCGTCCTTGCGGTGAGCCTCTCCGGCGGCGGCTCGCCGGCCACGACGGACGTCGCCAGGCTGCCCGGCGCGGCCGAGGTGCAGGCGCTCTTCACGGGGATCCCGCAGAAGTCGAGCACCCTCGGCGCCGCGAGCGCCCCGGTGACGATGATCGAGTACATCGACCTGCAGTGCCCGTACTGCCAGGAGTTCGAGTCGACGGTGCTGCCGAAGCTCGTGAAGACCTATGTGCGCCCGGGGAAGGTGCGGATCGAGCAGCGTCTGCTCGCCTTCATCGGCCCGGACTCGGTGCGGGGCCGCTCGGCGGCCCTCGCCGCGGGCCTGCAGAACAAGCAGTTCAACTTCAGCGAGATCCTCTACCTGAACCAGGGGACCGAGAACACGGGCTGGCTCGACGACAAGATGGTCGTCGCCGCCGCCTCCAGCATTCCCGGGCTCGAGGTGCCACGGCTTCTGACCGACACCAAGTCGCCTCAGGTGTCGACCACGGCGAAAGCGCTCGACGCCGAGGCCACGGCCGCCGGGATCGACTCGACCCCGACAATCCTCGTCGGGAAGACCGGCACCGAGCCGAAGCAGGTGCAGATGAGCTCACCCGACGACTACGGGTCGGTCGCGGCGGCGATCGAGAACGCGCTCCTGGGCTAGGCTCACCGCAGGCCTACAGTCGCCCCGGCGGCGTCGACGTCGATCCGCGTTGCCGCAGGCTCCGCCGGGAGGCCCGGCATGGTCTGCATGTCGCCGCACACCGCGACGATCCACCCGGCGCCGGTGTAGGGCCGCAGCTCGCGCACAGGCAGCGTGAAGCCCGACGGGGCGCCGATCAGCGCCGGATCGTGAGAGAGCGAGAGATGCGTCTTCGCCATGCAGACGGGCAGGCCGCCGAGCCCCGCGGCCTCGAACTGCTCCGCCTGGGCGTGCGCGGCGGGGGAGAGCTCGACTCCGGCCGCGCCGTAGGCCTTCGTCGCGACCGCCTCGAGCTTGCGCTCGATCGGATCGTCGAGCGAATAGAGGAACCGCGGCTCCTGCGGTGGCGCGGCCGCCCGCACGACGAGCTCGGCCAGCTCGAGCGCTCCCTCGCCACCCTTCTCGAACCCCTCGTTGACCGCGACCCCTGCCACGTCGAGCTCCCCCGCCAGGGCTCGTGCTTCCTCGATCGCGGCGTCGCCGTCTCCCGGGAACCGGTTGATCGCGATCACGCACGGAAGGCCGAAGGCCTGGACGATCCGCAGGTTCGCCTCGAGGTTCGCGAGCCCGCGCCGCATGTCGCCCCCGCCGTGATGGCGGAGGGCCTGCACGGTGGCCACGAGGACGGCGGCGCTCGGGGCGATCCCGGCGCGCCGGCAGACGATGTCGACGAGCTTCTCGAAGCCCATGTCGGCTCCGAACCCGCTCTCGGTCACGACCCAGTCGGCGAGCTTCAGCCCGAGCAGGTCGGCGACGACCGAGTTGTTGCCGTGCGCGATGTTCGCGAACGGGCCGCAGTGGACGAGCGCCGGCCGCCCTTCCATCGTCTGCACCAGGTTCGGCTCGAGCGCATCCTTGAGGAGCACGGCCATCGACCCCGCCGCGCCGAGCGCCTCGGCCGTCACCGGCTCACCATCGAAGGTCGCGCCGACCGTGATCCGGCCCAGCCGCTGCCGGAGGTCCGCGAGGTCGCGCGAGACGGCGACGATCGCCATCACCTCGGACGCCGCGGTGATGTCGAACCCCGTCTCGCGCGGAGAGCCGTTCGCGCGCCCGCCGAGCCCGATCACGACCTGCCGCAGCACGCGGTCGTTCACGTCGAGGCAGTGCCGCCACGTGATCGACTGCGGGTCGAGCCCGAGCTCGTTCCCGTGCACGAGCTGGGAGTCGATCATCGCGGCGAGGAGGTTGTTCGCCGCGCCGATCGCGTGGATGTCGCCGGTGAAGTGGAGGTTGATCTGCTCCATCGGGACGACCTGCGCGCGGCCGCCGCCCGTGCCGCCCCCCTTGATCCCGAACACCGGCCCGAGCGACGGCTCGCGCAGGCAGAGCAACGAGCGCTCGCCGGCACGGCCGAGGCCGTCGACGAGGGAGATCGCAGTGGTCGTCTTCCCCTCACCGAACCTGGTCGGGGTCATGGCCGTGACGGCGATCAGCTTCCCGTCGGGGCCGCCGGCGAGGCGATCGAGCGCCGAGAGGTCGATCTTCGCCATGTCCCGCCCGTACGGCCGGATCTCCTCGGGCAGCAGGTCGAGGGACGTGGCGAGCTCGGGCACCGGCGAAAGGTAGCGTCGCCGCATGCCGTGGTACGTGCTGGGCCGCTCCGTGCAGGGTCGGCCGATTCCCGCGCTCAGGCTCGGCGATCCCCACGGCGCGCTCGCCGCCGTGGCCGTCGGCTGCATTCACGGCAACGAGCCGGCCGGGATCCGCGTCGTCGAGACGCTGAACCGCGGCGCGCTACCCCTCGGCGTCGACCTCTGGCTGATCCCCGACATGAATCCCGACGGGCGCGCGGCGAAGACGCGCGTCAACGCCGACGGGGTCGACCTCAATCGGAACTTCCCGTGGAAGTGGAAGCGGAGCGGCAGGCGTGGGAACGACAAGTACTCCGGGCCCGCGGCACTCTCGGAGCCCGAGAGCCGCGCCGTGCATGCGCTCTTCGAGGGGCTCGGGCCGCGGCTCGCGGTCTGGTACCACCAGCCCTACGGCGTCGTCGACGAGTCCGGGGGAGACGTCACTCTCGAGGGTCTCTACGCGCAGGCCGTCGGGATGAAGCTCGCCGAGTTGCCGCGCTACCCGGGCAGCGCGGCGAGCTGGGCGAACCACGCCGTGAAGGGGGCGACCTCGTTCGTCGTCGAGCTCCCGCCCGGCAAGCTCGGCCGCCGCCAGGCCGAGCAGCACGCGCTTGCATTCCTCGAGATCGCCCGCAGAATGGCGCGATGATCGAGTGCCCGAACTGCGGTCGCCGGGTTCCGCACGAGCACTTCTGCGTTGCCTGCGGCGAGCCCCTCGACGAGCGTACGCGTGGGTTCGCGGCGAGCCCCCACGAGCGATGGTGGCAGCCGCGCGTGGTCTCGTCGATCTTCCCGCACCTGCCCCGCGGCGACATGCGGCCGTTCCGGGTGGCGCTGCTCGCGGCGATGGGCTTCGTCGTCCTCCTCTGTCTGCTCCGCCTCTACCCGCTCGCGCTCGTCGGGGCCGCGATCGCGGTGCCGCTCCTGTTTATCCTCTACCTCCTCGACGTAGACGTCTACGAGGACGCGCCGCTGACCGTGGTCGCCTTCACGGTCGCCTGGGGCGCGCTCGCCGGGGCGGCGCTCGGGATCGCGGCGCGCGAGGTCGCGAGCCCGGTCTCGCTCCTCCAGGGCGAGATCGACACGCACGACCTCGTCTGGCTCGGGATCGTGCTGCCGCTCGCCGGGCTGGCGCTGATGCTCGCCGGGCCGCTCCTCCTACTCCCGTACCGGAAGTTCAACGATGTCCTCGACGGGGTCGTCTTCGGCGCCGCCTGCGCCTCGACCCTGGTTGCGGCCGAGGCGATCGCCAACTCCTCGAGCCTGCTCCACCTCGGCTTCCGCGCCGCGGGCGACCAGTCGCTCTGGATCGCGCGACTGCTCACGCTCGGGGTGACGCTCCCGGTGCTCGCGGCCGGCGTCGCGGGGGCGACCTGCGGCGCGTTCTGGCTGCGGCTGCGCGCACCCTCGACCGACGGGCGCGCCGTCGGCAGCTTCGGCTCGCCGCTCGTCGCGGTCCCGATCTCCGGGGCCGCGCTCGTCGGCGCCTCGGTCGCAGCGCTCTATCTCGGCCGCTTCACCGTCCTCGTGCTCACCGCCGCGCTCGCCACGGCAGCGCTCGTGTGGCTGCGCTGGATGATCCAGCTCGGCCTGCGCCAGGAGTCGGAGGAGAAGCCGGTCGGGCCGCCGATCGAGTGCCCGGGCTGCCATCACGAGACACCGCTCCACACCTTCTGCGGCAACTGCGGCATCGCCCTGCGCGCGCTGCCCAAGCAGCGGGCTCCGCATGCCGCCGCGCCGCCCGCCGGCTCGCGGATGCGCCCCGCGGTGAAGCTCGCCGTCTTCGGCGCGCTCGGCGCCGCCGCGGTCGGGATCGCGGCGGTCGTCATCGCACTGGACCGCCCGTCGCCGCCCGCGCCGCAGTGCGAGCCCGGGATCCCGTGCGCGACGCCGCCGAGCTCGCCGATCGCGCTGCCGCACACGACCGCTGCGGTCTTCCAGTCGGGCGTCGAGTGGAAGAGCGACCTCGGGCCTAGCCGTCCACTATCCGAAGCAGTGGGACGTCGTCACCTCGAGCAAGCGGGAGCTCGTCGTGAAGGGCGAGAGCGACTCCGGCC
This sequence comes from uncultured Actinomycetota bacterium, assembly GCA_963738895.1. Lineage (GTDB taxonomy): Bacteria > Actinomycetota > Thermoleophilia > Gaiellales > Gaiellaceae > PALSA-600. Next base: position 32,830 of record CAVTYN010000005.1, read on the forward strand.
TGTTCCTGATCCTCGCCGTGTTCGTCGTGCCGTCGAGCCAGACGCCGGCCTCCGCTCTCGCTGCGCAGCTTCGGAACGAGCAGGACGGCTCGTTCCTCGGCGTCGACGGCGACAGCTCGGCCAAGCACGCGATCCTGGCGCCCGAGATCGGCTACGTGCACGGCGTCGCCGGCATGTACCGCGCGACGGTCGATCAGCCGCCGAGCCCCTCCCAGCAGGTGGAGCTCGCGTTCGATGGCGGCACGCCACGGGGCGGCGACGGTCGTGGTCGAGGCGATCACGAACGAGGACGAGCAGGGCGGCTCGGCGAGCTCACCGTTCCCGGCGTTGCAGGCCGTCGACTCGATCCTGACGAGCTTCACCTGGGGGGTGCCGCCGACGTGAGGCTCGCCGTCGTCGCCCTGGCGGCGCTCAGCCTGGCCTCGGCCGCCGTCAGCTCGCGGGCGCCGCGCCAGACGAGCCCCGAGACCACGATCACCTTCGCGCTCCGGCTGCGGCTCGACACGGCGCGGCTCGACCGTGACGTGGCGGCCGGCCGCCACGCGGCGTCCCCGGCAGCCCTCGGCCGCCGCTACGGGCTGCCGCTCGGGTCGATCGAGCGCGTCGAGCGCGTGCTCGGGGCTCACGGCATCGAGGTGATCGGCGGCTATCCGCAGCGGACGGCGCTCGATGCCCGCGCCACCGTCGGCACGCTCAGCCGGTTCTTCGACGTGACCTACCGCGACTTCCCGGGGTTCCGACGCGCCGACCGGCGCCCCGACCATCCCGGCTGCGCTGCGCCCTTACGTCACGGGCGTCGTCGGGCTCAGCACCCGGCCGGTGGCGGTCGCGTCCGACCTCCCGCACGGCACGCTCCTGCCCGACGACGCCGCGCTCGCCTACGACGTCGCTCCCCTGCACGAGCAGGGCATCGACGGCAGCGGGCAGACGATCGCGATCCTGTCGCTCTCGCCGTTCCCGCCGAACGGCCCGAAGACGGGCGACGACGTCTCGACGTTCCGCGACAGGTTCGCGCCGAAGGGCCCGGACCCGGTCGACGTGAAGGTCTCCGGCGGCGGGAGCGTCGACGACTACAGCGAGGACGACCTCGACATCGACGTCGTCTCCGCGATCGCACCCGGCGCGCAGATCGTGAACTACGAGGCGCCGTCGACGCGCGTCGGGGGTCGTCGACCTCTTCAACCGGCTCGTCTCGGACGGGCGCGCCGGGATCGCGACGTTCTCGTGGGGTGCCTGCGATGCCGGGCTGCCGTCCGCGTATCGCGGCGCGGTGACCTCGGCGCTGAAGCTCGCCGCGCTGCGCGGGATCACGGTGTTCGTCGCGAGCGGCGACAGCGGCTCCTACGACTGCCAGCGCTCCGACTTCGCGGACCACCGGCTCTCGGTCGACTTTCCCGCCGCCTCGCCGCAGGCGGTCGCGGTGGGCGGGACGCTCCTCTCGGTCGGCGCCGACGGCTCGTACGCCGGCGAGGCGGGCTGGGAGGCGCCGCTATCGAACGCGGGCGGCGGTGGCGGCGTGAACCGGCTCGACCCCGCGCCGAGCTGGCAGGCGGCGGCGGGCGTGGGCGGCGGCCATCGAGGCGTGCCCGACGTCACCGCCGCGGCGAGCCCCGACAGCGGCTGGGTCACCCGCGACTACGGCAAGTGGGACACCGCCGGCGGGACGAGCGCGGCAGCGCCGTTCTGGGCGGCCTCGATGCTCCTCGCCGAGCAGTACGCCGCGAAGCACGGGGTGACCCGGCGCTGCTTCCTCGCCCCGATCCTCTACCGCCTCGCCACGACGCGATCCTTCGGCATTCCACGACGTGCGTACCGGCGGCAACCGCTACTACGACGCGCGCCCGGGCTGGGACTACGCGACCGGTCTCGGCTCACCGGACGTCTCGAATCTGAGCCGGGCCCTGACGAGCTACCTTCGCGGCCATCCCTGCCCGGGCGCGAGCTGACCGGTCGAGCGAGCTAGGAGCCGAAGCGCGCGTCGTGATGCGCGGCGAGGCGGAAGAGCAGGTCGTGCAGGCGTGCGGCGATCCTCGGCGTCGAGCGGGGCGAGGAACTCCTTCTCGACCTTCTTCGAGATCGCGCGGAGCTCCGCGAGGCGTCTCGCGGCCCTCCGGCAGTCAGGGTCACCAGGTGACGGCGGCGGTCGGCGGGATCCCGCTTGCGCAGGACGAGCCCGCGCTCCTCGAGGTCGTCGAGCAGGCCGACGATCTGGCTGCGGTCGTAGTCGAGGCGGTCGGCGATCATCCACTGCGCCGTACAGGTGCCCTCGTCGAGGAGGGACAGCACGGCGTGGTGCTGGGGCTGGAGGCCGGTCGGCTCGAACGCCTCGTGCCATTGCTCCTTGACGGCGAACCCGATCCGCTTGAGCAGGAAGGGCGTACTGGCGACGAGCTCCTTGGTGAGGCCCGTTCTCGCATGTGGTGTCGATGCAGTTGACATTGTTGCGGGAAGTGTAGCGCGCCAAAGCGTTGTCGTGTGATATCGTTGTGTTCGTCAACGATTTTGGGGGAGAACGAATGACTGTTACACCGTTGCAGAAGACGGGATGGAGCGCCCTCGCGCTGATCGTCACTGCCCAGTTCATGGTGATCCTCGACGTCGCGATCGTGAACGTGGCGCTGCCGTCGATCCAGTCCGACCTCGGCTTCTCGGACGCGACGATCCAGTGGGTCGTCGCGGCCTATGCGATCTTCTTCGGCGGCGTGCTGCTGCTCGGCGGGCGCCTGGCCGACCTGTTCGGTCGCCGGCGCCTGTTCATGGTCGGGCTCGCCGTGTTCGGCGCGACCTCGCTGCTCTGCGGCCTCGCCTGGTCGGAGGGCACGCTGATCGCGTTCCGCGCGCTTCAGGGCCTCGGGGGTGCCCTGATGGCGCCCGCCGCGCTCGCGCTGCTGATGACGACGTTCGCCGAGGGTCGCGAGCGCAACGTTGCGCTCGGGGTCTACGGCGCGGCGTCCGGCAGCGGGGCGGCGGCGGGCGTGCTGCTCGGGGGCGTCCTGACGTCGTACCTGCACTGGTCGTGGATCTTCTTCATCAACGTGCCGGTCGCGGTCGCCGCGATCGCGCTCACGCCGGTGCTCCTGCGCGAGAGCCGCGCGAATCTCGACGCACCGCCACTTCGACCTCGCCGGAGCCGGCGATCGATCACGGCCGGGCTGATGCTGCTCGTCTACGCGCTCACCCGCGCGACGACCGACGGCTGGGGAGCGCCGCTCACGATCGGCCTGCTGGTCGCCTCGGCCGCGCTGATCGGGGGCTTCGTGCTGATCGAGCACCGCTCGCCCCAGCCGCTCCTGCCGCTGCGGATCTTCCGGCTGCCGACCCTCGCGGCGGCGAACGTGATCATGCTGCTCGTCGGCGCGGTGACCTTCTCGGAGTTCTTCGTGCTCTCGCTGTACGCTGCAGGACGTCCTGCACTACACGGCGGTGCAGACCGGGGTGGCGTTCGCGGCGTTCGCGCTGACGGTCGTCGTCGTCTCGAACATCGCTCAGGTCCTGATCGGCAGGATCGGGATCAGGGCGACGCTCACGCTGGGGCTGCTCGCCTCGGCGGCGTCGATCGCCTGGCTCACCCGCCTTCCGGTCGACGGCCACTACTTCTGGGATCTGTTCCCGGCGTTCGTGCTCGGCGGCGCAGGCCTCGGCGCTCTCGTTCGTGCCGATCACGATCGCGAGCCTCGCCGGCGTGGAACGCTCCGATGCGGGCGTGGCGTCCGGGCTCGTGAACACGAGCCGCCAGATCGGCGGGGCGCTCGGGCTGGCGACGATCGCCGCGATCGCGACGACCACTGCTCGCACCTACGCGACGGCGCACGGCGTCGCGGCCACAGGAGGCGAGGCGCTCGACCACGGGTTCCGGGTCGCACTCTTCGTCCAGCTCGGTGTTCTTCTCGCCGCGGCCGCCGTTGCCGTGGCATTCATCCGGCCGCAGGCGCGCCCTGCGCGTGCTCCGGTCCAGGAGCTCGAGACCGCAAAGGAGGCTGCATGACGTCTGACACCAAAGCTCTGCTCGACAAGGAGATCGACGACCTGCTGCTCGACGCGCGGGGCCTCGCGCTCGTCCGTGACCTGCTGGTCAAGCGGGGGGCGACGGACGACGAGATCGCCTCGCACACGCGCGCGCTTGCTCGTACTCGTGCCCGGCTCGCGGAGTTGATCCGCGGGTCGGGCCTACGTCAGAGCCCGGCGCACTGACCGTTGACCCGGCCGGCGACGATCGTGTCGCCGGCCGTCGTGGTCGCGCTGCAGTTCGCGCCGCGAGCGACGACGAGGTCGTCGCCAACGGTGACGCCGTCGAGCACGAGCGTGCCGCCGCGGTCGACGTTCACGTCCCCGTCGACCGCGGAGTCGGTGAGCGTGCACGTGGCGCCCTTGCGCACGCGCAGGTCGCCGGGGAAGGCGGCGTAGGTCAGCGCGCTCGAGCAGTCGGCGCTCCGGCCGTTCCCGCGGCACCCGGCGTTGCCCTGACCGTTGCCGCCGTTCCCGTGCAGGAGGCCGTTGAAGCGCCCCCCGAAACCGCCGTTGCAGGCGGCCGCGGCTGCGAGTGAGGGCACGAACCGGGGCGCGTCGATCGTCCCGAGGCCGCTCGCGAGGTCGTAGCCGGTGCCGGCATCGAAGCCCGGGACGGTATAGGTCTTGCCGTCGGAGTTCGTGAACGGCCCGCCGTCGTTATTCCCCTGGGTGACGTCGATGAGCCCGCCGCCGTAGGGGATCGAGTAGAGCGCGTCGTTGACCTGCCCGAGCGACTGCCCGGCAACCTGGTCCGAGAGAGCGACGACGCCGCCGAAGAGGGGCGTGGCCACGCTCGTCCCCGCGGCGATGCTGAACGGGCCGCAGCCGCCGCACTCGAACGAGAACTCGACCCACACCCCGCCGTCGAGGGCGGCCGACAGGCTGATGTCGGGGCTCCCGCGGTCACGGCCGACGACGTTCTTCACGTCGTCCTGGTAGTCGGGCCGGTCGAACACGGTGCTGGTCCCGCCGCCGCTCGCGAACGGGAACCCGACGAGCGCGCTGTCGTTCCAGACCACGTCGGGAGAAGTCCGGTTCCCGTCTGCGTCCAGTGAGAGCGAGGTGCCGCCGACGCTCGTGACCAGCGGGTCGGCGGAGGGCCACCCGGTCACGGGCATCGTGTAGAGGTCGTAGTTCGCGTCGTAATTCGTGCTGCCGGTGTCGCCGTTCGCGTTCACGACGGTCACGTCGTTCCTGGCGGCGTCGATCAGCCCGTCGCGGAGGTTCATGATCGACCTCTGGCTCGGGAAGGTCTGCTCGGTGGCGCCGAAGGTCTGCACGATGATGTCGGCGAGGCCGTTGTCGACGATGTACTTCTCGGCCGCCTCGATCTCGGGGAAGCCCTGGACGCCCTCGGTCTCGTCGACGGCGGTCTCGACCACGAGGATCTTCGCCTTGGGCGCGACCACGTGGGCCCACTCGACGTCGAGCGTGGTCTCCTGCGCCCAGGTGATCGCGTCGTCGTCGGTCGGGTCGTAGGGCGGAATCTGCCCGAGCGGCTTGATCGTGAGCTGCGGGTCGGTGGCGATCGGCGGGTAGGGCGTGATCCCCGGCGTGCCGGGCGTGCCGAAGGTCTGGTCGAAGGAGTGGAGGTCGGCCGCGATCGTCGGCGAGCCGAAGGGGATCACGACCGCGATCGTGGTCCCGGTGCCGTCGATCCCGGCGGCGCTCAGCTTGTCGAGGCCGTAGGCGTGGGCGATCTGCGCAGGCGAGTAGCACCGGAGCCCGAAGTCGCTCGAGCAGTCGGCGCTCGACTCGGGTCCCGCCGCGACGAAGCTCGCATCGGCATGCAGCTGCACCCCACCGTGGCGTGTTGCGCCGCCTGAGATGCCTGCCAGGGTGAGCGCTGCCAAGGCCAGGGCGACGATCACCGCAGACCGCCCCTTGGTCACAGCGGCAAGCATGCCGACGGGACGAGAGGCTCGCCTCCCCCGTCAGAGGGGTTGTCGCAGCTACCGGCCACGTCCGGTCCCGCCGGTGCGGTCGAGCCCGTCGAGAGCCTTCATGTCGTCCGGGCCGAGCTCGAAGTCGAAGATCTGGGCGTTCTCGACGATCCGCTCCCGCCGCACCGACTTCGGGATCACGACCGTGTTCTTCTGCACGCCCCACCGCAGGAGCACCTGGGCAGAGGTGCGCTCGACGCGCCGGGCGATCTCGACGACGGTCGGGTCGCCGAGCGCGCGTCCCTGCTCGAGCGGGCTGTAGGACTCGAGCACGACCCCGAGCCGTTCGCAGGCCTCGAGAAGCGCGCGGCGGTAGTGCAACGGGCTGAAGAGCACCTGGTTCACGGCGGGCTTGATCCGCGCGTCTGCGATCGTGTTCGCGAGGCGGTCGTCGCCGTAGTTCGAGACGCCGATCGCCCGTGCGAGGCCCCGGTCTCTGATCTCCTCCATCTCGCGCCACCCGCGCCCGGTCCGGAAGGGTACGGGCCAGTGGATGAGGTACAGGTCGACGTAGGCCATCCCGAGCCGCTCGAGGCTCCCCTCGAGCGCGGACACGGCGCCGCGCACGGTCGGGAGCCACTTGGTCGTGACGAAGATCTCCTCGCGCGGGATCGCGCTGCGCCGAATCGCCGCCCCGACGCTCCGCTCGTTGCGGTAGAGCTGCGCGGTGTCGACGTGCCGGTACCCGGCCTCGAGCGCCCACTCGACCGCGTTCTCGGTCTCGGCGCCTTCGTCCACCTGCCAGACCCCAAGCCCGAGCACCGGCATCTGGACGCCATCGGCGATCTCGCGGACTGTCACCTCGCTCGGCACGGAGTTATCGTGCACGTCGGGGTCGCCCTGACGGAGAGGAGCCGAGATGTCAGACAGCGTCTATCGCGTGACCGAGGTCATCGGAGTCAGCCCGGACTCGTGGGAGGCGGCGGCAAAAAACGCGGTCGAGACGGCCGCGAAGACCGTCCGCGACCTCCGGATAGCCGAGGCGACCCGCTTCGACCTCACGATCCAGGACGGGAAGGTAACGAGCTACCGCGTCCGGTTGGACATCTCGTTCAAGTACGAGGGGTAAGCCGGTGAGGTCAGCGGCGACCTCGCGCCGAGACGTGAAGCGCGACGTCCTGCAGGAGTAGCGGCACGGCTTCGAGCGTTGCGATTGCAGCCGCATGAATCCGTTGGGCCGCAACATTTACGTAGTCGTGCTGGAGGTCGTTCCGCGATTCGTACGCGTCGCGCAAGCTCTTGCGTGTCCCGGCCGTGATCAGCCCGTGCTCGTGCAGCAGCTTGAGCGCCTCGATCGAGCTTGCCTCGTGATTCGCCGACGCCCAGCCCTCGAGCTCGCACAGCTCTTGCGCGATCCGGATCGCCCCGTTGATCCCGTTTTCGTACGCGGCCTGAACCGCGTAGGCGGGGAGTCGGATCTCGGGGTCGTCTGACGCCGACGCAGCGGCGAACTCGTCGAGTCCGAAGTCGGTTCCGAACTTCGAGCAGGCGTGGCGAAGCGCCTCGATGTGGCCGCGGGTATCGACGAGCCGGCTCTTGATGGACGTTTCGAGGAGATCTGCGCGGGGTGTCATCGCTGGAGGGCGAAGGCGTTCTCGAACGCCTGGTCGATGCGCCTCCGCTCACGCGCCGAGGCTCGTTCTACGCGCTCCCGATCGTCCAGGAGGCGGGGCCACATCTCATCGCGGTCCACGAGGACGCGGCCGTCGCCGAGTATCTCGGCGAGCAGGATCGGCGCTCGCTCGGCTTCTTCGAGGTCGACGAGCTCGATCCGGGCGGAGATCTGATCGGCCAACCGGCGCCGCACACCCGGACTCGCGGTTCCCGGCTCGAGCGCGACGAGGAGGTCGATGTCGCTGCCGTCGCGGTCGTCTCCGCGGGCCCGGGAACCGAAGAGGACGGCCAGCCGGACCGAGGGCTCCGTTCGGAGCGCGGCTCGGAGCTCGGAGAGCAGCGGCCACGCGCGGACGAGGTACGCCCTCTCCGCGAACGGGAGATCGACGATCCGCGGTGACGGCCGCTCCGCCCGGAGCAGCCCCTGTCGAAGCGCTCGCCGCAATGTGCGGTCGGTTGTCCCGAGACGAGACGCGAGCTCGGAGAGATCGGTGCGCACACCGCGATCATAGACGAGTGTGTGTCCGTTACTCGTAGTTCGTGTGTCCGTTATGGACATGACGCGACGAACTAATCGCGGCGTCAGCCTGGGGAAGCGGCGGGTGAGGGAGCAGTCACGCATGTCGACCGGATTTCCCCCTGATCCCCGCCCCGCCTGATCAACGGCGCGTCTTAGGGCCGCCTGCTGGGTCGAGCAATCCGTCCGAATGCGCTGTCGGTGCCGCGTTCTCGCTCGTGAACGCGGAGAGCTGGAGCAGCTCACCGTCGAGCTCGAGGCCGGAGCCGATCACGCGGACGCCACGCAGCCGGACGTCGAAGCCGAGCCGACCGACGGTTGATGCGCCGCGCCCCTTTTCGCTTTGAGTCTGGCTGAATTTTGAGCAGATCCCGCGCGCTCGTTCGTGAGCAACGTTACGAACTGGGGCCAAGACGAAATGCCGGAGTTTCGTCTACGACCGCTGCGGAGGATGTCGTAAGACGTGGCTGAGAGGACGGATACTTCTGCCATGCAGCAGCGCAACGGCCACACGCTCTTTTCGCCCTCCGACCTGAACGCGTTCCTCGAGTGCGAGCACCTGACGCAGCTCGAGCTCGCCGTCGCGCGGGGCGAGCTCGAGCGGCCCGACGGACGAGAACCCGCAGGCCGACCTCGTCAAGCGGAAGGGCGACGAGCACGAGGCGCGCTTACCTCGCCGAGCTGCTCGCCGACGGCCGCGACGTCGTCACGATCCCGATCACGACTGGGACTTCGAGGCCGCCGCCGCGGCGACCGCGGACGCGATGCGCGCCGGCGCCGACGTCATCTACCAGGCCTGCTTCGTCGACGGCGCTGGCGCGGGTTCGCCGACTTCGTCGAGCGGCAGGCGGACGGGCGCTACGAGGTGGTCGACACGAAGCTCGCGCGGCACTCGAAGCCGACCTACGTGCTCCAGCTCTGCTTCTACTCCGAGCAGGTCGGGCGGATCCAGGGCTCCATGCCGAGCGGATGCACGTCGTGCTCGGGACGCACGAGCGGGAGAGCCTGCGCGTCGCCGACTTCCTCGCCTACTACCACCGCGTGCGCGAGCGGTTCGTCGCGCGCGGTCGAGGCCGGGATCGACGTCTACCCGCTGCCGGTCTCCTTCTGCGAGCGCTGCGACTTCCTGAGCGCGGTGCGAGGCGCGGTGGCGCGCGGACGACCACCTGAGCCTCGTCGCGCGGATGCGGCGCGACCAGGCGCGGCGGCTCGAGGCGGCCGGCGATCGCGACCGTGGCCGAGCTCGCGCGACGCGGCCGACGAGGCGCGTCCGCCCGACGATGGCCGCCGCGCACGTTCGAGACGCTTCGCGACCAGGCGGCGATGCAGGTCGCGGCGCGCGCGAACGGGCACGCGTGGAAGGTGCTCGCGCCCGAGCCGACGCGCGGGTTCGAGCTGCTGCCGCCGCCGAGCGGCGGCGACCTCTTCTTCGACATCGAGGGCGACCCGTTCTGGGAGCCTGGCCGCGGGCTCGAGTACCTCTGGGGGATCGTCGACACCGCCGAGGACGTTCAGGCCGTTCTGGGCGCACGACCGCGCCGCAGGAGCGGCGGGCCGTCGAGGGCGTGATCGACCTGATCCGCGAGCGCCGCGCCGCGCGACCCGGCGATGCACGTCTACCACTACGCCGCCTACGAGATCACCGCGCTGAAGCGGCTCACCTGCGAGTACGGCACGCGCGAGGAGGAGCTCGACGAGCTGCTCCGCGGCGAGGTCTTCGTCGACCTCTACAAGGTCGTCTCGCAGGGACTTCGCCTCTCGCACGAGCGCTACGGGCTGAAGCAGGTCGAGACGTTCTACTTCGAGCGCACGGCCGACCTGCGCGCCGGCGACGACTCGATCGTGCTCTACGAGGACTAGCTCGAGCGGCACGACCCGCCGATCCTCGACGAGATCGCCGCCTACAACGAGGAGGACTGCGTCTCGACGCTCGAGCTGCGCGACTGGCTCCTCGCCGCTGCGACCCGGGCCGGCGCCGCCGCCCGAGCCGAGCGCGAGCCGCGCGAGCCGCCCGACGGACGCGGCCGAGACCGAGGAGCTCCGCGCGGCGCTCCTCGCCGGGCTGCCCGACGACCCGCACGACGGTCGCCGCGGCCGACCGGCCACGCTGGCTCCTCGCGCAGCTCCTCCTCTACCACCGCCGCGAGGCGAAGCCCGTCTGGTGGGCGTTCTTCGACCGGATCGGGCGGACCGTCCGAGGAGCTCCAGGAGCGCGACTCCGACGCGATCGGCGGGCTCGAGCCCGCCGGGCCGCCGATCGGATCCGGGCAGATCGCTCGTCTGGCCGTTCACCTTCCCGGCGCAGCAGCACCACCTCGGCGCCGGGCGACGCCGTCTTCGACCCGGCGACCGGCGAGCTCGGCCGGGACGATCGAGGCGCTCGACGAGGAGGCCGGGAACGCTGCTGCCTGCGACGCGGCCCGATCGCTCGACGGACGTGCCGCTGCCGGCCGCGCTCATCCCCGGCGGGCCGTACCACGACGCCCGAGCAGCAGGCCGCGCTGCGGCGCCTCGCGCGCTCGGTGCTCGCCGGCGACGCCGAGCTATCGCCGCGGCGAAGTCGATCCTCGATCCGCGAGCCGTTCCCGGCGCCGCTCCCGCAGGACGACCTCGAGCGCCGCGAAGGAGCTCGTCGCCGGGCTCGACGGGCAGCCACCTCGTGATCCAGGGGCCGCCCGGGACCGGGCAAGACCTACACCGGCGCGCGGCTGATCGTCCACCTGATGCAGCTCGGCCGGCGCGTCGGCGTGACCGCGCAGAGCCACAAGGCGATCCACAACCTGCTCGAGGAGGTCGAGCGCGCAGCGCGCGACGAGGGCTTCACCTTCCGCGGCCTCAAGAAGGGCGACGCCTACGACGAGCGCGTTCGTCACCACCTCCGACGAACCAGGCGCACTTCTCCGAGCCCGAGGACGACGTGCTGCTCCTCGCCGGCACCGCGTGGCTCTTCTCGCGCGAGGACATGGAGGGCGTCGTCGACACGCTCTTCGTCGACGAGGCCGGCCAGGTCTCGCTCGCCGACGCGCTCGCGGTCGGCGACCTGCGGCGCGGAACGTCGTCCTGCTCGGCGACCCGCAGCAGCTCGCGCAGGTCTCGCAGGGGATCCATCCCGCCGGGCGCGCAGGCCTCGGTGCTCGAGCACCTGCTCGGCGGCGCCGACACCGTCCCGCCGGACCGCGGCCTCTTCCTCTCGCGCACCTGGCGGATGCACCCCGACGTCTGCCGCTTCATCTCGGAGACCTCGTACGAGGGCCGGCTCCACTCCGTCGCCGGAGTGCGCGCGGCAGCGGATCGACTCGCCCGGACTCGTCGGGCACCGGGCTCCGCTGGCTGCCGGTCGAGCACGAGGGCAACCGCGGCTCGTCGCCCGAGGAGGCCGACCGCGATCGCCGCCGAGCTCGAGCAGCTGATCGGCGGCACGCTTCACCGACCGCGACGGGCGCGAGCACCGCCTCGGCTGGGACGACGTCCTCGTCGTCACGCCCTACAACGCGCAGGTGCGCTGCCTGCGCGCGCCGCGCTCGGACCGCCGCGCCCGCGATCGGCACCGTCGACAAGTTCCAGGGGCAGGAGGCGCCGGTCGTCTTCTTCTCGATGGCGACCTCGAGCGGCGACGACCTGCCGCGCAACCTCGAGTTCCTCTTCTCGCGCAACCGGCTGAACGTCGCGATCTCGCGCGCGCAGTCGCTCGCGGTGCTCGTCGCGAGCCCGCAGCTGCTCGAGATCCGCTGCCGCACGATCGAGCAGATGCGGATGGTGAACGCGCTCTGCCGGTTCGTGGAAGACGCAATCTGACCGCTCTCAGAATCGACTGACCATCGCGAATACCTAGGAGTTGCGAGATACGCTGATTACGAAGCGATGCCTCGTTACGAACGCGATGACGGAAGCACCGAATGGTCACGAATCGTGTACGTGATCGAACTCGACCCCGCGGCCTGTCGTCAGAAAGAAAGTCCGCGCGCGGGCAAGAGTGCGGGAGGGTCCCTGTCTATGTCGGTGAGACGTGCAAGACAGCGAACGAACGTTTCGCCGAACATAAGGCGGGACACAAGTCCTCGCGATGGGTGCGCAGCTACGGCCTTCGCCTCCGACCTTCGATTGGCTGGGGGATTCGGCGAGATGGAGACGGTGCCCGAGTCGAGGGCTGCAGAAGAGGAGCTCGCCCGTCGTTTGCGTAAACGTGGAGGCGGAACGCGCTACTGCGTATACGGCGGCCACTAGGCGGTTACATCCGCAGCTCATGCGTGGCGCAGCGCGGTGTCACCCCAGGGCGGAGGTTGACCGCCAATACCCGGTAGGGGAGGGTGAGGGTATGGGATGGAGAGATAGGGAGTGGGCGAAGGCCGACGAGCCCGAGCACAACCCGTTCACTGAGTCCAGCTTCGCCCGCCGCCGCTCAAGGATGGTCCGCGGGTTCGCGATCGCGATGCTTGCCCTGTTCGTGCTGATCGCGGTCGCGGGCCTCGTGCATCTCTGACGCCCGTAAGGACAACGTCCGGTGGCTTGGACATCTTGGAGATATGTCCGCTTTGGCCGACAGTCCGGGACGGTTCCGCCGGCGGGGAGAGGTGCCCGCGCCGGCGGCGTACGTGGTCTTCGACTGCGAGACGACCGGGACCGATCCCGAGGTCGACGAGATCGTCTCGTTCGCCTTGGTACGGCTCGACGGAAACGGGATGGAGACGCTCCGGTGGACGCGGCTCGTCCGGCCGTCGCGACCGATTCCGGCCGACGCGACCGCGGTGCACGGGATCACCGACGCCGACGTCGCCGGCGCGCCACCGTTCGTGGAGCTCGCGGGTCAGGTCTTCTGCCTGCTCGACGACGCCGTGTTCGTCGCCCACAACGCGCCGTTCGACCTCGCGATGCTCCGGCACGGGCTTGCTCGCGTCGACGTCCTCTACCGGCCGGCGGCCGTCGCCTGCACGCTCGACGCCTTCCGGCTGATCGAGCCGCTTGCCGACACCCACCGGCTCGACGCGCTCTGCGCGCGGCACGGGATCGTGCTCGCCGAGGCGCACGACGCCCTGAGCGACGTCCTCGCGACGGCGGGGCTTCTTCGTGTCGTGATCGGCTCCGGGATCGCGCCCGAGACGGTCGAGCTCGACCACGCCGCGTTCATGCGGCTCCGCTCGCGCGGCGACACTCGGCCGGCCTCCGAGCCGCAGATCCGCCGCGTGTTCGGGCTCGCACGCTCTGCCGGGATGGTGCTCCCGGACGGGAGTACCGACCGCGACCGGGTCGTCGCGCTCGTCGACCGGGTTGCGGGCACCGCCGACGTCGACTCGCTCAGCCGCGCGCAGGTGCAGGACGTCTACGACGAGCTGGACGGGCTCGTCGCAGCCCAGGCGCGCGCCGCCTGAGTCGGATCAGCGCTCCGACCAGCTCGCAAGCAGGTGGACGTGCTGGGCCGGGTCCCACTTGAGCGAGGTGACCTCGGAGTCGCTGACCCCGAAGGAGTAGGAGTTCCCCCGGATCCGGCCCTTCGCGTTCACCAGCTCGCAGACGAGAGTCGGAAGCCCGCCCACCTTCAGGACGTCGCACAGAAGCGGCGTGCCGGTGAGGGCGACGGTATCGCCGATCTTCGCAGTGACACCTGCAGAGCGGGTGCCACTCGCGACCGCCGAAGCCGGCATGCGGGAAGAGACGGTCTTGTGCGTCTTGATCGAGAGGATGTAGACGTGGCCGTCCGAATCCATCAGCGCGACATAGCCGCCGCCCTTGGTCGAGGTCGAGGGGCCGCAGACGATGTAGCGCTTGCCTTTCAGGTCGAGGCCGTAGCCGACGTCGGCGGACATTCCGCACTGGATCTTCGAGCCGGCGATTGCGAGGCCGTCGCCGACGTTCATCTTCACGATCGCAGCCGGCCGCGCGCCCGCGCCGCTCGCGGTAACGCCCACGAGGGGGAGAGCGAGGGAAGCGATCCCCGCCAGCCGTCTCCGGTTCATGAGGGGATCCTAGTGACGCAGCTAAGCTCGCTCCGTGCGGAGCCCCGTGAGTGGGAGGCGATCCGCCGTTCGCGAGCGCCGGTCGGCGGAGGAATCGAGCGGGGGTAGCCCGGGCGGCCCGCACGACCTCGTCCTCGCCTGGCAAGCGGTGGCCGGGAACGCTGCGGTCGCCCGGCTCCTGGCCCGCCAGCCTGCGCCCACGACCACCGACGCACCCACCGACGAGGCGGTCACGGAGACGGGGAAGGAGGGCGCGAGCAAGTGGTTCGAGCGCGCGCAGAAGGCCTACCTGGCGAAGGACTTCAGGAAGGCATACGACGCCTTCATGCGTGCCTACCGACTGCTCCAGGCACCCGAGTTCCTCTACAACGCGGCGGCGGCGCTCGAGCTGGGCGGCGACCCGGACGCGGCGATCGCGATGTACGAGCGCTACCTCACTGAAGCTCCCTCGGCGAGCGACGCGGAGAGGGTGCGCAAGCACATCGAGACGGTCAAGCAGAAGCCGGTGGCGAGCGGCCCCGACGACGAGCCGCCGATCGCCGAGACCGGGGCCGAGGGCGCCAGCAAGTGGTTCGACCGCGCGCAGGCCGCCTACCAGGCCAAGAACTACGGCAAGGCGCACACCGGGTTCATGCACGCCTACCGCCTGCTCGGTCGGCCCGAGTTCCTCTACAACGCCGCCGCGGCGCTGCAGATGGGAGGGGACCTCGACGGGGCGATCGCGATGTACGACCGCTACCTTGCCGAGGCGCCGGGCGCCGGCGACGCCGAAAGGGTCCGCAAGGCCGTCGAGAAGCTGCGGAAGAAGGAGATCGGCGGGCAGGTCGACGACACCGCCGGCGGCTCCGCGACCGGCGACCGGGGCGGCGAGCAGCCCATCACCGCGACCGGCGACGACGGCGCAACGCAGTGGTTCGACCGCGCCCAGACGCAGTACGCGGCAGGCAAGTACGAGGAGGCCGTGCAGAGCTTCGGGAAGGCGTTCGAGCTCAGCCCGAAACCGGACTTCGTCTACAACCAGGGAACGGCGCTCGAAAAACAGGGTCGCGCTGCGGCGGCTGCCGCGGCGTATGAGCGCTACCTCGCGCTCGCTCCCGAGGCGAAGGACTACGCCCAGGTCGCCAAACGCACGAAGAAGCTGCGCGAGCAGGCCGCCTCCGACCCGATCGCGGACCCGTGGGCCGACGAGGCTGCCGGGACCGACCCGACCGCGACCGGCAAGGAAGGCGCACAGCAGTGGTTCGACAAGGCGCAGGCTGCCTACATGGTGGGCGACTACCCCGCGGCGCACTCGGGGTTCATGCACGCCTACAAGGAACTGCCGCGGCCCGAGTTCCTCTACAACGCGGGCGCGGCGCTCGACATGGGCGGCGACGCGGCTGGGGCCGTCGAGCTGTACGAGCGCTACCTCGCCGAGAAGCCCGGGGCGAGCGACGCGGGGAAGGTGCAGAAGCGGATCGCGAAGCTGAAGGCGAAGGCCGCCGGGGGCGCCGAGCCCGGCTCGGAGGGTGGCGAGCCGCCGATCGAGGAGACCGGCAAGGAAGGTGCGAGGAAGTGGTTCGACCGCGGCGAGCAGCAGTTCCGGGCGGCGAAGTTCGAGGAGGCCGTCCACAGCTTCGGGACGGCCTTCGAGCTCGAACCATCGCCTGCGTACGTCTACGACCAGGGGCTGGCGCTCGAGAGGCAGGGTCGCCCGGCCGCAGCCGCGGCAGCCTACGAGCGCTACCTGGCGCTCAAGCCCGACGCCGGAAACCACGACGACGTCGTCGAGAAGGTGAAGAAGCTGCTCGGACAGGCGGCCGCCGACCCGATCGTCGACCCGTGGGCCGACGAGGCCGCCGGCCCCGACCCGGCCGCCGAGGGCAAGGAGGGTGCCAAGCAGTGGTACGAGAAAGCGGCCGTGTCCTTTCAGGTCGGCGACTACGGGGCTGCGCAAGCCGGATTCATGCGCGCCTTCGCGCTATGGCCGCGCGCCGAGTACCTGTTCGACGCCGCCAGGGCCCTCGAGGAGGCGGGAGACGCTTCGGGGGCGATCGCCCTCTACGAGCGCTCGCTCTCGGAGGGCGGCGGAATCAAGGACGGAGCATTGGCACAGAAGCGGATCGACCAGCTGAAAGCGAAAGCAGACGGCGGCGGCGAGCCGAGCTCGCCCTAGGGATCGCTCGCCGAGGCTGTGGGCTACGCGCGCGCGTCGAGCATCGCGACGCCGTACCTGGCAATCTCGTCGTCGTGAGCCACCAGCGCGAGGTTCTCGATCCGGGCCTGGGCGACGAGGAGGCGATCGAAGGGGTCGTGGTGATGCCTCGGTAGCTCAGCGGAAGCGATCGCATGCTCGACCTCGATCGGCAACGCAGTGAAGCCGCTCTCGGAGATCCAGCGGCGGATGTCGCCCGGCGCGTCGAGTTTCCCGCTCGCCCTCTTCACTGCAATCTCCCAGGCGCTGGCCGCGCTGATGCGGACCGCGTTCTGCGGGTCGGCGACGGCGGCCCTCGCGCTCTTGCCGAGCTTCGGGTCGTTCCCGAGCCACCACAGAAAGGCGTGGGTGTCGAGGAGCAGCTCCACTACCCGCCGAAGGCCTCGGCGAAGTCGGGGGGCAGATCGTCGAAGCCGGGCTCGATCCTCACCTTGCCGGCAAGCAGTCCGGGCTTCCGCGGCTCGTTGGCGGACTCGAGCCCAACGATCCGGACGACCGGCTTGCCGTAGCTCTCGACCAGGACCTCGTCTCCCGCCTCGACCTGCTTGACGAGTTTCGAGAAATGCGTCTTCGCTTCGTGAATGCCGACAACGATGCGCTTTGTCATCTTGGCTCCTGATGGACTAACTTAGTCCACTGAGGATAATCCCCTGGAGCCGAGCCGTCAATCCGCCCCTTCGGACGCGTCGGAACGGTGAACGTCGCCCGCCAATCTGGTGTCAAAAGCCTGCAAATGGCAGGGTTTGTCCGGCGTTTGGGCTACACCCAGAGTGATGAGATTCGGCGCCGTCGGAGCCCGCTGTGACCTGCACGTCCACTCGCGCTTCTCGACCGACAGCGGGAACTACGCGCTGCGCCGCGCGCGGCTCGGAGAATCGTTCACCGAGCCCGAGCGCGATGTACCGGGTGGCGCGGGCGCGGGGGATGGACTTCGTCACGATCTCCGACCACAACACCGTCGAGGGGGCGCTTCGGATCGCGCACCTCGAGGGCACGTTCCTCTCGGTCGAGGTCACGACCTGCTTCCCCGAGGACTCGACGCCGCTTCACGTCCTCGTCTGGAACCTGACCGAGGAGGATCACACCGATCTCCAGGCCTACCGGCGGATCGGTCTACGAGCTCGTCGCCTTCCTGCGCGAGCGCAGCCTCGTGCACGCGCTCGCGCATCCGCTATATCGGATGGGGCCGCCGCTGACGGCAGGGCACGTGGAGCGGATGATGCTGCTCTTCTCGATCTGGGAGGGGCGGAACGGGGCCCGTCCAGAGGACTCGAACCTCGTCGCCTGCCGGATCGCGGCCGCGGCGACGAACGGACTACCTCGCGAAGCTCGGCGGCCGCCACGACCTCGAGCCGGTGCACGCCGGGCCGATCGCGCTCACCGGCGGCTCCGACGACCACGGCGCGCTCGACATCGCCGGCACCTGGACGTCGGCGCCCGGAGTCACGACCGGCGCGTTCCTCGAGGCAGTCGCGGCAGGAGCAGGTACGCCGGAGGGCGCCCACGGCTCCGCCGTCAAGCTCGCCCACGCGATGGCGGCGCTCGCCGCCAACGCCTACCGCGAGTCCGCCGAATCGGTGCCGCCGCTGCTCGAGGGGCAGCTGCGCGCGCTCTTCGACCACGACGCCGACGATGCCGCCGAGCGGCACGCCGAGATCCAGGCCTCGAGCCGGGCGCTCGTCCGCCTGCTCGGCAGCCGCGCCCGCGAGGGCGGGCTCGGCAACCTCGGCTTCAGCTCGGTCGGCCCGCGGCTCGCCTCGCTGGCCTTCGCCGGCGGGCTCGAGCTGCCCTACATCTTCTCCACCCACCACCACCGTGGCGCCCGCGCCGACGTCCGCGCGATCGAGAAGTCCTTCTTCGGCATCCGCGAGGAGCCCCACCAGCCGCGCGCGGTCGTCTTCACCGACACCCTCGCCGAGACCAACGGGGTCGCCGGGACGATGCGCCGCCTCGCCGCCGCCGGAGCCCGCGGCCGGCTGAGCCTGACCGTGGCCGCCGCCGGCTCCGACCTCGTCGACGACGGGCCCGGCATCGCCGCGCTGCCGACCGACTGGTCGATGCCGCTCCCGGCCTACGAGCAGATCGAGCTCCACTTCCCGCTCGTCACCGACGTCCTCGCCCGCCTCGAGGCCGACCGCGCCCGACCTCGTCCACGTCGCCACGCCGGGGCCGATCGGGATCACCGGCCTGATGGCGGCGAGGCTCCTCGGCATCCCGGTGATCGGCTCCTACCACACCGAGCTCGGGCCCTACGCGCTCCAGCTCACGCGCGACCCCGTGATCGCCGAGGTCACCGGGCGCTACGTCGACTGGTTCTACGGCCAGTGCGACCTCGTGCTCGCGCCGACCCACGGGGTGATGACCGCCCTCGCGGCGCGCGGGATCGGCAGGCGGATCCTCCTCTGGGGCCGCGGCGTCGACACCGTCGACTTCGGGCCGGTCCAGCGCGACGAGGAGCTCCGCGTCCACGCTGCTCGACGGCGGCGACATCCTGCTCCTCTCCGTCGGCCGCGTCTCCGACGAGAAGCGCATCGACGTCCTCCTCGACGCGTTCAGGCTGCTGCAGCCGCTCGACGCCGGGCGCGCGCCTCCTCGTCGTCGGGGACGGCCCGGCGCGCGCACGCCTCGAGGAGGGAACGCCCGAGCGGTGTCGCGTTCCTCGGCGAGCTCCGCGGTGCCGCGCTCGCCCGGATCTATGCGAGCGCCGATGTCTTCTGCTTCCCGAGCACCACCGACACCTTCGGGCAGGTCATCCTCGAGGCGGGAGCCTCGGGCCTGCCGACCGTTGCGTCCGCTGCGGGCGGAGCCTCGGAGCTCGTCGAGCACGGGGAGACCGGGCTCCTCGTCCCGCCCGACGATCCGCGCGCATTTTCGGCGGCGCTCGGCCGCCTAGTCGGCGACCCTGCTCTCCGGCTGCGCCTCGGCGAGGCCGCGCTTGCCGCGGCAGGCCGGCGCACCTGGGAGCGATCGTTCGCCGAGCTCCGCGACGCCTACCGGATCGCCGTCCACGGGACGCCGTCCGAGCTCCGCACGCGCCTCGCAGCTTGACCCGTCTACACTGCGCGGCTTATGTCCGCGCTGTTCCTACCCGGCTGGGGAGCCCGAGCCTCGCTGTACCGCACGGCCGTCCCGGCCGGCTGGGAGGTGCTCGAGCCGCCTTCGTTCCGTGCGACCGGCGGCTCGCTCGGCGCCTACAGCACCTGGCTCGCGGACGAGCTCGGCCGCCGCACCGGCCCGTTCACGCTGGGCGGCCACTCGTTCGGAGCCGCCCTCACCGTCCTCGCCGCAGCGCGCGGTGAGGTCGAGGTCGAGCGGCTCGTGCTCGTCGATCCGGCCGGCCTGCCCGCTCTCGAAGCCGATGCTCCACTGCCTCCGCGACTTCGGCCGGCAGCTCGCGACCGGCGTCTACCCGGCGGTGCCGGCAGTGCAGAGCGTCGGCTCGTCTCTGGCCGCGCCGCGCGCGGCGCTCAGGCTCGCCCGCTGCCGTCTACGCGCTCGACCTCCGCGCCGAGCTCGCCGAGCTCCGGGCCCGCGGGCTGCCGGTGACGGTGCTCGCCGCCGGCACGGACACGCTCACCCCGCCCGCACACTGCCGCGCCGTCGCCCGGCTCGCAGGCGCCGAGTACCACGAGCTCGACGTCGCCGGCGGGCATGTCTGGTTCCTCGCCGCGGCACCGCAGCTTCGCAGCCGGCTGGCCCTCTGAAGGTGTCGGACACAGACGCTCGTCCCGGGTCGCGAAGTCGTCCCAGGATCGTGTCCGACACCGCCTTGAACGCCGCTTCCGACGATCTGTCCAGAGCGGTGTCGGACACGATAGAAGGCTCGATCGAGTCGCCGGGATACTTGCTGTGTCCGACACCTTCGAGGGATCGATCCGACACGTTCTCCGTGCGTCGCCGCCGTCCGGCCATCTAGGCTCGATAGGTGCCGAACGCTCTTGCCGTCCGCGGCCTGCGCAAGCGCTACGGCTCGGTCGAGGCGCTCCGCGGCGTCGATCTCGAGGTCGGCGAAGGCCAGCTCGTCGGTCTACTCGGGCCGAACGGGGCCGGGAAATCGACCCTCGTCAAGATCCTCGTCGGGCTCGTGCGCGCGAGCGGCGGGCAGGCCGAGGTGGGCGGGTCTCGAGCCGGGAGTCGCGCGGCCCGCGCCTCGCTCGGGTACCTCGCCGAGCTCTTCCGGTTCCCCGGCTGGTACACGGCGAGGGAGGTGCTCGACCTCCACCAGAGGCTCGCCGGGTCGACTGGCGGGGAGGCCGAGCGGAGGCGGCTGCTCGAGCTCGTCGTGCTCGACGAGGCCGCCGACCGGCGCGTCGACGGGATGTCGAAGGGGATGCAGCAGCGGCTCGGGATCGCCCAGGCGCTCGTCGGGGAGCCTCGCGTGCTGCTGCTCGACGAGCCGACCTCGGCGCTCGACCCCGTCGGACGGCTGATCGTGCGCGAGCTGCTCGAAGGGCTGCGCGACCGCGGGACGTCCGTCCTCCTCAACTCCCACCTGCTCTCCGAGGTCGAGCTCGTCTGCGACCACGTCGCGATCCTGCGCGGCGGGGAGGTGGTCGCCGCCGGCGCCCCGCACGACCTCGCGAGGCCGCGCGGGATCGAGCTCGAGACCGACGAAGGGACGAGGCTCGTCGAGGGCGCGACCCGCGAGGACGCTCCACGTCTCGTCGCCGAAGCGGTCGCCGCCGGCCGGCAGGTCTACGGCGTCCGGATCCTCACTTCGACCCTCGAGGACGTGTACCTCGAGGTCGTCGGCAGCGAGACGACATGACGACCGTGGCCGTCATCGCCGGGTACGGGTTCCGAGAGGCGATCCGGCGGAAGGTGTTCGCGGTGGTGCTCCTGCTCACGATCGGCTTCCTCTCGCTCTTCTGGGTCGCGAACCACTACGTCTTCGCCGAGCTCCAGACGATCCAGCCGCCCCCCGACGTCCACGTCGACACGCGCACCTTCGCCGGCTCGTTCCTCGTCGGCCTCGCGATGTTCGCGACGATGTTCCTCGGCATCGTGCTCGCCGTGTTCCTCACGCTCGGGGTCGTGACGGGCGACGCCGAGCGGGGGCTCCTGCAGCCGCTCGTGGTGCGGCCCGTCGGGCGTTCGACCCTGCTCCTCTCGCGCTTCGCGGGCGCCGCGGCGCTGTGCGTCGGGTACGTGCTCGTCGTCTACTACACCGCCATCGCGATCGTCGGCGTGACCGGGAGCTTCTGGCCCGACGTGATCGTCTGGCCAGGGGTGGAGCTCGCCGGCGGCGTCGTGATCGTGACCGCAGTCTCGTGCCTCGGCTCGGTGCTGCTCTCCTCGACGGCGAACGGGATCATGGTCTTCATGCTCTTCGGCGGCGGCCTCGTCGCCGGTCTCCTCGGCTCGATCGGCCATGCCCTCAACTCGCACGCGATCAAGCACGCCTCCACGATCGCCTCCTGGGCCCTGCCGTGGGAGGCGCTCTACCAGGACTCGCTGCGCATGATCACCGAGAGCCAGAGCGGGCTCACCGGCTTCCTGCTCCAGCTCGGCCCCTTCGGCGGCGCCTACGTCCACGGCTGGCCGATCCGGCTCTGGGCGGTCGTGTACCTCGTCGGGATCGGGTGCGCTGCGCTCGCCTTGTTCGGGCGCAAAGACCTTTAGCTGGTGAGCGTCAGGTGTCGGACACCGCGCCGGAAGCAAACAACCAACCTTCCCTCGCACGGTGTCCGACACCGCCTTGAGCGCCCAGGTGGGTGAGACGTTCAAGGCGGTGTCGGACGACCGTGTCGAGCTCCGTCTGCCTCGTCGGGGCCGAAACGCGGTGTCCGACACCGTGCGAGCTTCGCCTCGTGGCTAGCTCGCGAGCAGCTCCGGCGCCTTGTCGACGACTGCGGCGGGGAGCTGCGGCAGCGGGGGCGGGGCGGGGGTCGTGGTCGAGTCGGCGACGAGGTTGATGATCTTCGCGGACTCGTCGTCGCTCGCCTTGGCGAGGAGGCCTGGGGCGGTGACGATCGCGTCGTCGACGCCCTTCCGCGCCTCGATCCCGTACTGCACCGCGTCGGTGATCCCCTGCAGCTGATCGGAGATCGACTGCGCGACGAGCGTGATCGTCTCGGGCGAGAGCGACGGGGTCTGGATCGTCCGCGCGATCTCGGGGATCGCCTCGGCGGTCGCGGCCGCGAACCCTTGCAGCGCCGTGTTGGTCGCGTCCGACACCGCCTCCTGCGCCGCCGCCTCCTTCGCCGCCTGCTGGACCGTCACCCACTCGACGACCGTCAGCTCGAACACGGGGATCGTCAGCGTGATCAGGAGCGCCAGGCGCTGAGGACCTTCGCGTTCGCGTTTGCGCGTCGGCGGGCTCGCGGCCCTGCCGCCCCCGCCGCCGCCGCCCGATCCGCCGCAGGCGGCCGCAACGAGAGGCAGGAGCGCCAGCCAGGTGAGCAGCCGGAAGCGCAACGCGCGCCGATAATACGACCACGGGCCGGCCTCCGCGGAGCGTTCTCCGAACCGTAACCAGAACGCCACCCCTCTCCCGGTGGGGCAGCCCCTTCTTCACGTACCGTTCAACCGGGCGCTTCCCGGCGCCCGAACCCGGACGGAGGCGGAATGGACCGCCCCGAACAGGAGGTGAACGTATGAGCCCACGCAAGAAGGTCGTCGAGGAAGAGCCCAGGCCCGAGCCGAGCCGCGACGAGATCGCGCTCCGTGCCTACGAGATCCACGAGTCGGAAGGAGGGGACGAGCTCGAGAACTGGTTGCGGGCCGAGCAGGAGATCCTGGACCGCTACCCTGTAACTGCATGAGAGGTCAACTAAATACGGAGGTGAGGCGGTTGCACGCCCGCGACGACCGCGAACAGCACAGGATGCTGTCGATGATCGAGCGGATGCACCGGGAGGGTCGCTCCGAGCACGAGATCGTGGCGGCGCTAGGTGACACGGGAGCACGCGCTCCGGTCACCCGCCGGTCCCGCAGCACACGCCCTGTGCGAGGCCGTCTGGCCCGCTGGGCTGCCCGACGCCGGGCCTGAGAGTTGGGCCCGATGACGGGCCTAGGCAAGTCCTGAAGCGAGGTCGCCGATGAGGGCGACCATGTCGAGGTCCTCGTGGGCGAGGTGCTGCAGCATCGTCCGCTCGACCCCGACGGCCTCATAGGCGCGGAGGCGCTCGGCCACCTCGTCCACCGTCCCGAAGAGGGTCGGGTAAAGCTCTGGTTGGCGTGTGAGCTCGCGCCAGCGGACGAGACGGTCGTGCGCCTCCCGCGCATCGCGGCCGATGACGCAGCCGCACATCATCGAGAAGACGAGCGGCTCTCGGCCTGCCTCGCGGGCCGCGTCGTCGACCGCGCGGCGGCGCGCCCGGGCATCCTCGACCGACGGGAACGTCGTGTTGTACTCGTCGGCGAAGGCGACCGCGGCCCTGACCGAGCGGGGCTTCGCCGCGCCGCCGACGATGATCGGCGGGCGTGGCTGCTGGAACGGCTTCGGGAACGCCTCGCTGCCCTCGGCCCACTGGCGATGGATCTCGGCGAGCTGGCGGTCGAGCTCGTCGAGCCGGTCCCGGGCCCGGCCGAAGCTGAAACCGTAGGCCTCGTGCTCGGCCTCGTACCAGCCGGCGCCGATCCCCAGTTCCACCCGCCCGTTCGAGACGTGGTCGACGGTGACGGCGTTCTTCGCCAGCACCGACGCGTTCCGGAAAGTCACGGGCGAGACCATCGTTCCCAGGCGGATCCGGCTCGTCGTGGCGGCGATCGCGGCGAGCGTCGCCCACGCGTCGAGCGACCCTGCCGGGGCGCCGCGGAGGATCGAGAGGTAGTGATCGGAGCGGAACAGGCCCTCGAGCCCGGCCGCCTCGGCAGCCCCGGCGAGGCCCTGCCACTGCTCCCAGGCCACGCCCTCCTGGCCCTCGATCATGAGGGAGATCCGCATCAGCGGGCCGTCCAGCCGAGAGCCATCTCGACGGCGCTGCCGGTGAAGGCGCGACCGTGGGGGCCGAGCAGGAAGGCGACGGTCGCGGCGACCTCCTCGGGCTCGATCAGCCGCTTGACTGCGTGGGGGGCGAGGATCACGTCCTCGAGGATGCGGTCGCGCGGCAGCCCGTGCGCGCGGGCCTGGTCGTCGATCTGACTCTCGATGAGCGGCGTCCGCACGAAGCCGGGGCAGACCGCGGTTGCAAGGATCCCGCGGGAGGCGCCTTCGAGCGCGAGTGTCTTCACGAGCCCGACCACGCCGTGCTTGGCCGACACGTAGCCGGCCTTGAACGGCGAGGCGACGAGCCCGTGGGCCGACGCGATCGCGCAGAACCGCCCGTCGCCGGCGGCGCCGAGCGCGTCCCAGGAGTACTTCGCGAGCAGGAAGGGGCTCGTCAGCAGCACGGCCAGCAGCTCGTCCCAGATCTCCTCCGGGAGCTCCTCGACGGGCGCGACGTGCTGGAAGCCTGCGTTCGAGACGATCGCGTCGAGCCGGCCGAACCGCTCGAGCGCCGCCTCGACGACGGCGCGGTTCCCGGCGCGGGTCGCGAGGTCGCCGTCGTCGAGGTCGACGCCGTGAACGGACCAGCCGTCGAGCTCGAGCCGTTCGACGATCGCCCGGCCGATCCCACCGGCGGCCCCGGTGACGAGCGCCACCCTCGATTCCTCGACCATCGAGCGAGAATAGCCACGGACGGGAAGAGCGAGCCGCTGCGGTGGAGCACCGCCACGTGCGAGGTGCGACGGGTATCCATTTGCGGCTACTGCGGTGTCCGACACCTTGGGGCCCGGGGTCGTGACCGAGTGGCTCACCGGTGTCGGACACCTGGCGCGAACCTGCTGGCACGCTGCTTCCTGCGGAGGTGTCCGACACCGCTCTGTCCGCTCTCCGAGAACGGCTACTGCGGTGTCCGACACCTTGTTTGCCTGGGATCGCTACCACGCGGCTCATCGGTGTCGGACACCTGCGCGAGGAGAGGTACGCCGCGGCCAGAACTGAGCGCCGATGCCTGCGATCACGGCCGACGACCTGACGCGCATGCACGAGGACCTCCTCTTCGACGGGCCGGCGAGGGCGCGCAAGCTGAGCAGGTTCTGGGCGCTCCTCGCGCTCGCGGCGATCATCGCAACCGCCGGCGTCGTCACCGACTCGACCGCCACGGTCATCGGGGCGATGATCGTGGCGCCGCTGATGACGCCGATCCTCGGCACGGTGCTCGCGGTCGTCACCGCGGACGGGCGCAACCTCGTCCGCTGCCTCGAGCTCGTCGTGTTCGGTGCCGTCCTGGTGATCCTGCTCGGCTACGTGATCGGGGAGGCCGTGCCGTTTGCGGTCGACGCCCAGACGAACTCGCAGGTCGCAGGCCGCGTCAACCCGACCTTGATGGATCTCTTCGCGGCTCTCGCGACCGGTGCGGTCGGCGCCTTCGCGCTCGTGCGCTCCGACGTGTCCGACACGCTCCCCGGCGTCGCGATCGCGATCTCGCTCGTCCCGCCGCTCGCGGTGGTCGGCCTCACCCTCGAGTCCGGGAGGCCCCACGAGGCGGCAGGCGCCGCGCTTCTCTTCCTGACGAACGTCGCCGCGATCCTGCTGAGCGGGCTCATCGTGATGGCGCTCTACCGCGTCGGCAGGATGGTGAGGCCGCGGTCGTCCCTCGGGAGCCGGGTCGTGACGGTCGCCGTCGTGCTCGGCGTCGTCGTCCTCGCCGGACCGCTCGCCGCCGAGTCACAGCGGATCGCCACCCAGGAGCTGAGCCGCTCGAACGTCGGCAAGGCCGCCGACGAATGGGCCGCGGCGCACCACTGGCAGGTGGTGAGCATCAAGGCGACCGGAGGGCCGGTTCAGGTCCAGGCGGTCGGCCCGCTGCCGATCCCCGACCCGAAGAGCTTCCGTGCGGCTCTCGACCGCCACGGCCTGCAGTCGACGAGCGTGCAGCTCGAGCTCTCACCCGTCGTCAAAGCCGATCTGCCGGGGTCCTGAGCGGTTTCACAACCCCGTTACCGGGGATATCTCAGCGGGCATGGACAATGGCGCTACTTTCCGGCGGGCGGTGCTCGCCACGATGGGAGTCGTCTGCGTCGTCGTGCTCGCGCTGGCCCTCTGGAAGCTCAGGCTCCTACTCGCGCTGCTCTTCGTCGCCTTCACCCTCTCCGCGGCGATGAGGCCGGGGGTCGAAGCGCTGGCGCGCCATCGAGTGCCGCGCGCGCTCGGCGTCCTCGCTCACTACGCCGTGCTCGCGGGCCTCCTCGCGCTCCTCCTCGCCTTCGCCGTCCCCGACCTGCTCTCGCAGGTCCAGCACGCGATCGGCAACGTCCAGAGTGGCAAAATCCACACCGGGAGCTCGCTCCAGGACAGGCTGCTCGCAGGCCTCGAGCGACGCCTCCGGCATGTCCCGACCACCGGGAGCCTCGTTCACCCTGCGCTCGCAACCGGGGAGAAGGCCCTCGCCGTTCTCGTCGGGATCTTCTTCACCCTCGCCGCTGCGGCGTACTGGCTGTTCGAGCGCGACCGTGCGATCGACCTCGTCACCAGCTTCCTGCCGCGCCCCCGCCGGGCAAAGGTGCGCGACACCTGGATCCTTGTCGATCTCAAGCTGGGAGCGTTCGTCCGGGGGCAGCTCATGCTGGTCACGCTCGTCGCGACGATCGTGTCTGCTGCGTTCTGGATCGTCGGCGAGCCGTACTGGCTGCTGCTCGGCATCGCCGTGGCGCTGCTCGAAGTCGTCCCGGTCGTCGGTCCCCTGATCGGGCTCATCCTCACCGTCGCCGCCGGCCTTTCCGTCGACTGGCAGACCGCCGCCAAGGCCGGCGGCGCCCTCCTCGTGATCCGGCTCTTCCAGGACTACGTCATCAACCCCAGGGTCATGGGGGGCATCGTCGGGCTCTCGCCGCTGATCGTCATGGTGAGCGCGATCGCCGTGACCACGCTCTTCGGGCCGTTCTACGTCCTCCTCTCGGTGCCGATCGCCTCGCTGATCGCCACGATCGTCGACGTGGCCGCGAGAGGTGTGGACCCCGCCGAGGCCGAGGTGCCCACCGTCCTCTTCCCCGCCGGAGAGGCGAAGGGCTGACCGGCCTCGAGCGGCACGACGACGAGCTCGGGTGGGGGAGCATCGAGGAACGAGGCGGCGACGAGAAGCTCGTCGAGCCGGTCCGCCTCGACCACCGTCGCCTCCGGCGCGCGGGTGTAGCCGGCCAGGTCGGCGTGGTGGGTCACTCGCCCTCCCTGCACGACGAAGGACTTCCCGGGGACGAGCAGGCAGACCGACAGCCGCCGCACCCGCTCGACCCGCTGCAGCTCGCCGGCCACGCGATCGAGCGACGCGAGCTGCCTCATCAGCCGCCGCGCGTCCAGCTCGTGGCCGATCTCGACCGCCTCGGCGATCCTGCGCCCGGGCTCGGTCGGGTGTCACGCCGTCGAGGAGGCCGTCGAGCTCGTCGTCCGAGCAGCCCCGTAGAGCCTGAGCCGCGCGGCGCGCCTCGGCCTTGCGACGCAACGGGCCGTACCGCGAGGGAGCGGCGGACGTCACGACGCGCTCGCCACGGCGATGGAGGTAGACGTAGCCCTCGGGCGACGGGCGTTCGGCGGTTCGCGGGCGGACGCAGCCGGCGGATCAGCGCGATCTCCTCGAGCGAGGCCGCGAGCTCCGAGCCGAGGACGCGCCACTCGATGCTGCACGACCTCGTCGAGCGCCGCCTCGACGGCGGGCCGCTGGCGCTGGCGAGTGGAAGTACGACCGCAGCCGTGCCCTGAGGTCGCGAGCCTTGCCGACGTACAGCACGCGGCCGTCCTCCGCGTGGAAGAGGTAGACGCCGGGCCGCGTGCGGCGCGCCGTGGATCAGCCCGCGCTTCGCGTGGATCCGCCGCGGCCGCGGCGCCGCGAGCTCCTCGAGCTCGCTCAGCGTCGAGGCGCCCCGCTCCTGCGCCAGCTCGACGAGCCGCAGGAAGACCTCGGCGGTCGCCTGCGCATCGGGAAGCGCACGGTGGCACGGCTGGACGGAGACGCCGAAGAAGTACGAGAGCGCGGCGAGGCTCGTCCGCGCCGAGCGCCGCCCGAGCAGGTTCCGGGCGAGCGGGACGGTGTCGATCACGGTCGCATGGAGCCGCTTGCCGGTCATCCGCTCGAGCTCGCGATTCACGAAGCCGACGTCGAAGCGCGCGTTGTGCGCGACGAGCACCGCGCCGCCCGTGAACTTCGAGAACCGCCGGAGCGCGAGCCGCACGCCCGGCGCCCGCCGCAGCTCGTCGTCCGACAGGCCGGTCAGGAGGCCGACCGGGCGCGGCAGCGGCACCTTCGGCGCGACGAGCGTCTGGAAGGACTCGCCGGATCTCGAGCCCGCGGACACGGACGGCGCCGATCTCGCAGATCCGCGCCGAGGTCTGTGCGAGGCCGGTCGTCTCGAGGTCGAAGACGACGAAGTGCGCGGCCGCGAGCGGCGGGTCGGGCGCCGAGGCGAGCGAGACGAACGCGCCGCGCCACGCGAGGCGCGCGTCCTCGTCGACGAGCGGCGACAGGAGCGACCGCGCGAGGCCTTCGGGCGCCTGCCGCACCGCGAAGAGGTGCGCGGCGGCCTCGCTCGCGCGAACCCGGCCGCCGCGCTCCTCGAGAAGCTCGACCAGCCGGTCGAGCGAGTCGATCGCGAGCTGCACCGACCCGATGCTACACGAACATACGTTCGCCTCACGGAGTCATTTGCACCGGCCGGGTTCGATGTCCAGAATGGGCGAAATGAGCGTCACGAGACTCGACTCGAGGCTGGCTCGGGACGGCGGAACACCGGCTCGGACGCGCTCCGAGCGCCCGATGTTCCCGGGCGGGATGGAGCTCGGCGACGCAGAGGCCGAGGCCGCCGCCCGGGTGATCCGCAGCCACAACGTCTTCCGGTACTACGGCGTCGGGGACGGGCCGCACGAGGTCGCCGACTTCGAGCGCGAGCTCTCGGCGTTCATGGGCTCGGAGCACGCGCTCTGCCTGAACGCCGGGTCGTCGGCGCTCATCTGCGGGCTGATCGGAGCCGGAGTGGGGCCGGGGGACGAGGTGATCGTGCCCGCGTACACCTGGAACGCATCGCCGAACGCCGTGATCGCGGCGCACGCGACCCCGGTGCTCGCCGAGGTGGACGAGTCGCTGACCCTGGATCCCGAGGACGTCGCGCGGAAGATCGGGCCGGCGACGAAGGCGATCCTGCCGGTGCACATGCGCGGTGCGCCCGCCGACATGGAGGCCCTGATGGGGCTCGCCTCGGAGCACGGGCTCGTCGTGATCGAGGACGTCTGCCAGGCGGCGGGGGCGTCGTTCCGCGGGCAGCGCCTCGGGACGTTCGGCGACGCCGGCGCCTTCAGCCTGCAGTTCAACAAGATCATCACGACCGGCGAGGGCGGGGCGATGATCACCGACCGCCAGGATCTCCTCGACCTCGCGATCGACGTCCAGGACTGCGCCGGGTCGGTGCGTCGCGGCGCCGGGCTGCCGCAGTTCCCCGGGTGGAACTTCCGCGCCTCTGAGATCCAGGGTGCCGTCGCGCGCGTCCAGCTGACGCGCCTCGACGGGCTGCTCGAGCGGATGCGCGCAGGCCAGGCCGCCGTGGCCGAGCGCGTCGCGGCGCTGCCGGGGCTCACGCTGCGGCGCCCGAACGACGACGGCGGCGATGCCGGGATCTGCCTGATCGCATTCGCGGAGAGCTCGTCGCTCGCGGCCGATGCCGTCGAGGCGCTGAAAGCCGAGGGCGTGCTCGCGATGCGGCTCTACGACCCTTCGTTCATCGACCTGCACGTGTACCCGTACTGGAAGCCGGTGCTCGACGCGATCTCGGCCGCGGGCGGCGCGGCGCCCGATTGCCCGCGGACGCTCGAGCTGCTCGAGCGCTCGATCCACGTCGACCTGTCGCCGCTGAACGACGAGCAGGATCTCGACGAGATCGCTTTCGCCTTCGAGAAGGTGGCGGCGGGCGTGCTGGTGGGCGCCGGCGTTTGACCGTACGCGTCGGCGTCGTCGGCGCGGGCCTGGTCGCCCAGGCCGAGCATCTTCCGTACCTCGCAGCTCTCCGGGACCGCTTCACGCTCGCGGCGCTCGCAGAGCCGAGCCGGACCGTGCGCGAGGCGCTCGGGGCCCGGTACGGCGTGCCCGGCCTGCACGCGGGCTACCGCGAGCTGATCGACGCCGGCGGCGTGGACGCCGTGGTGGTCTGCTCGCCGGCGGGGACGCACGCCGAGGTCGTGCTCGCCGCACTCGACGCGGGACTGCACGTGTTCGTCGAGAAGCCGATGTGCATCACGCTTGCCGACGCGGATGCGATCATCGCCGCGCGCGACCGGGCCGGGAAGGTCGTGCAGGTCGGCACGATGAAGCGCTACGACCCGGCGGTCGAGGCCATGCTGGCCGGGCTGCCCGGGTCGGCCGTCGACCTCCGGTACGTGAGCGTCGTCGTGAACGACGCCGAGTTCGACCCGTTCTTCGAGGCAGGCGAGATCGTGCGCGGGTCGGATGTGCCGGGTGAGCTGATCGCCGCGACACGGCGCCAGGAGGCCGAGCAGGTCGAGGCGGCCGTCGGAGACGGATCCGAGGATGTGGTGCGGGCGTTCTCGGAGAGCTTCCTCGGGAGCCTGCTGCACGACCTGAACGTGGTGCACGCGATGCTCGCGCGACTGGGGGAGCCGCTGCCGGCGCAGGTCGTGGCGGGCGACTGGTGGAACGAGGGGCGCGCGGTGTACGGCGGGATGCGCCTCGCGAACGGAGCGCGCGTCGACGGCGCCTGGATCCAGCTCCTCGACACGTTCGAGTACCGCGAGACGATCCAGTTCATGTTCGCGGAGGAGGTCCACACGCTCGAGTTCCCCTCGCCGTGGCTGAAGCAGTACCCGACGGTGTACCGGCGGAGCCGGAGGGACGGCCGGGCCGACGAGGCGGTCGTGCGGACGTCGTTCGACGAGGCGTTCTCGCGCGAGCTGCGGCATTTCCACTCCTGCATCGTCGAGGGCGAGACCTGCCGGACGCCGCCGGAGGATGCGCGGCTCGACATCGAGGTGCTCACCGCGATGTTCCTTGCGTCGCGTTGAGGCGCTAACCGCCCTGGAACGGTCGCGCGATGCCCGCTTCGCTCTCGTGGCCGAGGGCCGCGGAGATCTCGCGCGCGCCCTCGATCAGCAGCTCCACCACCTCGTTCCGGCGCTCCTCCAAGAGCAGCTCTCGCAGCCCGCCGACCGAGATCGCGCAGCGGACGGCCCCGCTGTAGTCGAAGATCGGCACGGCCAGCGACCCGATGCCCGAGGTGACGTCCTCGTCGCTCATCGCGTATCCCTGGCGGAGCGTCGGCTCGAGCTCGGCGAAGAGCTCCTCGCGGGTCGCCGGGGTTCGGTCCGTGTAGCGATGGAGCTCCGGAGCCCCTGCGACGTAAGCCTCCCAGCTCTCGCGCGGCTCCCACGCGAGCAGCGCTCGCGGTGCGGCGCCTGCGTGCAACGGCAGAGACCCTCCCAGCTGCAGCACGAGCGACTGCACGCGAAGGCCGTCGATGCGCTCGATGCAAACCGCCTCGTCGCCGCGGCGGACGCACAGGAAGATGGTCTCACCCGTCGCCTCGTGGATCCGTTCCATCACCGGCAGCGCGGCCTGGCGCTCGTCGAGCCGGTCGATCACAGCGCGTACCGAGCCGCAGCAGCCGCCAGCCGAGACGCCACGTGCCGGTCTGGGAGCCGGCCTCGACCATGTCGAGGGCCTCGAGCCCGGTCAGCAGGCGGTAGACCGTCGTGCGCGGCTCGTCGAGCAGCTCCGACAGGCGCCGCGGCGTCGCCTCGCGCTCGCCCGCCAGCGCCTCGAGAAGGAGGACCGCCTTCGCGAGCGAGCGGACGGGGTTGTCCCTGGATGATCTTCTGCGCGGTCGCTCGACTGTCGTCGATCAACGGTCGCACCTTTCCACATGCTAGACAGCCCGTCCGCATCATGGTAACGTCGGCCGCCGAGCTGTGGTGACGCGCGGGTGGAAGCAGCACCGAGCCGAGGACTGGGGACGACCGATGACGGCGGACGACGGAGCCGTCGGCACCCTCGCGGCGGCTCAGGCGTCGAGCTGCGCGGCGTCGTCAAGCGCTACGGACAGTCAGTGGCTCTCCGCGAGCTCGACCTCGAGATCCGGGACGGCGAGTTCTTCTGCCTGCTCGGGCCCTCCGGTTGCGGCAAGACGACGACGCTCAACCTGATCGGCGGCTTCGTCGTCCCGACCGAAGGGACGATCTGGCTGCACGGCCAGCGGATCGACACGCTGCCGCCGCACAAGCGCCCGGTGAACACCGTCTTCCAGTCGTATGCGCTCTTCCCGCACATGACCGTGCTCGAAAACGTCGGCTTCGGGCTGCGCATGGACCGGGTCGGCAAGGCCGACGCGCGACGCCGGGCGCAGGAGGCGCTCGCCCTCGTCGGGCTCGAGGCCTACGGGGAGCGCTCGCCGGCGCAGCTCTCCGGCGGCCAGCAGCAGCGCGTCGCGGTCGCGAGGGCGCTCGTCAAGCGGCCGTCCGTGCTCCTCCTCGACGAGCCTCTCGGCGCGCTCGATCTGAAGCTGCGCCAGCGGCTCCAGCTCGAGCTGACCCAGATCCACCGCGAGGTCGGGACGACGTTCGTCTACGTCACCCACGACCAGGAGGAGGCGATGTCGATGGCGGACCGCATCGCGGTGCTCGACTCCGGCAGGATCGAGCAGCTCGGCACCCCTCAGGAGATCTACCGCCGGCCGGCCTCGCGCTTCGTGGCCGACTTCATCGGCCATGCGAACTTCCTCGACGTCACGGTGGACGGAGACGTCGCCACGCTCGCCGACGGGACGCGGGTCCCGTGCGCGGGCGGCCGTCCTCCCGGGCCCGCCACGCTGATGCTCCGGCCCGAGGTTCTGCGGCTCGCCGACGCCGCGAGCTCCCCGCCCGGCGCGCTCCTCGGCCGGACTGTCCAGGCGTCCTTCCTCGGCGACCACGTTCGAGTCACTGTCGCCTGCGGTTCGGTCGGAGCCTCGGTCGACATCGCGCTGCACGGGCAGGAAGTCACCACGATCCCGGCAGCCGGCACCGCCGTTGCGATCGTCTGGGACGCCGGCGACGGCGCTCTGCTCGAGCCCGCCCGCGCACGGGGGAGCACTGAGCGCGAGCGCGGAAGCAGTCGAGGCCGCCGGCTCCGGCACGGTCCCGGGCCGCAGCCGATTCGCCGGCGCTGCGGGATCGTACGCCGGGTTCCTGCCGGCCGTTCTCCTGCTTCGGGGCGTTCTTTCTCGTGCCGCTCGCGATCATCGTCCTCTACAGCTTCTGGGAGGTGGTCAACTACAACGTCGTCCACCACTGGACGCTCGGCGAACTACGACTACTTCTTCAGCGTCTCGACCTACGTCACGACGATGTGGGCGACGCTGTGGGTGGCCGTGGTCGCGACCGCGATCGTGATCGCTGCTCGCCTTTCCGTTCTCGTACTGGCTCTCGCGGTACGTCGCGCCGCGGCTGCGGGCGCTGCTCCTCATCCTCGTGGTCGTGCCGTTCTGGACGAGCTACCTCCTGCGCGTGTACTCGTGGCTGACGATCCTCGGCGACAAGGGCGTCCTGAACCGATTCCTCCAGTGGACCGGGATCACGAACCACCCGATCGGGCTCTTCCTCTACGACCGTCCCGGCGGTCATCCTCGTGCTCGTCTACCTGTACTTCCCGTTCGCCGCGCTGACGCTGTACGCGTCGATCGAGCGATTCGACTGGGATCAGCTGAGGGCGGCGATGGATCTCGGCGCGGCGCCGCTCACGGCGATCCGCCGGATCCTGATGCCACAGGTGCAGGCCCGGCCTCGTCACTGCGGTGATCTTCGTGTTCATCCCGATCCTCGGCGAGTACCTGACGCCGCAGATCATCGGCGGGCTCAACGGGGTCATGATCGGCAACCTCGTCGTCAACTTCTTCCAGGCCGCCGAGTTCACGCGCGGCGCCGCGGTGTCGCTGCTGATCGCGCTCTTCATCGTCGTGCTGCTCTTCATCTTCCGCAAGTCCCTCTCGGCGCCCGAGGCCTATGGCGGCTGAGCTCGAGCTCGTCTCGAGGCGGGGCCGGATGGCGCGGTCCGGCCTCTCGGCCTACGCGCGTCCTGATCTACGTCTTCCTGTTCGCGCCGATCGTGCTGCTCGTGCTGTTCAGCTTCAACGCCAACCGCTACGGGACGTTCCCGATCACGGCTGGACGCTCGAGCTGGTACCGCGCGGCGTTCAACGACTACGCGATCCACGACGCGCTCTCGACGACCTTGCGCATCGCGCTCGAGGTGACGATCATCAGCACGATCGTCGGCACGGCGCGGCGTTCCCGCTCGCGCGGTCGACGCCTGCCGTTTCGCGACGGGATCCGCATCGCGTTCGTGTTGCCGATCATGATCCCCGGCCTTCTGATCGGCGTCTGCCTGCTCGTCCTGTTCACGCAGATGCTGCACCACGGCCTCTCGCCGCAGACGGCGGTGATCGGGCAGAGCGTCTACACGACGCCGTTCGTGATCCTGCTCGTCTCGGCGCGGCTCCAGTCGTTCGACCGCCGCTCGAGCGCGCGGCCAGCGACCTCGGCGCGAACACGTTCAACCGGCTCCGCCTCGTCGTCTTGCCGTTGCTGCTCCCGGCGATCGTGGCGGGGGCGCTCTTCGCGTTCACGCTCTCGCTCGACGAGTTCATCATCACGTACTTCCTGATCGGCGGGCACAACACGCTGCCGATCTACATCTACACGCAGGTGAAGTTCGGGATCACGCCGGAGGTGAACGCGGTCGCCACCATGCTGCTGGCGGCGTCGCTCACGATCCTCGGCGTCGCGTTCGCATTCCCGCAGGTCGTGCGCGGTATCCGCCGCGGGCTCCGCCGTTCCGCATCCTAGACGTGCCGTCCGCATAGTGGTAGGGTCGCGCGGTGGCTCGCGCACGTCCGCTGGTGTCGACCCGTCAAACTGGCACGGCGTGACGGAGTCGAAGCGGGTAGTGCTCTCACGAAGGAGGAACGGATGGATGAGCTCGTAGCGCGCATGACTCGGAGGGCCCTCCTCCGGCGCGGCGCGGTAGGTGCGGTCGGCCTCTATGCAGCGGGTGCGGCCGGCGCCGTCGGGAATGCGTTCGGCGCGACCAAGGTCAGGGCGGGGGGCGTCACGCTCAACTGGCTGACCTGGTCCGACCACTACTTCCCGGCTCAGCTTCAGGCGGTGAAGAAGTCAATCGGCGTCGGGGCGCGGCCCCAACTCTTCAGCGACGACTCGGACTCGTACGTCAAGGTCAAGGCCGGCGGCGGGGGCTGGGACATGTCGTCCGAGGACGCGCTGTGGGTGCCGAAGTTCTACGACGAGGGCCTGATCCAGGCGTTCGACATCAAGAGCTTCCCGGTGGCGAAGCAGCTCTATCCCGTCGCTCTCGACGTCCCGTTCTGGAAGGCCGGCTCCAACCAGATGGGCTACCCGTTCGGATGGTCGAGCCTGCAGATCTACTACAACCCGAAGTACGTCAAGACGAAGCCGACCTCGTGGCACGCGCTCCTGAACCCCGCGTACAAGGGCAAGATCGTGCTCGAGAACCAGCCGACGGATCTGATGGCGATGGGTGGCATCGCGACCGGGGCGAAGAAGCCGTACGACATGACGACGGCAGAGATCGCCCGGGCGAAGGAGTTCCTCGTCCAGCTGAAGCCGAACATCCTCAAGCTGGTCTCGCAGAACACCGAGGTGATCCGGGCGCTCAGCGACGGGACGGCCTGGCTGACGATCGAGAACATCGGGACGGACGCCCGGGTGAAGGACGCCGGCGGGCCGCTGATCAAGCTCGCGACACCGAAGGAGGGGATCTACGGCTGGATGGACGCCGAGATGCTCCTGAAGGAGTCGTCGAACGCCAGCTCGTTCGAGCCGTTCATCAACGCGATGGAGCAGGCTCCCTGGATCGCGAAGAACTTCCTCACGAACGGGCGCCCGCTCTTCAACGAGAAGGCGTACAAGATCCTCGTCAACACCGGGCACAAGGAACGCGCGGACACGTTCCACTACAACGAGCCCGAGCGGCCGCTCGGCATGGTGCTGAAGGGCCCGTCGTCGAACGAGCAGGCCTACATCGACGCGTTCAACGAGGCGGTCGGCGCATAGTCAGTCCCGGGCCGTGAGCGGCGTCCGCGCCGCGGTCATGACCGGCCCCGGCCGGATCGGGATCGGGGAGTTCTCCCGTCCCGATCCGGCCGCGGGCGCTGCCCTGATCCGGATCTCCTGCTCCGGCGTGTGCGGCACCGACAAGCACACCTTCCGCGGCGAGACGGTGCAGTACGCGGGCACGCCGCACGAGCGGCAGCTCGTCTATCCCATCATCTGCGGCCACGAGAACGTCGGCGTGGTCGAGGAGACAGGCGGCGTCGTGCTCGACTTCGCCGGACGGCCACTACGTCCCGGCGACCGGGTCGTCCCGGGCGCGAACCTCGTCTGCGGCGAATGCTGGTTCTGCCGGCACAACTTCCCCTACTACGCCTGCGAGAGGCTCGAGGACTACGGCAACAGCCTCAACGCAGCGAGGCCGCCGTACCTTCACGGCGGCTGGGCCGAGCTGATGTACCTGCACCCGGGGACGCGGATCTTCCGGGTGCCCGACGAGCTCCCGGATGAGGTCGCAGTGCTCACCGAGCCCATGGCAGTTACGCACGGGCTCGACACGGCGATGCGGCTGCCGGTGCCGCACCGCCTGGATCCCGGTGGGTCGGTCGCCGTGATCGGAGTGGGCCCGCTCGGCCTGTGCCACGTGATCAAGGCACGGATGCTGGGTTGCGGCGAGCTGGTGGCGATCGACCTGCTGCCCCCGCGGCTCGCGTTCGCGGAGGAGCTGGGCGCAACGCTGACCCTGAACGCCGGGGCCGGCGAGCTCGCCGACCGGGTGGAGGCGGTGCGTCGCGTCACCGGCGGACGAGGCGCCGACGTCGTCGTCGACTGCTCCGGGGTCGCCGGGACGTTCGTCGAGGCGCTCGCGCTCGTCCGCTGGGGAGGGACGGTGATCGAGGCCGGCGCGTTCGTCGACCTGGGGCCCGTCCCGGTGAACCCGAACGCCGACATCTGCACTCGCAACATCTGCGTGCTCGGGATCGGCGGCGAGACGGACTCCGCCTACGAGCCTGCGATGGCTGCGATGGCCGCGCACCTCCACCGGCTGCCGCTCGAGCGCGTCGTCTCGCATCGCCTCCCGCTCGAGCGCGCCGCGGAGGCGTTGGAGGTCTCGCAGACCGGCGCCGCGACGAAGGTCGTGTTGAGCCCGTGAGCCTGCGCGTCGGCGTCGCCGGTCTCGGCGGGATGGGGATGCTCCATGCCCGGAACGTGCGCGCCCTCGACGGCGCGTCGCTCGTTGCGGTCGCGTCGACCCGTCCCGAGGTCGCCGCGGAGGCCGCGGCGGAGCTCGGCGTGCGCGCGTCCGGCTACGAGGAGTTGTTCTCGGCCGAGGACGTCGACGCGGTGGTGCTCGCGGCGCGGTCGGTCGACCACGCGGAGCGCGCCGTCGCCGTCCTCGAGGCGGGCAAGCACCTGTTCCTCGAGAAGCCGGGGGCGACCACGCTCGCAGGGCACGCGTCGGTGCGGGCTGCCGCGGCGGCGCGGCCCGGCCAGGTGGTGCAGGTCGGGTACAACCGCCGCTTCGATCCCCGGTGGCGGGAGGTACGCCGGGTGATCGACGAGGGAGCGATCGGCCGGCCGCTGCTCGTCACGGGCGTGTCGCGAGACGTGCGGCTGCCGGTGCCCGAGGACCCGGTGACGACGGGAGGGTTCCTGGTCGACATGGCGTCGCACGACTACGACGCGGCTTGCTGGTTCCTCGGGCAGGAGCCGGTCGAAGCCTCCGCGGTCCGGCAATGGTCGGTCTATCCGGAGCTCGAGGGCCTCGGCGACCTCGACAACGCGGCGGTGACGGTTCGCTTTGACGGCGGCGGCATCGCCGTATTCCACATCTCGCGGACGTGTCCGTGGGGGCACGATATCCGCCTCGAGGTCGTCGGAGACGAGGGCTCGGTGCTGATCGGCAATGCGGGCTCCAGGGCCGGGGTGACGCTGATGACGGCCGCGGACGCCGAAGGGTTTCCCCAGGACTACCGTGAGCTCTTCGCCGACGGATACGTCGCGGAGCTGGCTGCGTTCGTCGGCGCCTGTCGAGGCGAGGGAGCGTCGGGCCCGACCCTCGGCGACGACCGCCGGGCTCTCGCCACCGGCGTCGCAGCGCGCGCAAGCGCACTGGCCGGCCGAGCCCTCGAGGTTGGTCCGGACTGGCCCTGGGTCTATGAGTGAATCGGAGTGCACGGGTGCTGCAACGCAACCTCGGGCGCCCAGACCGGGGTGGCAGACTCGGACTCCCGGAAGAAGGCGATCTGGAAGTAGCGGCTGCAGTTCTTCGCCGTGACGTCGCACAGATAGATCCGCGCGGCCGCTCTCGTCCCGATCTGGTCGCAGCTCTGCACGCGTGCCGTCCGCCTCGACGTTGCCGGATCCACGAAGAGCGCCTGGGCTGCGCGGCGTACGTGGTCGCCCGGTGACCCGGCCGTGATCCGAACGACGAGCAAGACGACCGCGACGAGTGCGAGCACGGACGAAAGAAGGGCCCGTGTGACGGCTTCAGCCTCCTCCAGCGGCGAGCTCGAGCACCGCGAGGTTTCGCGCCTCCACGGCGCGCACCTCGTCGAGGTCGGCGAGCGAGACTGCGACGCGGTCCTGCTCGACGACGGCCCAGCCGTCGAAGCCGTCGAGCTCGGCGAGGACGGCGGCGAAGTCGACGGCGCCCTCGCCGAACGGGCAGAAGAGGCCTTCGTCCCAGGCCGCCTCGACCGAGAGCTCGCGCGAGCGGACCCGGGCGAGGAGCTTCGGGTCGACGTCCTTCAGGTGCAGGTGGCTGATGCGGTCGCGCGCGCTGCGGGCGAGCTCGACCGGGTCGCCGCCGCCGACGATCGTGTGACCGGTGTCGAACGCGATCTTCACGAGGGAGGGGTCGGTCGCCTCGAGCAGCGCAGCGACCTCCTCCGGGCTCTCGATATAGGTGGCGGTGTGGGGATGGAAGGCCGCGCCGACCCCGCGGTCGGCCGCGCGCTGCGCCGCGCGCTCGACGCGCTCGGCGGCGCGGGCGAAGTCGTCGCCCTTCAGCGCCGTCTCGCGCGTCGCCTCCGGCCGGCCTGCAGCTGCGAGCCGGATCTCGTTCTCGTCGGCGGCGAGCACGACCGGCCCGCGCGCACCGGTCGCCGCGAGGATCTCGATCGTCCTGTCGAGGAAGTCGAGATCCTCCTCGAACCCCTCCTCGTCCGCGATCCGCAGCGGCGCGAACGCGCCCACGAGCTCGAGGTCGTAGTGCCCGAGCGCAGCGGCGACGGTGGCCGGGTCGGAGCCGAAGTATCCGGGCGGGCCGAGCTCGATCCCGGTGTAGCCGAGGCCCTGCACCGCGCCGAGCATGTCCAGCGGCGGGATCAGATCGTCGCGGTCGACGGTCCGCTCCCAGACCCCCCAGGTGCACGGCGCGCTCGCGAGCCTCACAGGAACCTCCTCTCGTCTCGTCGCGCCGCGTCGTAGCCTGTGCGCACGGCCTCGACCTCCGGGCGCTCCGAGACCTCGGGCACGGGGACGTCCCACCAGCTCTCGTAGCCGGGTACTCCTTCGTAACGGTCGACCTCGATCACGATCACCGTCGTCACCTCCTCGTTCCTCGCCCGCTCCAGGCCTTCGCGAAGCTCGGTGATGCTACGTGCCCGGATCGCCAGAGCGCCCAGCGACGCGGCGTTCGCGACCAGATCGAGCGGGAAGG
This sequence comes from uncultured Actinomycetota bacterium, assembly GCA_963738895.1. Taxonomy (GTDB): domain Bacteria; phylum Actinomycetota; class Thermoleophilia; order Gaiellales; family Gaiellaceae; genus PALSA-600. The sequence goes on from CAVTYN010000005.1 coordinate 72,762, forward strand.
TGGGGCGGCGGGTCGCCGTCGCCGTCGAGCACCGGTGCGCCGTCCCGCACGAACCGGTACTGGGTGCCGAAGCCGTCGAGCCCGAGCGAGCGCGAGAGCGCGCCGATCGAGTTGAACCCGTGGTTGTCGACGATCACGACCGTCAGCTTCACGCCCAGCTGGACCGCGGTGACGAGCTCACCCGGCAGCATCAGGTAGGAGCCGTCGCCGACGAGGACGACCACGTCCCGCTCGGGCGCCGCCATCTTCACGCCCAGCCCGCCGGCGATCTCGTAGCCCATGCATGAGTAGCCGTACTCGACGTGGTAGCCCTTCGGGTCGCGGGTTCGCCACAGCTTGTGCAGGTCGCCGGGCATCGCGCCCGCGGCGCAGACGACGACGCCGGTCGGTGCCGACGCGTCGTTGACCGCGCCGATCACCTCGCTCTGCGCCGGCAACGGCCCGTGGCCGAGGGTGTAGAGCCGCGAGACCTCGGCGTCCCATTCGGCGTTCAGCAGCGCGGCTTCGGCCCGGTAGCCGGCGTCGACCGTCCAGCCCCGAAGCCCGCCCGTCAGCTGCTCGAGGGCGACCCGTGCGTCCCCGACGGCGCGGGCACCGGCGTGCTTGGCCGCATCGAAGTCGGCCACGTTGACGTTGACGAAGCGGACGTCGGGGTTCTGGAACGCCGTCTTGGACGCGGTCGTGAAGTCGCTCCAGCGCGTGCCGACGCCGATGACGAGGTCGGCGGCTGCCGCGATGCGGTTGGCGGCGAAGGTCCCCGTTGCCCCGACGGCACCCAGGCACGAGGGATGGTCGTAGGGAAGAGAGCCCTTCCCGGCCTGCGTCTCGCCGACAGGGATGCCGGTGGCATCGCAGAGCGCCTGCAGCGCACCGGTCGCCTCCGAGTAGATCACTCCGCCGCCCGAGACGATGAGCGGACGGCGCGACGTGCGGATCGCCTCGACCGCGCGCTCGAGCTCGCTCTCCTCGAGCGGCTGTCGGGGCACGTGCCAGACGCGCTCGGCGAAGAGGTCATCCGGGTACTCGAACATCTCGGCCTGGACGTCCTGCGGGAAGGCGAGCGTGACTGCGCCCGTCTCGGCCGGGCTCGTGAGCACGCGCATCGCGGCGAGCGCCGCCGTGATCACCTGCTCGGGCCGCGAGATCCGGTCGAAGTAGCGCGAGACGGGCCGGAAGCAGTCGTTGACCGAGACGTCGCCGGCGGTGGGTGCCTCGAGCTGCTGGAGCACGGGGTCGGGGGCGTGCCCGGCGAAGACGTCGCCGGGCACGAGCAGCACCGGCAGCCTGTTGACGGTGGCGAGCGCGGCGCCTGTGACCATGTTCGTCGCGCCCGGGCCGATCGAGCTCGTGCAGACGAGGGCGCCGAGCCGGTTTCGCATGCGCGCGTAGCCGACCGCCGCGTGCACCATTCCCTGCTCGTTGCGCGCCTGGTAGTAGGGCAGCTCGGGATGTCCGAGGAGAGCCTCGGCGATGCCGACGTTCCCGTGGCCGAAGATGCCGAAGCAGCCGCCGAAGAAGCGCCGCACCTCACCGTCTCGCTCCACCCGCTGGGCGGTCAGGAAGCGCAGAAGCGCCTGTGCCGCCGTCAATCTCGTCCCGACCACGCCGTGACTCTACGATGCGGGAGCCTCCATGTCGAAGCTTCTCGTCCGGTCACAGAAACCCGGCGCCGATGGATGCGTCCTGCAGGTCACGCCTGAATCGGCCGGATGGCAGTACGTCGGCTTCGAGGTCTACCGGCTGGTCGCAGGCGACGAGCTCGTGCGACGCTTCGACGGGCGCGAGACGTGTGTCGTCGTGCTGTCGGGATGGGTGCATCTCCGCGCGGGCGGGCTCGAGTGGCGCGACTGCGGCGGGCGCGAGACGGTCTTCGGCGGCCCTCCGGCCGCCCTCTACGTTCCGCCCGGGATCGAGTGGCGGGCGGAGGCGGCCGGGCCCGCCGAGCTCGCCGTGTGCACCGCCCCGGCCGAGCGGGGCTCCGAGCTGAGGCTCCTCGACCCAGCCGGGGTTCGCCACGAGTCACGCGGGAGCGGGGGCGAGGCCCGCGAGATCGATCACATCCTGATGGAGGACGAGGCGGCCGAGTCGCTGCTCGTCACCGAGGTGATCACGCCCGCCGGTCACTGGTCGAGCTACCCGCCCCACAAGCACGACGCCGACGATCTCCCGCGCGAGGCGTACCTCGAGGAGACCTACTATCACCGCCTGCATCCCGCCGGCGGCTTTGCCTTCCAGCGCGTCTACACGTCCGACCGCTCGCTCGACGAGTCGCTCGCGCCGGGTGACGGCGACGTCGTCCTCGTGCCGCGCGGGTACCACCCCGTCGCGGCCGGGGCACGTCACGACTCCTACTACCTGAACGTCATGGCAGGCCCGGTCCGGGAGTGGCGGATCACCGTCGACCCTGATTTCGCCTAGTCAGCTCGCCTGGTCCGAGAGCTCGGCCGTGATCCCCTCGAGCTCGTGCTGCAGCTCGGCGAGCTCGGCGCCGCCTGCCATCAGGCGCACGAGCTCGTCGCGGTCGATCTCGGTTTTCTGGAAGTTCCCCATGCTCCGGCCGCGGTTCAGGATCACGAAGCGGTCGCCGACGGGATAGGCGTGGTGGGGGTTGTGGGTGATGAAGACGACCGCGATGCCCCGGCTGCGCGCCTGGAGGATGTACTTGAGCACGACGCCCGCCTGCTTGACGCCGAGCGCCGAGGTCGGCTCGTCCAGGATCAGCACCCGGGCGCCGAAGTAGACGGCGCGCGCGATCGCGACCGACTGGCGCTCCCCGCCGGAGAGGGTGCCGACCGGCTGGTCCGGATCGCGGATGTCGATTCCCATCTCGCCCAGCTCGTGGCGGACGATCCGCTTCGCGGCTCTGGCGTCGATCCAGCGGATCGGCCCGGCCCGCCTGAGCGGCTCCGCGCCGAGGAAGAAGTTCCGCCAGATCGACATGAGCGGCACCAGCGCGAGGTCCTGGTAGACGGTCGCGATCCCGAGCGCGCGCGCGTCTCGCGGCGAGTGGAAGTGCACCGGCTCACCGTCCACGAGCAGGCGCCCATCGTCGGGAGCATGGGCCCCGGACAGGATCTTGATGAAGCTCGACTTGCCGGCGCCGTTGTCGCCGAGGACGCAGGTCACCTCGCCGGCGCTCACGTGGGTCGTGATGTCCTTGAGCGCGACGATGTTGCCGTAGTACTTGCAGATCCCGTCGACCTCGAGGAGGCGGGGCGTCGTCTGAGGCGTCGTGCTCATCGAGCTCTCTGCGCACGGTTGCGGATGACGGTGTTGAGCAGCACGGCGGCGAAGAGGATGGCGCCCTGGAAGGCATAGGTCCAGTTGCTGTCCCACTGGGCGTCGATGATCCCGAGCTGCACCATGCCGAGGATGCACGCGCCGAAGAACGTGCCGATCACCGACCCGTATCCACCCGTGAGCAGGCACCCGCCGACGACGGCGCAGATGATGAAGATGAACTCGAGCCCGATGCCCTCCTTCGCCTGCATCGAGCGGAGCTCGAGCGCCTCGATGATCCCCATCAGCGAGGCCGTCATCGAGCACATGACGAACAGCGTGATCTTCGTCCGGGCGACGGGGACGCCCACGTTTCGCGAGGCGGCGGCGTCGCCGCCCGCGCCGTAGATCCAGTTGCCGAACCGGGTCTTCGCCAGCAGCCAGGCTCCGGCGATCGTGAGGCCGATCCACCACAGCACCTTCGTCTTGAACGCGTAGCTCGTCAGGTCGGACGAGAAGATCCGGTACGCGGAGTCGAAGCCGCTCGCCGAGTCGATGTTCTGGATCGCGGTCGTGCCGGTGAGCTTGAGCGTCAGCGCGGCGTTGACGCCCTGGAGGACGAAGAACGTGGCGAGCGTGACGATGAAGCTCGGCAGCTTGGTCCGCACGACGGTGTAGCCGTTGAGGAAGCCGACGGCGGCGCCGAAGGCGAACACGACCGCGATCGACGGCCAGATGTTCATGTGCGCGTGGGTGGCGAGGTAGCCGAGGAGCAGGCCCGAGCTGCCGATCATCACCCCCGCGGAGAGGTCGAACTCGCCGCCGATCATCAGCAGCGCCACGGGGACCGCGACGATCCCGTACTGCGCCGCCTGGTCCGTCCAGCCCGCTGCGTTCCCCGGGTCGCCGAGCCAGTTGACGCCGCGTGCGAAGTAGCCGAATGCGAGCCAGACGACGAGCGCCCCGATCATCGCGCCGATGTCCGGGCGAGCGAGCAGCTTCGAGAGCCAGCCGACCTGGGTCAGACGCTCGTCGTTCGCTGCCCGCGGTTCGGGTGGTGCTGCGACTTCGGTCATCGCTCGTGTCGACTCGAGGCGGGACGGGCGGCCGCCCGGCCGCCCGTCACACATCGTCTGCTAGCGCGTTCCCTCGGAGGCGAGCTTCGCGATCTGAGTCGCGTTCGCGGCGTTGATGATCCCGGGCCCGGTCAGGACCGGCGCGCCGTTCCCGACGGTGTTCAGGTTCGTGACGTAGAGCATCGCGAAGACGACCGGCAGGTAGCCCTGGAGGTACTGCTGCTGGTCGATCGCGAACAGCAGCCGGCCGGCCTGGATCTCCTTGATCGAGCCGCCGACGTCGAATGTCCCGGCCTTCGTCCCTTTGGGCAGCACGTCGAGGACCGGGATCGTGACGTCGGGGTCGAGCCCGAGGAAGCCGTCGAGCGAGGAGTTCGCCTTGAACGCGGCCTGCACCTTCGCCTTCGTCCCCGGGATGTCGGACTTCGCGTCCGGGATCGTCAGCGTCTGGACGCCTCCCGACCCGAGGATCTTCTTGACGCCGTCGGCGCGCTGCTGCAGGCCCGAGTTGCTGGCCTCGTGGATCACGATCAGCACCTTCTTGGCGCCGGCCGCCTTGAACTGCTTGCCGGCGCCCTGGCCCGCGACGTCCTCGGTCTGCCCGACATGGACCATGTAGTGCGGGAGCGAGTCGAAGGCGCCGAGCCCGGAGTTGACGGTGATGATCTCGATTCCCTGCTTGGAGGCCCGCGTGAGCGAGCCCTTGAGCGCGCTCGCGTCGGGCACGGAGGTCGCGATCACGTGCGCGTGGTTGGCGATCGCCGCGTTGATGCCGGCCACCTGCTTCGCCACGTCGTTGTTCGCGTAGACCTGCGTGGTGCTGATGCCGCGCGCCTTCAGGTCGCTGCTCGCCTGATCGACGCCCTTCTTGAACACCGACCAGAAGGATCCCGTGTCGCCGTGGGTGATCATCGCGAACCTGATCGTGTCGGTCGCACGCCGGGTCGCGCCGAACGCGAATGTCGGCGCACCGAGCGCGGTCAGCCCCGCGGCGGTGATGCCGCCGCCGACGAGCAGGTTGCGGCGCGAGAGCTTGGTCTCCTCGGTTGAATCGAGTTCGTCGGTCATGGTCCTGTCCTCTCCTTCGTTGGAGGTCGACTCGAGCGTGATGCGATTCTCCTACGTCAGACCCGTTCGGCGCTGGCCACCTCCTCGATCGCGATTGGGCGCCGCTCCGCGCGCGAGCGATCCGCAGCCACAGCGACGGCGAGCGCGGTGCGCGCATCCGCCAGCGAGCAAGGGCTCTCGCCGCGCCGCCGGACCGTGTCGACGAAGGCGGCGAGCTCGCTCCGGTACGCGGCGCCGAAGCGGTCGATGAAGTCGCGATACCCCGGAGCGCCGGGGGCTGCGACGCCCGGCTCGACCGAGCGCAGCGGGCTCCTGTCGTCGAGCCCGACGGCGATGCTGTCCGAGGTTCCGAAGACCTCGAGCCTGACGTCGTACCCGCGCGGGTCCCGGCGCGTCCCGGAGAGGATCGCGAGCGTTCCTCCGGAGAGCCGGAGGACGGCGACCGCGGCATCGACGTCGTCGTAGCGTCCGAACCACTCGGTCTCGCGCACGGCCCCGTCGGCGTACACCTCGACCACGTCCTCGCCCGTGACGAACCGGATCGCGTCGATGTCGTGCACCTGGAGGTCGCGGAAGATGCCGCCCGAGGTCGCGATGTACGCCTCGGGAGGAGGGGCCGGGTCGTGCGTGGCCGCCCGCAGCAGGAGCAGCGTGCCGAGATCACCGGCGGAGACTGCGTCGTGCGCCGCGCGGTAGCCGGCGTCGAAGCGCCGCTGGAAGCCGATCTGGACGAGGATCCCGGCCCGTTCGACCTCGTCGAGGACGGCGTCGACGCCTCGAGCTCGAGCGCGACCGGCTTCTCGCAGAACGTCGCGACGCCGTAGCGGGCAGCCAGACCCGAGGAGCTCGGCATGACTGGCCGTGGGCGCGGCGATCACGAGCGCGTCGATGTCGGCGCCGAGCAGCGCCTCCGCGGTCTCGGCCGTGCCGAACCCGTGGAGGCGGGCCACCTCCGCCGCCCTGGGTCGGTCCGAGTCGATGACGGTGACCGAGGAGACACCTGCGAGCGAGGCGAGCGTCTCCGCATGGACCGCGCCGATCCGGCCGACACCGGCCAGCCCGACGTGAAGTCCGCGATCGAGCTCGCAAGTCACGGCAGAGCAACTCTAGACGTTAGGATCCCGGCATGTCAGCCTCCACCGAGGTGGCTGCGGGTCGGCTGGCCGAGATGGCTGCCACGACGGCGACCGACTACTGGAACGACTCCTGCTCGGTCGAGGAGCTCACCTACGCCGTCGCGCGAGGCGCAACCGGCGCGACGAGCAACCCGACGATCGTGGGCGAGGTGCTGCAGAAGGAGATGCACCTCTGGCGCGATCGGATCGACGCGCTCATCGCCGAGGATCCGCGCTCGACCGAGGACGAGGTGACCTGGAAGCTGAACGAGGAGATGGCGGTGCGCGGCGCCGAGATCCTCCTCCCGGTGTTCGAGCGCGAGGGTGGGATGAAGGGCCGGCTCTCGATCCAGACCAACCCGAAGCTCTACCGCGATGCCGGCCGGATCGCCGAGCAGGGCCTTCGCTTCGACGGGCTCGCGCCGAACATGCAGGTGAAGGTGCCGGCGACGCGGGCCGGTGCGCGAGCGGCGGATGACCTGACCGCCGCCGGCGTGAACGTGAACGTGACCGTCTGCTTCACCGTCCCGCAGGCGATCGCGCTCGCGGAGGCGGTCGAGCGTGGCCTCGTCGCGAGCGCGAGCGCGCGGGCGAGGACGTCTCGCGGATGACCCCGGTGATCACGATGATGGTCGGGCGCCTCGACGACTGGATGCAGGCGATCGTCAAGCGCGACGGGATCCTCGTCGACCCCGGCGCCGTCCACTGGGCCGGGATCGCCTGCCTGAAGCAGGCCTACGCGATCTTCCAGGAGCGGGGCTACCGGGCCAGGCTGCTCGCGGCCGCCTACCGGCATCACCTGCACTGGTCGGAGCTCGTCGGCGGCGACATCGTGCTCACGATCCCGTACGCCTGGCAGCGCCTGTTCAACGAGTCGGACCTCCCGGTCGTCCCTCGCATGGACCACCCGGTGCCGCACGAGATCGTCTCGGAGCTCCATCGCCTCATCCCCGACTTCCGGCGGGCCTACGACGCCGGACGGGATGACGATCGACGAGTTCGACTCCTACGGCGCGACCGTCCGCACGCTCCGCGGCTTCATCGCGTCCTATCAGGAGCTCGTGGCCACGGTCAGGGACCTCATGCTCCCGAACCCGGACCTCGCGTAGCGGCGTGAGCGCCAGGACGGCGGCGGGGCTCGCTTCGGCTCTCGCTGCCTGCGCCCTCGCTGCGGGTTGCGGCGAGAAGGTGCGAGACGAGCCGACGGCCCCGCCGGTCGACCGCGCGGCGGTGGCGATGCGGTTCGCGCAGGCGATCTTCGCGGGAGACGCGCGTGCGGCAGTCGGGCTCCTCGAGAGCCTCAGGCGCTTTCCGGCTCGGTGCGGAGCGCCTCCGTTCGCTGGAGGCTCCGCGGAGACCGCCTCAAGCTGCGTGACGCGCGCCCGGGCGGCCGCTTCCTCTTCGGCTTCTCGGGGACCCAGCCCCATGCCGGCGGGCGCTTCGACGACCTCCGCGGCGACCTCGTCGTCGTCGTCGGTCGGGCCGCGGTCGAGGCGTTCGCGTTCAGGAACACCGTCACGGCGTACCGGACGCACCACGACTCGCAGCTGCTCCCCTCCGCCCGTTAGCCGGACGACGGCGCCCCGAGGCGCTACAGGAACGAATCCGTCAGCGGGCCGAGCGAGTGGACGGTCGGCTCGAGCTCGCCCGAGGCCAGCCCCTCGCGCACGCGCTTCGCGAGGTGGAGCGCCTCGCTCTCCTGGTCGGGGTTCAGGATCGTGTCCATCACCGCGGAGACGTGCCCGCCGACCTTGACCTCGAGGACGATCGTGGAGAGCTCGCTGTCGGCGATGTAGGAATCCTCGGCCACGCCCACGCGAATGTGCACGGGACGCCCGTCGGGGAGTTGCGCTGTCTCGACGATCGGGTTCCCGTGCAGGCTCATTGCCGGTGTTCTACACGTTCGGGGCGCGAAGCACGGGCGCTTCGATCCCTACGCGACGGCGCCGGGCCCCGGGACGCTCTCGACGTCCTCGCTCGCGAGGATGTCGGACGAGCCGGCGGGGACGAGCGCGGCGACCACCGGCCGCCGCCGTCCTTGCGCCGCAGGAGCGTCGGCGGCTTCGGGCTCAGGTACGCGTCGCCCCACTGGCGCAGGGCAGCGATGGCGACCCGTAGCCCCCTCCCTTTCTCGGTGAGGACGTACTCGTACCGCTCGGGGCGCTCGCTGTAGCGGACACGCTCGAGGATGCCCTCGGCGACGAGCCTCGTCAGCCGGTCGGTCAGGACGTTCCGGGCGATCCCGAGGCTCTCCTGGAACTCGTCGAAGCGGGTGAGGCCCCGGAAGGCGTCGCGGACGATCAGGAGCGTCCAGCGCTCCCCGACCACCTCGAGCGTGCGCGCGATCGAGCAGTTCTGGTCGGTGTAGTCGCGCCCGAGCATGAGCCCACCGTACCAGGTTAAGTTGCGTCAAGCAACTATCTATGGCATACTCCCGAGAGTGCGTAGCGTGAAGCAACTACTAGCCAGGTAACGGGAGGATCGAGATGAGGACAGGGAGGCTCTCCGACCGCGCCGGATACGCAGTCGCGGCGTTCGTGATCGGGCTCGGCCTGTTCGCGTCGACCACGCCCTCGCCGCTCTACCGCACCTACAGCGTGCTCTGGCACTTCTCGCCGTTGACGCTGACCCTGATCTACGCCACGTACGCGTTCGGCGTGCTCGCGTCGCTCCTCCTGCTTGGCAGCGTGTCGGACGACGTGGGCAGGCGGCCGGTGCTCCTCGTCTCGCTCGCGCTGCTGATGGGCTCGACCGTGCTGTTCGCACTCGCCGACTCGGCCGCGTGGCTCTTCGCGGCCCGCGGGTTGCAGGGCGTCGCGACAGGCGCCGCGCTGAGCGCCGCCAGCGCAGCGCTGCTCGACCTCCACCCGCGCCGCGACCCGGCGGGCGTCGGCCTGACGAACGCGCTCGCCGCCGCCGGGGGGCTCGGTCTCGGCGTCCTCGTGACCTCCACGATCGTCGAGGTCGGCTTCGAGCCCCGCATCCTCCCGTACGCCGTCCTCTTCGCGCTCTTCGCGGTTGCGTTCGTCGGTGCGTGGCTCATGCCGGAGCCGGTCTCGGAGCGCTCGGGCTTCCGGCTCCGCCTCGAGCGGCCGGGCGTCCCGCCGGCCGTGCGCCGCCCGTTCCTCGCTCGCAGCGCTCGCGGTGATCTCCTCCTGGTCGATCGGCGCGCTCTTCTTCTCGATCGGGCCCGAGCTCGGCGCCGAGCTCTTCCAGACGACGAACGCCGTCGTGGACGGGATCGGGATCTTCGCTCTCGCACTGGCGGCTGCGGTTGCGCAGTACCTCACCGCGCGGACCGCCCCGTGGGTCGCGACGAGCCTCGGCTCGGTCGCGCTCGCCGGCGGCATGGCGCTGATCGTCGCCGCAGCGGCAACCGGATCGGCCGCCGCCTATCTCGCCGGCTCGGTGCTCGCCGGCGCCGGGTTCGGTGCCGCGTTCCTCGGCGGCCTCCGCGCCCTCGTCGGCGTCATCCCGCCGGCGCATCGCGCCTCGGTCCTGTCGGCGTTCTACGTGGTCGCGTACGCCTCGCTCTCGGTCCCCGCCGTCCTCGCCGGGATCACCGTCACGCACATCGGGCTCGAGCACACGTTCGAGATCTTCGGAGTCGCCGTCGCCCTCCTGGCGCTCGTCGTCGCATTCGAGGCCTGGCGGACGAGGCCGGAGACGCCTCGGCGGACGCCCGAGCTAAGCCCGGCGGGCGCCTGAGCGCCGACCAGGCTCACCCCGGCGCGGCGGCGGGGCCCCACAGCGGGTTCGTCCACGAGCGCCGACCGTCCGCGGTGGCGACCTCGGAGTTCATCGACACGATGAATCTCGGCAGGCTCGTGATGTCGGGTACTTCGTCGATCCGCGCGATCACCGGCTACCGTCTCTCGGACGTGACGATGCGTGCGTTGAAGATATGAGCTTCGATCCCTCCGGCTTGACCGTCTATCTCGACGGCGAGTATGTCCCGGGCGGCGAGGCGCGGCTGCCGATCTGGGACCACGGCCTCCTCTACGGCGACGGGATCTTCGAGGGGATGCGGCTCTTCTCGGACTCGCTCTTCCGACCCTACGACCATCTCGCCCGCCTGGCGGACTCGGCGCGGGCGCTCGGCCTCGAGCTTCCGCTCGAGGGCGATGCCCTGCTCGACGTGATCTGCCAGGTGATCGTTCGGTCGGCGCTCCATGACGCCCACGTCCGTCCGATCGTCACCCGTGGCTTCGGCGCGCCCGGCCTCGACCCGGCCCGCTGTGAGCGGGCCTCGCTCGTCGTCGCGGCATACCCGTTCCCGCCGTTACTCGGCAGCGACCCGATCAGCGTCATCATCAGCTCGGTCGTCCGCAAGGCGCCGCGCTCGGTCGGCGCCCACGTGAAGTCGCTCAACTACATCGACGCGGTCCTTGCCAAGCGTCAGGCGAACGCGGCCGGAGCGGGCGACGCCGTGATGCTCGACCACCTCGGCGCGGTCGCCGAGTGCACGGCGGCGAACCTCTTCGCCGTGATCGGCGGGACGCTCGTCACGCCGACGCTGCGGTCGGCGCTCCCCGGCATCACCCGGCGCACGATCCTCGAGGTGGCCACGGAGAAGGGGATCCCTCTCGAGGTCCGAGACCTCTGGCCGATGGAGCTCTACACGGCCGACGCGATGTTCCTGACCGGCTCGGGCGCAGGGATCGTCCACGTCGACCGGGTGGACGGGAATACCATCGCGGCCGGCGGGGACGAGGTTGTCGCCGCTGTCTCCGACGGCTACTGGGCCTGTACCCGCGACCGCCGCTACCTCGTGCCCGTCGGGGGTCGCGGGTGAGCGCGTTCCTGATCACCGGCGCCCACGGGTGCATCGGCGCGTGGGTAGCGCACGAGCTCGTCGGGCGGGGCGAGCGGGTCGTCACCTTCGACCTCTCGACCGACCCGCGGCGGCTCGCGCTCCTGCTGGCGCCGGAGCAGCTCGATGCCGTGCCGCACGTGGCGGGCGACATCTCCGATCTCGCCGCGGTCGAGCGGGCGCTCGACGAGCACGCGATCACGAACGTGATCCACCTCGCGGCCCTCCAGGTGCCGTTCTGTCGCGCCGACCCGCCGCTCGGCGCCCGCGTCAACGTCCTCGGGACGGTGAACGTGTTCGAGGCTGTCCGCCGCCGGCTCGACCGGATGGCGCCGATCGTGTACGCGTCGTCGATCGCCGCGTTCGACGCGCCCGACGAGACGGCGGAGCCCTCGATGAGCGGGTACCCGGGCACGATCTACGGGGTGTACAAGCGCGCGAACGAGGGCACCGCCTGGGTCTACCTGGCCGAGAGCGGCGTGCCGAGCGTGGGACTGCGCCCGCACACCGTGTACGGCGTCGGGCGGGACCAGGGGCTGACCTCGACACCGACGACGGCGATGCTCGCGGCCGCGGCAGGCGTGCCGTACACGATTCCCTACGGCGGCGCCGCTCAGCTTCAGCTCGCGCAGGATGTCGCCCGGGCGTTCATCGCCGCTTCGCTCTCCGGGCATGACGATGCGACGGTCCACAACCTGCCCGGTCGGAGCGTGAGCATCCCCGAGGTGATCGAGGCGATCGCGGAGGCGGTGCCGGATGCGTCGGTCGCCTTCGACGACACCAGGCTGCCGTTTCCCGAGGACGCCGACGCGAAGTCGTTCGCCGGCCTCGTGCCAGGATTCACGACGACTCCACTTGATGAAGGCGTGCTCTCGACGATCGAGCGCTTTCGCGCGCTTCTCGCCGACGGCCGGATCTCACCCCCGACGAGCCAGGAGGTTCGATGAGCAACTCGAGCGTTCGCGAGCAATGGGCCGACCGGTTCGGCCGGCCCGAGCCGAAGATCGTCTGCGTGGGGCTGAACTACGCCGCGCACGCCGGTGAGTCGGGGGGCGAGGCGCCGTCCTCGCCGCTCCTGTTCGCCAAGTTCGCGAACACGCTTCTCTGGGACGGCGACCCGATCGTCCTGCAGCCCGGGGTGGGGCACGTCGATGCCGAGGCCGAGCTCGCCGTCGTGATCGGCGAGACGGCATCACGCGTGCCGGAGGCGAGCGCGATGGACGTGATCGAGGCGTACACGTGCGCCAACGACGTGAGCGCGCGCGACTTCCAGTTCGGGGACGGGCAGTGGTTCCGGGGCAAGAGCCTCGACGGCTTCTGCCCGCTCGGGCCGGGCCTCGTCGACGCCGGCGACCTCGACATCTCGGATCTTCGCGTCGTCCAGCGGCTGAACGGGGAGGTGCTCCAGGACGCCCGCACCTCGAGCCTGATCTTCTCGATCCCGGTGCTCGTCAGCTTCATCTCGCACGCACTCACGCTGGAGGCCGGTGACGTGATCCTCACCGGGACGCCCGACGGCGTCGGTGTCTTCCGCGACCCGAAGATCTCGCTGGCCGGCGGCGACGTGGTCGAGATCGAGATCGAGGGCATCGGGGTGCTGCGGAACGAGGTTGTTGCCGAGACGTAGTGGGGACCGTCCGGCGACCCGGGATAGTCTGCGGCATGGCTCTGATCAACGTCTTCGCCGCGGAAAATCGGGATGGCAGGATCGACGTGGGCCGCGCGGTGGGGTCGGAGGCGACTGCCATGTACATCTACGACCTGGAGCCGGGCAGGAGTTCGTGTCCGTATCACTACGAGTACGAAGAGGAATGGCTGCTCGTCATCGACGGCGGCATCGTCATTCGCACCCCTGATGGGGAGCAGACGCTGGTGCGCGGTGACCTCGTGTGCTTCCCGGCCGGTGCCGCCGGAGCGCACAAGGTCATGAATCGAGGCGAGTCACCCGCAAGAGTGATGATGTTCTCGAGCTCGCGGGTGCCGGCAGTGTCCGTGTACCCGGACAGCGACAAGATCGCAGTCTGGCCGGGGAACGAGGCCGATCACGCGATCTTCAAGCGCGCGACGGCTGTCCCGTGGGCCGAAGGCGAAGAGGGCTGGGCGGACGCCGACTGACTATCCCGTGCGCCGCAAGCGGTCGACGGTCTCCGAGACCGCCGTCAGACCCTCGGCAGCGAGTCCCGCGACGACTCCGTCGATATCGGTCTCGCGACGGTTCTGGCTCATCTTGAACTTCGCCTCGACCCGGCTGATCACCAGCTCGATCCCGACGATCGCCCGAAGCTGTCCGGCTCGGAACTCGGGCGGCGCGTCGTCCACGCTCCACGGCGCCGCGCGGCCCCCTTCGTGCAGCTCGGTCAGCCGACGAACGTTCCGATCGACCCAGTCGGCGTCGTCATGGATCACGAGTCGGCCGAAGACGTGGGCGACCCGGTAGTTCCACGTCGGAACGACCCGGCCGTGCTCGAGCTTCGAGGGGTACCAGCTTGGCGTGATGTAGGCGTCCTCGGCGTGAACGATCACCATCGCCTCGCCGATCGGCCCTTGCTTCCATTGCTCGTTCTTTCGCGCCACGTGACCATGTAGCGCCCCGTTGGCGCCAACGCTCGGGTCGAACACGAGAGGCAGGAACGTTGCCGCGAGCCCAGCCTCGGTCATCGTCACGAGGTCCGCGGCGCGGACGTTCCCGAGGAACGCGGTCGCCGTCTCCTCGTCGACCGCAAAGTGGGGCGGCGTGTACATCGGGGAAAGGCTACCGGGCACGTTGAACCGATCCAGATCGACGACGCGCTCGGGCTCGCGGCCCGAGGTGTCGGCCCTACGCCCCGGTGAACGTGAAGCTCGCGATTACGCCAACACTCAGTCAGGTGACCTCGCCATGCGCACGCTGTGCGCTGATAGCCGAGCGGGTGCCGTCGATGTCGAAACAGGCGTATTGGTTGTCGTGCATCAACCGCCGAGCAAGGTTGATGGCTTCCCGCTCGGTCAGGTCGCCTGCGGCGATCTCGGCTTCGAGTGCGCGCCGCAGACCGCGTCGGGCCTGGATGGAATAGGCGACGGCGGCTGTTGGCCAGAAGGTGTCGCCGCCGAATCCGAACAGCTTGTTGCTCGGGACGGCGTGCAGGAAGCGGCGCACGAAGTCGGTCGAGCTGTACGTGTCGATCGACCACGCCCAGCAGAGATCTACCCAGACGTTCGGGTAGTGCTTGGCGATCGATACGAGTTCATCGCTGTATGGATACGCGGTGTGCATCAGGACAAACCGCGCCTCGGGGTAGCGGGCGAGTAACGGGCAGAGATTGCCGGCCCTAACCCAGTCGATCGGCATGTTTCCGGTGCCGGCGTGGTGGCCGGTGTGAAGCTTGAAAGGCAGGTTGTGCTCGATCGCGAGCTCAACCCCGCGCGCCCAGCACCAGTCGCCCAGGACAAGCCGGGTCGACTTCTCCACCTCGGCGCCGCCCAGCACGACAGCGAGCGCGCGTGCCGCCTCCGCGTCTGACCGCTCCTCCCAACGCAGGGTGCGCGTGTACGCGTGCTGCGATTTGACGGCGATCGCGCAGGCCGCGTAGCGCCGGAAGAGCGCGGCCATCGCCTCGCGCAAGTCTTCAAGGGTGGAAACCTCGATGCCGGTCTCCTGCAGGATCTCCTCCGCTTTCAGATCGCCGCTCGCGAAGTTCGCCCAGGCAAGGTCGTAGAGAAAAAAAGCAGGACCTGACTCATCGGGGTTGCACGCCCACCGGAAGTCGTCAATCTGGACGTGATCAAGGCCGGCGACCTCGCTCAGCAACCGGAGCCGTTCTCCCGGCCGTCGCAGCTCCTCCAGCTTCCGTTGCGCAGCCTCGAGGCCCTCGGCTGTGAGCGAGTCGAGGCCGTACACCTCGCTGGCGATCAGCCCAACCGCCTCACCGTAGCCCGTATGTTGGGTTGCCTTCCACGCGTCGCGAATCCCTGCAAAGCGAAACTCGATGTCGCCGGCGGCCGGGTCGAAAAGACGCTGAATCGCCTCCTCCGTGGCTCCGGCAACCTCGAGATCGCTCGACACGTAGTTCAGGAACAGATCCTGGAGGATGTCGGGACCGGCGTCGCCCCATCCCGGCTGGCCGGCCTCCCGCATCCCGTCGATCAGCCTCGCGTTGTCGCCCGCCCACTGATCCTCGGGAAGTAGATGCTCGTGCGTGTCGACAAGGGCAAGCGAGCTGACCTCAAGACCAAGATCGGTTTGCGCCTCCACCGACGACTCCCTTCGCTGAGCGAGTCACGGTACCGACGTGCTCAGTGGAGTCAAACCTCGCCGCGTCCGGCGAGGGCGGCGCGAGAGATCCCCTCGGGTGGATCGAGGAGCGGTGGATTAACCCGGGCAGGTCGTCCGGAGGGTAGGCCGCGGCGACGTCGCTTCCCATCGAAAACAGGCCGGCCGGGATCTCGCGGCACGCGAGCCCGGCTGAGTGGGACGGCGCCTCGGGGCACCATGCGCACACCCTACGGACACCGCGCGAGGTCCTCGCCGCGTCTTGCCGTTCTAGCTTGCCGTGCGGCGGTCAGCCGGGAGGCTGGCCGGCGGGCGGGACGTCCTCGCGGACGTCCACCGGGCTCGGCGTGTGGACGATGCCGGGCGCGGTGGGCGGTGAGGCTGCGGTGGTCGGATACTCGTGAGCGGTGTCCGAGCCGACGATTCCGTTCATGCTGCTCCTGAACTCACGGAGGCCCGAGCCGAGCGAGCGTCCGATCTCGGGGAGGCGCTTCGGGCCGAAGAGCAGCAACCCGAGAATCGCGAGGAAGATCAGGTGCATCGGCGTGAGCAGCTCTGGTCCCATTCGTCCCTCTACTCTGCCGGAGCGCGTCCGGCGCCCGTGTGAAGGCTTCGTGAAGGCGGAGCTCAGTCGCGCAGCCTCGGCACCACCTCGCGCGACAGCAGCTCCACGCCTGCGCGTTCGTCGAGGCCGTGGGGTGACCCGAACTCCACCCGCCGCGCTCCAGCCTCGAAGAGGGTCTGCGCCTGGCCGACGACCTGCGCGGGGGTGCCGGCGAACGCGAAGAGGTCGAGAGTCTCGTCGGAGATGAGCCGAGCGGCGCCGGCCGTGTCCCGCGCGGCGACTCGCTCGGCGAGGGCGGACCGAAGCTCCGGGTCGAGCGCGGCCGTCGGGTCGAGCGCGGCGACGACGTCGAGGTACAACGCCACCCGGCGGCGCGCATGCTCCCTGGCCCGCGCTCCGTCGTCGTCGACGACCGTCACCGCGCCTACCACGATCCCGACGTCGGCCGCGCCGAGCCGCGCCCGCGCGAGCCGGACCACGGCCGGATTCGCCGTGCCGCCGAGCTTGAGCTCGTCGGCGTGCTCGGCCGCGAACTCCGTCAGGCGGGGCGACCACGTGCCGACGAGAAGCGGCACTGCTCTCCGCTCCGGGTCGTAGGCGAGCCCGGCTCCGGGCTCGACGCGAAACACCTCGCCCTCGAAGCCGGAGCGGTCGCCGGCGAGCAGGCGGGAGACGATCTCCCACGCCTCGGCGACCGCGGCGACCGGGCGGCGCTGCTCGATCCCGAGCCCGCCGAGCCATGCGCCCGCGGCCAGTCCCAGGAACGCCCGGCCCCCGGAGACGAGGTCGAGCACGGCGATCTGCCCGGCGAGCTCGACCGGGTGCACGGTGAACGGATTCAGGCAGGACGGCCCGACCCGGACGCGTTCCGTGGCCCCGGCGATCTCGAGCAGGGCGGGGAGTGCGGGCTGATACCAGAGGTCGTTGAACGTGGTGACGACGTCGAAGCCGCCGCGTTCGGCGATCTGCGCCAGCGCCGCGTACTCGCCGGGCCGCTTGTCCGTCTGCAGCCCGAGGCCGACCTCCCGCCGGCTCGCTCACGTCAGATCTGACGTGGCAAGGCGCCGGCGCCCGATCCGCTCGATCCGCATGATCAGGCGCTCCTCCGGATCGGGACAGCAGACGAGCGAGTCCTGCTCCAGCCAGTCGCCCGCGGCGAGCTCCCTCTGCTTCGCCGGCAGCAGCGGCAGCACGGCCTGCAGCGCGTAGAGGCAGAAATGCTTACCGGCGGGGATCCGGAGCCGGTTCGACTCGGTCAGCTCGAAGTAGTCACCGACCTCGAGCCCGCAGACCGAGCGACCTTCGATCCGCTCGACGGTGACGCGGAGGTCGTAGAGCTCGGTGACCTCGTCGCTCAACCGTCGAGCGTCTCGCCGGCGGCGTGATTTCTGCGGACGGCCTCGAGCGTCTGCTCGAGCGCCTCCGTCGGCGTGAACTCGAGCGCCTCGCAGTCGCTCTCGAAGGGTCAGCTTGTGACCGGGCTCGATGTAGTAGGCCTGGCCGCCCTCGACCGTCTCCTGCCGGTCGCCGTAGTCGACGACCATCCGTCCCGAGAAGAGGATAGCCCCAGTGCGGCGCCTGGCAGCGGTCGTCGGGGAGGCCCTTGACCATGCTCGACGCGTCCTGGCCCGCGTGCGCCTTCTCGAACGCGACGGTGATGCCGCCCCAGTCGGCGAGTCGGCTCGAGTACCCCGGCACGATCTCGGTCAGCGGCAGCTCGTCGTGTGATGCACTCGGCATGTTCGCCCTTCTCTCGTCGACGCGGCGACCCGGCCGCAGCAGCTGTCGCTGCTGCTTCCGAGCACGGCTCCAAGCTACCGTATCGACAGATGGGTCGAGCTTCCCTTTGCCCGCTCGAGCGATCCGGAGCGGGCGAGCGCCGGTGACAGTAACACCCGCAACGGAGACGATTCCGTCGGCGAGAAGTCGGGGGCGGTTCCGCCCGTCCGCGAGCCTGGTCCGGTTCGTCCTCCGCCGCCTGGGTGCATTCCTCCTGCTCATGCTCGGGATCACGTTCGTCGCGTTCGTGCTGACGGAGCTCGTCCCGAGCAACGCGGCCACGACGAACCTCGGCGAGCAGGCCGCCGCCGATCCCGGCCGCGGTCAAGGCGTTCGAGGAGCACTACGGGCTCGACAAGCCGTTCCCCGATCCGCTACCTGATCTATCTCAAGCATCTGGTGCACGGCGATCTCGGGCAGTCGTCGCTGACCCATGACGCGGTCACGCACGACCTCGGGCAGTTCATCCCGGCGACGGCCGAGCTCGCGATCTACTCGATCCTGTTCGCCGCGATCGTCGGCGTCACGTTCGGCGTCTGGCGCCGGGCTCCGCCGGAACCGTCCGACCGACCACGCCCTCCGGGTCGCGTCGCTCGCCGGCATCTCGATGCCGACCTTCTGGATCGCGCTGGTCGTGCTCTACGTCGGCTTCTACCGGCTCGGCTGGTTCCCGGGCGGCCAGCGCCTCGACCCCGGCACGAGCCCGCCCTCCGAGCGTCACCGGCCTCTACACCGTCGACGCGCTCCTCGACGGGAACCTCGGCCTCTTCGGGCAGGCGTTCCACCACCTCCTGCTGCCGGCGCTCGTGCTCGCCGCGTTCAACGTCAGCCTGCTCACACGCTTCACGCGCTCGGCCGTGCTCGAGGTGATCGGCAACGACTACGTGCGCGCCGCGCGCGCCAAGGGGATGCCGGAGCGGGTCGTCGTCCGCCGCTACATCCTGCGGGCGGCGCTGCCGTCGGTGGTCACCGTGCTCGGCCTCGTCTTCGCGAACGTGCTCACGGGCGCGGTGCTCGTCGAGAAGATCTTCTCCTGGCCCGGCGTCGGCCAGTACGCCTACGAGGCCGCCGTCAACCTCGACGTGCCCGCGATCGCCGGCGTCAGCCTCTTCGTCGCGGCGGTCTACGTCACCGTCAACTTCATCGTCGACATCCTCTACGGCGATCATCGATCCGCGGATCCGGGTCACGTGACGCGCCGATCACCCTGCGCGGCCGGGTCGCCGGGCGCACCCGCCGGATCCATCCCGGCCTTCGTCAGCCGCTCGCGGTGGTCGGCGTCGGCGATCGCGATCGTCTGGGTGCTGGTCGCGGTCTTCGCGCCGCTGATCGCGCCCTACGGACCCGCTCGCCCAGACGTTCACGCCCAGCGCCGGGCCCTCCTGGCAGCACCTCTTCGGCACCGACGAGCTCGGCCGCGACGTCCTCAGCCGCGTGATCTACGGCGCCCGCGTCACGCTGCCGATCGCCTGCTCGTGGTGCTGCTCGCGGCCACGGTCGGTGCAGTCATCGGCGCGATCTCGGGCTACTTCCGCGGCCCGCTCGACGGCCTCTGCATGCGCAGCACCGACCTCGTCTTCGCCTTCCCGCCGATCATCCTGGCGATGGTCGTCGCGGCCGTGCTCGGCCGGAGCCTCCAGAACGCCGCGATCGCGATCGTGATCGTCGCGTGGCCGCCCGTACGCCCGCATCGTGCGCGGGCTCGTGCTCACGGTCGGCGACTCCGAGTACGTCCAGTCGGCCCGCCTGCTCGGGGCGAGCGCGCGCCGGGCGCTCTTCCGGGACGTGCTGCCGAACGTCGCCGGGCCCGTCCTCGTGCTGATGACGCTCGACCTCGCGACCGCGATCCTGCTCCTCTCGGGCCTCTCGTTCCTCGGCCTCGGCGCCCAGCCGCCGCAGGCCGAGTGGGGCTCGATGGTCGCCGACGGGACGCAGTACTTCCAGTGGTGGTGGATGGGGACGTTCCCCGGCCTCGCGATCTTCACCGTCGTGCTCGCGTTCAACTTCCTCGGCGACAGCCTGCGCGACGTGTTCGACCCGCGCACGGGCTGGCGGCACGACGAGAGCGCGTGAAGGCGGCATGAGCCTCCTCGAGGTCGAGGGCCTGCGGGTCCGGCTGCCGGGCGCGAGCGGTCTCGTCACCGTCGTCGACGGCGTCGACTACCGCGTCGAGCAGGGCGAGGTGTTCGGGTCGCGGGCGAGAGCGGGAGCGGGAAGACGATCTCGATGCTCGCCCTGCTCGGGCTGCTGCCGGACGGCGCCGCGGTCGAGCGGGCGCGTCCGGTTCGACGGGCGCGAGCTGCTCGCGCTCTCGCCAGCGGCAGATGCGGGAGATCGCCGGCCGCGACCTGGCGATGGTCTTCCAGGACCCGATGACCTCGCTGCACCCGATGCTCACGATCGGCCAGCAGCTGACCGAGCACGTCCGGCTCCACCTCGGCTTCGACCGCCGCGCGGCCGAGCGGCGCGCGCTCGAGCTGCTCGAGGAGGTGCGGCATCCCGGACGGCCGCGAGGCGCTGCGCGCGTATCCGCACCAGTTCTCGGGCGGGATGCGCCAGCGGATCGCGATCGCGATCGCGCTCGCGTGCGGCCCGAAGCTGCTGATCGCCGACGAGCCGACGACCGCGCTCGACGTGACCGTCCAGGCCGGGATCCTCCGCCTGCTCGACCGTCTGCGCCGCGAGAACGACCTCGCGGTCGTGCTGATCACGCACGACCTCGGCGTGATGTCGGCGATCGCCGACCGCGTCTCGATCTTCTACGCCGGCCGGGTCGTCGAGTCCGGCTCGCGCGAGGACGTCCTGCGCCGCCCGCGCCATCCGTACACGCAGGCGCTTCTCGACGCGCTGCCGCACCCGGAGGCGGCGCGCGACCAGCCGCTGGTCGCGATCTCCGGCTCGCCGCCGAGCCCGGCCACGTCCCGGCGGGCTGCGCGTTCAACCCGCGCTGCGCCTATGCGCAGGAGAGCTGCCGCGCCGACGTACCGGCGCTCGTCCGCGTCGACGGCCGCGCCCTCGCCTGCCCCGTCGACCCGTTCGCCACCCGATGAGCGTGCTCGAGCTGCACGACGTCGTCGTCGACTACGAGCGCCGGGGCGGCGGCCGCGTGCGGGCGGTCGCCGGTGCGAGCATCACCGTCGACACCGGCCAGATCGTCGGGCTCGTCGGCGAGTCCGGTTGCGGCAAGTCGACGCTTGCGCGCGCGGCTGTCGGGCTCGTGCGGCCGACGTCGGGCTCGGTCGTCTTCGACGGGCGCGAGGTGACGCCGCTCGGCCGACGCGGCCGCGCGCGCGAGCTCGCGCGGCTCCAGCTCGTCTTCCAGAACCCGTACGCCTCGCTGAACCCGCGCCGCAAGATCGGCTCGCAGCTCGCGCGACGCGCTCGACACGCTCGAGCTCCTGCCTGCCTCGGCAGCGCGCCGGCGCGCGTCCGGGAGCTGCTGCGAGCTCGTCGGGCTGCCGGCGACTGCGGTCGACCGCTTCCCGCACGAGTTCTCGGGCGGGCAGCGACAGCGGATCGCGATCGCGCGCACGCTCGCGGCCGAGCCGTCGGTGATCGTGCTCGACGAGCCGCTCGCCTCGCTCGACGCCTCCGCCCAGGCGCAGCTCGCGAACCTGCTCGTCGAGCTCTCGCGCGACTCTCGGACTCGGCCTGCTGCTGATCTCGCACGACCTGGCGATCGTCCGCCACGTCGCGGACACGGTCTCGGTGATGTACCTCGGCCTGATGGTCGAGACCGGGCGCGACCGCGTCAGGTCTGGGAGCAGCCGCTGCACCCCTACAGCGAGTCGCTGATCAACGCGATCCCGCACCCGGACGGGAGCGGCTTCCTGCCGGAGGCGCTGCCCGGCGAGGTGCCCGACCCGGGACAGCCGCCGAGCGGCTGCCGCTTCCACCCGCGCTGCCCCTACGCCTTCGACCGCTGCAGCGACGGAGGAGCCGCCGCTCGTCCCGCTCGCCGGGGACCGCTCGGCCGCCTGCTGGCTCCAGCCCGAGGGCGCGCTCGCCGTCTCGCCGGCGGAGCGCGCCAAACTTGTCGCGCCTCGAGGCGTCGAATAGCCTCGTTAGCTGGCAGTATCCCCGGCTTGGAAAACCGAGCATCACCACCTGAAGGGAGCGTGACGCTGTGAAAAGACTTGCGCCAGAGGCGGGCAGCGCTGTTCGCGTCGCTTGCGGCGGCCGTACTTGCCGCATCCGTCCTCGTCGCCGACGGTGCAACCGCGCGCACCGCCTCGGCCCCGACGCTCGTCGATCGACAACTCGTTCACGCTCAAGACGTCCGATCCCGGGCGCGCCTTCGATCCCGACGGCGTCGATCGTCGACCATGCGATCTACGACACGCTCTTCACCTACAAGGGCGACGACCTGGCGCACCCGGTCCCGCTGCTCGTCTCGTCGTGGAAGGCGACCCCGAACGCGAAGACGTTCACCTTCCAGCTGAAGAAGAACGTCCACTTCGCGGACGGGACGCCGCTGACCTCGGCCGACGTCGTCTGGTCGCTGAAGCGGCTCGTCGAACCTGAAGGGCAACCCGTCGTTCCTGCTCGCCGGGCATCACCGTCTCGGCGGCCGGCGAAGTACACGGTCGTGATGCGCTCGAAGACGCCGGCGACCCAGCTGCCGGTCGTCCTCGCGAACCCGTCGACCGGCGATCCTCAACTCGGCCCTCGTGATGAAGAACGGCGGCACCGACGCCGCCAACGCCGCCAAGGCCGACAAGGCGGAGAACTGGCTCAACTCGTCCGCCTCGGCCGGCGCCGGCAGCGGCCCGTTCACGCTCAGCGCCTTCAGCACGACCTCGCAGGTCA
This sequence comes from uncultured Actinomycetota bacterium, assembly GCA_963738895.1. Classification (GTDB taxonomy): domain Bacteria; phylum Actinomycetota; class Thermoleophilia; order Gaiellales; family Gaiellaceae; genus PALSA-600. The sequence continues at coordinate 95,455 of CAVTYN010000005.1, forward strand.
CGCTGACCCCGAGCACGAGCTACTGGGGCACGACGAAGCCGAAGTGGTCGAGCGTCGTCGTCCGGAACATGATCGCCGCGACCCAGCTCCTGAACGTCGCCCGCGGCTCGCACGAGATCGCGGTCGACCTCTCGGCCGACCAGGCCCAGACGCTGAAGGGCAACACGAACGTCATCGTCTCGCTGCAGCCGTCGACGTGGATCTTCTTCCTCTACGCGAACGACGATCCCAAGCGTCTCGGCGGTGACGTCGAACAAGAACTTCCAGACGGCGATCCGCTACGGCCTCGACTACGCGTCGCTCGTCGGCCTCGCCGGCAAGGGCGCGATCCAGGCGCCCGGCGTGATCCCGTCGATGTTCCTCGGCTCGCTCCCGCAGAGCGCCAGGGTCAAGCCAGGACCTGACGAAGGCGAAGGCAGCACTCGCGGCCTCCGGGCGATCGCGAGCCAGCAGGTCACGCTCGAGTACCCGAGCGACCTGACGATCAACGGCGTGCCGTTCAGCTCGATGGCGCAGAAGGTGCAGTCGAGCCTGCAGGCCGTCGGCTTCAACATCGACGCTCTCGGGGTCGCCGACCTCGAACTTCCTCGACTCCTACCGGTCGGGGAAGAGCGCATTCGGGCTCTCGCTCTGGGGCCCCGACTATCCGGATCCCGCCGACTACCTCGTCTTCACGCCGGGGCAGCTCGTCGGGCTCCGCGCCGGCTGGCCGAAGGGCGTCGGACGCGGCGATCGAGAAGCTCGCCGCCAAGGCGACGGTGACGACGGCACCGGCCGCGCGCAGCGCGGTCTACCAGCTCGATCCAGCGGCTGCTCAACCAGAGCGGGCCGTTCTTCCCGCTGATCCAGCCGACGCAGGTCTTCGTGTCGACGAAGGACATGAAGGGGGCCGTCTACAACCCCGTCTACACCGTCGACTTCACGCAGGTCTCGCCGAGCGTAGCTCAGCCGTTCGCGACGAGGGCGGCCGGGTAGGAGTTGAGGTTCCGCCCGCCGCCCTCCTCGCACACGACGATGTCCTCGATGCGGAGGCTGTAGCGGCCGGGGATGATGATCGACGGCTCGTCGGTGAACGTCATCCCGGCCTGGAGCGGCGTCTCGTCCTCGCTCGAGATGAACGGGCGCTCGTGCACGTCCATCCCGATGCAGTGGCCCATCCGGTGGCGGAAGTGCTCGCCGAGGCCCGCCTCCTCGATCGGCCTCCGGCAGGCGGCGTTCACCTCGCGTGCCGGCGTGCCCGGCCGTCGCGGCCGCGCGGCCGGCCTCCTGCGCGGCGAGCATCACGTCGTAGGCCTCGAGGTAGTCGGCCGGCGGCTCGCCGCAGTAGATCGTGCGGCCGAAGTCGGAGGAGTAGCCGTCGACGACGCCGCCGAAGTCGAACATCACCGAGGTTCCCTCCGGGATCGGCCGCCGCGCCGTCGCCTCGCCGGAGTCGAAGTCGTCCTCGCCGAGCCCGGTGAAGATGTGGGTCGCGAACGACGGGCAGCGCGAGCCGGCGAGGCGCAGCTCGTGCTCGACGGCCTCGACGAGCTCGGCCATCGAGACGCCGGGCACGACGAGCGGCGCCGTCGCGGCCATCGTCTGCTCGACTGCGGCGATCGCGCGCCCCATCGCCTCGAGCTCCTCGGCGGACTTGATCCGCCGCAGCTCGTTCACGAGCCGTGAGCCCAGTGCGCAGGCGGTCGGCGCCGACGATGCGCGCGAGGTTGAGCGTCGTCTCCGCCCAGATCCGGTCGCCGACCGCGAGGATGCCCGAGCCGGCGGCGTCGCGCGCGACGCGCTCGAAGAGCGGAGAAGCCGTCGTCGGTCTCGTTCACGACGACGACGTCGCCCTCGGGCGCTTCGCGAAGGTCGAACGCCGCGAACATCCGCGGCAGCACGAAGACGGGCTCGGCGCCGGGCCGGAAGAACGCGCCGGTCACCCAGCCGTGCGCGTAGAGCGGCTGGCCGAAGCTCGGCACGGCCCGCTCGATGCCGGTCAGGTACTCGAGGTCGGCCGACGGGCCGAGGAAGAGCGCGGCGATGCCCTCGGCCTCGAGGCTGCTCCCCGAGCCGGCGCCGGCGGGAGGCGTAGTCGAACATCGCGCGAGTCTAGTAGTGCCCGGCTCAGTCGGCGGAGGGGGAGGGATTTAGTGACGCTCGAGGAGCTGAGTCGGGGCAGGAGCACGTGTGAGTGCTGCGAATCGATACCGCAACACTCACACGTGTTCAGTGTGCAGTGATGTAGTCGGTCAGGTACTTGATCTCGTAGCTCTGCTGCCGCGAGGCGAACTTGACGAGGTCGCCGATGGAAATCATCCCGACCAGATCGCCGTCCTCGAAGACCGGGATATGGCGAATGCGGCGTTCGGTCATCATCGCCATGCACTCGTCAACGGTCGTCTCGGCGTGGCGACGACCAGCGGTGAAGAGATGATCTCGCGGACAGTGGTGTCCCGCTCTGCGGCGTCCTTCGAGGGTCACACGCCGGAGATAGTCCCGCTCGGTCACGATCCCGATGACGTCGCCGCGGTTTGTCACAAGTAGGGAACCAACGTTCGCCTCGACCATCCGCTCCACCGCCTGAAAGACCGAGGCGTCAGCCTCGATCTGGAGCACGTCATGCCCCTTCTCGTCGAGGATCTCGGAAAGCTGATGCATGCCCACCTCCTTTCCGGAAGCATCTGGGCTGGCCATCGCGAGTTAGTGGCAATCGTAGCTTGCCTCACGTTCGCCGTGCTTTCGAGTACAGCCGAAGTCCCGGCTCCTGGCGGCTGACACGCACCACCGGCCGTTCAGGCGAACTTCCGCAATGTCTCCAGCGGCAGCCCGAGATCAGCCGCGAAGTGCGCGATCGGACGACCCGACTCGAACACCAGCCTCGTCGCCCGCTCCAACAGCTCGACCGGGTACTTCCTCGACCTCGGCATGACAGACCTCCTCCCGCCACTGAACCCGGCGGTCAAAGGCTCCGTCAAACCCGGGACGGCTCAGCGGTGCGGTTCCTGACCTCGCCCGGCGCCGAGGAGCGATCAACCAGACCGGCCTCGCCTTCAGCCCGGTAACGCGCAAGCCACTTCGCACTCGTCCGCTCGCTCACGCCCGCAGCCTCACCCGCTGCCGCCAAGCGACCATCCCTGATCGATCACGCGCCGACACAGCAAAAGCCTCGAATGCGGGCAGGTCCTCGCGTTACCGTGGATCTTCATCCGGAGCCTCCTTGGGCTGAATGGTCTTCGACAACCACCAGCCTCCAAGGAGGCCCGGATGAACTACCTCCTCAGGAACTACAGCTAGCCAACGGAGCCTTCCATCTGGATCTCGATCAGGCGGTTCATCTCGATCGCGTACTCGAGCGGGAGCTCTTTTACGATCGGTTCGACAAAGCCGGCGACGACCATCGCGGAGGCCTGTGATTCCGAGAGTCCGCGTGACATGAGGTAGAAGAGTTGTTCGTCACCGATCTTCGAGACGGTCGCCTCGTGCCCGATGTCCACCTCGTTCTCGTCGATGTCGATGTAGGGGTAGGTGTCTGAGCGTGAGTTCTCGTCGAGGATGAGTGCGTCGCAGACGACTTTCGACTTCGCGTTTGTTGCACCGTTGGCGACCTGGAGGAGACCGCGGTAGCCGGCGCGGCCACCGTCCTTTGAGATCGACTTCGAGGTGATGAGCGAGGTGGTGTCCGGGGCGACGTGGACGATCTTGCCGCCCGCGTCCTGGTGCTGGCCGGCCCCGGCGAACGCGATCGAGAGCACCTCGCCGTGGGCACGGGGGCCCATCAGCCAGATGGCGGGGTACTTCATCGTGAGCTTCGAGCCGAGGTTGCCGTCGACCCACTCCATCGTCGCGTCCTCGTAAGCGACAGCGCGCTTGGTCACGAGGTTGTAGACGTTGTTCGACCAGTTCTGGATCGTCGTGTATCGGCAGCGTGCGCCCTTGTGGACGACGATCTCGACGACCGCGCTGTGGAGCGAGTCGCTCGAGTAGATCGGGGCGGTGCAGCCTTCGACGTAGTGGACGTAGGCGCCCTCGTCGACGAGGATCATGGTGCGCTCGAACTGGCCCATGTTCTCGGCGTTGATCCGGAAGTAGGCCTGTAGCGGCAACTCGATCTTCACTCCGGGCGGGACGTAGATGAACGAGCCGCCCGACCAGACCGCCGTGTTGAGCGCGGCGAACTTGTTGTCGTTCGAGGGGATGATCGTCCCGAAGTACTGCTTGACGAGCTCCTCGTGCTCACGTAGCCCGGAGTCCATGTCGAGAAAGATCACGCCCTGCTCGCTCAGCTTCTCCTGCAGGTGGTGGTAGACCACCTCCGACTCGTACTGGGCGCCTACGCCTGCGAGGTACTTCTTCTCGGCTTCCGGGATGCCGAGCTTGTCCCAGGTGTCCTTGATGTCTGAGGGCAGGTCCTCCCAGGTCTCGGCTTGCTTCTCGGTCGGCTTGATGTAGTAGTAGATGTTGTCGAAGTCGATCCCCGAGAGATCGCCGCCCCAGCCGGGCATCGGACGCGCGAAGAAGTAGTCGAGCGCCTGGTGGCGCACCTTCCGCATCCACTCCGGCTCGCTCTTGTGCTCGGCAATCGCCTCGACGACTTCGTGCGAGACCCCCCGACCCGACTTGAAAAAGTAGTCCTTCGCCTCATCTGGGTTCGAGAACCCGTACTTGGTTCCGTAGTCGGAGCCGATTTCCTGAACGATCTCGATCTCTGTCAATGTCGTCACGGAACCTCCCTCGATCCAAAGTTGATCCGAAAAGTGAGAGACTCGGTCTCCCTCGCAGAAGGCGCTTTGACAGACCACGCGTATCCGTGAGGGAACTACAGACGCGACGACCCACCCTCAGTCCCCAAAAAGAGTTGGCCCTGCGCGTCGAACTCTGTTTGCCTCAGTCCCTCATCTCGCGCGCCATAGGGGGCGCGTCGATGTCGTTTGGGCCTCAGCCGGCGTCCTGGCACGCAGAGCCAGTTCAACCATGCTACTCCTATTCAGACGACCCCGCCCAAATGCGCTCCGATCGAAACCTACGTGCGTGAGGACGGCCTCGATGTGACCCCCGGGCGTGTCACTGCTGCGCTTCGACGCCGACGGTCAGTGCGTCGAGCAACGAGATATCTGGGCCGGCGAGCCGGGTCGCGTCAGGCTTCTCCCAGCTACGGGGCGCCACTAGGAGAATCGGCGAGGGCGGCCGCTCGGCGGCCGGCCTCGCGGTGCTGCTTGATCGAGCCGGCTCAGCCTTCCGATCCGCGCGTCGCATCGCCGGCGCTGTAGGAGTGGGCGCCGGTCCCGGCGAGGCTGCCGTGGTCGACGATCAGGTACTCCTCGCGGATCGGGCGGCCGTCGAACCAGCACTCGAGGATCTCGCGGACCCCGGCCGCGTATCGCGCCTGGGCGGAGAGGCTCGTCCCCGAGGTGTGCGGCGTCATTCCGTTGTGCGACATGGTCCGCCACGGGTGGTCGGGCGGCGCAGGCTGAGGGAACCAGACGTCACCGGCATAGCCGGCGAGCTGCCCGCTCTCGCAGGCCCGGGCAATGGCGTCGCGGTCGCAGATCTTCCCGCGCGCGGTGTTGACGAGATACGCACCTCGCTTCATCTTCGCGACCAGCTCTGCGTTGAACATCCCCTCGGTCTCGGGATGGAGCGGGGCGTTGATCGTCACGACGTCGCAGACTGAGACGAGCGACTCGACGTCGGAGTGGAACCTCACACCCAGTTCCTGCTCGACGTCGGTCGATAGGCGGTGACGGTCGGTGTAGTGGAGGCCGACACCGAACGGCTGCAGGCGCCGCAGCACCGCCGTTCCGATTCGACCCGCAGCAACCGTGCCCACCTGCATGCCTTCAAGGTCGTACGACCGTGAGACCGAGTCGGCGATGTCCCAGCCGCCCCGAACGGCCCGGTCATGTGCGGGCAGGAAGTCCCGTACGAGGATCAGAATCGACATCACGACGTGTTCTGCAACGCTGATGCTGTTGCAGTAGGTGACCTCGGCGACGGTGACCCCGCGGTCGATCGCCGCCTGCAGGTTGACGTGGTCGGAGCCGATTCCCGCCGTGATCGCGAGCCTGAGCTCAGGGGCGTTCTCGAATCGCTCGGCGGTCAGGTAGGCCGGCCAGAATGGCTGAGAGATGACTACGTCGGCCTCCGGGAGCCGGCGCTCGAAGACCGAGTTGGGCCCGTCCTTGTCGGACGTGACGATGAGCACGTGCCCGCGCTCCTCGAGGAACGTCCTGAGGCCGAGCTCACCCGAGACGCTTCCGAGCAACTCGCCCGGAGTGAAATCGCGCGCCTCCGGGGTCGGCGTGCTCTGACCGTCCGGGTAACGCTCGATCACCGGGATTGAACCCAATGCGTACGCCGGCGGATAACCGTCTACGGGATCGTCGTAGAGAACGCACAGGACGGTTGCCATCTCCTCCTCGCTTTCATTGCTTCTCGACTCCCGGGCTCAGCCGGAGCCTGACACCGCAGCCACCCTACCGCGGGCGACCTGAGGACGGGTGCAGCGTCCCGACCTCGGCCTGCTGGCACGAGACTCCCTCCGCGTCAAGTGAGTACCACATACAAAGCAGTCACCACTGCGCTGCCGTTGGCTCGCAGGGACGCGTTCGTCCGGCTACGGCACCTTCATCCGAGCCGGGATTGCGGGTTGGCCCGTCCTCAAGCATGGCACGGCTTGGAAGGGCGGGGAGCTCGTTTGCACCTCCATTCGCACTGGCGTGTCGTTGCTCAAACGACGCTGGCCACGGGTTCACGATCGACCCACATGGCGACGTTCACACCTCCCGATAGCGGGCCCCTCACCGAATCCTCTGGGGCGGGAAGTTGACCCGATCGTGTCAGTGACGACCGTCCGAACGACGAAGACACTTGCTCAGACAGTTTCTTTGTGACCGACGAGGAGACGCGGGCATGAACGACTCGGACGACATGCAGCGGTGGCTGGACGATCAGAAGGTCTCGCCGCCGCCGACCCGGGTGGACGTGCTGGGAGCGTTCCCCGAACTGCTGCCGAAGCCCGAGGCCAGCGAGGAGGAGACGCCGTGAGCACCGACCCAGTCGCCGCTGCTACCCACCGCAGGCGAGCGGACGAGCACTGGTCCAAGGCCGAGCGGTTCCGAAGGCTGGGGATGGCGAGGGCCGAGGCCAGCGCCAGGGAAGCCGCCTGGCGGGAGGACGACCTGGCCTACGTGCTTCAGACTGGCAAGGAGCCTCCCAACGGAGCAGCGGCTCGCCGTGATGAATCGTGACCTCGAACGCCCCGCGTGACAGCTCGCCAACACCTGGACGAGCATCGTCGAACTCCACCCATCTGCCCATCACGAGGGATCACAAAACAGGCAACAGCGAATCGAGGAAGCGGCCAGAGGTTCGCCGAGGACGAGCCGTCCCAGGTCCTTCCCTTGTCAGGGCCCTGCAACTCGACGAAACGGGGCGCGACGGCCCGAGCCACTCACGCAGAAATCCCAGCTTCCATGCGGCTCCCGTCACCTCCGGTCACCCCAGTTGCGAGTCTCGACCGGCGTGCCCTGCAGAAGGTCGTGGGTTCGAACCCATCATCAACTCTTACAGAGCTCCTTTCGCAATGACGTGTTCCGGAGTCGGCGGTGAGCAGACGATGCAGCAGCCGATCGCGAGCTGAAGGCGCTCGATGGATGTCGGCTCGGCGGTCGTAGCGGACGAGTTATGGGGGCGTTTGAACTGGTGGAGCCAGGCGAAGGTGCGTTCGACGACCCAGCGGTAGCGGCCAAGGCCGGAGCCGTGTTCGGTCTTGCGACGGGCGATCTCCGGGGTGATGCCGCGCCGGCGGAGCTCGCGGCGGCGATCCTCGTAGTCGTAGCCGCCGGTCGGCGCAGACGCGGTCGGGTCGGCGGCGTGGGCGGCCGACGTCTTGCCGCGCTGACGCGGTGCGTACCCGCGCGTCGACGAGCGGGATCAGCTGGGTGCTGTCATGGCGGTTGCCGCCGGTGAGCCGTCCAGGCGAGCGGGATCCGCGCGTGGCATCGACGAGGAGGTGGTGCTCGGAGCCGTTTCTGGCTCTATCAACCGGGCTCGGCCCCGTCGCGGAGCCCGCTTTTTCGCCTGCACGTGGCTGCCGTCAGCAACCGCGCGCGACGCACTCGATCTCACCCGCCGCACGCAGACGCGCGAGCAGCACCTCGTGCAGCCGCTGCCCAGACACCGGCCTGTCTGCCACTGCGTCCGATCCGCCGCTACGACAACGAGGTCACCGCCGGAGCTCGAAGCCGAGCTCGAGCGGCAGATGCGGCCACGAGATCGCCCGTGTGCAGACACGAACAAGATCCCCTGCAACGCGAGCCTGTCCGGCAGCCGCTTGCGGCCCGGATAGCGAAAACGACGCTCCTTCACCGGCAACAGCGGCTCGACCAGCCCCCACAACTCATCCGAGACGATCCACGGCGCAGTAGCCATCGAGCACCCCTCAGCTTGACGATAGGTGCCGATCGGCTTTCGCCATCAACGACACGGGTCCCTTCATTACGAAAGGAGCTCTAAGAAGCCCCGGAAATGGGGCTTTCTTGTTGCTCGACGGCAATAGACCGGCCCATGCCGGCTCTTCTAGGTTCGACCGGGCCTGGCCTTCTGCTCCGCGCCCGTTGCGGACGACTCAGGTTACTTTGAGACTGCCCTTCATCCCGCCGGCGGCGTGGCCGGGCAGGGTGCAGAGGTACTCGTAGGAGCCTTTCAGCAGAATTGTCACCCTCAGCGTCGCCGACTGACCGGGGCTGATCTGCGCGGTCGACCTACCTGTGCAGGAGTTGGCGAGCGGCTTGTTGCGTCCTGAGCACAGCTTGAACGTGTGCGGAAGGTGACCCTGGTTGGCGATCTTGAACACGACGATCCCCCGCTTCACGGTGCTGGGCGACACCTTGAACCCAAACTCGCTCGGCTTTCCGGCGATGACGGTGACGTGGGACAGCAGCTTCGTCGCAGCTAGGCCTCGCCACCGCTGCAGGCGCCCCGACGAGGGTGGCCATTGCCAGCGCCAAAGGAAGACACAGGGAGAACCTTCTCACAGAGACTCCTTTCCCGTCGCGCGGTTGGTGTCGACGCTATACGACCCCGGGTTAGCCATTTGTGAAGAATGGACCCAGAGGTCAAACGTTCAGGGACGCGCGAAAGGGATCGCGCGAGCTCGACGTGACGCATGCGGAGGCCGAGAAGATCGGGGGGCGGCCGGTCTCGGGCGAGGTCCTCGCCCAAAGGCTCAGAGCTAGCGCGAACACGAGAACAGCCAACCGGGGGAGATGAATCTTGCAGTCCTCTCGCGTGACGATCGCTCACTCGTCGTCGTGGATAACCCGGCACGCGCTGATCGAGGGACGCGTCGTCGGCAAGTGACACTGCGTCGGCCCAAGCTGCCGCAGCCGCAGGCTCTCGAGCGTCTCGGCGGCAGCGAGCGCCGCCGCGAGCTCGGTCAGCTTCTCGCAGCTCTTCGAGCGCGCTCACGGTGGAAGCTCGTTCTATACGGACTGCTGGTTGTGAACAGGGAAGGTCGTCTCGACGGGTGGCACCGCGAAGCCGCCGTCGATGCCTTGCTGCATACGCGGCATCAGGATGTTGTCGCGGAAGTCCTCCCAGCTTTCTTGGGAGTCGTGAATTGCGACGATCGTCCATCCGTCGGTCGACGGACCGGCGGCGTGGAACTTCTGACCGGCGGGAAGACCGCCGGCCGGGTGGACGGCCGCAATCGACGCCTCGTATTGCTCCTTCGTGCCACCTGGGAACTGATGAACAACGCCATAAGCCACTTGCTGCTCCTTTCGTGGGGAACCGAGTCGGTCTCGTGCCTGCCTCGCCGCCGACTCTATGGCACCGAGCATTGCATCTCCAGCGCCGGTCTCGAGGTCGGCTAGGACGCAGTGCCAGGCCTCATGGCCGCGCTGTTTCATCTGATCCTTGCGCGGCCGGCCGTGCCAGAGGCCTGGTTTCGTCGCACCGCACGCTACAAGTCATTCGGGCGAGAGTAGTTGAGGCTTGGGCGGCGAGCCGACTGTCCTCCTCGATCGCGTCGACGAGCGCGGGGAGGTTGGCGGCGACGGCGGCCCGGTAGACCCGCTCGGCGTCACGGAGTCCGGCCCGCGCGCCTTCGAGCCTCTCGCTCCAAGGTTGATCGGCCTTCGCGCTTCGCCGCGGCGAGCTCCTCCTCGGCCTTGTGGCGGCTCGCGGCGCTGCCACCGTGGCGCTCGAGCTCGGCAAGCTCGGCCGACGCCGTGCCGCGACGCTTCGAGGGCTTCGCGCCACTCGCGCTCGACGGTGGTCACACGGTCGGCGGCGCGCTTGCGTTCGACCTCGAGCTTCTTGAGCTCGTCCACGGCGCGAATTGTAGGTGTCGGCCATCGTCGCCTGCTCGCCGGGCCCGGCGCACGCGTCGCCGCGTGGCCCCGCGAGACAGGCCCCGGAGGCTCAAGGAGCCCGTCTTCCCGCCGACGGCCGAATGACCCATTCGTGTCCTATCCGGACAGCCACGCCGCCCGTACCTTGGGAGGCAGAGAAGCTCGAGGACCCCGGCGTGAACGTCGGACTCAACCTCGCGGGCTTCAATCAACCCGAACGATTTGGAGGGAATACCCTTGAAGAAGATCATCCTCGCGGCTGCCATTGCGGCGCTCGCATCCATGGCGGTCGCCTCGTTCGCTTCGGCGGGCGTCGACCGGTACCAGGTGGCGACGGGCCTCACGGTGAGCGCCCTGAACGGCACCTAGGTCCATACCTACACCCTCGACACGAACTGCGACGGCACGTTCACCGGCACCGGCGGCATCGCGTCGCTCCCCCTCAGCGAGACCATCAACGGAACGATCAACGGCCAGAACATCGCGATCAACGGGACGTACCTGGGCAACTAACGCCAACCCCGGCTACACCTGGAGCTACAACGGCTCGCTGAATGGCGGGAATGCGTCCGATCGATGGGCAGCCGGTCCCGCTCACGTTCAAGCTCACCATGTCCAACTTCAAGAACCACGGCGACTACGTCTCATCGGTCGGCGGCGGCTCCGACGCGGCTCACTCCTGCATCGGGATGCCCGTCAAGTAAAGGACGTCGAAGCAGTAGCTGTTCCGTGGGGGCGGCCTTCGGGCCGCCCCTTCTCGTCCCTTACTCCGGGCGGCTCGGCCCACGTCGGATCGGATCGCCTGGCTCGCTCCCGAGCCAGTTCATAGCGCGCGAGGTGGAACTGCTTGCGCTTCCTCTCCCTGGTTCCCTTGCAGGGCTCGCCGGGAGCGGAGCCACACGTAGGACAGCCGGTATTGAGGGTCGGGACATACCACGGACGGAAGGACGGCGGGCTCCTGCTGGCACCTTCGCGGTTCCTCGTCGACTCGCGCGCCGTTGCCGACGGGGTAGGCGCGGCCCGGCGCGGCGCCATCGCCTGTAGGTCGATCCAGGACGACTCCCCGCACTGCGGGCACTGCGCGCGATCGGGGGCCGCGAAGAACATGGCACCACACCGCTCGCACGCCACCGTCTACTCGACGCGGGATCAGGGAGGATCGGCGTCGCATGGGGACGGTGAGTCTAAGGAGGCCTCGGATGGAGCCGTGTCGACACCTCGCCGCTCCGGGCCGGCCAGACGAGGGCGCGAGTGGCGCGCGACGACCCGTCGGCCACGACCCGGGGATCGGTTCGCCCGCCGGTCGCCCGCCAGTCCCGCACGAAAACAACGGACTAACTCGGACGAACACGGACGCCGGGCCCGGCAACGAGAAAGCCCGCAATCCCTGCTTTCATGCGGGATTGCGGGCTATCACAGCGGAGGGGAGAGGATTTGAACCTCCGATCCGCTTGCACGGATAACGGTTTTCGAGACCGCCGCATTCGACCGCTCTGCCACCCCTCCAGAGTGGCTTTCAGCCTAGCGTGGCCGAGGTAAGGGCGGTGTGTTGGCTGGCCTAGCTCTCCGGGAGCCCAACCGATCGCGCAGACGTTCGCGCGGGAAGGGAAACGGGGCAACCTCGAAACCACCGGCTGCCCGTGTGCAGACACGCCTTTCGGCTGCCAACCAGACTCATCTCACCGCCATGACGACGAGCACAGCCGGCCGTCCCTAGTTGTGAGTCTCAGCTCGCGAGCGTTGCGAGCATTTCGTAGGAGCGGAGTCGAGAATGGTGGTCGTGGATGGCTGCGGCGACGATGATCTCGTCGGCGGCTGTCTCTGCTGCGAACGCGGCTACACCCGCACGGACGGTGGCGGGCGCCCCGACGAACGAGCGCCGGAGCATGGCTGAGGCTCGCTCCTTTTCGGGCGGTGTCCAGAAGTCCTCGATGTCGGCGATCGGTCGGGACAGCCGGCCCCGCCGTCCGCGGAGGATGTTGGTGAATGTTTGTTGGGTCGAGGTGAAGAGATGCCGTGCCTGGTCGTCGGTCTCGGCGACGATCACGTTTGCGGCGACCATCACGTGCGGCTCTTGAAGCTGCTCCGACGGCTTGAACATCGCCCGGTAGGTCTCGAGCGCGGGTAGCAGTGCGTCAGGGGCGAAGTGAGAGGCGAATGCGTATGGGAGTCCGAGGAGCGCGGCGAGTTGGGCGCCGTAGAGGCTCGAGCCGAGAATCCAGATTGGCACCCTGGCTCCGATCCCCGGGATGGCGCGAACGGCGTCGTCGGCGGTCGGCTCTGCGAGATAGTGCTGAAGCTCGAGCACGTCCTGCGGAAAGGTGTCCGCACTCGTCAGGTCGCGCCGTAGCGCCCGCGCGGTGACATGGTCGGTGCCGGGCGCGCGGCCGAGCCCGAGGTCGATTCGGCCCGGATGTAGTGCCTCGAGCGTTCCGAACTGCTCGGCGATCACGAGTGGCGAGTGGTTCGGGAGCATGATCCCACCTGAGCCGACCCGGATCGTGCTGGTGCCGGCCGCGACATGAGCGATCACGACCGAGGTAGCGGCGCTGGCGATCCCGAGTGCGTTGTGGTGCTCTGCGAGCCAGAAACGCTTGTAGCCCCACCGCTCGACGTTCTGGGCCAGATCGAGCGAGTTCGCAAGCGCCTCGCCAACCGTTGCGCCTTCGACGATCGGCGCGAGGTCGAGCACCGAGAGCGCTGGTAGCGGCATTCTCCAACCCTGCCAGGACCGGGAGAGCCGACCGCCTCTCAAGGCTCATCGGTTGGCTGCGACTCAACCTGGCGTCGCGGTCGGGCAGTTCCGACCGCCGAGGTAGGTTCGGCATTCGGCCTGCGTCCAGCCGCGGGTCAGGCGGCGGCGCGCGACGGCGAGCAGTTCGCCGACGGGGAGGACATAGACGCGGACGGTGCCGTCTCCGCTGCTCGTCGCGAGGAGGGTGCCGTCGGGGCTGAAGGCCACGTCGGTCAGCGCGAACGAGTGACCGGTGAGGGTGAGGAGCCTGGTCCCGGTGGCGATGTCCCACAGCTGCGTGGTCCCGTCCTCTCCGGCCGTGGCGAGCGTCCGTCCCGTCGGGGCTGAAGGCGACGCTCTCGACGATCCCCTGCTGGGTCGCGAGCGTCTGCAGTCGCGCCCCTGATCTCGAGTCCCACACGATCGCGGTGCCGTCCCAGTTGCCTGTCGCCAGTCGTGCCCCGGTGGTCGGGTCGAACCTGACCTTCTGCACGCCGGCGTGACCGCCTGGCAGCGTCCGCAACGGCTTACCGGTGTGGGCGTCCAGGAGCTGCACCGTTCCGTTGGCCTGCCCCTGCGCGACGATCGTGCCGTCGGGGCTCGTGTCGGTGGCGCCCGCATAGAAGCGGGTGCCGGCTCCCTTGTAGCCGCAGTCCAGCTCGGGCCGAACCGAGATGGTGGAGAGCAGCGCTCCGGAGCTCGCGCTCCAGAGCTTCAGCTTGCCGTCACACGTTCCTGACGTGAGCAGGCGGCTCCCGTCGCTGCTGAAGCTCACGCTCGCGACTCCGCCGCGGTCGGCGGCGAGCGTGAGCCAGTCGCGGCTTCCCTTGGCGGTGACGTCCCAGATGCGCACCGTGCCGTCCTCGCCCGTCGTGACGAGTCTCCTGCTGTCGGGTGTGAACTCGACCGCGTCGACCGTGGCGGTATGCCCGGCGAGCACGAGGAGCTGCTTGCCGGTGCGGGCATCCCAGACGCGCGCGGTCCGGTCGGTAGCACCCGTGGCGACGAGCTTGCCGTTCGGGCTGTAGGCAACCGCGACCACCTGGCCCGAGTGGCCGGTGAGCGTGGTGACGAGGCGATTTCCGGCGAGCGACCAGATCTCGGCCGTGCCGTTGACGGTCGGAACGACGAGGTCTCGGCCGTCCGGGGAGAACCGCAGCATGGTCCGTCGCCGGGGTCCCGGTTGTCCTGAACACCAGGCGGCCAGAGCGGACGTCCCACACCCGGATCGCCGATGCGGTCGAGAAGTTGTACCCCCCGAACTGGCCCGCTCCGATCAGCTTGCCGTCGGGGCTCCAGGCGATCCCGCACAGGGGTGCGCCGACCCGGATCGTGCGGACGACTCTTCGACTGCCCAGGCTCCAGATCCGCACGCGGCCGGTTCCGTCGGCTGTCGCGAGCAGGCTCCCGTCCGGACTGAAGCCGACGCCGAGGACCGCCACCTGCATCGGCGTCCGCCAGCGTGAAGAGACGCTTTCCGGTGGTCGCGTCCCAGACGATCGCCGTCCCGTCGTCGCCTCCGGTCGCGATCCGGGCTCCGTTCGGGCTGTAGGCGATGTCGTGGATCGGTGACGTCGCCCCGACGAGGGAGAGCAGCCGCTTGCCGCTCCGCGCGTCCCAGACCGACGCCTTCGTGGCCGCGGCGGACGAGTCGGCCTCCTGGTCGCGAGCCTCGGCGCACCCGATCGAGCCGGCGGCGGCGATGCGGGAGCCGTCGGGACTGACGGCGAGGGCGGCGGTCGCGGGTGTTCGGATCGTGCGCACGATGCGCGAGGCGGCGAGCGCGCGGTGGAGTGCCTCGACGGCCTCCGGAAGCGGCGCGCCCTGGATGCTCGCCTTCCTGACCGCCTGGATCGCGAGCAGGATGCTCAGCTCCGGGTCGACGTCCAGGTTCGCCACCGAGGCCGACGCAAGCTGCCGTGCGCTCGCGATCCTCGCCTGCTGCTGCGAGCGGTGGCTCTGGTCGAAGGCCAAGAGGGTGAGCCCGAGGGCGACGACGGCCGCGGCTGCGAGGACCGCGACGAGCGCACGAAGCCGATGCAGCGCGCGCCGCTCGAGCCCGGCCTGCCGGGCACGACGCGACTCATCGTCGGAGCGGACGGCTTCCCGATCGGCGATGCTCGCCCCGAGGAACTCGCGTTCGCCCTCGGTCTGCGCCAGGCCCGACTCGGTGGCCCAGGTCTCGAACCGGGAGAGCTGCGTTCCGCGAAGGAGGAAGCTCGGGTCACGGCAGCCTCCTCCCACTCGGCGGCCCGCGTCGACAGCCGGTGGCGCGCGCGGATGTCGTCCCGAGCTGCGTCGATCCAGTCGCGGAGGAGCTCCCATTCGACGATCAGCGCGTCGTGCGCGATCTCGACGGTCGGCGCGCCGGTGCGCGGGTCGCCGTCGAACGACAACAGCCGCGAGGCCCCGAACCGCTCGATGCACTCCGCCGCACCGTCACCGTCGACGTCCACCTCGGCGAGAGCTGCCGGTCGCCGAGTGGCGACCCCTTGCTCTCCCACCGCGACGAGCTGGAGGAAGAGCTGCTTCGCCGCCACACGGCCGCGGCTCCGACAGGCTCGAGTACACCTCGGCTGGCCGCGCGCGTCGAGTGCGCCGGCCACACCGCCGATGGCTCCGTACGCCGAGCGCGTCAAGGTGGTTCCATCGCGTCGATCGAACAGCTCCGTCAGGGCGTACTGGAGGAGCGGCAGCGCACCGGGCTGGTCGAGGACGTCCACGACGATCTCCACGAGCAGGCCCGGCTCGAGCGAGACGCCGACGCCGGCGGCCGGCGCGGCAATCGCCCGCTCGATCTCCTCCGGTGCCAGCGGCGAGACCGAGACCACGCGGTCCTGCAGCAGCCGCGCGAAGGCAAGATGGCGCAACGGCCGGTCGTAGAAGTCCGCCCGAAGCGTGACCACCAGCCGGAGGCGGCTGCGTGGGTCGGCGACCGCGCGTTCGAGAAGCGTCAGAACCTCGCGACTGCCGCTCCTCGTCGTCGGTCAGTAGCGAAGAGCTCCTCGAACTGGTCGATCACGAGGACGAGCTCCGATGCCCCGGCGGGAAGGATGCGCTTGACCGCGCGGCAAAGCCCGCGCTCGTCGCTCGTGAGCTGCTCCATCAGGCTGGCCGGTGGGTTCACGGCGACCCGCAGGAGCGCCGCTTCGAGCTCCTCGAGCGGGTGCTCGCCGGGGCTCAGCTCGGCGATCGGCCATACGGCCGAGCCGGGGAGGGCACCCTGTCGCAGGAGCGGTACGAGGCCCGCTCGAACAAGCGAGGACTTCCCGCTGCCGCTCGGCCCGACAACGGCAACGAAGCGATCGGCGCCGATCCGGTCGACGAGCTGCCGGCTCAGCCCCTCGCGGCCGAAGAAGTCGCGCGCATCCGCCTCGCCGAACGGGCTGAGGCCCTTGTAGGGATTCCGGGCCGGACCGGTCTCTCCGAGAGGGCAGAGCCCCGGGGGCTCGCTGCGTCCAGGGAGCGATCCTGCCGAAGCGCCAGGCTCGCGAGCTCGCGCAGGGCGGGGGACACCTCGATGCCGAGCTCGTCGCCGAGGATCTTGCGCGTCTCGTGGAACACCGCGAGCGCCTCTGCCTGCCTGCCGGAGCGGTACAGCGCCAGCATCAGGTGGGCGCGGAGCTGTTCCCGGAGCGGGTGCGCGCGTGTGAGCTCCTCGAGCTCGCTGACGAGGTCGCCGCCGTGCCCGAGCATCAGCTCCGCCTTGATCCGGATCTCGACGGCACGTAGCCGAAGCTCCTCGAGACGGGCAATCGCCGGCTGGGCGAACGACTCGTGGGCGAAGTCGGCAAGCGGTGGTCCGCGCCACAGCTCGAGCGCCTGGCGGGCGAGCTCGGCTGCTGCAACCGCGTCGCCGCGGTCGAGCGCGGCGCCGGCCTCGTCCGTCATGCGTTCGAACCGGAACGCGTCGACGCCGTCAGGCTCGACGCGAAGGAGATAGCCGGGTGGGCGCGTCTCGAGGATCGACTCGCCGCCGTTCACGTCCGGGCGGTTGCCCGAGCAGCCTCCGCAACTGGGACACGTGATCCCGCACCTGGGCGACCGCTGTTGCCGGCGCGCCCGTCGCCGTAGAGGCTGTCGGCGATCTGCTCCACCGGCACCACCCGGTTCGCCTGGAGCAGGAGGATCGCCAGGACGGCTCGCTGGCGCGGACCACCGAGCCTGATCGCTTCCGCATCAGCGACGGACCTCGATCGGGCCGAGCACACGGAACTCGATGC
>CAVTYN010000006.1:0-370243 GCA_963738895.1 uncultured Actinomycetota bacterium
GTGCGACAGGGTCGATGTGTTCCGATCCAATATCGCAGTCGGTCGTAGAAATATTTCGAAACATTAATTTCCTGGCCAGCATCATGTAATGCGAGAGCCGGCATCTACCGCGTCATAAGAGCGAGCAACCCGCGCGCTGATTTCTCATCTTGGAGAGTTCTTATGACGGACCGACTAGTGACTCCTGTTTCATCTTCAAATCGGGAGCAGACGCGCTCCGTATTCTCGGCACGAAGACTGGCATTGATGGCATCGGTCGTTACCGGTCTCGGTATTGCTATGTACGGCTATAGCCCTTCGTCCGGCAGCTTTGATGTTCTTAGCACCGCAGCGCACGCCCAGGTCAGCAATGCTGTGTCGAGTGCCACGCAGCCGATGGGCTTCGCTGATATGGTGGAGAAGGTAAAGCCTTCAGTGATTTCGGTGAAGGTGACAATGAAGGAGAAGACCACCGATGCCGCCAACAAGAGCGATGACGAAAAGCGGGCTCGCCAATGGAGCGTTTCTTTCGAAAGTTCGGCGGCCCAGATGGCATGCCTCAGAATCCCGGTCGTGACGGTCGCCACGACGAAATGATTGGCCAGGGTTCAGGCTTCATTTCGTCCGATGGATATGCGGTGACCAACAATCACGTTGTCGATGGTAGTGAACAAGGTTGAACTAACCACCGATGCTGGAAAGACTTACACGGCGAAAGTGATCGGAACGGATCCGCGAACGGACGTTGCCTTGATTAAGGTCGAGGACGGCTCCGACTTTCCATTTGTAAAGCTATCTGAGGGCAAGGCCCGTATCGGCGATTGGGTGCTCGCAGTCGGAAACCCGTTTGGTCTCGGTGGGACTGTAACGGCCGGCATCATTTCGGCGAGCGGCCGCGACATCGGAAGCGGTCCATACGACGATTTCATTCAGATCGACGCGCCCGTCAACAAGGGCAATTCGGGTGGCCCCGCCTTTAATATGCTGGGCGAGGTCGTTGGCGTAAACACCGCGATTTATTCGCCATCCGGTGGCAGCGTCGGCATCGCGTTTTCAATCCCGGCCGCGACAGTGAAGAACGTGATCGCTCAGCTCAAGGACAAGGGAAGCGTCAGCCGCGGCTGGATCGGTGTTCAGATTCAGCCGGTAACCCAGGAAATCGCGGATAGCATGGGTCTGAAGAAGGCGGAGGGCGCGCTGGTAGCTGATCCTCAGAAGGACGGCCCCGCAGCCAAGGCCGGTGTTGAAGCAGGCGATGTCATCACCGCAGTGAACGGTCAGACGGTCAAGGATGCCCGGGAATTGGCCCGTATCATCGGTGGCTTCGCGCCCGGCAGCGCGACCAAGCTTGATGTTTTGCACAAGGGGAAGAGTAAGGTCGTCAACCTCACGCTCGGTCAACTGCCCAATAGCCAAGAGGCTAGGCCGACGCCGAAGGTACAGGATCGTCAAGCCCCGGCACGGAGGTGCCTCGGCTGGGCATGACGGTCGCTCCGGCAAGTAAGGTTGATGGTGCGGGCAAAGAAGGTGTCGTTGTTATGCAAGTCGATCCGAAGAGTGCGGCTGCGGATCGTGGGG
Source organism: uncultured Actinomycetota bacterium (assembly GCA_963738895.1). GTDB lineage: Bacteria > Actinomycetota > Thermoleophilia > Gaiellales > Gaiellaceae > PALSA-600. Next base: position 1,558 of record CAVTYN010000006.1, read on the forward strand.
TGAAGAAGGGCGACGTGATTTTGGACGGCGGAAAACTGTGACAAATCCGGGCGATGTTCGTGAGGCGATCGAAGCCGCGCGTATGGACAAAAAGAATAATGTGTTGATGCGCCTTCGCTCCGGCGACGCGTCCCACTACGTCGCGATGCCGCTCGCAAACGGCTAAATCAAACCCAAAGTATGGCAGCGGCCGTTACGGCCGCTGCCAACCTTGTGCACGCATCGTCCAAATAACGGTGGCACTCAATTTCGCTAAGGCGTCAAGTGATAGCTAACACCCGCGATATCGATCAATCAGGCAGTTCACGGTCACGACCGGCGTGGATCGACGCCTGGCACCTTTGGACGGTCATCATCCCCAGGCGATCGATCTCCGGTCGGCTTGTTTGGGGAACAGTATGGCGGCGTAGCCTTGGACGGCGTTGGGTTTACAAGAAATTCGTCGAGTATTCAGACAGCGCTGGTCTACCAGAGTAACCATGCCGGGTGGCTCGGGATTTCACGCAGACCAGGCAGGGTGCGCCTCTTCTCGGCCGTGACCGCCGGCTTCCGCGCGGGCAGGGGTAGCCCTCGGGACGATCAGTCGCTCCGTCACAGGCAACCATTACACAGTCGTTTTGGCGTCAGAATTGTCGAGGCGCGATCATGTGCAAAATATCCGACAACAGATTTAACCAGTTACGAATTACACGAGCTTACATCAAGCTCTTATGTATCCCCGAGGGCGACGCAAGAATGGTTGTACTTGCACGCATCGGGAGCTACGAGATTCGAATGTTCGAATGCCCGGAAACCAGTTCCGCCGCTACGCCACTATTTGTGTTGGAGCTATTCGATCATGACGCACATCCCTCAGTCGACAGCTGCGTCTGCCACAACATCGAAGAGGGAGTGGCCGCGTTCGAAGATTTCATTTCGCGGTGATAATGTTCGTATGAATTGTACACGCGCGAGGAGGCGAAGCCCAAAGGGTAAACCCTAACGCCCTTTTTCGTGCAGAGCAGTCGCTCTTGAAAGCAAAAAACTTCCGGGAGAGATCGATGCCGCTGAAGCGGGTCCAGATTGTGGGTTACGACGTTGATCGAATGGCCCGATCATGCACACTTATCTCGCGGTCCGCCGTCATCTCCTCGTGCCGCACCAGGCGGCCTTTCAGGCAAAGACATGTGTTCGGCCCGGCGAAAGGAAATCGCAATTTAATTCCTGCCAAATTCGCCGGATAGGTTAGATACCGTAGCGTTTGCAAATAACACGGAGCCTTGAAACGCACCCAACACAGCCGTTTGTACTCGAAGGTGCGCCGTCAACTCCATTCCGATTACAAATTCACCAGGACTGCATTGGCTTTTTGAATTGCCGGGCTTTGCACTCGTCCAAGGCCCCTGCGTGATGCCGGGAGGGCTCGCGGTGGTGGGAGGGGCCGTTTGAGCGTCGGCAGCATAGCTCAACGCAATCGCGATAATGGCCGAGGCGGCAAGGATGATATGCGGTTTCAAGCCTAACTCCTCTTGATTTCAGCGCCCCAACCGCCGGCGAAGATCGTCGATCAGCGAGCGAATTTGCGGATTCTGGGTTCCAGCACGGCCAGTTCCTGGGCATTCGCCAAAGCGGCCGCGACGTCGCCGCCGTCGCGCTCAAACGCAATCAATCCCAACAGAACGTTCCTGTCGGTCGGGTGCTGCTTGTGCGTGCGTGCCAGCAATTCCTTCGCTTCAGCAGCTGAACCGGTTGAGTTGAGTGCAACTGCATAGACATAAGCATACCGGGCGTTGTCGGGATCGAGCGCGGCGGCGTCGCGCAATAGCGGCAGTGCTTCTGTAAGGTTGCGTTGGCGCACGAGCAGAAGACCGAGGGAGTGCTTGATGGCTGCATTGTTGGGTTCGATTGCGACTGCCGTACGCAGCAGTTCTGCCCCTTCCTTGTCCAAGCCACGTTGCCGATCGAGATCGGCAAGGTTTACTAGCGCTGGGACGAACTTGGGGTCAAGACGAAGGGCCGTGCGGTATTCGGCTTCAGCGTCGCTGAGTTGCTGACGCCGTGTCTTTAGAAGGCCAAGGTTGAGATGTGCCTCCGGCCGATCAGCGTCTATCATTTCGGCGCTAACCAGCTCCTGGTAGGCGTTGGTAAACGCGCTGCGTTGTAGGGGTGTCATTGTCTGCGGATCGACTCGCAGCAATCACTCGCGCAGTCTCGACGCGAACCGCGCGTATGGGGTCGCTGAGAAGCGGCAAGATTGCCTCGATCATGGGGCGCGACGGGGAGGGCGGCAGTGCTTGAGCCGCGACCATGCGGACCATCGGATCCGGGTCGGCGATTGCTGCCTTGATGGCAGGCTCGGAGGCGGGCGACACATAGCGACCCAGAAGAGGCAAGGCGCTGGCCCGCGCAATCGCGGGCTGGTTCCTGTCCAGAATTAATTGATCTAGTTGACGCTCCGCATCGACCGCTCCGGTCCGGCCGGCATGGAGGGCCGTGCCATAGTGCGGCTTTGTCTGGCGGCCATTTGGATACCATTCTGCGACGGTTTTCGCTGCCCAATCCGCGGAGCGATCGGCGTGACACTGGTTGCATGCGTTAGGGGTACCAATCGACACGGATAGGTCAGGCCGCGGGACGCGCATGCTGTGATCGCGGCGGTCGTGCACTACCATGTAGTTCTTGGTCGGCATGTGGCAGTTGACGCACTGGGCCCCGGGGCTGCCGGACACGTGCTTATGATGCGCGGTGACGTCGAACTTTTCCGGCAGATGGCACTGGGCACAGAGGGCGTTGCCTTCGGCGCGCAGCTTTGCGGTGTGCGGTTCATGACAGTTGGAACAGACGACGCCGGCCTTGTGCATGGCGCTTTGAAGGAATGAGTTGGACCCGAAACACCTCGCCGTCGATCTGTCCGTCCGCATGGGATTGTCCCGGCACTAGGAGGCTCGGCAAGGCCGCATCGAGGAAAGGGGCGTCGGGTGGCAGCCCCTTAGCGAGGAGGTGCCGTCGTGAATGGCAAGAGGCGCAGTCGTTGAGCTGCGTTGAAGCTAATGGCTCGGTGCGGCGGGCTGTGCCGGTCGTTGGGTCCATTTCCCACTTGCCGTGATCGGTAGCCTTCAACCAGGCTTCCAATCCCATCAGGGCCTTATCGGGGACGCCGGACTTGTCGACGGGTGCGGGACCAGGGTTGGTCTTCGCCCATGCTACATGGCGGGACCCCGGGCCATGACAGGACTCTGCAGGTCACGCCGAGACTGGCCCAGGTGGTTGCGTACTTGTTGGCCGACAGATCGAAGTTCTCTTCAGATCCGTGGTGTGGTAGTTGGCGCACTGGTAGTTCCAGGTCGTCTCGCGGCCGGTCCAGTGCAGCAGCGAGCCCGGCTGGAGCTTTTCGTCGGGGTAGAGGTGGAACCAGCGTTGGCCACCCTTGTCCTTCGGGCGGTGTCCCAGGCAAGTCCGAGCATCTGGTAGCGGCCGTCGGGAAAACCGATCAAATATTGCTGCAGCGGATCGATACCGAACGTATACGTGATTTCGTAGTCGTGTAGCGCCCCATCGGGACCGTCCGTCCGCACCATGAATTTATCGCCGCCGAATACGGCCTGCCCTCCAACCTCAACCTCGACACTCCTCCGGAAGACGCCTTCCCCCAGAGTGTCATCCTGTCTATAACGACGCCGGGGTTGTCAAGGCGTAGTTTTCCCTGGACGTCTGGCGCCCCACTTTGTCTCCCCAGAAAGTTTTTTGTGCGAAGCATTCTGCGGCCCCGTGATTCGTTTGGAATCCTGCAGTGGAACGCGCTGGTCCCACCAACCATCTATCCGGCGACTGCTCCCATGATTCTCGTCTTCGGTCTCCCTCACCCATCGAGGGAGGCGGGCTGCCCACTCAAGCGTGCGGTCCAACTACCGCTTGCCACAGGATGACCCGGGCTTGCCCGCATGTCGAACCAGCTCCGCGTACGTCCACTCATTACGGAGCATCCAGTACAACCTCACCGCCAATCGCCGCGCCACCATCACCTTGGCCACCGCGCGATTGCCCTTGCGCACCCACAAGCGTTTGTAGGCGCGCTTCAGCTCCTCGTCACGCTTCACCGCCGACTGCCCGGCTTCCACCAGCAAGAACCGCATCAGACTCGAACCCTGCTTGCTGATGTGCCCCAGCCGCTGCTTGCCGCCCGAGCTGTGCTCGGTGGGCACCAGCCCCAGATACGCGCTCACCTTGCGCGCCGACGAGAAGCGGCTCACCTCGCCCAACGTCAGCACCGTGGCCAGCGCCGTCTGCGGACCCACTCCCGGATGCGTCAGCAGCCGCACCGCCGCCGGCCGCTGCTTCACCTCGGCCACCAGCAGGACGTCCATCGCCGCGATCTCCGCATCCAGTTCTGCTACCCGCTCGAGCAGGTAATCCCGCCGCCGCGCCGTGTGCTCTGCCATGCTCAGACCCGCCAGCAACTCGCGGCCCGCCTGCGTCCACAGCCGCCCTCCCCTCTGCACTCCCTGGTTCATCGCCAAAGCCTGCAGTTGGTTCTTGGCCTGAGTCCGCGCCCGCACCCGATGATGCCGGTCCAGCAGCAGTTGTCGTACATCCCGCTCGGCCTCCGTCGGCACCCAGATCCGCGGAAACCGCTCCTCCATCATCAACTGCAGGATCAGCTTCGCATCTTCCCGGTCGGTCTTCTTCTTGCCCACCGCTGCCGCCCGGATGCGCGCCGCATCCCCCACCCACAACTCGTGTCCGCACTCGGCCAGCAGCCGCCGGAACCACTGGCACGGCGCTCCCGCCTCCAGGCCCACCCGTACCTGCTCGCCTTGCGCTTGCAACTCGCGATAAAACCCCGTCGCCTCCGCCGGATGCGACAGCCGCTTCTCCCTCATGGCCCCTATTCGATTGTCAAAGATCGCGAGAACTTGAAACCCGGCATGGAAATCACAACCTATAATCAACATCGTTGGCTCCTGTCCGGGCCGCCCGTTCTCTTCGCACAAAAAGAAAAGGCTACGCCCTCCAGGAGCCAACGTCGTTATGAGATCAAGCGAGGAGCGGAGCGACGAGTCGAAGGACCCCTTTGTCTCGGCCGACGCCACCGCAGACAACATCCAATTCAGTCCAACCTTCCCCATCTCTCCGGAAAACGTCGAGGTCTGCGAGATCTACGAAACCCAGGGCCCCGACGCCGCCCAGGTTCGTTGCGACCAACTGGAGCGCAATCGTTCCCGCCGCCAACTGCGCACCGACCGCAAGCGCTATGCCGATATCGCCCTGCGGCGCAACATCCGTATCGCCGCTGAAAACCTTGCCGACCGGCGGGCACAGGAAAAACTCGCCGCCAAAAAGCCCCCGGCTTCCGTCGCGACCGACACCGCAGCCGCCATTCCGGAAAATACCGAGTTAAGCCGCACGGGCTCAAATGGATAGCTATAAATAGCCATGAAATTAATGAGATGCAGAGAACTTTCGGCCAAACCAATGAAAATTAAGGAGAGCAAAAAAAAATTTCAAGCTTCCTGCAAACCCTCCCAACCCGTTAGCGATTCGGGTAAGTACCTTGGCGCGCCGCTTAAGAGCTATAGTGCTCTGCATGATGACTCCCCGCGTATCCGCTCGCAGCGTTCGTTTTTGCGCGTTGCTTCTTGCCACCGCCGTCATGCTAAACGCCTTCACCGTCAGCGCGACCGCGCAAGTTGATGCCAATGCCTCCGCGCCGAGCGTCAAGGTTGATGCGGACGGCACGGTGCACATCCCGCCGCAGACGGTGCCGCTGTCGAGCTTTCTCAGCCCTGAAGCCAAGGCGTATGTCACAAACCGCCTGCTGCATCCCGATCCACCGCCCGACCCCGACATCGCCAAGGAACGTGCCCGCATCGACGCGCATCTGGCGCCGCTCATCGACAAACAGAAGGCGCGGTATCCGGTGGAAATGCAGCCCGCCAATATTGGCGGAGTCAAGGCGCTGGTCATTACTCCGAAAGACGGTGTTTCGCCGCGCAACCAGCACCGCGTGCTCATCAACCTGCATGGTGGAGGCTTCAGCGTGTGCGCGCCCACCTGCGGCATCATCGAGTCCATTCCCATCGCCGGTCTGGGCAAGATCAAGGTAGTCACGGTCGATTACCGGCAGGGGCCCGAGTTCAAGTTTCCCGCGGCCAGTGAAGATGTCGCCAAGGTCTATGCGGAGTTGCTCAAACAGTACAAGCCCGAGAGCATTGGCATCTTCGGCTGCTCCGCCGGAGGAATGTTGACGGCGGAATCGGTGGCTTGGTTCCAGACGCATCATTTGCCGCGACCGGGCGCCATCGGCATCTTCTGCGCGTCGGCGGGAGACTTCGGCGGCGACGCCAAGTTCACCACGCCTCCGCTGGACGGGCGCATGCCTCCTCCGCCGAACGCAGGTGATGGGCGCATGCACCTCGGCTACTTCAGCGAAGCCGATATGCAGGATCCCATGGTCTCTCCCGTTTACTCGCCTGAAGTGCTGCGGCAGTTTCCGCCGACGCTGATACTCTCCGGTACCCGCGCCTTTGACTACAGCTCGGGCATCAATACTCACAATCAGCTCACCAAACTGGGAGTCGAGGCGGAACTGCATTTATGGGATGGGTTGTTCCACGGGTTCTTCTACGATCCGGATGTGCCGGAATCACGCGAGACCTATGATGTGACCGTGAAGTTTTTCGACAAGCACTTGCAACCCTGAGGTATGCCATGGCGATAACCTTAACTGCCGAGATCACGCGACTCATCGATGGCCGCAACTTTGCCCAACTTGCGACCATCATGCCGGATGGCTCTCCCCACAGCGCGCCGGTCTGGATCGGCCGCGAAGGCGATCGTCTGATAATCTGCACGGACCCGACCTCGGTGAAAGGGAGAAACACGGCTCGCGATCCGCGAGTTGCCATTTCCATCTTCGATCTCCAGGACCCATACAGCCAGGCGCAACTTCGTGGCCGGGTGGTTGAGCGGCGCAGCGATTCGGATTTCAAGCTGCTGGATGGAATCTCGCGGAAATACGTAGGCGAGCCGTACCCTGATCACAGCGAAGCTCCACTGGCGCTGGTGATTGAAGTGGATAAGGCGCGTTACTCGAAGGAGCCGTTCGAGCACCTGCCGGTGCTGACATAGTAGAACGGCATGAGGTTGGCGCCACCCTCGATCCGCGGTATCGGGTAGACGGTACGATTGTTAGCGGGTTGCGCTGGCGCGCCTGCCTGAGTTGTAACACGCGTTTAACGCAGCTAGCGCTCACGAAACGCGGGTTAGGACGTATAATTACTGTGGACATGCCTCCCTTGACGCCACCGGACAGGCCCATGAATCCCATGTGCTGGCGCGCGCTGCTACTAGCCGCGTGCGTTCTGGTGTTCGCCTTCGCGCTGCACGCCAAGGTGGCGGTCTATGGAAACGCGACGCAGCCACGCGCTTCGACGGCTTCGAAGTTGTGGTTGAGTGGCGGGAAGTTGCAGGAGCAGACCCCAGTAGCTCCGGCCACCGCAGTGTTCTGGCTGGCTGCGTTCCTGACCTACATCTACGCGATTGATCGCCGGCCCGTACATCGTTACCAGGCGGCCCGCGAACATGTTCCTCCGAGTCGGCGCAGCCAACTGTACCTGCATCACTTCCTGCGTCCCCCACCTTCGCGGTAATCTCCGCGCGTTGCTCCAGCGTTCAAGTTTCAAAATTCCCATCAGGGTGGTTTCGAAATCCGCCTGATGGCCTGACGTGCGAGTGGTTGTTGACACTCGCGGCGAGGAAATCTTCATGAAGTTGCGTCGAAGGCACAAGCTTCTTGTGTTCGCGGCTGCCGTGCTGTGCGTTTTCGTCTTGTTGCTGGTGGCAAACCGGGTGCGGGCGGGCGGCCCACCGCATACCCACAATGGACGCGATGTGGTTCCCGCCGCGGTTGCGATCGCAAAACGCGGGCCGATTGGAAATTCGTACTCAGTCGCCGGAGAATTCGATCCCTACCAGGAGATCGAAATGCATGCCAAGGTGTCGGGCTATGTGCGCAAGATCAACGTCGACATCGGCGACCGGGTGAAAACCGGACAGGTACTGGCGGTTCTCGAAGTGCCCGAGTTAGTGGCCCAGTTGCAGGGCGCCGGGGCCGGAGTGCGACACAGCCAGGAGGAAGTCTCGCGGATGCAGAACGAAGTGACGCGCGATGAGGCGCAATACGCGGCCCTTCACGCTAACGCGGTCCGGCTGCAGCAGGCGAATCAGGCGCGTCCCGGACTGATTGCGCAACAGGAACTGGATGATGCGCAGGCCAAAGACCGGGCAGCGGAAGCGCAGGTGGAATCGGCGAAGTCTGCGCTGTCGGCCTCACGGCAGCAATTGGAGATAGCGCAGGCCAACAATAGCCAGGTATCTGCCATGTCGGACTACACGCGCATTGTCGCGCCCTTCGATGGCGTGGTGACGTGGCGCTATGCCGATACCGGCGCTCTGGTTCAGGCCGGCACGTCGAACAGCAATTCTGCTCCCGTGGTCAAGCTGGCCCAGGTCAATGTCCTGCGGTTGCGCATTCCGGTGCCGGAATCGCTGGCTGGGTCGGTGCGCATCGGTCAGCCGGCCGACGTGACGGTGCAGGCCACCGGTGAGCATTTCACCGGCAAGGTGGCGCGCTTTACCGACGCGCTCGACCGCACCACCCGGACGATGCAGGTAGAGATCGATGTGCCGAACGAAACCTACAAAATACAGCCGGGAATGTACGCCAATGTCTCATTGCGAACCCAGCACCGACCGGACGCGCTGACCGTGCCCATCCAAGCTGTGCAGCAACAGAATGGCAAATCCAGCGTGTTAGTGATTGATCAGCAGAACCGGGTGCAGCCGAGGGAGATAGAGACTGGGTTGGAAGATCCCGACCGGGTTGAAGTCTTATCGGGATTGCAGGAAGGCGATCGCGTCATCGTGGGCAACTTCGGTTCCTATCAGGCAGGGCAGGTGGTCGAACCTAAGACGACTACTTTCGCCTCCAACGCCGGGGAGTCGGGAGGGAGCGAGTAAATGTCCGGCTTCGCCCTGCGGTATCCGTACTTCATCATCATGATGTGCCTTGTCATCGCCGTGGTCGGAGTGGTGACCGTGGCCCGCATGCCGGTCGATCTGTTTCCCGATATCAACATCCCTGTCGTGGTGGTGGCGACGTTTTACAACGGAATGCCTCCGGAGCAGATCGAGACCGACATCACGGGCCGCTTTGAGCGTTTCTTCACCTTGGGCAGCGGTATCGACCATATCGAATCACGCTCATTGCCCGGCGTCAGCCTGATCAAGATCTACTTTCAGCCGGGTATGGATCCCGACGCAGCCGTCAGCAAGATTTCGAATCTGGCCATGGCGGACCTGCGCAAGCTGCCACCTGGCACGCTGCCGCCGGTGGTGCTGAAGTTCGACGCGTCGAGTTTGCCGGTGTGTCTGATCACCCTGAAAGGGCAGGGACTGAACGAAACCCAGTTGCGCGACCTCGGCCAGTACAACGTGCGCAACCAGGTGGCGAACGTGCCGGGCGCATCGGTGCCGCAGCCATTCGGCGGCAAGTATCGCCAAATCCAGGTTTACGTCGATCCGGTCAAATTGCAGGCCAACCAGTTGAGCGTGATGGACGTAGTCCGGGTCGGTGAATGAGTCGAACATGATCCTACCGGCGGGTGATGTGCGCATCGGCCCCAGAGACTACAACCTCTACACCAACAGCCAACTCCCGAGCACGGCGGATATCAATCGCCTTCCGTTAAAGACGGTGGGGAACGCTTCGGTGCTGGTTGGCGATGTGGGCCGGGCCATGGATGCGCAGCAGATTCAGACCAGCCTGGTGCGCGTGGACGGGCAGAAGTCAGTGTACTTGCCCGTACTTAAGCAGGGCGGCGACAGCAACACGATCGCCATTGTGGACGGCATCAAGCGCGCAACCGCAAAATACGGCCGAGAGCGTCGACGGCGGATTCGCGATCGGTCGGGGTGAGCTCGGCGCCAAGGTCTTCGAGTGCCGCCGCCAGCTCGAGCGGCCGCCGTGCATGTTCGAAAAGATCGACCGCGGCCCGGAGGTCGGTCTGGTTCCGCACGAGGAGTCCGCGGACATGAGCTGCCGTTGCCGCGATCGAGAGGATGCCGGGGTTCAGCTCCGATCGCCGGGCGCTGTTGGTGCACGCGAGCTGCGCGAGCTCGTCGTCTTGCGTGACAAGCGCGATGCGGACGAGCATCACGTCGTCGGCGACGTCGAATGGGAAGCGGGGCAGGATCGGGGCCCCGTCCGGTTCGGTCGGTCCGCGTATCCAGCCTCGTGCTGCTTCGGCGTCGCCTTCGGCCATCGCGAAGAGCGCGAGCAGCCAGCGTGCGTGGCGCCGTACTGCGGGTGTGCCCTGCTCGAGCATGACGTGTGCGATGTCGCCGAGCCGGCGGCCCTGACGGGTGTCGCCGGTGTGGATCGCGAGTCGCCCGAGCGCGACAATGCCGGCAGCGTCGAGCACCGCCGCCGCCCGCGTTCCGTCCTCGAGGGCGAAGCGACCTTCGAGCAGCGCTGCCGCCTCGGAGACTCGTCCGGTTCGCAGCAGCATGCGGCCGTGCCAGGTTTCGAACATCTGGTATGCCCATCCTTGATGGTCGCGCTGGGCGGCAGCGAGGCCGTCGGCGGCTATTGCCATCGCCTCGTCGTGTCGGTCGGCGACGCTGAGCAGCTCGCCGTGCCACATGTGCGCGAGCCGCAGGCGTTGGTCGTCGCCCGCGAAGATGCCGTCGCGATAGGCCTCGGTGATCAGCTCGTGAGCAGGTCCGAAGTGGTCGTCGGTGTATTCGAGCGCGCTCTCGGCGACACGGAGCGTGAACGCCGCTCGAGCGTCTCCGGCGGACTCGACAGAGGCACGGGCTTCCTCGCGCACCTCGCGGGACTCCTCGAGGCGACCGGCGGTGACGAGGTTGTGGAAGAGGCAGGCGAGGTGGCGGGCCCGCAGGGTCGCAGGGAGGCCAGGGAGGTTCAGGGCGACGCGTCCTGCCCCGATTCTGATCTCCGGGGAGATCGCGAACATGCCGGCGATACTGAGGCGGACCTCTGCCTCCTGCAGGGTTGGGAGGGTCTCGCGGAGGGCCCGGTCGGCGAACGCGATCGCTTGCTCGCTTTCGCCGGCGATGTGCAACGAGATCGCGGTGGTGCCGACGATCTCTCCGCGCTTTGGATGGTGGGCTGGTGCGATCTCGAGTGCACGCTGGCCGAAGTGTGCGGCTGCGTCGGGGTCGGTCGTGGCCAGTGCCTTTGCGGCCTCGAGTAGCGTTGCGATCGCTACCTCGTCACCGACCTCGGCGCTTGCCGCGAGTTGCATCGAGACTTCGACCGGCAGGGCGCCGGCTTCGAGCAGGACGACCGCCGCCTGGCGGTCGAGAGCGCGGCGGGCGGTCACGGGCACGCTGGCGCGTACAGCCTCGCGTGTGAGGTCGTGCCAGAACGCGAGCTTCTCGTCGCGTTCGACGAGCAGGTTCGCCTCGAGCAGCTCGCCGACCGGCGCGAGTAGGTCCGAGGCTGGCCGCCCGAGGGTCCGCGCCAGGTCGTCGAAGGTGAACGTTCGCCCGAGTGAGGCGGCGACGGTGACCGCGTCGCTTGCCTCGTCCGAGAGCCGTCCGAGCCGCTCGCGCATCTTTGCCTGTACTCGACGGGGCATCCCGCCGTCGACCAGCTCGGCGCGGCCGTCGACCAGGCGGATGTTCTTCTCTTCCTGCAGTCCGAGGAGGGTCTCGACGACAAGGAACGGACTTCCGCCGGCTTCCGTAAGCTGTTTCAGGATCGACTGGTCGGGGTGGGCGCCGAGTATGTCCGCGGCGACGTTTGCGACCGCGGCGTCATGGAGTGGGCCGAGTGTGATCGGGCGTGCCCCTTCCTGCTTCAACTGTTCGAGCGCGTGCACGAGTGGTGTCGCCTCGCGCGGCGGGCGAAGTGCGATCACCCAGGCGATCGGCAATCCCATCAGTCGCATCGGCAGGGTGCGGAGCGCCGCGATCGTTCCACTGTCTGCCCACTGGGCGTCGTCGATCGAGATCAGGAGCGGAGCCTCGAGGGCCGCTCGTTCGAGCAGCTGCTGCAGGTCTCGCAGCAGCCAGAACCGTTGCTCGGGCCGTGCATGAAGTGTGCTGAGCTCGCCGGGGTCGAGCAGCGGTTCGGTTCCGTCAAAGAGGGCCGCCAGGAGCGTCGCGAGCTCGACAATCGTCTCGCTCGGATCGGCGGCGCTGCGCCCGACTCGAATGCCGAGGCTGCAAGCGATCGCCGTGACCTCGGCGAGCAGGCGGCTCTTGCCCATGCCCGCGGCGCCCTCGACTACCACAACCGCTTCGGCGCCACCACCGGCGAGGGGTTCGAGCTCGGCTCGAATCAGCGCGAGCTCCGCGTCGCGTCCGTGCAACTCCCGCGCGGGACTCATCGACATCCGCTCCTCCCCCGCGAGCATATCCGAGTCGCACGGCGCGCTTTTCAAACCACACGACCGTGTGATGCGCGCGGCGCTCCGGCTAACCACACTCGCGTCTTTACGACTCGACGAAGGGAGTGGGCGACAGATGAACGGACGGCCGAACATCGTTCTTGTCCATGGCGCCTGGGCCGACGGGTCCAGTTGGAGTGGCGTCATCGAGCGCCTTCAGGGAGATGGCTTCCAGGTGCGAGCGCCGCAGTTCCCGCTCAGCTCGCTCGCCGACGACGTCGCCCGGCTGCGCCAGGTGCTCGAGTTCCAGGACGGCCCGACGATCGTCGCCGGGCACTCCTACGGCGGCCAGATCATCACGGCGCTCGGCACGGACGCGCCGAACGTCGTCGGGCTCGTCTACATCGCCGCATTCGCACTGGACGAAGGCGAGTCGCTCGGAGCGCTGCTCTCGCAAGGCCCGGTGACGCCCGCGCTCGCCCATCTGTTCACCGACTCGCGCGGCTACGGCTGGCTCTCCGAGGACGACTTCGTCAACCACTTCGCCGGCGACGTCGAGCCGACCCGAGCACGCGTCCTCTACGCGGTGCAGCAGTCACTGGCCTCGTCCGCGTTCACCGACGTCATGGGCACGCCGGCGTGGAAGTCGCTGCCCTCGTGGTACCTCGTCGCACAGAACGACGAAGCGATCCCGCCGGATGCCGAGCGTCAATTCGCGGCGCGAATGGGCGCCACCGCGACCGAGATCCCCTCGAGCCACGTGGCAATGGTCTCCCACCCGGGAGAAGTCGCCGACCTCGTCGAGAAGGCAGCCGAAAGCGTCGGTGCCGCGGTTCGATGACGGTCGAAGCGTCGCTCACCTACGTCGACGTTCCGGCGCAGCGAGTCGCAGCCGACGACGCGATCGAGTACGCCTACCGCGACCTGGGAGCGAGCGACGTACCGCTCGTTCTGCTGCAGCACTTCCGCGGCAATCTCGACAACTGGGACCCCGCGCTGATCGATGCGCTGGCGGCTGATCGCCGTGTGATCACCTTCGACAACACCGGCGTCGGCGCGACCACCGGCAGGACGCCGAACACGATCGAGGCGATGGCCCACGATGCGATCGCCTTCCTCGAGGCGATCGAACTCGAGCGAGGTGGATCTGCTCGGCTTCTCGATCGGCAGCTTCGTCGCGCAGGAGATCGCGCTCATCCGCCCCGATCTCCTGCGGCGCATCGTGCTCGCGTCCTCGGCGCCGCAAGGCGCGGCCGGGATGCACGGCTGGGCGCCCGAGGTCATCGGGGCGATCGGTGCGCCGGAAACGAACCCGGACGGATATCTCGATGTGTTCTTCGCGCCCACGGACACGAGCCGCGACGCAGGCCGGCAAGCCGCCGGACGCATCTTCGGGCGGACCGCCAACCGCGACGAGCCGACGACCTGGCAGACCCGGGTGGCGCAGTACGACGCAGTCTGCGCGTGGGGGATCCCGAATCACGCCCTACTGCAGCGAGTCGCCGCGATCGAGGCGCCCGTGTTCGTCGCCAACGGCGACAGCGACCCGATGATCCTTCCCCGCTACTCGCACCTGCTCGCCGGGCTCCTCCCGAACGGGCAGGTCACGATCTACCCGGACTCGGCGCACGGCTTTCTCTTCCAGCACCACGCCGAGTTCGCAGCCGACGTCCACGCCTTCCTCGAGGAGCGCAACTGATGCCGATGATCGACCTGTACGCGACTGCAGGCACCTTCGCCGACAAGCACACCCTCGCCCAGGATCTTGCGGCAGCGGTCATGCGCTGGGAACAGGTTCCCGAGCTTCCCCTGTTCGCCAACAACACCGCCGCCTTCATCCACGACATGGACGCCGCTGCGATCTCCAACGTCGCGGGAGACACCAACTACGTGCGAGTCCAGGTACTCACTCCGATCGGCGTCCTCGATCGGGAGAAGCAGCTCGGCGTCGTCAAAGAGCTGACCGAGATCGTTGCCGAGGCGGCCGGCGATCCGAGTATCGCCGAACGCACCTGGGTGCTACTGACAGAGTCGCCCGAAGGTGGCTGGGGGATCGCCGGCCACGCGAACACGAACGCGGACATCGCCGCGCTCGCACAGGCGGCGCTTGCCGGTGACGAGCCGCCGGTCGCCGGCTGACGCAGGCAATCCAAGCGACCTGAGGAGGAAGAGGGCAGATGAGCGCTGAGGCGGGATCGCCGATCACGACGTACTTCAGGGTCTGCGACGGTGTCCGTGTTCGGTTCGCGGACACCGTCGCAGACTCGGATACCACCGTGCTGCTGCTCGCGCCCTGGCCCGAGAGCGTGTGGGCCTTCCGTCGCATCTGGCATCAACTCACGCCGCTGGGCCGAACCGTCGCCATCGAGCTACCCGGATTCGGCCACTCCGACCAGTCACGTCCAGAGCTCATCGCCCCGGACGCCGCCGGCGAGTTCCTCGCTCGCCTGATCGATGAGTGGGACCTCGGCTCTCCGCACCTTGTCGGCCCCGACGTCGGCACAGCCGCTGCGCTGTTCCTAGCCGCGAGGACGCCCGAGCGCGTGACCAGCCTGACCGTCGGCGGCGGAGCAGTCCGCTTGCCGATCGATGCGGGCGGCGCCCTCAAGGAAGTCATCGAGGCGCCCAGCCTGGACGTCGTGCGCGGGCTCGATGCGAGAACCAACATCGGCTACGCGGTCGAGGCAGGCGCGGCGAGCGACACGGAGCCCGAAGTCCACGAGGACTACGTCAGCGCCTACGACCTCGGCCGTTTCGCCGAGTCCGCACGGTTCGTCCGGCACTACCCAGAACAGAACCCTGTCCTCCGCGAGCTGCTGCCAACAATCACCACGCCAACCCAGATCGTCGCCGGCCAACACGACGATCTCGTCCCCTGGTCGAACAACGAATACCTCCACGAGCTTGTGCCGGGCAGCGAGATTCACGCCCTCGACGCCGGGCACTTCGCCTGGGAGCAGGCCGCGGACGAATACGGCCGCCTGGTTGCGGACTGGGTCGACGGCGGGTACCTACGCCCCGGAACGGCGTAGACGTGGGCTGATCATCGATCGGAACGCACGGCAGTCCCGATTGCCGGACGCGCGTTATTGCTTGGCCCGACTTCAAGGCCAGTGACCACCAATCAGCACCCTGGCGCTTGCTGCCGAGCCGACGCGTTAGCCTCCTGTCGTGAGCGAGCCGCTTGACGATCGTGGGCATGCGGTCAGGCCGCTCGAGTTGTTCTTCGATCTCGTGTTCGTGTTTGGGTTCACGCAAGTCACCACGGTTCTCTCGCGTAATCCGACCTGGAGCGGCCTCGGGCATGGGCTCCTGATTCTCGCGACCCTCTGGTGGGCCTGGACCGCCTATGCCTGGTTGACCAACACCGTCGATCCCGATGTCGGCGCGGTCTGGGGGGCGATGCTGGTTGCGATGGGGGCGATGTTCGTTGCCGCGCTGGCCGTGCCCGACGCGTTTGGGCGTCACGGCGTCGTTTTCGGGGTCGCGTTCCTGATCGTCAACGTCATGCATGTGACGCTGTACGCACTGGTGGCACGGGGCGACCGGAATCTGTTGGCGGCGATCTTCCGATACGCACCCGGGGCACTCTCGGGCGCGGTGCTCATCCTGGCGGCGGGGTTCGTCGACGGCGGGCTCAAGCCCATCCTCTGGCTGGCTGCCCTCGCCCTCGGCCTCTTCGGGCCGCTCCTCGGCGGCACGAGCGGCTGGAACATTCAACCTGCGCATTTCGTCGAGCGTCACGGCCTGATTGTGATCATCGCCATCGGCGAGTCCCTGATCGCGATCGGGCTTGGGGAACGGCTGAGTGGACTCAGCACCGGCGTGATCGTCGCGGCCGTGCTCGGGTTCGTGGTCGCGGCATCGTTTTGGCTGGCCTACTTTGACCTCTTACCGATCCGCGTCGAGCACCTGCTCAGCGACCGAAGCGGTCCGGAGCGCACGGCCCTCGCGCGCGACGTCTATAGCTACCTCCATCTGCCGATGGTGGCCGGCATCGTGCTCTTCGCGTTCGCGATGAAGTCGGCACTCGCGCACGTTGACAGGGAGCTCGGCACGATCCCGGCGCTCGGACTCTGCGTCGGCCCCGCGCTCTACCTGTTCGCCTTCGTCGCGATCCGGATACGGGTATCGCGCACGCTCGGGCGCGGCCGTCTAATCGCCGCGATCGCCTGCGCCCTGCTGTTCCCCGTCGCGCTCGTCGTGTCCGCGCTGGTCGCGCTCACCCTGGTGACCGCCGTCTGGGTCGGACTCCACAGCTACGAGCTCATCTGGTGGCGCGAGGCACGCGCAAAGACGCGCGCACAGCATCTGCCGGCCTCAGCTCGCTGACCAGATCAGCGTCGCGGCTGAACGCCAACGGGCGCGGACTTGGCAGGACTCGCGCCCCGCTGAGGTCGGTCCGGCGCGACCTCGAGCCGAGAAATACGTCCTCGTCATGAGACGTTTGAGTAGTCAAGTAATCTCGACGACGAGGAGTGAGTAGATCATGTCAACGCTCGAATTCGGTCTCGACACCTTCCTGCCGATCACCGTCGACCAGTCCGGCCGTTCGGTACGCGGCGACGAGGTGATCCGCAACGCCGTCGAAGAGGCCGTGCTGGCGGAGGCGGTCGGGATCGACTCCTTCAACATTGGCGAGCACTACCGCACCGAGTTCATGGACTCGGCGGCCCCCGTCGTCCTCGCCGCGATCGCCGGCCGCACCGAACGGATCCGGCTCGGCACCGCAGTCACGGTACTGAGCACGCAGGACCCGGTGCGCCTCTACACCGACTTCGCCACCCTCGATGCCGTCTCGAACGGCCGCGCGCAGCTGATCGTCGGCCGCGGCTCGCTGACCGAGTCGTTCCCGCTGTTCGGCTTCGACCTGGCGGACTACGAGCAGCTGTTCGAGGAGAAGCTCGACCTGCTCGTGCGCCTGCTGCGCGAGCAGCCCGTGACCTGGTCGGGGCAGTTCCGGTCGGCGCTCGAGGACCAGTTCGTGAGCCCGCCGATCCCCGCGGGACACATCCCGACGTGGGTCGGCGTCGGCGGCAGCCCGCAGTCGGTCGTGCGCGCCGCGCGCTTCGGCCTACCGCTCATGCTGGCGGTCATCGGCGGCAACCCCGATCGGTTCGCGCCGTACGTCGAGCTCTACAAGCGCGCGCTCGAGCAGCACGGACAGCCGCAGCTGCCGGTCGGGCTGCACACGCTCGGGTTCGTCGGCCCCACCGACGACGAGGCGGTCGAGGTGCAGTGGCCCTACTACAAGGAGCAGTTCGAGTGGGCGGCCCGCGAGCGTGGCTGGCAGCCGCCGACCTACGAGCAGTTCCTGGCCGAGGTCGACCACGGCTCGATGTACGTCGGCTCGCCCGACACCGTCGCCAACCGGATCGCCAGGGTCGTCCGCACGCTCGGCCTCAGCCGCTTCGACCTGCACTACGCGATCGGACGCGTACCGCACGAGCAGCGCATGGCCATGATCGAGCTCTTCGGCCGCGAAGTCATTCCCCGCGTCCGCGACCTGGCTCGCCGCAAGCCGCCGAGACGGACGCGGCGCCAGCGGTCGGCGTCGGGAGCTGACGATGGTCGTCGCCTTCGCGGAGCATCCGGCAGCGGCAGGCCGCCACCGAGGTCGAGGATCTGCGCCTCGGGATCGTCGGCGCGGGCAAGTTCGGCACCACGGTCGCCCGCGCCGCCGTCGCGGCCGGCTACGACGTCGCCATCTCGGGATCCGGCCCCGCCGACGAGATCGCGCTCACCATCGACGTGCTCGCCCCCGGCGCGCGTGCAGCGACGACCGCGGAGGTCGTACGCCACGCAGACGTCATCGTCCTGGCGGTCCCCACGCACCGCTTCCGCGAGCTCGCACCCGACCTGTTCGCCGACAAGATCCTCATCGACGCCATGAACTACTGGCAGCCGGTCGACGGCGACGACCCGGAGCTGACCACCGCGTCGAACGGCACCAGTACCGTCGTGCAGGAGCGCTTCCACGATGCGCGGGTCGTGAAGAGCCTCAACCAGCTCGGCTATCACCAGCTCGAGGAGAACCGGCGCACCAAAGGAGCACCCGACCGCATCGCGCTCGGCGCGGCCGGTGACGACCCCGAGGCCGTGACAAGCGTCATGCGGCTCATCGACCGCCTCGGCTTCGACCCAGTCGACGCCGGACCGCTCGCGAACGGCGTCGCCCTCGAGCCCGACGGCTCACCCGTCGCCATCACCCACACAGCCCAACAGCTCTCGAAGCTCGTGTCCCGCTGAGCAGCCAGACCGCGCCAGCTACCGATGTGGCACGGCAAGGGCTCCAAATAGGCGAAATGCCGCAACCTGCATGAAGTTTCGCGGCACCACCGCGATCGGGTTACTGAAGATCCACACCCGGCGCGCGCCAGAACCCCACCAGCGAGATCCGATGAGCGACAGTTGAGATCGCGAGCCGGCCGAGAGTCTCGCGAGAAATGGAATGTCGCCGCGCCAACCGCTCAAGCCGATTGCTGGAGGCCACCGAGCACGATGTCGTAGATTCGTTGCGCCTGAGCGCTCCAATCGCCCGCTGGGTCGAGCTGCCAGAGGCCGGCTAGCGCCAGGATCACGTCTTCGGCGTCCAGGTTCGGACGGAGCATTCCCGCAGCGATGTTCGCCTGGAGCAGACGGTCGAGGGCCGCGACGATCGCAGTGTAGGTCTCGGAGGAGGACAGATCGCTTCCCGGGGTGCCCGCCTTGCGCAGAGCGTCCGCGAGGCCGTGCTTGGTGACCGCGTAACGGGCCAGCCGAGCGACCCAACCGCCAAGCGCATCAAGCGGCGCCTGCTCCCGTAGGAGCACGTCGGCGGCGTCGACCACCTGGCCGACCTCGTGCTCGTAGGTAGCGAGCACAAGATCCTCCCGGGTCGGGAAGTGCCGGTACAGGGTGGCGTTCGCGACACCCGCGCGCCGAGCGATCGCGTTCAACGATGCGTCTGACGACTCAGTCAGAGCCTCGAGGGCCGCAGCCAGAATCGCGTCGCGATTTCGGCGAGCGTCACTACGTCCACGGTGGGCCCCGGTCATGGACCAAGCAAACAGCAAACGGGGAGTTCCCCGCGTATAGTTGGACGCCGATACGGGGAACTCCCCGTTTGACCACTCACACCTCGGAAGACCGCGGACACAGGAGAGATGATGATCCACACGGAGATATCGCCGAGCGAGCAAGCGGACCGACTAGCGATCCGCGAGTTGTTCGACGCCTACGCCCACTGCGCCGATACCCGCGACGCCGAAGGACAGAAAGCGCTATTTACGACCGACACACGTTCGCGGTGTTCATGGACGGTGCGGGGAGCGAGCCGAGCTACGTGCTCGAAGGCCGAGAGGCGCTGTCGCCGGTGTTCGCCGACCTGAACCGGTACGAGGCGACGATGCACTTCAACGGGCAGAGCACCGTGATCTTGGACGGCAACACTGCGACCGGTGACAGCTACACCATCGCCCACCATGTGTTCACCGAGGACGGCGTCCGCAAGATGATGGTCGCCTGGCTGCGCTACCTCGACACGTTCACGAAGGTCGACGAGGCCTGGTTGATCGCAGAACGCAGCATCATCCTCGAATGGAGCGAAACGCGGCCGCTGGGCACACCGACAACGGGCTGAACCACAGGTGTCACAGCACGGCACCACCGGCTCCAGCGCTCGCGTCTTCTCCGTTCGAGCACCCCGTCCACGACGGCGGCCGATAGCCCGACGACGATGAGGCTCGCCGCCAGGCCGGTGAGCAGCACGTGACCTTCCCAGACGGTCGGCGACGTGAGGTCCGAGACAGCAGCCCGCCACGTCTCAGACGTAACGTGATCGTCGCGAATGACCTCGGACACCTGCGAGTTCCTCCGCCAGCTGCAGTTGCGCGCAGTTGCGAGTTGGCCATCGGTCGTCGCGACCAGTCAACAGTTCGGGTTCAGCGTCTGCCTTCTGGGTCGATTTCGACGGTCATGAGGCCGTCGCCGTGGCGATGGATCACCTTCCAGGCGCCGTCTTCTCGGCGGTAGATGGTCGTGGCCCTGAGCGACATTTCCTCGGTCTCGCCGTTGATCTGCCGGGTGAGTCGCTCGAGCTCGACCGTGAAACCGAGGGTGTCGTTGAAGCCGGTGGCTCTTCACGTCGCACCGGTCTCCGTCACGTCTTGCTGGGTGAGGAACGGGATCAACGCGTCGAGGATCAGTCCGGGCTGCTCTTGCAGGATCCAGTGCCCGTCCGGGCCGATCTCGGTTGTGCACGGGTCGGCCGATATCAGCTGCGCCTGCTTGGTCATCGCCCCAAGTGCTCCCGGGTCTGCGAGCGCCAGGTACGGCACCTCGAGCGGTAGCTGCACTGGGTCGCCCGCCACAGACTTGACTGGGGTGATCAGGGCGTCTGGCTTCTGGCATGTTTAGAGAACCGACAACACGCCGTCGGTGCAGCTGCCGTCGACGAACCTTCTCGATCGACGTCGGCGCTTTCGGGTTGGCGAGCCAAGGGGCGCGACGGTTCAAGGGCCACGCACAACCGTGACCACCTCGTCGAGTGGCCACTCCGTGGCGAACTCGTCACGCCCTTCCACGCGAAGCCATACGCGCACGGTCTTATCGGTTCGAGCGATCGCGCGCGCCACAGTCGCCTCGACTTTCCCTCCCTGCTCGGGAACGTCGATCAGGACGACATCGCCCATTTCGAGCCGTTGCACGGCATACTCCATCGCCATTACGCGAATGTATTCGCCTGCGGGATCGAAGGCACGGACTCGTCGGGGCCGTCGTCGTCAGGCGAATAGTTAGGCGTCTGAGGTCTTGCGTCCCAACTGCACGACCAGGCGCAGTTCGCGCTCGCCGAGGATCGGCTCGACCGTCCGCACGATCCCGATGAGGCCGGCAAGGATCCGAAGAGTAGATCGCATAACCGGCGATCGCATCAACGGAACTACAGAACAATCCCGCGGGCGACCAGATAGAGACCGACGCCGGCGAGGCACGCAGAGATCAGGCCCCAGCCCGGTCGACGCCGCCGAGGGGGAGGGGGCCCGTTACACGAGACGTAGACGTAACTGCCTCACTGTTGGCCCGAGGAGCAGACCAGGCGGACCGGAGCGAGTGCGCCGTTGCCCCTTATCGGGGTCGAAAGTCCTCGAAGCGGGGAGCATACGGGCCACGTCTTCGAACCTCGGACCGCCATCTCAGCCATCGGTAGGGGTGTCGAACCCAGCGGACATCGATCGGCTCGCTGGTACGGAACCAACTGAGCGGAAGGCCTAGGGCGCGAGGGTCGGTTTCGTCCATTCTCATCCGCTTGCCGCCGTGCTCGCCAGGCCCGCTCGCAGCGACACGGTTCGGTTGATCCCGTTCTTCGTTCACGTTTCTACGGGCCGAAGCATATGCTCGACTGCTGCCAGCTCGGAGTGCAAAGTCGGAAGGCAGGCGGGTAGCGGCCGGCGCTGATCGGGTGCGCTCGTTACGGCGGTCAACTGTAGGAGGGCTGGCGGTGGTGAGCTGAGTCGAGCGCGAGTCTCACGGCGCGTACGAGCGCGTCCGGCAGTTCGTCCGGACGCGCGCGCGCCAGGCGGCGCGATGCGCGTTCAGGCTTTTGGGCCCTGCCGCGGAAGCCGAGCACGCCTTCGAAGTCCGGCTCGAGGACGATCGTGCGCCGCGCTCCCGCTCGCCGGCGGATGAGCGCGTTCAGCTTCAACTCGGCTGCTGGTGGCTCGCGGTCGGGCCGCAGGTCGCTGTCGTGCACGACGACACAGGGGACACGGGCTCGCTTGCAGATCTCGACGAAGAGCGGCAGGTTCGATTTCCCGCCACATTCGATGATCGAGATCTGCTCGCGGTCCGCGTCGTGGCCGAGCGCGCGGAACACGAATGGAAGGGCGATCTTCTCGGTCATCCCTTCGACCAGGATCGCCGCCCGCGAGAAGAAGAGCTCCGAACGCTCTGCATCGAACTCGCACATGACGCGGAACGCATCTTCGACGTCGACCGGGCCGAGCCGCTCGACCGTCGTCACGCCGAGCTCGTCGCGGGCGACCCGGTTGACCTCCTCGAGCGCAGCGACGCTGAGCAGCCCCGGCGAGTGAGTTGTGAAGAAGACCTGATTGCCGGACTCGGCGAGGCGTCGGATCAGTCGGCGGAGATAGCGGTGCGCCTGGGGGGCGAGGAACAGCTCCGGCTCCTCGATCGCGAAGACGACGCCCGAGGTCTCGGCCGCGCAGGCTTCAAGCCCGCGTACGAGAGCCACACGCGGCGCGGGAGCCCGCTCCAGCGCCTCGCGAATCGACGCGTGCACTATGTCGGCGGACGGAAAGCCCGCCGTCGCCGAGACGAGGTCACCGCTGCGCAGCGCCGTCGGAAAATGGACGATCGGCGGACCCGAGGTGCGGTCATCGAGCGAAACGGTACGTCCGTCGGCGAGCGTCGCCTCGATCGAGATCGCGCGTTGCCCGACCGTCACGTCAGCTGTTGACAGGTCGAAGCTCGGGTCGAGGAGGGCGCGCAGGGCGAAGAGCAGGTTCGACTTGCCGACGCCCGGCTCCCCGATGAACGCGCAAACCGCACCGGGCCGAAGTACCAATCGGCGGGCACTACGGAAATTGACGACGCGAATCTCGCTGAGCAGCACCTCACCCACAGGGCCTCTCTCTTTCGGGCCTCACAGCTGCACGCACCGGCCCCGAAACCGGGTCATAGTCTTGTACCGAGCCGATAGCGAGTCGAGCCCCGACCCCCGCCCATCAACTCCGATGTTCGGGTGACCCCCGGGCTGGCTGTCCCTGCGGCACATCTCGTGCCGATTAAACAGCGCCTGCCGCACCGCGCCCTGCAGAAAAGTCGGCGGGCGAGCAGCACGCCGCCCGCGCGCTTGACCGCGAGCGCCTCCGTCGTTCTTGGCGAGCTCGGCCGGCGCTCGAGCTCCGCGAAGGTCGCGAGCATGTTCGGCACCGCGTCCCCCGCTCGACGTCGAGGTGTCGCAATGTCTCGCCCGCAGCCCGGGTTCGCTAAGCCACCGCAAAGAGGGCGCAAAAGGGGGCTCTCTAACCTGCCGCTCGACGACCACTAGGCAATCCGAAAGGGAGGACAACAACGATGAAGGTCAAGCTACTCGGACTCGCGCTCGTCGCCGCCCTCGCGGTCGCCGCGCCAGCGTTGCTCCTATGTCAAGGTCGGGCTCGCTTTGAGGGTGTTGAAGACGACGCGGATGAGGAGTCGTTTGAGGCAGCGGATGGCTTCGCGGCGGCTTTTTCCTTCGGTTCGTTTGCGTTCGAGGTAGTCGCGCGCAGCGGGGTGGTAGCGGGCCTGGGTGATCGCGATTCGGTAGAGCGCGGCGTTGAGTTGGCGGTTGCCGCCGCGGTCGAGTCGGTGGCGCTGGGTGCGGCCTGAGCTTGCTTCCAAGGGGGCGACTCCGCTATGGCGGGCGAGCTGGGCGTCGCTCTTGAAGCGGTCGATCGGGCCGATCTTGGCGAGCAGCTTCGCGGCGGTGACCGCGGCGCAGCCCGGCACCTCGAGCAGCCCGGACGCCGTTTCCCGGACGCGTTGTTCGAGTTCCTGGTCGAGCTCGGTGATCGCGCGGTTGAGCGAGCGGCAGCTCGAGACGAGCTCACGTGCGAGCCGCACTTGCATCTCTTGCTGCTGCCGGGCGAGCCAGCGGCTGACGCGCTCCAGGTGGGAGGCGCGGCCGAGCATCCGCAACGGCACCACGTAGGTCGGGTCGAGCTGAAAGAGATGCCAGCGCAGCCGCTGCTGGGTCCGGCGGCGCTGGTCGACGAGATCGTCGCGATGATCGACCAGCAACTTGATCTCGCGGTAGCGCTGCTCGTCAGGCCGGGGCCGGCTCAGGTCAGGCTCCCGCAACGCGGCTCTCGCGATCGCGAGCGCGTCAATCGGGTCCGACTTCCCACGCGTTCGTCCGGCCCGCCGCTCCGGGACGGTCAGCTTCGGCGGCACCCGCACCAGGTCCTCGCCGACACTGAGCAACTGTCGTTCGAGCCAGCGGGTGAGCTGGCGGCAGTCCTCGACCGCCCACAGCCGACGCTCATCGAGCGCAGATGCCCACCCAAACAGCTCCTCGCTCCCAACCTCGATCATCGTCTCGGCCAGCGGCCTGCCGGCCTCGTCCACCGCGACAGCGGTCACCGACTGCTTGTGCACGTCCAGTCCGATCACGATCATTCAGATCGCCTCCTTCCGATGGGGCGACCGACGAGCGGACAGACCTCAATCGAGGCAGCAGCCACGCTCCTATCAGGTCACGCTCGACGGTCTCGGGACGGCGGCGGCGACACAACGCTGGATAGTCAGCCCTCGGGCGACATTCGGAATCGAGTCAGCCGCCGCCGCCCGAGTCTGCAACCCCTGCCGGACACCACCACCCCGCCAAGAGTGACATTGAGTTCGGTAACGGCGTGCCGATCGTCGCCCGGGCGATCGCGGCCGGGAAGATGCAAGCCACGACGATCCAGGCGCAGACTGGGCTGTCGATCCTCGAGTCGTACCGCGTCGCGCCCGGCGGAAGCTTCGGCTGGCACGTTCACGGCGCGCCGGTCGCCGTCATCGTCGCTTCGGGGACGCTGACCGTCTTCGATCCTACGGTCGGTAACTGCAAGCCATTCAAGGTCTCCAAGGGCATGTCGTTCGTCGAGCCCGCGAACCACATCCACCTCGCACGCAACGACGGCAACAAACCCGCGCTCGTGTACGCGCTCTACCTCGGCGTCCCGAAGACAGCTGACGTCGTCCATCCCGAGTCCGTGCCCGCCCACTGCAACACATGACAGTGGTGGAAGATGGAGATGGAGCCCTTCACGGGGCTCCATCTCGAATTTCCCAGGGCAGGGGACTGTAACTCGACGAAAACGTCACAACGGCTTGGCGGCGGTCGGGTGAGAAGCCATGCGTTCATGCGGATTGCGTTGAGTCGGGTCGTGCCCTAACTGGTCGGACGCGTGCGTGCGGCGCGGGCATGCTTCACTCAAAGACGATTCCCCTCCTCCGTTTCATCCATCGCGGAGGCCGAACGTTCGCGACCGTCGGCCTGGCAACGCTTGCGCTGCTCTTGCTGCTTGGCGGCTCGGCAGTGCCGGCGGGCTCGGAGCGGGTGAGACAGACGGGCGGCGTTGCGCACTACGAACTCGGTGCGGCATACCCGAACGCGAGACGCGCGCGCGGATACTTCCTGCACGGTGTGAACGAGTACCCCTCGCCGACGTCAACGGCGCCTGGCCCGCACCCGACCAGCCTCTGGTTTCAACCTTCCGTCGGCGGCGTCTTCAAACAGTTCAACACGGCTCCGTACAGGAGGTGTCACTGGGATCTGCTCCGCTGGAGTCCCGGGCCCCGGGGCGTGCTCGTGTACCTGGCGACGCATGCCGAGTGCTACGCCGATCACACAGCGATCGTCTTCCGTCCAGGCATCGTCTATATGCCGAAGACCTGGGCCACGGGCGAGAAGTGGGATGTCCGGGGTGTTTCTGGCTCGATCTACTCCGAGAACGGTGTCGAGGTCTGTGCCGGCACCAACACGTGGCGGTCCCGGGTCCTCAGCGCCGAAATGAACGCAACTGGCAACTTCGTGATCCACACCCAGACGAACGAGACAGAGACCCTCTCGCCTATCGCAGGGGCACCGGATTCGGCTGCCTGTCCCCCCGGGCAGACGACGGCGTTCGACTGGCAGGAGAACTTTTACATCGGCGCCGGCATCACGATCCGGCGCGCTGACGGCTCTGCCGCGGGCTCCGATCTGGGGCTCGTCCGTAGCACGGGGGGCAACCTCGACCTGAACCGCCAGGCCGGACACCCACAATGGGATGTCGTTCTTACGTCCTGGGAGGCGATGCCGCCCGCTGACGTAGGCATTGTGACGACCGCGACGACAGACGTCGCAGTCGGGACCGCCGAGCATACGATCGCGTTCACGTACACGGCCCCGCGCGGAGGCGTCCACGACGCTTCGTTGAGGATTGCCGTTCCACCGGGCTGGACCGCTCCGGTGGCGTCCGACGCACCGGGCTGCACGAGCGCCACGGTCGGGACGGTCACGACGAGCGAGCAGACGATCACCGTCTCCGCGGTGACGCTCCCTCCAAATGGGCAGCTGGTCATCGCGTATGGCGCCGTCGCCGGCGGGTTCTGCACGGCCGCCGACGCAGCCACGGCGCCCGCGACGCCCGGCGCGCCTGTCTGGCAGGCAGAGGTGACGCTGACTGCGGGTGGCCCGAGCACGAACCTTCGCTCCTCGCCGGCGATCCGCGTTGACGCCTCCCGATCATGACGACGTTCAGGATCGAGGACGAGCACGGCCGGTGGCTCACCGAATATTCGGCTCAACCCGATGGTCTGCGGACTAGCTCCGGCCCGCTCCGTGGTGTTTGGAAGCCGGGTCGAGGGAAACCTGGAAGAGACACGAGCGATGGAGAGGGGATCTCATGACGAACACCGATGAAGCGAAGGGTCGTGCGAAGGAAGCAGCAGGCGTGTTGAAGGGGGACCCTGACTTGAAACGGGAGGGCAAGGTCGATCAGGCTGCAGGCAAGGCTAAGGACTCGATCGATAAGGCTTCCGCGAAGGTGAAGGATGCTTTGAAGAAGTAAGGGGCTTATCGGAGCATCGGCTAGCTAGACAGGGAGATCCGGGCTCCGACGCTGGACGTGGGGTGGCGTCTTGAACCGCACCCCACGTCCCCGGCCCTCGTGCCGCAATAGGTCGTTCCCGCCAATCTCGCCGTGATCCCTGCGAGCGTTTCCCACCCCGGCAACGTTCCGGGACGGCCGTGCCCCCCGCGTGCACCCCGCACCGTTTTTCGGCCACCGGGTGATGCCTCCGAAAACGACGAAAGCCCTGAGTCACGTCGCAGCGAGTGCATCTCGCCGAACGGCTCCCTCGCAGGCCTGAATTGAGGCGCGGCGACTTCACGATTCGACCACGCGAGGATGTTCTCACGCTGTCGATGCGCGGTCCGTTTCCGGCTAGCTAGCGTGCTGGGGCTAGCGTTGTGGCGAGTCGATGAGCGCGCACCGATGGTTTCGGCGCCGGCGGGCCGGTCTTGGCTGGCAGCCGGCGACCTGGCAGGGCTGGGCGATCACGCTTGTCGCGATCGGCGCGGTGGTCGCCGTGATCGTTCTCCTCCGCGGCTCTGCCGCGCGCGTCCCGGTCGTGATCGCCGTCTTCGCGGTCTACGCAGTCGTGGCGCTCGCGACGGGCGGCTCCAGGCCCGGCGTGGCTCCTCCGGCGAACGAACCCCCGAGCGAAAGCGAGGGTGACGACGCGGATGTCGGCGGAGCCGAGCAGCGGGAGGCGCTCACCAAGTTGACGAGGGGCCGGTCCGCGCCGAGCTCGCCCGGCGAGCCGGCACTCGTCGTCGAGCGCCTGACAAAGCGGTTCGGCGAACGGCTGGCGGTCGACGACATCTCGTTCAGTGTCGGCGTCGGCGAGGTCTTCGGGTTCCTCGGGCCGAACGGCGCCGGCAAGACCACAACGGTGCGCATGCTTGCGACCTTGATCGCACCGACCTCGGGCCGGGCATACATCGCCGGCGTTCCTCTCGACGCAGCAAACGGCGTCGAGATACGCAAGCGGATCGCGGTCATGACGGAGAATCCAGGCCTCTACCTGCGATTGACCGTCGCCGAGAACCTGGCGTACTTTGCCGGTCTCTACGAGCTCGCGGAGCCCCAGAAGCGGATCGGACAGGCGCTAGCGGCGGTCAACCTTGCCAGCCGCGCCGAAGATCCCTGCGGCAGCCTCTCTAAAGGTCTACGCCAGCGGGTAGCGCTCGCACGCGCACTGCTCAGCAACCCGGCGATCGTCTTCCTCGACGAGCCGACCTCCGGTCTCGACCCGGTCGCCTCCCGGGACGTCCACGAGCTGATCGACGGACTGCGTGAGCGTGGCGTCACCGTTTTTCTCACAACTCACCGGCTCGACGAAGCCGAGCGCCTGTGCGAACGCGTCGCCATTCTCAACACTAGGCTGCGCACGATCGGCCGACCGGACGAGCTCCGCGTGTTGCGCCACGCGGACATCCGTGGCGCGGGAGGAGATGCCGATTCCGACCCAGATCGACCAGACGGCAAGGAGCGGGATGAAGAGGATCTGGGCGAGCAGTTGAGGAGGGTGAAAGGCGACGTCGCTGATGACGTGGGCGGCGCCGAGCCGGATGCTGATCAGGATGACGAGGTAGATGGCGTAGGCGAGGCCGACGGAGGGCAGGAACGTCGCGACGGCTTTTCCGAGCAGGAGCTCGGAGGCGCGAACCGGCGTGGTGAGGACAGGCTCGAGCGTTCCTTGGTCGCGCTCCCCGACGACCGAATATGCCGCGATCACGGGTGGGAGCACGACCGGGATGACCAGCATCAGGAGGGAGATGACTCCGAACGCTGCTCGGGCCTGGGAGGGGGATGCCGACGCGGGCGTCTTGAAAATGGTGATCATTGGCGTGATCAGGAAGACGAGTGGGAGCACGGCCATCGTCCCGATCACGAAGCGGTTGCGCCGGAACTCGTGGACCTCCTTGTGCACGACCGACCCGATCCGCTTGAGGCTCATCGATTCGTCTCGGGATCGTCGGCGATGAGCTCGAGGTAAACGTCCTCGAGCGAGTGCTGGGCCTCGGCGAGCGAAAGGAGATCGGCGCCGGCGGCCACGAGCGCGCGTGTGACCGCCGGTGCCGCGGTCCGCGTGTCGCTGACGGTGAGCTCGTAGCGCGTCGGGTCGTCGGCCCGCCAGCTGTCGACTCCGGAGACCGCGAACACCCTTTCCGGCGAGACCAGTGGGGTGGCGGTGCGGACGAGCAGCGTTCTTCTGAAGAGCCGGTCAACTCGCCACCCTCGCGAGCCTCCCGCTGCTCGCCTTCACATCCCTCGTCTCCTTCCAGGTCATCACGCTGTCCGTTCCGCTCGCAATCGGACTCGCGCTCGCCCTCCTCGCGATCGACATTGCCGGCTGGCGCGTAGCCTCCCACCTCTTCAACCGCGAACGGCTCATCACCGGTCGTCCCAGCGAACCGACCGAGGTCGAAGCGAATTCGCTTCGAGCTGCCGCCACCCGCGTATGCGAGGGTGGTTACGGCCCCCAGCCGGCGCATTCGCGACGCGGTCGCCTAGTTGCTGTTCAACCCGAGCCTTCAGCTGACCTAAGGGGAGTTTCAGCAAACGGGGCCGGTGGAGGCGGCGGTCGTGCCGAGCATCGACCTGACCAGGTCGAGCCGCACTGCGTCCGGCCTGAAGCGGATCGCGCCTTTACCCGTGTCGTGGTTCGCGAGCGCATCGGCGTGAGCGGCCATCACGTCGGTGCGCAGGATGTAGACGTTGATCGTGTGCCCTTGGCTCGCGAACGCGACTTCGACCGTCTCGTCCCGGAGATAGGAGGGCATTCCGTACGCGAGGCGCTCCTCGAACCCAGGAAGCTCCTCGATGCAGAGCTCCCGCAGCCTGCGCAGGACGGCGAGACGCTCGACAGGAGCGTCGGCAAGGTATGCGTCTACGTCGGGAGCGAGGTGCTCGTCACCAAGATCAGCCACGGTTGGTTCCTTCGCGTTGGCCAGGTCTTCCAGAACGCACCGCGACCTCCTGTATCTGAGGGTCGTTCGCGGCGTGCCCTCGCTCCTAGCGTCCCCGCGGTTTCGAGCTGTTTTGAAAGTGAGCCGCCCCGGGTTCCACGGGGACCGTTTTGGTTGGTTTCCTCTTTCAATCAATCGGGCAGTTCCGGGACCCTAGCGTCGTGACTCGACCTCCTCGTACTCGGCTGGTGGGACGTCGCCGAGAGCGCTGTGGAGACGCTCGCTGTTGAACCAGGCGACGTATTCGACGATCGCGAGCTCGAGCTGGGAGCGTGAGCGCCAGACGCGGTCGCGGATCAGTTCGGTCTTGAACCTGTCGACGAAGCTCGGCGAGCGCGTTGTCGTAGGCGTCGCCGACGGAGCCGATCGACGCGAGCACCTGGTGGTCGTCGAGGGTCTGTGTGTAGGCGAACGAGGTGTACTGGCTGCCGGCGTCGCTGTGATGAACGAGCGCGACCTCCTCGACCCGCTCGGTCATGGCGAGGGCCATCCGGAGCGCGTCGAGCACGAGATCGGTACGCATGTGCGCTGCGAACTGCCAGCCAACGACCTGGCGGTCGTAGGCGTCGACCACGAACGCGAAGAAAACGAGGCCCTCCCAGCAGCGCAGATAGGTGAAGTCCGCGACCCAGAGCTGATTGCGGCCGGCGGCGCTGAAGTCGCGCTGGACCAGGTCAGGCCGCCGCCGTGCCGCGGGGTCGGTGATCGTCGTCCACCACGGCTTCCCGCGCCGCTTCGCGCCCTGGATCTCGTTTCGGCGCATCAGCCGCTCCACTCGGCCAGGGCCGACCTGCTCGCCCCTCCGTAGCAGCGCTTTCGGTCCCGGATCGAGGGTGTCGTCGCCAGACGCCGGTGAGCCGCACCAGCCTGGGCGCGGCTACGGGTGAAGGTGAAGAAGACCAGCTATCGTTCCCCGCCACTCGGCCTCCGGGTTACAGGCCCCGACGCGCCGACCGAGCTCGAGGGGTAGGCCCGGGGTGACGACGAGATGGGGCTGTCCCGCGCCGCTCTCCCACCCCCGGCTGTCAGGAACTGTGAACCCCAACTTCCATCGTTGGGAGTCATGCCGTCAGGCCGGGAGCTATGCGGGTCGCGAGGCGCGGTCAACCGATGGTCAACCTGCCGCGAGGCTTCTACGCCGGCGTGAGCTCGCGGAGCGCCTGACTCAGAACCCGCCGCTCGGTCTCACTGCCCTTGAATTTCCCTGGAGGCTGAGCGAGTATCCCTTTCACCCAGCGCACCAGCCGGATGCGGCGCCGGACTGCCCATGCTCGGGACTGTCCATGTACGTTCCGTATCACTCCCGGGGAGGGATCAGATGTCTGGAAGAGGGTTTGGCAGCGGGCGGACAAGGCCGCAGCTCCACCTCAAGGCGGTAGTACTCGGGCTCCTGGCGGCGGTGGCCCTCGTGGCCGCGTCGCAGACGCTCGCAAGCGACGGGCCGGGCGTGAGTCCGGACTGGGCGACGTACGGCTACGACCCCGCGAACACGCGTGACCAACCGTTCGAGCACGACATCTCGCCGGCGAACGCGAACCAGCTCGCGGTCAAGTGGGTCGCGACGACGTCGGGGGACGTGTCGGGCACGCCGGCGGTCGTCGACGGGGCCGTCTACTTCGGCGACTTCGGCGGCACCGTCTGGAAGCTCGACGCCAACACCGGCGCGGTCATGTGGCAGGACTCGGTTCCGTCGCTCACGGGCCTCGCCGGCGACTACGCCCGGACGAGCCCGGCCGTGGACGGCAACGTCGTCATCGTCGGCACGAACAAGACACCGCTCCTGATCGGGCTCGACGCCGACCACCGGCGCGAAGCTCTGGTCGACGCAGGTGAACCCCGACTCGCGCGGGACGATGACGGGTTCGCCGCAGCTCGTCGGCGACACGGTGATCACGGGCGTGTCGGGCGCCGGAGCGAACGTGCCCGGCACGACGTTCCGCGGCGACATCGCCTCCGTGAACGCGCTGACGGGCGCGCTCAACTGGGAGTCGTTCTCGCTGCCGACGCCCAACCCCGCCGACAGCCAGCACTACGCGGGCGCGACGATGTTCTCGGCTCCGTCGGTCGACGTCGCGGACAACCTCGTCTACGGGACGTTCGGCAACCTCTACTCGGAGCCGCCCTCTGTGGCCGCGTGCAACCAGGCCTCGCCGAACGGCTACTTCTCGGAGTCGTGCGAGCAGCCGGGCGCGTACTGGGACTCGATCGTCGCGTTCAACCTGACGACCGGCGCTCCGGTCTGGTCGTACCGCGTCGTCGGGGACGCACCGTGGCACCGGGTCTGCGATGCGCAGCCGGTCTCCTGGTGCCTGCCGGAGAACGACACCCCGATCGCGGGGCTGTACGGCAAGAGCACCGGCTTCGGGGACGCCTGGGACGTCGGCGGCTCGAGCCCCAACGTGTTCACGCTTCCGGGCGGCGACCGCGTGGTCGGCTTCGGCAGCAAGACCGGCGTCTACTACCTGTTCGACGCGCAGACGGGGCATCTGCTCTGGAACACGCTCGTCGGCGCCGGCGGCGACCAGGGCGGCTTCGAGTGGGGCACCGCGTACGACGGCAGCCGCATCTACGTCTCGCTGACCGACCAGCACCACATCCCCTACCAGCTGACCGAGAACGGCGTGCTCACGAGCACGACCACCACCGGCGGCTCGTGGGCGGCGCTCGATCCGGCGACCGGGAAGATCCTCTGGCAGACGGCCGACCCGCAGACCGAGACCCTTCCCGCGCCGACCGGCACCGTCGGCGTGTGGGACCTCGGGCCGGTGACCGTCGCGAACGGGGTCGACTACGTGACCTCGATGGCGAAGACCGGCGCCGAGATGTACGCGCTCGACACGTCGAACGGGAACATCCTCTGGTCGTACGCGGCGGGTAGCTCCGTGAACGCAGGCCCGGCGATCGTGAACGGCTCCGTCTACTGGGGCACCGGGTACTCGAAGTCGGCCGAGGGCAGCGGCAACAACAAGCTGTACGCCTTCAGCATCGGCGGCGTCGTCGACACGACCGGTCCGACGACGACGATCGCGTTGTTGCCGAGCTCGCCGAACGGCTCGAACGGCTGGTACAGGAGCGCGGTCGGCGTTTCGGTCTCCGCCACCGACAACGCGGGCGGCGTCGGCGTCTATCAGACGCGGTGCGCCGTCGATCCCATGAGCGTGCCGACGAGCTTCGCCGACCTGCCGGCCGGCGACTGCTCGCTGTCGAGCGTGACCGGCGACGGCACGCACACGATCTACGCGGCGAGCGAGGACAAGGACAACAACGTCGGCCCGGTCGTCGGCACGATGTTCAAGATCGACGCGACGCCGCCGACGATCACCGCCGCGGCGACGACCTCGCCGAACGCGAACGGCTGGTACTCCGGTCCGGTCACGGTGCACTTCACGTGCAGCGATGCCGGCTCCGGGATCCCGGCGGGAGCGTGCCCGGCCGACCAGACGCTGAGCGGCATCGGCACGGTCTCGTCCACGCCGCAGACGGTCACCGACTTGGCGGGCAACGTCAGCGCGCCGAGCAACGTGGTGACGGTGAAGATCGTCAACCCGGCCGGGCTCTGCCTCCTGACGCGTCAGGACGTCGAGAGCCGGAGCCGCTACCAGCACCTGAAGCCCGCGCAGAAGGCGGCCGTCAACGGGATCATCCGGGGCGCCTGTGCGGTGCTCGACGTGATCGTCCCGACGCTGAGCCCGGCGCAGAAGCATGTGTTCGTGGCGCTCTACAGGCAGGTCGTCGACGTGCTCGAGGACCAGGGCTGGCTGACGGCTGCCCAGGCAAGCAACCTCGACACGCTGGCAGACGGGCTCTAGGCGCCCCTTCATCCGGGGAGGCCCTGCTTCGGCCGGGCCTCCCTCCTCCTTCGCCCAGCGCACCGTGCCGGACTATCCGCGCCGGATCCGGTCCGCGAAACCGTCCGTGAGGCGCAGGACGCGCTCGCGCAGGCCCTCGCGGTCGCTCCCGGAGCGGGGTCCCGCAGCTACCGGTGGTGTTGAGGGGGAGGGCTCTACGACGACCTCGATCTCCCCTCCGGCTCGCGATCGGCGTCATAAGCAGGAGGTCGGGGAGAGCAGGAACCGGTATGGATAAAGGGCCTTAAGGCTTGCCCCGCCGCGTTCCCAGGTCGGCTCCCAGGTCGAAGACCGTGAACTGGAGTCGAGCGAGCGTCCGCGATGGGTGCGAAACGACCGCGCCTGGCCGCTCCCGGGCATCGGGTCCCGTGGCCTTGTTTGGGCTCTCCGGGGGTGGGTCCTTAGACAGGATGGAGCCGTGGCCTTGTGGGTCGCGGTGTCCGGTTGTCGGCAGAGAGTGGTCGGCGCCTACGCATATGTCGTGGGTTGCCGGGGTGTGGCCCGGTAGAGCCACATACGGAGGTCGCCGACCATGATCGAGTCTACGACGGTAACTGTCGGGCTTGGACGTGCACGCGAGGTCGATCCGGCTGGCGGCGGTTCGCGCCGACGAGCTGCTCGAGGAGCGGACGCTGCCCTACGACGAGGAGGCGGTCGAGCGGCTGCTGCGCCGGTGGCCGGGGGTGCGCTGCTGTTATGAGGCGGGCCCGACCGGGCTTCGGTCTCTATCGGTATCTGGTCGAGCGCGGGATCGAGTGCGCGGTGGTCGCGCCGGGGTTGGTGCCGCAGCGGCCGGGTGATCGGGTCAAGACCGATCCGCGCGATGCGCGCAAGCTGGCGCGGCTGCTCGCCGGCGGGCTGCTCGAGCCGATCCACGTGCCCGTCGCCGGAGCTCGAGGCGGCGCGTGATCTCGTTCGTGCTCGCGAGGACGCCCGCCTGGACCGGATGCGCGACCGGCACCGGCTCTCGAAGTTCTGCTTGCGCCACGGACGGCTGCTGCCGACCAGCGCGCTGGACGATCGTGCGGCGCAAGTGGCTCGGCGAGCAGCGGTTCGAGCACGCCGCCGAGCAGATCACCTTCGACACCTACCTGCACGCGGTCGACCTCGTCGACGCGCGGATCGAGCAGCTCGAGCGCGCGATCCGGGAGACGGCCGAGCAGGGGCCGTGGCGGGAGCTGGTCGCCCGGCTGCGCTGCCTGCGCGGGATCGACACGCTGACCGCGCTCGCGCTTGTCGCCGAGATCGGCGACTTCAGCCGCTTCCGCACCGCCGAGGAGTTCATGGCCTTCGTCGGGCTCGTCCCGTCCGAGCACTGCTCCGGCGAGCGGCGCCGGCAGGGCTCGATCACCAAGGTCGGCAACAGCCACGTCCGCCGGCTACTGGTCGAGTCGGCCTGGCACGCGCGCCGACGCCCGACGGTCGGCTACGAGCTCTCCCGCCGCCAACGCGGACAAGACGCGGCTCGTGATCGAACGCGCCTGGCGCTGCCAACAGCGCCTCTACCAGCGCTGGCAGCGGATGGCCGGCCGCGGCAAGCCGCACCAGAAGATCGTCGTCGCCTGCGCCCGCGAGCTCGCCGGCTTCGTCTGGGCGATCGCGACCGACCAACCACTCAGGACGCTCTGACCATCAACCAACCTCTCGGCCTCGAGCAGCGGATGCGTCCGACCACACGGAGAACCCTCGCAGGCTCTATGCGGCACCGCCAGCCGGTGACCCGCGACCTTAGACAGAGGCAGCTCCCGACGGTTCCCAGTCATGCGGTCCCGACCCGCGAATGTCAGTCTGATCCACCGTCGCTGCTCCGGACCATCCGCTGCTCCAGGCCGAGAGGACAACCCATCGACCGAGCCTCACCCCTTGACGTTTTGCTCCATGTCAGAGCTCGAATCAGAATGAGTTCTGGAGTCTCCTGAAGCAGACGAGGCAGCAAGCGAGGGCGAGGAATGCTTCGTGGGCGGGGTGTTTCTTGTCGGGGTCCAGGAGAGTAGGTTTGGCACGTGCCAACGGCTCACGGGCGACGCGGTCGACGGTTCATCTGACGCGAATGCAAAGGACTGGTCTACGCCACCCAGCGCGAAAGCGACTCCACACGCGCCCTCCGTCGCGCGCAGCGAAGTCGCATCCGGCTTGGCGGCAGCTCGACTGCGAGCTCGTCGCATGGGGCGAGGACGCCGATACGGACTTCACGGGCTCGGCCGGCGGATGCTTCACGATGACATCTCAGTTCCGAGCCCAGGAAGCCGTCAGTCTCGCGGGATGCGATCATCCGGCTTCCAGTCCGGTTTCTAAACCCGCGTGCGCAACTTCGATCCTGCCGGGTGCATAGCGACGAGGTCGCCCGGCTCGGACAGAAGCCGTCGGTAGAGCCGCATCGGTGAGATGGTGTGGTCGCTTTAGTGAGTCTGCGGCATCAGTACCGGACCGCTCTTGCAGTCGGCGCTGACCTCATCGACCAAGAGCTGCACATTCCGTGCGATGAAGCGATTGCGAAGCGCGAGAAGCTGTTTCACGCCGGCTTCACAGTGAGCGCGCGCCGGCCCGACGGTCAGCTTCGAACGGTCCCCGTGTTCAAAGCCGTCAAGGCATTTCTCGACATGCTGGAACAAGCTCGCGTTCGCTTCCTTAGTCAAAGATTGAAGCGCCTTCCGCGTACTCCTCGGCGCCTTGCAAGCCTCGCGCGAGCCGGGTCACGGTCGTAAATTCATCCCAGGCGTAATCCAACTGGTAGGTAAGGCCCTGCCTGTGAATCCACGGGCGTACCGTCGGTATGAGCAGGTCGTAGAACTCGTTCAACCGGAGGTCGAGGAAAGCGTAGTCGGGCCGCGTCAGGTCCCCGCGCAAGCGCCCCTCCTTCTTGAGAGCGTCACGGATCGGAGTGCCTCCATAGGGCAGCATTCGAGAGAATATCGCCGCAGCGACGGCCGTCGCCAGTGACGTTCTTCAAGAAGGTCAGGTTCTCCCGGATGGATTCGAAGGTGCTCGACGGATCAAAGAGCATGAACCCATAAGAAACGTTCAATTCAAGCTCTTTCAGGGTTCGAACCGCCGCCAGGTTTTGCTCCACGGACATCTGCTTGTTCAGCACCTTGAGTCCCTGTTCAGTGCCGGACTCAAGACCCATATAGACAAGGAAGAGACCGGCATCGCGCAGCTTTTCGAACAATTCGTGCTCCACATATTCAGCGCGGCAGCTGATCTTCCAGATCATGCGATCGACCAAGCCCGCGTCGTACATGCGCCCCACCAACTCGTCCGCCCAGCGCCGCCCGGCCGGGCCCCAGAGGGGAAAATCGTCATCCTGGAAAAGGATGACGCGAACGCCGTGATGCTGAAGCAGGTACAGCATCTCTTCGACAACCTTCGCGGGCTTTCGCACGCGAACAACTTTGCCCGGCGCAGTCCGGTAGAAGGTATGAATCGAGCAGAACGAACACCGGCGTGCGCAGCCGCGACTCGCCAGCAGCGGCAATGTGGGAAAACCGCCTATCTGCTCAGGTTCGAATGGCCGGTATGGGTAGGGGAGCGAATCAAGATCCTGCACGAGAGCCCGCGGCTCGCTCTCTGCGACTTGACCGTCCTTGAGAAAGGCCAACCCGGGCGTCTCGCGCCAATCTCTGTTACTGAGAAGCCGATCGACGAGGTCGACGAGGGTGTCCTCGCCCTCAAATCGCACCACGCTATCCAATTCAGGGAAATGCTTCAGCACCTCGTCGGGGCACAGGCTGGGGAAGTGCCCGCCGATCGTAAAGTGCGAGTTGATTCCCTCGGCCCGCAAGCGCCTGGCGAGCTTTCGAAACTGCGGTAAGAAAACCTGAAAGATGAGGGAGAAGCCGACCACGAGAGGCTGCTGCGCTACCAGCCGCTCCGCAATCTTCTCCGGCCCATCGCGAACATCAATCATCAGGACGGAGTGTCCCCGTCGCTGAAGCACGGCAGACAAATATCCCATCCCGAGATTGCCCTGATCCTGATAGCCGATCAGGGCTATCTCCGCGGTCTCGCCGGACTTCACCGGCGGGTCGAGAGACGACGCACTCAGTATGCCGGGAAGAACTCTATTCACCTTATTCCTGCGCTCCGCGAATGGTCTTCGCAACCTTTCTCGTACCGTCGGCAATGTTTTGGTGCACGTTCGCCATCGTTTCGAGGGCGATGGCTAGAACTTCGGTCCGGAGTTCGCCTTCGATCTCCTTGCAGGACGAACTGCATGTCGATCCAGTCAGCGATTATATGCGGGTTGAACCCGAATCTACTCGGCAAATCAAAATTATCTTTCTCAAAGGGCGGCATTGCTGTTTTATCTCCTTTCGGCGCAACGGAAACCAATTCAGGACTGGGAATATACCATATTTAACGGCCTAAAGCAAGAGAGAAATGCATGAAAATTTGTAAAATGCGACCCGGCGGCGCCGGCAGAGGCAGCGCCGGTAGAGAAGGACCCAGGGTTTCTCCGGCCCGCTTCGAAGCCGACCACACTCCAGCCCTTTACTCGCTATTTCCGAGCCACGTGGACAGCACAGAGGCGGCACGATCCAGGTCCGGCTGTCCATTCGTTGCCCAGGCAACGAAACCATCGGGCCGCACAAAGAGAGCAGTCAGATCCGAATTCTCCTTCAGCCTCGTGGTTATGATGTTGAGGCGACCGCGCCAGCGTTCGCCTAACGTTGAGATCCGAGCATCATCGACAAAGTCAAACAGAAGGGCGCGTCCGTCATGGCAGTACTCGCCGAGCCTTCTGCCGTCTTCGAATTCAAGATCGGGCGCGCTCCGTCCTATTAAGGGATGATCGCCGGGCAGGTCGTAGCTTTGCCATACACCGGAGATTTTCTTCGCAAGGGATGTCGCTCTACCACCTCCCCCGATGAGGTCCGCCATAACCGGCGATACGAGCACGGCGGTGACGCTTAGGACCCATCAAGGCAACCTGTGCGGTGGCCCATTTCAGGGCCCAGGCGCCGATGGGGTGACGCTCCGTCGTGTAGGTATCGAGAAGCGTTTCGGGGGCCCATCGATTCACGGTCGCGGCGAGCTTCCAGCCCAGGTTGACGGCATCTCCGATGCCGAGGTTAAGCCCCTCACCGCCGATGGGTGCAAAGACATGAGCAGCGTCTCCCGCCAACAGGACTCGCCCCAGCCGATAGGTGCTGGCCTGACGGGCATTGTCGGTCCACCGTGTGGCTGCGTGAACGGCGGTGAGTGTTACGTCAGTCCCGGACACCTTCCGCAGGCTTGTTTGCAGCTCTTCGAGAGTAATGGGAGCGTCCCGGTCTTTCGGTGGACCGTCGAATTCCACCGTCAGAATTCTGCCTGGCATGGGACCATTGACGTAGGCTCCCTTGGCAGTGCGCACCCAGCCGAAAGACAGCTTCTCGGGATCGGCGATTTCGACTGTCGCGGAGTAGCCGCGAATTTCAGGATCGGTTCCCGGAAACTCGAAACCGGCGAGTTTTCTGACCGTGCTTCGCCCGCCGTCGCAGCCAACGAGCCAGCCCGAACGAACTCGAGTCCCGCCTGCGTAGACCGTGACGCCGCTGTCGTCTGCTGAGAAATCGGTCAGGCCCACCCCGCGCCGAATCTCGACCTGCAAGTCCGCGGCGCGGTTGCTGAGCAAAGTTTCGAGACTTTGCATGGTGATGACTCCGTAGGCCGCAGCGGGACCTCGGCCGGCGAATTCGGGGTCACTATAGTCAACGACATTCGCGTCCAGCATGGTCCCGAAAATGCTGCCAGACCTGGGTGGGATTTTGCCGGGGCTTGAGAGGGCGCCGGAGTCCGGGGACGGAGCAACACCCCGTACAGCGGCCTCGAGTCCTTCTCCGCCAATCGACACGTCGATCCACTTGAGCGCTCCCTTCTTCAGCGCGGGAAGCAGGCCCCGTCTGTAAAAGACCTCTATCGACGGGATGTTGAGGGCTCGGCCTCCAACCGGACCGTCTTTGATGGGAAGATTCGGATCTGCGAGCTTTTCAAACACCAATACCGAGATACCGGCAAGCCTTAGCTCGCATGCAAGCAGGAGCCCGACCGGTCCCGCGCCCGCAATCACCACGTCGTAATCCATAGCGCCTCCTTGCCTCGAACGATGGTCGATCCTCGCGGCGCGATGAACTCGATGCCTACCTGATCCGGTTGGCCGACCGCCGGATGGCACCGTACTCGAGGATGCTCCCAATACGGCTGCACCCCGATCTCGACGGCGGACAGTTCGCCAGGAGCGCGCCCGACGCTCGCACATCTTTTCGTCGTCCTCCACGCTTGCGTACGCCAGCAGCGGGGCACGTGTCTTGTCCGGCACCCAGCCGGGCGGAATCCCGGCCGACACAATCATCGAGGCTCGGGCGCGAGCCGTGGCGCCATCAGCTGGCCCGGCAGGGGAGGCGATCGTCGACCACACGATCGAGATCAACTTCGCCGAACCCGGCACCGCGGCGTACGTTCTCCCGGTCGTTCGTTCAGACCCAGCAGTCACGAACGGTCCAGTGACCCCCGACTTCTCGCTCGGCGGAGAGCGGTCGAGCCCGACGATCGCCCGCATGTTCGGAGCGGTGCGCAGACGTGCGCACAAACAGGCTGCTTGAAACGGCTCCTTCTGTGCTCAACTGTTGCCACTCAGAACCGTGCGATGCCAATCTGGACACCACTAACGCTTTATTTGCAGGCCTTCTGCGATGGGCGGTACTGGGCTCGAACCAGTGACCCCCAGCTTGTCGACACGGGGCAGGTGTCCGCCTGGGTCCGCCCCGGTCCG
The DNA here is from genome assembly GCA_963738895.1 of uncultured Actinomycetota bacterium. GTDB lineage: Bacteria > Actinomycetota > Thermoleophilia > Gaiellales > Gaiellaceae > PALSA-600. The sequence goes on from CAVTYN010000006.1 coordinate 42,100, forward strand.
GTTCTCGCCTGCTAATCCGCCGTTTTTGGGTCGTCGTGTCCGGAACGACCGGCCCTGATCGGACGCTAGTACCGGACAAATCGGACACGCCGGACACGGGCGGTCAGGCCCCGAAGCCGCCCTGGGCGAGCTTCGCGGAGGCGCGCTCGCGGCCTCCGTCGGTGAGCCCGGCGTAGACGGTCAGCGTCACCTTGGCGTTCGCGTGCCTCGCGAGCTCCGCGACCTCGGGCGCGCTCAGGTTGTTCTCGAACGCGATCGCGACCATCGAGTGGCGAAGGTCGTGGAGGCCGACCTGCTCGACGCCTTCGGGGTTCAAGCCTACGGTGTCCCCCGCGCGGTGGACCGCTCGGAGCACGTTCCTCCGCGACTGCGGGAGCCCACGGCTGGTCTGGAAGACGAGCTCGTCGGGACGGACACGGGCGAGCCCACGGCCGGCCTCCCGCGAGCGATGCGCGACGAGCTCTCGCCGCAGCGCGGGCAGCATCGGCACCGTGGCCGCGCTCGACGTCGTCTTGGTCGTGTCGAGCCGGGTGCCGGTGGCGCCAAGCTGGCCCGCAACGGTGATCGTCCCGGCCTTGAGGTCGAGGTCGCGCCAGCGAAGTCCGAGCGTCTCGCTGATCCTCAATCCGGCGTAGGCGCACGTCGCGGCGACCGGCCGGAACGTGTCCTTCATCTGCGCCAGTAGCCGCTCGAGCTCTGCTGCGTTCAGGTATCTCGGTTCGGTCTTCCGCTTCACGCCGGGACGGTCGTCGCGATCCAGGTCACGGACGACGTTGTGCACGACGAGCTTCCGCTTGAGCGCGAAGCGGAGCAGCGCGCTCACGATGTTCACGCAGGAGGTGACGGTGCCGGGGGCGAGCCCGCGCGCGGTGAGCCGGTCGACCATCCGGCGCAGGTCGTCGGCGGTCAGTTCATCGACGCGCCGGGAGCCGAGCCGGTCGAGGACGTGCGCGTCGAGCCGCTGCCGGTACAGGTTGACGGTGCGCTGGCTGTAGCGGCGTCGTTCGTCCCGCAACCCGACCCGCGCTTGGAGGTGCTCCATCCATTCCCCGGCGAGCTCGGTCAGGGTCGGGGTGAGGGATCGGTGACGGGTCTCGCCACGGTCGCGATCGACCCGGAGCGCTTCGAGTTCGCGGATCGCGTCGGTCTTCGTCGTCGCTTCGAGCACGACGACCTTCTCGCGTCCGTCGATTTGGAGCCGCCCCAGGTAGACGATCGTGCCGTCAACAAGGGCTCGCTGCCAGAGCCCGCGCACGCGCTTCTTGCCGAGATAGACCGGCTCGCGCCGCGCGCCGTGAGAGACTTGCTGAGTCATGGGAGCACCACCTCCTGTGGCCGGGTCCCGGGCGGTTCCAGCCGCGCCGGGGCCATATTTACGTTGGGGGTCATGGTAGCTCCAAGCTCCGCGCGGAGACCAGGACCGTCCGGCCGTGCTGGCGCGTCTCGAGGCGCCCGCGCCGTGCCCGCTTCCGCGCAGCGTCGTAGGAACAACCCAGCCGCTCGGCGGCCTCCTCAAGCGTGAACCACTCCCGGCCGTCGCCCGCAGGTAACTCGGCCAGACGCTCGTCTACCCGCTCGCCGATGTAGTCATCGAGCGCGGAGAGGAGCTCCGGGCTCAGGAGCGCCTCCAACCTCGCACGGGGCGATGGCTGGCCGGTCACGCTGGCGGCTCCCATTGCCGCAGGGCGGCGAGCGTGCGGTCGTCGAACGCCTCGGGTCGGACCCTGAGCAGCCCGTCGGTGCCTTGGACGATCCGCCCGCACTCGAGCTCCTCGAACACGACGCGCTCGAGCCACGGAAGGCGACGCTCGTGGACGCGCTCCTTGAGCTCGCCGAGGGTCAGGCCGGTGAGGCCGGCGACGGTCATCTCACGGATCGACCCAGTAGAGGTCGTCGTTCGACCCGATCTGGATGGTTGTCTCGATCAGCACGAGCACCGCCTGGATGCCCGCGCTGATCTGCTCCGCGCCGAAGTCACCACGGGCGGCACTGGTGTAGGCGTCGAGCCGGTCCCTCGGGACCCCGACCCGGACCAGGTCGGCGAGTGCGACGTCGACCGTCGATCGCGCCCGCTCGAGTGCGTGATGGGTGGCACGGAGAACCCCGAGCTCCTCACGGGTCAACGGGCTCTCGATCATCTCGCCCATGGCGTGCTCCTCCCTGCCGGCCTCCCGCCGGCGTCGTAGTGGCGTGGCGGTTGATGGACGCGCGGGAGATACATCGCCTGCTCAACGACCGAATACGGCTCGACGCCGGGATGGTCGACGGCGAGTTCGCGCAGGTCTGCGAGGAAGTTGTCGACGGCCCGGCCGGGCAGGTCGGCGGCGACGTGGACGCGCAGGAGGTAGACGTGCGGGTCGGTCACGTCGTCTCCTCGCCCAGGTCGCGCGACGGGAGGATCGGCACCGTGCGCTCAACGACGGGGTAGGTCAGTTCGTGGACGCGCTGTATGAGCACGTAGAGCCCGCCGGGGCGGTCGGGGTCGCAGTTGCGCGGGTCGATCTTCTCCTCGAGGTGGCGCTGGCAGCGGGCTCGCTCGTTGATCCACTCCCGGACCGAGAACCAGTACCCGCCGGGGTCGTGGATCGCGCACGCGAACAGCGCGCGCTCGCACTCGACGCCGCACCACGGGAGCAGGTGGATCGTGTCGGCCTGCTCGCCGCAGAGGTCGCAGCGGAAGCGATCGGTGGTCAGCGGCAGGAGCTCGTGCCAGACGACGTCGTTCACGGGGTGCTCGTTCCTTCGAGGGACTCGCGGGTCACCACTTCGGTCTCGAAGACGGGCGGCTCGCAGGTCGAGCAGCCGGCGATGGTCGCGGGCGAGCCGTCTGCGGGTCCTGACGGGTTGACGGGTTCGACGGGCTCAAACACAAAGTCCCTTCGCGCGCGCGTGCGCGCGTAGGGAGACTTTTGGTCGGAACCCGTCCAACTCGTCAACCCGTCAGGACCTGTCACGACCCCTCCACGTCGTCGAGGGGGCCTCGAAGAGCGATGCCCTTCCGACCGCGTCGACCGTTGGGGAGGCGATCGGGCGCGTACCCGGCGTCGGAGAGGCGGGTCCCGAACCACGTCGCCGTGCGAGGCTCCTCGCCCTGTTCGCTCGCCCAGGTCTTCCAGGCGTTGTAGAGCCGTCCGGCTTCGGTGAGGTACTCGGGGCGTGTCTTGCAGCTGTCCGCGACGAAGCGGCCGACAAGGTCTTCGTCTGCCCGGTAGCCCTTCGTCGCGGCGTCAACGAGCGACGGCGGGTTGAGCCCCTCGTCGAGGTAACGGCGCGCGCCTTCGACCACCCAGCGGAGCACACCGGGCAACTCGGCGAGCAGCTTCCCTTGCAGCATCGGGTCGCGCTCGGGCTTCGGGATCGTGACGTTGAACGGCACGAGCCGGACGCGCCGCCAGATCGCTTCGCTCTGCTCGGGGATGCCGGGCCGGTGGTTGGTGTAGACCCAGGCCGAGAAGACGGGCGCGAACTCGACGATCTCGTTCGCGTAGAGCAGGCGGGCCGCGATCGTGTCACCGCCCGTAAGCGCCTTCACGATCGCGACGTTCAGCCGCCTGCCTTCGTCGGTCTCGCTCGAGACAAGCAGACGGGCTCCGCGCAGGCGGACGAGCTCCGGTTGGCCGGCCGAGTGGCGGTTCCCGGCGAGGAGGAGCTCGGCCCCGGCTGTCGCGGCGTAGTCGCCGAGCGCGGTGCGGATCGTCTCGACGAACTTCGTCTTGCCGTTCCCGCCGGGGCCGTGGAGGACGTGGAGCAACTCGTCGCGGTTGTCACCGATCGCGGCTGCGCCCGCCGCCTTCTGCATGTAGGCGCGCAACTCAATCGACGGCAGCACGCGCTCGAGGAACGCGATCCAGGTGGGGGCTCCCGCCGCCGGGTCGTAGATCGTGGCGACCCGCCGGGTGAGCAGATCGGCGCGATCGTGCTCGCGCAGTTCCCCGGTCCGGAGGTCGATGGTGCCGTTGAGCGCGTTGAGCAGGAGCGGGTCGGCGTCGAGCCGCTCGGGATGCAGCACGAGCCGGAGGTCGCTCTGCGCGATCTTGAGCATCGCGGAGAGCCCGCGCTCGGAGCCGCTGCGCTTCGCGTGCTGGGCGACGAGCCTCGCCGCCTTCTCGCCATCACGGGCCGCGAGAGCAGCCGCCCAGGCCCGCATCGCCTCGGCTATCTCGCGTGCCGCTCGCATCGCGGCACCGTCGTTGTCGTGGTGCCAGCGGGTGCCGTCCCAGCCGGCGTAGCCCTCGCCGACGACGAAGCGCAACTCTCCGACGAAGCGGTCGGCGACCCGGAGCGCGTTGCCGTCGTCGTCGAGAGGCCGGCGGTCATCCTCGGCCGGCGTCGTCTTGACCTCCTCCTCGTCCTGCTCGACGAGCGGGTCGGGCGACGGGACCGGCACCAACTCCTCGAGTTCGCGGCCGGCGTCTAGGTGGTCGGAGACGTCGTGCCCCTCCTCAAAGGGTTGGAGGAGCACGAGCTCGACACCGGCGGCCTTCAACGAGCGCACGACGGCCCGCGCGTGCTTGATCCCGGCGGTATCCCGGTCGGCGATCACTCGGACGGTCGCGCCGGCGAGCACCTCGGAGTAGGTGTCTGACCACTTGCCGGCGCCGCCGGGGTTGCAGGTCGCGACGTGCCCGAGCTCGCGGAGCCGGTCGGCATCCTTCTCTCCCTCGGTGACGTAGACCGTCTCGCCGGCGGCGACGGCCGCGAGCACCTCGGGCAGGCGGTAGAGCACGCGCTGGACGCCGTCGAGCTTCCAGCGCCACCCGCTCGGGCTCGACGGGTCGGGCCGGCGTTGCGGGAACTGCTTGGCGGTCGTCCTGGCGACCTCGTAGAGCAGCGCACCGCCGGCGTCGGTGTAGCGATAGAACCTGACGGCTGGCCCGTATGGCGTCCACGAGTCGTCGGAGCCGTTGCGCGAGCTCTCCTCGAACCCGAGAGCGCGGAGAACCTCCTCATAGCTGCACCCGTGCGAGCGGCACGTCACGAGCGCTGTGCCGTCGGGAGCCTCGGCGACGTCGAGCGACGGGTTGTGGTCGTCGTGGGCGGGGCAGAGGAGCCGGACGTTCGCCCCCATCCGGCGACCCTGCTTGCCGGTGTGCTGCTCGATGAGCGGGATGAGGACGGACGCCTTCATGCTGGGTCCCTCCGGGCCCGCAGCCCGGCGCCGGCCAACGACTCACCGCGAAGCACCCGGACGGGCCGGGCTACGTGGTGATGGTCAGGGTCGTCGTCGGATGGTCGGCCAGGCGACCGGGCGCGCCGAGCGCTGCGTTGGCGAGCACCGCGAGGACGATGCTCGACGTCGGAAGGGCGACGCACTAGAGCCGGAGCCGGAGCCGCCGGCGCCTGCGTCGCGATCCAGCGCCGAGTAGTCGCCTGGACGGCAGCTACCACCGCCACGCGATCGGCGGCGCTCGCGAACCCGTCCCGAACAGCCTCGTACTCCTCGATGGCCTGGAAGCGCCGCTCCTCCTCCTCGGTCAGTTCGCGCGCTTCCGCGAACCCGCCCGGTGGGGGAGGAGCGACCGGGATCAGGCCGAGAGGATGTGACGGCGGGGCCTCGAGCACGTCCTTGCCGAGCTCGCGTTCCGCGTCGAGCAGCGGGAACGTCACGGCCTACAGAGTGGTGTCCGATAGCAGGAGCCCACAGCCCGAGACTACCCGACCCGCCCGTGAACAGCCAACTACCCCTAGAAGTGCGAGGGCCGGGGTTGGTCCCCGGCCCTGGACGCAAGATGTGGGCTCACGCCACCGTCGCCCTGGCACCGTAACCGATCCGAGGGTGCCTCTGCCCGAGCCCAAGAGCGGGCCTTAGGTCGTCGCCAGCGGGATCGCGCGGCCTCTAGTAGCCGGGCGGCTTCCGCCGGCGCTCCGCGAGCTCGTCGACCTCTCGGAACGGGTCGTCCAGCCTCGGTACCGGCGGCGGAAGCTCCTCGCGTGCCGCACCGACCGACCATCGCTGCGGGAAGCGACGTTCGAGAATCCAGGCCGCCGCCCTCCACTCCTTCGTCGCCGCACGAGCGATCAGGGCGACCAGGCGCGGCTCCGCCACCGCGTCTTCGAGAACGCGCATCTGCTCATCGTTCAGGCCGGGGATCGCGTCCGTGACCGGGGGCGCCGGCCTCTCCCTTCGCCGGCGCCGGTAGGTGCGCGCCTTGCAGGCCCCGCTACAGAACCGCTTGTTCGACCGGGCGAGCGCCCCGAGCGGCGTGCGGCACCCCTCACAACGGGGCCCTCCTGTTACGACCACCATGCCGCGAAGCCTAACGCCGACCGTCACGGTTCCGCCCTCTGGCGGCCGAAGCCGCCTCGGACGCGGGCCAATCGGGGGACGGGTCACGGCGCGTACCGAAGTCTCGCGGGTGCCGTACTCGCTGCCTCACCAACGCGCGATCGGGTCCCACGCCGGGTCGTGGTCGGGCGCTCGATCATCGAGCTCGCAAGGATCGAGCGCGGCAGATGGCGGCCTGGCGGGTGGCCCCGGCGGGGATCATCGAGTCGGTGGCGGTGTTCCAGGCCTCCCGGGCGTGACGATCAGCCGAAGACGGTCACGATGAGCTGAGTTGCGAAGAACGAGCAGGTCGTGCCGGGCGTCGCCTTGTAGTTGGCGAAGATGATGTTGATTCCTGGGTTGAGCGTGACTGCGTAGGTGGCGCTTCCGACCGCCTCCTTGCCCGAGGTCAGGTCGCCGAGGCCCCAGGCTTGATCGTCCGACGGGTTGGTGGGGGTCGCTCCGTTGATGGAGAAGGCCGTCAGGCAGCCTCCACCGGTGACACTCGATGTGAAGTTCGAGCTGACCGTGATGGTCACGGTCGTCGCGGTGTTGACCGAGAACTGGATCCCGTTCGTTCCTCCTGCCCCGGCTGGGTCCTTGATGTAGGTCGTCGAGGTCTCTGTGAACGGGGCGGACCCCGTAGCGGTCATGATCGTGCTCCCGGGTCCTGCTGGACCTGTGTGCGCCGCTCGGTCCCGTGCCTCCCGGCGGCCCCTGCGGCCCGGCTGCTCCTGCAGGACCTTGCGGGCCTACCGTGCCCGGTCGCGCCTGGCGTACCTGGGGCACCGGCTGCCCCCTTGGCACCCGTCTCGCCCTTCGCACCTGCTGGCCCTTGGCTTCCGTGAGGACCAGCAGGGCCTTCTGCCCCCTTCGGGCCTTCGGGTCCCTTCGCGCCCTCCTGTCCTGCAGGCCCCTTGATGCTCCAGGAGAGCTTCTTCGCGCCCTTCGCGCAGTGGAACATGTTCAGGTCACCCGACGTGGCTTCGTTGCCCTTCGTGACCGGTTCGATGCAGGCCGTGATGACGCCGTTGTGGACTCCCGGCTTTGCGAGGATGCTGGCGCCAGCGATCCCGGCGACCACGGCGAACGCCACGGCTGCGGTGACCGCCATCAGCTTTGTGGATGGTGACTTCATCAGCACGACCTCCCGCGAGGGTTCTTCGGGGACGAACGGTTCCCTGCTCCCGGTTGCTTACGCGTGAAGCCTCGTCGCGAGGTCCCCGAGGGGCAACCACGCGATCGGGTCCCCCCGCGTTCACTCCGCGCCCGGCCACCCGGCCAGGTCTACTGCGCCGGGAAGGGACGCCCGAAGGTGCGGGCGTAGGCGGCGATCTGAGCGACGAGCTCACCGTGAGCCCTGTTCCGGCGTGGGAGCCGTCGTGATACGCGCGTTACTGCGGCGGATCCTGCCGGACGAACACTCGCCAGCCCGCTGCCCACACTGCTGCGAGCCCGGCGAGCACCACGAAGACCGCGAAGACCGGTGCGTCGCCCACTAAGAGCGCATGGGTCGCGAAGCCGAGGAGAAACACGGCCGTCGCCTCCGCGCCACCGCAGCGGAAGGTCGTCCCAGCTGCGGGCTTCCGTAATACGACCTTCACTTCGTCAGGCTTTCTCCGCCTCCACCTCTTCACCTTTCTCCGCGCTCGATAGACGCGGAGGGCGATGGGTCGATGCCCAGGCTGGGCGCGGGAGTCAGGGGTTACTGGCCTGGGAAGCTGTCGCCGAGGCTGCGAAGGCGCGCGAGTGCGGCGATCACTTCGCCGTGCTCCCGCTCCGGTGATCGTGGCGTCGGGATCGTCGGGCGTGCACCGCCGTCCAAGGTGAAGCGACCGCGCTCGTCCCGCCGCTGTCGGGTTGGCTTACCGGTGAACATCGCGAGGAGCTCCGCCTTCCGCGCCGTCTTGGCGGCACGCGCCACGGCGACGATGTTGGCGGGCTCAGGTGCTCGGGCTCCGGGCGGTGTTCTGCCGATCAGCCGGGAGAGCGCTCCGGCGGATGCCTCGACCTCCTCGACGTTCGATCCGACCAGGAACCCGGCGGCGTCCTCGGTGAGCCCGTGCCGGGCGGCGATCGCGCTCCTGACCTCGTCGAGCTCGACGCTCACGCAGTTACCGCGACGTCGTCAACGACCTCGACGACGTTCGTCCTCGCCGAGCAGCGTGGCCCACGGCGGCCGGGTCCGGTCGAGCCGTGGCCCCACCTCGCCGCCGACGTTGACGAGCGCGATCGCGGCCCGTGCAGCCTCGTCGGCCTCGACCCGGCTGCGGGACACATCGGCGGTCGACGGCCGGGCGACGAGCGAGATGGTCGCCGAGATTCGCCCTGCGACCGCCTGCCATTCGAGACTCGCGGCGATCAGGGCGGCCGCCGCAGTGTTGACGTTCTCCGCCGCCGTCTCCCCGGCCACCTCGAGCTCCTCGACGAGCTCGCCGAGATGCGCGGCGACGTATGTCCGGTAGGCGCGGTCGGCGTCCTGGCGGGCGTCCCTGGCGCCTTGGAGCCGCTCGGGCCACGGCTGGTCGGCCAGCCGCTTCGCCTCGGTGAGCTTCTCCTCCGCCGCCTTGCGGGCAGTTGCGGAACCGCCTGTCCGCTCAAGGTGGGCGAGCTCGGCGGACACTTGGCGCGAGGCTTCGAGGGCCTCGCGCCACTCGCGCTCCACGGAGCTCACGCGGTCCCCAGCGCGCTTGCGTTCCGTCTCGAGCTTCGCGAGCTCGTCCATCGGTCAAGTGTAGGTGCCCGCCCTCGCCGTCTGCTCGCGCGGACCTGGCGGAGCTCGGTCGCCGCGTCGCCCCGCTCAGACGAACTGTCGAGGAGCCCGAGTCCTGTGAAACAGGGTTCGCGGGAAGGCGGAGCAGATGCAGCAGGGACGAGTGAGGTCCGCCTTCCCCACACATTGCTACTAGGTTGATGCTGCGCGGTATGTGGCGACGCTCGTCGCGATTGTCCACGTGACAAGCGACAGGATGGCCGGGAAGAACGCGTAGCCAAACACGCTGCCGTTGCCCTTGTTGTTGATGACCGTCAGGGAGGTGGTGAGGAAGGAAACCGCGCCGATCAGCGCCACAATGCCGGTCCAGCGGGCAAAGCCTCCGCTTCGAAGCGTGAGCACTGCGATGGCAATCAGGAACGCGGCAAAGCCCATTGCCGCGACCAGGAAGGGTCCACCCGAAGCAGTAAGGACCGCCCTACTCACCACCGGATTCGCATTGGCACCCTCGGAACTGGCATTGGCGATCGTGACGAACGCCATCGACATGCCGACTACGCCGGTCAAGGCACCCGCGAACGCGACGCGGACGAGTTGTGCGGAGCCGCGAACCCGAAACTCCGCACTTTCCAGAACGCTCCGAATCCCCGCGATGAAGTACAGGAAGACAAAGACTGCGAGCAGCAGCGCAAAAGCACTGAGACGGCTCTTGTTCTGGTTGTCATGCGCCCAGTTCGTCCACGCTTGATCTGCGGCGGTGTAGTCGGGCGTATTGGCGCTGCTTGTCAACGAGCCGATGAGAAAGAGCACGCCGAACGCGACCCCCGACAGTGCGAGGAGCCGCTGCGACCGCCGGGTGGAAGCGTCGGTCGCGGCATCTGGGCCGTGCGGAATCGGCTCGGGTTGAGCCGTCATTGCGGGCTCCCGGAAAGAATCGGAGCGTCCCGCCTGAAACCCCAGATGGTGCAGTAGACGCCGAGGAATAGCTCCCACAAGAACTCGGGAATCGTCGCGATGCCTTGCAGCCCGCGCAGCGTGCTGCTCGGGTGGTTCCCACTGAACATGATCGCCGTCCCGGTCGCGAGGATCAGCGGCCCCCCGACGAGCCCGAGCCACGTCGCCCGTCGTGGCACCAGGCCCGAGCGGTACATCATGTAACCGAGAATCAACCCATTCCCCAACCCGACAACCCAGCCCGGCCCCAGCAGGAACGTCCAGTCCTTGATCGCCGCGAGCGTGTACGCGACCGTGCCTTCGGCCGCGCCCGCGCTCTCTTGTTGCAAGGTGGCGATTCCGAGCATCGCGACGATGCCGACGAGGATGAACGTGCACTCGAAGATCCGCGCCGTCACGTAACCGATCGACAGCTCCTCGAACCGTCGCCTCATGATCGGAACGATCACAACTGCGGTTCCGAGGTTCGCGACGATCAACAGCAGCTCCAACAGCGCGCCGACGTAGATCTTGTTGACGTTCCCCGCGCCCGCGATGAAGGCAAGCGGATGACGGAGCGCGGGCTCGTACAGGAACAACGCCGGGATCGACGTGACGAACGTGATGAGGTAGAGCACGCCGAACCAACGCGCCCTCTTCTGATCTAGAGACATCCTAAACCCCCTTTCGCCGGCGATGGCACGCGGCCTGCCCGCGCGACCTTGACCGTCTCGGGCACGAATCTGAGAGTTACAAGTCCCCTCTTTCCAACTCGGGCAATCGCTCAACTCGGGCAGGCCAGGCGACGATCTAACCGCCAGCGCGCCGATGGCCCCCGGCCGCCGACGCGCACGCCGGGCTACTCCCTCCGTCAGACCTAGTACCGGACATTTACCGGACACGACCCCGGTAGCGTTGCCTCTTGGGCAACAAAAACCCCGCCTGAGCGGGGCTTTAGTAGGTGGGCGGTACTGGGCTCGAACCAGTGACCCCCAGCTTGTCGAGCTGGTGCTCTCCCAACTGAGCTAACCGCCCCGGTCTCGGGCGAGTGTACCGAAGGGTCGGCCTCAGAGAATCCTCAGCTCGTGTTCAGAGCTTCTTCACGAGCGCGGTTCAACTGAGGGACATGCAGTCGTCATTCCAACGCATCGTCTTGCCGATCTCGGCCGCGGTCGGGCTGACGGCGGCGCTCGTCGCGATCGGGGCGCCGCTCTGGGTCAGCGTCGGCCTCGGCGTGCTCGCTGCGCTCCGCGCCGCGGTCGCGCCGGCCGAGCCGGCGACCGCCCGGCGCTGACGTCTAGGCTCCACGGCGATGTCGATCGTCGTGATCAACGCCATCACCGTGGCGGAGGAGAGCCGCGCCGAGTTCGAGGAGCGGTTCGCCGCGCGCGCCGGCACCGTGTCGGGCGCGCCCGGGTTCGAGGCATTCGAGCTCCTGAAGCCGCTCGACGACGGCCGCTACCTCGTCTACACGCGCTGGGCCTCGGAAGAGGACTTTCTCGGCTGGATGCGCTCCGGCCAGTTCTCGGACGCACACGCCCGGCACGCCGACCGTCCGCCCATGAACGCCGAGAGCGAGGTCTGGCGCTTCGAGGTGCTCGAGGGCGAGTACTCCGTTTGACGAGGCTCATCCTCGACGTCGACACCGGCACGGACGACGCGATCGCGATCATGCTCGCCGCGCTCGACCCGCGACTCGAGCTGCTCGCGGTCACGACCGTCGCCGGGAACGCCTCGATCGACCACACGACCGAGAACACCCTCCGCGTGCTCCAGCACGTGGGCGCCGCCGACGCCGGTGCACCGGGGCGCACCCGGCCCGCTCCTTCCGTCGACCGCCGTCCGCGACCACCCCGACGCCGGGCAGAGGATCCACGGCGGGTACCTGGACCTGCCCACCGCTCGCTCGACCCCGAGCGGCATCTCGGCGGCGCCGTTCCTCGTCGACGCGTTCCGGCGACGGCTCCGACGTGACGCTCGTCGCGACGGGGCCACTCACGAACCTCGCCACGGCGCTCCGGCTCGACCCAGGGCTCGCCCAGCGGATCCCGGCGCTCGTGCTCATGGGCGGCGGCCACGTCCGGGCCAACGCGACGGCGGCGGCCGAGTACAACATCTGGGCCGACCCCGAGGCCGCGCGCATCGTGCTGCAGAGCGGAATCCGGGAGATCGTGGTCGTCCCGCTCGACGCCACCCACGAGGCGCTCGTCACCGGTGCCGACTGCGACCGCCTCGCCGCGCTCGGGACCCCGGCCGGCACGGCTGCGGCCGCGATCATCCGCACCCGCATTGCCGGCTACGGCGCCATCCAGCCCCCGGCGATCCCCGACTCGGCCCCCGTCCACGACGCCGTCTGCGTCGCCTGCCTGATCGAGCGCGAGGTGATCACGACGCGCGAGGCTTTCGTCGACGTCGAGCTCCGCGGCGAGCTCACCCGCGGGCGCACCGTGGTCGACCTCCGCCCGATCCCGACCACGCCGCCGAACGCACGTTGGGCGTACGGCGCCGACCGCACCCGCTTCCTCGACCTGCTCCTGGGGGCGTTCTCCGGCTAGGAGACGGTGATCTGCGGCGAGGTCGCGAGGAGCGTGGGGCCGCTCGAGGCCAGCAGCCGGAACTCGTAGGTCCCGGCGGTCGTCGGCACCTTGAACGAGCACGAGCCCGACGCCTTCGCCGAGGAGAAGAATGGGAACGTCGAGCAGCTCGAGTCGTAGATCCGGCTCAGATACGCCGAGTTCGCGGCCCCGGGCACGAAGATGCCGATCCAGTCGGTGATCTTCGGCGACGGAACGCCGCTCCAGCTCACGGTGACCGTCGACCCCTTGGCGGTGCTCGTCGTGCTGATGGTGAGGGACGGGCCGGCGGGCCCGACGGTCACCGACTGGCCGCTCGCCCCGCAGGTGCCCGAGACCCCGTTGTTGCCGGCGTCCCCGGAGTAGCTCGCGACCCAGAGATACGTCCCCGGCGAGGCGGGAACGAACGACGCCGCCACGTACGACGCGTTGCCATTGACCGTGATCGTCGAGGTCGTCACCGGGCTAGAGCAGGTCGTGTCAGCGGAACCGTAGAGCGAGAACGTGATCGAGCCGGTAGGCGAGCTCCCCGACGCGAGGGTGGCGGTGTCGTACACCGAGCCGCCGAGCGTGACGCCCGGCGAGGCCTGAGCCGAGAGCGTCGGGCTGGCCTTGGTTGCGGCAGTCAGCGTGATCGGGCTCGAAGAAACGATCACCGTCGCGGTGCCGCTGGCGAGCAGTTCCAGCACATAGCTGCCCGCCGTGGTGGGCATGGCGACCGGGCACGAGCCCGACGCTTTCGCCGTCGTGCCCGCAGTCGCCGTGCAGCTCGAGTCGTAGACCTGGCTCAGGATGCTCAGCGATCCGGCCGTTGCGACCGCGATCGAGTCGGTCGTGGTGGGTGTGGCGACGTTCGCCCAGGTCGCCGTCACGCTTCCGCCCGGCGAGACGCTGGACGGGGTCGCGGTGAGGGTCGGGGGCGCGAGGATGACGAGGCTCGCCGCTGCAGTCCGGGTCAGGGCACCCGCCGTACCGGTGATCGTAAGGGGGTAGGTGCCCAGGAGCCACCCCGGCGGAAGTGGTGACGGTCAGCGTGGAAGTCGTGCCGAGGCGCTGACGCTCGCCGGGCTGAAGCTCGACGTCACGCCCGACGGCAGTCCGCTGACGCTGAGCGCGGCCGAGCCCGAGAAGCCGTTGACCGGCGCGAGCGTCACGCCGTACGTGGTCGCGTGCGCCCTGCGCGACCGTCCGGCTCGCCGGCGAGGTGTTGAGCGAGAAGTCCGGCGTCGGCGGGGCGGTGGCGAAGGCGGCGAGCCCGTTCGGCGTGCCGAGGCCCGTCGGGCCGTCGAAGCCGCCGCTCGCGGTGCAGAGGTACGAGGGGCTGCAGCTGCCGTTGCTTCCCGAGGTGACGTCGTGGAGCGAGGCGGCGTGCGCGTACGGGATCGAGCCGTAGTTGACGCTCGTGTCTCCCGGTGAGCGCGTACACCGCGCCGACGAGCGGGGAGGCGAGGCTCGTGCCGCCGACCTGGTACCAGGCGGCGCCCGCCTTCGCTCCGACCGAGTCGTAGACCGCGGCGCCGGTGTTCGGATCGGCGTCGGCAGAGACGTCGGCGACCGTCCGTTTCGCACAGCCCGTGTCGGTCTGCCAGGCGGGCTTCGGCTCGTAGGCCGAGCAGCCGGAGCCCGTGCCGCTCCAGACCGTCTCGCTCGCCCACGTCTTGTCGCCGTTCAGCTGCAGGCGTCGTGCCGCCGACCGCGGTGACGTACTGGGACGCGGCCGGGAACTCGACCCCGTAGCCGCCGTCCCCGGAGGAGGCCGTGATCATCACGCCCGGATGGTCGAAGTACTTGCTCTCGTCGCTCGTCTCGCTCGAGTACTCGCTCGCCGCCGTAGGAGTTCGAGACGACGTTGGCGCCGAGCGTCACCGCCCTGTTCACCGCGGTGCCGAGGTTGTCCATCGAGTTGCTGCTCGCCTCGACGAGCAGGATCTTGCAGTTCTGGCAGATCTGGTGCGCGGTCTCGACGTCGAGAGCGATCTCGAGGTGCCAGCTCGTCCCCGAGGGGTAGGTCGTGCCGCCGTTCTGGTTCACCTTCTTGAAGCAGCCGTTCGACGTCGTGCACGCGGGCAGGCCGTACTAGGTGTCGTAGGCCGCGAGGTCGGCCTCGATGTTCGGGTCGTCATAGGCGTCGACGATCCCGATCGTCGGCGTCCCGGAGACCGAGGTCGTGGGAAGCGCGTAGCCGGTGTGGAAGGCGGACGGGCCGAGCGCGCTCGACGGGGGAGCCGTCGAGGCGAGCGGGACGCCGTCGGAGTCGCTGACGACCTGCGCGCCGCACGCGGCCGCACGCGCGGCCGGCCCCTGGCAGACACGCTCGTACCAGTGGCCGCGGTCGTGGTCGCGAACAGGGCGCACGAAACCGTCCCCGCGCGCTGCGCTGCCCGTGACGGCGGCGCAGAGCACCGCGACGACGAGCACGATCGAGCCCTTCAGCTTGCCACCCATTCCCCACTCCCCTCGGCCCGAGAGCCGGTCCAGCATCCGCGACCGGCTGAACGTACCACAGTGTCAAATCGGAAAACCCAGCCGAACGGCTAGATCTTCTCGAGCCCGGCGTACTCGAGCATCAGGCGTTTCTCCGCACCGCTTTCGAACCGGACCGTGACGACACCGTCAGGCTCGATGCGCGTCACGATGCCCGCCCCGAGCGACGCACTCCGCACAGAATCGCCGGTCGAGAGCGCCGGGACATCCGCCTGCGGCGAGCGCGCCCGCTCAGGGATACGCGCCCCGTAGCTCGACCACGACGACGGGCGGAGACGCTCCCGCTCGACCCCGCTCTCGGGCAACTCGTCGAGGAACCGAGACGGCAGGTTCGCGTCGCTGCGCCCGTACAACGACCGGCGCGAGGCGTGGAGCATGGTCAGCCGTTCCTTCGCCCGGGTCATCCCGACATAGCAGAGGCGCCGCTCCTCCTCGACCTCGGCCTCCTCGATCGACCGTGAGTGGGGGAAGATCCCCTCCTCCATCCCGAGCATGAAGACGGCGCGGAACTCGAGCCCCTTCGCGTTGTGCAGCGTCATCAGCGTCACCTGGCCGCCGGTCTCGTTGTCGCGCAGCGCGTCCTGGTCGGAGTAGAGCGAGATCTCCTGGAGAAACGACGAAAGCGACGGCTCGTCCGCCGAGGCCTCGTACTCGCGCGCGACGCCGACGAGCTCTTCGAGGTTCTCGATCTTCCCCTCCGCCTCCCACTTCGGCAGCGTCGAGACCAGGAAAGCCTCGTAGTCGGTGCGCGTAATCACCGTCTCGAGCAGAGCGGCGATCGACAGCTCCTGGGCACTCGCCATCAGGGACTGGAGGAGCGTTCTCCAGCCCTGGACCGCCTTGAGCGAGGCGGTCGCGAGACCGGCCTCCTCGGCGCGGCCGACCGCCTCCCACAGCGAGATCCCCTCGCCGTCGGCGAGCGCCTGAAGCCGCGAGACCGACGTGTCCCCCACCCCCCGGCGGGGCTTGTTCGCGATCCGGGAGAGCGACACCCCGTCGTAGGGGTTGTCGATCGCCTGAAGGTAGGCGATCGCATCCTTTATCTCGGCACGCTCGTAGAACCGCGGCCCACCGATCACCTGGTAGGCGACGCCCTGGCGAACGAAGACGTCCTCCAACACGCGGCTCTGCGCGTTCGTGCGGTAGACGACCGCGATCTCTCCGAGCGAGAGCCCGTACTCGAGCAGGGCGGCGACCTCGGCGGCCACGAACCGCGCCTCGGCGTGCTCGTCCTCCGTCTCCACGACGCGAACCGGGTCTCCTTCTCCGAGGTCGGACCAGAGGTGCTTCTCCTTCCGCTCCCGGTTGTTCTCGATCACCGCGTTCGCGGCGCTCAGGATCGCGTTCGTCGAGCGGTAGTTCTGCTCGAGCGGAATCACCCGGGTGCCCGGGAAGTCACGCTCGAACGAGAGGATGTTGCCGATGTCAGCACCTCTGAACCGATAGATCGACTGGTCCGGATCGCCGACAACCATAAGGTTTTGATTATGTGAGCTTAGCAGCTGCAGCAACACGTACTGGGCGTGGTTCGTGTCCTGGTACTCGTCGACCATGACGTAGCGGAAGGCCTTCGCCCAGCGCTCGCGCGCCTCGGGGAACCGCTGCAGCACCTCGACGGTGAGCATCAGGAGGTCGTCGAAATCGACGGCGTTCAGCCCGAAGAGGCGCCGCTGGTAGGCCGCGTACACGTCGGCGACGGTCTGGTCGTAGAAGCTCTCGACGCGCTTCGCGTACTCGTCGGGGCCGATCAGCTGGTTCTTCGCGTTCGAGATCTGCGTGTGGATGCCGCGCGGCGTGAACCGCTTCGGGTCCCGCTCGAGCTCCTCGAGGCAGTTCCGTACGAGACGGACCTGGTCGGCCTGGTCGTAGATCGTGAAGTTCGACCGGTAGCCGAGCCGCTCCGCCTCGCGCCGCAGGATCCGGCCGCATGCCGCGTGGAAGGTGAGGATCCAGATCGCCCGGGCGCGCGCTCCCACGGCCGATTCGATCCGCGAGCGCATCTCCGCGGCGGCCTTGTTCGTGAACGTGATCGCGAGGATCTCGTCCGGCCTCACCCCCTGCTCGAGCAGATAGGCGACCCGATAGGTGAGGACGCGTGTCTTTCCCGAGCCGGCTCCGGCGACGACGAGGAGCGGCCCCTCGGTCGTCGTCACCGCCTCGCGCTGGGCACCGTTCAGCTCGGCGAGGTAGCTCTCGGAGGCAGTCGGCGACGGCATCGTTCCAGGCTAGCGACGTGCGGCGATGTGGAGAATGCCCGTCCGGACGCTGCCGCCTCTGATAGAAGGGCGTGAAGGGGGCCGCCGGCGCGCCGGCGGTTCGAGGCTCGAACCAAGGAGGCCAGAATGGCTGAAGAGACGACGGAGACGCCGGTCCTCGACCTGCTCGCGAAGATGACGGCGGACTCGATCGAGGCGACGAGCCTCGACGCGGAGACGCTGATGCTCGTCCGCCTCGCCGCGCTGATCGCGGTAGATGCGGCGCCGGCGTCATATCTGCTGAACCTCGGCGTGGCAACCGAGATGGGCGTCGACTCGGAGTCGGCCCAGGACGTGCTCCTCGCGGTCGCGCCGATCGTCGGCACGGCCCGCGTCGTGTCGGCGGCCGGGAAGATGGTCCGGGCGCTCGGCCTGGCGATCGCGATCGCCGACGCGGTCGACGACGCGGAGCTCGAAGAGGACTGAGCTCTGGAGATCCGAACGGGCGGGGCGATCCGCCTCGCCCGTTCTCACTCCGGTTTCGCGAGCAGCGCCTCGATCCGGTCGAGGCGCGCACCGATCTCGTCGAGCTTCACGGAAGAGTCGGGAACGTCGTCTCGGCTCTCGGCGAGCTCCTTCTCACGCTCGCGCGCGGCCCGGGCGACGAAGGTCGAGGTGATCAGGGCCGTGAGGATCGAGAGGAACGCGATCCCCCACAACATCACGACGGTGGCGATGATCCGGCCGGACGGGTGCGCCGGCGTGACGTCCCCGTAGCCGACGGTCGGGATGGTCTGCATCGCCCACCAGAGCGCCCGCCCGTAGTGCGGGTACTCGCCGTGGTCGAGGAGCCGCATCAGGGCGGCGCTGACGAGAACCACCGCTCCCGAGGCGGCAACGATCACGCGGACGGCGTTGCGGACCGAGGCAGGTTCCTGCTGATAGCGCGAGACGCGACGCTCGATCGGCCCCTTCAGCGGCATGCGGGGACCGTAGTTCGACGCCCGGACGGTGGACGGCCCTCCGCCAGAGGGACGGGGCAGCACCGTGAGCCGTGCTCCCGGTGGCAGAGTTGAAGACATGGGGGCATTGGCAGGCATCGAGCTGAGCGGCCTCGCCAAGTCCTTCGGCGAGGTTCGAGCCGTGCGCGGAATCGACATCGCGGTGTCGCCGGGGGAGACGGTCGCGCTGCTCGGGCCGAACGGCGCCGGGAAGTCGACGACCATCGACATGCTCCTCGGCCTGCTCGAGCCCGACGGCGGCACGGTCTCGGTCTTCGGCTCGGAGCCGCGCGCCGCGATCGACGCCGGCGCGGTGGGCGCGATGCTCCAGACCGGCGCGCTCATCCGCGACGTCACCGTGCGCGAGCTCGTCGCGGTGATGGCGGGCCTCTACCCGTCGCCGCTCGACGTCGACGAGGTGCTCGAGCTCGTCGGGATCGCCGACATCGGCGGACGCCGGACGCAGAAGCTCTCCGGCGGGCAGACGCAGCGCGTCCGCTTCGCCGTCGCGCTCGTCTCGAACCCCGACCTGCTCGTTCTCGACGAGCCCACCGTCGCGATGGACGTCGAGGGACGCCACGGCTTCTGGACGGCGATGCGCGCATTCGCCGAGGGCGGCAAGACGGTCCTCTTCGCCACGCACTACCTGGAGGAGGCGGACCTCTACGCCGACCGGGTCGTGCTGATGGCGAACGGGGTCGTCGTCGCCGACGGGCCGCCGAACGAGATCAAGGCGATGGTCGGCACCCGGACGATCCGGGCGACGCTGCCCGAGACGCCGCTCGAGGAGCTCGAGCGGCTGCCCGGCGTCTCGCGCGCCGAGCGCCGCGGCGAGGCCGTCGTCATCGTCTGCACCGACTCGGACGCCGCGATCCGCGCCTTCGTCTCGACCCAGCCGGACGCGCGGGACATCGAGATCGCCGGAGCCGGCCTCGAGCAGGCGTTTCTCGAGCTCACCGGAGGAGATGGGCCGTGACCTGGGACTACTTCAGCTTCGAGCTCAGGCGGACGCTCCGGAACCGGCGCTTCTTCTTCTTCTCCCTCGGCTTCCCGCTCGTCCTCTACTTCCTGATCGCCGGGCCGAACCGCGACGAGACGAACCTCGGTCACAGCGGGCTCTCGGCCCCCCTCTACTTCATGGTCGGGCTCGCGGCGTTCGGGACGATGAACGCGATGCTCGCGGCCGGCGCGCGGATCTCCGGCGAGCGTGCCGTCGGCTGGAACCGCCAGCTCCGGATCACCCCGCTGACGACCCGAACGTACTTCCGAGCGAAGGTGCTGACGGGGTACGTGATGGCGGGGATCACGCTCGTCGCGCTCTATCTGGCCGGCGTCTCTCTCGGCGTCAGCATGAGCGCGAGCGACTGGATGAGGATGACCGTGCTGATCCTTCTCGGCCTCCTGCCGTTCGCGGCGCTCGGGATCGTCTTCGGCCACCTGCTCACGCCCGACTCGATCGGCCCGGCGATGGGCGGCACGACCGCATTGCTCGCCATCCTCGGAGGGACCTGGTTCCCCCTCTCAGGCGCCGTGATGACGCACGTGGGCGAGGCGCTCCCGTCGTACTGGCTCGTCCAGGCAGGCCACGTCGGGCTCGGCGGCGGCGGGTGGACGCGAACCGGCTGGGCCGTGATGATCGTCTGGACGCTCGGTGCGACCGCGGTGGCGCGGTGGGCCTACCGGCGCGACACCCAGCGCGTCTAGTGCCCGTGAGCTAACCGGCGGTGGCGTCCTCGAGCGCCGGCTCGAGCCATGCGACTGCCTCGGCCAGGGCGCCCGGGTCGGCCGACTTCAGCACCACCTCGACCAACGGGCCCGTCGCCTCGAACCGTGGGTACGAGCCGATCGACACGGCCGGCCATCGCGTCGTCGCGCTTGCAAGCAGGTGCACGATGTCGCTCTCGCGTGTCGAGACGAGACGCCGCCATGACGCGATCGGGCGGTCGCCGCGGAAATCGTCGGCGTACGCGTCGAACATCGCCTCCATCTCGGCCGGAAGGCCCGGCATGACCCAGACGTTCTCGATCGCGAAGCCCGGCGCGCCGCCTTTCGGGTTCCGGAGTGGGCGGCTCCCTCCCGGGAGCTCGGCCCAACGAGCCGCGTAGTCGGGGCTGCGGGGATAGCGGCGGCGAAGCTCGTCGGCGAGCTCCGGCACCTCGACCTGGCCGACCCCGAAGGCTGCGGCGATCGCCTCGCGCGTGACGTCGTCCGGGGTGCCCCCCAGCCCGCCGGTCACGATCAGGTGATCGACGTGAGCACGCTCGCGCGCGACGAACGAGGCGACGGTCTCGATCTCGTCGGGAAGCGCAGCCGCGAGCGCCACGTGGACGCCGAGCGACTCGAGGCGCTTCCCCAGCCACGCGGCATTCGTGTTGACGATGTCCCCCGAGACGATCTCGTTCCCGATCGTGAGCACTGCGGCGACCACCTCCTGAGTATGCGCGATCCCGCGGGGTCGGGCCGGAGCGGCGTGCTCCGCTATCCTCGGGCGCGCCGGACACATACCCCGGCCGGTGGGAAAGCAGCGAAACCGGTGCGAATCCGGCGCTGTCCCGCAACTGCGATGCCTCCGGCCTCCGGAGGACGAGCCAGGTCGCCTGCCCCCATCGACGAACTAGCCCTCGGAGGAAGGGCGGTTTGCGCGGCGACGCCGCGGGGCCACCTCCCTCCGCTCGACGCGGAGGTTTTCCATGAAGATCGGAAGGTTCGCCGGCGCAGCCGCCCTGGCGTTGCTCGTGCTCGCAGCACCGGCAGCGGCGCACAGGGGTGCGGTGCCGCAGAGGATCGTGTCGCTCTCGCCGACGGCGACGGAGGATCTGTTCGCAATCGGGGCCGGCAAGCAGGTCGTGGCGGTCGACGACCAGTCGAACTACCCGGCGAACGCGCCGAGGACGAAGCTCTCGGGCTACACGCCGAACGCCGAGGCGATCGCCGGGTACAAGCCCGACCTCGTCGTCGTCTCCTTCGACGGGAACCACGTCGTCGAGGCGCTCGGCAAGCTGAAGATCCCGGTGCTCGTCGAGCCCACCGCCGCGACGCTCGCCGACGCCTACGGCCAGATCACGGCGCTCGGGAAGGCCACGGGCCACAGGGCAAAGGCGGCGGCGGTGGTTGCCGGGATGAAGCGGAAGATCGCCACGATCGTGGCGTCGGTGCCGCGCTCCAAACCGCCGCTGACCGTCTACCACGAGCTCGAGCCCGACCTCTACTCCGTCACCTCGAAGACGTTCCTCGGCCGCATCTACACCATGCTCGGCCTGAAGAACATCGCCGATGCGGCCGACAAGACGGGCTCCGGCTATCCGAAGCTCTCGAACGAGTACATCATCGCCGCCGACCCGAAGCTGATCGTCCTGGCCGACACCATCTGCTGCGGTCAGACCACCGCCAAGGTCGCCGCGCGCCCGGGATGGAAGACGATCGCCGCCGTCTCGGACGGCGGCGTAGTTCCGGTGAGCGACGACATCGCCTCGCGCTGGGGCCCACGGATCGTCGACTTCGTGCAGGCGATCGCGAACAAGGTGAAAGCCGGCTCCTCGAAGTGAGCTCCGTCGCCCGCCCGGCCGGAGAGGAGGGCGCCGTGCGCGTCCCCTCTCCCCCGCGCGCGCTCGTCCCCGTTCTCTGCGCCCTGCTCCTGCTCGTCGTGGCTGTGCTCGTCGGGCTGTTCGTCGGCCCGGCAGGGATCGGCGCCGGCGCGATCGTCCGCAACGCGCTCTCCCACGTGCCGTTCCTCGGCGTCCACTCGAACATGTCGGC
Organism: uncultured Actinomycetota bacterium; assembly: GCA_963738895.1. Taxonomy (GTDB): domain Bacteria; phylum Actinomycetota; class Thermoleophilia; order Gaiellales; family Gaiellaceae; genus PALSA-600. Next base: position 64,020 of record CAVTYN010000006.1, read on the forward strand.
GACGGATTCCGCAATCCTGTGGCAGCTCCGGGCGCCGAGGGTCGTTCTCGGGTTGCTCGTCGGGGGGATGCTGGCCCTCGCCGGCGGCGCCTACCAGGGGGTGTTCCGCAACCCGCTCGTCGACCCGTACCTGCTCGGCGTCGCCGCCGGCGCGGGCCTCGGCGCAACCATCGTGATCGCCTATGCGAACCACGCAGCCAACTCGTACGACCTCCTGCCGGTCGCTGCTTTCGCCGGCGCGGCGCTCGGCGTCGTCCTCGCCTACGCGCTCGGCGCCTCCGCAGCCACGGCGGGGAATCCGGCCGCGCTCGTGCTCGCGGGTGTGACCGTCGTGGCCTTCCTCACGGCGGTGCAGACGTTCATCCAGCAGCAGCACGCCGAGACGCTCGAGCAGGTCTACAGCTGGATCCTCGGCAGCGTTGACACCGCGGGCTGGCACGACGTGCTCCTTGCCCTCCCGTACGCTGCGGTCGCGTCTGTCGTGCTCCTCTTCCACCGCCGGGTCCTCGACGTGCTCGCGGTCGGCGACGACGAGGCCGCCACGCTCGGCGTGAACGTGAGGCGTGTCCGCCTCACGATCGTCCTCGCCGCCACGATCGGCACCGCGGCCGTCGTCGCGGTCAGCGGGCTGATCGGGTTCGTCGGGATCATCGTCGCCCACTTCGTACGGCTCGCAGTCGGCTCCAGCTACCGGATCGTGCTGCCGCTGTCGCTCATCCTCGGGGGGGCGTTCCTCGTGCTCTGCGACGTGATCGCGCGGACGGTGATCTCGCCCGGCGAGCTCCCGATCGGCGTGGTCACGGCGTTCTTCGGGGCGCCGTTCTTCGCCGTCGTCCTCCGCACGAGCAGGACGTTCCGGTGACGGCCGTCTCGGTGAGCTCGCTCGAGGTCGACCTCGGCCGATCGAGAATCCTCGACGGGGTCGACGCCGAGATCGCCACGGGCGAGTGGGTGGCGCTGATCGGGCCGAACGGCGCCGGGAAGAGCACGCTCCTGCGTACGGTCGCGGGGCTCCTCGCCTACTCCGGCTCCATCACGATCGACGGCGACGAGGTCTCGGGGATCGCGCGCAGGCCGCTCGCGCGGCGGCTCGCCTTCGTGCCCCAGGCTCCGCTCCTCCCGCCGGGGATGCAGGTCGGCGAGTACGTTCTGCTCGGACGGACAGCTCACCTCGGCCCGTTCGGCGGCGAGAGCGCGCACGACCTCGAGGAGGCCGGCAGAGCGCTTGGGCGGCTCGACCTCGGAGAGCTCGCCGGCCGGAGGCTCCAGACGCTGAGCGGAGGCGAGCAACAGCGTGCCGTGCTCTGCCGCGCGCTCGCCCAGGAGGCGCCTCTGCTTCTCCTCGACGAGCCGACCACGTCCCTCGACATCGGCCGCCAGCAGCAGGCGCTCGAGCTCGTCGCCGCTCTGCGCGAGGAATCCGAGCTGACGGTCGTCTGCGCGATGCACGACATCACGCTCGCGGCGCAGTACGCCGATCGCCTCCTCGTCCTCGCGGGGGGCAGGCTCGTCGCTGCCGGCACACCTGCGGAGATCGCGAGCGCAGAGCTGATCGCGGAGCACTACGGAGCGCAGGTCCGGATCGTCGGCGAGGGAGCCTCGCTCGCCGTCATCCCGGTCCGGCGCCAGTAGCATCCGACGCCTTGCCGCCGCCGGTTGCGATCGAGCTCGACGGTGTCCTCGGCGACACCCGGCCTCTCTACGAGGCGTGGCTCGCCGACGTCTCGCGCCGCGCCCACGTCGACCCACGACGGCTCGAAGAAGAGCTGCCGAACTGGCGCGTGCTTCTCGAGCGCTTCGCCGAGGACCACGCGCCGGTCTACCTTCGTCCGAGCGCCCCGGCTACGGCCGCGCTTCGCCGGCTCAACGCCGACGGCATCCGCATCGGCGTTTTTACCGACGTGCCCGAGGAGCTGGCCCGCATCGCGGTCGCCCATCTCGGCGCGGCGCGGCGGATCGAGGCGCTCGAGGCCGGGCCCGGCGCACTCGAGCGGCTGCGGGAGCGGCTCGGGCCCGGGACACGCGAGGTTCGTTCTCTGGCAGACTTGCAGACTTGAACGGGGGTCCCGAGCTCACCGATCGCCAGCTCGAGGCAGTCCTCGAGCGACTGGATCAGATCGCCGCCGAACTCGCACGCCTCAACCGCCGCCAGGAGAGCCGCGACGATCTGGCGATCATCACCCATGAGCTCCGCAACCTGAACGAGTCGCTCCAGGCGCTGGCCTACGCCGCACTCGGGCACGCGGGCCCCCAGGTGCGACGGCGCCGGACCGGCTAGAGCCCGGCCTTCACGCCGGCTTGACGAGAGCCCTTCTCAGCTCGTCTTCCTTGCCCGGCTCGAGGATCGCGAGCACCGAGTCGCCCGGCTCGAGCTGCATCGCCCCGTCGGGGGCCTCCGCCTTGCCGTTCCGGACGATGGAGATGACGCGAGAGCCCTCGGGCAGCGCAACCTCGCGGATCGACTTGCCGGCGCAGTCCGCGTCGGGGTTGACGAGGATCTCGACGATCTCGAGGTTCTCCTTGCGAAGCTCGAGCAGGTGGATCAGCCCGTGCTCGGGGACCTCGTGCTCGATCAGGGCCATGATCGAGGCGGTGGCCGAGACGGTCGGCGTGATCCCGAGCAGGTCGAAGTACGGCTGGTTTCGCGGGTCGTTGACACGAGCGATGACGGTCTCGACGCCGTAGAGGTCGCGCGCGAGCTGGCAGATGACGATGTTGTCCTCGTCGTCCCCGGTGACGGCGACGACGACGTCCGGGGGGCGCCTGATCCCGGCGCGCTCGAGGACGAAGAGCTCCGTCGCATCCCCGCGCAGCACCTGGTGCTCGAGCTCCGCCTCGAGCTGGGCGAACCGACCCGGGCGCTGTTCGATCAGCGTCACCTCGTGCCCGTCGCGCAGCAGCGCCCTCGCCAGGTTCGAGCCGACCTTGCCACCGCCTGCGATCAGGAGATACACGGGGTTAGGTCAGAGCGCCTTCGACCGCGCGGACCGCGGTGGTGAGCGTCACGATCGCGCTCTGGGTCGGGCAGACGACGTCGAGGCCGCGGGTCTTGAAGAAGTCTGCGCGAGCAGGGTCGAGGATCCGGACGATCACGGACCTGACCCCGAAGTTCTTCTGCGCCATCTGGCCGATCACGATATTCGAGTTGTCGCCGTCGGTGGTGACGACAACCGCATCGGCCTCCTCGATCCCGGCCGTACGGAGAAGCTGGATGTCCATCCCGTGGCCGACGTGGAACTCGCCGGTCCAGTCGTCGCCGAGGCGCCCGAGGGCATCCTCGTTCTCGTCGATCACGCTCACGTCCCAGCCCGCAGCTCGTAACTGCAAGGAGACGGCGCTGCCGACACGGCCGCATCCGACTACCAGCACCTTCACCTGGTTCCAGCGTAGCTAAGAGAGGGCAAGCTCCTCGTCGAGGACCCGTTGCGGGAACGCGACGACGAGCACCTCGCACGGGGCCTGCCGGAGCACGTAGTCGACGGTCGGCGAGAAGAACCGGGACTGTCGGCGCCAGCGCGGCGAGGATCCGAGCACGATCAGGTCTGCACGTGTGGTGCGGGCCCGCTCGACGATTGCCTTGCCGATCGCACGGGCGCGGACGGTCTCGACCTCGACCTCGACGCCCAGGTCGGCTCCGAGCGCCTTGGCCTCCTCGAGCGAGGCGGCGGCTCGCGCCTCGGCGTCCGGCATCGGTGCGTCGATCCGGAGCTCGAGGGGGACGAGGACGACGAAGATGGCTTCGACGGTGGCGCGGTGATCGGCGGCGACCTTGATCGCGGTCGCGGCCATCTCCTCGCCGATGATCCCGAGCTTCATCGGGACGAGGACGCGCCGGAAGCGAGGAACGTCGGCGAATCGCACCGTGTCCGGCGCGGTCACGCGCTCTGTGAGCCCCTGTCCGTGGAAGCGGCGGACGCCGACGAAGACGACTACGCCGATCGCGAGCCAGACCGGCCCTGCATAGCGGGCGCCCTGGTGGGTGACCACCGCGAGCACGAACACGGCGGCGGTCAGGACCGCGCCGAGAATCGCCGGGAGCGGGACCTCGGCGCCGCGAATGGTCACGTTGAGCGGCGTCCGGTACGGGCGGGGAAGGTCGGGCTCGGTCACGCGCAGCTTGATCACCGCCAGCTGAGTGGCCGTGAAGGCGAGGAGGACGCCGAACGAGAAGAGGCTCGCGAGAAACGACACGTCGTGGCGCAGCCAGGCCGAGGCGATCACGATCGCGCTCGAGAGGATCGTGACGCTCACGACCGCGTAGGGCGACACGAGCGTCCGCCGGTTGAGGCGGCCGAACGCCTGCGGGAGCTGGCCGTGCTCTCCGAGCGAGTAGGCGAGGCGGCAGAACCCCGAGACGGAGGTTGTGACCGAGGCGACCAGGATCAGCGCGCCGCTCACACCCACGAAGAAGCGGATCGCATCTCCTAGCGTGCTGTTCGTCTGCGCCCTGATCGCGTCGGCGATCCCCACGAGCGGGGAGCGCAGCCACGTGGTGCCGAGCTCGGAGACGGGGCCCGGGAACGCCGAGAGCCCGACGATCGCGATGGCGACGTAGACGGTGACGACGGTGCCGATCGCGGCGAAGAGCGAGCGGGGCAGGTCGACGCCGGGACGGCGCGCCTCCTCGGCGAGGTTCGCAACGGTTTCGAGGCCGGTGAAGGCGAGCATCGCCAGCGGGATCGCGAACACGAGCGAGTGGACCGTCGGCGCGGTGCCGAGCGAGGTCCCGTGCATGACCGAGTGCGGCGAGACGAGCAGGGCGAACCCGAAGACGATGAGCACGAGCTGGGCGATCACGTCGAGCGTGGGGACGAGGATCGCGAAGGTGTGGAGCGACGGCCGGCGGACGAGGCCCATCGCGCCGACGAAGACGATGACCCCGACGCCGACGACGACGTCCCACGGGTTCCGGTCGAGGGCCCCGACCTGGAAGGCTCCGGCGAGATAGTGCGGCACGAACAGGGCCGAGAGCGCGATCACGATCAGGTAGTCGAGGAAGAGCACCCAGCCGGTCATGAAGCCCATGAGGTCGTTGGTGGCGCGCCGGACGAACGTGGCGGCGCCGCCGGTCTCGGGGAGCGCCGAGGTCGCCTCGGCATACGAGAGCGCGACGAGCAGGAAGAGAAGGCCGACGCCGAGCAGGACGAACGGGGTGAACCCGACCGCATGCAGGGCGACGATCCCGAGCGCGAAATAGATCGAGGAGGCGATCTCGCCGTAGGCCGACGAGAAGAGCGAACGCGCGTCGAGCTCGCGGCGGAGCCCGGGGAGTTTCCGGGCCACTACGAGCCCGCCTTCCGGGTGAGGTAGAAGCGGCCGGCTCCGAGCCCCACGAACAGGAGCCCGACGAGGACCCCGACCTGACCGCCCCCGACCGCCAGCGTGCGCACGACGAGTGCCACGCCGAGCCCGATCATCACGACCGAGAGCACCAGCGTCATCGTGGCGTGGACCCTCACGCCCACGTCCGTGCCGGACATACAGGGAGCCGACATGCCAGGTGCCGACATGCCAGGTGCCGACATCCCAGGTGCCGAGATGTCCGGTGCCAGGCACCCGAAGCGAAACCGTGGCGAGAAACGAACATTCCCCGCTCAGGCCGCCGTTTTCCGGTGCCAGGCGAACGTGACGAGCGTGTGACGTCGTGGCTCATGCGGCCCTCTTCCCGGCGGCGACCATGACCCGACAGGGTGCGTTCTTGAGGACGAAGTCGACCGTCTTGCCGAAGATCGCGCGATGCTGCAGGCGGGGGGCGCCCAGAACGACGATCTCCGACCCGCGGCGCTCGGCCTCCTCGACGATCGCCCGGCCGGCATTCCGGGCCTTGACGATGCGGTCGATCGTCCTGACGCCGTAGGCGGAAGCGGCGAGACGGGCGTCGTCGAGGAGGCGGTCCGCCTCGGCCTCCTCCGCGTCCATGTTCGTGTCGATCGGCAGCTCGAGCGGCACGACGATCACGCGGAGCGCCACGATCGTGGAGCTGCGCTCGGCGGCGAGGCGCGCCGCCAGGTCGATCGCCTCGTGCGCCTCCCGGCCCGACACGATCGGCACGAGGATCGCGCGGTACTCGAGCGCGACGGCCGGCCCGAAGTGAAGAGGCGCGAGCACCGTCTCTCTGAGCGGGATCCCCAGCCGGCGGCGGTAGAAGTAGTAGAAGACGAAGCCGGCCGCGAGCCAGCCGAGCCCGGCGTACCTCGTTGCGGGGTCCTGCTTCACGACCACGAGCCACGCGAGCCCGGTGCCGAACCCCCCGATCACCGCGAACACGGGCCAGTTCACCTTCCCGATCCTCAGGTTGAACCGGACCCGGTAGGGCACCTCGACCGCGGGAGGCTTCCGTCGCATCTGGATGACCGCCGCGTGGGCGATCGTGAACGAGAGCATCGCGCCGAACGCGTACATCCGCCCGATGAAGTCGACGTTGCCGGGGAGCATGAAGAGGATCGCGAAGAACCCGGCGAACACGATGAGCGACAGCCACGGCGTCTTGAACTTCGGGTGCAGCCGCCTGAACCGCTCGGGCAGCTGCCGGTGGGTTGACATCGAGTAGGTGATGCGCGACGCGCCGATCACGCCGGCGTTCGTCGCGATGAAGAGGATCGTGGCGGCGAGGATGCCGACGTAGATCTTCGCGGCCGACAGGAACGCGCCGTGGAGGCCTAGGTTCTGGACGATCCCGAGCACCGGGTCGTTCTCGAACCCGCCCTGTTCCGGCGGCAGGCCGAGCTTCGTCACGTAGTTGCCGCTCGAGTCCTGGTAGACCGGCAGGGCCGACAGCGCGACGAACGGCAACGTGAAGTAGATCGCGAAGACGGCGATCGCGACGAGGCGGATCGAGCCCGGGATCGTGCGCCTCGGGTCGCGCGCCTCCTCGGCCAGGTTCGACACGGTCTCGATCCCCGTGTACGCGATCATCGCCACCGGGATCGCGAGCGCGAACTGCGACCAGGTCGGCGCCACGCCCCAGTGAACGTTCGCCCTCAGGACGTGCAGGTCGAAGATCAGCACGAACCCGAGGACGACCAGGGCGAGCTGCGTGGCGAAGTCGACGACCGCGAGGCCGACGTTGAGCGTCGCCGCCTCCTTCACCCCGATGATGTTGATCCCGACGAGGAGCACGACCACCAGGATCCCGACGATGATGTCCCAGGGGTTCGTCTTCAGGGGCTCCCAGAAGATCGAGAGGTAGTGCGGCACGAAGAACGCCGAGATGGCGACCGTGATGATGTAGTTGAGCATCTGCGCCCAGGCGGCCCCGAACGAGACGAGCTCGTTGAACGCATGGCGCGCGAAGCTCGACGAGCCGCCGGCCTCGGGAAAGTTCACGGTCCCCTCCGCATAGCTGGCGGCGGTGCACGCGAAGATCACGCCCGAGACGATGAAGACGAGCGGCGTGAGCCCGAGCGCGATCGCCGCGGTGACGCCGAGCGCGTAGTAGATCGAGGAACCGACGTTCCCATAGGCGGTCGCGAAGAGTGCGGGCGTGCCGAGAACCCGCTCGAGCGCGTGGGACTGCCTACGTCTGGGCACGGGGGGAACCTACAAGCGTGAGCCGGAGGGGGCGGCGGCGACCGCCCCCTCCCGCCGGGTTCAGGTGTGTATCGAGACGATGAGGGGGATGATCAGGATCGCGACGATGTTCGTGATCTTGATCATCGGGTTGATCGCCGGGCCCGCCGTGTCCTTGTACGGGTCACCGACGGTGTCGCCCGTAACGGCAGCGGCGTGGGCCTCCGAGCCCTTCCCGCCATAGGCGCCGTCCTCGATCGACTTCTTCGCGTTGTCCCAGGCCCCGCCGCCCGCGGTCATCGAGATCGCGAGGAAGAGACCGGTCACGATCGTGCCGACGAGCAGGCCGCCGAGCATGCGGGCGCTGATCAGCCCGACCACGATCGGGAACAGCACCGGGATCAGCGCCGGCAGCAGCATCGACTTGATCGCGGAGCCGGTGACGATGTCGATCGCGCGGCCGTACTCGGGCCGCTCTGTCCCTTCCATGATCCCCGGGTGCTCGCGGAACTGCCGCCGCACCTCCTGGACGACCTCACCTCCGACCCGCCCGACGGCCTCCATCGCAAGCGACGCGAACAGGAACGGCATCAGCCCGCCGATGAACAGGCCGGCGACGACCCACGGATCGGAGAGGCTGAACGTCGTCGAGAGGCCGTTCTCCTTGAGCCCCGTCGTGTAGGAGTCGAAGAGGACGAGAGCCGCGAGAGCGGCGGAGCCGATCGCGTAGCCCTTCGTCACCGCCTTCGTCGTGTTGCCGACCGCGTCGAGCGGGTCGGTGACGCCGCGCACCGACTCGGGCAGGTCGGCCATCTCCGCGATGCCTCCCGCGTTGTCGGTGACGGGGCCGAACGCGTCGAGCGCGACGATGAGGCCGGTCATCGAGAGCTGCGCCATCACGGCGACGCCGATCCCGTACAGCCCGGCGAAGTGGTTCGCCACGAGGATCCCGGCTGCGATGACGATCACCGGCGCTGCCGTTGCCTGCATGCCGACGGCGAGACCCTCGATGATGTTCGTCGCGTGGCCGGTCACCGACGCCTTCGCGATCCTCTTGACGGGAGCCCAGCGGGTGCCGGTGTAGAACTCGGTGATCGCGACGAGCAGGAACGTGACGACGAGGCCGATCAGTGCCGAGATGTACAGGTCCTTGAAGCTGTACGCGGCGGTCTCGAAGGCCTTCGTGACCGGGATGAAGCCGAGGGCCGAGAGGAGCGTTGCCGCCAGCACGGCCTTGTAGAGCGCGCCGATGATGGCGTTCTCGCCCTTGCCCAGACGCGCGAAGAACGTGCCGAGCACCGAGGCGATCGCGGAGACGCCGCCAAGGGCCAGCGGGTAGAGGTAGAGCTTGTCCGCCGGGAGCCCGAACTCCGTGCCGAGCAGCATCACTGCGACGGCGGTGACCGCGTAGGTCTCGAACAGGTCGGCGGCCATGCCGGCGCAGTCGCCCACGTTGTCGCCGACGTTGTCGGCGATCACTGCCGCGTTGCGCGGGTCGTCCTCGGGGATCCCGGCCTCGATCTTGCCGACGAGGTCGGCGCCGACGTCGGCGGCCTTCGTGAAGATGCCGCCGCCGAGGCGGGCGAAGACGGAGATCAGCGAGCCGCCGAAGGCGAGCCCGATGAGGTCGTGGATCGCCGAGACCGGCGTGTTGTCGAGCCCGGCGGTGAGGAACCAGTAGTACCCGGCGACGCCGCCCAGCCCGAGCCCGACGACGAGGAGCCCGGTGACCGAGCCGGCGCGGAACGCGACCTTGAGCGCAGGCGCCACCCCGTCGCGCGCGGCCTCGGCCGTGCGCACGTTCGAACGGACGGCGACGTTCATCCCGATGAAGCCCGCCGACGCCGACAGCAGCGCTCCGATCAGGAACCCGAACGCAGCGCCCCAGCCGAGCTTGTTATACACCCCGAGCAGCACGAACGGCACGACCGCGACAGCCGCGATCGTCATGTACTGCCGCTTCAGGTATGCCGAGGCTCCTTCCTGCACAGCGCTCGCGATCTCGCGCATGCGCTCGTTGCCCGCGGGCTGCTTGAGAAGCCAGACGGTCAGCCACGCTCCGTAGGCCACCGCGACGCCAGCTCCCACGAGTGCGACGAGCACGGCGTGATGCATGAACCAGTCCATATTCCTCCTGCTCCTGGGCCTTGAAAAGTCGAGCGCCGAAAAGAGTTCGGCGCGGGCGGGATTCTACTCAGCCGCCCCGACGGCGTTGGCGTAAGCGAGCTTCATGTTCGTCAACGCCTGGCCGAAGTCGCGCCGGATGTCGTCGTCGACCTCGTCGGTGAGAAGCGGCAGGAGGGCATCGATCACGTCGATCGCCGTCTTCGCCTGGGGGAGGTCGTTCGCGTCCAGCTTGCCGTAGGCGACCGACGCGAAGGTCGAGATGGTCGAGAGGATGAGGGGGGCGACGTCCGCCTGCCTGATCGTCTCGAGCATCTCGGCGAGCGCCTCGTCCATCTCCTCGGCCTCGGCGTCCCCGTCGATCTCCTCGTTCTCGTCGTGCTCGTCAACCGATTCGCTCACCGGCGATCCCCTCCATCGCGTAGATCTGCGCCAACGTCGCCCCATCTTGCCACCTGGTGCGCTGCCGCTCGGCGGAGTTCGCCGCCGGGATCGCCAGGAACGCTGCAGCGCCGATCTCTTCGGCCACGGGCGCGACCCAGTCGATGAGCGCCTCGATCCGGGCGCGTGCGGGCACGGGCTCGCCGCGATCGAAGTCGATCAGCTCGCCCGGGAGCCCCCACCGGATCGCCCGCCACATGTTCTCCTCGAGCAGGCGGTGCGGCACGTCGGGCAGCGGCTCGCCCTCGTCGACCGCCCTCGCGCAGCGCGCGGCGAGCGCGTAGGAGAGCGCCGCGAGCGATTGGGCCTCCGCCAGTTCGGGCTGCGCATCGGCGATCCTGATCTCCACGGTCGGGTAGGCGAGGTGCGGCCGGACGCTCCACCAGAGCTGGGTGTGCTCGGTGATCGAGCCGGTGCGGTACAGGAACGACACGTAGTCCTCGAACCCCTGCCAGCCGACGTACGCGTCCGGGATGCCGCAGCGCGGGAAGGCCCGGGTGAAGGTCTGCGTCCGCGCGGAATGGAGGCCGGTGTCGACCTCCTCGACGAACGGCGAGCTGGCAGAGAGCGCGAGCAGCTCGGGCAGGTAGCAGCGCACCGCGTTCTGTACGGCGATCGCGCGGTCGCCGCCGCGGATCCCGACGTGGACGTGCAGGCCGAAGGTGTTGTTGCGCCACGCGACGTAGCGGAGGAGCTCGTCGTTGCGGCGGTAGTGCGGCGTGTCGATGATCCGCTGGTCCTGCCAGCGGGCCCACGGGTGCGTACCGGTCGCCCCGAGCGCGAGACCGAGGTCGCGCGCGATCGCCTGGAGCTGCGAGCGGCGCTCGCCCATCGCGGCTGCGGCCTCTTCGAAGTCGCTGCACTTGCCGGTGCGAACCTCGACCTCGGACGCGATCAGCTCGCCCACGAGGTGCGGCTCGACCTCCGTCCCGGCCGCGGCGGCCTGAACCTCCTCGAAGCGGTTCACGAGGCCGAGGGTCTCGGCGTCGAGCACCGCGAACTCCTCCTCGACCGCGACCGTGAAATCGGTGCCGCCCTCGAACGCCGCCCGGGCGGTGGCGAGCTGCTCCTCGGCCGAAAGGTGCTGTTCCTCGCCCATGGCGGGGGAAGGCTACGCGACGGGCGCGAGAAGCCGCGATGCGACGCCGGCCCACGACCAGCGGGCGACGACGGCCCGGCGCGCCGCAGCGCGGATCTGCTCGCGGTCGGCGGCCGGAAGGGCGATCAGCTCGGCGAGCGTGGCGCGCAGGTCGGCGACGTCGCCGGAGGTGAACGCGGTCAGATGCCGGAGCTTCGCCGGGTACTCCTCCGCGAGACCGTCGGCGACCTCGGCGAGACCGCTGTGCCGGGCCACGAGCGGCGGGCAGCCGCACGCGGCGGCCTCGGCGGCGACCATCCCGAAGGCCTCGGGAAAGATCGAGGGCACGACCGCCGCATCCGCAAGCGGAAGCAGATGCGACAGGTGGCGGTGCTCGAACGGACCGGTGAACAGGACGCGGCCGCGGGCCTGCCGCTCGAGCTCGCCCCGGTAGTCGCCGAACCCGACGACAACCGCACGCGCGTCGAGCCCGTCGAGCGCCTCGAGTAGCAGATGGACGCCCTTGTTCTCGATCAGCTTCCCGAAGTACACGATGGTCGGCTCGTCGCCTTCGAGGAAGGCCCCGAGGCGCTCCGCGTTCCCCTCGTCGGGCAGCCGCTCCTCCGCGTTCCCGGGGTTCGGCGGGTCGGCGCGGGCCTCGGCGAGCAGGTCGGCGAGCGCCTCGTCCCGGTCCCGGGGGCGGAACTCGTCGACGTCGACGCCGGGCGGTACCTCGACGATGCGTTCGACGGCCCCCGTCACCTCCTCGACGACGCGGCGGATGTGGGCCGAGCCGACGTAGACCGCCTCCGCGGCTGCGAGGCAGTCGCTTCCCCACCGCTCGAGCCAGGGCCGGCCGCGCATCGAGTACTCGAGCTCGGAGCCGTGCGCCTTGACTCGAAACGGCCCGCCGAGACGCGCGCCGACCGCTCCGCCCATCAGGACGTGGTTCGTGAAGATGAGACCGGCGGGGCCGAGGTCGCGAAGGGCGGCGACGTTCGCCTCGACGTAGGCCGCCCCCTCGGCGGGCGTGAAGTCCTGGAGGAGGCGCGGCTCGAGCCCCTCGTAGCGGTCGAGCACGAACACGGGCAGCAAGCCTCCCGGCAGCTCCGGCCTGACGACCTCGGCGCCCGCGAGGTCGTACCGGCCGGGATCGCGCTCCTGGCAGACCACCGTCACCTCGTGCCCTGCGAGGCTCCACTCCCGCGCCAATGCTCTGGTGTAGACGTTCGAACCGGTCCCCCCGAGCAGGTAGCCGTGCCAGAGGTGAATTCTCATTACGTCAGATGGAAATAGAGGGCGTGGAGCAGCTCGACCACGGGGTTCGAGGTGTGCACGGTGACGTCGGGCGGGCAGTCGAGGAGCGCCTCGCTGTAGTTGAAGATGATCTTCACGCCTGCATCGACGAGGTCGTCCGCGCACTGCTGGGCGGCGGATGCCGGGACGGCGAGCACGCCGACGACGATGTTCTTGTCGTGAACGACGTCCTTGAGCCGGGCGTACGGGCTGACGTCGGTCTCCCCGATCGGGCGGCCGACGATCCGCTCGTCGACGTCGAAGATCGCCGCGATCGTGATCCCGTGCTCGCCGAAGATCGACGAGCCGGCGATCGCGTGGCCGAGGCGGCCTGCGCCGACGAGCGCGATGTTGTGCTGCCCCTGGGTGCGGAGGATCCGGCGGATCTCGGCGAGCAGGCCGTCGATCGAGTAGCCGACGCCGCGCTTGCCGAACTTCCCGAAGTTCGAGAGATCGCGCCGGATCTGCGTCGCGTTGATGTTCGTGTAGTCGGCGATCTCCTGCGAGGAGATGCGCTCCTTCCCCATCTTCTTCGCCTGCGTCAGCACCTGGAGGTAGCGGGAGAGTCGCGCAGCGACGCCCACTCCGACGCGATTCTCGAACGGGCGCGCTCCCTCCGGCTGACTTTGCAACATGAACGAGGGATTGTGCCGGAAGGCTCGAGCACAGCATTCGGTTTGTCACGAACTCGTCATTCGAGGCCGAGCTTGTGACGCAGTGCCGCCCGCTCGACCCGGTAGACGGAGACCCGCTCGCCGCCGACCTCGATCACCGGGATCCACTCCCGGTAGCGCCGCTCGAGCTCGGGGCTCCCGGTGATGTCGATCTCGTCGACCTCGAAGCCGAGCTCTGCGGCGAGCGCACCGAGCTCGTCGCGCGCCCGCTCGCAGAGGTGGCAGTCGCGGGCGGAGTAGAGCGAGACGGTGGCGCTCAGGGGTGGAGCCCGCGGATCGTGGTCGCCTCGGCGACTCGCAAGACGGCCAGGCCGTACGCGGCGACACGCATCGAGACGCCGCGCGACTCGTGGATGTCCCAGGTCTCGTCGAATGCGTTCGAGACGATCGCTCGCAGGCGCTCGTTCACCTCGCCCTCCGTCCAGAAGAGCTCCTGGAGGCCCTGCACCCACTCGAAGTACGAGACGACGACACCGCCCGCGTTCGCGAGGATGTCAGGGACGACCAGCACGCCGTTGCCCTCGAGGATCGCGTCCGCACCAGGGGTCGTGGGGCCGTTCGCGCCCTCGAGGACGATCCTTGCCTTCACCCCGTCCGCGTTCGCCTCGGAGAGCACGAGCTCGAGTGCGCAGGGTGCGAGGACGTCGCATGGCAGCGCGAGGAGCTCCTCGTTCGTGAGGGGCTCCCCGCCGGGCGCGTCGGCGAGGCTCCCGCCGGTGGCCTTGTGGGCCGCGAGCGCTGCGACGTCGAGGCCGCTCTCGTCGTAGCGGCCGCCGGAGGAGTCGGACGCGGCGACGATGACCGCGCCGGCGTCGGCGGCGAAACGGGCGAAGAGGGAGCCGACGTTCCCGAATCCCTGGATCGCGATCTTCTGCCCTGCAATCGCCTCGCCGCGGCGCGCGAGCGTCTCCTCGAGGCAGAAGAAGACGCCGCGTCCGGTCGCCTCGACGCGACCGAGCGAACCGCCGACCGCGAGCGGCTTGCCGGTGACCACGCTCAGGACCGAGTGGCCGCGGTTCATCGAGTACGTGTCGAAGATCCACGCCATCACGGCGGGGCTCGTGCCGACGTCCGGAGCCGGGATGTCGCGCTCGGGGCCGATCTCGTTGACGATCTCCGACGTGTAGCGGCGGGTCAACCGCTCGAGCTCGCCCGGCGACAGCTGCTTCGGATCGCAGACCACGCCTCCCTTGGCGCCGCCGAACGGCAGGTTCATGAGCGAGCACTTCCAGGTCATCCACATCGCGAGGCCCTTGACCTCGTCGAGGCCGACGCCCGGGTGATAGCGGAGACCGCCCTTCGACGGGCCGCGGGCGATGTTGTGGGTGACCCGCCAGCCGGTGAAGACGTGCACCGACCCGTCGTCCATGGCGTCGGGATCGAGACCTCGACGGCCTTCTTGCACGCGCCGAGGATCGCAACCAGATCGTCGTCGATGCCGAAGGCTTCGGCGACGTTCGCGAGCTGCTCCCGGGCGATCGCGAAGGGGCTCTCGGTCGTCGTCGACACGCCTCAGCCCTATCCGGAAGCGGATCTTGTCCCTCGTCGGCGGGCCGCGCAGGGTCGGCCAGGCGGCGAGGCGGATCTCGTAGCGCACCAGGCTCGAGGACCGCGCCGCCGGGGCCTCGCCCCGTGACCGCGAAACTGTAGGTGCCGGGCAGCAGGTCGGGGACGGTCGCGAGCAGGCCGAGGAACGCACCGCTCGAGCTGTAGAGCGCGACGTCGAGGCGTGCGACCGGCACGATCTCGACGACGCTGCCGCCGATGATCCGGCCTGCGACGACCGTCAGCGTCGCGGGCTTCGACTCGGACGGGGAGAACGAGAGCGGCGAGATCGCCTGCCGGCCCGATCAGCGGGCCCCGGTAGGGGCGAAAGACGATCACCCACGGGATCCGGAGCGCCTGGGAGCCGGCGGGACGAACGGTGACGACACCGGTCACGACGGCGAGGGCAGGCCGTCTGGAGGCCTGCGCCGTCACTCTGACGGCTGCGCTCCGCCCCGGGCGCAGCTCGACCGAGGCCGGCCGGGCCGCGACGAGGCGCGAGCTCGACGCGAGCACGACGGTGAGGGGCCGGCTCGAGACGTTGTGGACCGTGACCGTTCGGGACTGGTGCCAGCCCGATCCGTTCCAGGGACCGAACGACAGCGTCGTCTGGGAGGCCGCGACCTCGCCCGCGGCGCTCGCGCCGGGATCGACGGCGCCCGCCCCGCCCGCAGCCGGCGCCGCACCGGTGCGGGAGGCCGAGCCGGTCAGCAGGCTTGCGAGGTCGACCGCGGACAGCCCCGGCCGCGCCTCGGCGAGGAGCGCCGCGGAACCGGCAGCGGCGGCTGCTGCGACGCTCGTCCCGGTCACCGAGGTGAACTCCGGCTCCCCGTCGGCGGTCGAGGGGTCGGAGGTGGCGATGCCGACGCCCGGTGCGGAGAGCTCCGGCGCGAGGAGCCCGCCGAGGGTCAGGCCCCGCGAGGAGAAGGCCGTCAGGCGCCCGGCGTCGGCGTTCGGCTTCGTTGCCGCGCGGCCGGCAGCGACCTCGATCAGGAAGTGATGCCGCACCGCGGCGACGACCAGTGCGGCGGTGCTCTCCGCGACACCGATGACCGGGACGGCTCGCGGTGGTGAGCGAGCCCGCCGGCATCGACCTGCCGTAGAGGAACACCGCCGCGGCGCCGTCAGCCTCCGCGGCACGGACCGTGGCAGCCGGGTTCGAGCCGGCCGCGACGAGCGCGGCCTTGCCGTGGAGGGCGCCCGAGGCGCCGGGGACCGCGACGGTGAGCCGGAGCGGCCGAGCAGGGGTCACCGTCCCCAGGAACGGCAGCGTCGCGTCGGCGAGCGTCGCCACGCCCTGGTGGAACACGACCCTCGCGGTCGAGGTGGAGGGTCGCGAGTCGGTCGCTCCGACCACGAGGGCGGCAGCCGCCCCGCCGGGGCCTGCGATCGACCCGAAGAGCGGACCGGCCGCGCCGTCGTTCCCTGCGGGCATGACGACGAGGGTGTCGAGGGTCATCGCCCCTTCCACCGCCTGCGCCTCGGGGCTGTCGGCGAACGACGCGAACGGCTCCGACACACCGAGCAGGGCGATCCGGACGGCGTCGTGGGCGTCGCCGTCGCCGTTGGGATCGACGGCGCGGTCGAGACCGGCGATGATCTGGTCGCTCCTGGCGTAGACGGCGTCCCTTCCGGTTGCCGTCGCCTGCCAGCCCGCGACGCGGATCGGCAGCACGGATGCTCCGGGCGCGACGCCGTGGAGCCCACGCGGTCCCCCCGAACCGACCAGGACGCCTGCAAGCTCGGTGCCGTGCCGCTCGATCTGGCCCGAGCCCTGCGGGTTCGGCTGGGCGCGAGCGTCCGCGGTCCCGGTCACGACATCGATCCCCGGCTCGACCCTGCCTCCGAGATAGGGATGGCCGAGGTCGACTCCCGTGTCGAGGAGCGCGATGCGGAGGCCGGCGCCGTCGAAGCGAGACAACACGATCCCCGGCCCGACGCCCGCCGAGGGCGAAGGCCGAGATCGCGGAGGGGTAGGCGACGCGGACGGGATAGACCCCGGCGATCTGCGGGTTGTGCTGGAGGAGCGCGATCGCCCGCGGGTCGAGGTCGGCCGCGAACCCGTCGAGGACGCGGGCGTACGTGTAGTCGGGGCGGATGCTGAAGCCGTGACGGGCGAGCTGGATCAGGACCTGCTGCTGCGCCGCGTAGGCCTCGGCCGTCCAGCGCCGCTCGGCCTGCCCGGTCGCGATCCGCGCAGCGGCTACGTGCTGGGCGACCGACGGGGTCTTCAGGACGACGATCACCCGGCCGGCGGTGTCGACGGCCGGGCGCGCCTGGTTGACGAGCCCGATCCAGGAGACCGGCGCGGGCTTCGCGGCGGGAGGCGTGGAGGAGGACGAGTGACGAACGGTGAGCCATGCGGCGACGCCGATCGCCACGAGGGCGAAGATGCGAACCTCAGGGCGTCGAAGCAAACGCATCGAGCGCAAGGTACTCGGCCGCCGGGACGGGCTCCGTGAATCGCGCTGCCGAAGCGATCATCGCAGCGTTGTCGGTGCACAGCAGGAGCGGAGCCGCATGGGCCTGCGGGAGCGAGGCCCGGAGCTCCGAGTTCGCGGCAACGCCGCCCACGATCGCGACGGTGTCCGCGCCGGTCGCCTCGATCCGCTCGACGAGAGCGCGCACGATCGCCCGCTGGTAGCTCGCCGCGAGGTCGGCGCGGCGCGCGTCCAGCTCCGAGGGGGCCAGGTCGCGCACGGCATAGAGGAGCGCGGTCTTGAGCCCCGAGAACGAGAAGTCGAGCCCCGGCACCCGCGCGATCGGGAACGGGTACGCCTCGGGGTCGCCTTCCCGGGCGAGC
This sequence comes from uncultured Actinomycetota bacterium, assembly GCA_963738895.1. Lineage (GTDB taxonomy): Bacteria > Actinomycetota > Thermoleophilia > Gaiellales > Gaiellaceae > PALSA-600. The sequence goes on from CAVTYN010000006.1 coordinate 81,490, forward strand.
CGATCGATCTCGGCGCCGCCGGGATAGCCGAGCCCGAGCAGGCGCGCGCCCTTGTCGAACGCCTCGCCGGCGGCGTCGTCGAGCGTCGAGCCGATCACCCTCATCGACCCCCAGTCGCGGTCGCGCACGTCGAGGAGCATGGTGTGGCCGCCGCTTGCGAGCAGGGCGGTGAACGGCGGCTCGAGCGCCTGCGGCTCGAGGAAGAGCGCTGCGACGTGGCCGTGCAGGTGGTTCACCGGCACGAGCGGCAACCCGCTCCCCCAGGCGAGCCCCTTTGCCGCCGACACACCGACGAGCAGCGCCCCGATCAGCCCCGGCCCGGCCGTCACCGCCACGAGATCGATGTCGGCGAGCGACGACCCCGCCTCGCCGAGTGCCTCGCGGATCACCGGCGAGACGAGCTCGAGATGCCGCCGCGAAGCGATCTCCGGCACGACACCCCCGTACGCCGCGTGAAGCTCGGCCTGCGAGGCGACGATGCTCGACCGGATCTCCCCGTGCCCTGTCACGACCGCTGCAGCGGTCTCGTCGCAGGACGTCTCGATACCGAGGATGGCCATTTCGCTGGCGCGAAATGGCCTAGTTGCCGTCGGCGGTTGCACAACCGTCACAGTAACGGCACGAGTTTGCGGTGACGCTGGGCCCGTGCTCGTCGTCCATGCGGATTTCAACGAGGAGCTGTCGGGGGTCCCTGCCGAGTTGGAAAAGCTCGGACTGACGGTGATTCGCACGTGCCTGCCAGCCGGGGATTACCACTGCGGGGCAGGAACCCTGGTCGAGCGGAAGTCCGTCGCCGACCTCCACGGATCGATCGTGAGCGGCCGCTTCTGGCCGCAGATGGGCCGGATCCGGGATGCGGCCAGGTCGCCGTTCCTCCTGATCGAAGGACCCGATCTCTACAAAGGGTCAATTCGGCCCGACGCGCTTCGGGGCCTGTGCTTCGCGGCTTCCGATCTCGGCATCCATCTCATTCGCTCGATTGACCCAGGAGATACGGCCCAATGGCTGGCCGGACTAGCGGGACGACGTCAGCGGGGCTTCGTTCGAGACCGCCCCGCGTACTCGCAACGGCCCAAGCGGCCGCGCGGCGTGATGCCGGCCGAGGCGATGCTTGCATCGGTTGCGGGTATCTCGACCAGGACGGCGCGCTCCCTACTCGAAGCCTTCGGTTCGCTCCGCGCCGTGCTCTCAGGAGACCCGGAGACATGGCAGCGCGTCGCCGGCGTCGGTCCGCAACGTGCCGCCGCACTCGAGGATGCACTCGATCGCCAGTGGGAACCCCAGCGCCCCAACTAGCCATTTGGCGTCAGCCAAATGGCTCGGGGTCGCGCCACATGATCAGGGCGTCTTCGCGGTTGTCGGTGTAGTAGGCGCGGCGGATGCCCTGGCGGGCGAAGCCGAGGCTCTCGTAGAGGGCGATCGCGTCGGTGTTCGAGACGCGAACCTCGAGCGTGTAGCCGCGGCGCTGGTCGTCGCGCGTGAGCTCGAACAGCCGCTCGAGCAGACGCGTCGCGATGCCGTGGCGCTGGACGTCGGGGTCGACGGCCACGTTCATCACGTGCCACGCGTCGACGTAGCGCGAGTTGACGACATAGCCGACGAGACTGTCGCCCTCGTAGGCGCCGAGGCAGATCGAGCTGGCCTTCGCGAGCTCCGAGGCGAACATCGAGCGCGACCACGGCGTGCGATAGGCGCGCTTCTCGATCGACTCGATCGCCGACAGGTCGGTGAGGCCGAGCGGGCGGATCTCGATCGCGATCGCCGTCACCGTGGCAGCGCTGCGTCGGGGGCGCGGAGATAGAGGGGCTCGAGCTCCTCGGCAGGGACGAAGGACTCGGCGTGGGCGACGAGGAGCCGGGCTGCCGGCAGGTGGGAGGGATCTCCGTCCGGCGGCACCTCGGCGCCCGCGGCCTCGAAGAGGTCGCGATAGCGGAGAGCGCCGTCGCCGAGCAGCCGGCGGCCGTCCACATCGAGGTCCTCGGGCGAGCCCACCGCGGGTCCCTCCGTGAAGACCTGTCCTCGCTTCGCGTCGAGAACCGGAGCCCCGCCTTCGAAAGCCAGGAACGTCGAGACGCCCGGCTGCGGGGATGCCCAGCGCGAGACCCAGGCCGCGGGCGGTGGCGAGCCCGATGCGGATCGACGTGAAGCTGCCTGGCCCGGTGCCGACGACGAGCGCATCGATCTCCCGGGGGTCGAGCCCAGCCTCGCGGACGAGATCGGCGGCGGCGGCCAGAACCGAGCGCGCCTCGGTGATCCGCTCCCCGGCGAGGCTCGCCGTCGCGGATGAGCGCGCAACTCGTCACCTGCGTCGCAGTGTCAAAGGCGAAGATCGTGCTCACTCTGAATCCTGATGCTCCGATGATTCTGGTCGACGTGGGAGAGTGAAACCGACGCGACGGGCGGCGGCAGCCAACCGCCCGCGTGCTCCGGCCACTCCACGAAGCAAATCGTGCCATCGAAGTAGGGCTCGAGATCGCCCCACCCTTCGGCGCCGATCCCGTCGAGCCGGTAGAGGTCGAGGTGAGCCACCGGGACGCGGCCGTCGTAGCGGTGGCCGATCGTGAACGTCGGGCTCGTCACCGGGGTGTCGACGCCGAGCGCGCGGCAGGCGCCGCGCACGAACGTCGTCTTCCCGGCGCCGAGGTCGCCGGCCACCCCGACGACGTCGCCCGGCTCGAGCAGCGCCGCGAGGCGGGCGCCGACCGCCTCGGTCTCCGCCGCCGACGCCGAGCTCGTCAGCTGAACGCGCACTCGGAGGCGGCGCTCGAGTCGGAGCTCACCTTCTTCCCACCGGTGAGCCGGCCACGAAGCGCGCCGAGCTCCCATACGCAGGCGACCGTAGCGGACCCCCTCAGAACAGGCCGAGCTGAACCGCCGCCGGCTCCGGGACAGGCGTCGGGCGCCGCGTCTTCGGGGGCCGGCGGGGCGGTCTTCGAGCCGAGCAGCTCGGGGAGCCGTCCGAAATCGATCCGCAGGACGTCGAGCATCCGCGGGGTGTAGAGCGCCGCGGCCGGATGGAAGATCGGGTAGAGGAGCACACTCGTCCCGCCGAGGACGACCTCCTGTTCGCGACCGTGCACCCGGGTGATCCCATCCGGCTTGCCGGAGAGGAGCTTGGTCGCGAAGTTCCCGAGCGTGCAGATCACCGTCGGCCGGATCAGCGCGATCTGGCGGAACAGGTGGCTCTCGCAGGCGGCGATCTCCTCGGGCAGCGGGTCGCGGTTCCCGGGAGGCCGGCACTTGAGCACGTTCGCCACGAAGACGTCGTCGCGGGTCAGGTCGATTCCGGCGAGGAGCTTGTCGAGGAGCTGGCCGGCGGAGCCGACGAACGGCACGCCTTGCTTGTCCTCGTGGAAGCCGGGCGCCTCGCCGACGAACATCAGGTCGGCGTCGGGCGAACCCGAGCCGAACACGACCTGCGTCCGTGTCGCAGACAGCACGCAGCGCGTGCACCCCGAGACGGCGTCGCGCAGCGCGGCCAGCTCCGCGTGGCCACTCAGTGCATCAATGGCCGCAGCCACAGCCCCCGCCACAGCAGCCGCCGCGAGGAGCCGGAGCGCCGCCGAGGCTCGGCTGCTTGCTGGTGCCGTGGGCCGCGAAAACCGAGAACTGACGCTTGGCCTGCGCGGAGTCGCAGTCGGGGCACCGAGGGGTCTCGTCGTGGCGGACGAGCTCCTCGAAGTGCGACTCGCAGCTCATGCAGACGTACTCGTAGATCGGCATCGCGGCCTCAGGTTACCAGTGCTCCGGTGGCGCATCTGACGAGGAGGATGGTGCTCCAGGCATCGGACGGCGGACGAGACAGCGGTATGATCTGACTGCCCGGTATCCGCGAGGAACTGGAGTCGACAGATGAAGACCGTGACGACGATCGCCGAGGTGCGCGATGCACTCGTCCCTGCGAGGACGGGGCGAATCGGGCTCGTCCCGACGATGGGCGCGATCCATGCCGGTCACCTGGCCCTGTTCGCGCAGGCGCAGGCGGAGTGCGACACGGTCGTCGCGAGCCTCTTCGTCAACCCGGCGCAGTTCGGCGACCTCGCCGATCTCGTCGGCTATCCACGCGACCTCGCCGCGGACGAGCGCGCCGCCGACGGTCGCCGGCGTGCACATCCTCTTCGCCCCCACCCCCGAGGAGCTCTACCCGTCCGGGTTCGCGACCTGGGTCGTGCCCGAAGGCGCCGCGGACGGGCTGGAAGGCAAAGCACGGCCCGAGCACTTCAAGGGCGTCGCCACCGTGTGCGTGAAGCTCTTCGCCATCGTCAGGCCCGACCTCGCCTATTTCGGGCGAAAGGACGCGCAGCAGGTCGCCGTGCTGAAGCAGGTCGTGCGCGACCTGAACCTCGAGCTGGGCTTGCGCGTCGTGCCGACCGTGCGGGACCCCGACGGGCTGGCACTCTCCTCGCGCAACGGGCGGCTCTCGCCCGAAGAGCGGTGGCGGGCACTGGCGATCCCGCGCGCGCTCGCCACGCACGATCCGGCCCGCGCCCGCGCCATCCTCGCCGAGGCCGGGATAGAGCCCGAGTACGTCGCCGTCGCCGACCTCGACGGCCCTACGCTCGCGGTCGCCGCCACGGTCGGCTCGACCCGTCTCATCGACAACGTGCTGCTGGAAGGGGGGACGGAATGAGCACACGGCCCCGCGCGCCCGGTCCGTCGCTGCCGGCGCCCGGGAAGCTCGCCCTGCCCGAGCTGGGCGAGATGAAGCGCCGCGGCGACCCGATCACGATGGTCACCGCCTACGACGCCCCGGCCGGGCGGCTGGCAGACGAGGCCGGGGTCGAGCTCGTGCTGGTCGGCGACTCGGCCGCGATGGTCATGCTCGGGCACGCCTCGACGGTCACGGTCACGCTCGACGAGATGATCTTCCTCGCCCGGGCCGTCACCCGCGCCGCCCGGCGACCGCTCGTGATCGGCGACCTCCCGTTCGGCTCCTACGAGGGCTCCGACGAGCAGGCCGTCTCGAGCGCGGTCCGCATGTTGAAAGAAGGCGGCGCCGACTGCGTCAAGCTCGAGGGTGCGGGCCGGATGGCGTCTCGGGCACGTGCCATCGCCGAGTCCTCCATCGGGGTGATGGGCCACGTCGGGTTGACGCCCCAGTCGGCGACGAAGCTCGGCGGCTTCCGGGCGCAGGGCCGCACGGCGAACGCGGCGCTCGCCCTCTACGACGACTCGCTGGCCCTGCAGGACGCCGGTTGCTTCGCGATCGTCCTCGAGGCCGTCCCCGGCCCGGTCGCGGCGCGGATCACCGAGGCCCTCGAGATTCCCACGATCGGCATCGGCGCCGGGGCGGGCTGCGACGGCCAGGTGCTCGTGTGGCACGACCTCCTCGGGATGTACGAAGGGCCCGCACCGCGCTTCGTCAAGCAATACGGGCGAATCGCCGAGGAGATCGGCGAGGCGCTCGGCGCCTACGTTGCCGACGTTCGCTCGGGGGCCTTCCCGGAGGAGCAGCACACCTACTCGATCCCGGAGCCCGAGCTCGCCGAGTTCGAGGCCGCGCTCGCCGAGCGCCGCTAGAGAGCGAGCAGCCCGGCCACGAGGAGCCCGGGGACTGCGGCCGCCACGGCCGAGCGCCCCCAGCCCCAGCCGTGGACCGCGCGCACGCCGATCACGAGCAGCGCACCGGCCCAGGCGAGCAGGCCGAGGTTGACGGCCTCGAAGAACGTCCCGCCCGTTCCGGCATCGGCGCCGCCCTGGTGGAAGAGCGCGTCGCCCCAGAGCAGGAGCTCGACCGGCCAGAGAAGGAGCGACAACGCGATCGGGACCGCCGCGAACGCAAGCACGTGGCGGGCTCGCCGGTACGACCCCTGCGAGCCGAGGGCGACGTCCACTCCGTGGAGCGCACCGCCGAGGGCGAAGTAGCCGAACGCCCCGAAGAGCCCGCCGGCGAGGAACGTCCAGACCGCGACCAGCAGCCCGTCGTAGTCGTTGTCGTCCATCAGATGCGCCGCCGTCCTCGTCGAGAGGACGTAGGCCATCCCGGCGAGCCAGATGATGAGCAGGACGGGCTCGGCGCGCTTCGCCGCCGTCTCGCGGCTGTCGTCCCGCAGTGCGGCGAACACCGCGGTCGGCGCGGTCAGGACCAGCACCGTTCGCAGCCACCACTCACGCACAGCAAGCCTCTAGTTTGTGACGGTCTTCCCGTCGTGACAGACGAACTCGACCTGCCCCATCGCATCCTCGCGCTGGTGGACAGGGGGCCGCCCGTCCTGGCAGATCGCGTTGTGGCGACCCTGGAACCCGATGACGAGCCCGGCGACGAACAGCGCCAGGCACGTCAGAGCCAGGCCCCAGTAGACCCGGTGCTTCTGCCTCGTGGTCATCGCGGGCCAGGCTACGCCGCGGCGACGGCGTGCCGCTCGAGGAGCGGTCGCAGGAACGCGCCGGTGTGCGACTCGCCCACCTCGGCGACCTCTTCCGGCGTTCCGGTCGCGACGACCTCCCCGCCGGCCTCGCCGCCCTCGGGCCCGAGGTCGACGAGCCAATCTGCCTGCTTGATCACGTCGAGGTTGTGCTCGATCACGAGGACGGTGTTCCCGGTGTCGACGAGCCGCTGGAGCACCTCGAGCAGCTTCTCGATGTCGGCGAAGTGGAGGCCGGTCGTCGGCTCGTCGAGGATGTAGAGGGTGCGGCCGGTTGCGACCTTGCCGAGCTCGGCGGCCAGCTTCACCCGCTGCGCCTCCCCACCCGACAGCGTCGTCGCCGGCTGGCCGAGCGTCATGTAGTCGAGACCGACGTCATGGAGCGTCTGCAGGCGGCGGCGGATCTTCGGGATCTTCGCGAAGAAGCGCAGCGCCTCCTCGACCGACATCTCGAGGACGTCGGCGATCGTCTTCCCCTTGAACCGCACCTCGAGCGTCTCGCGGTTGTAGCGGCGCCCCTTGCACGTCTCGCAGGGGACGTAGACGTCCGGCAGGAAGTGCATCTCGATCTTGATCTGCCCGTCGCCCTTGCAGGTCTCGCAGCGGCCGCCCTTGACGTTGAAGCTGAATCGCCCGGGCCTGTAGCCCCGCACCTTCGCGTCGGGCGTCAGCGAGTAGAGCTCGCGGATGTGGGTGAAGAGATCGGTGTAGGTCGCCGGGTTCGAGCGGGGCGTGCGGCCGATCGGGCGCTGGTCGATCTCGATCACCTTGTCGAACACCTCGATCCCCTCGACGCTCTCGTGCTCGCCCGGCTTGACGCGCACTCTCTGGAGACGGTTCGCAAGCGCCTTGTAGACGATCTCGTTCACGAGCGTCGACTTCCCCGAGCCCGAGACACCGGTTACCGCGATGAAGCGGCCGACCGGGAACTCGACGTCGATGCCCTTGAGGTTGTGCTGGGCGGCGCCGCGGACCGTGAAGTGACCGCGATCCTCGGTGCGCCGCTCCGGCACTGCGACCCCGCGGGCGCCGGAGAGGAACTGCCCTGTGACCGACTTGCCGTTCCGCTCGACCTTGGCCGCCGACCCCTCGGCGACGACGTGACCACCGTGCTCGCCCGCCCCCGGCCCCATGTCGACCAGCCAGTCGGCGCTCCGCATCATCTGCTCGTCGTGCTCGACGACGATGACGGTGTTGCCCAGGTCGCGCAGCCGTTCGAGCGTGCCGATGAGCCGGTCGTTGTCGCGCTGGTGGAGCCCGATCGACGGCTCGTCGAGGATGTAGAGGACGCCGACGAGCTGCGAGCCGATCTGGGTCGCGAGCCGCAGCCTCTGCGCCTCCCCGCCCGAGAGCGTCGCCGAGGCGCGGTCGAGGGCCAGGTAGCCCACGCCCACGTTGTCGAGGAACGAGAGCCGCTCGCGGATCTCCTTCACGATCCTCGCGCCGATCAGCTGCTCGGTCTCGCTCAGCTCGAGGCCGTCGAGGAACCGGAGCGCCGCTGCGACCGAAAGTTGGGTGAACTCGTGGATGTTCCGCTCCCCGACCGTGACCGCGAGCACCTCGGGCTTGAGCCGCGCGCCCTTGCAGACCGGGCAGGGCCGGAACGACATGTACTCCTCGATCCGCTCGCGCTGCGTCGAGCTGTCGGTGTCGCGATAGCGGCGCTGGAGCGAGGCGACGATCCCCTCGAAGGCGAGGGTGTAGGCGCCGCCGGCGGCCCATCCTGTTGCGATACGTGACGTAGATGCGCTCGCCGCCCGTGCCGTTCAGGAACCATCCCTGCTGCTGCTCGGTCGAGCTCCCGCCACGGCCGGTCGGTCGGGATCTCGTAGCGGTCGGCGATCGCCTGGATCACCGACTCGTAGAAGCTCGAGCCCTCCGACGGCCCACGGAACGAGAGCGCCCTCGTCGATCGAGAGGCTCGGGTCCGGGACGAGCAGGTCGGGGTCGATCTCCTGCTGCGCACCGAGGCCCGTGCACCGCGGGCAGGCGCCGTGCGGCGAGTTGAACGAGAAGATCCTCGGCTGGAGCTCCGGAAGCGAGACACCGTGATCGGGGCAGGCGAACCGCTCCGAGTACACGAGGCTCTCACCGCCGTCGATCAGGTCGATCCCGACGAGGCCCTCGGCGAGAGCGACCGCCGTCTCCACCGACTGCGTCAGCCGGAGGCGGAGGTCGTCCTTCATGACGAGCCGGTCGACGACCACCTCGATCGTGTGCTTGAACTTCTTGTCGAGCGCCGGCGGCTCCTCGAGCAGGTGCTGCTCGCCGTCGACCTTGACCCGCGTGAACCCCTCGTTGCGGAGGCTCTCGAACACGTCGCGGTACTCGCCCTTCCGGTCGCGGACGACCGGGGCGTTGACGGTGAATCGTGTGCCCTCGGGGAGCGAGAGGATCTGCTCGACGATCGAGTCCACCGCCTGCCCGGCGATCGGCTTGCCGCAGATCGGGCAGTGCGGGCGCCCGACGCGCGCGTACAGGAGCCGGAGGTAGTCGTAGATCTCCGTGACCGTGCCGACGGTCGAGCGCGGGTTCCGAGACGTCGTCTTCTGGTCGATCGAGATCGCCGGCGAGAGCCCGTCGATCGAGTCGACGTCGGGCTTCTCCATCATCTGCAGGAACTGCCGCGCGTAGGCCGACAGCGACTCGACGTACCGGCGCTGCCCCTCCGCGTAGATCGTGTCGAAGGCAAGGCTCGACTTCCCCGAGCCGGAGAGCCCGGTGATGCAGATGAGTTTCTGCCGAGGGAGCCGGACGGTGATGTCCTTGAGGTTGTGCTCCCTGGCGCCGTGGACTACGAGCTCGTCGGCCGCCATGTGGAGACCATTCTACCGGGCGAACTGACGTTCGCCTCGACGCAGCCTACTTCTGGCTCTCGGGCCTAGGCCTTGCGCCAGCGGCCGAAGACGAGGCCGCCGAGGGTGAAGCCGAGCCCGAACGTGCCCGCCGCGAAGCCGCCGACCGCTACGCCCTTGCGCCAGGCGGACAGGCGTTCCCAGCGGCTGAGCGCCTCGGCCTCCTCGGCCGTCAGCAGCTCGCCGCGGCGTTTCTTGCGGCGGGCGCCCCCGGCCCTGACCCCCAGATAGAGGTCGTCGAAGATCTCCCCGCCGGGCTCGTTCTTCACATCACTCACTGTAGCCTGCTTCGACGGTGCCATCGACCATCCTCCACGTGTCCGACCTCCACTTCGGCGCGCGGAACGGCCTCGACGACCCCGGCCTGGAGAGGGCTATCGCCGAGCTCGTCGAGCGCGTCGCGCCCGATCTCGTCGTCGCCAGCGGCGACCTCACCCACCGCGGCCGACCGGACGGAGCACGAGGCCGCCGCGCAGTACCTCCGCACGCTCGGCCCGCCCCTTCTCGTCGTCCCCGGAAACCACGACATCCCGATGCTTCCCCCCGCGCGGATGCTGCACACCTTCCGGGAGTTCGAGCGCCACTGGAGCCTCGATCCCGTCCACGCCGCACCCGGGCCTCGAAGTGGTCGGGCTGAGCTCCGTCACGCCGTGGGGCTACCAGCGCGGGCGGATCCGCCGCCCCGATCTCGACCGCGCAATCGCCCGGCTCGAGGCGGCCGAGCCCGGGACGCTCAGGGTCGTCGTGCTCCACCATCAGCTGGCGGGCGCACCCTGGCGGACGCGGAAGCGGCCGCTGTCGAATCGCGGCAAGGTGCTCCGCCGCCTGGCGGGAGCGGGGGCAGAGCTGATCCTGGGCGGCCACGTGCATCAGACGACGATCGCCGAGCGCCGGGACTTCGAGGTAGTCCCGGGCGAGACCGCCGCCTGCGTGCTCGCAACCGCGCCGGGCCTGGGACGGCCCCGCCCGAATCGGGCCCACGAGGCGCGCGGCGTCCTCGTCCACCGCGCAGACGGGCAGCGAGCTCGTGGTCGAGGCGTACGTCTGGAGCGGCGTGGCGTGGGCGCTCACCGGGACCCGCTCGTATCCCCGAGGTAGGTAGAGCGCTAGGTGGCGACCTCGTCGAAGGCGACGAGCTCGCGCCGAAGCTCCTTGATCTCGTCACGGAGCTTGGCCGCGTACTCGAACCGGAGCTCGTCGGCGGCGGTGTACATCTCCTCCTCGAGGGTGACGACGAGCTTCTCGAGCTCGGGGCGGTCCATCCCCTCGACCTTCTGACCGCGGCGGGTTCGCTTCGGCACGTGCGGCGCGTCGAGCGAGAGGAACTCGGCGATGTCGGAGACGCCCTTCGAGATCGACGAGGGCGTGATCCCGTGCTCCTCGTTGTAGGCGAGCTGCTTCGCCCGGCGCCTGCTGGTCTCGTCGAGGGCGTACTGGATCGCCTCGGTGCGCTTGTCGGCGTACATGAGCACGGTGCCGTTGACGTTGCGCGCGGCCCGGCCGATCGTCTGGACGAGCGCGGTCTGTCCTCGCAGGAAGCCCTCCTTGTCGGCATCGAGGATCGCGACGAGCGACACCTCCGGAAGGTCGAGCCCCTCGCGGAGGAGATTCACGCCGACGAGCACGTCGTACTCGCCGAGGCGGAGGTCGCGGATGATCTGGATCCGCTCGAGCGTGTCGATCTCCGAGTGCAGGTATCTGGCCCGGACGCCCGCCTCGAGGAGATAGTCGGTCAGGTCCTCGGACATCTTCTTCGTCAGGGTCGTGACGAGGGTGCGCTCGTTTCGCTCCTCGCGGCGCCGAATCTCGTTGAGCAGGTCGTCGATCTGGTTGCGGGTCGGACGAAGCTCGATCTCGGGGTCGACGATCCCCGTCGGCCGGATCAGCTGCTCGGCGACGCGCGTCGAGTGGCGGAGCTCCCAGCCACCGGGCGTCGCCGACACCATCACGAGCTGCGGCACCTTGGCGAGGAACTCGTCGAAGCGCAGCGGGCGGTTGTCGAGCGCCGACGGAAGCCGGAACCCCCAGTCGACGAGTGTCTGCTTGCGCGACCGGTCGCCCTCGTACATGCCGCCGATCTGCGGGATCGTCTGGTGCGACTCGTCGACGAAGACGACGAAGTCGGAGGGGAAGTAGTCGAGCAGCGTGTGCGGCGCGGAGCCGGGCGGCCTGCCGTCGAGAATGCGCGAGTAGTTCTCGATGCCGTTGCAGAACCCGAGCTCCTGCATCATCTCGAGGTCGTACTCGGTGCGCTGGCGGATCCGGTGCGCCTCGAGCATCCGCCCCTCGGACTCGAACTTCTTCACCTGCGCCTCGAGCTCTGCGCGGAGCTCGACCACCGCGCGCTCGACCGTGGGCCGCGAGGTGACGTACTGGGTCGCCGGGAAGACCGTCACCGAGTCGAGCCGCGAGAGCACCTCGCCGGTGAGCGGGTCGAAGTGGGTGATCGCCTCGACCTCGTCGCCGAAGAACGAGACGCGGTAGGCCGTCTCCGAGTACGCGGGCTGAAGCTCCAGGATGTCGCCCTTGACGCGGAAGCGGCCGCGGCCGAGCAGCATGTCGTTGCGGACGTACTGGATGTCGATCAGCTTGCGAAGGACGAGGTCGCGGTCCTGCTCCTCCCCCACGTTCAGGAACACGACGCGCTGCTCGTACTCCTCCGGCGAGCCGAGCCCGTAGATGCACGACACCGAGGCGACGATCACCACGTCGCGCCGCGAGAGCAGGTTCGACGTGGCTGCGTGCCGCAGCCGGTCGATGTCGTCGTTGCGCGAGCTGTCCTTCTCGATGTAGAGGTCGGCCTGGGGAACGTACGCCTCGGGCTGGTAGTAGTCGTAGTACGAGACGAAGTACTCGACGGCGTTCGAGGGGAAGAACTCGCGGAACTCGTTGCAGAGCTGCGCGGCGAGCGTCTTGTTGTGGGCGATCACGAGCGCCGGCCGGCCGACCTTCTCGATGATCCACGCCATCGTGGCGGTCTTGCCGGTGCCGGTTGCGCCGAGAAGCGTCTGGTAGCGCTCGCCCGCCTGGAGGCCCGAGGCGAGCGTCTCGATCGCGCCGGGCTGATCGCCCGTCGGGGCGTAGAGGGCCTCGGTCCTCAGCTCGGTCATCGAGCCAAGGGTAGCCCGCGCCTCAGGTGTCGTCAGTCGCCCCAGTCGAAGTCGCGCGAGCGCGACCAGAGAGCCTCGTCGGACGCCTGCTCGACGTCTCTTCCTCGGACGCCGGCTCGGCCGGCTCCTCCGGGAACGCGGCCTCGGAGGCGGCGGGCCACTCGAGGGAGGTGGGCTCGTCGACGATCGTCTGGGCGCCGTCGAGCGTGTCCTCGATCCGTGCCTGCTCCTCGGTCTTGAAGAGCGGATGGTTCTCGAACGGGTCGTCGGGCATGTAGCGCTCGAGCGGCATCTCGTGCTCGAGCGCCGCGTTCCTCCGCCGGAGCTCCAGGTGCTCCTGGATCACCGCTGCGAAGAGCGAGTTGGTGTCCTCGGGTGTTTCTTCCTGCTCGATCTGCACTGCGATCAGTGTAACGCCTTCGCGGGCTTCTGGTTTACACGGAGGCGTCCCAGCGGTGACAATGCTCACATGCCGAAATTGAGGCGCGAGAAGCCGCGTTCGCGGTCGCTCGAGACTGCCGCGCTCCTGTGGAGCGTCTGGCGCTGGCTCCCCCCCGACCAGAAGCGGCGTGCGTTCCTGCTCGCGGGCCGGCACGGGCCGTGGATCGTCTCGGCGATGCGTCCGGCACGGCGGCACTGCGGCCTTCCCGCGCGTCACGCCGTCTAAGAGATCGCTGCGAGGGCGATCCGCTCCTGCTCGAGCGCGTGAGCGGTCGGATAGCCCTCGGCCGTGCTCGCTCGCCACGGACGCCCGACGTACCGGACGGGCACACCGGCCGCGGCCTCCTCGAGGCGGTGGCGGATCGTCCGCCAGGCCCCCATGTTCTGCGGCTCCTCCTGGGCCCAGACGATCTCGTCGAGGAGCGGATAGGAGCCGATGACGGCGCGGCCGGCCTCGACCGGGAACGGGTAGAGCTGCTCGATCCGTGCAACGGCGACCGTGTGGGCCTCGGCGGCGGCCTCGTGGCCGACGATGTCGTAGTAGATCTTGCCGGTGCAGAAGACGAGACGTCGGATCGCGGACTTGTCAGGCACGTCGGCGTCGAGGATCGGCCGGAACGAGCCCTCGGCGAGGTCATCGATCGTCGAGGAGGCGCTCTTCAGGCGGAGCAGGCCCTTGGGGGTCATCACGACGAGCGGCCGGGCGACCGCGTCGAGCGCCTGACGGCGGAGCAGATGGAAGTACTGCGCCGAGGTCGTGCAGTTCACGATCCGGATGTTCTCCTGCGCGGCGAGCTGCAGGAACCGCTCGAGGCGGGCGCTCGAGTGCTCGGGGCCGTTGCCCTCGTAGCCGTGGGGAAGCAGAAGCGTGAGCCGTGAGGTCTGGCGCCACTTGGCGAGCCCGCTCGAGATGAACTGGTCGATGATCGTCTGCGCCCCGTTCGCGAAGTCGCCGAACTGCGCCTCCCAGAGGACGAGCGCCTCGGGCGCGGCGGCTGAGTAGCCGTACTCGAACCCGACGCAGGCGTACTCCGACAGCGGCGAGTTGTAGACCTCGAACGAGGCCTGGGCGTTCTTCAGCCTCTGCATCGGCACCTCGATCTCGCCCGTGACCGCGTCGTGGAGGACGAGGTGGCGGTGCGAGAAGGTGCCGCGCTCGGTGTCCTGCCCCGTGAGCCGGACCGGGATCCCCTCGCGGAGGAGGGAGGCGAAGGCGAGCGACTCGGCGTGGCCCCAGTCGATCCCACCGTCGTCGAGGGCAGCCGAGCGGCGCTCGAGCTGCCGCAGGAGCTTCGGGTGGATCGTGAACCCGTCCGGGACGGACATGAGCTGCTCGGTGAAGCGCCTGAGGCGCTTCTCGCTCACACCCGTCTCGACGGCGCTCGCGACGGCGACGGGAACGGCCTCGTCGTGCGACTTCGCCGGGATCGCCTGCCCGAACGAGGCGCGCAGCCGGTCGTGGGCCTCGTGGAGGCGGGCGGCGACGGCCTCAACCTGCGCGCGGGCCTCGTCCTCGCCGAGGAGCCCCTCGCCCACGAGCTGGGCCGCGTAGAGCTCCCGCACCGTCGGGTGATCCTCGATCTGGCCGGCCATGATCGGCTGGGTGTAGGCGGGTTCGTCCTGTTCGTTGTGACCGAAGCGGCGGTAGCCGACGAGGTCGATGACGATGTCGTGGCCGAAGCGCGTGCGGTAGGCGAGCGCGAGCCTGACGGCCGAGATCGCGGCCTCCGGGTCGTCGGCATTGACATGGACGATCGGGGTGTCGAATCCCTTCGCCAGATCGGATGAGTAGCGGGTGGAGCGGCCCTGCGCAGGGTCGGTGGTGAAGCCGACTTGGTTGTTCGTGATCAGGTGGAGGGTCCCGCCTGTCGAGTACCCCTCGAGGGCGTAGAGGTTGAAGGTCTCGGCGACGATTCCCTGGCCCGCAAACGCCGCGTCGCCGTGCAGCAGGATCGGCAGGGCGAGGCGGGGGTCGTGCGAGCCGTCACGGGAGGAGCGGTCCGTCTGGTCGGCACGGGTCATCCCTTCGACGACCGGGTTGACGGCCTCGAGGTGACTCGGGTTCGCAGCGAGCTTGACGGTGACCGGGCCCGCAGCGGTCTCGCGCGAGCCCTCGGCGCCGAGGTGGTACTTGACGTCGCCGGTCCCGCCCTCGGCGTCGGCGGCGACGACCTCGATCGCGCGCTCTCCCTCGAACTCGCGGATGATCTGCTCGTACGGCATGCCGATCGTGTGTGCGAGCACGTTGAGCCGGCCGCGGTGGGCCATGCCGATCACCGCCTCGCGGCTGCCGGACGCAGCGCCGGCCTCGATCGCCTCGTCGAGCATCGGGATCAGGACGTCGAGGCCTTCGAGCGAGAACTGCTTCTGCCCGAGGAACGAGCGCCTCAGGTAGCGCTCCATCTCCTCGACCTCGCAGAGGCGGTCATAGAGGCGGCGCTTCTCTTCGAGCATCAGCGGTGTGCGGTACCGCCCGGACTCGATCGCCTTCCGCAGCCATACGCGCTGCTCGTGATCGGAGATGTGCTCCATCTCGTAGGCGATCGACCCACAGTAGGTCTCTTTCAGACGCGGGAGCGCTTCCGCCAGGGTGTCGCCGGAGACGTGGACGCGAAGGATGGTCGCCGGGATCCGAGCCTGGAGCTCGAGTGTCAGCTTCGGCTCGAGGCGGAGCGGGTCGAGCGCCGGGTCGCCGATCGGCTCGGACCCGAGCGGGTCGAGGTGCGCTGCGAGGTGGCCGTGCATCCGGTGTGCCTTGACGAGGGCCATCGCCGCGGCGACGCCGCCGAGCAGCTCGGCGTCGAGACCGTGCTGCTGGGTGCCCGAAGCGGGCGGGGCGACCTGACCTGGCCTGGAAGCGGGGGCGGGCGCAGCGGCGGGGGCGGGCGGCGCGACGGTCGTCTGGCCGTTGCCGCCGCCGGAGGGCAGGTGCTCGAGCAGGCGAGCGAGCCCGGGGAGCTCCCGGACGAGGCTCGTGTCGCCTGCTTCGAAGAGTGCGCGCCACTCCGCCGGAACGGCTTCGGGGTTCTCGAGATACTCATCGAGGAGCAGACGTGCGTACCCGGCATTGACGCCGTCGACGTCGTGCATGTCGATTCCCTGTTGTATCAGCGGCGGGTGTCGTCCCGTCGTCCCGCGCTCGCGCGTGCCGGGGTCAGTAGAGCGGCCGGGAGTCCCAGACGGCGAACGAGGCGCCGATCAGGAAGCCGAGGGTGATCGCGAGCGTCGCGTAGAAACCGAGCCGGCGGTACCTGTCGCTGATCGAGATGCCGACCATCGTGACGATGAGCGCCGGCAGCGCAATCCCGAACGGCTTGTAGAAGAGCTCGACGACGGCCGCGACCAGCGCAAGGACGATGAGCACGAGCGCCGCGAGGTCCCTGCCGATCACTGGCTCCCGCTCCTCGTCGTCGCGTCACGCAGCATGCGCGCCTCGCGCCTCGCCGCGCGGGACCGCCCTTGCGGCCGCGCCCGCCGGTCGCCACGGCGGGCCGATCGTGCAGGCGGCCCGCTAGCCGTCGGCGGCCGCCGCCATGGCGACCAGTTGACGCCCTCGGCTCCCCCTTCGGTCCCGAGCTCCGGCACGGCCTTGATCGCCCACCAGATGACCCATCCGACATAGAAGACGGGGATCTTGAGGATCACGAGAACGATGATCAACTCCCACCAGAGCTTCACGGACGCGAAGTTTACGGGATCCGGCGGCAGGCGTCGGGACAGGCGTCAGGAGAACCGTCTCCCCTCGTCTCGCCTGTACCCGGCGACCGCGAGCGCGGCGAACACCGCGGAGAAGAACGCGAGCGCGGTCCATGCTCCCCAGTCGATGCGGCCTCCGAGCACGGCGGTCACGAGGCCGTCGGAGAGCGCCCGTGTCGGCAGGAACCGCGAGACCTGCCTGACCGCATCCGGCAGCGCGGAGGGGCGGGTCCAGAGCCCACCCGCATAGGCGAGCAGCAGATACAGGAGGTTCGCGAGCGGCAGAGCGGCCTTCGCCGGCGCCCAGTACCCGAGCGCGATCCCCAGGAATGCGAATGGGATGGTCCCGAGCAGCGAGCGCGATCGGTCAGCCCCGCCCACCTGGTCGGGCTGAGTGCCGCGGCGCTGACAGCGAGCGCCGTGAGCACGAGCAGCGCGGCCGTTGCGACGGCGAAGACGGCCGCCGAGAGGAGCCGCGCGAGGAGGCGTGGGCCCGGGCCGACGGGCAGCGTCCGCAGGTAGGTCTCCCACGGCGAGGCGCGGTCGGCGGCGATCCCGACCCCGAACTGGAAGAACGCGACTCCGATGACGGCGAACCCGGCGAACGTCGCCATCCGCGCCGTCGCCGGGCCGGGCGCGCCCGGCGAGACGAAGAACAGGAAGAAGACCGACGGCAGCAGCAGCGTCGGCACGACATAGGCGGGAAGGCGGAGGAGCTCGAGCGTCATCGCCCGTGCATGCGTGACCGTCAGCCTCACCGCCGCGTGCTCCTCGACGACGAGCGCCTCGTCGAGCGTCAGCGGCCGGACCTCGAGGCCCGGCAGAGGGATCCCGGCACGCATGAGCCGTTCGACGGCCGCACCGGCGTCGGGGACGAGCAGTCGAAGCGTCTCGCCGTCGCGCTCGGCTCCCTCGACCCGAACGTCCGCGCTCGGCACGAAAGCGGATCAGCGTCAGCCCGGCCGCCACCTTCAGCTCGGAGAGCGGGCCCGTCGGAGACAACGCGGCCGCCCTCGATCAGCACGACCCGCCCGGCGAGCGCTTCGGCTTCTTCGAGATGGTGGGTGGTCAGGAGCAGCGAGCCTCCCTCTCGCGCGTGTGCCCTGACGGCATCCCAGACCGCGAGACGTGCGTCGCGGTCGAGGGCGGCGGTCGGCTCGTCGAGGACGACCAGCCGCGGGCGCCCGGCGAAGGCGAGTGCGACGCCGAGGCGGCGGCGCTCCCCGCCCGACAGGCCCCCGGTCTGCCGCCGGACGATCGCCCCCAGCTCGAAGCGGTCGGCGAGAACCTCGGCGGGAAGCGGCCGTTCGAAGTGCGCGCGCACGAGCTCGATCACCTCGCGCACCCGCAGGGTCGGCGGGAAGACCACTTCCTGCGGCGCGACGCCCGAGCTGCCGTCGCGCGCGTGGTCGCCGGGGATCCTCGCCGAACAGCCGCGCAGTGCCGCTATCGGGGCTCCGCAGCCCGAGGAGCAGCGCGAGCGCCGTCGTCTTCCCCGCCCCGTTCGGCCCGAGCAGGGCGACGACCTCGCCGTCACCGATCGAGAACGAGACGTGGTCGAGGGCGGAGAGCGGCCCGAACCGCTTGCTCACGGCCGCGAGCTCGGCCACCTTCACGGCGCACCCGCCCGCCGGCTTCGATGCTCCGCCAGCATCAGGAGGAGGACGTTGTAGGACGAGTGTGCGGCGATCGCGGCTGCGAGAGCTCCCGTTGCCAGGTAGAGGCCGCCGAACGCGGCGCCGGTGCCGAGGTGGAGGCCCTGCCGGGTCCGGTGCACGAGGGCGAAGCCGAGCGTGCTGCCTGCGAGCGCCGCCAGAGGCCCGGCTCGGAGGAGCTCGCCGAGCACGACTCGACGCCAGACCACCTCCTCGCTCGCGGCGGAGACGACGAGCACGGCGCAGGCTGCGAGCGCGGCCGGTACGAGCGGCGGGACATACGGACGGTGTCGCGCGACTCGCCAGGTACAGGCCGAGCCCGCCGGCGGCGCCGGCGACCGCAGCAGCCCAGGAGCCGATCCGCCCGGCCGGCGCCGCCGGAGCGAGAAGCACGAGCAGCGCCACGGCCAACGCGACGCCGACGGCGAGCCGGAGCAGCGAGCGTCGACCTCACCGCGACCCCGAGACCGCGAGCGCGTACAGCGACGCCTCGTCGAGCCCGTTCGCTCCGACGAGCCGGTCGAGCAGGCGCGTCGTAGAAGCCGCCGACCGGCAGCGCGGCCAGCGTCGAGATCGGTCGCGGCGAGCACGGCGTTCTGGACCAGATGCCCCGCCTCGAGCAGCGCGAAGCGGTAGCCGCGCAGCCCGTACTTGAACCGCGAGCGCCAGAAGACGCGCCGTGACGACCACGAGCGCAGCCGCGGTGTCGAGCCAGCCCCGGATCGACGAGCGCCTCGCGCAGGCGCCGCGAAGGGAAGCGGCCCGAGCAGGGCAAGCCGGTGCCGGAACGGGTCGTAGTGGTAGACCCCGGGCTCGAGGCCGGTCGACGGCGAGGCGCAGCGACGTAGAGCCTCCAGCGGATAGAGCGCACCGGCCGACGGGACCGGCCGGCGCAGCACGCTCGGCCCGCGGCTGCGCGCGCGTACGACGCGGCGAGGAGCGTCGCGAGGTCGCGCAGGCTCGACCGGCCGCGGAGCCTCGGCCGGCTCGACCGCCGCCGCCGAGCAGGTCGCCGAGCCGGCCGCGCAGGGGCCGCGGGCGGCGGAGCGTCGACCGCCGGGCCGATGGTCGTGGGTGCGGCTCGAGCGCGTCGCGGTCGTGCGGCGAGCTCGCCGCCCTGGCGAGCTCGCGCAGCACGTCGAGCCGCTCCGGGGCGACGCTCGGGTAGAGCCGCGACGCCTCGTGGAAGGTCTCGGCCGGATCGTCGAGCGGCACGCCCGCGCGGACCGTAGACGAGCGACGCGAACTGCGCGGTGGGCAGGACGCGCGTCACGGGAACGGGTGCGGGTCGGGGTTGACGCTCGTCCTCGGCGAGCACGCCCTGAGCGCAGCCCGAGCGCGCGACGCCGCCTCGTAGAGCCGCCGCCCGCCGAGGAAGCGCGCGGCGTGGGCGACGTCGAGGCGGCAGAGCTCGGGCGCGATCGACCCTCGTCACGGTCAGGCCGAGCGCGGCCACGTCGGGCGCGGTGACGTCGACGGCGTACGCGGTCGAGCCGGCGCTCGCGACGCGGCGACAGAGCGCGTCGATCCACTCTCGCGGCCGATCGCCCTCGAGCGGCGGGACGGACTCGGCGGGCGTACGCGCGCCGAGCTGCAGTCGAGGAAGGCGGCGGCCGCCGCGTGCTCGTGGTCGGCGTAGCGGCGGATGTGGTCCTCGAACGACGACGCACCGGCCCGGCGAGGCGCCCTCCGGCTCGAGCAGCGCGAGCTTCGCGCCGGCTGCGCGGGAGGCGAACGCCTCGGAGAGCGCCTTCCACCAGGCTCGCTCGACCGTCGGGGCCGCGGCGGCGCCGACTCCGAGCGCGCCGGCGACCCGTCGCGGGCGCGCGCACGACGCCGAGCACGCACGGGAAGCCGATGGAACGACCGAGAGGTCGACCGCCGCGTACGCAGGCCGGCGGACGCGAGTCAGAGATCGAGTCCACGGGTCGCTCGCGACTCGTCGAGCAGCGGCAGCGAGAGCCGGTTCGCCCAGACGATCATGAACGCGTCGCGCTCGAGCAGCTCGCACAGCGCCGCGCACGACGGTGCCCGAGCTCGCTCTCGCCGCACGCGAGCCCGCTGCTCGTCGCGTAGCGCGATCGGCGCGGCGCCCCGGGATGCGCCGGGCCGAGGAAGACGAGCTCGGCCGGCAGGAGACGCGGCTCGCCGATCGGGAAGCGTCGCGGCCCTCGACCCAGGCGATCTCGGTGTCGCGCGTGAAGCGACGGAACCGGAACCCGGGGTCCGCGAGCTGCCGTTCGGAGAAGAGCGCGAACCGCTCGGGGTCGACGGCGTCCGGCCCGAGCTCGCGGGCCGGCGCCGACGACGAGGCGCTCGCGCGGGACGTACGTCGCCGAGTACCGCTCGAGCGCCTCGCCGACCGCGGCGCGTCGCCGCCTCGGCCCGCGTCCTGCCGGCGCCGCCGACCCGAACAGGTGGTCGAGCGAGCGCCGAGGAGCGCCTCGCCGCGCCCGACGCTCGCACGCAGCCTGGAAGAAGCGGCGGCTCGGCGTGCCGTGGAGGCACTCCTCGACGGCACCGACGATTCCCGTGTACGGCGAGACGGCTCGCCGGAGCCGGGGCGGCAGCGCGTCGATCACGCCGCGGCCGGCCTCGTGCCACGGGAGCGGCGGCGCGAGCCGCTCGACGGTCGAGCACGCCGGGCAGCGCGGCACGCGCAGCACGAGTGCGTGGCGAGCGCGAGCGGCGGGCGCGCCTCGACGACGTGGAGGACGCCCGGGAAGCCGGGGTCGCGCCCGCCGACCCAGCCGAGCGACGATCTGCGCGGCGACGCGCCGACGAGCAGCGACTCGAGCGGCGGCGCCTGCCTCGACCGCGGCCGGCGTCCGCTCGACGGCGGCGAAGTCGGCGCCGTACTCGACGATGCCCGGCGAGCCGCAGCAGCAGGCACTCGTAGCACGCCGACTCGCCCGGGACGATGAGCGGCCCGACGATGGACACCGCGCCGTCGAACGGCCGGACGGCAAGCCAGCGGACGCCGCCTGTCGAGCGCGACCGCGTTCCACCGTCGAGCCGCGGCGCCTCGGTCGGCGCCGGGCGCGACGACCGCGAGGGCAGACCTGCTGCGCCGGCCTCCCAGTCGAGCCGCACGACCCGGCCCGACGCCGGCGCGCCGGAGCAGACGCGCCACATCGGCGCCCCAGCCTCGAGCGCGCCGACGATCGCCGATCGCGCGCGGCGCGAAGCCGCTCGGCGGCGATCGCCGGCGCCGAGCCCGTACGCCGCCGCGAGCGGCGCAGTTCCGGCGCCGATGCCGTCTCCGGCCCCTCGACGAGCAGCCCGTTGGCCGGCGAGGAGCTCGAGCGCCTGCTCGACCGCGGGCCGCACGCCGCACCGAGCGCCTCGCCAAGATCCGCGACGCGTCCGCGTGCCGTCGAGCAGCGGAAGCAGCGCGGGCAGCAGCGTCCCCACCGCGCCGCCCTCGAGGACGACGACCGACCGCCCGTGCTCGAGCAGGAGCCGGTCGCCGTCCTCGACGAGGCGGTACCAGGGCGCGAGAAGCGGCCGCTCGGGGGCGACTCACGCTCAGTCGTCGTCTCCGCCGCCGCAGCAGCAGCAGCTCGAGCTGCAGCACGCGAGCACCATCGCGAAGGCCGATGCCTGGCGCCCCTTGACGCTGACCGTGAGGTCGAGGAGCTCGTCCGTCAATTGCAGAAACACGGTTCCACCTCCTGTTGTCGATGGTGACAACGTAGCGGAAGAAATGTAACGAGACTCTGACAAATGTGCAACATCTGAGCCAGTTGTCCGTTGGGGACAGGCGACCTTTACAAGGCCTGTCCGGTCTGAGACACTCGCGCGGGGACGAGACGGAGGGCGGCACGCGATGGCGGCATTGCGGAGGTGGATCGTGGTTGCGGCAGTCGCGCTGGCCGCGTGCGCGGGTGTCTCGGCAGGCGCGGCAGGGACACGCCTCCGCACCGAAGCCGGGCGGCGTCTACCGCGTCGCCTTCGAGCAGTCGTTCGGCTTCACCGACGGCTTCGACCCGACCGGCGAGTACTACACCTACTCGTGGGCGATCGAGTCGAACCTGATGATCCGCACGCTCGTCGGCTACGACCACGTCGCCGGCCCCGCCGGGAACAAGCTCGTCCCGGACCTCGCGACGACCGTGCCGACGCCGACCGACGGCGGCAAGACCTACACGTTCCACCTCAAGCACGGCGTCAAGTTCGGGCCGCCGGTGAGCCGCGCAGGTCACCTCGAAGGACGTCCTCTACGCGATCGAGCGGATCGCGCATCCCGAAGGACGGCGCCGAGTACGCCTTCTACTACTCGGTGATCGACGGCTTCGACGCCTACGGCGCCGGCAAGGCGAAGACGATCGCCGGGATCACGACCCCGAACGCGAGCACGATCGTGTTCCACCTCACGCAGCCGACCGGCGACTTCCTCTACCGGCTGGCGATGCCCGCGACCGGGCCGATCCCGCGCCGAGGTGGCGAAGTGCTTCGAGGGCCAGGCCGGCAAGTACGGGAAGGACGTCGTCTCGACCGGGCCCGTACATGATCGAGGGCGCCGACAAGGTCGACGACTCGTCGTGCGCGAAGCTCAAGCCGATGAGCGGCTTCGACGGCGTCTCGAACCTGACGCTCGTCCGCAACCCCGACTACGACCCGAAGACCGACTCGCCGGCGGCGCGGCAGAACTTCCCGGACGAGTTCCAGTTCACGATCGACGCGAACGTGACCGACATCGTCGACCGCGTCGGCGCCGGGCGAGCTCGAGGACGAGAACGCGCCGAGCCTCCCGCCGCAGGCGCTCGAGCAGTACGCGACCGACCCGTCGAAGCGGCACGTACCTCCACCTGAACCCGGGCGACGCTACGTCGAGTACCTCACGATGAACCTGACCCAGCCGCCGTTCGACGACATCCACGTCCGCAGGGCGATGAACTGGATCATCGACAAGGCGGCGCTCCGCCAGGTCTGGGGCGGCCCGCTGCTCGGGAAGATCGCCGGACCACATCGTCCCCGACTCGATCTTCGACAACCAGCTCGCGGAGTACGACCCGTACGCGACGCCCGGCGACCACGGCAGCCTCGCGAAGGCGAAGGCGGCGATGAAGGGCTCGAAGTACGACACCGAGCACGACGGGACGTGCAGCGCAGCCGCCTGCCACAACGTCCTGCTGCTCACCGACACGCAGCGTCGACGTTCCAGCGGATGCTCCCGATCGTCGAGGCCGACGCCGCGAAGATCGGGATCACCTTCCACGTCTCGACCGATCGACGGGCGCCTATCCCGACGCTCCAGACGACGTCGAAGAACATCGCGATCGCGATCTTCCCGGGCTGGGTCAAGGACTACGCCGACGCGCTCACGTTCTTCAAGCCGCTCTTCGACGGCCGCACGATCATCCCGCAGGGGAACACGAACTACTCGCTCGTCGGGCTGCAAGCCGTCGCAGGCGAAGGCGCTCGGCGTGACGGGCACGATCAACGGCGTCCCGAGCGTCGACTCCCAGCTCGACCGCTGCGCGGCGCTCGCCGGCCAGGCGCGGCTCTCCTGCTACGAGGCGCCTCGACCGGACGCTGATGACGAAGGTCGTGCCGTGGGTGCCGTACCTCTGGCCGAACACCGCCCACATCGTCGGGCCGCACGTGACGCAGTGGCAGTACGACCAGTTCAGCGGCGCGACCGCGTATGCGCACGTCGCGTGTCGCCGTGAGCTAGGACGTGCCGGTGCCGCTCGCGGAAGGCGCGCGCCTTCTCGCGGTTGCCGCACGACTTCATCGAGCACCAGGCGCGCGAGTGGTTGCGCGCGGTGTCGATGAACGCCCACTCGCAGTCGGAGGCCCGGCAGGCCTTGAGGCGCTCCCACGACCCGTCCGCCATCGCGCCGTGGACGGCGATCGCGAGCCGCCCGAGCGCGGCGTCGACGCCGTTCGCGGCCGGAGCAGAGCGCGCCCGCGCACTCCTCGAAGCAGGAGCTCGACCCGGGCACGGCGCGCGGCGCCGTCGAGCACCCCGGAGGCCGCGTCCCTGTCGACCTCGACCCCGGTGTGCTCGAGCAGCAGGCGCCGCAGCGCCTCGCGCAGCTCGATCGCCCGGCGGAGGTCCGCCGGCGTCGCCTCGACGTCCCCGCCGCCAGCTCGTGCCCGTCGAGCCACGCCGCGAGCGCCTCCGGGGAGTCCAGCTCCTCCTTCTCGTCGAGCAGCTCCCTCGTGTTGACGAAGTCGCGAATCAGCTCTGTGTCCCGTCACGAAATTTCTAACCTCCAAACTTGCTTTAGCCGGTTACGTAACCGCTATGATCCTAACACAGGTTACGCGACGACGGGAGGAGTCGGGAGATGCATCCGGAGTTCTTGCAGATGAGCGATTCACGATCACAATCGGGACCTCGACCAGCGGGCGCGGGCGGCGTTCGTCGGACAGGCAGGTCCCGACGCCGGCCGCACAGAACGAGGACGCCGTCGAGCTGCGGCTCTGCCCCGTCGACGACGACCCGGCGCTCGAGCGCCTGGCGCATGCTCGACGGGCAGGCCCGCTCCGGCCGGCCGGTACGTGGTCGCCGAGGTCGACGGGCTCGTGGTCGCGGCCATGTCGCTGGTCTCGGGCGCGGTGCTCGCGGATCCGTTCGCGCCGACCGCGCACCTGATCCCGCTGCTCGCCTGCGGGCCGCGCAGCTCGCGCCCGGAGGTCCGCGGGTCCCGCGGCCTTCCGCTGTGGAGCACCGTCAAGGCCTGGAGCCGCGCGTCCGCATAACGACCCGGGAGGCGCCGTCGCAGCCGTCCGGACGGCGGATGCGGCGGCGCGCCAGCCCGCGACGGGGGGCCAGAATGCATCTCCGATGGCCCAGGCCAGGACGTACGCGGCCCTGCTCCGCGGGGTCAACGTCGGCGGAGGCGAAGGCTCCCGATGGCCGAGCTCGTCGAGCTCTTCGACGTCGCTGGGCCACCCGGCGCGTCGAGCTACATCCAGAGCGGCAACGTCGTCTTCCGGCTCCGGCGACAGCGACAGCGCGCGGTCTCCGCGGCGCTCGAGGCCGGCGATCGACGAGCGGTTCGGGCTCGACACCAGGGTGATCCTGCGCACGCACGAGGAGCTCGCGGCGATCGCCGCAGCGGGCGCCGTTCGACGCAGGCGGCTGCACGTCGTCTTCCTCGACCGGGAGCCCGTCCCGACGCGCGTCGACCGGCTCGACCCGAATCGCTCGCCCGGCGACCGTTCAGCGTCGCCGGCCGGGAGATCTACCTCAGCCTGGGGAACGGCGCCGGCCGAACGAAGCTGACGCTCGACTACTTCGAGCGCAGCTCGGCGTCGCGCGGCACGCAGCGCAACTGGAACACGCTGCTCAAGCTGATCGACGCTGACGGCACCGCGCAGCGGGCGGCTGAGCCCGCCGACCAGGTCGGCGACCCGCGTCGAAGCCGGCGCGGCGGAGGATGCTCGCCGCGGTCGACGAGCGATACCCGCTCGAGCAGTGGACGACGATCGCGCGGTCGCGCGGCAGCTCGTCGAGGCGCTCGAGCAGCCGTCGACAGCGGGATGTTCACGCTGCCCGTCGACGGCGACCGCCTCGCGCTCGTCCTCGGTGCGGACGTCGAGCACGAACGGCGGCTCGGGCTCCGTCGAGCTGCTCGGCGAGCGTCGCGGCCGTGATCCGCTCGATGCGCTCGACGAGCTCCGGCCGCGCTCGAGGCGCGAGCATGCCGCCGTCGAGATAGCCGGCGACGTTGTCGAAGCCGATCCGCCCGAGCCGCACCGCCGCCTCCGCGCTCCCGACCCGGCGTCGACGACGATGACGATCGGCCGCTCGTGGTCGAGCAGCGTCCCGGCCCACGTCGCGTAGCTCCCGTCGAGGCCGATGTTGATGCTGCCGCGGAGGTGCGCACCGGCGAAGTCGGCGCTCGGCGCGCGTCGAGGAGCTGCGCGCCGCGGCTACGAGCTCGAGGACGTCGTCGAGCGACGAGCGGCGTCAGCTCCTCGGCGAGCGCCTCGTCGAGCGTCGGCCGCTCCTTCGCGTTGAGGACGGCGTCGTAGGTGAAGTACGCCGGCGAGTCGGGCTGGTCGGCCGTGACGACCGCGATGAACTCCTCGCGGCTCATCGGCTGGAGCGCGTAGTTGTAGCGCCGCTGGATGCCGATCGTCGAGACGGTGTCGGTGCTGAGGTGCTTGCCGCAGAGCGAGCCGGCGCCGTGCGCCGGGTAGACGAGCGTCTCGTCGGGGAGCGGCAGGAGCTTCTCGTGCATCGAGTCGTAGAGCAGCGAGCCGAGCTCCTCGGCGCTCCAGCCGAGCGAGGCGCGGAGGTCGGGGCGGCCGACGTCGCCGATGAAGAGCGTGTCGCCGGTGAGGACGGCGTGCGGCCGGTCGGGATCGACGATCCGGGTCGTAGACGAGGATCGAGATCGACTCGGGCGAGTGCCCGGGCGTCTCGAGCGCGACGAGCCGGACTCGCCCGAGCTCGATCGGCGTCGCCGTCGGCGAGCGGCGTGAACTCGTACTCGGCCTCGGCCCGCGCCCCGAGGTAGATGCGCGCGCCCGACCCGGTCGCGCAGCTCCAGGTGCCCGGCGAGGAAGTCGGCGTGGAGGTGCGTGAGGAAGACGTGCTCGATCCGGCAGCCGAGGTCCTCGGCGTCGGCGAGGTACTCGTCGACGTCGCGCTGCGGGTCGACGACGGCCGCGACGCCGGCGATCCTCGTCGGCGACGAGATAGGACGCGTGCGCGAGGCAGCCGAGGTAGTACTGCTTCAGGACCACGGCCCGACGATAGCTAGGTGGGTCGTGTTGTCAGGTACGCCTGCGAGGATCGCTTGCAACTAGCGCCGAAGCATGGGAATCCGAAGGAGGTGGGTATGGGCAAGTGGGGAGGCTGGATCGCATTCGCCGGCTGGCTGATGGTCATCGTCGGCGTGCTCGACTTCTTCCAGGGCCTGATCGCGATCATCCGCAAGGAGTACTACGCGATCTCGGGCTCGCAAGTCATCGTGTTCGACGTCAGGACGTGGGGGTGGATCACGTTGCTCTGGGGCATCGCGATCGGCTTCGCGGGCATGGCGCTCCTCGCCGGTGCCGGCTGGGCGCGCTGGCTGACGATCATCCTGGTCAGCGTCAACATCCTCGAGATGCTCGCGTTCGAGGGAGCGACCGCGGCCCCGCTCTGGGCGCTGACGGTCCTGGCTCTGAACATCGTGGTGCTCTACGCGCTGCTCGTCAAGTGGGACGAGGCAGCGATGAGCGCCACCGGCTAGCACTCCACGATCGGGACATGGTCTCCGGGCACCGACGCCCGGAGGCCATCGCCCCGTCGGAGTAGGCTCCGCACGTGGGCACCGGAGAGGCCCAACCGAACGGAGGTGCGCCTGGCCGAGCTCGTCGCGGCGCTCTCGCTCGGGATCGACCTCGGCTTCGGGCAGCCGATGGAGCACGTCCTGCGCCAGTGCCTGATCGCGCTGCGGCTCGCCGAGCGGATCGGGCTCGACGAGGAGGACGCGCGGCGGTCGTCTACTACACGGCGCTGCTCGTCAACGTCGGCTGCCACTCGGACGCGCACGAGCAGGCGAAGTGGTTCGGCGACGACATCGCGCTCAAGTCCGGCGAAGTACGACTACGAGTTCCGGCCGCTGCGCGCGGCCGCGGCGGCGGTCCGGCTGATCGGCGCCGGCAACCCGCCGCTCCACCGCTTCCGCGTCGGGCTCGAGTTCGCCCTCTCGGGCCACCGCGACTTCGACGGGATGATCGCGCAGCACGCGGCCATGGCCCGGGCCGCTCGCGCGAGCAGCTCGGGCTGTCGGAGGCGGTGCTCGAGGCGCTCGGCGCGGCGTACGAGCAGTGGGACGGACGCGGCTGGCCGGGCACGCTCTCGGGCGACCGAGCGTCCCGTCGCGGCCGCGGACTCGCGCAGCTCGCGCGAGTTCGTCGAGGTCGCCCACCGGGTCGGCGGCGTCGAGGCCGCGAAGGCGACTCGCGCGCGCAGCGGGCCGGGAAGCAGTTCGATCCCGTGCTCGCAGCGACTCGTCCGTCGACGAGGGCGAGCTGACTCCTCGCCGGGCTCGACGCGGTCGGCACGTGGGACGCCGTGATCGACGCCGAGCCGGCGCTGCGCCGTCGTGCTCTCCGGCGAGCGGATTCGACGCGGCGCTGCTCGCGATCGCGAACTTCGTCGACCTGAAGTCGCCGTACACGCTCGGCCATGCGCGTGCGGTCGCGGAGCTCGCGGCGGCGGCCGGCGCCGAGCTCGGCCTGGACGACCGGCGGTCACGACGCTGCGCCGCGCCGGGCTCGTCCACGACCTCGGACGGCTCGGCGTCTCGAACGCGATCTGGGACAAGCCCGGCCCGCTCGGCGCGGGCGAGTGGGAGCGCGTGCGGCTTCCACCCGTACCTGACCGAGCGCATGCTCCAGCAGTCGCGCGGCGCTCGCGCCGCTCGGCGCGATCGCCGTCGCCCACCGCGAGCGGCTCGACGGCTCGGCTATCCGCGCGGGCTCTCGGGCGCCGGCGATCTCGCGGCCCGCGCGGATCCTCGGCGCGGCCGACGCCTACCAGGCGATGCGCGAGCCGCGGCCCTACCGCGCCGCGCGGTCGCCGACGAGGCGGCCGCGCGAGCTGCGCGCCGAGGTCGGGCCGGACGCCTCGACGCCGAGGCCGTCGAGGCCGTGCTCGGCGCCGCCGGCCATCGCGTCCCGCGCCGCCGCGAGGGGCCGGCCGGGCTGACGGCGCGCGAGATCGAGGTGCTGCGTCTGCTCGCGCGCGGGCTCTCGAACAAGGAGATCGCCGCGCAGCCTCGTGATCACGCCGAAGACGGTCGGCAACCACGTCGAGCACATCTACGCGAAGATCGGCGCCTCGACCGCGCCGGCGCGAGCCTCTTCGCGATGCAGCACGGGCTGCTGCCGGAGGAGGAGATCGAGGTGCGCGTCGCTCGAAGATGAGGCGAACGCCTCATGACGCCGCAGCTGCGCGGCTCGCTAGCCTCGATTGCATCCGATCGAGAGGAGACGAGTCATGCCGAAGGTTTCACGCGAGAGCGCAGCGCACGTCGAGGATCACGGCCTCGTCGAGGACCGGCACGAGGACATCGAGCGGCTACACGATCAACTTCCTGACGTTCCGCGTCGACGCCGACGGGACGCCGCTCCTCAAAGGGCTGCCGGGCGACCGGTGCATCTGCGCCGCACTGGGGCTACGTGTTGAAGGGCAGGGTGACGTTCCGGTTCGACGACCACGAGGAGGTGATCGAGGCCGGGCGACGCGTTCTACGTCCCTCCGGGGCACATCCCCGTCGTCGAGGCGGGAACGGAGTACGTGCAGTTCAGCCCGGCGGAGGAGCTTCGCCGTGTCAGCGAGACGATGACGCGGAACTTCCAGGCGATGATGCAGAGCGCCTGAGACTCAGATCGTCTGCACGTTCGCGACGCCTGTCCGTTGGGCTATCAGCCAGATGTCGTAGGCGAGGAAGTTGCTGTTCTGGGCTCCTCCGTAAGCGTCCACACCGAGCCAGTCACCTGCGGTGAGCGTGAGAGCACCCTGGAGGTGCACGATCTGGCCGTCGCCGGGCGAGCCGTGCGGCGGCATCCGAAGCCAGGCCCAGCTCAGGTTGCCCTGACTGCGCGTTCCGAGGTACGCGAAAACGATCCCACCTGCGCCGAAGTTCGACGACACGGAGAAATTGGTCGAGACCACATAGCTTCCCGGGGCCAGATAAACCTGAGCCAGGGGCGGGAACGTGACGCTCCCGGGTGGCAGGCTCCCGAGCCCGACCCCCTGTGCCCCCGAGCTGACGCCCGGCCGATGAACGGCAACCACCGGACAGGCGCAGGGGTCCGGCGGCGGCGGCGATCTCCAGGTCACCGTGTCCATCGGCCCGAGACCAACGTGCAGGTCCAGACGATCTACCGCGTCAGCGGCGTCGACTTCGTGTTCATCGGCCATTTCCCGACCTCCAAGATCGACGACAGTGCATCCGGTCGCCACGACACTGATGCAAATCGCACGAGAAGTCCAGGGGCGGCGAACGGTCGTCTGTCGTCGAGCCTCGGTCCAGCGCGGGCTCAGGTACTTCGCGCGGCTCGATCCCGACGCTTCGTGCAGATTTCGACGCGAATGGACCCAGGCGGGCTCGAACCGCCGACCTCCTGCATGCCATGCAGGCGCTCTCCCAGCTGAGCTATGGGCCCCAGAGCCGTAAGTCTAGCGTCGAGCTCGAAGTCTCTCGCCCACTGGACCCTGGCTCGCTGCTTGTTTCGAGCCGGCGCGAGTCGCAACTGAACAGCCGCACGCCCGACAGACATCGCGGTCGGAAGGAGGTAGCACTGATCGAGTTCGGCGCAATGCGCAGCGATTGCATCGATCTCGCCCGGTCTATAGCCACGGTGGATGTGCCCCTCCCGACCGCGTCGAGACGTCCGGCATCGAATCACGACGACGTCACCGTGCCGAACTGCCCACTTACATTGGACCCGCAGGAGTCGCACGCCCAAGTCGAGGATGAGGTCGTACTTCTCGTCGTCCAGCGGACGAGCAACGCCAAACCCAAGCTTCGCCACCTCGTGCATGATCGCGGTCTCGGCGAGCAGCCCCTTCTGATTTGTCGTCAGCTCGCGCAACACCACCACCGTAGCGCGAGCCTCGGACGGGCCGTGTCCTAAATGGACAACAGCAGCTAGGCGCTCGCGGCTTCGAGCGTCTCGTGGCGAACGTCGCCCCAGAGATCCTCGAGCCGGTAGAAGTCGCGCGCCTCGGGGGTGAAGACGTGAAGCACGACATCGAGGTAGTCGGCGACGATCCAGGTCGCCTCGCGCTCACCGGCGATCGACCGCGGCAGCAGGCCGGCGTCCGCCTTCAGCCTGGCGTGAACCTCGTCCCAGATGCCCTTGGTCTGGCGGGCGTTGTTCCCGGTGCAGACGACGAAGTAGTCGGTGTAGCTGCACACCGCCTGCATGTCGAGGATGACGACGTCCCTCGCGAGCTTTTCCTGCGCCAGCGCCGCGACCCGGCGCGCCTGTTCGATAGACGTCAACTGGCCTCAGTGTAGCCGCCGCGGCCGTAGAGGCCGCCACGCTCGATCAGCTCCCACACGGCCCGGGGAACGAGCTCGGACACGTCCTCGCCGCGATCGAGCCGCTCGCGGACCTCGGTCGAGGAGACCGGGACCGGCTCGATCTCGAAGAAGGTCACGCGGTCATCGGTCCGGGGAGGCCGTGAACCCGGGTCTCGTGCCGACGGCGACACGGACGAGGCGCAGGACCTCGTCGGGCTCCTTCCAGCTCGCGAAGCTCGCGTACTCGTCGGCGCCGAGCAGGAAGACCGCCCCTTCCCACTCCGGGTGGTCGCGAAGCATGTCGACGGTTCGCGGATGGTCGTCGAGCACCACGGGCTCGCCCGGGAACGCCGCCCGGGCCAGCTCGAACCGGACTGCGGCCGGAGTCTCGACGTCCTTGTGGCCCGGGAACGCGGCGACGACGACGAGCACGTCGTCGACGCCGAGCTGCTCGCGTGCGCCGTCGCAGGAGCGCGACGTGACCGTTGTGCGGCGGGTCGAACGCCCCGCCGAAGAGAGCGGTCACGGCACGAACTCGAACGACTCGTCGCCGACCTCGACCGCGGTGCCGTTCTTGGCCCCCGCCTCGCGGAGGGCGCGCTCGAGCTCCGCCTCGCCCGGCGGCGTCCCGACGACGCGGAAGCCGTCCTCGGTCCGCAGCAGGCTCCAGCGCGCGCGCCTTCGGCTGAGGCCGGTACACGAGGAACTCGGCCGGCTCGTCGATGTCGGCCGCCACGCGGCGCGAGGCTCGGGAACGAGCGTGAAGAGCGCCTTGCGAAGCTCCTCCACTCCGGCACCGGTCGCGCACGAGATCCGGAAGACGGCGACGATGCGAGGGTCGGAGATCGCCGAACTCCGGCTCGGGCTCGAGGTCGATCTTGTTGAGCACGACGATCTGCGGGAGCTCGTCGAGGCCGGCGCCGTAGGCCGCCAGCTCGCCGTCGATCAGGTGCCACTGCTCGTCGGCCGGATGCGAGGCGTCGATCACGTGCAGGATGCGCCGCGCCCGCTCCAGGTGGGCCAGGAACTCGTGCCCGAGCCCGATGCCCTCGCTCGCACCCTCGACCAGCCCGGGCACGTCCGCGACGACGAGCTGCCGCCCGTCAGGCGACTCCACCGTGCCGAGCACGGGGGCGAGCGTCGTGAAGGGATACTCGGCGACCTTCGGCGTCGCGTTCGAGAGCCGGCGGAGGAGCGACGACTTGCCCGCGTTCGGGAGGCCTGCGAGCGCGGCGTCGGCGAGCAGCTTCAGGTGGAGCTCGAGATCGCGTTCCTCGCCCGGCATCCCGACCTCGGCGAAGCGCGGGACCTGCCGCGTCGAGCTCACGAACCGGGCGTTGCCGCGCCCGCCGCGCCCGCCGCGCGCGAGCACGACGGTGGCGCCGGGGCGCACGAGGTCCGCGACGAGGTCGTCCCCGTCGAGAACCTGCGTCCCGACCGGCACGTGCACGATCTCGTCCTCGCCGTTCGCGCCGTGCTTGCGGGCGCCTCGGCCGGACGCCGCCGTTCGGCGCGGTGATCCGCCGCCGTCGCCGGAACGACGAGAGGTCGCGCAGCTCCGGGTCGGCGAGCGCGATCACGTCGGCGCCGTCGCCGCCGTCGCCGCCGTCCGGCCCGCCCTTCGGGACGTACTTCTCGCGGCGGAACGAGAGCGCCCCGTCTCCACCGCGCCCGCCCTTGACGTGGATCTCGGCGCGGTCGCTGAACATGCTGCCCGCCGCCCTCGCGGCCGGCCCTACTCCGCGTCGACGACCGAGACGAAGCGGCGCTCGCCGCTCCTGCGGAACTCGGCCTTGCCGTCGCGGACGGCGAAGATGGTGTCGTCGCGGCCGAGCTTCGTTCCCGGCCCCGGACGGAACCTGGTGCCGCGCTGTCGCACGATGACCTCGCCGGAGCGGACATCCTGGCCCGAGAAGATCTTCACGCCGAGATACTGCGGGTTCGAGTCGCGCCCGTTCTTCGACGAGCCGAGGCCCTTCTTGTGTGCCATTACGCGCTCGCCTCGTCGTCGCCTCGTCGATCGCCGACTCGAGCGCGGCGATCGCGCCCTTGCGGTCGGCGTGCGCCTTCTCGTACTCGAGCGCCGCCTCGCAGCTCCTCGACGCTCCACTCCTTCGTCTCGGCCTTGACCTGTGCGACCGTCATCGACTCGTACCCGCCGGCGCGCCCCCGGCCTCGGCCGTCGCAGCCGGCCTCGTCGACAACCTCGACCGCCGCGCTCTCGGCGGCGTCCGTGACCGGAGCATCGGCCTCGACGCGGCTTCGCCGGGTTCTCGGCCTTCGCCTCGGAGCGCTTCGCGCCCGCGCCGAGCGTGATCTCGACGCCGCGAGGTCGCGGCGCGGAAGCCGTTGTGGCGCTTGTAGCCCGTGCGGCGGCGGTACTTGCCGATGATGATCTTCGGCCCGCGCTCGTGGGCGAGCGATGGTCGCGGTGACCTTCGTGTCGCCGAGCAGCACGACCGGCTCGAACGTCTTGCCTTCGTCGGTGGGCAGCCGGTCGACGACGAGCGTCTCGCCGTCGCGGACACGGTGCTGCTTGTTTCCGAGCTTGATGATCGCGTAATCCATGTGAGTGAGTGTCAGAGCGTAGAAACACGGGCGCGCTGCGCCCGCGGTCCGCGCAAGTGTAGCGGCTAGGAGTCGCCCCATTCGCTCATCGGCGTGTACACCCACTCGTCGGGGCTCCCGGACGCGGCGGCCTCGCCTCCGCTCTCGGCCGGTCTCGGCACCGTTCTCGCCGCCGCCCTCGCCGACGCTCTCGGCGGCCGCCGTGGCGGCCGCCGGCTTGCGCTTCCGGTTCCGGCCGCCGCGCGAGCCGCGACGCGTCGGCGTGCGCGGCGCGCGGCGCCTCGCCTTCGGCAGGCTCGTCGCCGTTCGTGACCGCGCCGAGGTCACGGCCGGGAAGATGGATGACGGGCGCCGCCGGCTCCTCCTCGCCGCGGATCTCGCCGCGTCGGCTTCGGCCTCGCCGGGCTCTCCGTCGCCGTCGGCGTCCTCGGCCGCAGCGGCCGGCTTGGGCTTGCGGCCCCGCCCGCCACGGGTGCCGCGGCGGGTGCGCTTGCGCGGCGTCGTCGGGGCGTCGCCTTCGGTGCCCTCCCCGGAAGCCTCGCCCTCGGCCTCCGCGGTCGGCGCCGCCTCGCCCTCGACCGTCGCCTCGGCGACAGCGTGCGGCGCACAGCGGGCCTGCGGGCTCTCGACGGGCGCGGTGCAGGCTTCGCGGCGGTCTCGGTCTCGGTCTCGTCCTCGTTCTCGGCCCCCGGCTCGGCGGCCTTCCTTGGCGGGAGCCCGCCGCGGCGAGCGGCTCGGCGGTGCAGCCACCTGCTCGGCGACATCTTCCTCGGCGAGACTCCTCCTCGCCCTCCTCCTCCTCGGCGTCGGACGCCTCTTCGCCGGCGCTCTGCGGCCTCTGCAGCCTTCGTCGGCCGCTTCGCGCGGGTCGGCCTCTCGGCCTCCGCCTCGGCCGTGATCGGCTGCGCGCCGCCGCCGGTGCCTGCCTCGACCGCGAACGCGATCCCCTCCATGACGGCGACGACGCGCACGTTCACCTTCTTCCCGACGAGCTTGGCCGCGTCGGCGACGACGACCTCGAAGCCCTTGAGCTTCCCGACACCGGCCCGCGCGTCGTAGAGGCCGACCTCGCCGAGCTTCAGCTCGAGGTCCTGACCGACCTCGACCGGCGCCTCGGGCGCGAGCTTCTCGACGGTTCCCTGCTCGAGCAGGCGCATGTGGTCGAGATGCACGTCGTCGAGGCCGACGAAGAAGAAGCGGCGCTTGGTGAGCTCCTCGAGCTCCTGCAGGCGTGAGCCGTCGGGCCCGACCAGCAGGCCGACGATCTTCGAGCTCACCTCGACCTTGAACGCCTTCGCCCGGGAGCCGGGCGTCACGAGCGCGCGGATCCGGCGCTCGACGTCGACAGCGGCCGTCCCCTCGGAGACGATGATCCCGTCGCCGTCGCAGGTCGGGCACTTGCGCGTCATGACCTCGCGCGGGCCGTCGGTGACGTTCTGGCGCGTCATCTCGACGAGGCCGAGCGGCGAGATCTCGACGACGTAGGTCTTCGTGCGGTCGCGCTCGAGCTCCTGGCGGAGCGCATCTTCGACCTGCTGGCGGTTCTTCGGGTTCGCCATGTCGATGAAGTCGATGACGATGATCCCGCCGATGTCGCGCAGCCTCAGCTGCCTGACGACCTCCCGCACCGCCTCGAGGTTGTTCTTCGTGATCGTGTCCTCGAGCCGACCGGCGCCGTTCCGCTTCGAACGGGAGCCGACGAAGCGTCCGGTGTTCACGTCGATCACGGTGAACGCCTCGGCGTAGTCGAAGATCAGGTAACCGCCCGAGGGCAGGTCGACGCGCCGGCTGAGCGTGGACTGGATCTCCTTCTCGACGCCGAGGGCCTCGAGAAGCGGCGTGCGCTCCTTGTAGCGCTCGACCCGCTCCACCATGTGCGGCGAGGTCTTCTTGAGGTAGCCGACGATCCGCTTGTACGTCCGCTCGTGGTCGACGACGAGCTTCTCGAAGTCGCCCGTGAACAGGTCGCGGGTGACGCGGAGCGGTAGCTCGGCCTCCTGGTAGATCAGTGCCGGAGCGGTCGCCTTCTTCGCGCTCGCCTCGATCGTCGACCAGAGGCGCATCAGGAAGTCGAGGTCGCGCGCGACGTCCTCCGCGGAGGCGCCCTCGGCCGCCGTGCGCACGATCACGCCGCCGGTCTTCGGCGAGATCTCCTTCAGGATCCCCTTGAGCCGGTTGCGCTCGTCGTCGTCGAGCCGGCGCGAGACCCCGAGGCCGTCGCCCTGCGGAACGTAGACGACGAAGCGGCCCGGCAGCGAGATCTCGGTCGTGAGCCTCGCGCCCTTGGTCTTCATCGGGTCCTTGACCGCCTGGACGAGAATCGTCTGGCCGCGCTGGATCAGGTCCTGGATCTTGCGGGCCCCGCGGCGGCCCTCGAGCTCGGGGCCGACGATCTCGTCGACGTACAGGAACCCGTTCTTCTCGAGCCCGATCTCGACGAACGCGGCCTCCATGCCCGGCAGCACGTTGTCGACGGTGCCGAGATAGATGTTCCCCGCGATCGAGCGGTGCTCGGGACGTTCGAGGTACACCTCGGCGACGAGGCCGTCCTCGATCAGGGCGACCCGCTTCTCGCCGGGATCGACCGAGACGAGAAGGCGGCGCGCCGCCTTCGGCAGCGGTGCGCGGCGTGGCGCCGAGCGGCGAGGGGAGCGGGCCGGGCGACTCTTGCGCTCGGCGGGAGCCGCGTCGGCGGGCTTCGCGGGCTTCTCCGCAGCGGTCTCCACCTCGACGGTGGCTACTGCCCCGCCGGAGGCCGGGCGCTTCTTGCGCCCACGACCACCGCGACTGCCGCGGCGGCGCTTTCTGGTCTGTGTCGGTTGTCCATCTGCGGCCGGCTCTGGGGCCGGCGGCGCAGTCGCTATGGTCGGTTCAGGTTCGACGGTCGGAACGGCAGCCTCGAACGGCGCCAGCTCCGCCTTCTTCTGGCGTCGGAACCAGGGAAGAGGCAAAGAGGATCTCCTTCGGAGTGGGCACGCGCAGCGTCGCCTTCAGCGGGCGCGCGCAGCGGTTGGATACGGAAAGCAATGGCATTGCCTGCGACACAGGGTAGCAAGCGCACGGGCCGCTCCCCCGCGGGCTTCAGGCCGCCTCGGTGACCGGCTGGAGACGAGCACGCCGCTTCCGCACGAGCCGAAGCCGCTGTTGCAGGCGCGCCCAGGCCCACGGCTCGATCTCGGCGTAGCGTGCACCGGCCTCGGATTTGGTCGCATCCGCGTACTCGAACCAGGCGTCAGCCTCCTCGATCAGCAGCAGCTCGTGTAGCTCGGTGTCCGACGTCAGCCCCATCCAGCTCCCTCCTTCCGGTGTGGGAGAGAGCCTAGGACCGCGGTCGGACGGAGAGCCGGCGGCGGAGAGCCTCGGCCACGAGCCGGGTGCCGCCGAGCCCGACGGCGCCGCGGACGGCGAAGCGCGGCAGCGGCGGGAGCTCCAGGCCGCGGGCGACCTTGCGCAAGGCAAACCCGGTCGCAGCGACGGCCGCGAGCTCGGGCCAGAGCACGGCGATCTCGGCGTCACGGCCGGCCGCGGCCGCCATTCGAATCGTGAGGACGAGCTCGTTCAGCGTCATCGCGGGCAGGTCCGCGCCCGGCAGGAACGTCGCAGCGCCGATCAGCCCGTTCCTGAGGGAGCTCTCCTTCACGAGGCGCGAGACCACGGGCCCGCGAAGCACGGGGAGGCGCGCGGCGACGCGCGGGCCGGCCGCGCCGAGCACACGCGCCAGGGCCTCGGTCGTCTCCGCGATCGGAAGGCCCCGCCCCGGAGCCATCCGAACGAGGTTCGTGTCGAGGACGTACGGGACACTCGCCCCCTCGGTGAGCGCGACGATCGGCGTCTCCCTCCGCGCGGCCGCGCGGAGCACCTCGAGGTCGGGCGCACCGATCCAGACGAGCGCAACTGCGTGATCTGTGGGCGGGCCCTCGAGGACGGCGCGCTCGTCCCCGCCCTCGCGAAGCTCCCTGGCGAGGAGCGGGACGAGCTCGCTCGCTCCGGCCACGGCGACCGGCCCCGCCGGGAGCGAGGCCTGGCGGCTCTGTTGATAGACGCGAAGCGCCATCAGGGGCAGCTTGCCGTTCATCCTCTGCGCCTCCCGCCGCGGGCGTGGATGCCGAGAAGCACGCCGATGCCGGCCAGGTTCGAGATCATCGACGAGCCCCCGACCGAGACGAAGGGAAGCGGGATGCCGGTGATCGGTGCGATCCCCATCGTCATCCCCACGTTGACGAAGACCTGGAACAGGAATGCGAACACGATCCCCGCCGCGACGATCGCGCCGTACAGGTCCGAGGCCGTCGTCACGATCTTGAGCCCGCGCCACACCACGAGGAGGTACAGGAGCAGAAGCACGCCGGCGCCGATGAACCCGCGCTGCTCCGCAACGGAGGCGAACGCGAAGTCGGTCGCGTGTGCGGGCAGGTAGTCGAGCGCGGTCTGGGTCGCCCCCGCCACGCCGGTGCCGCGGACGCCGCCGCTCCCCACCGCGATCTTCGACTCGGTGAGGTTGTAGGAGCTCGTGTTCGTGAGACGCGCAGTCTGGTAGGGCTTCAGCACCTGGACGCCTGCCGCAGGGAGCCACCAGAGGACGGCCAGCACGACGATGGTCCCGATCCCGGCGAAGAGCGCGAGATGGAGCCAGCGGATGCCGGCGACGAAGAGCACGGCGACGAGCACTGCGGTGTAGACGAGGGCGGTGCCGGCGTCGGGCTGGAGGAACACGAGGCCGATCGGGCCGGCCGCGAGCAGGATCGTCTTCAGGGGCACGTCGAGCCGGGTGATCTGCCGCGCGTTGCCCGCGAGGAACCCGCCGAGCGCGAGCGTGAGCAGGATCTTCCCGAACTCGGACGGCTGGAAGGTGAAGAAGCCGATGTCGATCCAGCGCTTCGACCCGCGCGTCGCGGCTCCGGCGAGGAGGACGACACCCATCACGCCGCAGAGGCTGATGTAGATCGTCTTCCAGAGCCGCCTGTACACCGAAGGCTCGATCAGGAACGCCACGACGAGGACGACCGTCCCCACGCCTGCGTAGAGCGCCTGGCGCTGCGCAGCGCTCCCGCCGGGGTCGTGCCTGGTGATCCCCGCGATCGCCCAGAGCCCGAACGCGACCGCCGCGGCGACCGCTCCGAGCAGGACCCAGTCCAGGCGGCGGGTGAGCTCGACGATGCCGGCGGCGTCGTCGAACCGGCGGTTGCGAAGCCCGCGTGCGCGCGGATCGACGGCGTCGATCGCCATCAGTCGGTGAGGTGGGTCGTGGTCACGCCGTGCTTCTTGAAGTACGCCTCGAACACCTGCAGCGCCGCCGGTGCGGCGGCGGTGCCGCCGTGACCGCCGTTCTCGATCACCGCGCAGATCGCGATCGAGGGATTGTCCGTGGGCCCGTACCCGCACCACCAGGACTGGTTGAGCTTCACGGGGTTCGGGTAGCCGGGGACGTCACGTCCTTCTCGGCGGTCCCGGTCTTGCCGGCGATCGAGACCGGGAACTGGCCGAAGACGCCGTACGAGGTGCCGTACACCGAATGCGTCCCGAGCCAGAGGCCCTGCTGCACGGCCTGGAGCGCGGCCGGGTCGACCCCGCTCGGGGTGGGCTGCTGCGTCGCGAGCACGCGCAGCACGTCCGGCCGGCCGCCGTCGCCCGTCTGGGTCTCGACGTCCTCGCGAGATGTGCGGCGTGACCATCTGCCCGCCGTTCGCGATCATCGCGTAGAAGCGGGCCATCTGGATCGGCGTGACCTCGAGGTCACCCTGGCCGATCGCGAGCTGCACCTCGTAGCCCGGCTTCCAGACCCGGTCGACGTAGCCGGCGCACGGCGGCCCACCGAAGTGGCGGCAGCGCCAGTCGGGGGTCGGCACGAGCCCGGCGTTCTCGGGGCCGACGTCGATACCGGTCTTCGCTCCGAACCCGAAGCGGTCGGCCCACAGCTGGAGGGTGGCGCCACGGCTCGACGGGAGGTCGAAGAACCTCTGGCCGACCCGGTAGAAGTAGGTGTCGCACGACTGGGCGAGCGCCTGCCCGAGCTCCATCGGCTGATTCACGTACGGGTCCCAGTTCTTGAAGCGCTGCTGGTAGTAGTCGAAGTAGGGGCTGCACTGGAGGCTCTCGGTCGGGGTCAGGATCCCCTCCTGCATCGCCGCGAGCGCCGTCACCGGCTTCCACACCGACCCGGGCGGGTAGAAGCCGTCGATCGCGCGATTCAGGCTCGGTGAGTTCTTCGCCGTCGCCGTCTTGGCGTTGAGGAGCGGGGCGAGCTTCGACGCGTCGCGGCTGACGTAGACCGACGGCTGGTAGGTCGGGTTCGAGGCCATCGCGAGGACGGCGCCGTTCCGAGGGTCGAGCGCCACGATGGCACCGCCGTCCGCATAGGTCTCGCCCGCGACCCGCGCGGCCTGGATCTGGGCGCGAAGCGCGCGCTCCGCGGCGCGCTGCAGGCGGATGTCGATCGTCAGGCGCAGCGTGTTGCCCTGCGTCGGGACGATCACGGGCCTGATCGGGCTCGTCGGCTGCCCGAGGGAGTTCACCGTGAGCTGGTCGACGCCGTCCTTGCCCTTGAGGTACCGGTCGTAGCTCTGCTCGATCCCCGCCTGCCCCATCACGTCCTGCGGCAGGTACCCCGCCTTCTTCGCCGCCTTCACCTGCGACGGGCCGATCGGGCCCACGTAGCCGAGCACCTGGGCGAGAAGGGACTTGTAGGGGTACTTCCTCACGTAGCTGCCGGCGAGCTCGACGCCCGGGAACTGCCGCTGGTGCTCCTTCAGGTACAGGTACTGATCAGAGCTCGCCTGGAGGCCCCGCCGGAGCACGACCGGCGTCAACGGGTCGTTCGCGTACGGCTTGATCCGCGCCGTGATCTCCTTCACCGGCATCGACGCGACCATCGAGAGCGCGTTCAGCTCGGCGACCCTCGTCTTGCGGTACTTCGGGAGGTCGGCGGGCCAGACGACGAGGCTCGTCCCGACGGCGTTCTCGACCAGCGGATGTCCGTTGCGGTCGACGATCCAGCCTCGCGGCGCGTCGACCGGGATGTTGCGGACGCGGTTGTCGATCGCCTCCTTCTGGTACTTCGAGCCCGAGAGCACCTGGAGCGCCCAGAGCCGGAGGAAGAGCACGGCGAAGACGGCGAGGGCGACGGACCCGAGGATCGCGACCCGGAGGGCGAGCTGGGGCGTGAGCCGGTATGGCTCCTCGACGCGCGGGTCGCCCGGCAGGAAGCGGCGCGAGCGCGGCTCGCTAGCCAAGGAGCCGCACCTCGTGGACGCGGTCGAGGGCGTCGACCGGCGGGAAGAGCCTGCGCGCGAGACCGTAGACCGGCCACGTGATGATGAGGTTGAGCAGCACCGTGGCGGGGAGGCCCGCAAGGTACGGCCCGGCCGGGGCGGGCTGGCCGAGGAAGAAATGCAGCCCGAGCGTGCTGACGCCGTAGAGCACGGTGATGACCGCCACCGAGAGGTAGGGCGCGTGGAAGCGGTCGCGCGCGGTGGTCTCGCCGTACCGGCCGGTCCAGTACCCGGCGAGGGTCAGGAGGAGCGACGTGAAGCCGAGCGTCCCGAGGGTCGAGGTGTCGATCAGGAACCCGGCGCAGAAGCCGGCGAGCGCACCGAAGACTGCGCCCCGGAGGAGCGCGATCGAGATGAGCGTCACGAGCAGAAGGTCGGCGGTGCCGCCGAGCGGCGCGTAGGGATCGAGGAAGGCGACCTGCACGAGGAGCGCGACGAACAACAGGAGCGCCGCCTTGACCGCATCGAGGATCACTTGTGCCCGGCCGGCGTGCGCTGCTTCGGGATCAGGATCAACACCGACTCGAGCGACGACAGGTCGGCGAAGGGCTGCACCTGGATGTTCTGGTAGATGTCGGTGTCGGTCTGCGAGACGCTCGAGACGAACCCGATCGGGATGTTGCGCGGATAGATCGACTGCAGCGGGCCCGGGGCCGACCCGGCGGTCATGATCATGTCCCCGGAGCCGACCTCCGGCTTGTCCTTGCCGACGTTGTCGAGGACGAGCGAGCTCGGGCCCGTGCCGTGCTCGAGGACGCCGACGGCCGAGAGGTTCTGGGCGTCGACCGATCCGACGGCGCTCGTCGGATCGGTGATCAGGGTCACCCGAGACTCGCTCCCGAGGACTTTCGACACGGTCCCGACGAGCCCCTCGTTGGTGAGGACGACGTCGTTCTCGCGGATCCCCTGGTCGCGGCCCGCCGAGATCGTGACGCTCTGTTCGAGCGCCGAGGGGCTCGACAGCACCCGCGCGCCGACCTCGTCGTACCCCTTCGGGAACGTCGGGCCCTGGACGTAGTGGAGATCCTTGTGGAGCATCGCGTTCTCCTCGAACGCGTTCTGGAGCTTCGCGTTGAGCTGGCGGAGGCGAGCGTTCTCTGCCTCGAGGCGCTGGTTCCTGGACTTCGCATCGAAGAGGCCGTGGGTCCAGCCGGCGGCGTCACGGAATGGATGCGCGACCCGGTTCGCAGCGATCTGGAACGGCCGGAGAGCCGAGGCGGCCGTGCTCTCCACGGGGTCGAGCGCGTTCGAGCGGTACGAGAGCGTGAGGAGCACGAGCGAGAGCACGACGAGGCCGACCACGACGATCCGGCGCCTGAGAGGGCTCGAGCGGGACGGTGAGTGGCCGGAAGAAGCGGCGCGCTGGACCGAGGAGCCCAGGACCGCAACGCGGACGTTCCGGTTGCGAGGCACGAGCCGTAAGAGTCTAGCGGGCGTGCCTGGCGAGTCGTCTCGCCGAGGCGGCCTGGGTGCGCCCGAGCGCGAGCAGCGTGACGAGCGCGACTCCCCGCGAGGATGTAGTAGGGCACGGCGTCGGAGGTCGCCTCTGCGATCGAGCCGCCGAGCGCCGAGCCGACCGCCTGTCCCGGCGCCCAGGCGAGGTTCAGGAGCGCGAAGGCATAGCCGTAGTCGAGCCCACGTGCCTCGGCCACGTTCGTCAGGAGGGCCATTCCCGGCGTGTAGAAGGTGCCGAAGGCGATCGCGCCGACGATGATCACGACCGCGAGGACATAGACGTTCCCCGGCAGCGGCAGCACGATCGTCGCACCGATCGTGCCGAGCAGCGCAGCCCGGATCGGCACGAGCGGGCCGAAGCGGTCGGACATACGGCCCACCACGAGGTTGTTGAGGGTCTCCAGGACTCCTGCCGCCAGCCAGACGGCTCCGATGCCGATCGCGCCGGCGCCGAGCGCCGAGAGCCGGAGCGGCCCGAGCACCCCGAGGGTGCCGAAGAGCAGCGCGGGCAGGAGCACGAACCAGACCG
Organism: uncultured Actinomycetota bacterium; assembly: GCA_963738895.1. Taxonomy (GTDB): domain Bacteria; phylum Actinomycetota; class Thermoleophilia; order Gaiellales; family Gaiellaceae; genus PALSA-600. The sequence goes on from CAVTYN010000006.1 coordinate 124,421, forward strand.
GGAGCAACACGCGGCGGTCGCGCACGGCGGCGGCGAGCATCCCGATCGGCTGCGGCTCGTCGGGGCGGCGTGCCGGTGTCAGGATCGCGAGCGCGGCGAGCCCGAGTGACGCGGCCGCGACGAGGCCGAACGTGGGGCCCGTGCCGGCCACGGTCGCGACGCCACCGAGGACCGGCCCGAAAAGGGCACCCGCGACCGCCGCCGCGAACGCCCGGCCGATCAGCCGCCCCTTCACGCCGGCGGGCGCGCTCGCGACGAGCCAGGCGAGCGATCCGGTCCATGAGAACGAGCTCGACAGCCCCTGCAGGAATCGTGCGCTGTCGAGCTGCCACTCCTGGTCGACGACACCGAAGAGCGCCGTCGTGATCGCGACGCCGACGAGTCCCACGAGCACCGTCGGCTTGACGCCGAACCGCGCCGAGACGATGCCGCTCGGGATCGCGCCGACGAGCGTCCCGAGCGGATAGGCGGCCGCGAGCAAGCCTGCACCGGCCTTCCCCAGCCCGAGCTCGTGCGCGTAGTGGGGGAGCAGGGGCGTGAGCGCGGCGAAGAAGAGCGTGTCGACGAAGACGATCGAGCTCGTCAGGTACAGGATGCGGCGGTGGGAACCCGGCACACGGGCAGCCTACGAGCCGCGTCCCCGCCCGGCGCAGCCGTGTCCCCGGCCGGAGCAGCCACGCGTTGCGCTGCGCCGGCAGGCATGATCGCCGGCATGCCCGACGGGATCCCGGTCCGCGGCGTCAACGAGCTCGTGCTCGAGGTGCTCGACCTCGACGCGGCCGAGAGGTTCTATGCAGGCGCGCTCGGGCTGCCCGTGGTCGAGCGCTGGCCGCACCGGGAGGCGATCTGGGTGATGGCCGGCCGGCAGACGAGGATCGGCCTCTGGAGGCCGCAGGTGGGCATCGCCGGCGGACGCGGCGGGGTGCACGTCCACTACGCGCTCGGGATCGCGGAGGAGGACTTCGATCCTGCCGTCACCCGGCTCCGAGCGGCCGGATACGAGCCCGAGGTCGTGGTCTTCGACGACACCCGGGGCCGCGCCCTCTACGTCGACGATCCGGACGGCAACGTCGTCGAGCTCTGGACCTGGGACGTGGCGGGACATCTCGACGAAAGCGAGTAGGATCGCTTGACGGTCTCGGTTGTCTGCATCTCGCACACGACAGGCGCCGAGGGCGAGGCGGTCGGACGGACCGCCGCCGAGCGGCTCGGCTTCCGGTACGTCGACGACGAGGTGATCGAGCAGGCCGCGGAGTGGACCGACCTCGCGCCCGAGTTTCGTCAGCGACGTGGAGCGGCGCAGGCCGTTCCTCGACCGCGTGCTCGGCCGGGTCGTCGCACCGACCGCCCCACCGGTCGTGCCGACGAGCGCGACGGGCGGATCCTCCCCGGTGACGACGAGCTGCGCGCGCTGATCAAGCAGGTCCTGGCTGCGATCGCCGACGAGGGGTCGGTGGTCATCGCGTCGCACGCCGCCTCCTTCGCGCTCCGCGGCCGCGACGTGTTGCGGGTGCTCGTCACCGCGTCCGCGGGAGTACGCGCGGAGCGGCTCGCCGCCGCAGGTACATAGACGCTCGCGCGGCGATGCGCCTGTCAAGCAGGAGGACTCGGGCAGGGCCGAGCTACCTCAGGCGCTTCTACGGGATCGACCGAGAGCTCCCGACCGACTACGACCTGGTCGTGAACACCGACATCCTCACGACCGAGGCGCGAGCGAACTGGTCGTCACCGCCGCGGGCTGAGCCCGACCGGGGCCGCTTCGTGCTGAGATGCAGGGGTGAGCTCTACAATGAACCTCGATGAGCATCGACGGAAGAGCCCAGCTACGCAGGCGCTACCAACGACGGGTGGCGGTGGTCGCCGGCGGCTCCCGTCGCTGCTGGCTCTGTTGTTCCTCGCCGACGGTCACTGGATCCTCGGAGTCTTCCTCGGGGTCGTCGCCGCGGTGGCGGTCGTCGTGCTCGCGCAGATCCGAAGCGTTCGGTAGCGCTAGTAGCGACCGCGGCCGTTCCGGTTGCGCGAGCGGGCCCGCGCCTTGGCGCTGTTGCGCATCGCCTCGAACTCCTCGAGGCTCCGGCCGGAGCCGACCGCGACGCACGTGAGCGGCGACTCGGCGAGGTGGGTCGGCATGTGGGTCTCCTGGCGGAGGCGCTGGTCGAGGCCCTGCAGGAGCGCACCGCCGCCCGCGAGCACGATGCCGCGGTCCATGATGTCGGCGGCGAGCTCCGGCGGCGTCTTGTCGAGCGTCGACTTGATCGCGTCGATGATCTGCGCGATCGGCTCCTCGAGCGCGTGGCGAACCTCCTCGCTCGAGAGGATCACCGTCTTCGGGAGACCGCTGAGCATGTCGCGGCCGCGGACCTCCGCCTGGACCTCCTCCTTCAGCGGGTACGCGGAGCCGACCTCGAGCTTGATCTCCTCGGCGGTCTGCTGGCCGATCAGGAGCTTGTACTCGCGCTTGATGTGGTTGATGATCGCCTCGTCCATCTCGTCGCCGCCCACGCGGAGCGACTGCGAGACGACGATCCCGCCCAGCGAGATCACCGCGACCTCGGTGGTGCCGCCGCCGATGTCGACGATCATGTTCCCCGTCGGCTCGGCGACCGGCAGCCCGGCGCCGATCGCGGCAGCCATCGGCTCCTCGATCAGATAGGCCTGGCGGGCGCCTGCCGACAGAGTCGCCTCCTCGACGGCGCGCTTCTCGACCCCGGTCACGCCCGAGGGGACGCAGACGACCACGCGGGGGTGGGCGAACCGGTGCTGGTGCACCTTCTGGATGAAGTGGCGGAGCATCTGCTCGGTCACGTCGAAGTCGGCGATGACGCCGTCCTTGAGCGGCCGGATCGCGCTGATCGTGCCCGGCGTCCGGCCGAGCATCCGCTTGGCCTCGAGGCCGACCGCGTGCACGTCCCCCGTCGACTGGTCGATCGCGACCACGGACGGCTCGCTGAGCACGATCCCCCGGCCGCGGACGTACACGAGCGTGTTGGCCGTGCCGAGATCGACGGCCATGTCACGTCCGCCGAAACCCGTGAGGTAGTTGAAGATGCCCATGAGGACCCGCGGTCCACTCTATCCTGCCCTGAGCAGGTGTCGGACACCGCGCTCTGCCCTCAGCGAGAGACCGGCGCACGAACGGTGTCCGACACCGCCTTGAACGCCGCGCCAGCCGATACGCCTGGAGCGGTGTCGGACACGACGAGGGCCCATCGTGCCCTGAGAGAACGAGGCTGTGTCCGACACCTGTCCTACCCGAACCCGTAGACCCGGGGAAGCGCTCGGCGAGCAGGCGGACGAGGAGTGCTCCCGGCAGCCCGACGATGTTCAGGTAGTCGCCCTCGATCCGCTCGACGAGGGAGGCTCCCAGCCCCTGGATCGCGTAGGCGCCGGCGCGGCCGCGCCACTCGCCGCTCGCGAGGTAGCGGTCGACATCGCCGTCGTCGAGCGGGCGGAACCTGACGAGCGTCGTCTCGGAATGCAGCTCCTCCCACTCGCCGCGGCGGAGGCAGAGCCCGGAGACGACCTCGTGCTCCCAGCCCGAGAGCGTCTCGAGCATCCGGCGCGCGTCGACCTCGTCAGCCGGCTTGCCGAGCTGCTCGCCGCGGCAGAGGACGATGGTGTCGACGCCGAGCACCGGCCGGTCGCCGCCGTCGACCGAGCGGGCCTTTCCGGCAGCGTGGTCGAGCGGGTCGCCTCCGGGATTCTCCTCGAAGGCCGGCGCCACGACCTCGAACGGGATGCCGAGCTGGGTCAGGATCGCCGAGCGCTGCGGGGAAGTCGAGGCGAGGACGATCACGCGGCGTTTTTCTGCGCCGCCTGGGCGTCGGCGTTCTCCGCGTTCGACTTCGTCCAGAGGTCGCGGTTACGAGCCGCGTCCTCAGGCCAGCCCATCGGGGAACCAGAGCGCGATCTCGCGCTCGGCGGACTCGGCGGAGTCGGAGCCGTGGACGAGGTTGTTCGGCATCGCCAGGGCGAACTCGCCGCGCAGCGACCCCGGATCTGCATCGGCGGGGTTCGTTGCGCCGATCGTCTTCCGCGCCGTCGCGATCGCGCCCTCGCCCTCGAGGACGAACGCGAGCGTCGGCCCGGACGTGATGAAGTCGACGAGCTCGCCGAAGAACGGCTTCTCGCACGTGCTCGGCGTAGTGCGCCTCACCGAGCTCGCGCGAGGCGACGACGAGCCGGGCCGCGCGCAGGCGCATCCCGCGCCGCTCGAAGCGCGCCACGATCTCGCCGGCGAGGCTGCGCTCGACGGCGTCGGGCTTGGCGAGGATCAGGGTCCGCTCGACGGCCACGCGGTCGCCCAGGCTAGCTGCTCGCGCTAGCTGCTGCTCGAGGTGTGCGTGCGCCGCATCTTCGGCGCGAGCGGCACGGGCGCCTCGACTGGAACGGGAGTCGCGCAGTACGGGCACACCTGCCAGGCGGGCTCGAGCGGCCGGTTGCACGCCGCGCAAGGCGCCCGGAGCTTCGTCGTGCAGACCGGGCAGACGAGGAAGTCGGGCTCGACGGCGCACCCGCAGACCTTGCATTTCAGCTCGGGCGGCCCGAGGCGACTCTCGATCGCCCGGATCTCGAGCTCGCGCTCACGCACGTCTTCGAGGTACTCGGGCGGGCGGAACAGCATGTAGATCAGCGGCCCGAGAAACGGCGGGATCGCGCCGACGAGCGTCGCCAGCGCGACGAGAGAGGGCTGCTCGATCCGCCGGCGGGCGTCCTTGTTGACCCAGTAGACCGTCGCGAGCCAGAAGAGCAGGACGAGCGCGACGAGGCCGAGGCTGACCGCATGCCAGGTCGACGAGTGGAAGAAGTCGTGCACCCCGGTGAAGATCGAGGCAGTGAAGATCGATCCGCTCACAACAAGAACCTCCCGATCAGCCAGCCCGCGGCAAACGCAAGCCCAACGTAGAGGGCGAGCAGGACGGCGGCGAAGATGAAGACGCTTGGGCGTCCACGGGCCCGCGAAATTGTACGGGTTCTAGCCACCGAGCGATAGCGCCGCGAGCAAGTAGAGCGATCCTGTCACAAGAACGGCACCGTCCGGCCCGGCAAGCGTGCGCGCCAGGGCGAGCGCGGCGACCGGGTCGGAGTCCGCCTCGACGTGCTCGAAGTGCGGCCTCGCGAGGTTCGCGAGCTCGCCGGCCGGCATCGCGCGATGGCTTCCGGACGTGGTCGCGACGAGCGTGTCGCCGAGCGGCGTGAGCGCACGGAGCATCTCCTCGGGTCGCTTGTCGGCGAGGATCGAGGCGACGATCGTGTACCTCCGCGTGGGAAGGCGCTCGAGCAGATAGCCGACACCCGGCGAGGTTGTGGGCGCCGTCCCAGATCTCGAGCGGATGCTCGGAGCGGCGCTCGAGCCGGCCGGGCACGCTGACGGCCTCGGCGGCCGCGGGGTCGACCTCGCGGTCGAGGAACGCCTCGGCGGCAGCGACGGCCAGCGCGAGGTTCGAGCGCGACACGACGTCGACGCGGGCTGCGCCCGCTGCCCGCGCGAGGCCCTCCCACTCCGGCTCGCCGAGCACGACGACCGCTCCCTGCGGTGACGACGGCGAGCTTCTCGGTCGCGATCTCCTCGCGGGTCGTCGCCGAGCACGTCGGTGTGCTCGAGCGCGACGTTCGTGAGCACGACGACCCGGGCCTCGAGGACGTTCGTCGCGTCGAGCCGCCCGCCGAGCCCCGCCTCGACGACCGCGACGTCGACGCGCGCGTTCGGCGAACTCGGCGAGGGCAGCCGCCGTGATCACCTCGAACTGCGTGCCCCCTCGGCGTGCGGCTCGGACGCGCGCGAGCGCCGATCGAGATGTCGGCGTCGGCGCCCGTCGACCTGGATCCGCTCGGCCCAGCCCGCGCACGTGCGGCGAGACGTAGGCGCCGGTGCGGAGCCCTGCGTCACGGAGGAGCGCCGCCGTCATCAGCGTCGTCGAGGTCTTGCCGTTCGTGCCGACGACGTGGATCGCCGGGTAGGCGACGCTGCGGGTCGCCGAGGGAGGCGAGGAGCTCTCGCATGCGCCCGAGCCCGAACTCCTCGGGCCACGGCGAGAGGCTCTCGAGCCAGGCGAGGCGGATCGTCAGCCGTCGGAGCGCCTCGAGCTCACGCCGGTAGCGCTCGAGCTTCTCGCGCTCGGCCTCGACGACGTCCGCCGGGGCCTTCGCGACGAAGCGCTCGTTCGCGAGCATCCCCTCCGACCGCGCGATCTCCTTCCGCAGCCGCTCCCGCTCGGCCTCGACCGCACCGTCGCCGCCCGCCGTATGGCGCTCCGGCTTCACGACCGCGTCGAAGATCCGCTTCTCGTCGCCCTCGAGCGCGACGAGCGCCCCGCTGCGCCGGAAGGTGGCAGCCGCGGCCTGGACGCGCTCCATCGCCTCTGCCGCCGCCGTGTCGCGCTCGCCCGGCTCGGGCCACGGCCCGAGGATCAGGCGCGTGTCGTGGAACTGCGACCAGATCTCCTCGGTGACGTGCGGGAGGACCGGGTGCAGCAGGGCGAGCAGGCGCTCGAGCGCGGCGAGCGCGGTCGCGATCGCCGCGCGCGTCGTCGGCGTAGAGCCGCGGCTTGATCGCCTCGGCGTACCAGTCGCAGAAGTCGTCGAAGGTGAGGTGGTAGAGCGAGTCGGCGACGTGGGAGAAGTCGAACCGCGGCAGGAGCTCCTCGATCTCGGCCCGCGTCTCGTCGATCCGCGCGACGATCCACGTCTCCTCGAGCGACGCGGGGTCGAGCTCGGGCTCGACGCCCTCGGCCTTCTGGAGGATCAGCCGCGCGACGTTCCAGAGCTTGTTCGCGAGCTTGCCGCCCTCCTCGATCGCGCCCCAGCTGAAGCGGACGTCCTGGGTCGAGGAGATCTTCAGGAGGCCGTAGCGGGTCGCGTCGGCGCCGTGCTTGCGCGACCGCCTCGAGCGGGTCGATGCCGGTGCCGAGGCTCTTCGACATCCGGCGACCGTCGATCGCGAGCACCGTCGAGGTTGATGATCACGTCGGTGAACGGGCACGTCGCCGAGCAGGAAGAGACCGGAGAAGATCATCCGGTTCTCCCAGAGGCGGATGATCTCGCGGGCGGTGACGTTGACGTTCGCCCGGGTAGTAGCGCTCGAGCTCGGGCGTCTGCTCCGGCCAGCCGAGCGTCGCGAACGGCCAGAGCGCCGAGGAGAACCACGTGTCGAGGACGTCGGTCTCGCGCTCGAGCTCGGTCGAGCCGCACTCGGCGCAGTCGTCGCGCGGCGGCCAGGCCGCGAAGCTGGTGGCCGTCGGCGCAGGTCCAGATCGGGATCTGGTGGCCCCACCAGAGCTGGCGCGAGACGCACCAGTCCGGCGCCTGCTCGAGCGACTCGATCGCGAACCGGTGCTGGCTCTCGGGGTGGAAGCGGACGCGGCGCGCCTCGAGCGCCTCGATCGCCGGGCCGTGCGAGCTCGTCCATCCGGCACCACCACTGCGGCGAGACGAGCGGCTCGATCCGGGAGTGGCAGCGCTCGCACGTCCCGACCGAATGGCGGTAGTGCTCGCGCTTCTCGAGCCGGTCGTGCCCGGCGAGCCAGTCGAGGACCACCTGGTCGGCCTCCTCCTGGGTCAGGCCCTCGAGAGCCCTCGGCCGTCATGCGACCGTCGGGGCCGATCACGGTGAGCGTCTCGAGGCCGTGGTCGCGGCCGATCTCGAAGTCGATCGGGTCGTGCCCCGGCGTGATCTTCAGCGCGCCCGAGCCGAAGTCGGGCTCGACACGCGAGTCGGCGATGACCGGCACGTGGCGACCGACGACCGGCACGACGACCTCCTTGCCGATCGCCCCGGCATAGCGCGGGATCGTCCGGGTTCACGGCGACCGCGACGTCGGCGAGGATCGTCGCCGGCCGGACGGTCGCGATCGTGATCGAGCCGGAGCCGTCGACGAACGGATACCTCGCGTAGGTGAGCGTGTCGTCCATGCTCGACGTGCTCGACCTCGAGGTCGGAGATCGCGGTCTGGTGGTAGGGGCACCAGTTGACGATCCGGTTCGCCGGTAGATCCACCCCGCCTCCCAGAGCCGGACGAAGTAGGTCATCACGGCGTCGACGTAGCCGTCGTCCATCGTGAAGCGCTCGCGGGAGTAGTCGAGCGAGCAGCCGAGCTGCCGGAACTGGCCCATGATCACGCGGCCCGTGCTCTCGAGCCAGGCCCAGGTGCGCTCGAGAAACGCTTCGCGGCCGATCTCCCGCCGCGAGGTGCCCTCGGCGATCAGCTGCTTCTCGACCACGTTCTGCGTGGCGATCCCGGCGTGGTCGTAGCCCGGCTGCCAGAGCGTGTCGTACCCACGCATGCGGTGCCAGCGGATCAGCGCGTCCTGCATCGAGCCGTTGAGCGCGTGCCCCATGTGGAGCTCGCCGGTGACGTTCGGCGGCGGCACGCAGATCACGAACGTCTCGGGACGGCGTGCGCCGGCGCCGGCCCGGTACAGGCCCTCCACCTCCCAGGCCTCCTGCCAGCGCCGCTCGACACCGTCGGGTCGTACCTCGTGTCCATCGAATCAGCCTAGCCCGAGGCGTAGAATCAGCCTGGCCCGAGGCGTATCAGGCGACCCACAGCTTCCGGGAGAACGCGACCGCGGCAAGCGCGGCGACTGCGGTGAGGGCGCCGAACGTCGCGCCCCGCCGTGTCGTCCCACCCTGGAGCAGCGAGGCAGCCGCGATGAACAGCGGGAAGTCGACCATCACGTAGCGCGGGAAGCTCTGCAGGACCTCGCCGCCGTCGGTCACGGGAGCCGCCGTGGCGATCGCGATCAGACCGCTCGAGTACACGCCCCACGCGACACCGAGGCGTCGGAAGACGACGACGGTCAGCGCAATGGCGGCAACGAGGACGACGAAGTCGACGAGGTTGTCGCCCCAGAGGTTCGCCAACCCGACGTCGGCCGGGACGCGCGAGAGCCCGATGGCGCCGTGGTAGGCGGCCCTCGCGGACATCCAGGCACCCTCGAGCGGCCCGAGGGCGACGACGTGCCGCCCCCACTCCCCCTTTGCGTGGACGAAGGCGAGCCAGTCGCCGACGGCATGCTGGTAGTACGCCCCGACGGCGACGGTCGCGGCCAGCGGCAGCCCGAGGATCGGCGCGAGCACGACCGGGCCGCGCTGCCGGATCGAGCGGCCACACGACGATGAGGAGCGCCGGGATCACCGCGAAGCCGGTGACGCGCGTGGCGACCGCGAGGCCGGCGAGCAGGCCGGCCGGCCAGAGCCTGTTGCGCGTCCCGTAGTAGAGGGACCCGGCTGATGCCAGCAGGAACAGGCCCTCCGAGTAGGGAGCCGTGAAGACGAGCGCCACGGGGTACACCGCGAACAGGATGGCGGTGTCGTACGCGACGTCGTCGCCGACGAGGTTCGCGTCGCGATACGACAGGCGTAGGCGACCCCTGCGATCGCGGCAGCGAAGGCGATCACGACGGCGGCGACGAGCACCGAGCCCGTCGCGCGGCCGAGCACGTGCACGAGCCCCGGGAACGCCGGCATGAACGCCGCGTTCCGCCGGTCGTATCCCCCTTGCGCGATCTGCAGGAAGTAGTCGGCGTCCCAGTGCTCGAATGTCCCGAAGAAGAGGCTCGGGGCCTTCCCCCAGGCAGTGAACGCCGGCACCCCCGGCCCGTGCTCCGGGTACCAGAGGACAGTGAACGCCGTCAGGACCCAGAGCGCCAGGCGGATCAGGCCGAAGGCGGCCCATTCCGGTAGCCGCTCGCGCAACTCAGGAGCCCCGGCGGCCGAGCCCGATCAGCGCGCCGCCCGCCCAGGGCAGGAGGTCGTCACGCCGAATCGATGGGACGACCCGCGCGTCGACCGTGTCCATCGCGCCGACGTCTGTCAAGCGACGGGGCGCGACCGCCGGCTACGCCGACTCTTCGGCGAGCTCGGTCGCGTCGTTCGACGGCGCCTGCCGAGGTGACGAGCGTCGGCTTGAGGTTCTTCTCGATCGTCTCCTTGGTGATCACGCACTTGCGTGACGTCCTTGCGGGACGGCAGCTCGAACATGACGTCGAGGAGCGCGTTCTCGATGATCGACCGCAGGCCGCGCGCGCCGGTCTCGCGGTCGAGCGCCTTGTCGGAGATCGACCAGAGCGCGTCGTCGGTGAAGTGAAGGTCGATGTGGTCGTAGTTGAAGAACCGCTGATACTGCTTGACGAGCGCGTTCTTCGGCTCGGTGAGGATCTGGACGAGGTCCTCGCGCTTCAGCTGGTGCACCGCCGACAGCACCGGGAGGCGGCCGATGAACTCGGGGATCAACCCGAAGTTCAGGAGATCCTCGGGCATCACCTGGGCGAGCAGCTCGGCGGAGTCGCCGTCGCGCTTGGAGGAGATCTCGCGGCCGAAGCCGATCGCGTTCTTGCCGACGCGCTTGGCGATGATCTTGTCGAGGCCGGCGAAGGCACCGCCGCAGATGAAGAGGATGTTCGTGGTGTCGATCGAGAGGAACTCCTGGTGCGGGATGCTTGCGCCCGCCCTGCGGCGGCACCGAGGCGACCGTCCCCTCGAGGATCTTCAGGAGCGCCTGCTGCACGCCCTCGCCCGAGACGTCGCGCGTGATCGACGGGTTGTCCGCCTTGCGCGCGATCTTGTCGACCTCGTCGATGTAGATGATCCCGGTCTCGGCCTTCTTGATGTCGAAGTCGGCAGCCTGGATCAGCTTGAGCAGGATGTTCTCGACGTCCTCGCCGACGTAGCCGGCCTCGGTGAGCGCGGTCGCGTCGGCGATCGCGAACGGGACGTTCAGGATCCGCGCCAGCGTCTGGGCCAGGTGGGTCTTGCCGCACCCGGTGGGGCCGAGCAGCAGGATGTTCGACTTCTGCAGCTCGACGTCGCCGTCGTCGGTGCCCATCTGGACGCGCTTGTAGTGGTTGTAGACCGCCACCGAAAGCGTGCGCTTCGCCTCTTCCTGCGAGACGACGTAGTCGTTCAGCTGGGTGTAGATCTCCATGGGGCGCGGCAGGTTGTCGAGATCGAGCGCCGACGGGGTCGTGAGCTCCTCGTCGATGATCTCGTTGCAGAGGTCGATGCACTCGTCGCAGATGTAGACGCCCGGTCCTGCGATGAGCTTCTTGACCTGCCGCTGCGACTTCCCGCAGAAGCTGCAGAGAAGCTGCTCGTTGCCGTCGCTCGGGCGCGCCATCGTCGTCTCCGGCGCGCCCGGCTAGGCCGCCGCCTCCGACTTGCGCCGCCGTGTCGCGATGGGTGATCACGTTGTCGATGATGCCGTACTCGGTGGCTTCCTGCGGGCTCATGAAGAAGTCTCGTTCCATGTCTCGTGACACCTCTTCGATGCTCTTGCCGGTGTGCTCGGAGTAGATCTCCTCCAGACGGCGCTTCAGGCCGATGACCTCGCGCGCCTGGATCTCGATGTCGGTGCCCTGCCCTTGGAACCCTCCGGACACCTGGTGGATCAGGATACGGGAGTTCGGCAGCGCCATTCGCTTTCCTTTCGCGCCCCCGGCGAGCAGCAGCGAGCCCATGCTCATCGCGATCCCGACGCAGATCGTCTGCACGTCGGGCTTGATGAACTGCATCGTGTCGTAGATCGCGAGCCCGGCGTACACCGACCCGCCCGGCGAGTTGATGTAGAGGAAGATGTCCTTGTCGGGATCGTCCGACTCGAGGTGGAGGAGCTGGGCGATCACGAGGTTCGCGATCTGGTCGTCCACGGGGGTCCCGAGGAAGACGATGCGCTCGGCGAGCAGGCGCGAATAGATGTCGAACGCGCGCTCGCCGCGCGACGTCTGCTCCACCACCATCGGTATCAACGGACTCATCTCAACACTCCTTCTCGCCGGGTGTCCACAGTGTCTTCTCCGCCGTGCTGCCCTCTTCCTTGCCCGGCGTCCAGATGCTCTCGCGTGCATTCGCGAGCTCTTGCGAGATCGGGGTCACCTCGGCGGCGATCCGATCGACTGCTTTCTTGAGGCGGAGGTCATCGCGGACGCGGTCGGCGCCGCCCGCCTCCATGAACTCGTCCATGTCCTTCTCGTTCTCGCCGTCCTCGAGGAGCTCGGCACGGATGTCGTCGTCCGAGACCTCGATGCCGAGCTTGTCCGCGACGCCTTCGAGCACGAGCTCGCGGCCGATCGAGTTCGCCGCCTCCTCGCGGAAGCGCTGCTCGAGCTCGGCGCCGGAGACCCCGGCCGCGCGGAGGTAGGCGACCGGATCGATGCCGCGCGTCTCGAGCTGGCGGATGAAGGCGTTCAGAAGGTCGCGGGTGCGCACGTCGACGACGAGGCTCGGCGGGCTCGACCTTCGAGGCCTTCAGGAGCTCGTCGACCGCGTCGATGCGGAACCGGGCGTCGGCCTCCTGCTCGAGCTGCGTCTCGATCTTCGAGACGATGTCGGTCCTGCAGCTCGTCGAAGGTGTCGAACTCCGAGGCGGAGGTCGCGAGCGAGTCGTCGAGCGGCGGCAGAACGCGCTCGTAGAGCTCCTTCAGCGTGACCGAGATGTTCTGAGGCGCGCCGTCGGGTGACCCGAACGCCACGACGTCGGTGTCGCCGGGGAGCAGGTGCTTGATCGCGTCCTCGAGCTCGGGGAGGAGGCGCTCGGAGCCGACCTCGACGACGTAGTCGCGCTGGCCGGGGCCGTCCTCGGAGATGACGTCGACGACGGCGACGTCGTCCGTGTGCGCGAGGCGGCCCTCGACGGGCGAGAGCGAGGCGACGGTGCGCTGGAGCTCGGCGAGCTCGGCCTCGACCACCTCGTCGGTGACTTCGACCTCGAGCCTCGGCACCTCGAGCTTCGTCCAGTCCGCCGGCTCGACCGCAGCCTGATTCGGGAACTCGGCGGTGAAGCTGCCAGGTCTCGCTCGTCGCCCGCGGGCAGCTCGTAGTCGTACGCCGGCTGCGCCTTCGGCCGCAGGCGGCTCGAGCGCGCGGCGTTCCAGAACCAGCTCCCGATGTGCGACTCGACCGCCTCCGAGTAGACGCGGTCGCGGCCGATCCGCTGGATCAGCACCTGGCGCGGCACCTTGCCCGGCGCGGAAGCCCGGGACGCGCACGCGCTCGGCGAGGTCGTGCGTCGCGTGCTCGACCGCGTGGTGCACCTCGCTCGCAGGCACCTCGACCGTCAGCCGGACGCGGTCACCCTCGAGCCGCTCGAGCTGAGCCTCCATAGGCGAGCCATTGAATCAGGAACATGCAGCCTGCCGCGCCGCGGCCGGCTCCGTGAAGCCTGCGGCTCGGTAGGTTGCCGCCATGGATGTCGAGGACGCGATCCGGACGCGGCGGACCCACAAGGCCTACGAGCCCGAGCCGGTCGACCGGGAGACCGTGGAGGCGCTCCTCGACCTGGCGCGCTTCGCCCCGAACCACCATCTCACCGAGCCGTGGCGCTTCCGCGTGATCGGCCGCGAGACCTTCGACCGTCTGGTCGCGCGCGGGAGCGCCGAACGAGGCGTCGAAGCTCGGGCGCGCGCCGACGCTCGTCGTCGCGAGCGCGGTCCTCACCGGCGACGACTACCAGAACCGCGAGGACCTGCTCGCCGACCGGCCTGCGCGGTGTACATCGTCCTGCTCGCCGCCCACGCGCGCGGCCTCGCCTCCTACTGGCGCACGCCCGCGCTCTTCGAGACCGACGCGGCGCGGGCAGATCCTCGGGTTCGCCGACGGCGAGGAGTTCGTCGCGCTGATCCACCTCGGCCGGCCGGCCACCTCGCCGCCCGCGAAGGAGCGGAAGCCGATCTCCGAGTACGTCGAGTTCCTGCCGTAGGGCTACGATCGGTGAAGCCACGCGGGTGTGGCGGAATTGGCAGACGCGCCGGGTTTAGGTCCCGGTGGGCTTCGGCCCTTGGAGGTTCGACTCCTCTCGCCCGCACTGATAAGGACAGAGGCGGCTGGAAGCGACAGTCGTTCCCGGGAAGATCCAACGCGAGGAGGCACGGAGATGTCTGCTACCCGGCAGGAGGGGATGGGAGCGTTCGGGCGGGCCGTGTCGCGCCTGGAGGGCAAGATCGTGTTGCCCCATCACGGCCGCTGGGACGAGGCCCGTCTGGCCTGGAACCTGGCCGTCGACCAGCGGCCGGCGGCAGTGGCGCTGCCCGAGTCGGCGAAGGACGTGGTCGCGGTCGTCGAGCTTGCCCGGGACTTCGGGCTTCGAGTCGCGCCGCAGGGCACGGGCCACAACGCGACGCCGCTCGGCGGCCTCGCGGACACGGTGCTCGTCAAGACCGAGCGCATGCGGCGCGTGGAGATCGACCCGGAGCAGCGGCTCGCGCGCGTCGAGGCCGGCGTTCTGTCGCTCGAGGTGGTCGAGGCGGCCGCCGAACACGGCCTCGCCGGGCTTGCCGGCTCCTCGCCGGACGTCGGAGTCGTCGGCTACACCCTCGGCGGCGGCGTGAGCTTCCTCAGCCGCAAGCACGGGCTGGCGTCGAACAGCGTCACCGCGATCCAGGTCGTCACCGCCGACGGCGTCCTGCGCCGGGCCACCGAGACGACCGACCCTGACCTCTTCTGGGCTCTCCGCGGCGGCGGAGGCGACTTCGGCGTCGTCACCGCACTCGAGTTCGGGCTCTTCCCGATCGAGTCTGTGTACGCGGGACTGCTGTGGTGGCCCCTCGAGCGGGCCTCGGAGGTGCTGCACGCCTGGGGCGAGCTCGTCCGTGGAGGGCTCCCCGACGAGACGACGACGGTCGGCCGCCTGCTTCAGCTCCCGCCGATCCCCGAGGTCCCGGAGCCGGTGCGGGGGAAGTCGTTCGTCGTCGTGCAGGTGATCCACGCCGGCGAGCCCTCGGTCGCCGACGGGCTGATCGCCTCGCTCCGGGCGCTCGGCCCCGTGATGGACACGATCTCGGAGATCCCGATGACGGCATTGAGCCACCTCCACATGGATCCGGAGCATCCGGTCCCGGCCACAGGCGACGGCGTGATGCTCTCCGACCTCGGGCCCGAGACGATCGATTCGCTGGTGCGCGTCGCAGGGCATGGGTCGGGATCGCCGCTCCTCTCGGTCGAGGTGCGGCAGCTCGGCGGTGAGCTCAGCCGGTCACGGCCCGAGCACGGCGCCCTCGCCTCGATCGACGCCGGCTATGCCTTCTACGCGGTCGGGGTCACGCCGACCCCGGAGGCGGCGGCGGGCGTGCGCGGCCACCTCGAGCTCGTCAAGGACGCGCTCGCGCCGTGGACGGCCCGGCACGCCTACCTGAACTTCGCCGATACGCGGCGAGACCCGGCCACGTTCTGGCCCGGGGAGGCGCACAGCCGCCTTTGCCGTATCAAGCAGACGGTCGACCCGAGCGGGGTCGTCCGGTCGAACCACCCCGTCTCCTAGTCGTCTCACGAGTACCGGGGCCGGGCCGTCTTGCCGGCCGCGCTCCTCCTCGTGGCGGCGGACGCTCTCGCCGGCGCCGCCGCCGCGAGAGCGGAGGCTCACGCCCGCCCGGCTCTGGGCGGCGCGGCGCTGATCTACCCTTAGGGTTCCGCGCGCCCGTAGCTCAGTGGAAGAGCGGCGGCCTTCTAAGCCGATGGTCGGAGGTTCGAATCCTCCCGGGCGCATCGCTTTTGAGAGAGCCAAGAACCGCTCAGATACAGGGCAAACCCGCCTCTCCAGCCACTGACAGTAACGGACGCTGACGGACGCTAAAGAGCGTCGTGTGATCTCAAAAGCGAGGTCACGCGAGGTCACACGGAGGTCACACGCACGGCACGGTGTCATAGCTCGCCTACCACCGAATCATCTGTCCTCGTCCTCCGGTAGACGGCGCAACTTAAGGCTTGTCAAGCAAGGTACTTAGTGCTACCTTGCAGCGCATGGCAATGGGCGCCCAACGAAGAACTGAACTGCTCCGCGGTGTGCTCGACCTTTGCCTGCTGGCGGTGATGGACGAGGAACCGGCCTACGGCTACGAAATGACCAAGCGGCTGCGCGACCGCGGCCTAGCGATCGTCGGCGAGGGCTCCATCTACCCGTTGCTCGGACGGCTGGAACGTGACGGTCTAGTCGAGACCTACCGGGCCGCGAGCAACGGAGGACCGGCGCGGAAGTACTACCGCCCCTCCAGCCCAGGGCGGCTGGCACTTGCGCTCGGGGTATCCGAATGGCGAGCAGCCCGCGATGCCGTCGACGCGGTGCTCGCCCCAGTCAAGGTCGAGGTGGCCACATGAGCGATTTCGTCGAGCAGTGCCGCAGCGAGTGGAAGCGCCTCGGTGTCCCCGACCCGCTCGCCGAAGAGATGGCGACAGACCTAGCCTCCGACCTCAAGGAAGCAGAGGCCGAAGGCGTCCCCGCCGACGAGTACCTCGGAAGCAGTTTCTTTGATCCGCGTTCGTTCGCCGCCTCCTGGGCCGCCGAACGAGGTGTCATTCCCCCACCGCCCAGACGAGAAAACGCCCGCCGCAGACCGCTCGTCCTCGCGGCGTTCACCGCCGTTGCAACGATCGCACTGATCGTTACGGCGCTGCTACTCCTAACCGGGCAGCCCACGGTGTCAGTCGCCGCGGTCAGAACAGCACAACCTCACCTTCGCTCGCCGGTACCGGGCAACCTCGGGCCACACGTTCACTTGCCAGGACCGGGGAATGTCGGGCCACCCTTCGTTGGCGGGGTAGTCCTCCATACAAGCGCATCCGCGCCGGTCGAGTGGATCCTCCT
This sequence comes from uncultured Actinomycetota bacterium, assembly GCA_963738895.1. GTDB lineage: Bacteria > Actinomycetota > Thermoleophilia > Gaiellales > Gaiellaceae > PALSA-600. The sequence continues at coordinate 140,992 of CAVTYN010000006.1, forward strand.
GCTCTTCGCGATCGTCGCGCTCGGCTTCGCTTCATGGCTGTGGTCGAGATGGGGCCGCTCGCGACCACACGCCCCGGCCTAGCCACCTCGGCGTCATTCTCACACGCTCGTGCAGTGGTGCGGACCGCCTGCTACGGCGTGTGTACTGCGTGAACCTTGACGACCTGCTGCTCGATGCCAGGGATGGTTCCCTCGACGTTCTCGCTGAACCAGCGGTCGTGCTGCTCCTTGGTTCGAATCCTCCCGGGCGCATCCCCTGTGATTGCGCTCGCATTACCAAGCCTGTGCTCGACCTCGCCGGTCTGACGGCCGTTCGCTCTGAGTGTCTGCCTGAACGCTGACGCATCGAAGCGTCCTTGCGCGCGACGAGTCTCCCGGAGAGGTTCGGCCCCTGCCGCGTTCAGATCGGTGGGGTGTGGAGGGCGAGCGCCGCGAGGGTCCCGGCAAGCGTTAGCGGGACGAGTATCGCGCCGAGTTTGCTGTAGGTGGCGATCGAAGTGTCGGCGTTGACGGTGCGGGCGGCTTGGAGCCAGAGGAAGGCCGAGAGCGAGCCGGTGACAGCGAGATTAGGGCCGAGGTCGAGGCCGAGGAGAAGCGCGCGCGGGTGAGGCGGTTGCTGGGCGGAGAAGAGCACAGCCGCGGGCAGGTTGTTGACGAGCAACGAGCTGCAGGCCGCGATAGCGCCGGTCGCCCAGCGGCCGCTCGAGGCGAGTAGCCGCGTCGGCCCGTTCCAGATCCGTGCGAGTGTGCCGAGTCCCACGGCGAGCGCGAAGAGGAGGGTGAGCGCGCGCAGGTCGAGGCGAGGTTGGAGACGCCGCAGCGCGGTCGCCACGAGTCCTACCGCGAGCACAGGCACCGCCGGGTTCGGGAGGACGAGCACCAGCAGAGCGACGGCGAGCGTGGCGGCGATGCCGAGACGGAACCGAAGCGGCGGTGCCGCGCCCTTGTCTTGTTCGCCGTCTTCGAGGTGGTATGCGAGGGCGAGAAAGGCCGCGGTGAGGGCGCAGGCGACGAGCCAGGCGGGGAGCATCCGGGTGGCGAAGGCGATGCCGCTGATCGGCTCGTGTCTGAGCACGAGCATGTTGGTCAGGTTGGAGCCGGGCAGGAGGAGCGAGGCGGAGTTTGCCATGAAGACGGACCCGTAGAGGAATGGGCGCTCATCGAGTCCGCGTCGTCGCGCGGCGTGCACGAGCACCGGCGTCAAGAATACGACCGAGGTGTCCAGGTTGAGCACGGCGGTGACGAGGGCGACCAGGGTGAGCAGCGCGAGCAGGAGCGCGCGTGGCCGGAGAGGTGCGCGCGCGAGCCGTGCTCCGATTGCTTCGAACAGTCCGTCTGCGGCGGCGACGGCGCCGATCAACAGGAGCCCGGCGACGAGCACGAACGGTGGCCACGCTTGTCCCGCCGCGGCTAGGATTCGCTGAGCAAGCATCCTTAACAGTAAAGCAAACTTAACTAATGCCTCGGCCGCCCCATCATCGAGACACCCGGCAAGCCGCGGAGGCGCTCGTCCGCACCGCGCCGCTGGTCAGCCGCTGGATCGAGCGCCTGCTCGCCGGACACGAGCCGCCGCTGACCGTCGCCCAGTACCTGGTCCTCCAGGCGGTAGGCGAAGGCGAGGTCGTCGGGGCCGAGATCGCCCGCCGCACCGCCGTTTCACCCGCCGCCGTCTCGCAACTGCTCGCAGCGCTCGTGAACGCCGGACTGCTGGAGCGCGAGCGCCAGGCCGACGACCGCCGCCGCCAGCCGCTCGCCCTGACCGAGGAGGGGGCGCGGACGCTTCGCTCGGCTCAGACCGTGCTCCGGGAGCGCCTCGCAGGGCTACTCACCGACCTGCCCCCGCCCGAAGCCGACGCGCTGGCCCGCCTGCTCGAACGACTCCAAGCCTCCCTCAGCGGTACCGCACCGCCGCCGCGACCACACCGGCCACCACCGCCGCCACACTGAGTGAGTCGATGACCTCGCCCGCCCTGACGTGACCGGGTTTCGCGCCTCCCGGGCGCATTCGCCTCTCGAGCCTCGTGAACAGCTCTGACTGCTCTATCCAGGCCGAAAGAGCCGCCGGGTGGTATTCGCTCCGACAAGCTGATTTACTCCCGCGTCGGCCCCTAACAACTGAGAGGTGCGGCATGGGAAGAGCCAACGTAGCGGCGAGGCGGATTGGAGCTGCGGCCCTGGTCTGCTGCGCTTTCGGCGCGGCGAGTGCGAGTCGGGCGGCTGCCGGTCACGCAGTCACGCCACCGCCGAACCTGGTGGTCAACGGCAGCTTCGCGATTCCGGCCTCGGCGTACAGCAACGCCCTGGACGGCTTCATGTCGCCGCCGGAGTACATCGTGAACCACTCGCCGGTGAAGAGGATTCCCGGGTGGGCGATCCTGGAAGGATCGACGAACGGCGTACTCAACCCGGCTGCGGGCGGCGTCGTCGTCTACCAGGAGCCGCGCATCCAGCCGCCGAACGGTTCGACTCAGTCCCTTCAGTTGTCGAGCGCAGGCCCAGGTGCCGTAACCCAAACGGTCAAGACCACCCCGGGAGCCACCTACCTTCTGACCTGGTACGGCGCGGGCTACCCCGACGGGAAGACAGTGAAGATCACCAACGTCCTCTGGAACGGCTCGACGATCGCGTCACCGTCGTTCAAGGGCGGCACGGGCGCCAAGATGGGCTGGAAGGTGCACCACGAAGTCGTGAAAGCGACCGGCGGGGACCTCCTCCCTCGAGTTCGCCGACGGCACAGGCCCGCAAGATGACTACGGCCCGTTCATCGGAGCGGTTTCGCTGACGAGACAACCCAGCTAGGCGCGATCTCCCGGCGCGGCGCGGCACGTCCGAGACGGGGTCCTTCTCGACCGTGGTCCGCTTCGACCCCCGGGGTGGGGAAATGTGACTCTCCGGGCTAGGAGTACTTGACCGCGCCCGCGCCCGTGATGCTGCCCCAGAAGGCAACCGGCTCGGTGTTGTTGCTCAGGTTGCACTGCCCCTTCTTGGCGCCGCTCGCATACCGACCTCCGACCGCTGCGAAGGTCTCGGTGATCCGAAGCGTGCCGCTGATCCCTGCATAGCTGCCCTTGCCGTCGAACAGCGTGACCGGGCCAGAGCCGCCGAACTCGACCGAGCAGGTTGCCATGTTCGACATCGTCGGCGGTGCGTTATTCGTCTTCTTGTTGAGCACGACTGCGTTGACTTCGAAGCTGCCCTGCTTGAGGGCGATCTTGACGTAGTCACCGTTGTTGTCGGTCTTGCCATTCTTGTCGATCGTCGTCGCCGTGCCGTAGTCGCCGATCGCGCCCGTGATCACGATCTTGCTGGTCGGGCCGTTACTCGGTGTCGTCCAGATCGCGATCCGACCCCCGACAGGCGCTGTCGCCGCCGGTGCGGCCTCGATCGCGGCGCCGGCGAGCGCCGACACGGACAGCATCGCTACCCCTGCAAGAACCAGCCGTTTCATCGATTCTTCTCTCCTTCGTGAAAGGGACGCCGGCCGACGACAAGAGCCGCGGCCGACCTCCGGATGTTAGTTCGATGAGAATCCTCCGACGCATCCACTGCCGGTTGCCGTGCCGGGCGCCGATACGATGTCGGGCGCGCGGTGGCGGTAGCTCAGTTGGTAGAGCCCCGGGTTGTGGTCCCGGTGGTCGCGGGTTCGAATCCCGTCCGCCACCCCTTCGATCGCCCGGCCCCGTAGCTCAGCGGACAGAGCGGCAGCCTTCGAAGCTGCGTGCGGTGGTTCGACTCCACCCGGGGCCGCTCTCTTCCACGAAACGAAGACGAGAAGCCCGGATTTTCCACGTGCCGGCGCGCGCTCTCTACGGGGTTGCGACATCGGCGAACTTCTAGACCAGGAAATACGCGAGCGACATCAGCGTCGCAGGCGCGGTCCCGCCGGAGGCCAGGACCGAGATCGTGGTCGTCCCATCTCCCACCCGACCGATGGCAGTTCTGATCACCCCTGCCATCTCAGACGGTGAACTTGGCGGTCGCGGGCGCATAGCCGACTGCCGTCGCCGTCGCGGTATACGTGCCGGGCTGCAGGCTCAGCGTCGCCCGTCCCCTGGCGTCCGTCTGTGCGTGCTTGCCGGAGACGACGACCGCGACGCCCGCCACCGGGTCACCGGCGTCGCGCGCCGAGATCGTGACCTTCGTCCCGGCCTTGGTCTTCGCGACCTGGGCGCGGAGCGACAACTGCGCGAGCACCTGAGTGTGCCAGAAGCCGTTGGCGATGTTGATATCGGCGAAGAGGTCGAGCGGCCCGACCGACCCCTCGCACTGAACGAAGGCGAGGCCGTCGCTGCTTCCCCCCGGGCCGGTCAGCTTCTGCACCGGCTCGAAGCCGCTGACCGCCTTGTTCGAGCGGGTGACGAAGAGGCCGTCGGCCTGGTCCCCCCAGACGATCCAGAGCCGTCCGGCGGGGCCCGCGCACAGGCCCGCCGACGTGTAAGGACCGGTCGCGAGCGTCCTCGATTTAGCGCCGTAGCGATAGAGGTGCATGGCTTTCGTGTCCACGTAGGCGACGTAGACGCCCGCTGCGCCGATGCGGCCGCTCACCGCGGAGTACCAGTTGTTGGTTCCGAACGGAAGCGGGAGCGTCACCGAGGGGCCCGCCCCCGGCAGGACCTTCTTCACGAAGACGCCTCCCTTGCCGGAGATCGTGACCCCGGACATCACGACGGCCCCGGTGGCGGCGTCGGTGGCAAGTCCCGTGCCGGTCTGGTCAGGGACGTACGCCGGCGGGATCGAGGTCGGCGGGACGCCCTGGGCCGCGGTTCCCGCCCAGGCGGTGACCGGCTGACCGTCCCTCGTCAACGTGGCCCCGATCTGGGCGGCGGCGTTCGCGACCGCGCCGCCCCAATAGACGCCGGTCTGCAGGCTCCACTTACCGCCCGCCGCCGGTGCGGTGAGCGTGTTGATCCCCGACGCCGCGGAGAGAGGCTTCACCGAGCCGGCCGCGAACAGCCGCAGCGTCTTGTCGGGCATGACGAGCAGAGCCAGTCCGCCGTTGCCGCCCCAGCCGGTCGCGACGGTCGATGTGCCGATCACCTTGCCGGCGGGCGAGAGGCGCGTCTCGAGAATCGAGGTCGAACTCGAGCCGCGATTCCAGATCACGTGCAGGACGCCGTCGGCGGTCCGGGCGAGCCCGAGCTGGATGCCCGGTTGGGTCGGGCCGCTGATGCGCGTCCATGCGGTCGGGGCGGTCGAGCGGGCCTGGACGGCGAGCGACGAGGCCGCAGCGAGGCTGGCGACTGCCAGCGCCGCGACGAGACGGAGCGAGAGACGCATAACGGGTCCTCCTTGGTCACGTCTCCGAGTTACCCTCCGCACCGCAGACACCTCCCCACACGGGCACGTGGCCCATGTCATCGGCGGCCTGCGGCGCCGGGCCGAGCATAACACCGCCCTCCGTGGGGAGCAATACCCGTTCACGGAGCCGGTTTTGGCTTGTTTCCTGGTGTAGAGGCGGATGAGGAGTGGGGAAGTTGGACGACGAGCACGGCAGTGCGCACGAGCGGATGCCTGCCGACCGGGTGTAGGATTTCGCGATGGTCGCCGGTCGTGCGGCGATGGTTCGAGTTGGCATTTTGCTCGCGCCACTGTCCCTGGTTGCGATGCACTCGGCTTTCCCGGCCGGGGCCCGGAATACGGACGCCCTCACGGTCACGAGCGCGGTCGTGGACGCCCACTGGAACCAAGGCTGGCTAAGGCCCGGCGCAAAGGTACAGCTGGCCGGGAGCGTCGATGCACCGTCGTCCCTGACCGTGGCATTGCGGCCGGTCGACCGCCCTGGAATCGTGACGGCACGGGCGGTTTTCAAGGTCGGCAACGCGGGGCCTTTCACCGAGCTGCTGCGCCTGCCTCCGCGGCCGTTACCCGGCACGTACAGCCTTCGCGTCGGCGGAACCAGCGGCGGCGGGACGCCGCTCGCACCGGTCGACGTCACCATAACGATCCCGGCTCCCGCGGAAGGCGTCCTTGACCAGGCAGAGGTGGGCGCAACGCGGAGCGGTCCCTGGCTGCTGTACAAGTCTGGCTCGCCGCCAGTCGTCCAGGGCTCCCACAAGGAGCTCTGGATGCGCTTCCGCTTTCTCTACCCGCCGACCGGAAAAGACATCGAGCTCGTGTGGAAGCTGCACTGGCACACAGTCGTCGGCAAGGTTTACAAGCTCTACAAAGATACGCTGACCACGTCGGTCAGCTCCGGTGCTCCGCTGCCCAGCGGGCACTGGAGCGCCGTCCTCAAGATCGACGGAAAAGTCGCGAAGAGGATGGACGTCATCGTTCAGTAGACCCTGTAGCTGACGTGCCACACAGGTTGCGAACGGCTGAGAAGTTCATCCGGGCCTCCTTCGAGGCTGTGGGTCGCGAGGACTCACGATCGAAGGAGGACGGTCAGGCCGCGTCGAGCGGCCCGTAGAGCTCGCGCGCAACCCGTGCCGCCTCGGCGCGGCGGTTGACGCCGAGCTTCACGAGCAGTGCGTGAACGTGGTTCTTCACGGTCGAGTTCGAGCAACCGAGCGCGAGGGCGATCGCCTTGTTGGTCGCGCCCTGCTCGATCATCCTGAGGATCTCGAGCTCGCGCGGTGTGAGCCTCGGCGGCTCTCGAGCCGGGACGTCCGGCCGCTCGGGCGCCAGCGCGCTGCGGAGAGACGGCAGCCTGCTGTCCCCCAGGAGGGCGCGCTCGATGGTCGCCAGCAGCTCGTCGCGGTCGGCCCGGCGGCGTACGATCTCGGTCGCTCCCGCGTCCGCGCAGGCGGAGATCTCCTCCTCGCGATCCCCGACCGCGAGCGCGACGATGCGGGGCCCGCCGTCGACCGAGGGCAACAAGCCCTGCGCAGCTGCAGCGCGCAAGAGCTCGACGTCGAGAAGCGCGACGTCAGGACGCTCCGCGATCACCCGCCAGACGAACTCGCGCTCGTCCTGCGCCACCGCGACCACGAGAAAGCGGTCATGGTCGCGCAGCGCTGCCAGCACCCCGTCGCGGTACAACGTCGTCGCCGCGGCGATGAGGATCCGTGCGCCGGCTCGACTCAACGCGTCGGGATCAGCGGCCATTGCCGCAGCGACCTGATGGCCGTGCCGTGTCATCAGCAGAGGCCTGAGTGCAGCCCCCTTCCCCCTTTGCCAAGTCGGGAGCGAGTCTATGCCGGTCCGATCGTGTTGTCCAGACTCCGGTCAGACCCTCGTCGTGAGCTCGCGACGAGGGGCGCCCGGCCGCGCCGGTGCCACCTGCCGCCGGGACGTCGTCCGGTCGGACGCGGCCACCGACGTCGCCTTCATATCGCGGCCGGAGGCGATCGACCACTGCGCGATGATCGTCATCATGCTCGCGCGGACCTGGTTGCCCGGCGTGTCCGCGTAGAGCGCGGGAACGCCCAGCGGGTTCGCGAACAGACGCGCCTCGATCGCGGTCAGGATGGTCGAGGCCGCGTCCGCCATCACGAAGTACTGCTCGCTCTTCGGGTGCGGCTGAACCTTGACGCGCTCGCCGATCTTGCGGAGGCGCTCCTCGGGGCTCGTCGCCTGGGCCTTCAGGTCGACGACGATCGCCGTGTCGCTCATCAGGGTGAGATGGAACCATGACATCGCCGCCACCGCGGAGAACTCCTCTCGCGAGAGCGCGCCGTTGCGGCGTCTCACCGTCAGGATGTCCGCGAGTGCTCCGCCGAGCTCGGCGATCGCCGCGTCGTCGGTCGGCTTGGCGCCGCTCGTGTTGGTGTAGTTCTCGATGCCGCGCCAGACCTCGCGGAGGAACTCCTCGAAGAGCCCGACGAACTCCTTGTTGGCAGCGTCGGGCTTGGCGTACGGGTACGGGCGGCCGTCGTCGTACCCGTGGTTCAGGTCGACTCCGAACAGGCGGTAGTACGCGTTGCGGCGCACGGCGCGGAGGTCCGGCCGGATCTCGCTGGTGACGGCGGCGAGGTGCCCCGCAGACTGATTGCTGAAGAAGAGCGACTCCGTTGCCCGCAACCAGTCCTGGCCCTCCCGCGAGGGCACGTCGAGCCGCTCGCCGTGCAAGCACTCCTCGAGCACCCGGCGGAAGATCTCGAAGACGCGGGTGTTCTCGATCAGATACGCGTACATCAGGTGGCGAAAGGGAGTGAGGCTGCCGTTGTCTCCGGCGACCACGGGATCGAAGGGGGTCGGGTAGATGTCGCCGGGCAAGCCGGCGAGGTCGGTCTCGATGCCGGACGCCTGGTAGATCGCGCCCGTGAGCGCGGCGCTCGGCCGCGACGCGGGATCGACACGCATCAGCCACATCTGCTCGAGGAAGCGCATCTGCTGGATCGGGTGCAGGGCGAAGACCCTCGCCGCGCCGTCGCCGCCGTCTCGGGTTTCGTACCACGTAGCCAGGTTCCTGAACATTGCTCGCCTCCGATCTCGCGTCGTTTATTCGCCGGCGTCGTCGGCGGGGATGTAAATCGTGTCGACGATGCCGCCCGGCGATCTGAGCTCGACGAGGAACTCGCCGCGGGCCGCGTCGCCGACTCCGATCAGCAGCTCGCCGTCGGTCACGACCTCCCAGCTCTGTGGAAGCTCGCCGTTGACTCGTACGTCGGTGAGCGCACGGAAGCCGCTGCCCTCGACCAGCATCTCGCGCTCGACTTCCATCCCGATGTTGTCGATCGTGGGCGCCAGGACGATCCACGGCGGGCGCTGTGCCGGGCCGCGCCCGTCGCCCGACGCCGGCCCGGCGAGCTGATCCGCGAGCTGGTTGTACCAGCCGATGATGTCCTTCTGGGAGTCGCTGAGGGGCGCCGGCTCGATCAGCCCCTGCAGGGCGTCGAGTCGGCCGCCGACGACCAACACCGGCTGATCGGTCGAGGAATCGTCTTCGCGGTTGCTCATGTCGGTGGCTCCTCCATCGGGTCGTTTGTCATGCCGCGGCGAGCAGGCCGCCGCCCAGTCGGATCATCCATTCGTCGTCGTCGACGCCCATTGCGACTTGCCGGGCGTCCGTCGCCGTCCGGTACGAGGTGAGCGCGAGCAGGCGAAGTGCCTCGGTTCGCAGCCAGTGCGGCGAGAGCAGCGCCGAGGGGCCGGTGCGCCGCTCGAGCGCTGCCAGCTCGCCCGGGGCGACACGGCGCGGATCGACGAGATCGATCAGCGAACGGCCGCGGAAGGCGCGAAGCCTCGCGCGCAGGCAGAGCTCGGCGATCTCCGGCAGCAGGCTCGTCGATTCCCGGAGCAACGGACGCAGCCCGGGCGGCGCATCCGCGAGCGGATGCGCCAGGACCCACGCCTCCGCGAGGTCGTCCCAGGGGCCCATGCCGTAGCTGCGGGTGCAGAGCTCCTTGCCCAGCAGGACGCGCAGGTACGCGATCGGGTGAGGGTCGCCGGGAAGGAAGCGGAACACCGACTGCTCGTCGCCCGCGACCACGTCGTGCAGCCCCGCGATCGAGCCGTACCCGGCGTTGACGAAGGCGAAGACATCGGCCACGATCTCGCTGCTCCAGGAGGCCCAGATCGCGCCCACCCCTTGCGGCGCGTGGGCGAGCCTGCGTTCGAACAGCCCCGCGATCTCCTCCGCCCACCCGAGCTCACCGGCCACCTCGTGGCCTGCCTCGTGAATCAGGGCCGTCGGCCGGAAGATGTTGTGCCTCGTGATCTTGATCACGGCGGCAGGATTGAGCGTGACGCCGTCCCACAGCCTCTGGCTCGCGCGCAAGATGGAAGCGCCCAGGCCTTTGTGGACGAATGAGAGCGTGGCGGGGACCGGATGCCCGAGCGGCTCGAGCACCGTTGCCATTGCAAGTCGCGCGAGCTCGTCGCAGCCGCGCAGCAGCGCCGTCAGCTTCGGCGTCGTTCGCGAGTTGACCGCATCGCCGTAGAACTCGAGCACGTCCTCCACGAGGAGGAAGCGCTTGCGAAACTCGATCACGTCGCGCCTGACCTCATCCAACTGACGCTCGTTCCCAGCCGCTCGCAGCCGGGCCTCCAGAACGTCCATCTCGCGTGCGAGCCGCGCGACGGCGGCCTGCAGCGAGTCCCTGATCCGCGTGCCGAGATAGCGCTCGAGACTTGCCCACGCGGCGGGCGCAGCGAAGCTGTCGAGGTCCGCGAGCGCCACGGTCGCGGCGCGCCAGTGCGCGATCTGGCGGCTGACCTGGACGCGGATCGCGTCGCCCTCACGCACCGCGGAACCCCGCAATGATGTCGACCCTCGCCACCGGTGCGCCGTCGGCTGATGCCGACTCGCCAGGCTGCGGGTGCCGCAGGTACAGCGCCGGTACGGCCTCGAGATGCACGACGAACGTGACGCCGCCGGCGCGCCGCTCCACGGCAGCGAGTACCTCCTGCGGTCTGCGGGCGACGGCTTCGAGCATCGGTCCGCCGGCCCAGCCGAGCACGCGCTGGACGAGGCGGGCGGCCACCGCCGGGTCCGCCAGAGCAAGCCGCGAGTGGACGACGTTCGCGGCCGGCTGTCCCGGCGGGTGCGGCGGCGCGATCCAGCGCAGGTGCCCCGCCGGGTGCGCTGAAAGCGCGAGCCGGAGCCCGTCGTCGAGCCGCTGGCGCAGAAGCTTCCCCGCCCCGAGCGACTCCTTTCCGCGAACGAGCCCGGCCGCTTCCTGCGCGTCTGCCTCGGAGAGGTAGAGCGCGACGCGGATCCGATGGCGCGTCGGAGCGAGGAGGACGTTGACCTGGGACGACCTGGGCGTCGACGCGGAGGCACCGTCCCGGGCCGCGGCGACGACCCCCGCGACCACCGGACCCGCCGTCGGGCCCCCGGCGCTGCCACGAGGCTGCGGACGGCCGAGCTCGAGGTGGTAAAAGCGCTCGCCGACGGCGATCCGCTCCGGCCGCGCAAGGTACCTGGGATCGACGGCCCGGCCGAGCCCCGGCTCGCCGAAGAGCAGGCCCGCGACCTCGGGCGTCAGCGGTTGGAGCTTCCAGTGCGCTCGGGCGCGCCCCAGCCCCTTCGTCTGCCTCTCGTGGGCCGCGATCCGGCCGAGGGTCGCGCCGGGCAGAGCCTCGTACAGCTGCGCCGCCACCGTTACCTCACCTGTGATTCCGTAATGGTCGCGCAGGAACGCTTCGAGCGTGGTTCCGCCGAAGACCCGGATCTGCCGCGCGATCGTCGGCGTGATCCGGGCCGAGAGCACCCTCGTGTACCTGCGGTACCAGCGGGCGTGCGGAAGCCTGACCCACATACCGCGGCCCGCATGGTGGGCGTGATGGTGAGAGTGGTGGTGGTCGCGGGCGTCGCGCGGCTGCCGCCCGAGATACACCTTGCGGAGGCCGGGCTTGATCAGAGTCGGTGGGAAGTGCTGCGCAGCGGCTTCGTCGAAGGCGCTCGCCACCGTCGCCTCCAGCATCTCCGGATGCTCCAGCGATTCGTCCGCCTGCTCGGCGACGCGGCGCACGGTGTCCTCGACCGTGCCGGCGAGCGCCGTGCTCGCGACGGCATGTGGATCCACCGGCGCTTCGAGGGACATCAGGCCGAGTCCCGCTGACGCGATCGCCTGTGAGAGCGCCGGCGCGAGCTCGCCGATGTACGGCCGGATCATCTGCGTGACGAACCGCGAGATGAAGTTGACGACGCGGTCGCGGCCGATCAACGAGATGCCGAGCTTGACGAGCGGCATCGCCGCCATCACGACGGGGACGAAATTCTGGACCGCAGGCAAGGGGTCCCCTCCGGGCGGGAGTGCCTCGAGCTCCGCCACGAACCGCTCGCGCGCATCGGCGAGCTCGTTGATCGGGTCCTCACCCTGTGCGGTCGCCTCGTAGGCCTCGCCGACGATCGCGTCCTGCTCGGCCTCACCGCTCGCGAGGAGCAGGCCGGCGACGTTGCCGTCGAACTCGCGCTGCACGTCGGCGACGTCGACGGTAGTCGGGACGAGGCCCGCGAAGGGCGCCTCGGCCTCGGGCTCCTCCGCCGCGACCTCGCCGAACAGGCGGCGCTTGAGCTGCTCCGCCGCCGGCCGCAGCGCCGGCGGCAGCCGGTTCAGCGCGAGCTGGAGAACACGTTCGAGGAGGGGCCGCACGAGCGCCTTGAGCCTGTCGAGGACGATGTTGATCGGAAGGAGCGAGCCGATGGCCTTGATCCCCTTCTTCGCGAGGTTCACAGCTCCCGATACGGCCGCCTTCGCCTTCTTCCAGAGGCCGCCGAGGAAGTTCTCGAACACCGGGTTTTCGCCGGTGGCAACCGGCTCGTGCGGCGCGAACGCCTCGTCGAGCTCGTGCTCGCCGAGCCCCGCGAGGTCGCGGCCGGAGAGAGAGTCGCCGATCGCCTCGAGCATCGCCTCCGCGTCGCGGTGGAGCGGATCCAGCCATTCGCGGACATACTGCTCCGCCTCGGCCGACGCGTCCTCCCCCTGCACCATCGGGCTTTGGCCCGCAGCCTCGGAGGCGGCATCGGCGAGCTCGAGCAGGTTGCGGTCGAACTCGGTGTCGTACAGCTCCGCCAGCAGCTCGTGGATGTCGCCGGCATACATCCCCTCGCCGGCGGCGCCGAGCGCCTCGCCCGCGACAAACGGGGTCTCCGCTGCCTGCGAGCCCTCGAGCTCGCCCGCATCCTCGCCGGCGGCCGGTTCCTCGCCGGTCTCGGCCTCGCGGAAGGGGCTCTCCGGCCCGGCGGCGGATGAGTCCGCCCATTCGTACTCGGTCGCTTCGGCGATCGAGCCTGGCACATAGCTGCTCATTCCGCCCCCTTGCTCGCGGATTCGACGATTGCCCTAGACGGTGACGCCGTCGCGCGCGTCGCGCAATGGACTCTTCGACCCGGACCGGACCTGGCACAGGCCTGGACCGACCCGGATCCAAGGATCCATTGACGCTCCGGCGAGGGCCGCCGACAATCCGCGCCGATGGGTGACCTCGAGTGGCAGCCGGAATCGCCGTTCACGGAGCTCGACCGCGAGGACACGGGCCCCGGCGAGTACGAGGAGGAGCTCGAGTACGAGGACCTGACGAGGGCGCCGATCTCCGCGCTCTCGCGCACGCCCGTGAGGATCGCACAGGGCACGGCCGTGACTCAATCCCCGGCGGCGGCGCAATCCCCGCCGGCGTCTCCCCCGGCGGCGCAGGCAGGGGGATCAGGCGCGGCCCGCATCGGCTCGACCGCGAGGGTGACTCCGGGGCTGATCTTCGTCCAGATCCAGGGGGCCGTCTCCGGCGCGTTCCCGGGAAACACGACGCAGAAGGGCCGTGAAGGCTGGATCGCTGCGAGCGGATTCGCGCACGAGGTGAAGTCGCCCCGCGATGCTGCCACCGGGCTTTCAACCGGTAGCCGACAGCACGGCCCCGTGACGCTGACGTTGCCGTGGAGCTCCGCCTCGCCACTTCTCTTCCAGGCACTCGTCACGAACGAGGTGCTGAGGACCGTGGTGATCGAGTTCGTCGGTACGCAGGGGATGGGAGGCGCCGAGGTCGTAGCCCAGCGCGTCAAGCTGACGAACGCGTCCGCGTCGGACCTGCGGCGCTTGAACGACCGCACACAGGCCAACCAGGGCGGGCCGGTCGACATCGTTGCGCTGACGTACCAGAAGATCGAGCTCGAAGACCCGCGAGGCGGGCAGTCGGCCGTTGACGACTGGACGAGCGCCGTCTCCGAGCTCGAATTCGAAGACGCCGCCGCATTCCCCGAGGCCGAGGAGTGGCTCGCGGAGACCTACCGGCTCGAGGACACGGGCGCCGGCGAGTACGCCCCCGACGGCTCGAACCACTGAGGCCAGGCGGCGGCCCGCCCCTTGCCATCGTGATGGTCAGGCCGAATCTCGCGGTCGTCCTCAGCGACATCCACATCGGCAGCAGCGCGACGGGCAAGCTCGCGCCGACCTGCTGGTACCAGCCGTACGTCCACGATGCGTACCTGACCGCAGCGCTGAAGTGGACCGTCCGCAACCCGCAGGTGCGCGACGTGGTGCTTCTCGGCGACGTCTTCGACGTCTGGACGTACCCCCCGTGGCAGCGGCCACCGACGATGCGGGAGATCATCGACGCGAACCCGGTGCTTCTCGGCCGCAGCGGGCCGTTCGCCGAGCTCGTCAAGGCATTTCCGAACCACGTCAGCCTCATGCTCGGCAACCACGACGGCACGCTGACGAGCGGCGACATCGACACGCTCAACAGATCGCTCGGCGGCGACATCGGAAAGGGAGAGGCGCTCAGGCTGATCGGGGATCCGGTGCTCGTGCTGCCCGGAGCCGGCGGCGGGCGGACGGCGTTCTCGCACGGCCACCACTGGTGCATGTTCAACGCACCGGACGAGAAGGGGCCCTGGCACGGGCTCCCGCTCGGCCACGTCATCTCGCGCGCCATCGCCTACCAGCTCGTGAAGGAGAAGCTGTCGCCGGGCCAGACGGCTGCAGACCTGCCGGGGCAGGGCAATCCGACGGGCGTGGAGCTGCGAGGCCTGTACGGCTCCTTCGGGCAGCTGGCGAAGCTGCTGGTCGGCTGGAACGACGACATCGCGACGCCTGTCGTCGACTACATCTGCAAGGTCACCGGGATGCCGCTGACGGAGCAGATCGTCTTGCCCGACGGGCGGACGACGACGCCGCAGCAGGCCAAGGTCGACTTCAAGTATCTGTTCGGGCACTGGGCCCGCGTGAAGGAGGCGAGGCGCCTCGACGCGGAGCGGGCCGCCCTCGCCGACCAGAACGGCGCGTTCCTCGGCTGGTTCGCACAGCGGGAAGCGATGCTTCGCTCCGCCGACCTCATCGTCCTCGGGCACACCCATAGCGCGATCCGCTGCCTCGACCGCTCGCCCGTCAACTACGTCAACAGCGGCTACGAGTGCGTTTCGAGGCCCGACCTGGCGACCAAGGACTTCACGTTCACCGCGGTCGACCTCGATCGCGGGAAGGCCCAACTGAACAAGGTGGTCCTCGCCGCGAGCGGGCCGGACGTGCTTCCGGCCGGCGCGCCGCCGATGGCGTCGCCGATCGTCTCACCCGCCGCCGACTTCTCCTGCTACCTGCGCATCGTCAATCGGAGCGGCAGGCCGCTGGACCTCGACGGCCGGCCGACCGACAACGGCTCGTTCTGGGCCGTTCCGCCGCCGAAGACGATCGACGACGGCAAGCGGGCGGACATCTGGCTCCAGGACCAGCTGCTCGGCCGCGGCGCCGCCGGGACGATCGGATACACGGACGGCGTGCGCGCGAAGCCGCTCACCTTCCGCTTCAGCTGCCCCGTGACGAGCGACAACACCGTTTCCTCGTCCGTCGACGACTACGAGACCCGTGCCGGAGGCGGCCCCTGGCGCAAGCTGGGCCCCGACCCGAAGGGCTATCCCTTACAGGTCCGGCTCTCGGTCCCAGCCTTCCGCTACGCGGGCCCGAACGGCCAGGGGCCCGCCTCGCCCCATGTCACGTCGGTCACGGTTCCGCCGGCGCCGACCCGGCAGCTGATTGCGAGCAGCCGCGCGGACTACCTCGCGATCGCCGCGCGTATCCTCGACGCGCGCGGATATCCGGCCGACCGCGGGAAGGTCCTCACCTGGGCGCGACTCCGATCCGCGGACTCGAAGCCCCTCCTCGACCCCGCCACCGAGCCGGCGGGCCAGCCGGGACGGCTGCGCCTCAAGAACGTGAACCCGCCGAACCACCTGCTGGAGCCGACCGTATACGAGGAGCGGCTCGATCCGTACGGCAGGTTCCAGTACCTGCTCATCCACCCGACCGGCGCCGCGCCGCCCGTGTTCGGCGGCTTTCTGTTCCTGCCGGAGCCGGACTCGCCGAACCTGAACCTCGTGACGTTCAACGTCGCCAAGCTGGACGTGAGCTGGAACGAGAGCTGCCGGAACGACCACCACGCCGAGATGCAGGTGACGAACTGGATCGACCACCAGCCCGTGGCGTGGCAAGCGCGGATCGGCTGCCTCGCGCTGACGAACGACTCCCGCGAGCGGAAGCTCCGAAACAGCGGCCCTGCGTACAGCCCGTGCAACGGCTGCTGCGACGACCTCGGGCACTTCCTCGGCGTCCTGAAGAGCCGGGGAGCGCGGGTCGCCGCCGCGATCAGCTGGGGCACCATCTACGACAAGGGCGCGCGCTGCATGCACCCCACGACGCAGTCGGGGATCGACAAGCTGACGAGCGCCGGCTGGAAGATCCCGCACGAGCCGCTGCCACTCGGCGCCCGGGTGCCCGCCGACGTGATCGCTCGCCCAGGCGACTCGCCGTGCCTCGACCCGGCGCTCTCCACTCGCTGACGCGACGAACCCCAGCCCACTCGAGGAGCACGGGGAACGACAACTCGTCGTGGCCTGCACCGGTCCCGCGTGGTCGATCGACGGGCCGCGCAAGCGATTGACCGACTCTCGGCCGCGGCCTCCGATTACCGGCCGGTTACCGAGCGGCGGATAGCCCGATTACCGCGTCCGTGTCTCCTTGTCGCAGCGACCGCACCGGGCTGTCGGACACAAGGAGATGAGCGATGAACGGAATGCGCAGTGTGTGGAGGCTCTCGCTTCTGTTGTCAGCGGCTGCCGCGATCATGACTGCTGTTCCGGCGAGCGGCGCGGCGGCGCGGGCGGCGGCTCCGGCCGGCACCTACGTCGGGACGCTCGCCGGCACGCACGCCTTCGTGGCCGTACTCGTCGGCGAGGGGGGCGCCCTGCGCGCCTATGTCTACGACGCGACGCACCGTATCGCGGTGTGGTCCGAGACGGCGCGTGTCGACACACGGTTCACGGCGGCCGCGGGCGCGGGTCGCGTCGACGTCACGTCGGTGGAAGGCGTTCAGCTCGAGGCGAGGATCGCGCGAAGCAGCGTGTCGGGCAGCGTCGTGTTCGCCTCCGGCGAGCGGCGTGTATTTCATGCGGTTCAGGTCGCGCAGCCGGGCCGGTTTCACGAGATAATCGTCGGCAGCGGCGCCACGCGCTACCTCGGGGGCTGGATCCTGTGGGCCCCGGGCCGCACGCTGGGTTACCTCGTCCCGTCGCCGGTCGTCGCCACCCTCGCGCGCGACTCCGCAGGCTGAGAGGCATCCTGTGGTCGTCGAGGTTGATCAGGTCGGCTCGCTCGAGCTGACCGAGGAGGAATGCCGGCGGTTCCTGGAGGGGCTTCGCTGGCCCGACGGGATCTGCTGTCCCCGATGCGAGGGTCGGACGATCAGCGAGATCCCGGCGCGGCGGCGCTTCTACTGCCGCGACTGCCGGCACTTCTTCAGCCTGACCTCTGGCACCGCGTTCCACAACTCGCACCTGCCGATCTGGAAGTGGTTCCTCGCGATCGAGTTGCTGCTCGACGCAGAGGGCGGCCTGCCCGCCAACGAACTGCAAGGGGTGCTCGGCGGAAGCTACAAGACGGCCTGGTTCGCCGAGCACCGGATTCGGGCAGCGCTGTGTGAAGCGACCGGCGCGCAAGCCGTGCCGCACTCCGAACTCGACGGGTCCGACGAACGAACGTACAACCGGGCGATCGCCGGCCGGTACCGACAGTTCGGCCTCAAGTACCTCGCGGCCTATGAGGCGGAAGCACGCTGGCGGGCGCGCCATGGTGGTAACGGCGAGGCGCTACGCGCCACCGTGCTGGCGCTGCTCCGCGCCGGTCCGGTCTCGATGCGCGACCTCGGGTCAGGTGCTCCCTGACCCGCCGGGAGGCGGGGCGGCGTCACCGCAGCCACCCCTCGCACAAGACGTGGCCGTAAACGCTACGCTCACCGCCGAGGCTCTTCACGGCAACTCAGCGGGGAGCGCATGGAGTACCGTCTGCTCGGCCCCCTCGAGGTTCGGGGGAATGACGAAGGACCGCTCCCGCTCGCACGTCCGATGCAGCGGGCGCTGCTGGCGCTGCTCTTGTTGAACGCGAACCGGGTGGTCTCGCGCGAGCGGCTGATCGACGGGCTCTGGGGGGAAGAGCCGCCCGAGACGGCGGTCAAGATGGTGCAGCTGAACGTGTCGCGGCTGCGGAAGCTGCTTCCGGCCGGGGCGCTGCAGACTCGCCCGCCGGGCTACGTGCTGGAGGTCGACCCCGAGCAACTCGATCTGTTGCAGTTCGAGCGGCTGCGCGCAGACGCTCGGCGCGCCGAGCCCGAACGTGCCGCAGGGGTGCTGCAGGAGGCGCTCGCGCTCTGGCGTGGCCCGGCGTTGGCCGAGTTCGACGAGCCGTTCGCGCGGGTCGAGCGCGAGCGGCTCGAGGATCTGCAGCTGACGGCTCTCGAGGATCGAGTCGACGCCGATCTCGCCCTCGGTCGGCACACGGAGCTGGTCGGCGAGCTGAAGGCCCTCGTTGCGAGGCAGCCGTTCCGGGAGCGGCTGTACGGGCAGCTGATGTTGTCGCTGTACCGTTCCGGCCGGCAGGCGGAGGCCCTGGCGGCCTACCGCCACGTGCGCGACGGGTTGGACGAGCTCGGACTGGAGCCGGGCGAGGAGCTGCGCACGCTCGAGCGCGCGATCCTGACCCAGGACGCCGCGTTGGCGCCGCCGCTGCGCATAAGGTCGGCGCTGCCGGCGTGGCCGACGCCGTTTGTCGGGCGTGCGGGTGAGGTCGCCGAGGTGTGTGAGCTGCTGTCGGACGGGCACCGGCTGCTCACGCTCGTCGGCCCGGGCGGGGTCGGGAAGACACGGCTCGCGGTCGAGGCCGCAGACGGGTTGGGCGCGAGGTTCGCCGACGGCACGTTCTTCGTGTCGCTCGCGGACGTGCGCGATGCCGCGACGATCCGGACCACGATCGCGGAGACGCTCGACGTGCGCGCGGGTGAGTCACTCGATGTCTTCCTCCGCTCTCACCAACTGCTGCTCGTCCTCGACAACTTCGAGCAGCTCGTCGACGACGGCGGCATTCTCCTCGGCAAGCTGCTCCTCGAGGCCCCGTCGACGAAAGTGCTGGTGACGAGCCGGGAGCCGTTGCGAATTACCGGCGAACGGCTCTACCCGGTGCCGCCGCTCGACGGCGACGACGCCGTGGCGCTGTTCGTCGAGCGTGCACGGGCCGCCGACGCGTCGTTCCGGCTTTCGGAGGAGAACAGCGGGGCGGTCGCAGAGGTCTGTGACCGGCTCGACGGCCTGCCGCTGGCGCTCGAGCTTGCCGCCGCGGGCGTCCGCCTCCTGACGCCCGCGGCGATGCTCGCTCGGCTCCAAACGGGTGGCGGGTTCCTGGCCGAAGGCCCGCGCGACGCCCCGGCGCGACAGCGCACGATCCGCGCCACGATCGAGTGGAGCTACCGGCTGCTCGCGCAACCCGAGCAGGAGCTGTTCGCCCGGCTCGGGTGCTTCACGGGCGGCTTCACGATCGAGGCGGCGGAGTCGGTCTGTGACGCGACGCTGGAGGAGCTCCAGGCGCTCGTCGAGAAGAGCCTCCTCCAGCGCGAAGGGGACCGGCTGAGGATGCTCGAGACCGTTCACGAGTTCGCTGTGGACGCGCTCGGGCGAAGCGGCGGCGCGGACGCGGCGCGCAGCCGCCACGCGAGCTACTTCACCACCGTCGCCGAACGAGCGTGGGACCCAGGGACCGCCTACTGCGGGACCCGGACGGAGGTGGAGGAGATCGTCGTTCGGCCGGAGCAAGACAACGTCCGAGCTGCCCTCGATTGGCTCTCCGCGCACGACCGGGAGGGATTTCTGCGCCTGGCGGCAGCGGCCCTGGCCGTTATCCCTGTTCAGGCCCTGGGGATTCACCGCGCACGTCTGGCCGCAGCGCTGACGGAGATCGACCCCCACCCCGCCCTCCGGGCGCGGGTCCTCCGTGGCGCGGCGGAAGTGGCCCAGCACGCGGAGGGAGATCTGGCCGCCGCGGCTGCCCTCGACCAGGAGGCGCTGGAGCTGTGGCAGCACCTCGGAGACGCAGAGGGCGAAGCGCTCGCACTGATGGCGATCGCCTTCCTCGAGATGGGCCGCGGGCGCACAGGCGAGCAGCGAGCCGCGGTCGAGGAGGCCGTACGCGTCTGCGAACGCGTCGAGCACGTCGTGGTCGTCAACCAAGCGCGCAGCGCCCTGTGCCAGCTGCTCGTCGTCGAAGGGGACCTCGAGCGAGCCGAGGAACTCGCAACCGCGATCCTCGACACCTCGCCGGAACGCGACACGAACGCGAAACGCTCCGCGATGCATTTCCTCGCCGACTGCGCGCTCATCGCCGGTGACTTCGACCGCGCCCTCGAGCGGTACGTCGCTGCAGTCGACGCGAACTGGTCGCTCGGGGTGCGGGTGCAGACGATCATCGAGCTCCAGGGCGTCGCCATGTCCGCAGCGGGTCGCGGCGACGCCCGTGCGGCTCTCCAGCTCGGCGCCGCCACCGATCGCTTGCTCGAGTCGCTCGGCGTCGTCATCCTGGGCGCTGCCAGCTGGTGGCGCCTCCTGATCGCCCGGCATCTGTCGACAGCGCGCGCGCAACTCGGAGACGACGCCGACGACGCGTGGCGCGAAGGCGAAGCCCTGACGGCGGCCGCCGCCGTCGAAGTTGCGCACTCGCTCCGTCGAGCCGCCCACACAGGACAGAAGGCGTCCGCACGGCGGCCCGCCTAGGCGACTTTCCGAAGACGGGTCATTGTCTCGTTCCAATCAAGGACTTACGATCCGCGCATGAGGTGCGTCTCGGCCGCGGTCGTGCTCCTGGCGCTCCTGTTCAGCACGGCCGCGAGTGCAGGTCCTACAGCCCATGCCGGCGGCGTCTATCGCGTCGGCGTCGATACGAGCTTCAACTTCACGGACGACCTCGATCCAACCGGGGAGTCGTTTTACCTCGGGGCGTCGATCCTCTCGAATCTCCTCGTCCGGACCCTGGTCGGCTACGACCACACCCCCGGAGCGGCGGGGCTGAAGCTGGTGCCGGATATCGCAACGGCTGTCCCTTCGCCGAAGGACGGGGGCCTGACGTACACGTTCCATTTGAAGGAAGGGGTGAGGTTCGGTCCTCCGGTCGACCGCACGGTGACCTCGGCGGACGTCCGGTACGCAATGGAGCGACTCGCAAACCCGAACGACGGGGGCGAGCAGGGTTTGATCTTCAAGCCGATTGCCGGCTGGGACGCGTACGCCGCGGGGAAGGCGAAGTCGATCAGCGGGATCGAGACGCCGAACGCCTCAACCATCGTCTTCCACCTGACAAAGCGGACACCTGACTTTCTCGACCGATTGACGCTCCCCGCGACGGGGCCGATTCCGAGCGAGGTGACCGGTTGCTTCGAGGGCAAGCCCGGTGCGTACGGGCGCGATCTGGTCTCGACGGGGCCATACATGATTGCGGGTGCCGACAAGGTCGATGCTTCCTCGTGCTCGAAGCTGAAGCAGATGAGCGGCTTCGACAGCACGTCCTTGACGCTGGTTCGCAACCCGGCCTACGACCCGGCGACCGACTCGAAGGCGGCACGCCAGAACTTCCCGGGCGAGTTCCAGTTCACGGTCGACTCGAGCGTCACCGACATCGTGGAGAAGGTCGAGGCAGGCCAGCTCGACGACGAGGCTTCCCTGGCGCTGCCTCCTGAGGACCTCGAGCGCTACGCCGACAACCCGAGGCTCCGGCGCTTCTTGAAGGACTACCCGCTGATCGCGACCGAGTGGATCGCGATGAACCTGACGCAGCCGCCGTTCGACGACATCCACGTCCGTCGGGCGCTCGGCTGGGTGCTCGACAGGACGGCGATGCGTCAGAGCAAGGGCGGCCCGATCGCCGGCCCGATCGCCACCCATATCGTTCCGAACCCCGACCTCGACAACCAATTCGTCGGCTACGACCCGTATCGGACGCCGGGGGAGCGGGGAAGTGTCGCGAGGGCGAGGGCGGCGATGAAAGGGTCGAAGTACGACACCGGTGGGGACGGGATGTGCAGCGCTGCCGCCTGCAAGAACGTGCTCCTCCTCACCGATGCCACGCCGGCTGATCCCGCTCTCGCTTCGGTGCTTCAGCAGGATGCGGCCAAGATCGGGATCACCTTTACGGTGAGGCCGGTCAGCGGCCCATATCCGACTCTGGGCACAGTGCGCAGGATGATCCCGATCGCGGACTTCACCGGGCTGGAGGCGGGTCCCGACCCGGTTCAGATGTTCGAGCCATGGTTCGACGGCCGGGCGATCATCCCGGTCGGGAATACCGACTACTCGCTCACCGGGATCACACGGGCGCAGTGCAGGTCGTTGCACGTGACGGGCGACTGCAGCCCGTATGACGCGAAGACCGGGCTCGGTGTCCCGAGCGTCAACGCGATGATCGACCACTGCGGCGTCCTCGTAGGCGGGCTGAGGCGCAGCTGCTTCGAACGGCTCGACGAGTACCTGATGACGCGGGTCGTTCCCGTGATCCCCTACCTCACGCCCGCAATTCCGCACGTGATCGGGTCTCACGTCAGCAGGTGGACGTTTGACGAGTCCGACGGCACGACCTCGTACTCGCACGTCGCGGTTTCCTAGGCGCAGCCGGCGACGAGGAGCTTGCGGACCTCGAGATGGTCACGACGCCTCTCGAGCGGCGAAGTCGCCGATCTCCTCCAACGAGAACCCCGCGGCGTGGAGCATCGACACGTAGGAGTGCCGGAGCTCGTGCAAGCCGATCGGTACGACAAGGGTTGGGATCAAGTCATCGGCGGTGACTTGATCGGCCTCCTTGATCCGGCGCGGCGAACGTATCACCGAAGGCTGGAGCGCGCTCTATTACAAAGCAGCCAGGGAAGAGCGAGGGCCAGACCGATGGGGCGGCTAGCCTCGTTTCACTCGATGCCGGCTGTGGTGCGGGGCAGCCCGCCCCGTTGGGGGCAACGGGGCGACGGGGCGGGCTGCGACGCTGAAGTCCCCCGGGCAACGCAGATCGGCGTAAGTGCGTGTTGTCACGAGCGGTACAAGGGGTTCAGAGTCCCACAAGCCACACCTGTGTTCCGGTCGCTGGGGAGCCTGCTCAAGCGGATCTTCGATCTCGCGGTATGGGTGCGCAGGATCAACTCACCTGTTCGGCCCCCGCGCGCCCGAATCAGGACTGCGGCCAGGACTGGACCTACAGGGGACACGCAGCCGCCACAAAGACGTGTCCGATAGTAAAGACGCCGTTCTACGTTGTTGGTAACCGCCCGGTCCGCCTTTAACCCCGTCGCTCCATGGCGTCACGATGGAGAAGGAACCAGCTGGGGGAAGTGCACGGGGTAGCTGGTTCCGCTCGGCGGAACTCCGACGGGCGGACCGGGCGGTGCAATTTACCGCCACCGGCCCGACGGCGGTGAAATGTCGCCGGTAACCTCCACACGATGACCGACGGCTCCGAAATCGACTCGGAGATCCCCGAAAAGAGCCGCGAACTGTCCGACGTGACGATCCGAGCTCGCGAGACCCGCCCCGGCGTCTTCGAAGCCACCTTCCAGCCGACCTCGCCGGACACTCACCTCGCGCGCAACGGTTTCACAGTCTCCACGTCGGCCGGAGCACGAGGGCACACACTCGCCGAGGTGCTCGACTGGGCCGAAGCACACTGGCGCACCAACTACCCGCTCGACTGACCAGCTCAGGAAGGCGCGCTCACGTCTCGCCAGCACGCCCGGCGCGGCCCAGACGGAGGGGGTAGCTACGCCCGGAACCGCGCCGCAGCATCAACAATGTCTCGGAGCGAGGACGCACCGGCAACCGCCGAACGGTTCGTCAGTTCTGGACGAATGTCGCGACAAGGGATGAGCGGGCCGGGACGGAGGTTCCGCCAGCGCCTGCGCACGTCAGGCCCGCAACACTCACCGTTCCGGTGAAGATGAAGCGGGTGGCGGGGATCGAACCCGCATAACCAGCTTGGAAGGCTGGGGCTCTACCATTGAGCTACACCCGCAGGGCTGCGGGGAAGGGTAGCCGGAGGCTCAGCGGAGGCAGCCGACGACGAGCGAGAGGTCGCTGTCGTTCGGGTGGGCGTGCCAGAGGGTGACAGCGTTGTTGTAGCGGCGCAGCACGTCGGAGAGACCCGCCTTGACGTTCGGCAGGGCGAAGCGGGTGTAGGCGTTCTCGATGTCGACGCCGCTCTTCAGATTGTCGCCGAACGCGACCGTGACCCAGTTGTCGCCGAGGTTCGCGCGGAAGGCGCCGCCCATCGCTGTACCCGCGACGAAATCGAGCGGGCCGCCGACACGTACCCCTCGCTGCACGAGACAATTCTTCGTGTGGTCAGCCGTGTATGACGTCTTCCCCCCGCATCCCGTAAGCGCAGTCACGACAACGACCGCCAGTCCCGCGAGCGACAAGCGACCCATGCATAGAAGTGTAGTGACTGCGGCGGGAGACGTTCCGCATAGGGTGCAGCTCGTGAAGCAGAACGAGATGCTGGCGGCCTATGCGCGCCTCGCGGTGCAGGTCGGAGTGAACCTCCAGCCCGGCCAGCGCCTCGCAGTGAACGCCTACGTCGAGCATGCGCCGCTCGTGCGGGCGGTCGCCGCCGAGGCGTACGCGGCCGGTGCGTCGTACGTCGACGTCCAGTACTCCGACCAGCGCGTCCGGCGCTCGCACATCGAGCATGCGGACTCCGACATGCTCGGGTGGTCGCCCCCGTGGCTCGTGCAGCGCATCGACGACCTCGGCGTCGACGGTGGCGCGCTCCTCGCGATCACCGGCAACCCCGAGCCGGAGCTGTTCGCCGACCTCGACGGCACGCGAGTCGCCGGCGCCCGGATGCGCGAGCTGGCCGAAGCCGGTCTGAGGCTCACGAGCGGCCGCTGCAACTGGTCGATCGTCGCGTATCCGAGCGAGGGCTGGGCGAAGCTCGTCTTCGGCACGCCCGACGTCGAGGCCCTCTGGAACGCGATCGCAACGGCCGTCCGGCTCGACGAGCCCGACCCAGTCGCAGCCTGGCGAGAGCACCTCGACCGCCTGGGCGAGCGGGCCGGGGTGCTGAACGAGCGCCGCTTCGACGCGCTCCGCTATCGCGGCCCCGGCACCGATCTCACGGTCGGCCTCCATCCCGACGGGCTCTGGCAGAGCGCCGTCGACCTCTCCCAGGGGATAGGGCATGTCGCGAACATGCCGACCGAAGAGATCTTCACGACGCCCGACGCGCGCCGCGTCGACGGGATCGTGGCGGCGACCTACCCCCTGCAACTCCAGGGCACGGTGATCAGGGGCCTCCGGGTGCGATTCGAAGGCGGCCGTGCCGTCGAGGTCGACGCCGACGAGGGGCGTGACCTGATCCGCACCCACGTGGCGAGCGATGAGGGCGCGGCGCGTCTCGGCGAGGTAGCCCTCGTCGACCGGACCTCACGCGTCGGCCAGACAGGGCTCGTCTTCTACGACACGCTCTTCGACGAGAACGCCGCGAGTCACATCGCCTTCGGCGAGGCGATCCTCCAGGCCGTCCCCGCCGCCGGGAGCCTCTCTCCGGACGAGCGCCACGAGCGAGGCGTCAACCACTCGAGCCTCCATACCGACTTCATGGTCGGGAGCAACGAGATCGCGATCTCGGGCGTGACCGAGGCGGGAGACGAAGTGCCGATACTGCTCGAAGGGAGCTGGGTTCTGGGCTAGGTCCCTCGGGTCTCTGCGAAGCTTGGCTCGTGGGCGAAGCGCTGCTGATCGTGCTCCCCGCCGCGACCGCTCTC
This sequence comes from uncultured Actinomycetota bacterium, assembly GCA_963738895.1. Classification (GTDB taxonomy): domain Bacteria; phylum Actinomycetota; class Thermoleophilia; order Gaiellales; family Gaiellaceae; genus PALSA-600. The sequence goes on from CAVTYN010000006.1 coordinate 166,420, forward strand.
CTGCTGGCGGCGAGCGTTCGGCTGACTAGCCTGGTATCGACCCTCCTCGCCGCCTACCTCGCGTTCGTGGGCGGCGTTGCGCTCGTCGTCCTCGTCTTGTCGCCGTTCCACTGGGTGACGCGGGACGGTCTTGCCTTTGCCGAGACGGTCCTGTTCGCCGCGGCGCTCGCCGTCTGGTACCTGCGGGGTCGGCCGTACCCGCAGCTGGGTAGCGCGCAAAGCGCGCTTCGTCGCATCCTCGCCGACCCGATCGTCGCGCCGTTTCTCGCCCTCGTCCTCATCGTTCTGGGTTACGAGCTCATGCTCGCTCTGGTGGTGCCGCCGAACAACTGGGATTCGCTCACCTACCATCTCGCCAGGGTCGCAGCCTGGGTTCAGCACGGTGGGATCTACTGGGTCGCGAATGCTCCTGACGATCGGATCAACGAGTTTCAGCCGCTGGCCGAGCAGGAGATCCTCTACCTGTTCGTCGCGACCGGCGGTGGCCGGCTCTTCGCGTTCCCACAGTACCTCGGAGAGCTCGCAATCCTGGTCGCGGTCTACGGGGCGTCGAGACGGCTCGGGTTCGAGGTTCGAGCGGCAGCATGCGCCTCGTTCGTCGTGGCCAGCTTCTCGCTGGTCGCCCTCGAGGCGACGACGGCGCAGAACGACCTCGTCGCGGCGTCGTTCCCGGTGGTTGCCGCCTGCTTGATCCTCGGCGGTAGCCGCGCCGAGTTGACGCTCGCGGGGGCGGCGCTCGGGCTGGGCGCGGGCGCAAAGCTCACCACCGTGCTCGTCTGGCCGGTGCTCGCCTGGCTGGTCTCGATGCGCGGCCGGGGTGCGGCCATTCTCGTCGCGACCGGCGGGATCGCGGCGTTTCTCCTCGTCGGGATGTGGGGGTTCGTGCTGAACACTGTCCATACCGGCCACGTTCTCGGGCACGGCGGCGGCCGGAAGGAATGGACGACCTCACCATCGTTCCCGGGCAGCCTCCGAACCGGGCTGCATGTGCTCTACCGAACTCTCGACCCCTCAGTGCTGTCGGACCGGCTCGTGCACGGACTTGCAGCTGCAGGGCTGCTGGTCGGAATCGCACTCGCCGCGCGCGCATGGCGGTCGGGCGTTCGCGGATGGTCACTGATGACTGCGGGGGCAGCCGGGGTTCCTCTCGCCACGCCTCTACTCGTGATCGCAGGCGGCGCCACGCTGGCGTTCCTCACTGCCCGTACCCATATTCCGGTGCACGACTATACGTTCGGCGCCAGCGAGGCGGGCCTGAACCACATGGCCAACGAGGACGACGCAGCCTTCGGTCCTGTCGGTACGGTCGCCTTGCTCGGCGTCCCGGTGGTCACGGTGGGGATGTACCGGGCGGGTCGCGCCGACATCCGTCAGCTGGCGCTCGCAGCGGCGCTGCCGTGCTTCTTGATCCTCCTCGCGCTTCAGTCCGTGTACAACCCCTGGCTAACTCGCTTCCTGGTCGTGCCGATGGTGCTGACCGCGCCCCTCTTCGGCTGGTTGTTCGGCGACCGCGCGATAACCGCTGCGATCCTCGTCGTTGCTTCCGTGACGGTCGGGCTCACGCTCGCACGCGACGTCAGGAAGCCGCTGGCGAGTCCATCCGGCCCGCCCTGGGAGCTGACCTGGAACAAGGCGCTGATGCTGCAGAATGGCAACCTCCACGGCGTCCTCGACGCCTATCGTAGATTCGTCCCCTCGAGGGCTTGTGTCGGTGCGCTGCTCCAACCGAACGAGCCCTCGTACCTTCTCTACGGACCGAAGCTTGCTCACCACGTTGTCTACCTTCCTGTTGACAACGCCCTCCCGGCAGCCCTCGCGAACGGTCTCTATTACGTCGTCATCAGCCAGGTTCTCGGCCGGCCGGCCGCAAGGGTCTTCACCGACGCCGGCTGGAAAGCGAAGGAGCTCGGGCGCTACTGGCTACTCGTCGTCGCGCGGGGCGCAGGTGCCAGGACCGGCGCCTGCTGAGCCGGAGCCGGCGTCTCGAGCGTCGGCCTCCTGGCCCCGGCAATGTCCCCGGGTCAGGCTAGGGTTAGCGAGAGCGGGACGTAGCTCAGCCTGGTTAGAGCGCCTGCTTTGGGAGCAGGAGGCCGGCGGTTCGAATCCGCCCGTCCCGATCATGCCGCATGAGCAGTAGGTTTGACCGAGGCTCGACGGCGGCCGTCCGATGAGCGAGGCCCCGTTCCAGGTCGAGCCGGCCGCGCAGCCACACCGGCGTCTCGGCTACCTGATGGCGGCGACGGCGGCGATCCTCTGGGGCGTCAACGGCACCGTGTCCAAGGTGATCCTCGCCTCCGGGGTCTCCTCGCTTCGGCTGACCGAGGTGCGGTGCGCAGGCGCGTTCGTCGGGCTCGCGGTGATCCTCGCGATCCGCGCGCCGCAGCGGATGCGCGTCCCCCTCCGCGAGCTGCCGTTCCTCGCGTTGTTCGGGATCGGCGGGCTCGCATTCGTGCAGTGGCTCTACTTCCTCGCGATCCATCGCGTCCCGATCGGGATCGCCCTGCTCGTGGAGTACCTCGCGCCGCTCCTCGTCGCACTGTGGGCGCGGTTCGTCTACCACCAGCCGGTGCGGCGCCGGATCTGGCTCGCCCTCGCGCTCGCGATCGGCGGGCTCGGCTTGATCGTCGACGTCGGCACCGGAGGCGGGATCGCCGGCGCCGGCCTCGTGTTCGCCCTGTCGTCGGCCGCCGCCTACATGCTCTACCTGCTCCTCGCCGAGCGCGCCGTCGTCGACCGCGGGGCGGTCGCGCTCCTCTTCTGGGGCTTCGGGTTCGCGACCCTGTTCTTCTCGCTGCTCGCTCCGTGGTGGAGCTTCCCCGGGCATCGCGTGGGCGCCGACGTCTCGCTGCTCGGGCACCTCTCCGATCGGCACCTACCCGTCTGGCTCCTGATCGTGTTCGTGATCTGCATCGGGACGATCGTCCCGTTCTTCCTGCTCGTCAGCGCACTGCGGCAGCTCCCGGCGACCCGGGTTGCGATCATCGCGATGCTCGAGCCCGTCGTCGCCACGGTGGTCGCGTGGGTCTGGCTCGGCGAGGCCCTCGCCGCACCCCAGCTGGCAGGCGCCCTCGTCGTGCTTTCCGCGATCGTGATCGCCCAGACCTCTCGGTGAGACGGCGGCGTCGCTGGAGACGCAAGAATTATGATTTGCAAAGATGGGTCGAGCGGCCCATTTCCTCACTCCCGAACGCGAGTTACCGTTCAGGTGTACCGGGCGATGCGAACCGTCCTCTCGGAGAACGGAGAGCATTGACATCAACGAGAAAGCCCGTCGCGCCAACCCCCCGAGCGGCGGGCTTTCTCGGCTCAACTAGACTCCTCTGCAGATGGTCGAGAAAGTGCTCCTCGCTTCGCCGCGAGGCTACTGCGCAGGCGTCGAGCGAGCGGTCGAGTCGGTCGAACGCGCGCTCGATCTCTACGAGGCACCGGTCTACGTCCGCAAGCAGATCGTCCACAACGCCCACGTCGTGCGTGACCTCGAGGCGCGTGGAGCCGTCTTCGTCGACGACGAGGCAGACGTTCCCGAGGGCCAGACGATGGTGCTCTCCGCCCACGGGGTCGCACCGTCGGTGCACGCGAACGCGCAGACGCGCGGGCTCCGCACGATCGACGCCACCTGCCCGCTCGTCACCAAGGTGCACGTCCAGGCGCGCCGGTACGCAGCCGACGGCTACACCGTCATCCTGATCGGGCACGCCGGCCACGAGGAGGTGGTCGGGACGATGGGCGAGATCCCCGACTCGATCGTCCTCATCGAGTCGCGGGAGCAGGCCTCCGAGCTGGAGTTCCCGCCGGGCACGAAGCTCGCCTACGTCACGCAGACGACGCTTTCGATCGACGAGACCCGCGAGGTGATCGCCGCGCTCCGGGAGCGATTCCCGGATATCCGCGCCCCACAGCGGGAGGACATCTGTTACGCGACCTCCAACCGCCAGTGGGCGGTGAAGGAGCTCCTTCCGGAGATCGACCTCCTGCTCGTGATCGGCTCGAGGAACTCGTCGAACTCGACCCGCCTCGTCGAGACGGCGCGCGCCGGCGGCGTCGCCTCCTACCTGATCGACGACGAGACCGAGATCGACGAGGCGTGGTTCGGCGAGGACATCCGCGTGGTCGGGATCACGTCCGGCGCCTCGGCACCGGAGAAGCTCGTGGCACGTGTCTGCGACTGGTTCCGGGCCCGCGGGGTGACCGACCTCGAGGAGCATCACTTCCTCCAGGAGGACATCGAGTTCCGGCTGCCGCTCGAGCTCCGCCGCGAGCTCGAGCTCGCCGACGCCCAGCGCTAGCGAGCGTCTCGCGCGCAGCGCGATCTGGGCCGCGACCGCGAGGAGCAGTACCGCGAAGAGCTTCCGGAGGACGTGCCCGGGAAGCGACTCGGCGGCGAGCACGCCCGAGCTGCGCGGAGATCACCGCGGCGACCCCGACCAGCACGGCCTCGCGCCACCGGACGTTCCGGGCCCGGGCGTTCCGCCAGGTCCCGGTGGCGACGGCGGGGATGATCGCGAGGAGCGAGGTGCCGATCGCCTCGTGGGCGCCGAGGCCGAGCGCGAGGAGCGCCGGGACGAACAGGATCCCGCCGCCGACGCCGAACATCCCGGCGAGAACGCCGGCGAGGAGCCCGACGAGCAGCGGCGAGAACCTCGGTCACGACACGAGCAGCCAGACGGCGACGCCGGCCAGGAGCGCCGCGAACGAGGTAGGTGACGAGCACGCGCGTGGAGCCGGGCCTGCAGCGACGGTGCCGCGAACCGCGCCCGAACGGCGGCCGGAAGGCCGACGAGCGCCGCATACCCCGGGCCGGATGTCGCCGAGCACCGCAGTAGGTCGCGACACCCGCGACGGCGGTGATGCCGATCGCGAGCGAGCGACGTCGCGGTCGCACGCCGCAGGTCGAAGACCGCCCCAGAGCATGAGCAGCGGCACGATCATCGATGCCCCCGCCGACCCCGAGGAGCGCGCTCACGAAGCCCGAGACGACGCCGATCGCGACGAGCCTCGCCAAGGAGCGTCAGGCCTTCTCGAGCCGCAGGTCCGGCCCGAGCTCGACCGAGACGGCGAGCGTCTCCTCGGCGATCCTGTCCGCGAACGGCGAGCAGGTCCGTCTCGGGGATCCAGAGGCGGATCCGGTCGGTGATCTCGAGCCCGCTGTCCTTGCGGAGCTGCTGCACGGAGCGGATCAGGTCGTTCACGCGCGCCTCGAGGCGGAGCTCGTCGTCGAGCGCCGGTCTCGATCGCGACGGTGACGCCGCCGTCGGCGGCGACCGCCCAACCCTCGCGGCCGGTCCGCTCGACGAGCACCTCGTCCGGGCTCGAGGACGTGGCCGTTCACCTGGAAGCGGCCGCCCTCGAGCTCGGTGAACCGTCCTTCGGCGAGCGCGGCGCCGACCTCGCGGAGCGCCTGGACCGAGCTTCGGCCCGAGCACCGGCAGGTTCGGCTTCACCCGGAGCTCGGACGCCTCGACTTCGCCGAACTCGACACCCTTCACCCGGAGCTCGTCGGCGATCTCGTCTGCGTGGCCGTGCGCGAGCGGCGCGCCCGAGACGATCATCCGCGCGAAGCGGCTGACGCAGCTTGAGCCCCGAGGTCGAGCGGGCCTGCCGGCCGAGCTCGACGACCGTGCGCACCTCCGCGATCTCGCCGAGCAGCGTCGTGTCGGCCGGCGGAACCTCCGGCCAGCCGGCGAGATGCACCGATGCCTCGCGGCCCGCGCGCGAGGTTCCACCAGAGGTGGTCGGTGAGGAACGGCATCACCGGCGCGATGACCCGCAGCGACTGGACGAGCGCGTACCAGAGCGTCCGAAACGCGACCTCGTCCTCCTCCCAGAACAGGCGGCGGGAGCGGCGGATGTACCAGTTCGAGAGGTCGTCGACGAACGCCTCGAACGCGCGGATCACGTTCACGGTGAGGGTCGCCTCGTAGGCCGCCTCCGCCTCGCGGACGAGCTCGTGCGTGCGCTCGACCAGCCAGCGGTCGAGCGGGCGCTCGGCGGGCGGGCCCGTGCTCGAGGTCGGCCGCGACCGGCTCGAACGCCGCGATGTTCGCGTAGCTGCACGAGGAACGCCGCCGAGTTCCAGAAGGTCAGCAGCTTCCGCTTGATCTCGTGCGCCGGCCCGAAGCCGAAGAGCAGGTTTCGGTCGGGCGGCTGTGCGCAGTACTGCCAGCGCATCACGTCGGCACCCATGCGCGCGAACGCATCCTCGGCGTCGATCATGTTCCCCCACGAGCCGTGCATCTCGCGGCCGTGCTCGTCGAGCATCTTCTCGTAGCCGAGCACCCGCTTGTACGGCGAGCGGCCGACCAGCACGCACGACATGAAGAACTGCGAGTAGAACCACAGCCGGATCTGCTCGCGCATCTCGCTGACCCAGTCCGCCGGGAACCACTCCTCCCAGTAGGCATGGTCGGGCAGGTCGGCCGTCGTGAGCCCCTTCGCGGCTCCGGTCGCGTAGCCCTCCGGGATCCACTCGGGGTTCTGCCACCCGAGCGTCGAGAAGGGGACGATGCCGGCGTCGAGCCAGACGTCGCCGACCTCGAGGACCCGGGTGACGGGCTCGTCGCACGTCGGCGCAGCGGATCCGGATGCGGTCGATCCACGGGCGGCGGAGCTCCGGCAGGTCGTCGAGCGGGTCGACCGCGCGCTCGGCGAGCTCGGCCTTCGACCCGATCACGTTCAGGTGCCCGCACGCGCACGGGTAGAACGGCAGCGGCAGCCCGTAGTAGCGGCGCCGGGAGATGTTCCAGTCGCCGAGGTTGCGCAGCCAGTCGTCCATGCGCTTGCCCATGTACTCGGGCACCCACTCGACCTTGGCGTTCTCCGCGAGGAGCGTCGGGCGGATCTCGTCGGCGGCGATGAACCAGTCGTCGGAGAGCCGATAGACGATCGGCGTGTCGCAGCGCCAGCAGTGCGCGTAGTTGTGGACGGTGCGTCCCCGCCGAGACGAGGAAGCCGCGCTCCGAGAGGTTGCCGACGATCTGGTCGGTCACCTCGACGGTCGAGAGGCCGTGCAGCCAGCCGTAGTCGTCGTAGAAGCGACCGGACTCGTCGATCGGCGCCAGCACGGGCAGCTCGAGCGAGCGGGCGAGCTCGAAGTCCTCGGGGCCGGCGCCGGGGGCGATGTGGACGATGCCGGTCCCCTCCTCGAGCGAGACCTCGTCCCACGGGACGACCCGGTGCTCGATCGAGGCGCCGGGCGACAGGTTGTCGAACGGCCCCTCGTACCTGAGGCCCACGAGCTCCGAGCCCCTGGCCCGCCTCACGAACGTCTCGTCCGGGAAGAGCGCCGCGAGCACCCACTCGCCGCTCTCCTGGAGGCCGTAGTCGCCGTCCGGGTTGACCGCCGCCGCGACGTTGGCGGGGAGCGTCCAGGGAGTCGTCGTCCAGACCATCACCGACTCGCCCTCGTGGCCCGCGTCGAGCAGCGGGAACCGGACGAAGAGCGAGGGGTCGGTCTTCTCCTGGTAGACGCCGCCCTGCGTCAGCTCGTGCTGGGAGAGCGAGGTGCCGCAGCGCGGGCACCAGGCCGTGGCGCGATGGCCCAGGTACAGCCAGCCGCGCTCGTCGACGATCTTCAGGAACCGCCAGATGTACTCGATGTTCGTGTCGCTGAAGGTGAAGTAGTCCTTTCCCCAGTCCATCCACTGCCCGAGCCGGATCGAGCCGCGCGTGAGCTGCTCGCGAGGACTCGACGACGACGTCGCGGCACTTCGCGGCGAAGCGCTCGAGCCCGTACTCCTCGATCTCGCGCTTCGAGTTGAACCCGAGCTGGCGCTCGACCCCGACCTCGATCCAGAGCCCCTGGCAGTCGAAGCCGTTCTGGTAGCGCTGGTCGAACCCGCGGGCGGCCTTGTAGCGCTGGAAGACGTCCTTCAGCGTCCGCCCCCACGCCGTGTGGACGGCGAGCTTCTTGTTCGCGGTGACCGGGCCGTCGACGAACGACCACTTCGGGCCGCCGCGGTTGCGCGCGCGCAGCGCCTCGAAGGTGCGCTCGGCGTCCCAGCGATCGAGCACGGCGAGCTCGATCGCGTTCGAGTCGGGCTTCTCCGGCAGAGGGTCGAACACGCTTTCCAGTCTACGGAGGGGAATGATCCGACCCACGAGGGGCGTTAATCTGCTGATGTAACTCCGGAGAAAGGACACAACGAATTGGCATTCGAAGCAACCGAGACGAACTTCCAGGAGACCGTCCTCGACTCGGAGGGCAAGGTCATCGTGGACTTCTGGGCAGAGTGGTGCGGCCCCTGTCATGCCGTCGCCCCGGTACTCGACCGGATTGCGGATGAGCGCGACGACATCAAGATCGTCAAGGTGAACGTCGACCACGAGCAGGGGCTCGCGCAGCGCTACGGCGTCTCGTCGATCCCGCTCATGGTCCTGTTCGAGAACGGCGAGCCTCAGGCGTCTGCGATCGGCGCGCTGCCGAAGAGCGCCCTCGAGCGCGCGCTCGGCCTCAGCGAAGAGGAGTAGCCAGCACCGCGTCCGAGAGACGCGGCCACGACTCGAGCGCCCAGGCGCCGAACTCGAGGTCGGTGAGCGCACACAGCGCGATCCCGGCAACAGGGTCGACCCAGAGGAAGCCCCCGCCTCCGCCGAAGTGGCCGAAGGTGGCGGGAGAGTTCTGGGTGCCCGTCCAGTGCGACTGCTTGCCGTCCTTCAGCTCCGGGCCGAGGCCCCAGTCGTTCGGGTCGAAGCGGCCGATCCCCGGGACGACGCCGTTCAGGCCCGGGAACTGCACCGTCACTGCCTCGGCGAGCGTCTCGGCGGCGATGCGCCTGGGCGACAGGAGCTCCCGCGCGACCTCGAGCAGGGTCGTCAGCGCCAGCTTCACGCCGTGGGCAGGCGAGCCGGCGAGCGGGAACCCCCACACCGACTCGAAGTACTCGGCGAACGGCATCCCCGCGGCCCCGGCGACGTGCTCGGCGGCCGTCTCGATCCCGGTGTTCGAGTAGATCCTGCGCGTTCCGGGCGGCGCCACCGGGTCCGGCCCGTCGAACGGGAGGCCCGAGGCGTGCGAGAGCAGGTGCTGCAGCGTCGACCCGGGCGGGCCCGCAGGGTCCTCGAGGTCGACGATTCCCTCCTCGACGGCGACGAGCGCCGCGACCGAGGTCGCGAGCTTCGTCACCGAGGCCCAACGCAGAGGCAGGTCGACGTCGCCGTGTGTGGACACGGAGCCGTCGGGGTAGACCACACCGGCGGCGGCACGGCTCGACGGCCAGCCGTCCACTTGCCGTAGAGCATCCACAACCCCGACACTATCCACGCATGGATCGGCAGCTCATCTCCTCCGGTGCCGCGTTCGAGGAACGCGTCGGCTACTCGCGCGCCGTCCGGGTCGGGCAGAGCGTCTGGGTGTCGGGAACGGCGCCGATCATGCCCGGCGACGCCGATCCGCCCGCCGACGCCTACGAGCAGGCCTTCATCTGCCTCGAGATCATCGGGAACGCGCTCGCCGAGGCCGGCGCGACGCTCGACGACGTCGTGCGAACCCGCATCTACGTCGTGAGCGCGAGCGACATCGACGCGGTCGGGCGGGCGCACCGCGAGTTCTTCGCGAAGGCGCGGCCGGCGACGACCGGGGTCGTGACCGGCTTGCTCGACCCGCGCTGGCTCGTCGAGATCGAGGCCGAGGCGCTCGTCGGGAGCTCGCCATGAAAGGGTCGAGGCAGTGACCGGGCAAGCCGAGCGCGCAACGCGGACGTTCGAGTCGAGTGTCCTCGACCACCGCTTCGGCTCGAGCGCGGCGTTCACGCTCGGCGTCGAGGAGGAGTACATGCTCCTCGACCCGCAGACGTGGGACCTCGTCCAGCACGTCGATTCGGTGCTTGCGCGGGTGACCGACGACGAGTTCACGGCCCGCGTGCTGCCGGAGCTGATGCAGTCGGTGATCGAGATCACGACGCCCGTGTGCGCCAGCGCGGCGGAGGTCGAGGTGCAGCTTCGCCGGCTGCGCCGCTACGTCTCGGAGCTCGCGGCAGCCGACGGCTGCCGCTTCGCCTCGGCCGGCACGCATCCGTTCAGCCTGTTCGAGCGGCAGCGGATCACCGCGAAGGACCGCTACCGCAAGCTCGTCGACCAGATGCAGTACATCGCGCGGCGCGAGCTGATCTTCGGGATGCACGTCCACGTCGCGGTCGACGACCCCGACAAGGCCGTCCAGGTGTCGAACGGGCTGATCCTCCACCTGCCCGAGCTTCTCGCGCTGTCGGCGAGCTCTCCGTTCTGGCGCGGCGAGCCGACCGGGCTCGCCTCGTCGCGGCAGATGGTCTCCTCGGCGTTGCCGCGCTCGGGCGTGCCGCCGCGATTCGAGAGCTACGAGGAGTTCGCCGAGCTCGTCGGCCAGCTCGAGCGGACGGGTTGTATCGCCGACTACACGCATATCTGGTGGGACATTCGGCCCCATCCGCGGCTCGGGACGGTCGAGCTGCGCATCTGCGACGCGATCACCCGGATCGAGGACGTGGTCGCGATCACGGCGTACTACCAGTCGCTCGTGAAGCTGCTGTCCGAGCACGTCGAGTCGGTCGGGGCGCCGGCGAGCTTCCACCGGATCCTGACGACGGAGAACAAGTGGCTCGCCGCCCGCCACGGGCTGCAGGCGCCCGTGATGGATCTCGTCACGGGCCGGCGAAACCGGGTGCCGATCGCCCAGCTCATCCGCCGAACGGTGCGCGACCTCGAGCCGCACGCCAGGGAGCTCGGCTGCGAGCGCGAGCTCGAGGGCGTGGCCGAGATCCTCGACCGCGGGAACGGCGCCGAGGCCCAGCTCCGGGTCTTCAACGCGAACCGCGACATCGCCGAGGTGGTCGAGGACCTCGCCGACACGACAGAGGTCGGCGCGCAACGTTAGGCTCCCGCCTGCGATGAGCGAGGACGTCCAGGCAACGACAGGCACCGGGCCCGGACGCGATGTCTCTCTCGTCCCGACGGCGATCATCGGCCTCGCGTTCCTCGTGGTCGCAGTGCTGTTCCTCTGGTCGTCGAGCTGGTACTTCATCTTCAAGACCGTCCACGTCCTGTTCGCGGTGGTCTGGATCGGCGGCGGCGCCCTCCTGACCATCTACGGCCTGCGCGCGGAGCGAGGCGGTGACCCGGCCGAGGTCGCTCAGATCGCGAAGATGGCGACCTTCGCCGGCGAGAAGATCTTCGCGCCCGCAGGGATCGTCGTCCTGGCGGCGGGCATCGGCATGACCACGAACGCGAACCTCACCTTCGACCAGTTCTGGCTGATCTTCGGGCTGATCGGGTTCGCCACGACCTTCGTGATCGGGATCGGGGTGCTCGCTCCGAGGGCCAGGCGCCTGTCGGTGCTCGTCGAGGAGAAGGGCCCCGAGGCGCCCGAGACTCAGGCGGCGATCGCGCAGATCCTGCTGATCGCGCGCTTCGACATCGCGGTGCTCCTTCTCGTGATCATCGACATGGTCGCGAAGCCCTTCCTCTAGCTGGAGCGTCGCGTCAACTCGTCCTCGACCGCCGCGATGTCGAGGCCGCGGGCTGCCAGCAGCACATAGAGGTGGTAGATCAGGTCGGCCGCCTCCGAGACGACGCGCTCGTCGCTCTCCGCAAGTGCCGCAGTGACGACCTCGACCGCCTCCTCGCCGACCTTCCGGGCGACGGCAGGGACACCGTCGTCGAGCAGCTTCGTCGTGTACGAGCCTTCGGGCCGGTCCTGCGCGCGCTGCGAGATCGTTCGCCAGAGCGCAGGCGCGAAGCACGAGAACGAGCCCGTGTGGCACGCCGGCCCTGCCGGGCGGACCCGGAGCACGAGCGCGTCGCCGTCGCAGTCGTCGCGGATCTCCTCGACCGCGAGCGTGTTCCCCGACGTCTCGCCCTTGCGCCAGTACTCCTGACGGGAACGACTCCAGAAGGTCGCCTCTCCGGATTCGCGCGTCCGCCTCTCGGCCTCCGCGTCCATCCAGCCGAGCATCAGGACGCGCCCCGTCCCGGCGTCCTGAACGATCGCAGCCCGCAGCTCGCCTTCAGGCGGCATCGCGGAGCCTCACCCCCAGCTCGAGGAGCTCCCGCCGCAGGGACGTGAGCCTCTCGGGGTCCTCGTGCAGGATCGACGCGAGCAGCGCGGCCTGCGCCACCCCGAGCGCCTCTGCCACATGGCGCGCGTTCCCGGCGCCGCCCGAGGCGATCACCGGCACGGACACCGCACCGGCGACGGCGCTCGTGATCTCGAGGTCGTAGCCCTCCTGCGTCCCGTCGGAGTCGATCGAGGTCAGCAGGATCTCCCCCGCTCCGCGCTCCTCGGCCTCCATCGCCCACTCGACGGTGCCGCGGGCCGCGTCGGTCGTCCCGGCGCGGGCCTTCACGCGCCCGTCCTCCGTGTCGATCGCGACGACCACCGCCTGCGAGCCGAGCTTCTCGGCGAGGGCGGTGATCAGCGAGGGCGACGCGAGCGCCGACGGAGTTGACCGAGACCTTGTCCGCGCCGGCCGAGAGCAGCGCGTCGGCGTCGGAGACCGAGCGGATCCCGCCACCGACCGTGAACGGGATCGCGAGTTGCTCGGACACGCGCCGCACCACCCCGACGAGCGTGTCACGCTCCTCGAGGGTCGCCTTCACGTCGAGGAACACGAGCTCGTCGGCGCCGCGGTCGGAGTACGCCGCGCCGAGCTCGACCGGATCGCCGACGTCGCGCAGCTCCTGGAAGCGAACGCCCTTCACGACGCGGCCGGCAGCCACGTCGAGGCATGGGATCAGGCGCGGGAGAGGGATCGCTCCCTCACCTCCGCGAGCATCCGGTCGAGGTAGCGCGCGCCCGGCGGCGCCGCTCTTCTCGGGGTGGAACTGCACGCCGAGGAACGACCCCGCGCGCGCCTCCGCCACGATCCCCTCGGACCAGGCTGTCGCGTGCGGCGTCACGCAGGCGTAGGAGTGCGCGAAGTAGTAGGCCGTCCCGTCGACCTCGGCCCAGCCCATGCGGGGCACCCTCCCCTCGGTGAGCCGTACCGATCGTCCGGGCAGGAGCCCGAGGCCGTCGACGCCGCCGTCCTCCTCGGAGTGCTCGAGCGCGAGCTGCAGCCCCAGGCAGATGCCGAGCACGGCGCGCCCGTCGCGGACCCGGGTGCGGAGCGCCTCGTCGATTCCCTGCCGCCGGAGCTCGTCCATCGCCGAGCGCGCCGAGCCGACTCCCGGCAGCACCGCGAGATCGGCGCCCGCGACGTCGTCGACGAGCTCGGCGCCGAGCCGGCGGAGCGCGATCTCCACGGACCGGATGTTCCCGGCGCGGTAGTCGCAGACCGCGACCTTCATAGTCTTCCTTTCGTCGACGGGATCCCCGAGGACTCGACGCGCAACGCCGTCTTCAGCGCGCGCCCGACCGCCTTGTACGCCGCCTCGGCCGTGTGGTGCGCGTCGCGACCCGACGCCTCGACGTGCACGGCGAGGCGTCCCGCCTGCGCAAGGCTGCCGAAGAAATGCGCGGCCAGTCCCGGGCTCGGGGTCGATCGAGAGCTCCGCGAACGGGCGGCCGCCGAGATCGACGGCCGCCCGGGCGAGTGCGTCGTCCATCGGCACGGTCGCGTCGCCGTACCGTGCGATCCCGCGCCTGTCGCCGAGAGCCCTGTCGAGCGCCTCGCCGAACGCGAGCGCCGTGTCCTCGACCGTGTGGTGATCTCCGGTCTCGAGGTCGCCCGTGCCCTCGACGACGAGGTCGAGCCCCGCGTGGAACGCGAGCTGCTCGAGGAAGTGGTCGTAGATGCCGCCGCCCGTCTGAACCGAGACGCGCGAGGCGCCGTCGAGGCCGAGCCGCACCGCGATCCGCGTCTCGGCGGTGGCGCGCACGTGACGGATGCGCCGGCCTGCCGGGCGGAGCCACGGGCGCCGGCCGGTCGAGCACGCGCGCGATCGCCCCGACGAGCAGGTCGTCGTCGACCTGGTCGCGCATGGTGATGCGGATCCCGTCGTCGTAGGCGCGCACGACGAAGCCCTGCCGCAGGAGCCGGTCGCCGAGGTCGCGTCCGTCCTCGAACGGCACGAAGAGAAAGTTCGCGTTCGAGACGAGCGGCGACAGGCCGAGGCCCCGCAGGGCGCGGCCCAGCCGCTCTCGCTCCTCGATCACGGGCCGCACGTCGGGCGGCGAGGCGAGCGCCGCGATCGCGAGCGCCGCCGCGAGGGACGAGACGGGAGCCGGCGCCTGCCGTGCGTTCAGCTCCGCCGCGACCGCGCGCGAGGCGAGGGCATAGCCGATTCGCGCACCTGCCAGCCCGAAGGCCTTGGAGAACGTCCGCAGCACGATGACGCCGTCGTCGAGGAGCGGGATCGCAGTCTCGCCGCAGTACTCGAAGTACGCCTCGTCGCAGACGAGCGGCCGCGCCTCGGGTAGCGGGCGGAGCTCGCCGTCCGGGCTGTTCGGCCGGCAGGCGAACGTCAGCACGGGATCGTCGTCTCCCACCTCGGCCCCGGCCAGCTGGGCAGCGATCCGGTAGAGCGGATAGGTCGGCGCGGCCGGGATCGCGATCCGGTCTCCGGGCCCCGCGAAGCAGCGCGCGCACAGGAGGATCAGGTCGTCGGCTCCAGTTCCCAGCACGACCTGATCCGGATCGACGCCGTTGTAGGCGGCGATCGCGCGCCTCAGCTCGATGTAGCCGCCGGGGGGATAGCCGCTGATGCCGGCCAGCGCGCCCGCGATCGTCCCGGGCCGGGTCGACGGGAGCGGCAGCGGCGGGGTGTTCTGGTCGTACCGCACGACCTGGGAAGGATCGATCCCGGCGAGGCGCGCGACCTCGTCGTTCGGCGGCGCCCAGGTGTAGGCGCGGAACCCGGACGAGAGCTGCCTCACCGCCGCACCGCTTCTGCGTGCGCCGGCATCCCCTCGGCCGCTGCCAGGGCCTCCACGGTCGGCCGGATGAGGGCGAGCCCCTCGGGAGTGAGCCGTTGCGTCGTCACCGGCTTGAGGAACGTCTCGATGCCGAGCCCTCCCGTCGAGCGCGCCCAGCCGCTCGTCGGCAGAACGTGGTTTCCGCCGGTCGCGTAGTCGCCCGCCGCGACCGGAGAGCTCGCGCCGACGAACACCGCACCGGCGTTCCGCACTCGTCCGGCGAGCGCCTCGGCCTCGCCGAGCAGCACGAGGTGCTCGGGCGCGATCGCCTCGGCCTCCTCGAGCGTCTCGACCACGCGGCAGATCGTGTCGGGGCCGTGCTCGGCCTGTGCGGCGAGCTCGAGCTCGACGATCCGCCGATCGACCTCGCCCGAGGCGACCACGACCACCTCCGAAGGCCCACCAGGAAGGTCGATCGCGACATCCCGCCACACCTGGAGCTTCGCCTCGTTCACGTAGGCGTTGCCGGGGCCGACGATCTTGTCGACCTGGCGCACGTAGGCGAGCCAGCCGATCGCCTGGGGGCCGCCGAGCGCCCATACCTCGTCGATCCCCAGCACGTCGGCGGCGGCCGCGACCAGGCCCGCTCCGTCGGGCGGCGTGCAGACGACGAGGTTCCGGACACCTGCGACCTGCGCGGGCACCGCGCACATCACGAGCGTCGAGACGAGGTTCCTGGGGACGTAGACGCCGACCGTCTCGAGCGGCACCCACCGCCGGTCGAGCTCGACGCCCGGCTCGACCTCGAGCGAGACGTCGGCCGGGCGCTGGACCTCGTGCCACCGGCGAACGCGGTCGGCGAGCGCGAGCAGAGCGTCTCGCGGCAGGAGATCCGGCTCGGGTACCGCCCGCGCCGGCTCGACACCGTCCAGCTCGAGGGCCCAGCGGCGAACCGCGGCGTCGCCCTCGCGCCTGATGTCCTCGACGATCGTCATGGGCTGTGCTGGTGCTGGTGCTGGTGCTGGTGTCGGACACAGCGTTGTGAGCTCGCGGACAAGTCGATGCTCTGATGGTGTCGGACACCGCGTTGTGAGCTCGGGGACAAGTCGATGCTCGGACGGTGTCCGACACCGCCTTGGACGTATCGGCGGACGCGGCGTTCAAGGCGGTGTCGGACACCATCCCGGGCCGATATCGAGTCGCAAGCTCATTCCTGGTGTCCGACACCTTCACCGGGTCATCCGCTCTACCGGCACGACGAGGATCGACGAGGCGCCCGCGTCCTCGAGCTCGGGCAGGAGTCGCCACACCTCGGCCGACGGCACGAGCGCGTGCACTGCGACCATCCCGGGCTCCGCGAGCGGAAGCACGCTCGGCGAGCGCGAGCCGATGATCTTGCACACGGCGTCGAGCTCCGTCTCGGGCGTGTTCAGCATCAGGTAGCGGTGCGCTCGCGCCTCCACCACCGCGCGCATCATCGACACGAGCGTGCCCGCCTCGGCGCCCGGCTTCCCGATCAGCACCGCCTGCGAGGAGAAGAGCGTCCCGAGCGAGCGGAGGCCGTTCGTGCGCAGCGTGTTCCCGGAGGAGACCAGGTCGACGATCCCGTCGGCGAGACCGAGCCGCGGCGCGATCTCGACCGAGCCGCTCACGTCGACGAGCTCCACCTCGACCGGCAGCAGCTCGCGCGACAGGCGCGGGTACACCGTGGCGATCGTCGCGCCGGCCAGGTCGGCGATCTTCTCGTACCGCGACTCCTCGGGCACTGCGGCGTCGAGCCGGCAGGAGCCGAAGCCGAGCTCGAGCAGCTCGTCGACACGGGCTCCGCGTTCGCGCACGAGGTCCTGGCCCGTGATCCCGCAGTCGACGACGCCGTCCTGCACGTACTCGGGGACGTCGGCCGCGCGCACGAGGAGCACGTCCACCGGCGCGTTCCGGCACGGGAACGCGAGCGCCCGCTCGCCGGGCTGCTCGGGGCCGAGGCCGGCGTCCTCGAGGAGCGACACGGAAGGCTCGCGCAGCCGCCCCTTGACGGGAACCGCGATCGTCAGGCGGTCCGTGGAGTTCATTGAGGCTCCTTCGAGGCGACGGCTGCGGTCCGGTCGAGTGCCAGCCGATAGCCGCCCTCGCCGTGGCGAAGCCAGTGCGCGACCCGCGTCACCGTTGTCGTCGAGGCGCCCGTTCGCTGCGAGATCTCGAGGTACGGCAGCCCCCGGTCGGCGAGCTGTGCCACCGCCCAGCGGTGCCCCATCGCCTCGAGCTCCGCGATCGTGCAGAGGTCCCGCAGGAAGCGCTCCACTTCCTCCGGCGTCTCCAGGGCGAGAATCGCCTCCGAGAGGTGCCGTAGGTCTTCCGTCTGCCATGAGTGTCGCCCGCTCTCCATTTGCGGATTTCATGTTAGCACGTTAACATGATGCCGTGCTATCTGATTGGCTCCGGCCGGGCGGGCTCCCGGCTCCGATCGAAGTGATACCGGCCGTGGACGTCCTCGGCGAGGGCGCAGTGCGCCTCCACCAGGGTGACTACGACGAGGTCGTCGAGAGCCCCGGCGACCCTGTCGCGCTCGCGCGGCGATTCTCGGCGGAGGGGGCGAGCCGGATCCACCTCGTCGACCTCGACGGCGCCCGCAGCGGCCGCGCGCGGCCCGAGCTGGTGCGCCGGGTCGCCGGCGCCGCGTTCCCCGCAAGCCTGCAGGCCTCCGGCGGGATCCGCTCGCTCGAGGATGCCCTTCGCCCTTCTCGACGCAGGCGCCGACCGGGTCGTCGTCGGCACGGCTGCGTTCCCCGATCCCGGCCCGTGGGCGGAGCAGCTCGGCGACAAGCTCGTCGTCGCCCTCGACATCCGCGACGGCATGGTGCGTACCGTCGGCTGGACCGAGGCGTCCGGCCTGACTCGCGAGCGCGCCGTCGAGCTCTGCCTCGAGGCGGGGGTCGCCCGGGTGCTCTGCACGGCGATCGACCGCGACGGGACGCTCTCGGGCCCCGATCTCGCCCTGGTCGAGGCGGTCGCCGCCTCGGGCCTTGCCGTTCTCGCCGCCGGCGGTGTCCGCTCACCGGCCGACGTGGCTCAGCTCGCCGGTGCCGGCGCCGAGGCAGCCGTGGTCGGACGGGCGATCGTGGCGTAAGCAGTCGGTAAATCTCGCGCAGATCTCGTTGACCCTGCCGTCCGGGCTGGACTACCTTCTAGTGGGGCCGCAAGACTGCCGGCCGTGGTGAACGACGGAAGGAACCGATGCGCAAGCTCGTGATCGCACTGGCAGCTCTGACCACCCTCGGCGCGGCGGCGGTCGCCGGCGCCGCTCTTCCCACGAAGGGGGCCTTCGCCGGGACGACCTCCCTCCGCCCGATCAACGGGTTCGACGACATCGTCACGTTCAACGCGGCAGCTACAGGCAAAGCGCTGAAGAGGTTCCAGTTCGGGACGCTCGGCTGCTTCGGTACCGGCGCCTTCCCGGTCGGCACCGATCCGTACGGCTCGCCCGAGGCGAGGGCGACGATCACGTCGATCACGGTGGCGCCGAACGGCTCCTTCATCGTCACGTCGAAGCAGATGCTTCCCGGGGCCAGCAACAACATGATGACGACGGCAGTCGTCCAGGGCGCCTTCACGAGCCCCACGAAGGTCTCCGGGACGATCTCGATCTCGCAGAGCTCGAACGGCGACGTGTGCGGCCCGACGAAGATGAAGTTCACCGCGCAGCCGGGCACGCCGTCGAGCCTCGGGCTCGACGGCTGAGCACGGAGCGAGCTCCGGGCCGTAGACTGCGCCCACCGCGGCGCTGCGAGATTCCGAACCGGGTCAGGTCTGGAAGGAAGCAGCCCTAAGGATCCCTCGCAGGTGCCGCGGCTTTCTCGTCCGGCTACCGGCGCTCATGCCTTCGGCGGCGAGCTCAGCAGTGCGTGGATCTGATTCGTCAGGTCCGCGACCTGCGCCGTCAGCTCCTTGTCCTGGCGCGTGAGCTCGGTGTTCACCTGAAGCAGCTCGAGCAGCTTGTTGGTCTCCGCCTTCGCCGCACGCTCGAGCCGGGTGTGGCCCTTCTCGACCATGTCCGTGTGCAGCTTGTCGCGATCGGCCTGCCGCGTCTGGGCGAGCAGGATCAGCGGCGCCGCATAGGCCGCCTGCAGCGAGAAGAGCAGGTTCAGCGCGATGAACGGGTAGACGTCCCAGGCGAACCCGAGATGCACCTGGGTCGAGTTGAGGATGACCCAGACGATGACTGCGACGGTCTGGCCGACGATGTACTGCGGCGTGCCGAAGAAGCGCGCCGCTTTCTCTGCCAGCTTGCCGAACGAGTCGTTTCCGAACGCCCCGCGCAGTTCCAGGTGCCGACCGTGCTCCGCGGCGCCGCTCTCGGTCTGCGGGATGCTGGAGGGCATGAGACGGAGGTTCTCGCCGGTGCGGATCGTTCCTGCGGCTTCGCAGCGATCCCCTAACAGTCCGAGCACCACCCTGGCCGGCCCCTGAGCGCACAAACGCCGGAAATGGCTACCCTGGAGCCCTCCCGGGCGCATAGCTCAGCGGGAGAGCGCCCGCTTCACACGCGGGAGGTCCCTGGTTCAATCCCAGGTGCGCCCATGCTTTGAAAGCCCTGCAAACGCGGGCTTTCTCGTTTGACGAGAGCTTGCATCCGTTCCAGCTTGCTCCGATTGGAAACGAGTTTGGAAACGGCTCGTTGCTCCTACGAACGGTCGCGTCTGTGACGACCGGCCAAGGAGTGGACTCAGCAGTCAAACCGCGTCGGGGCCTGGAGTCTCGATTCGCGTGCGTGCCCGATCGAGAGCCGCCGAGGACTTGTCGCGCAACGGGTTTGCCATCACCACCGTCGACCCGTAGTGTTTCGGAGGGCTAGGTGAGGGGTTGACCCCGGATGGCGGACCCCCCGAATGTTACGCGCCTAGCCTGCCCGCAGTCGTTAACGACTCAACGGAGGAGGTTCTGCCGTGAACCATGCACCTGAGCACGTCAGCCCGCGCAATCGTCTCTTTATCCTCATCGCAGTCGCAGCGGTCGGCCTTGTCTTGGTCGGTCTCACGTTCGGCGCCACCACTAAGTTGTCTGTGGCACCGACGAACTCGACGCAGCCGTCTCTCAGCGGCAAGTCCGTCGAGGGCGAGAAGTTGACCGCCAACCCGGGCACGTGGAACGGCTCGGCCCCGATCAGCTTCCAGTACCAGTGGCTCTCCTGCGACGCGTCCGGCGCGAACTGCAAGAACATCGCTGGAGAGACCAAGAAGAACTACACCATCCAGAGCAGCGATGTCGGCAATACCGTGCGTGTCAACGTGATCGCCGGGAACCACGACGGCTCGAACACGGCCCAGAGTGACCAGACGGCGAAGATCGCCGCCGCGACCACGACAACCACCACTACAACCACCACCACGCCCGCACCGTCGAACAATGGCTGCCCCTCCCAGACCAGCGGCGTTGTGCCCGTCACCGATCTCTCGGGTGCTGCCAGCCTGCTGATCTCTGAGTTCAAGACCAACCCGAGCACCATTCTCGGGAGTACGAAGACGTTCACGCTGCGCGTCCGCATCGGCAGCACGTGCGGCCCCTTCATCAGCGGCGCCATCGTCTACGCCACCGCCGTGCCCTACAACCAGTTCACCATCCCGGCTGAGGCGAACACCGATTCGAACGGATACGTCACCCTCACCTTCGACCGACTCAGCGGCTACCCCGCCACGTCGAGGCAGACATCGCTCGTCTTCTTCATCCGCGCCCGCAAGGACGGGGAGGACATCCTCGCTGGCATCTCGAACCGGCGACTCGTCTCGGTTAAAGTGAACTTGAACGGCTAAAGGGGAAGCGACACGAGGCCGTGCCGCAGGCTCTTCCAGGAGGTTGTGTAAGCGACTAGGCGCTGTCTGGGCCGTGGGGTGCAGTAGAAGTCCGCTGTCCAGTCCGGAGGAGGCATCCTCCGGCGTACTTCACACCGACCCCGAGCGGCCCAGGCAACAAGCCTACCCAAGACACGCGGGAAGTCGGTGGTTCGATCCCCAGTGCGCCCATGTTCCGAAAGCCCCGCACACGCGGGGCTTTCTCTTTGGACGAGAGCTTGCAGCCGTTCCAGCTTGCTCGGATTGGAAACGAGTTTGGAAACTTCTCCCGGAGACGAGTGTGATGAACGCCGAAGCGATGGAACTCCCGGCCCTCGTTGAGGCTTTTGCACGGGCCTTCTCAGCCGCAGATTCAGCCCACCCGGTCTGGGTGAGCCAGCGGAGTGGACGTGCCTACTCGCCAGGGATCGGCCCCCACGTTGAGAACGCAGCCGTCGCGCTGATGTTGGCGCGGCTCCGCACGCTTCCTGGCTATGCAGATGTCCCGATGGGACAGTTCCTCCCGTACCCGCTGGCACCCAAGCAGAAGTGCGACCTGTGGATCGGCGATCCGCTGCAATGGGCCATCGAGGTGAAGATGGCCCGGTTTCGTGGAGACAACGGCAAGCCCGACGACACCGCGCTCAAAGACCTGCTCTCTCCCCCTACGAGGCCGACCGGAGCGCCGTGACTGACGCCAGCAAACTCGCTCAATCCACCCTGCGGTGCCGGAAGGCGATCATCATCTATGGCTTCGAGTACGGAGACCGGCCCCTCGAACCGGCCATTGCAGCGTTCGAGCTACTCGCCGGAACAAAGGTCGTTCTTGGGCCTCGACACATGGCAGCGATGGGGCTGCTAGTTCATCCTGTCCACTCAGAAGGGGTTGTGTACGGGTGGGAGGTAGTGCGCTAGGAGCGTTTGCTCTGCGTTGCGGGTAATCCAGCGAACCGTCGCCCAGGTCGATCAGCGGGTCGCTGCTGACTCGCGCTTCTGAGTCGGCGCGTTGACCGGCGGCAGAGCGTTGTCTGCCGAATCGACGGGGCGACAAGGCCGCGCCGCAACTCACTACCTACGCGATCCGAGGATCAAGGGGGACCTCTCGACGGGCCTGGCGACGCTCCGGGGCACGGGCACCGAACGGCTCCTCGGCGATCGTCGGTTCGGCTATGACAGCGATCGCTTGCAGAGCCATCAGGTGCCCGCGCAAAGCCGCACGCCCTGGCTTGGTGAGCGTGACCTGCCGCCGCGAACGTGAATCCTCCCGCACACGCGATACCTCCACGTACCCGGCCTCAGCGAGCGCTGACAGATGCTTGCTCAGAACCGAATCCGAGATTTCCAGGCTGTCCCGTATGTCGGAGAACGGCAACCACCGCACTGGCGAGAGCATCGCGCATATTTGGAGACGCAAGGGCGCGTGGATCAGCTCGTCGAACACTGCTTCGCTCACCGTTGCCATGCCCGAGACGCACGACGCCAATAGGAAGCCTTCGCGGCGAACAGGCAGGCGGCAACGATCACAGTCACGGCTCCACCAAGTCCCCAACTCACAAGAGCGGAATTGCTGTGGCTGACGAGCAGGCGGGGACCGACCACGCCCACAAGCACCGCGATAGAGGTGAGCGCCACTTCAGTGACACCCCAGTTTGGCTTCGGCCACGCACGCAACGGACGCCACTTGTTACGGGCGGCCATCTTCAAAAGCTCAGCAAGGAACCACACGTACGCGATGATGGACACCACGTTTCCCGGCCCCTTGTAGGCGGGCGCGACAGCCTGCGCTCCGCAGAAGACGCTCAACGCGATGATGAACCCCGCCGTGGCCATTGCACGACGGACCGAAGCGTCGTGCTTCTGGCGGGCGGCCCGTAGCTGCTCTCGGGCCGCGCTTGGAGGGATAGAACCCGACGACTGATTTTCCATACCGGAAAGTTAGCACACAACTTGCCGATACGGAAAGTCACGCAGCATGGGAACTGGGAAGATGCTCCCGATCATCTCGACAGCAAGCCAGTCCTGACAACCCATTCGCGTCAGGTTGTTTTGAGCGCTTGGTCGTGCCCGGCGGTCCGCCTGGCGTACGGCTCGAGTCCCTCCATCGCCCGGGCAATCGCCCAGTTGTGATTCCAACGGAAGAGCGGCCGCAGGACCGGCGTCAGGTAGCGGAGGAGCTGTCGATCGGCGTTTACGTGCCAGTCGAAGCGGACGTGCGTGCCGCCGTCCGCCTCCGTGAGCGTCCAGATGCCGAGGCCTGCGAGGTCGCCCTCGACCTTGGCCTCGATCCGGCGCGGACGCTCGAGGGCGAGGATCTCCGAGGTCGTGTGGAGCTTGTAGGGCAGCCGGCCCTTGAAATACTGCTTCGAGACGCTCCCGACCGCGGGCGGCCCGTCGGCCTCCGCCGAGATGTAGACCGGTCGCCACCAGTTCGGGTAGGTGCGCGAGTCCGCGAGCGCATCGAAGACCGCTGCGGCGGGCGCGGCGACGTCCCACTCGTCGACGAAGAGGTACTCCGCCGCCATCAGGGGATCCGTCTGCCGAGCAGCCGGGCGACCGCGGCGAGCTGAGTACCCGGGTTCTCCAGGACCTGCCCCGGGCTCGCCATGGCGCGACTATCCCACATCGAGACCGAGAACGAGCAGCTCCGTCCTTTCTCTAGCGGTAGATCTTCGTGACCCGACCGCCTGGCAGAAGCCTGACGTTGGCGGGGCCATGCGTGGCGGTCGGGAGTGAGCGTCCGAACGACCAGCCGCTGACTCGCCCAGCCTGCCAGACGCCGGTGACGAACTGGATTTGCTGGTTCTTCGCGATCATCAGCATGCACGCCTGTCGCGGCGTTGACCGGCTCGAAGAAACGCCCTTCGCCCACATGACTGTCGAGGTCACACCGGTCCCGAGGAAGAGCCCGGTGATGGGGCGCTCGGCGATCAGCCTCGTGCGGCTTGCCTGGTTGGACGGAGCGTTCCAGGCGAGCAAGCACGACCGGTCAGACGGGCGGCCGGGAGACGCCGCCAGAGCCATGCTCGCCCAGAAACCTGCGAGCAAGGTGGCAGTACACAAGCACACGCGCACAGAAGAAAAGAGTAATGCAGCGCCCGGTACTCCTAGCCCGAGCCGGCGGCCCGCGCTTCTACTTCAGGTTCTGAACGATCGAGCTGTTGGTATCGGCGAGCTTCTTCAAGAGGTTCGAGAGCGCCGACATCATCTTCGAGTTCCGATCCATCTCTATCTGCAGGCGCAGGCTGTCGAGCTCGCTCAACTCTGCGCCGGCATCCAGGTCTCGTTGGAGCGTCTCGATCTCTTCGTCTCGTTCCTTGCCATAGACCGCCAACATCACCTGGAGGATGCTCTCGACGTCGACCGAGGATTTCGAAGTCCGGCCGCGCGGCGAGACCCGAACCGCGGTCTTCGCTTGGGCGATCGCCTTCACGCTCGCCATGATCTCCTTCAAGTCCTCTTCCGCCGACTTGGAGGCTTCCATGAGAACGATGAAGGCCAGGGCCTCGATCTCGGCGTTCTCGCTATCTCCGGGTGTCGCCCATTCGGCCGACTGACCGACGGAAGCCGGAGACTCGTCGAGCACGCGCAGTTGCAGCTGAAGGCGATCGGCGAGCGCGTAGACCCGCTGTGCCTGCTCGTGGGGCGAGTCTGATTCGATCCCCTTGCCAACGCCTCCGCCGCCGGTCACGGTCGCATAGTAGAGCGCGCGAGCGCGGGCATCGCTGCCCGCGCTCGCGCTGGCGATGTCACCCGACGGCGATGAAGCCGAACAGCCCGTGGGTGCCGCCGGCGGGGCCGGAGGCGAAGTACAGGTTGTTCGTCGGCCCGGCCGAGGCGCCGTTGCCGAAGGCGATCGCCCAGAGCCCGTCGATCACGATCGGAGTACCGTTCGCGACCCGGACCTGGCCCTTGTAGACCCACTTGTTGTCGGACGAGCGGAGCTGGTAGGCGCTGATCCGGCCGTTGCCGAAGTTGCCCACGAGGAGGTCGCCGCTGTAGGCGCCGAAGTTCGCCGGCGCCATCGCCAACCCCCACGGAGCGTTCAGCGGAGCATTCGGGCTGCCCTTCGACGCGACCCGCATCAGCAACGCCCCGTCGGCACTGAACTCGTCGACGTAGCCGAGCCCGCCGCCCGGAACGACGTTCTTCTTCGCCGGGTCCTGCTGGGCGTAGGCGACGAAGATGTTCCCTCCGAGCGCCTGGATGCCGAACGGCGCCCAGCCGGACGGGATGTTCGGATCCTTGAACGGGAGGCCGAGCGGCTTGAACGAGGCGTCGAACGAGTCGACGCGGGCGTTGTGGAAGTCGGCAGCGTAGAGCCGGTCGTTCGCGGTCGCGAGACCGGTGTAGATCGCGCCACCGGTGGTGTTGTCGACCGCGACGACGGCGTTCGTCGCGTTCACCGTCGGCGTCCAGCCGAGGATCTGCCCGCCCAGCGTGTCGAACAGGAAGCGGGATGCCCCGCTGACACCGTTCTGGCTGACTGCGAAGTCGGTCGCACTCGAGCTCGCGACCGTGCCGGTCGGCCCCCCGGCCACCGTTACGACTAGCGCGGTCTTCGACCCGACGCCCGTGTAGAGCGTCGAGGTGTCGGTCTTCTGGTTGGCCGCCCACCACGGTGAGGTGGCGCTGGCGCTGAGACCCCACCCGTTCACGAGCGCCGAGTCGGTGAGCGGCGCGCTGACGGCCGGGCCGTCGGAGACGAGCGGATACATGTTGTAGGCGACGAGCGTTCCCGCCGCGCCTGCAGCCCCCGTGCCGAGCACGAGAATTGCCGAGAGAACCAGAAGCCCGGCGACGGCCGGCCGGCGTAGATCGAGATACGACATTTGCGTATGCACCTCCCACGTGGGGTCACGTCCCTTCTCCCCCCTCTACGCCCCGGGGCGCCAAGCGGTTTCGCGTGCTACGGTCGGGCCGCATGCTGGGGGTGAAGGAGGTCGCCTCGGAGCAGGCCTCCCGCGAGCCTGTTTCGGCCGAGGCTCAGCGGGCGGCGCCGTCGCCCTCGATCCGCACGCAGCGCGCGGCGGTCCCGGTGCTGGCGCTCCAGGGAACGGCGGGGAACGGGGCGGTCGGGCGACTGCTTCGCCAGGAGGATCCGACCAAGGCCGCCTCGGAGACCACGTCTGAAGGCGGTTCCGAGGGAGGCCCGCAGGGCGCGGAGGTCGCGCTCGGCACGATCACGATTCCCGCGCAAGAACCGGTGGCGGTGGAGGTGTTCGCGGCCGGACCGCAACTCGAGGGCAAGACCCACGCGAACTACACCAGCACCGACCCGGTCGTCACGCCGAACCCGCCGAAGGCCTCGAGAGCTCCGGGCGGCGGCATCCGTGCCCAGGGCACGGTCTCGTCGACGTTTTCCTCGGGCCCGACCGTCGACCCCTACGACCTCGACAGCCACGGCTTCACGGACTGCCAGCGCAAGAACGCCGAGA
Source organism: uncultured Actinomycetota bacterium (assembly GCA_963738895.1). Taxonomy (GTDB): domain Bacteria; phylum Actinomycetota; class Thermoleophilia; order Gaiellales; family Gaiellaceae; genus PALSA-600. The sequence goes on from CAVTYN010000006.1 coordinate 192,441, forward strand.
AGTTCGTCAAGAACGTGCTCGACCCGCACGAGCAGGCGCATGTCAACGCCTACATGACGAACTTCGACGGGAGGTGGTCGAAGCCCTTCGACCTCACGGTGAAGGACGCGACCGACGCGACGGCTCAGATCAAGGACATCTACGACGCGGAGTTCGCGAGTCGCAAGAAGAAGGCCGACGACGCGAGCGGTGACCTCGACGCAGGCGGCAAGAACCAGTTCACCTGGGACATGGACGAGGGCTGCTCGAAGCCGTAGAGACCGTCAGAGCGAGCCGGTGAGGGCAACGACGAGCAGCGCGATCGCGATCACACCCGCAACCGCGAGAACGACCAGGTTGACGGTGAGGGCCATGCTCAGCCGGCGCTGAGTCCGAGGGTCGGGACTGCCTGCAGCCTCGAGCCCGCCGGGCGCCGAGCGACCGGCTGGGTCGAGCGAGCTCGAGAGCAGGCCGACGATCAGCTGGTTGAGACTGACCCCCCGTCTCTCCGCGAGCCGGGCGAGCTCGGCGTGAAGAGTGTGCGGCATGCGCAGCAGCAGCCGGCCGCTGTGCACCTTGTCGTCACTCTTCTCCGGCGCGGACTCCGCCCCTCCGCTCACCACATTCAGAGAGTAGCCGCGGCTCACGCTGTCAGAAGACCGCTGATGCGAGCTCGTCGTCCGGCTCGAGCCGGGCGCGCATCTTCGCGATCGCCCCCTGGAGTACGCGAGAGACGTGCACCTGCGAGATGCCGACGACGCCCCCGATCTCGGCCTGGCTGAGATCGCCGAAATACCTCAGGGCGACGACGTGCCGCTCGCGGCCGTCGAGCGACTCGGCGGCCAGCGCGACCATGGCCCTGGCGAGGCTCTGGTCGTCCGACGGCTCGCTCAGCGCCGTCACGCCTTCCATCCCTTCCTCGAGAGGAACGTGAACCCGGGCAACCGCGGCGAGGGCAGTGTCCTCCTGCACGCGCCGCGGAACCCGGACGATCGCGCAGCGGTCACGCAGGTGCCGTCGGATCTCCCCCTCGACGCAGACCGCGACATAGGCGGTCAAGGTGGAGACTCGCTCGGGATCGCAGCGATCGACCGCGCCGATGAGACCGATCACACCCACCTGGACGAGATCCTCGTGGCGCTCGCCCCGGCCGTAGAAGCGATGGGCGATCTTCCGCACCAGGGGGAGATACGCCTCGATCGCACGGTCCCGGGCCGCCGAATCAGGTCTCCGGAGCTCCATAGCGATGGCTGCCTCTGATGCCGCGATCACGCCGGCTCAGGATAATCCGCCTCAACACAAAAAGCAATGCTTTTCTCTTTACGTATCTCGTAACTAGTCATTGGGTATATCCGTTCTGTGCGGCCCTTCCGGCTCGGAACCCATGGGACATCGTCGTTGCCCTCTCGTCCCACTCGTATCCGTCCGGCCGCGGTCGTCGCCATCTCCGTCGTTGCCCTGGCCCTGCCGATGCGTGCACTCGCCGACGGGCCTGACCCGTCTGCGCTGACGCCCGATCCGCAGTCCACCTCGACGCTTGCAACGCTGACCCAGGCCGTCCTTGCGGCGGCTGCCCCGACTACACCCGTTCCGCCGGTTCCGCCGGTTCCGCCGGTTCCCGACGCCGGGACAGGCGAGACCGCCGCTCCGAGCGATCCCGCTTCTCCGGCGCCGAGCGACAGCTCGCCGGCTGTCGTGCAGGCTCCGCCCACCGATGCCGAGGCTCCGCCGGCCGATACCGTCGTTCCTCCGGAAACGGCGGTATCAAGCGCGATATCGACGATATCACCACCGACTCCGGCCCCTCCTGATCCGTCTCCGGTACCGACGCCGTCGCCGGCCGAGACTCCTCTCCCGCCGTCGGCCCCCACGACCACGACGACGGTGCCCGCAAGCCCGGCGACAACAGTTGCCGATCCTGCTCCACCCGTCGCGACGAGCCCGGCGAGCCCGGCGAGCCCGGCGAGTCCGGCGAGCACTCGGGCCGACGCGCCGGCACCCGACCCGGCGACACCGGCCGCTCCGCCGGCGGCGGCGTTGACGACGACGAGCAGCCAACCCGCAACCACCACCCCGGCGGTGTCCGTCCCCTCCGCTCCGACGGGAACCGGAACGCAGTATCAAGGAGGCAATACGAGTAGTACTAATTCCGCTCCAGTTATTTCCGTACCGACTTCCGTGAGTGCGGATACAACCACTCCGAATACCGATCAAGCGGTTCCGTCGACCTGGATCTGGAACTGGAACTGGAATTGCTCCGACGACACGGCCGGAACGAGCTCGGGGACCCCGTCCGCGACGGGCCAGTGGATCTGGAACTGGAACTGGGACTGCGGCTCGAACACTGCTGACGCGTCGGGTCCGGTGCTCTGCTCCGGCTGCAATATCGCGATCTCGATCCGGGTGCTCAGCCCGGGGGACGACGGGCCCGTGACCCAGACCAACTCGGGCTCCGCAGCGAGCATTGCCGGTGATATCGCGTCGGTGCTCCAGGACGTGAGCCCGGCAGCGATCGATCCGGTCTCGTCGCCCGCCCAGATCGCCGTGCCCGCCCAGATCGCTGTGCCGGCCCAGATCGCGTTGCCGGCCCAGATCGCGTTGCCGGCCGAGGTCGCGTTGCCGGCCGAGGTCGCGTTGCCGGCCCAGATCGCGTTGCCCGCCCAGGTCGCGTTGCCGGCCGAGGTCGCTCCGCCGGCCGAGGTCGCTCTCCCGGTGGAGGCCGGCGTGGTATCGCCGTCGTCGAGCCCCGGCCTCCCGGCCGCTGACGCGGTTGTCGATTCCGTCCTGCCGGAGCTCACGGCGCCGGCGAGCGCGACGGAGCCGCCGCCGGCGGCGCCCGAACCGTCCGCCGCGCCGATCGCGGGTGATCCGCCCGCGGTCGCGGCCCGGCTCGGCGCCTCCCGAGCGGCGGCGCCGACGCCTGACCCGCTCGCCGGGGCCGGAGGCGCGCCGGTCGTGCCGTCGACAGCGTTGCCGGCCCTCGATGCCGTCCACGCACCGACCGACCGCACGGGAGCGGCCCAGCAGGGGAACAGCGGAGCGCTTCGCTCGTCCCGCAGCCACACCTCGGCCGCACGGTGCCGTTCCTGCCTCCGCAGGCCTCGGTCGCGATCGGCGCCTCCGCACCGGTCTCGGTCGGAGCGGCCGTCGACCGCACTCGCTCGAAGGGCGATCCGGGCGGGCAAGCCCGGGCGGCCGCGAACGAGGCGAAGCCTTCGATCCTCGAGACTCCCTCGGGCGGCGCGAACCCGGCGGCCGGCGCAGGCGCGCATGGCGCCGGCTCAGCGGGAGGCGGGCTCGTCGCGCTCGCCCTGGCTTTCATCTTTCTCTCGCCCGGTCTGACCCAATGGCTCCGGGTCGGATCCGAGCGGCGCCCGCGCCTGCTGCGCGCGGGCCGACGCGAGCGGCCGGGATAAGGCGCGAGCCGATCCCAGTGCCTCGTGTGCCGGTCCCGCGGCCGGCGCACCGAAAACGCTCGACAAAGGAGAAACGTGATGAGATCCAGAGTCATCGCGTCCCTCTTCGGAGCGTTGGCGCTGCTGCTCGCGATCGGCGCAGGAACGGCCGCCGCTTCATCCCCAGGGGTGCAGGTGGCGGGCCAGAGCGCCGGAAGTGCGCAGCAAGCGACCTCCGCTTCGGGAGCGACGCAAATCGCACCGAGCAACTCGGACATCTCCGTTCGGGTACTCAGCCCCGGCGACGACGGAGCGGTCACGCAGACCAACTCCGCGTCGTCGGACGCCAGCTCGACGAACTCGAACTCCACCACTCAGGATGCGAGCCAGAGCCAGTCGGGCGACGGCATCCAGACCGCCGACCAGTCGGCCCTCAACGGGCAGGTCGCCGGTGCGCTCTCGAGCGCGAACCAGGTCGGAGCGAGCAACCAGAACATCCCGGTTCGCGTGCTCAGCCCCGGCTCGAACGGTGCCGTCACCCAGTCGAACGACGCAGGCTCGACCGCGGACTCGACGAACACGAACGGGACCACGCAGACGAGTGATCAGACGCAGTCGGGAGACAGCTCATGCGGCTGCGCGCCCGAAGCGTTGACGCCGGCTTCCACCGATGTCGCTCCCGCGACCTCGGGCGGATCCGGCGGCAGCATCCAGACCACCGACCAGACGGCAGGGAACGCGCAGCTCGCGGGAGCCGCGTCCTCCGCCACGCAGGTCGATCCGAGCAACTCGAACATCGATGTCCGCGTGCTGAGCCCGGGCAACAACGGGCCCGTGACCCAGTCGAACACGGTCACGTCGCACGGCGACGCGTCGAACTCCAACTCGACGACCCAGACGGCGTCGCAGGATCCGACCGGCAGCACGAGCCGGTGCGGTTGCGGCGACCCGACGGACATCCAGGCCGCGACGCAGTCGGCCGGCAACCTGCAGCTCGCCGGCGCCGCTTCCGAGGCGACCCAGGTCGGGGCAAAGAACGTGAACCTCCCGGTTCGCGTCCTGAGCCCGGGCAACGACGGGGCTGTCGACCAGTCGAACACGGTCGGCTCCACCGCTGATGCCTCCAACGACAACAGCACGGCTCAGACGGCCGATCAGAGCCAGTCGGGCAGCGGCGGGTGCGGCTGCTCGAGCGATCCGATCCAGTACGCCGACCAGTCCAGCGGGAGCCTCCAGGGCGCGTTCGCGCTCTCGGCCGCGGACCAGTCCGGCGCCAAGAACGAGAACTCACCCGTCCGAGTCGGCAGCAGCGGCAACGGCGGTAGCGTCGATCAGTCGAACACGGTCACGTCCGACGCCTCGGCGACCAACTCGAACAGCACCACGCAGACCGCCGATCAGGACCAGTCGTCTCCGCAGAGCGTCTGCGGGTGCGGCGGCGGCGGCCTCGGCATTCAGGTGCTGGGCCAGAAGGCCGTCAACGGTCAGGTCGCGCTCGCGGCCTCCGGTGCGTCCCAGGACTTCGGCAAGTCGGAGTGCGGCTGCAGCTCGGGCGGCAACTCCAACGACCCGGTCCGCGTGTGGAGCCCCGGCAAGGACGGCTCGGTCGACCAGTCGAACACCGCCGACTCGACGGCTGACTCGACGAACAGCAACTCGACGTCGCAAGACGCCGACTCAGACCCAGTCCGGCTCCGGGATCGAGATCCAGGCTCTCGGCCAGGAGGCCGAGAACGGGCAGTTCGGCGGGGCGCTCTCGGGCGTCTTCCAGATCGATCCGTCGAACAAGAACGGCGGCGCACGGGTCTACAGCCCAGGGTACGGCGGCTCGGTCGACCAGTCGAACACCGCCGACGTCGACGGCCGACGTCGACGAACGACAACTCGACGTCGCAGGACGCCGCTCAGACCCAGTCGGGCTCTGGCGGCTGTGGGTGTGGCGAGCGGTCCCGCAGATCCAGGCGCTCGGCCAGTGGGCCGGGAACCTGCAGATCGGCTTCGGGCTCTCGACGGCGCTCCAGTACGCGCCGAAGAACGCAAACGGCGGAGTCGCCGTCTGGAGCCCGGGCAACAGCGGGCACCTCATGCAGGGCAACACGGCGAGCTCGACACGGCGCTGCGGACAACCGCAACGGCGCGTGGCAGACCGCCGGTCAGATGCAGTAACCAGAGGAGCTGCCGGCCGACTCGTGCACGAGTCGGCCGGCACTCACTCGACTCAGGGATTCGGGGTTGACAAGAGCCGTGCGACGTCTAGCCTTCTCTCAGCAAGACCGCAGAGCCGGGGGGAACGGGGGTGGACGTGTGTAAGCAACCGCGGCTGCGCCGGGTTGGGCCGGCGACCAGGAGACACTTGGAGTCCTGGCTCCTGCTCGCCTTCATACTCAGTGCCGTGCCGGCCGCCGCGAGGGCGGCGCCCTCACCGGACCCCAGCCCGCCGATCGTGGCCGGGGCAACAGGAGTTCGTCCTGACACGTTCGGGGACGCAGGCTCACAGACGGAGCGAATGCAGCCCGCACCGACCTTACCGCGGGTGACTCCGGTTGCGACTCAACCGGCGACCAGACCGGTCTCGCCCCGACCGGCAGACACACCGCAGACCGCGCCGGCAACCGACCAGGCGGCGCTCGACAGCCCTCCGGCGAAGGCTGCGCCCACGCAGGACGGTGACGCTCCGCCAGCTCCGGCGAAGGCCGTGCCGAGCACAGGCGGTGACGCCTCCGCCACTCCGGCGAAGGCCGTGCCGACACAGGAGGTGACGCCTCCGGCCACAGGGACGGGCACCAGCATCCTCGTCACGACCGCCCCGGAACGTTCCGCCGGCGGACGTGACACCGCAACAGCCCACCGACTCGTGCTTCCGGCACTCGTCACCGGCCTCGGAAGAACGGTGTCCACGCCGCGGCTTCCGGCATTCGTCAACGGCCTGGGAAGAACCGTGCCCACGCCGCGGCTTCCGACCCCCGACTTCGCCGCCGCCGACGTCTCGGCGCCGACGCTCGGCTGGACGGCGGCCCTCGGCCGGCGGCCGAGCCTGGTGATCGCCGTCGCTCGCGCTGGCGATGCTCCTCGCTGCGAGTGGCAGCTTCCTGCTGCTCGCGTATCGGATCGAGCGCGGCTCGAGGCTCGGCGTCATGAGCCGGGCCCGCGCCGTCACCGTGCTCGCCGGTCTCGTCTCCGTCGCCGCGGTCGCGGCTGCAACCGGCCGTCGCGGCCGTGTCGATCACCTATACGGTCACGTCGGGAACGGCCGGCAACAACGGCTGGTACGTCAGCGATGTCACCGTCGCGATCCAGACTCCGGGCGCGACCTGCGTCGACCTGCCAGACCGCGGTGACCTTCCACTCGAGCACCGACACGCTACCAGTGCTCGGCCACCGACGGCATCGCGACGCCGACGCTTTCAGCTCCAGTTCAAGATCGACAAGGACGCCCCGACGGTCACGGGCTCGTCTGCCGACCACGGCCCGAACGGGAACGGCTGGTACAACGCGCCGGTCACCGTGACGTTCACGGGCACCGACGCGACGTCCGGGATCGCTTCGTGCACCCAGACGACCTACAGCGGCCCGGACAGCGGCAGCGCAACCGTCAGCGGCACCTGCACCGACGTCGCCGGCAACGTCAGCGCCGCCTCGACGTTCAACCTCAAGTACGACTCGACGCCGCCGCTCGGTGAGCGGCAGCCCCGCTCGCCCTCCGGACGCGAACGGCTGGTACAACCACGCCGGTCGGGGTCGCGTTCACCGGCTCGGACGCGACCTCCGGCATCGACTCCTGCACCGCGCCAGCTACGGAGGCCCGGACGCCGCCGGCGCGACGCGTGAGCGGAACCTGCACCGACAAGGCGGGGAACTCGGCGAGCGGCTCGTTCGTCGCTCCAGTACGACTCGACGCCGCCGAGCGTCGACGGCCGTCCTGGCGCGTCCGCCCGACGCGAACGGCTGGTACAACCACCCGGTCGCGCTGACCGCGACCGGCACCGACGCGGGGTCGGGAATCGACTCGTGCACCGGCGGCACCTATTCGGGCCCCGACAGCGACGCCGCCTCGCTCACGGCGACCTGCACCGACAAGGCCGGCAACGTCACCTCGAAGACGGTGGCGTTCAAGTACGACGACACCCGACCGAAGCTGACGCGACGTCACGGTGACGACGCGGCAACGGCACCGCCACGCTGCGCTGGACCGCCTCGGCCGATGCGACCTCGATCACGGTGAAGCGCGCGTCCGGGCGGCACGGCCTCGCGACCGTCTACAAGGGCGACGGACGCTCGTTCACCGACCCGAAGCTCAAGAACGGCGCCCGCTACCGCTACGAGCTCTCGGTCACCGATCGGGCCGGGAACGTCGGAAGGCGAAGGCGACGGCGGAACCGCTCGCGCTGACGACCCCGGCGCAAGGCCAGACCGTGAAGCGGCCGCCGCTCCTCCGCTGGAGCAGCCGTCGCCGGCGCCGACTACTACAACGTGCAGCTCTTCGCCGGCGAACCACAAGGTGCTGACGCCTGGCCGGTCGGAACGAAGTTCAAGCTCCCGAAGCGCATGGACGTACGGCGGCCACACCTATACGTTCGGGAAGGGCAGGTTACCGCTGGTACGTGTGGCCCGGGTACGGCCCGCGGAAGGCCGCCAAGTACGGCAAGCTCCTCGGAGGCTCCGTCTTCGTCGGCGCCTGAACGAGCGTTCTGCAGGCCGCCGCTGCCAGAACGGTATTCCGGGCACCGCCCGGCGCGGCGTGATAAACGAGAGACTGTGCCGGGCCGCATCTTCACTCCGGGTGCCGTGGACCTCCGCATGCGCATCGAGCTCCTCGCCGAGCGGCTGACACCGGGCCTGAAGCCGCTCGCCCCGGTCGCCTACAACTACGCGCTGGAGCTGGGACCCGGACGGGCCCGCCGTGTTCCGGGACATCAACCCGCACCGCTGGCAGCTCTCCGGCGAGAACCCCGTGCGGTTCCTCAACGACCTCTGGCCGTCGACCCAGGAGGCCGCGGAGCGCAACCCCGAGCTGCTCGCGCGCGTCGAGGCTCTCGCGGGGCGCATCGACGCGATGCTCTCCCGGGAGCCGGCCGCGCAGGGGCATCGACGGGCCTGTCGTCTTCATGTGCGCAGAGTTCGGCTTCCACGCCTCGATGCCGATCTACTCGGGCGGTCTCGGCGTCCTGGCCGGCGACATCCTGAAGGAGGCGAGCGACCAGGCGCTCGAGATGGTCGGAGTCGGCCTCCTCTACCGCCGCGGATACTTCCGCCAGCGGCTCGACCTCTCCGGCCGCCAGCAGGAGTACTGGCTCGAGCTCGACCCGAAGTCGCTGCCGATGGCCAGGGTCACCGCCCCCGACGGATCGCCGTTCCTGCTCGAAGTCGAGCTCTACGGCGCGCCGGTGCAGTTCCAGGCATGGCGCGTCGACGTCGGGCGCGTGCCGCTCCTCCTCCTCGATGCCGAGCTGCCCGAGAACGACGCCGTCCAGCGGTGGACGACCGCGCGGCTGTACGACGGAAGCCGTGCCGTTCGGCTCGCCCAGTACGGGCTGCTCGGGATCGGCGGGGCGCGGATGCTCGAGGCGCTCGAGATCGAGCCCGCGGTCGTCCATCTGAACGAGGGGCATCCCGCGCTCGCGGCGCTCGAGCTCGCCTCGCGCGCGGTCGCGGGCGGCGCCTCGACCGAACAGGCGCTCGAGACGGTTCGCGAGCGGGTCGTCTTCACCACCCATACGCCCGTTGCCGCGGGCAACGAGACCTACACGGCGGAGGAGTTCCTCGCCGCCTACTCCGGGCTACCGGCCAGGCTCGGTCTCGACGACGAGACGTTCCTCGACCTCTGCCGCGTCGTCCCGGGTGAGGGCGAGCCGGGGATGACACCGCTCGCGCTCCGGCTCAGCCGGAGCCGGAACGGCGTGTCGCGCCTGCACGGCGAGGTCGCCCGGGAGATGTGGCGGCCGCTGTTCCCGGGCCCCGAGGAGGTTCCCATCGCGCACGTGACGAACGGCGCCCACCTGTCGACCTTCATCTCGGCGCCGATGCGCGAGCTCTTCGTCCGGCACCTCGACGGCCGCTGGCTCGAGGCGCCCGCCGACCGGGCGTCCTGGGAAGGCGTGCTCGAGATCCCGAACGCCGAGCTGTGGGCCGCCCGCTGCGAGGCCCGGCGGCGCCTGGTCGACTTCGTCCGCGCCAAGGAGGTGCAGGACAGCCTCCTGCGCGGCGAGCAGCTCGACTTCATCCGCCTGAACGAGGAGACGCTCGAGCCCGACGCGCTCACGATCGGCTTCGCGAGGCGGCTCGCCACCTACAAGCGGTTCCACCTGCTCGCCCACGACCCGGAACGCGCCCGCCGCATCTTCACGGGCGACCGGGCTGCGCAGCTCGTCATCGCCGGCAAGGCCCATCCGAACGACAGCCCCGGCAAGGACGACCTCCAGCGCTTCTACGCGTTCGAGCACGCCGACGCCGAGATCGCGGGCCGGGTCGTGATCCTCGAGGACTACGACATCTCGATCGCGCGCCACCTGGTCTCCGGCTGCGACGTCTGGGTCAACCTGCCGCGCCGGCCCATGGAGGCGAGCGGCACGAGCGGGATGAAAGCCACCTTCAACGGCGGCCTCCAGCTGAGCGTGCTCGACGGCTGGTGGGCGGAGGGGTACGACGGCTCGAACGGGTGGGCGATCCCGGGCGACGGCGACGAGCCGCCCGAGGCGATCGATGCCCGCGACGCCGCGCTCTTCTACGACCTGCTCGAGTACGAGATCGTGCCGCTCTTCCGCGACCGCGACGAAGACGGGGTGCCGCACGGCTGGTGCGAGCTGATCAAGCGGGCGCTCCTGAGCCTCGCACCGACGTTCACCGCGACGCGAATGGTCGACGATTACGTCGATCACGTGTACCGCGGTTAGTCTTGCTCCGTGAGCGCGGCGAGGCCCTTCGCGATGGTGCTGGCGGGCGGAGAGGGCAAGCGTCTCTGGCCCCTGACGATCGACCGGGCGAAGCCTGCCGTCCCGTTCGGCGGGAACTACCGCCTGATCGACTTCGCACTCTCGAACCTCGTCAACGGCGGCTACCTGCGGATCGCGGTGCTGACGCAGTACAAGAGCCACAGCCTCGACCGGCACATCGCCTCGACCTGGCAGCTCTCGACGCTCTTCGGGAACTACGTCGTGCCCGGTGCCCGCCCAGATGCGCCGCGGGCCCCGCTGGTTCTCGGGCTCGGCCGACGCCATCTTCCAGAACCTGAACCTGATCGGCGACGAGGACCCCGACGTGATCTGCGTCTTCGGGGCCGACCACGTCTACCGCATCGACCCGCGGCAGATGGTCGCACAGCACGTCGCAGCCGGGGCGGGCGTCACGGTGGCCGGGCTGCGGGTGCCGCTCGAGCAGGCGGTCGCGTTCGGGGTGATGGAGCTCGCCCCCGACGGCGGCCGCATCCGGGCGTTCCGCGAGAAGCCGGAGTTCCCGCTGGGGGTCCCCGACGATCCCGACCAGGCGATGGTGTCGATGGGGAACTACGTGTTCGACGCGAAGGTGCTCATCGAGGCGGTGACCGCCGACTCGAAGGACTCGGCGTCGGGCCACGACATCGGCGGCGACATCATCCCGATGCTCGTCGACCGCGGCGAGGCGCAGGTCTTCGACTTCGCGAACTCGCTCGTCCCGGGCGTCTCCGAGCGTGAGCACGGGTACTGGCGCGACATCGGGACGCTCGACGCCTACTACGAGGCCCACATGGACCTGATCTCCCCGGACCCGATCTTCAACCTCTACAACCGCGACTGGCCGATCCTGAAGCAGCCCGACCGGCTGCCGCCGGCGAAGTTCGTGTTCGACGAGCCGGGGCGCACCGGCTTCGCCGTGGACTCGATGGTCTGCGCGGGCGTGATCGTCTCGGGCGGGACGGTGCGACGGTCGGTGCTCGTCGCCCGAGGTGCTCGTGCGCTCGGGTGCGGAGGTGGCCGACTCGGTCCTGCTCGACGGCGTCGACGTCGGCGACGGCGCGGTCGTGAGGCACGCGATCATCGACAAGAACGCGGTGATCGAGCCCGGCGCGACGCTCGGTGTCGACCTCGAGCGCGACCGCGAGCGGTTCGTCGTCTCGCCCGGCGGTGTCGTCGTCGTCGGCAAGGGCGAGCGCGTTCGTGTCTGACACCCACGTCGCGCTGCTCACGCGCGAGTATCCGCCCGACGTCTACGGCGGGGCAGGCGTGCACGTGGAGTATCTCGCCCGCGAGCTCTCGCAGCTCGTCGACCTCACCGTCCACTGCTGGGGAGCGCCCAGGCCCGCGGAGTGGCGCCCGCCCGTCGTCGCCTACGAGCCGTGGGACGAGCTGACGGGCACCGCCCCCCACCTCGCCGCGCTCCGGGCGATGTCGATCGATCTCTCGATGTCGGCCGGCGCCGGGGGCGCGACCCTCGTCCACAGCCACACCTGGTACGCGAACCTCGGAGGCCACCTCACGAAGCTGATCCACGGGATCCCGCACGTCGCGACCGTCCACAGCCTCGAGCCGCTGCGGCCGTGGAAGGCCGAGCAGCTCGGCGGCGGCTATGCGCTCTCCTGCTTCTGCGAGCGGACGGGCCTCGAGAGCGCCGACGCGATCATCGGAGTCTCCGCGGCGATGCGCGACGACATCCTCAGCGCCTACCCCGCAATCGATCCCGCCCGGGTCAGCGTCGTGCACAACGGGATCGACACCGACGAGTTCCGCCCCGATCCCGAGACGGGGTTCCTCGGCAGGCTCGGGATCGACCCGGAGTCACCGTCGGTGGTCTTCGTCGGGCGCGTGACGAGGCAGAAGGGCCTCACGCACCTCCTCCACGCGGCGACCATGCTCGACCCCGACGTCCAGCTCGTCCTCTGCGCCGGGGCCCCGGACACACCCGAGCTCGGAGGCCGAGATCCTCGCGGGCGTGGAGTCGCTGCGCTCCGCCGGGCACCGTGTCCTCTGGATCGAGGAGATGCTGCCGCGGCCCGAGCTGATCCAGGTCCTGAGCCACGCCACGGTCTTCGTCTGCCCGTCGGTCTACGAGCCGCTCGGGATCGTGAACCTCGAGGCGATGGCGTGCGAGACCGCCGTCGTCGCCACCCGCACGGGCGGCATCCCCGAGGTGGTCGAGGACGGCGTGACCGGGTTGCTCGTGCCGATCGAGCCGCGCGACGACGGCTCCGGAGAGCCGGTCGACGCCGACGAGTTCGCCCAGGCGCTCGCCGAGCGCATCGGCACCGCTGCTCGCCGATCCCGTCCTCGCCGGCCGCTTCGGGGAGGCCGGCCGCGGGCGCGCGGTGGATCGGTTCGCCTGGACCACGATCGCCGAGCGCGTCGTGGAGGTCTACCGGCGAGTGCTCCGATGACGGCGCCGCCGAAGAAGCGGCCGCCGCGGATCCAGATCCAGGAGGTATGGCCGAGCCTCGACTGCGGCCGCTGGCCCGCGAAACGGACGGCAGGCGAGACGCTCGAGGTGAGCGCGACGATCTTCGCCGACGGCCACGACATGCTCCGCGCTGCCGTCTGCTCCCGCGCTCCGGGCGCGCGGAAGTGGGCCGAGACCCCGATGGAGCACCTCGGCAACGACCGCTGGCTCGGCGCCCTGACCGTCGAGGCGCTCGGCCGCTGGCAGTACGCCGTCGTCGCCTGGGTCGACCGGTTCGCGTCCTGGCGCAACGAGCTCGAGCGGAAGGTCGAGGCAGGCCAGGCCGACCTCTCGAGCGAGCTCGCCGAGGGAGCGCGCCTGCTCGGCGCGAAGACCCTCACGCTCGACGAGGCACTCGCCGCCGACCCCGACCTTCCGCGGGAGGCCGAGGTCGACGCTCGACCCGCCGCTCGAGTTGATCGTCGACCGGGAACGAGCCCGGGTCGGAGCGTGGTACGAGCTCTTCCCCCGCTCCTTCGGCGGCTTCGCGGGCGTCGAGAAGGCCGTCCCCCGGCTCGCGGAGCTCGGCTTCGACGTCCTCTACTTCCCACCGATCCATCCGATCGGGTCGACGTTCCGCAAAGGCCGCAACAACGCGCTCGAGGCGAAGGCAGACGACCCGGGAAGCCCGTGGGCGATCGGAAGCGCCGACGGCGGCCACGAGGCGGTCGCGCCCGAGCTCGGGAGCCTCGCCGACCTCGAGCGGCTGATCGCCGTCGCGGCCGGGCACGGGCTCGAGATCGCGCTCGACCTGGCCCTGCAGTGCTCGCCCGACCACCCGTGGCTCGAGGAGCACCCGGAGTGGTTCTGGCGCCGGCCCGACGGGACGCTCGCCTACGCCGAGAACCCGCCAAAGCGCTACCAGGACATCTACAACCTGAACTTCGCCTCGGAGGACTGGCGCGCGCTCTGGCAGGCGCTTCTCGACCTCGTGCTGCTCTGGGCCGGCCGCGGGATCCGCATCTTCCGCGTCGACAACCCGCACACGAAGCCGGTCGAGTTCTGGTCGTGGCTGATCCGCGAGGCGCAGGCGGTGCACCCCGATCTCGTCTTCCTGTCCGAGGCATTCACCCGCCCCGCGTTGATGGCGACGCTCGCCAAGGCCGGCTTCAGCCAGTCCTACACCTACTTCACCTGGCGAAACACCGGGCCCGAGCTCGCCGGGTACCTGCACGACCTCCTCCGGGGCGAGATGGTCCAGTTCTTCCGGCCGAACTTCTTCGCCAACACCCCGGACATCCTCACGGAGTACCTCGCAAGCGGCGGCCGTCCTGCCTTCGAGGCGCGGCTCGTGCTCGCAGCGACGCTGGCGCCGAGCTACGGCATCTACTCCGGCTTCGAGGATCTCGAGCGGGTGCCGGTCCATCCGGGCAGCGAGGAGTACCTCGACTCGGAGAAGTACGAGCTGAAGGAGCGCACGCTCGACGGGCCCCTCCTCCCGATGGTCGCGACGCTGAACGCGGCGAGGCGAGAGCACCCGGCGCTCCGCCGCATCGACGACGTGACCCTGCTCGACACCGCGAACGAGCAGCTCTTCGCCTACCTCAAGCAGGAGGGGGACGACGCCGTCGTCGTCGTCGTGAACCTCGACCCGAACGGGGCGCAGACCGGCCTCGTCACCGTTTCGCCAGACGCCGGCCTGGCCGACTCGTTCGCGGTGACCGACCTCCTCGACGGCAGCAGCTGGATCGTGGAAGACCGGCGGGAACTACGTGAGGCTCGTCCCCGGCGAGCGGCAGGCGCACGTGCTGAGCGTCGCATGAGCCTCGAAGCCGAGATCGCAGCGCTGCTCGCCGGGCAGCACCACGACCCCCACTCCGTGCTCGGCGCGCATCCCGAGCGGAAGGGAGTCGTGGTGCGGGCGCTGCGGCCCGGCGCGGCGGCGATGCGCGTCATCCGCAAGCGGGCGGAGCCGACCGAGATGACCCTGCTCGATCCCGCCGGCCTCTTCGCGGCCTTCCTGCCCAAGGGCAAGCTTCCGCTCCGCTACCGGCTCGAGGTGGTCTGGCCCGACGGGACCACGTGGGAGTACGAGGACCCCTACTCGCGTCCGCCGACGCTCGGCGAGCTCGACCTGTACCTCATCTCCGAGGGCCGCCACGAGCGGCTCTGGGAGGTGCTCGGCGCAACGGGTCCGACGACGACGGCACGGCCTTCTCGGTCTGGGCTCCGTCGGCCCGCGGCGTCAGCGTCGTCGGCGACTTCAACCACTGGGACGGGCGAGTCCACCCGATGCGGTCGCTGGGCTCGTCCGGGGTGTGGGAGCTCGAGATCCCCGGGCTCGGCCCGGGCGAGCGGTACAAGTTCGAGGTGCGCCCGCGGTCGGGCCCGCCGGTCCTCAAGGCCGACCCGCTCGCCCGCGCCGCCGAGCAGCCGCCGTCGACCGCCTCGATCCTCTACCGCTCCCGCTACCGCTGGGCCGACGGCGAGCGAGTGCGCGCCCACTCCCTGGAACAGCCCTCTCTCTGTCTACGAGGTGCATCTCGGCTCGTGGCGGCTGAACCCGCTCGAGGGCAACCGGCCGCTCAACTACGCCGAGCTCGGGGAGGAGCTCGGGGCCTACGCCTCGGGCCTCGGGTTCACCCACGTCGAGCTGCTGCCGGTGATGGAGCACCCGTTCTCGGGCTCGTGGGGCTACCAGACGAGCGGGTACTACGCGCCGACCTCGCGCTTCGGGTCCCCCGACGACTTCCGCGCGTTCGTCGACCGCCTGCACGCCGCCGGGCTCGGCGTGATCCTCGACTGGGTGCCGGCGCACTTCCCGCGCGACGAGTTCGCGCTCGCGCGCTTCGACGGCACCGCGCTGTACGAGCACGACGACCCGCGCCGCGGCGCCCACCCCGACTGGGGCACGCTCGTCTTCAACTACGCACGCAACGAGGTGCGGAACTTCCTCGTCGCGAACGCGCTCTACTGGCTCGGCGAGTTCCACACGGACGGGCTCCGGGTCGATGCCGTCGCGTCGATGCTCTACCGCGACTACTCGCGCGCCCCGGGCGAGTGGGTGCCGAACGCCTACGGGGGCAACGAGGACTTCGAGGCGATCGCGTTCCTGCGCGAGCTGAACGAGGTCACGCACGCCCAGGCCCCGGGAGTGATCATGGCAGCCGAGGAGTCGACGGCGTGGCCCGGAGTGTCCCGCGCGACGTCCGACGGCGGCCTCGGGTTCGGCTTCAAGTGGAACCTGGGCTGGATGCACGACACGCTCGACTACTTCTCGCACGACCCGGTGTACCGCAGCTACCACCACGACCGGCTCACCTTCGGCCTGCTCTACGCGTTCACCGAGAACTTCATCCTCCCGCTCTCCCATGACGAGGTCGTGCACGGGAAGGGCTCGCTCCTCCAGAAGATGCCGGGCGACCGCTGGCAGCAGTTCGCCAACCTGCGGGCGCTCTACGCCTACATGTGGGCGCACCCCGGCAAGAAGCTCCTCTTCATGGGCGGCGAGCTCGCCCAGGAGCGGGAGTGGAGCCCCGACCGGAGCCTCGACTGGCACCTGCTCGACTCGGCGGAGCACGCGGGGGTACATGCGCTCGTCGGCGACCTGAACCGCTTCTACCGCGACGAGCCGGCGCTGTGGGAGCGCGACTTCGACCCGTCGGGCTTCACGTGGCTCGAGGCCGGCGACAGCGTCTCGAACGCGCTCGCCTTCGCGCGCTTCTCGGACGGCGGCGAGCGGGCCCTCGTCTGCGTCTGCAACTTCTCGCCGGTCGTGCGACGCGGCTACCGCGTCGGGCTGCCGCAGGGCCGGGCCGCTGGCGCGAGCTCCTGAACACCGACGCCGGCGCCTACGGCGGCACCGACGTCGGCCCTGGAGCCGCCGTCGGCGCCGAGGAGCGTCCGTGGAACGGGCAGCGATGGTCGGCCGAGCTCGACGCTCCCGCCGCTCGCCGTCCTCTGGCTCGTTCCCGAGGACGGCGGCTGATGTGGCCGGGACGGCCGTTCCCGCTCGGGGCGACCTGGGACGGGCGAGGGCACGAACTTCTCGCTGTTCTCCGAGCACGCCGAGCGCGTCGAGCTCTGCCTCTTCGACGCCGGACGGCGCCGAGATCCGCCACGACCTGCCGCAGCGCACCGCCTTCAACTGGCACGGCTACCTGCCGGGCGTCGGCCCCGGCGCAGCGCTACGGCTACCGCGTCCACGGCCCGTACGCACCCGAGCGAGGGCATCGCTTCAACCCGGCGAAGCTCCTGATCGACCCGTACGCGAAGGCGATCGAGGGCGGCGTCGCACTGGGACGCGGCGCGCGTGCTCGCCGTACGCGCCCGGACGGCGACGACGAGCGCCGGACGACGAGGACGACGCCGCGGCGATCCCGAAGTCGATCGTCATCGACCCCGCGTTCGACTGGGAGGGCGACGAGCTCCTGCGAACGCCCTGGCACGAGACGGTGATCTACGAGGCTGCACGTCAAGGGCTTCACGAAGCGCCACCCGGGCGTGCGCGAGGATCTGCGCGGCACCTACGCGGGCCTCGCGTCCGACGAGGCGATCGCCTACCTGCAGGCTCCTCGGCGTGACCGCGGTCGAGCTCCTGCCGATCCACCACATCGTCGACGAGGACTTCCTGCACGCCAGCGGGCTCACGAACTACTGGGGCTACTCGTCGATCGGCTACTTCGCGCCCCACGCCGCGCTACGCCGCGACCGGCGAGCCGGGGCGAGCAGGTGCGCGGAGTTCAAGGGGATGGTCAAGGCGCTCCACCGCGCCGGGATCGAGGTGATCCTCGACGTCGTCTACAACCACACCGCCGAGGGCGACCACCGCGGGCCGATGCTCTCCTTCCGCGGGATCGACAACGCGTCCTACTACCGGCTCGAGCCGGACGACCCGAGCCGCTACGTCGACTTCACCGGCACGGGGAACTCGCTCAACCCGGTGCACCCGAGCGTGCTGCGGATGATCATGGACTCGCTGCGCTACTGGGTGATCGAGTGCCACGTCGACGGCTTCCGCTTCGACCTCGCCTCGACGCTCGCGCGGGAGCTCTACGACGTCGACCGGCTCTCGGCGTTCTTCGACGTGATCCACCAGGATCCGGTGCTCTCGCAGGTCAAGCTGATCGCCGAGCCGTGGGACCTCGGCCCGGGCGGCTACCAGGTCGGCAACTTCCCCGTGCTCTGGTCGGAGTGGAACGACCAGTACCGCGACACGATGCGGGACTTCTGGCGCGCGCGAGACGAACGCGGCGGCGTTCGCGTCGCGCTTCACGGGCTCGAGCGACCTCTACCGGGACGACGGGCGCCACCCGTCGGCGTCGATCAACTTCGTCACCGCCCACGACGGCTTCACGCTCGCCGACCTCGTCTCCTACAACGCGCAAGCACAACGAGGCGAACCTCGAGGACAACCGCGACGGCCGCGACGACAACCGCTCCTGGAACTGCGGCGTCGAGGGCCCGACCGACGATCCCGAGGTGATCGCGCTGCGCGCGCCGCCAGCAGCGGAACTTCCTCGCGACGCTGCTCCTCTCGCAGGGCGTGCCGATGCTGCTCGGCGGCGACGAGCGCGGCCGCACGCAGGGCGGCAACAACAACGCCTGGTGCCAGGACAACGAGACCTCGTGGTTCGACTGGGAGCTCGACGACGCCCAGGCGGAGCTCCTCGAGTTCACGCGGCGGCTGCTCGAGCTGCGGCGCTCGCACCCGGTCTTCCGGCGGACGGAGTTCCTCGACGGCGGCCCCGCCGAGTCGGCGCTCCCGGACGCCTGGTGGTTCCGTCCCGACGGCCGCCAGATGGCCCAGCGCGACTGGCAGAACCCCGACATGCGCGAGCTCGGCGTCTTCCTGAACGGCGAGGAGACGGGCATCGTCGACGCTCGCGGCGAGCCGGTGGACGACGACTCGTTCGTCGTCCTGCTGAACGCGACGCCCGAGGCGGTCGTCTTCCGGCTACCGCCGCGCCGCTTCGGCCTCGAGTGGGAGCTCGAGCTCTCGACCGCGGATCCCGAGGCAGAGGCGAGCGCCTACCCCGGGCGCGTCGGCCGTCGAGGTGCCGGCGCGCTCGCTCATGCTCCTCAGACGCGTTCGCTAGGGACGCGGCCGAGGGCTCCCGGTTCACTCCACGTCGCAGGCGATCGAGGAATGGGGCCACTGGCCTCCGCCGAAGCGGTGGCCGTTCGCGCGCCAGATGCGAAACGCGACGACGAGCTGCTCGTGAGGCGACGCCGCGGCCGGCTCGTGCGGGAAGCTCCTCGGAGCATGTGCGACCCAGGTGCCGACGTCTGATCTGCATCCCGCCGTGGTCCCGGGACGGGTTCCCGAGCCAGTCGGTGGTGCGATGCCAGTCGACCGACTCGTGCCGGTGGATGCAGAGGGCCTGCGTGAGCCACCAGTCGGGCAGTGCGCGAAAGCGGCCCTTGCGGAGACGGCTCTTGGCAGATGTTGCGCGGCCGAGACGGCGATGAGCGCCGAGACGGCGAACGATATGGCTGCGCGATACCGCAGGATCGAGACCTCCTCTGAGGGGACACGGCGCGAGTCCTTGTTGCGTGTTTGGGGGCTCGTCGGGGAGGCCGCATGCGCGGCCGGTGCGTCTACGTCCCGCGGCGTGGGCTCTCGGACAAGCCCTCAGGCCGCGGTCAGGCGCGGGCATGGTAGCCGCCCCGGCCCCGCTCAGGTCGAGCTGGTCGAACTAGTGTTCGAGTATGCTGGCACCCGGAGCCCGCCGCGAGGGCTGCTCCGTCTCCGCTGCGAGCCACCCGAGCAGCCCGTCGAGCCCACGCGTCGGCGGCGACCTCGCGCTGGCGGCGAGCGCCGTTCCGCACGAGCATCGGCCAGGCGAGCTCGAGCTCGTCGCGCGCAGCCGAGCTCGGCCGCGTACGGCTCGAGCTCGAGCAGCAGCGCGGCGATCCGGGCGCGGGTCGGTGCCCGCTCTCCCGTCACGAGGTCGACGAGCTCGCCGTCGATCCCGTCCCGGACGGCCCGCCAGCGGTTCTCGTTCGAGGACGTGGGTCGGGTGCGCAGGCAGCCGCTCGCCGGCACGCACCCGTAGCCGCAGCGCCGAGACGAGCGACTTGCACGACGGCTACGAGCGCGGCGGTGTGGTCGAGCGAGTACTGCGCATCGGCGATCCGGAACTCGATCGTGCCGAGGTCGGGACGGGACGGAGGTCCCACCAGAGGTACGTGAGGTCCGGGAAGAGCCCGCCCCCGGCGCCCCACGAGCACGAACGAGGCGAGCTCGCGCCAGGACGCGAACGACGGGCGGGATCCCGGCGCGGGGTAGGTCCTCGACGAGCTTCAGGCGGGTCGACGCGAGCTGCGCATCGATGCCCTCGAAGAACGGCGAGTTCGCCGAGAGCGCGGCGAGCTCGGGCAGGTAGCTGCGCGCCGCGTTGTAGACGGCGAGCGCCTCGTCGGCGTCGCCGAGCCCGACGTGGACGTGAAGGCCGCTCGGCAGCCCGCGCCGGAGCACCCACGGATGCTCGGCGGCGATCTGCCGGTAGCGCGGCCGGTCGGTGATCTCGCGCGGGCCGCGGTCGAAGTCGGATGCGTCCCGGCCGCCGATGCAGCCGACCTGCCCGCCGAGCGCGTCGACGATCGCGCCCCGCGCGGCGGCGAGCTCGGCACGAAGCGCGCCGACCGTCACGCCACACCGGCGTGACGAGCTCGACCTGCGCCGCGCGGAACTCGGCCTCGACCCGCGGGTCGGGCGCGGCGCCGAGCACCGAGCTCGATCGCCTCGGTCGGCTGCGAACGACTCCGGGTCGACGAGGATCAGCTCCTCCTCGATCCCGAGCGTCAGCAGGTCGCTCTGCGCGTAGCCGCGCTCGTATGCTGCTGCAAGAGCTTCGGCTCCCCCCGAAGCTCGACCGTACGAGCCATCTGCGGAAGTATGCAGTCGAGCTCCTGAGACAGCGCTGTGGCGATTCTGTGACGCATGAAGGTGAACCGCGGGCTACGCTTCGCTCGCCTGTGCTCCTGATCTCTCGTCCTCATCCTCGCGCTGATCTTCCTGCCGATGCCGTGGAACCTGCTCGTGATCGCGCGTCGCGGCCGTGCTCGAGCTCATCCTCTGGTTCTTCGGCGTCCGCTACAGCCGGCGGCGCAAGGCCCAGGTCGGGGTGCAGACGATGATCGGCATCGTCGGCGAGGCGATCAGCGCTCTCGCGCCGAAAGGCCAGGTGAAGGTCGACGGCGAGATCTGGGAGGCACACGCCGACGGAGGGCGCGCGGGTCGGCGACCACGTCCGGGTGACTGCGCGTCGACGGGCTCATGCTCGAGGTGGAGAAGACGGACGCGCCGTAGCGGCCACTACCCTGGGATCGTGAACCCGGATCGCGACCGGTTCGAGGTCGTGGGTGACGGACGCGCTCGACTCGCTGCCGCCCGACATCGCCGAGCTGATCGACAACGTCGCGCATCGTCGTCGAGGACGAGCCGCCGCCCGGCGAGAACCTGCTCGGGCTCTACCGCGGGATCCCGCAGACGCGCCGCACGTCGTTCTACGCCGGCGCGCTGCCCGACCTGATCACGATCTACCGCGGCCCGCTCGAGCGCGCACTACGGCCACGATCCCGAGCTGCTCCGCGCCCAGGTCAAGCGGACCGTGCTCCACGAGATCGCCCACCACTTCGGGATCAGCGACGAGCGGCTCGTCGAGATCGACCGCTACTAGCGCACCGACCGTGGACCTTCCCGCCTTCGTCGTCTGCCCGGCCTGCCGCGGCGCGCTCGACGCGAGCTCGCCTGCACGCGCTGCGGCCGCGCGTTCGGCACGGACGACGGGATCCCGAGCCTGCTCGACCCGACGCGCCCGGCATCGACGCGAAGCTGCGCGAGCTCGCCGCGTGGCCGGAGCTCGCGCGGGAGCAGGGCTGGTACGAGGCCGACGACCGGATCGACGCCGCGCTCCCGTTCCTGAACCGCGACCTCGGCTGGGAGGACCGCGCCTGGGCGGCGACCGAGCACGGCTTCCAGCTCCTGCTCGACCGGTACGTGAAGCCCGGCGACCGCGTGCTCGAGATCGGCGCCGCGAAGAGCTGGGCCTCGCAGCACCTGCGTGCCGCTCGGCTGCGAGTACGTCGCCTGCGACCTCGTCGTCGACCCGCTGATCGGGCTCGGCCGCGGCGCGTTCTTCGAGGAGCGGGTCGGGCCGTACCTGCGCGTCCAGGCCGACGGCGAGCGGCTGCCCGTTCGCCGACGGCGACGCTTCGACGTCGCCTTCTGCGTCGCGACGCTCCACCACGCGATCGACCTCGGCGCGATGGTCGGCGAGCTCGCCCGCGTCACCCGCCGCGGCGGCATCGTCGCCGGGCTCAACGAGGGCACCCGCGCCCCGTACCGAAGCGGCGCGAACCCCGAGCAGGAGCACGAGAAGGAGCTCGGGATCAACGAGCACGTCCACACGATGTGGGCCTACGTCTGGGCGTTCGCGCGCGCCGGGCCTCCGCCCCGTGCGGCTCGAGTACGCGCAGGGCCCGGGCGAGCTCGCGCGCGCGGAACATCGCCGGCAAGCTCCTGCGGCTCGGCGCGCACGCCGGCGACGCTGTGGGCGCTCAACGCCTACGCGTACTCGGGGCTGTCAGCCTCTACGCCCGCCGGTAGCGTTTCGGCCCGTGACTGTCATCGTCCAGAAGTACGGCGGCACCTCGGTCGCCGGGCCCGAGGAGATCAAGCGCGTCGCGCGGCGGATCGTCGCGCACCGCCGAGGCAGGGGACACGGGTCTGCGCGGTCGTCTCGGCGATGGGTCACACGACCGACGAGCTGATCGACCTCGCGGCGCAGGTCTCGTCCGATGCCCGACCCGCGCGAGCTGGACATGCTGCTCACCTCGGGCGAGCGGATCTCGATGGCGCTCGTCTCGATGGCGATCAACGACCTCGGCCACGAGGCGGTCTCGTTCACGGGCTCGCAGGCCGGGATCCTGACCGACACGAGGCACGGCAAGGCGCGGATCGTCGAGATGCGCCGCGGCCGCGTCCACGAGGCGCTCGACGAGGGGAAGATCGCGATCGTCGCCGGCTTCCAGGGCGTCTCGACCGACGACGCAGGACGTGACGACGCTCGGCCGCGGCGGCTCCGACACGACGGCCGTCGCGCTCGCGGCGGCGCTCGGCGCCGACGTCTGCGAGATCTACACCGACGTCGACGGCGTCTACAGCGCCGACCCGCGCATCGTCCCGGACGCGCGCAAGCTGCACGAGGTCTCGTTCGAGGAGATGCTCGACCTGGCCGCGAGCGGCGCCCGCGTGCTCGCGCTGCGCTCGGTCGAGTACGCTCGAAACCACGGAGTCAAGATCCACGTCCGCTCGTCGTTCAACGACTCGGAGGGCACGTGGATCGTCAAGGAGGAGGACATGCTCGAACAGGCCATCATCTCGGGGATCGCGCACGACACGAGCGAGGCGAAGGTGACGATCCGCGCGCGTGCCCGACCGGCCCGGCGTCGCCGGCCGCACGTTCCGGCCGCTCGCCGATGCCGGGATCAACATCGACGAGATCGTCCAGAACACCTCGGTCGACGGGCCTCGCCGACATCTCCTTCACGCTCCCGAGAACGAGCTCGAGCGCGCCGAGCCGATCCTCGAGCGAGCTCTCGACGCGAGATCGGCGCCGAGGGCTTCTCCTCCGAGCGCGACATCGCCAAGGTCTCGGTCGTCGGCGCCGGGATGAAGACGAACCCGGGCGTCGCGGCCGCGATCTTCGAGGCGCTCGCGGACGCCGGGATCAACATCGAGATCATCTCGACCTCGTCGATCCGCGTCTCGTGCGTCGTGCCCGGCGGCCGACTGCGAGCGCGCCGTGAACGTGATCCACGAGCGGCTGAAGCTCGCGGACGTGTTCTACGAGGCCGCGAGCGGACTCGGCGGCCGAGCTGATCGGCCTCCAGCAGCTTGCCGGCCCGGATCCGCTCGGCCATCTCGTTCGACTGCTCGCGGTAGACCGACGCCGTCCTCGAACCGATCACGGGGTACAGGCGCTGGCCGCTCAGCTGCTCGAGCTCGTCGCGCTTGCCTGCGGACACGGGCGCCCTTGACGATCTCGTACTCGACCCCGGCTCGTCGAGCGCCTTCTGCACCCGCCAGCACGGATGGCCGCCGAACTTCGCCCAGAGGTTCGGGCAGCGGTAGAGCTTGACCGCCACGGTGTCCGGAGTCTATGCCGTCGCGGGCTCGCTCGGCACGGGCGCCGCCGATCCCGTCGAGCGCCGCGCTCGCGGTCGCGGTGAAGAGGTGGTACAGGACGAGCAGCTGGATCAGCGCGAGCGACTCCGAGCGGTGCAGGTCGGTGCCGATCGTGAACTCGCCGAGCCGCTCGGAGCGCAGGTGGCTCGCGAAGTGGAGGCTCTCCCAGATCATCTCCTCGATCGCCTCGGCGCGCTCGCGCTCGAGCCGGCCCGGGATGTGGAGGTGCAGCTCGCCGTCGGCCTCGGTGATCCCGATCCCGCCGGCGCGTCCGCCTCGCCGTCGAGCACCGAGCGGAAGTCCGGATGCTTGAGCGTCGGCCGCAGGACGAGCTCGGCGTCGAGGTGCTCCTGGTCGCCGCCGGCGTTCGGCAGGAACGAGACGACGATGTCGGCGTGCTGCTGCTGCGGGCGGATGAACGCCTCCGAGTCGGGCTCGCGCCGGTCGAGCTCGGAGAGCACCTGGTCGGTCGTGTAGCCGCGGCGCGAGCAGTCGCGCTGCACCTTCCACTTGCGGCGCAGCTCCTCGGGCGGGGCGAGGTAGATGCGCACGTCGAAGAGGCCGCCGCAGCTCCTCGGTGTAGTAGCCGAGCAGCCCCTCGACGACCGCAGAAGCGCTTCGGGTCGATCCGCACGAGCGGCCCGAAGGTGCCGTCGTGGTGCTGGTAGACCGGCTTCAGGAACGGCTCGCCGTTCCGCAGGTGCGCCGAGGTGCTGCGCCATGATGTCCATGTGGTTGCAGTCGGGATGGAGCGGCGTGATGTTCCGCTCGGCGCGCTGGCGGCGGTCGTAGCGGTGGTAGTCGTCGACGCAGACGTGCGTGACGTTGTCCTCGCCGAGCACGCGGACGAGGCCGCGCGTGAGGGTCGTCTTGCCGGCCGCCGAGTCGCCGACGACACCGAGGATGATCGAGCGGCCCACCTCGTCCTCCCTGCTCACATCGCCCCGAGGGCGGGAGCGTCGTCCTCGGGCTCGCGGTCCTCGGCGAACACGCTGCTCGCCAGGATGTCGTCGGGGGTGATCGTCATCAGCTCGTCGCGCGTGAGCATCGCCGCGTCCGTCGGCGAAGAGACGGTTCGCCTGCCGCAGCCGGGCGCGGTCGATCGAGTTGCGGACGCTGCGGCCGTGCGCGAAGCGCGGCCGCTGCACCCGCCGCTCGAGGTAGGCGCGGAACGCCTCCTCGGCGCCCGGGCCGAACACGTAGTTCTGGTGCTCGAGCATCAGGTGCGCGATCGCCATCAGCTCGTCGACGTCGTAGTCGGGGAAGTCGATGTGGTGGGCGACGCGCGAGCTGAGAGCCCGGGTTCGAGCGGAAGAAGTCGTCCATCCGGTCCTTGTAGCCGGCGAAGATCACGACGAGCTTGTCGCGCTCGGCCTCCATCACCTGGAGCAGGATCTCGATCGCCTCGCCGCCGTAGTCGCGCTCGTTCTCGGGCTTGTAGAGGTAGTACGCCTCGTCGATGAAGAGGACGCCGCCGTAGGCGCGGCGGAGCACCTCCTTCGTCTTCGGCGCCGTGTGGCCGACGTACTGGCCGACGAGGTCGTCGCGGGTGCAGGCGACGACGCGCGGCTCCTCGATGTAGCCGAGCCGGTAGAGCACCTGCGCCATCTTCATCGCGACCGTCGTCTTGCCCGTGCCCGGGTTGCCCGTGAAGGACATGTGCAGCGACGGCCGCTCGGAGGCGAGGCCGACCTCGGCCGCGGAGCCGGTCGATCAGGAGCAGCGCCGCGATCTCGCGGATCCGCGTCTTGACGGGGGCGAGCGCGATCAGCTCGCGATCGAGCTGGTCGAGCACCTCGATGACGTTCGTCTGCGCTGAGCGCCGCCTGGAGATCGGCGCGGTCGCTGCGCCTCGACCGGGACCTCGGCCTCGTCCTCGTCGACGTCGTACTCCTCCGGCTCCGCCGCCGCGGTGATGAAGCCCTGCGACCGGGCGGCCTCATGCCGAACTCGAAGCGTCATCGTCGCCGGCCGCTCCGCTGTTGCCGAGCCGTTGCCGGTGCCGTGGCGTCTCGCTCGGGCACGAGCCGGAAGCGGTTGATGCGGCCCGGGCCCTGGATCCGGTCGAGGATGAACGCCGTCTCGACCGACGGCCGGTTGACGATGAACGCGAGCGCGGTCGTCTGCCGCCCGCGGGTCGGGTCGTAGGCGATCACCTTGATGTAGTGCTCCGGGAAGGCCTCGCGCGCGGCGCGAACCTCGCGCAGGACGTTCTCGGAGTCCTCCTCCTTCGAGGTCGAAGGCCGGGCAGGCCCCACATCTCCCAGTAGGCGTTGCGCGGGATGCGGGTCGTCGGTGTACTCGATCGACATCGCCCAGCCGTGGCGGAGCGAGTACCTGATCTGCGCGTCGATCTGCTCGTCGGTCAGCTCCGGCAGGAACGAGAACGTTCCCTGTGTGATTCTCATGCTCTCTCCTTCTCCTAGTAGCCGATGGACGGGACGAGCTGGACGTCGGGCATGTCGGTCGACTCGAAGTCGAACGTGATGTCCTTCCAGACCTGGAGCGCGGCGTCCAGCTCGGGGCAGCCCTTGGCGGCCTTCTCGAGGATGTCCGGGCCCTCCTGGAAGTAGTCCTTGCCCTCGTTGCGGGCCTGGATCATCGCCTCGACGGCGACGCGGTTGGCGGTCGCGCCGGCGGCGATGCCCATCGGGTGGCCGATCGTGCCGCCGCCGAACTGGAGGATGACGTCCTCGCCGAGGTAGTGGAGGAGCTGGTGCATCTGGCCGGCGTGGATGCCGCCCGAGGCGACCGGCATGACGCCCGGCATCGAGCCCCAGTCCTGGTCGAAGAAGATCCCCCAGCGCGGATCCTCGGGGATGAAGCTCGTCGCGCAGGGTGTCGTAGAAGCCCTTCGTCGTCGACGGGTCGCCCTCGAGCTTGCCGACGACCGTGCCCGCGTGGATGTGGTCGACGCCGATCAGGCGCACCACTTCGCGATCACGCGGAAGCTGACGCCGTGGGTCTTCTGGCGGGTGTAGGTGCCGTGGCCCGCGCGGTGGAGGTGCAGGATCATCCCGTTCGCGCGCGCACCACTTGGCCATCGACTGGATCGCGGTGTAGCCGATCGTGAGGTCGATCATGATGATGATCGAGCCGAGCTCCTTCGCGAACTCGGCCCGCTCGTACATGTCCTCCATCGTCCCGGCGGTCACGTTCATGTAGCTGCCCTTGACCTCGCCGGTCGCGGCCTCCGCCTTCGAGACGCCCTCCATCACGTAGCCGAAGCGGTCGCGCCAGCGCATGAACGGCTGCGAGTTGATGTTCTCGTCGTCCTTCGTGAAGTCGAGGCCGCCGCGGAGCGCCTCGTAGACGACGCGGCCGTAGTTCTTGGCCGAGAGGCCGAGCTTCGGCTTGACGGTCGCGCCGAGGATCGGGCGGCCGAACTTGTCGAGGTACTCGCGCTCCATCACGATCCCGTGGGCGGGGCCCTGGAAGGTCTTGATGTAGTGCGAGCGGGATGCGCATGTCCTCGAGGCGCAGCGACTTGAGCGCCTTGAAGCCGAAGACGTTGCCGATGATCGAGGAGGTGAGGTTCGCGATCGAGCCCTCCTCGAAGAGGTCGATGTCGTAGGCGATCCGGGCGATGAACTGGTCGGTGCCCGGGACCGGGTCGACGCGGTACGCCTTCGCCTGGTAGTGCTTGTGGTCGGTGAGGCGGTCGGTCCAGACGACCGTCCAGGTCGCGGTCGAGGACTCTCCCGCTACGGCAGCGGCGGCCTCGATCTCGTCGACGCCCGGCTGCGGCACGATGCGGAACGCACAGAGGATGTCGGTGTCCTTCGGGACGTAGTCGGCGTCGTAGTACCCCATCTCCGCGTACGGGGTGACGCCGGCGGACCAGCGATCCTTCTTCTCGAGTGCTGGATCCGGATCGATGTCGGACTCATGAAATTGTCTCTCCCGCTCGGTCGATGGCCCCTGTAGCGTACGCCACCGAACGATAGAGTGCAAATAAGAGTATTGGGGTTTTCCATCGAGTTGACTCGATACTCTCTAGCGACGCCGCGATCTGCTTGAATCGATCGTGTGACCGCCCTGTACCGCAAGTACCGCCCGCAGACCTTCGACGAGGTCGTCGGGCAGGAAGCGGTCGTGCGGACGCTCTCGAACGCGATCGAGGGCGGGAAGATCCGGCAGGCCTACCTCTTCGCCGGCCCGCGCGGAACCGGCAAGACCTCGCTGGCGCGGATCCTCGCGAAGTCGGTCAACTGCAAGCTCGGGCCGACCGCCCACCCCGACAACACCTGCCACGCCTGCGTCTCGATCTCGAACGGCACCTCGCTCGACGTGATCGAGATGGACGCCGCCTCGCAGCGCGGGATCGACGACATCCGCGAGATCCGCGAGCGCGTCGTGCTGCAGCCGGTCGAGGGGCGCTCGAAGGTCTACATCCTCGACGAGGCGCACCAGCTCACCGACGCGGCCTGGAACGCGCTCCTGAAGCTGATCGAGGAGCCGCCGCCGCACCTGCTGTTCATCTTCTGCACGACCGAGCTCGCAGAAGGTGCTGCCGACGGTGCGCTCGCGCTGCCAGACGTTCGTCTTCCAGCGGCCGCGGCTGCCCGAGCTCGTGCGCAAGCTGCGGCTGATCGCCGACGGCGAGGGGATCGAGGTGCCGGACGCGGCGCTCGCGCTGATCGCGCGCGGCGGGCGCGGCGCCTACCGCGACGCGGAGTCGACGCTCGACCAGCTCGCCTCGGCGACCGGCGGGACGATCACCGTGCAGGACGTGCTCGCGCTGCTCGGCGCGGTCGAGGACGAGGTGCTGTTCCGGCTCTGCGACCTCGTCGTCGACGGGGACACGGCCGGCGCGCTCGTCTTCCTCGAGGAGCTCTCGGAGCAGGGCCAGGACCTCGGCCGGCTCGTGGTCGACCTGCTCGAGCACCTGCGCCACCTGATGCTCGTGCAGCACGACGGGCGAGGTGCCGGACACGCTGCCCGTGACCGAGGAGGCGCGCGAGCGGCTGCGCGAGCAGGCGAACCAGCTCGGCGCGCCGACCGTGCTGCGGCTGATCGACCTGCTGCACGTCGCGGTCGACGACATGCGCCAGGGCGGCGACCCGCGGCTGCCGCTCGAGCTCGCGCTCGTCAAGGTGACGCGGCCCGGGTCCGATCTCTCGCGCGAGTCGCTGGCCTTCCGGCTCGAGCGGCTGGAGCAGGGGCGGGCCGGCTCCGGCCGAACAGGCTACGAGAGCCGCGCCTAGCGCCGGCGGCCGCTCGACGACCGGAGGCCGAGACGCTCCGGCGCTCCGCGAGCCGGTCCACCTCCTGGCCTCGAGCTCGAGCAGCTCCAGGAGGCCTGGCGGCGCTCGGTGCTGCCGGCGGTCGAGCAGCGCTCGATCCCGCCTCGGCGATGCTCGCCGAGGCGCATCCGGCCGCGCTCGAGGGCGACACGCTGACGCTCGAGTTCCCGCCGGAGGCGCGCCTTCCACCGCGAGCAGGCCGAGGAGCCGCGGAGCGTGTCGCTGCTCTCCAGGACGCGCTCTACGAGGTGACCGGCCGGCGCCTCGAGCTCGCGTTCGCGACCGGCGCTCCGGTCAAGCGCGAGAAGCGCGAGCCGGACCGCCCGGCGACCGAGGAGGAGATCGTCGAGCTGATGAAGACGACCTTCGACGCGCAGCGAGCTGAGGTCGTCGAGCCTCCTGCACGACCAGCCGCTCCGCACCGCTTGAACGCCGCGTCAGGCGATACGTCCAGAGCGGTGTCCGACACCGTCTCGAAGACAGAGACACTCGTCCCAGAGCCGGGCCAGCGCGGTGTCGGACACCTCGCGCACAATGCGCCGTGTTCAGCCCTTCGGTCGAGAACCTCGTCGCGCAGCTGACGCGGCTGCCCGGGATCGGGCAGCGGACGGCGCAGCGGCTCGCGTTCCACATCCTGCAGCGCCCGCCGGAGGAGGCGCTCGCGCTCGCCGCGGCGCTCGAGGAGGTGAAGGAGCGCGTCCGCTTCTGCCGCGAGTGCGGCAACCTGACCGAGGAGGAGACCTGCGCGATCTGCCTCGACGCCCGCCGCGACCACACGACGATCTGCGTCGTCGAGCAGCCCGTCGACGTCGTCTCGCTCGAGCGCACCCACGCCTACCACGGCCTCTACCACGTGCTCGGCGGCGCGCTCAGCCCGATCGACGGCGTCGATCCCGCCGACCTGCGGATCGACGAGCTGATCCGCCGCGTCGACGCGAACGGCGTCACCGAGGTCGTCCTCGCGACGAACCCGACGATGACCGGCGAGGCGACCGCCGCCTACCTCGCCGACCGCCTGCGGGCGCGGGTGACGTGTCACGCGGCTCGCGAGCGGCCTCCCGGTCGGCGGCGACCTCGAGTACGCCGACGAGGTCACGCTCGGCCGCGCGCTCTCGGGCCGCCGCGAGATCTGAGCCAGCCGCTACCCTGGAAACGCGATGGCACGCGACACCCGCATCGGCGTCGTCGGCGGCACCGGCGCCGTCGGCACCGTCACGCTCGGCCTGCTCGCGGAGCACGGCTTCGACAACGTGCGCGTCTTCGCCTCGGCCCGCTCGGCCGGCCGCGAAGTCGCGGGGCCACACGGTCGAGGAGGCGACCCCCGAGGCGCTCTCCCGCGGCGACGTCGACGTCTTCCTCTTCTCGGTCGGCACCGGCGCGTCGCGCGAGCTCGTCCCGCACGCCGTCGCGCGGCGGCGCGATCGCGATCGACAAGTCGTCCGCCTACCGGCTCCAGGACGGGATCCCGCTCGTCGTCCCGGAGGTGAACGGCGCAGCGCGCGCTCGAGAACGGCAGCATCATCGCCAACCCGAACTGCTGCACGATCCCGCTCACGTGCGTCCTCAAGCCGCTGCACGAGGCGGCCGGCCTCGCGCGCGTCCGGGTCGCCACCTACCAGTCGGTCTCCGGCGCCGGCGCGCAGGCGATGGACCGGCTCGCGAACGAGCGCCCAGCCGAGCACGACCTCCGCATGGACTGGGAGTTCGACGGCGAGGAGTTCGACGAGGAGTCGAAGCTCCGCGCCGAGACGCAGAAGATCATGGAGCTGCCCGACCTGCCGATCCAGGCGACCTGCGTCCGCGTCCCGGTGATGGTCGGCCACGCCGAGGCCGTCTGGATCGAGACCGAGGAGCCGCTCTCCGCCGAGCGGCGCGCGAGCTCCTCGGGGCGGCGCCGTCGGTGCGCGTCGAGGAGTTCCCGACGCCCCGGCAAGGCCGCCGGGATCGACGAGGTGCTCGTCGGCCGGATCCGCCGCGACCCGACCGTCGAGAACGGGCATCGCGCTCTTCCTCGCGAGCGACAACCTCCGCAAGGGCGCGGCGCTGAACGCGATCCAGATCGCCGAGCTCGTGCTCGACGGCGCCCGCGTCGGCAGCCTAGCGAAGCCTAGGGCCGCGGCGCCGGCACCGGCTCGGGCAGGAACGCCTCCCTCACCACCCGCAGCACCCGCTGCGCGCCGCCCCTCCTCGACGGGCGCGAGCCCGCCGAGCTCGAGCCGCGCGAGCCCGACGCGCCCCGACGTCCGGACGACGCGGAAGCCGAAGTCGCCGAGGAAGTCGGCCGGGAAGACCGTCCGGTGCTCGCGGAAGCGGGCGTGCGCGGACTCGCCCTCGTGGTAGCGGTACGCGAACGCCTCGATGCAGGCGACGCCGCGGTCGCGCGCCTCGCCGATCGCAGCCAGGAAGAGCGACTGCAGCACCCACGGCGCCGACTCGTCGACGAGGTAGGCGCACGTGACGAGCATCGCGTCGTCGGACGGGGGCCCGCCCGGAAGCTCCCACGCGTGCGGGAAGAGCGGCGCCGGGCCGTACTGGATCGACCCCGAGCGCCGCCCGTCGTCGCCGTAGTAGACGGTCCCGAACGCGCCGAACTCCTCCTCGACGCGCTCCATCCAGCGCTCCTTGTCGACCGGTCGCGCGCGACCGGCGCGACTGCCACCAGACACACTCGTGACAGACCGACGGCGCGGTCTCGAGCGTGAGCTTCGTCAGCCCGGTCGAGCCTAGGCGGGGCCATCGACCTCCTCGACGACGACGTTCACCGCGGCCGGGCCGCAGCGTCGGCCATCCGCTCGAGGTAGTCGGCGACGCTCGCCTGGACGACCGCGCCGACCTCCGGGATCGAGGCGCCCCAGCGCAGCGCGAGATGCAGCTCGATCTCGTCGTCCTCGACCCGGATCCCCTTCCGCACGCCCTCGACGACGCGGGTCGACCCCGTCCACCTCGCGCGCCGCGTCCCCCGCGTAGCGGGCGACGACGTCGGGCGAGATGACGGCGTCGGCCATCAGCGCTCGAGCTTCTCGAGCACCGGCTCGACGGAGACGACGTGGCGCTTGAACTTCAGCGCGGAGTCGGGCAGGCCCGGCCGCGACCCCGATCAGCTGCGAGAGGTGCAGGATCGGCATCGCGAAGTCCTTGCCGGTCGTCGTCGCGTCAGCTTCGACTGCCACGCATCGAGCGAGAGATGGCAGAGCGGGCAGGGCGTCACGATCGCGTCGGCGCCCGCCTCCATCGCCTGCTCGATCGGCTGGACGAGCTCGCCGAGCGCGGTCTCCTCGCGCGCCTGGATGATCGGGAACCCGCAGCACTTGAGCTTCGCCGGGTAGTCGACCGGCTCGCCGCCGCAGGCCTCGATGATCCGCTCGAGCGACGAGGGCGCGTCGGGATCCTCGAACCCGAGCACCCGCGACGGACGGAGGATCTGGCAGCCGTAGAAGGGCGCGATCTTGAGCCCCTTCAGCCCCTTGTGCGCCGCCTTCTCGAGCTTCGCGAAGCCCTCCTCGTCGGCGAGCTCCCAGAGCAGGTGGCGGACGTCGACGTCCTGCTCGTAGGCCGGGGACGCCGACCGCGAGCAGGTTCGCGTTCACCCGGTCGCGGAGCTCCTGGTCGCCCATCAGCTGGAAGTTCGCCTGGCGGAGGTTGAGCGTGCAGACGTTGCAGACCGTCATCAGCGTGTCCGAGCCGGTCGCGGCCGCGTACGCCAGGATCCGCGCGTTCAGGTGCAGGTAGTAGTCCGGCTCGGCCTCCTGGATGTCGCCGGCCCCGCAGCAGGTGACCGACTCGAGCTCGATCAGCTCGAGCCCGACCCGCGGCGCGAGCGCCTGGGTCGCCGAGTCGAGCTCCTTGGCCGAGAGCGAGGCGAGGCACCCCTTGTAGTAGGCGACCTGCTTCATGCCGTCGCCCGCTTCCGCTCGCTCGGCAGGAAGGGCTTCGGGAACGAGCCGGCGGCGTAGAGCTCGTGCGTGTCCGTCGTGACGGCCGTGCGAGAGCTTCGCGAGCGCCTTCTCGCCCTGGACGATGCCCGGCGAACCCGCGCCGGTCCTGCGAGTAGAGAAGGTCGTGCAGGCGGCGCGACTCGCGCACGTCCTTCGCGACGTGCGGCGGGAACGGCGTCGGCACCTTGCCGCGCTTGAGGAGCCCGAGCGCGAACTTCGTCTGCCTGATCGACTCGACGATCCCCTGGGTCTTCGGCACGAGCTCGGTCTCGCGCAGCCAGCCGGTCGTCTTCGCGGACGTCACGAACCACTTCGCGTGCTTCGCCCCCATGTCGCGGTCGATCCCCTCCTTGATCGACTCGGCGCCGAGCTTCGCGATCGCGTCACGCGGGTCGACGCCCTTCGGGCACCGCTCGTTGCAGAAGTAGCAGCGGGTGCACTCCCAGACGCCGTGCTGCCCGTTCACGGCCTCGAGCCGCGCGTTCTTCGCCCCGTCGCGCGGGTCGCCGACGAAGCGCATCGCCTTGGCGAGCGCCTGGGGCCCGAGGAACTCCGGGCTCGACTCCATCGCGTTGCACTCCGAGACGCAGGCGCCGCAGTTGATGCAGAGCGACTCCTTGTGGATCGCCGCGACCCGGCTCGGCGGGAGCACGTGCTCGCGTCCCGCCGGCGGGACGTTGTAGCCCGGCTTGCAGCCACGGGTCGACCGACCGGAACTTCGCCCAGAACGGATCCATGTCGACGACGAGGTCGCGGACGATCGGGAGGTTCCCCATCGCCGAGATCACCGGCATCTTCCCGGCCTCGGCGTACGGGCGGATCGCGTGCTTGCAGGCGAGCACGGTCACGCCGTCGATCCGCATCGCGCAGGAGCCGCAGATCATCATCCGGCAGCTGCGGCGGTAGGCGAGCGTGCCGTCGAGGCGGTCCTTGACGAGCTCGAGGACGTCGAGCAGCGTCGCCTCAGGGGTCGCGTCGACCTCGTACTCGCGCAGCTCGCGCTCGCCGGTCGCGGGGTCGGAACGCCAGATCTTCAGGCCGACCTGCATCAGTAGCGTCCTTTCGACGGGTTGCCACTTGGTGATCGTGACCGGGCTCCAGCTGTGCTCGGGCCGCCCGTCGACCCAGCGGATCAGGGAGTGCTTGAGGTAGTGCTCGTCGTCGCGGCTCGGGTAGTCGTGCGGGCGGGCGTGCGCGCCGCGGCTCTCCTTGCGCTCGATGCCCTCCGAGGAGCATGCACGCCGCGAGCTCGAGGCAGGAGCCGAGCTCGAGCGCCTGGGTCAGGTCGGTGTTGAAGACGCCTCCCTTGTCGTCGACGGTGACGTTCTCGTAGCGCTCGCGGAGGCCGTCGATGATCTCGATCTCGTCCCGCATCTGGTCCTCGCGCCGGAAGACGCCGAAGTTGTCGAGCATGGTCGACCCGAGCTCCTCGCGGATCTGCCACGGCCGCTCGCCCTCGTCACGGGAGAGCAGGGCGTCGAGCTCCGACCGGGCGTCGGCGAGCGCCGAGTCGGCGACCGCCGCGTCGTCGACGTGCAACGCCGCCTCGGCCGCGGCCTGGCCTGCCCGCCGACCGAACGTGATCGTCTCCATCAGCGAGTTGCCGCCGAGCCGGTTCGCGCCGTGGACCGACACGCACGCCGTCTCCCCGGCCGCGTAGAGCCCGGGGAGCTCGGTGAGCCCGTCGGCGTCGGTGGGCACGCCGCCCATGTGGTAGTGGGCGCCCGGGCGCACCGGCACGGGCTCGTAGATCGGGTCGACGCCGGCATAGGTGATCGCGAGCTCGCGCGAGCCGGGCAGCCGCTCGATGATGCGCGCCGCCCCGAGGTGGCGCATGTCGAGCATCACGCTGCCGTTGACGCCGCGGCCCTCGTCGATCTCGGTCTGCTCGGAGCGGGAGACGACGTCGCGCGAGGCGAGCTCGAGCGCGTTCGGGGCGTAGCGCTCCATGAAGCGCTCTCCGTCCTTGTTCACCAGGTAGGCGCCCTCGCCGCGGCAGCCCTCGGTCATCAGGATCCCGGTCGGGTAGAGCGTCGTCGGGTGGAACTGCATGAACTCCATGTCCTTGAGCGGGAGACCGAGCCGAAGCGCCATCGCGGCGCCGTCGCCGGTGCAGGCATATGCATTCGTCGTGATCCGGTAGATCCGGCCGATCCCGCCCGTGGCCAGCACGACGGAGCGGGCGGCAAACGTCTCGAGACCGCCGTGGAGCAGGTTCCACGCGATCAGCCCCTGGCAGCGGCCGCCGTCCTCGATGAGCTTCCAGGCGTAGTACTCCTCGTACACCTTGATCCCGCGCTTCACGAGCTGCTCGTAGAGCACCTGGATCAGCACGTGGCCGGTGATGTCGGCGGCGAACACCGTGCGGGGCGAGCCGGCGGCGCCGAACGGCCGCTGGGCGAGCCGCCCGTCCTCGGAGCGCGAGAAGACCGCCCCCCAGTTCTCGAGCTGGTAGATGTCGCCGGGAGCCTCCCGGGTGAAGACCTCGACCGCGTCCTGGTCGGCGAGGAAGTCGGAGCCCTTCACCGTGTCGAACGCGTGCGTCTCCGGCGAGTCGTCTGCGGCGTTCCCGAGCGCCGCGTTGATGCCTCCCTCGGCGGCGCCGGAATGGCTGCGGGTCGGATGCAGCTTCGAGACGACCGCGACGTCTGCACCGGCGTCGAACGCCTCGATCGCGGCGCGCATCCCCGCGCAGCCTGCACCGATCACGACGACGTCGTGGACGCTCTCCACGGGGCCGAACCTAGCGGAACCGGCAGTTCCCCCGCGCCCGGAGGCTCAGATCCCTCCGGAACTTCAGATCCGCCAGGAGCCGTCCTGCATGACGGGGATACGTGTCCCGTCGCGCGTCACGCCCGTCACCTCGAGCTCGAGCGAGCCGATCATGAAGTCGATGTGGATCCCGCTCTGGTTGAGGCGACTGCGATCCTCTTCCCCCGCCGAGGCTGCGTACGCGTTGCCGAAGGCGATGTGACTCGCTGCGTTCTCGTCGAGGAGCGTGTCGTAGAACACGGTGCCGAGCGGCCCGATGCGGCCATTCCGGTCGACGAGCGCGAGCTCGCCGAGCCGGGCGGCGCCCTCGTCCAGGGCGGTGCGACCGAGGAGGGCCTCGGCGTTCTCCTCGGCTTCGATCTCGATCGCGCGACCGCCCTCGAACCGGACCTGGAGCCCACGGATGATCGTCCCGTCGCGCAGCACGAGGGGCCTCGTGGCGGTCACGTAGCCCTCGACGCGCTCGGGATCCGGCGCGGTGAACACCTCCTCCGTCGGGAGATTCGGCAGATGGCGGATGCCGTTCCTGGTCGTGAAGTCGCCGGCCTGCCAGATCGAGGAGGGAAGCAGGCCGATCCGTGAGCTCGGTGCCGGGCCCCGAGAGCTCGATCGCGTCGAACGCGCGGTCGTTCAGGGACTCCGCCGAGGCCTTCAGCCCGGCGACCCGCTCGTCCCAGGCGGCCTTCGGATCGGGCTCGTCGAGCCGGTAGACATGCCAGAGCTGCTCCCAGAGGCGCTCGTAGGCATCGTCCGGCGAGAGCTCGGGGAAGACGAGCTCCGCCCACTGACGGTGCGGGCAGGCGATCCCGCACCAGTTGGTGGAGCGGTCGTCGATGACCCTCGTCGTCTCGCTGAGCCACGGCAGCTGGTCGAGCCCGACGAGCGCCGGGTCGAGGCCTTCGAGGGCATAGGGCCACACGACGCCGCTGAAGCCGATCCGCGCCGAGGCGGTCTCGCCGAGGGCGAGCAGCCGCTCGCCGTACCAGGGTGGGACGAACCCGAGGGTCTGAGGATCGGCGTACTCGATGCGCGCTCGCTTGACGAACGGATCGAAGTAGCCGACGTCGACGAAGCGCGCGCCGCGACGGTAGGCAGCCGCCGCGACGGCGCGAGCGAGCTCCTCCTGGCCGATCGTCGCGCTGACTCCGAGGACCTGGCCCGGCTGGACGTTCGCGCCGTGGACTGCGAGCTCGCCGAGGGCCACGTAGCGCGGGTCCGTGTCCACGGCAGGCGATCGTAGCGAGAGCGCGAAGTCGTCGCTGTGAGGCTCGACGACGCCGTGACCCGTTTCCTCGCCTCGCCCGGGCCGGCGGACGCCACGCGGCGGGCCTACGCATCCGACCTCCGCGACTTCGCCGGCTGGTACGGGAACGGCGTGGTCGAGAAGATCGACGTTCGCGTCCTCGCCGACTACGCCGCCGAGCTGGGCCGGGCCCGGCCCGGCGGCAAGCTCGCGCCTTCGACCGCCGCGCGGCGGCTGTCGGCCGTTCGGGCGCTGCTCCGGTTCACGCTCGGCCCCGGCCACGTCCCCGACATCCCGCTCGCCCCGAAGCGCGGCCGGCGGTTGCCCGAGGCGCCGAAGGCGGCGGAGGTCGAGGCGATCATCGAGGCTGCCGGGGAGCCGGGAGGCGCGCTCGCGATCCGCAACCGGGCGCTGCTCGAGCTCGTCTATTCGGCCGGGCTCCGTAGCGCGGAGGCTGTGGGCCTCGATCTCGGAGACGTCGACTTCGAGCAGGAGCACGTTCATATCCGCAAGGGCAAGGGCGCCAAGGAGCGGATCGTCCCGCTCGGCGAGGAGGCCGGCCACTGGGTCGGGCGCTACCTCCGCGAGGCGAGGCCCGAGCTCGCCCGCGGCGCCGCGCCCGCGCTCTTTCTCTCGACTCGCGGCCGGCGGCTCGACACCTCCACCCTGCGCCGCCTCATGCCCCACCCCCACCGGCTGCGGCACGCGTTCGCGACGCACCTCCTCGAGGGCGGGGCCGACCTCCGCGCGATCCAGGAGCTGATGGGGCACAGCTCCCTCTCCACGACCCAGATCTACAGCGCCGTCAGCGCCAAGCGGCTACGCCGGGTCTACGACCGCTCGCACCCGCGGTCATGAGCGACCGCGATCCGGAGCTCGAGTCGTTCCTCGCGCTCCTCGCCGCGCGCCGCGCGCCGCGGACCGTCGAGGCGTACCGCCGCGACCTGACCGCGCTCCGCAGGTGGCTCGACCGCCCTGTCTCAGCGGCCACGCTCGCCGACCTCGAGGGCTACACGGCAGAGCTCCGCGCGCAGGGACTCTCGGCGGCGACGCTCGCACGGCGAACCGCGGCAGCGCGGACGTTCTTCCGCCACCTCCAGCTGATCGGGGCGCGGGAGGACAACCCCGCGGCCGAGGTCACGCTGCCGCGCAGGACTCGGCGCCTCCCCCGGACGCTGTCGGCGAGCGAGGCCGAGCGGCTGATCGAGGCCGCGGCCGGCACGACGCCCCGCTCGCTCCGCGACCGTGCCCTCGTCGAGCTCCTCTACGGCTCGGGCCTGAGGATCTCGGAGGCGCTCGGGCTCGACCGCAACGGCGTCGACCTCGACGACCGCGCAGTGCGCGTGCTCGGCAAGGGGAACAAGGAGCGCGTCGTCCCGCTCGGAACGAGGGCCGCCGAGGCGCTCCTGCGGTACCTCGCGCGCGGCCGGCCCCACCTCGACCGGCGCCACCGGCCGGAGCTCTTCCTCAACGCGCGCGGCGGCGGGCTCACCCGGTCGGGCGCGTTCCTCATCCTCAAGCGCCTCGCCGAGACCGCCGGCCTCGAGCCCGGCCGCGTCCACCCGCACCTCCTTCGCCACTCGTTCGCGACGCATCTGATCGAGGGCGGCGCCGACCTCCGCAGCGTTCAGGAGATGCTCGGCCATGCGGACCTCTCGACCACCGAGCTCTACACGCACGTGTCGGACCGCCGGCGACGCGAGTCCTACTTCGCGGCGCATCCGCACGCCCGTCGCAGCAAGGACTAGAGCGTTGCCTCAGTTGTCAGTATCGGCATCCGCCCTGGTGTAGGCTCCCGCGTATGCGGCGGGCGAGGGTGGTGGTGCCCCGGTCGAGGCGAACGGGGTCGTGTACTTCGGCTCGTTCGATGGAAGCCCCTACGCCCTCTCGCCGTAACCGGCAAGCAGCTCTGGAAGATCGCCGACCTGATCGATATCCGCGAACCCTAGACACGACGCAGCACCCGCTCTCGGCAACATAGGCGGCTACTACGACCTCGGCGAACGTGGCTCGATCGGCCGTCTGACGCCCACGAGCGGCGCGGGCATGATGTTTGTATGCAAAGGCGAAGCCGTGTTACCGGGACCGTCCCGGACGACGTGCTCGCCGTGGCAAGGAACGATGTCGCGAGCGGCGGGGCGGCGTCGCTGAGTGCCTGGGTCACCGACGCGGCCGAGACGAAAGCGCGGCGGGAGAGCCTCACCCACGTGCTCGACGAGATCCTCGAAGGCAGTGGCGGCCCCCTGAGCGCCGAGGAGACGGCGTGGGCGCGCGATCGGCTACAAGCGCGGTAGTCCTCGACGCGCGACGCGCTGATCGCGATCGAGAAGGGCGACAGGAAGGTGCTCGCACTCTGTCGAGTTGCCACGCTCCATCGCGCCACGGTCGTCGTGCCGGCCGGGGTGGTAGCTCAGGTGTGGCGGGAGGGCGGACGTCAGGCTCGGCTCGCCCGACTCCTCAGCGCGATCAGAACCCTCGTCGAGCCACTCGACCTCGACGTTGCACAACTCGCCGGTGTCCTCTGCCGGCGCGCCGACACGACCGACGTCATCGACGCCACAGTCGTGATCGCCGCACGCCACCACCACGCAAAGGTCATCAGCAGCGACCCGGACGACCTCACCCGCCTCGACGCGGCCATCCACGTCATCAAATGCTAGGCAGGACTAGCGCGCGGGACCGGCCTTGCGTCTCAGCTGTTGCGCGACCTTGCCCGCGGCTTCCCGGAGCTCGCGGCCGGCCTCGTCGTCGTCGGCGAGCGCGGCGAGGATCCCGATCGTGTCGCGCGGGGCGGAGCCGTTCCGCAGCGCGACCACGGCGAGGCGCCTGACGGCGTCGTTGTCGTCGTGGCTCACGAGCTCGTGGAGGAGCGGGCGCACGCCGTTCACGACGCCCGGGTGGTCGCGCGAGAGCAGCTCGAGGGAGATGAGCGCCGAGCCGCGGCAGGCCGGGCTCACGTCCTCGAGGCCGCGCCGCAGGAGCTCTGTCTTCTGCCGGTACCTGAACTGGCCGATCGCGCGGTAGGCCACCGCCCGGACGCGGAAGTCCTGCGACCGCGCGTCCGCCTCGACCTCCTCGTCCCACTTCGCCCGCAGCTCGGCGAGCTCGCGCTCCGAGCCCGCTTCGGCGAGCGCATTTGCCTCCACCGCTGCCTCGGCGAGCGTCACAGCGAGTGTGCTGGGTCGCCCACGTACCGGGCGGAGGGACGGATCAGCCGCCCGGTGCGGTGCTGCTCGACGACGTGGGCCGACCAGCCCGCAGTGCGGGCGCAGCCGAACATCGCCGGGTACATCGGCGGTGGGATCTCGGCGATCTCGAGCACGACTGCTGCCCAGAACTCGACGTTGGTCTCGAGGGCGCGGTCGGGTGACCGCTCGCGGAGAGCCGCGAGCGCGGCCCGTTCGAGCTCCGTCGCAACCTCGACCCGTCCAGAGCCGAGCTCCCGCGCGGTGCGCCGGAGGATCCGGGCACGGGGGTCCTCGGCCCGGTAGACGCGATGGCCGAAGCCCATGATCCGCTCGCCGCGCCCGAGGAGCTCGCTGGACGTAGGCGTCGGCGTCGCCGCGCGCCTCGACCTCGTCGAGCATCTTCAGCACCCGCGTGGGCGCGCCGCCGTGGAGCGGCCCCGAGAGCGCGCCCACCGCTGCCGAGAGCGCGGCGGCGCAGTCGGCCCCGGTCGAGGCGGCGATCCGGGCGACGAACGTCGAGGCGTTCACGCCGTGCTCGGCCGCCGAGACCCAGTAGGTGTCGACGGCGGTCACGTGCCTGGGGTCGGCCTCCCCGCGCCAGCGGATCAGGAACTGCGCCGCGGCATTCTCGCCGGCGTCCACGTCGCGTTCCGGGACCGCGGGCACGTCACCGCCGCGCGCCGCCTGGGCGACGAGCGAGAGCGCAGCCGCGGAGATCCGCGCGAGGTCGTCGCGGGCCTGGTCGATCCCGATGTCGACGAGCTGGCGGAGGCCCAGCTTCGGCCCGAGCGTCGCGAGCCCCGCCTGCAGGTCCGCCATCGGGTTCCCGCTCGGATCCTGCAGCTCGATCGGCTCCGCCCGCGGCATCCCGGGAGCGAACGAGCCGTCGACGAGGAGGCCCCAGACCTGCTCGAACGGATGGCGTCCGACAAGCTCTTCGACGTCGACGCCGCGGTACCGGAGCGCCGAACCCTCGCGGTCCGGCTCGGCGATCTCCGTCTCGAACGCGATGACCCCCTCGAGCCCCGGGCGGAAGTCGTCCATGCCGGGACGCTAGCGC
This sequence comes from uncultured Actinomycetota bacterium, assembly GCA_963738895.1. Lineage (GTDB taxonomy): Bacteria > Actinomycetota > Thermoleophilia > Gaiellales > Gaiellaceae > PALSA-600. The sequence goes on from CAVTYN010000006.1 coordinate 233,795, forward strand.
GAACGCGGGCGCCGAACCAGGGCCGTGGCGAATTCGGCGGTCGTACGTAGAATCCGCGGCCCATGACGCATCGAGTGACCCTCATCCCCGGCGACGGCACCGGCCCCGAGCTGACCGAGGCCACCCGCCGCGTCCTCGAGGCGACGGGCGTCGAGCTCGAGTGGGACGTCTGCCCCGCGGGCGCCGACACGATGGCCGAGAACGGGGGCAACCCGCTCCCGGCGGAGACCCTCGAGTCGATCCGGGCGAACGGTGTCGCGCTGAAGGGCCCGATCACCACGCCGGTCGGCGGGGGGTTCCGCTCCGTGAACGTCGGTCTCCGCGTCGCGCTCGACCTGTACGCGCAGGTCCGGCCCTGCAAGACCTATCCCGGGGTGCGCACGCGCTACGAGGACGTCGACCTCGTCGTGATCCGCGAGACGACCGAGGACCTCTACGCCGGGATCGAGTTCGAGGAGGGCACGCCGGAGGCCGAGGAGCTGATCGCGTGGCTCTCCGCTCACGGGCGCGACCTGCCCCACCCGGACTCCGGCATCTCGATCAAGCCGACGTCGATCACCGGCACCCGGCGCGTGTTCGAGTTCGCGTTCGACTACGCCCGCCGGATGGGCCGCCGGAAGATCACGGCGGTGCACAAGGCGAACATCATGAAGTTCACCGACGGCCTCTGGCTGCGCGTCGCGCGCGCCGTCGCCGAGGAGAACCCCGACATCGAGTTCGACGACCGGATCGCGGACAACATGTGCATGCAGCTCGTCCAGCGCCCCGAGGAGTACGACGTGATGGTGCTGCCGAACCTGTACGGCGACATCATCTCCGACCTCGCCGCCGGGCTGATCGGCGGTCTCGGCGTCGCGCCGGGCGCGAACTTCGGCCAGGGCGTCGCGGTGTTCGAGCCGACGCACGGCTCGGCGCCGAAGTACGCCGGCCAGAACAAGGTCAACCCGATCGCGCAGATGCTCTCCGGGATGCTGATGCTCCGCCATCTCGGCGAGATGGACGCGGCCGACCGGCTGGAGGCCGCGATCGCGGACCTGATCGAGGAGGGCACGAGCGTCACGTACGACATGAAGCCCTCCCGCGACGACCCGACCGCGGTCGGGACGAGCGAGGTCGCCGACGCGCTGATCGAGAAGCTCGAGAGCGGGGTGACGGCATGAGCGGCAGGCGCAAGGTCACGGTCGTCGGCGCCGGGAACGTCGGCGCGACCTGTGCTCAGGTGCTCGCGACGCGCGACTACGCAGACGTCGTGCTCGTCGACATCAAGGAGGGCCTGCCGCAGGGCAAGGCGCTCGACATCGCGCAGATGGGCGCGATCCTCGGCTACGAGCCGAACATCAGCGGCTCGAACGGCTACGAGGACACCGCCGGCTCGTCGGTCGTCGTGATCACGGCGGGGCTGCCGCGCGCGCCCGGGATGAGCCGCGACGACCTCGTGACGACGAACGAGAAGATCGTCGCGCGACGTGACCGCGAAGGTCGTGGCGCAGCCTCGCCCGACGCGATCATCGTCGTCGTCTCGAACCCGCTCGACGCGATGTGCCACGTCGCGCTGAACGTCTCCGGCCTGGCCGCGCGAGCGCGTCTTCGGGATGGCGGGGATCCTCGACACGGCGCGCTTCTCGACGTTCGTCGCCTGGGAGACGGGCGCGTCGTCGAAGGACGTGCAGACGCTCGTCCTCGGCGGTCACGGCGACCAGATGGTCCCGCTCGTCAGCGCGACCCGCGTCGGCGGCGTGCCGCTGCGCGAAGCTCGTCTCGGCCGACCGGATCGACGCGATGATCGAGCGGACGGCGAAGGGCGGCGGCGAGCTCGTCAACCTGCTCGGCACCTCGGCCTGGTACGCGCCGGGCGCCGCGGCGGCCCAGATCGTCGACGCGATCATGCTCGACGAGAAGCGGGTGCTGCCGTGCGCCGCCTATCTCGAGGGCGAGTACGGGATCGACGGCCTCTACGTCGGCGTGCCGGTGAAGCTCGGCGCGGCCGGCGTCGAGGCGATCGTCGAGCTCGAGCTCGACGACTCCGAGCACGCCGCCCTCGCAGGCCTCGGCCGCCGCGGTGCGCGAGGTCGTCGGCGTGCTCACCACGGCGCTGACCCGAAGCACCGCTCGACGGTCTACAGTGATCGCGTGGAAGCGGCTGCGCCCGCCGCGCTCTCGCCGCCGTCGCGCATCCTGCGCCGCGTCTTCACCCCGACCGTCGCGCTGACCGTCGGCGCGGTGCTCGTGCTCGTCGTCATCGCGCTCGAGCTCGATCTCCTCGCGCGACTACATCTTCCTGCCGGACAAGGCCCACCCGGTCGCGCCGCTCGTGAAGGTGGCGGGCGGCCACGACCCGACCGGCGCCGGCGGCATCTACTTCGTCGACGTGATCGTCCGCAAGGCGACGCTCCTCGAGCAGCTCTTCGGCGGGCTGCACTCCGGCGCCGACCTCGTACCCGCCGACGAGGTCGTGCCGCCCGGCATCTCGAGCGCGCAGAACGATCAGGTGAACGCCACCGAGATGCGGACGTCGCAGCAGGTCGCAGCCGCCGTCGCGCTCCGCGCGCTCGGCAAGAAGGTGACGACGAGCGAGAACGGCGCGCTCGTGTCGGAGCGTCGAGCCCGGCTTCCCGGCCGCCGACGAGCCTCCGACCGACCGACGTGATCGTCGCCGTCGACGGCAAGCCCGTCGCACTCGCCGGCCGACGTCTCGCGGCGTGATGAGCCGGCACGCCGATCGGGACGACGTTCCGCTTCACGATCCTTCGCAGGCGGCAAGCGCCTCGAGGTGCCGCTCACGACCGTCGCCGCCGGCGACGGCTCGAAGCGCGGCGTCGTCGGCGTCCTGCTCGCGCCCGAACGAGTCGATCCAGCTCCCGATCCACGTCTCGATCGACGCCCACGGCGTCGGCGGCCCCTCCGCCGGGCCTCGCCTTCGCGCTCGACGTGCTCCAGGAGCTCGGGCGGAACGTCGACCGCGGCCACAAGATCGCGGCGACGGGCGAGATCTTCCTCGACGGCAGCGTCGGCCCGATCGGCGGGATCAAGCAGAAGACGATCGGAGCGCGCGAGGCGGGTGTGGATGCCTTCCTCGTCCCGGCGGGCCAGAACGCCGTCGATGCCCGCAAGTACGCACACGGTCTGCGCATCATCCCTGTGAAGAACTTTCAACAGGCGTTGCACGCTCTGGCAACATTGCCGGAACAGCGCTAGAAATCTGGGAAATTCTCCATTCTGAAAGGCGCGGAAACTGCGCGTTTTCTGTCCGGGCAAACCCTTGATCCTCGGCGCCATCCATCCGTAGGATCGCGTCTCGCTCGTCACCCACCCGTCCACCTTCGAACCCCCGCGACGCCAGATGCCCCAGACTCCCACCTGCCACGACTGCTACTTCCGCCGCAACGGGCTCTGCGCGCTCGCGCTCGAGCGTCCCTGCCCGACCTTCCGCGCAGCCGAGAAGGTCCTCGCCCCACCGCCGCAGCCGCGGCTCGTCCCGCGCCCGCTCGCGTCCGCCGCGTACCCGCCGCCTAGTCGTAGACGCAGCTCAGATCGCGGCGGCGAGCCGCGACACGCCGAGGTCGATCTCCTCGGGCGAGACGTAGCTGTACGCGAGGCGAAGCGTGTTCGGCGCACCGCCGAAGTCGGTGCCGAGCACGGCGGTGACACCCTCGGCGCGCTTCGATCACCTCGGCCGCATCGGTGCCCTCGGGAAGCTCGAGCCAGACGAAGTAGCCGCCCTCCGGGCGCGACCAGCGTCGCGCCGGACATGTGCTTCTCGAGCGCGGCGAGCATCGCGTCGCGCCGCGCCTGCAGCAGGTCGTTGATCCGCGCCAGGTTCGGCTCGAAGCTGCCGCGGCTGATGAACTCGTGGACGACCGCCTCGCTGAGCAGGACGGGCGTGATGTAGGTCGAGTTGGCGCGCTCGATCAGCGAGGCCGCCAGCTCCTCGGGGACGATGTACCAGCCGACCCGGAGGCCCGGCGCGATCGTCTTCGAGAACGACGAGGTGTAGATGATCGTCTCGCGCGAGAGCTCGAACATCGACGGCTCGGGCTCGCCCTCGAACCGGATCAGCCCGTAGGGGTCGTCCTCGACGATCAGCGCGCCTGCGGCCGCCGCGATCTCGACGATCTGACGGCGCCGGTCGGCGCGGCAGGGTGCGGCCGCTCGGGTTCTGGAAGGTCGGGATCGTGTAGATGAACGCCGGCATCGGGGTTCGCCGCGAGCGCGCGCTCGAGCTCGTCCGGGATGAGGCCGTGCTCGTCCATGGGAACGGCGACCGCGGTCTGGCCGCCCTCGCGCAGGATCTTCAGCGGCCGGTCGTAGGTCGGGAGCTCGACGAGAACCGTCTGGCCGCGCGCCGAAGTGCTGCGCGAGCAGGACGAAGCCCTGGAGCGCGCCGTTCGTGAGGATCACCTGCTCGGGCGGCACCTTGAACCACTCGGCGATCAGCTCGCGCAGCGGCGTGTAGCCGGCGCCGGAGCCGTAGGAGAGGATCGTCTTGCCGTCGCGCTCGAGGACGGCGCGCGCGCAGTCGGCGAGCTCCTCCTCGGGCAGGCACTCGGGCGCGGGCACGCCGCGCGCGAAGGAGACGATCGGCTCCACGTCCCGAATCTAGCGGGACCTGCTCAGCCGCCGTCCCCGGTCACGATCCCGGCGACCTCGGTCGGCGTCGTGCCGACCGCGATCCCGACCGCCTCGAGCGCTTCCTTCTTCGCCTGCGCCGTCCCCGAGCTGCCCGAGATGATCGCGCCCGCGTGGCCCATCGTCTTCCCGGGCGGCGCGGAGAAGCCGGCGATGTAGGCGACGACCGGCTTCGAGATCTTCTCGGCGACGTGGCGCGCCGCCTTCTCCTCCTCGTCGCCGCCGATCTCGCCGACGAGAACGATCAGCTCGGTCTCGTCGTCGGCCTGGAACAGGTCGAGGACGTCGATGAACGTCGAGCCGGGCACCGGGTCACCGCCGATCCCGACGATGGTCGAGTTGCCGAGCCCGAGCTGCGCCAGCTCGTAGCCGATCTGGTAGGTGAGCGTGCCCGAGCGCGAGACGAGGCCGATCGATCCGGCGGCGAATACCTCGGCGGGGATGATCCCGACGTTGGCCTTCCCGGGCGAGAGGACGCCTGGGCAGTTCGGGCCGATCATCCTGGCCCCGCGTGAGCGAACGTACGCGCGGAGCCTCAGCGAGTCGTGGACGGGGATGTGCTCGGTGATGCAGATGACGGTGCCGATCCCAGCGTCGACCGCCTCGTACACGGCGTCCGCGGCAAACCGGGCCGGGACGAAGACGAGCGAGGTGTTCGCGCCGGTCTCGGCGACTGCGCCCGAGACCGTGTCGAACACCGGGATGCCCTCGACGTCCTGCCCCTCCTTCCCGGGCGTGACGCCGGCGACGACGTTCGTGCCGTAGCTGCGGTTGCGCAGGCCGTGGAACCGGCCCTCGGTGCCGGTGAGGCCCTGCACGACGAGCCGCGTGGACTCTCCGACGAGAATCGCCATCAGGCGGGCTTGCCGCGGAGGGCGATGCGATCGAGCGTGAGCATGCCGCCGTCGATCCTGTGCGCGAGCAGGGCGCGTGCCTCCTCGGCTGTCTCGCCGGTGCACGCGGTGCGCTCGAGCCATTGCTCGAGGTCGATCGGCTTGTCGAAGATTCGCACCTCCTCGACCTCGATCCCGGCGTCGGCGAGATACTCGCGCCACTCCGCCTCGCTGTAGTTGCGAACGTGCGACGGGTCGCGGAGCGCCTCGGCGCGCTCGACGTCTTCCCCCATGAACAGGGTGTCGACGACCACCACCCGGGCGGAGGCTACCCGCCCGAGCTCGCGGGTCGCCTGCGCGACGTCGGCGAAGTGATGCGCGGCGACACGCGTCACGGCGAGGTCGAAGCTCGAGCTCGCGAAGGGCAGCTCCTCTGCGAAGCAGATCACGTCGGGCCGCATCCCGGGGGCCGGGTCGCAGCTCACGACCTCGAGCCCCGCCTCCCGCAGCCGGCGAGCCACATGGCCGCCGCCGGTCGCGACGTCGAGCGCGGTGCTGCAGCCGTCGGCCCACTCGACCACCAGGTCGAGATCGGGGCCCTCGCTGTGCGCCTTGCTCGTGCGGTACAGATCGGCCCGGTCGCTCCAGGGCTCGCTCGCGCTCATGCCGCGAGCTCCACGGCGAGGTGGGCGGCCTCGAGCATCGTCGGCGAGACATGGACGCCGGGGTTGCCCGCCTCCGCGAGGATCCGCCGGCCCTCCTCGGCGTTCGTGCCGTCGAGCCGGACGACGATCGGAACGGCGATCCCGGTGTGCTCGACGGCGGCGAGGATCCCGCGTGCGACCTCGTCGCAGCGGGTGATGCCTCCGAAGATGTTGAAGAGGATCGACCGCACCTGCGGGTCGCGGGTGATCACCTCGAGCGCCGCGACGACTCCCTCGGCGGACCCGCCGCCGCCGAGGTCGCAGAAGTTCGCGGGCCGACCGCCGGCCACGACGACGACGTCGACGGTCGCCATCGAGAGCCCGGCTCCGTTGCCGAGGATCCCGACCGACCCGTCGAGCTTCACGTAGATGACGCCGCGCTCGCGCGCGAGTGCCTCGAGCGGGTCGGCAGCCCACGTGTCGCGCAGCTCGGCCAGGCCGGGGTGGCGCCACAGGGCCGAGTCGTCGATCGTGACCTTCGCGTCGAGAGCCCGGACCGTGCCGTCGGGGGTGACGATGAGCGGGTTGATCTCGCAGAGCGTCGCGTCCGACTCGACGTAGCAGCGGTAGAGCGCCTCGACGATCCTCTCGACCTGGGCGCGCTCCCCCTCGTCCTCGAGACGCGACGTGAGCTCGCGGGCGTGGTGCGGCTCGAGCCCTTCGAGCGGGTCGACATGGACGCGCACGAGGGCATCGGGGCTCTCGGCGGCGACCTGCTCGATCTCGACACCGCCCTCTGTCGTGAACATCAGGAGCGTCTTCCCCGCCCCCCGGTCGAGGGTCACCGAGAGGTAGTACTCCCGCGCGATCTCCGAGGCGCTCTCGATCCAGAGCCGGCGGACCGTGTGCCCGCCGATGTCGAGGCCGAGGATGCCGTCCGCGACCAGCGCAGCCTCCGCCGGGTCGGCCGCGAGCTTGACGCCGCCGGCCTTCCCGCGACCGCCCGTGAGCACCTGGGCCTTGACGACCACCTCGCCCCCGAGCTCTGCGGCGGCTGCCCGAGCCTCCTCGGCACTCGTCGCGACCCGTCCCGCCGACACCGGGATCCCGAACGTCGCGAACAGATCCTTGCCCTGGTGCTCGTACAGGTCCACCGGCTCGACACTACCGGCCGCAGGCGTATGTTTCGCACGGAATGCCCGTCGCCGACCAGCTCACGCTCGCCCGGATCGCGGCCGCGCCGATCGTCGTCGTCCTCTTCACGGTCAACTTCACGAACCACTACTACTGGGCAACCGCGGCGTTCTGCCTCGCGATGTCGACCGACTGGTTCGACGGTCGCCTCGCGCGCCGGTCGGGGAAGACCACGTCGTTCGGGTCGCTGCTCGATCCGGTCGCCGACAAGGTGCTCGTGCTCGCGACGCTGATCGTGCTGCTCGATGCCGGGGTGTTCCCTGCGTGGATGGTCGCGGCGATCGTCGCGCGCGAGCTGCTCGTCAGCGGCCTGCGGCTCGCGGCGCTCGAGCGAGGCGTCGTGATCGCCGCCCGCGACCTCGGGAAGCTGAAGACGTGGTCGCAGGCGGTGGCGGCGGCAGCCGGCGGGCTCGCCGCCGCCGGCGCGTGGAGCACGAACGTCTCGTGGTGGCTCCTTCTGATCGCGCTCGTGCTCACGTGGGTCTCGGGTCTCGACTACGCGCGGTCCGCGCCGAGCGTTCTTCGCGGCCGTCGCGCCGTCGTCCCTTCCTAGGGGTTGCGGCTAGGCTCGATCCATGCCACGGGTCGACCGCTCGACGATCTGGCCGTACGACCTCGAGGGAGAGCCGCGGGAGTTCTTCTACTCCCGGTACGCCCACCCGAACGGGGCCGAGGCCGAGGCGCGGCTCGGAGAGCGCGAGGGCGGGCAGGCGCTCCTCTTCGCGTCGGGCATGGCCGCCGAGACGGCGGTCGTGCTCACGTTCGCGCGGCCGGGAAGCCTGATCGCGCTTGCGAAAGGCGCGTACTTCGGCACCTCGGTCCTGTTCGGATCGCTGGCGGAGTGGGGACTTCGGTTCGTCGAGTACGACCAGACCGGGCCTCCTCCCGCCGAGGCCGACATCGTCTGGGTCGAGTCCCCGGCGAACCCCGTGCTCACCGTCCCCGACTGGGACGCGGTGCGCGCACACGACGGGCTCGATCGTGTGCGACTCGACGGTCGCGACGCCGGTCTACCTCCGCGCGCTCGAAGGAGGGCGCAGATGTCGTCGTCCACTCGGCGACGAAGTTCATCACCGGAAGCCACAATGCTCTCTGCGGCGCCGTCGTCGTCCGCGATCCCGAGCGGGCCGACGCGCTGCGCCGCACGCGGACGCTGACGGGCGGGGTCTGCTCGCCGCACTCGGCGGCCTCCGTGACGGCGGGCCTCGACTCCCTCTCTCGACCGGATGCGCCGGATCACGGCGACGGCGACCGAGATCGCGCGCCGCCTGGAAGACCATCCCGCGGTCGAGCTCGTGCGCTATCCCGGCTACTCCGGGCTGATCTCGTTCGACGTCGCCGACCCGCGGGCCGTCGAGACGCGGACGCGCCTGATCGCGAACGCGACGAGCCTCGGCGGCGTGAACTCGACGATGGAGAGCCGCCACCGCTGGGAGGGCGACCGGATCCCGGAGGGGCTGCTGCGCCTCTCGGTCGGGCTCGAGGACGTGGACGCAGCTCTGGGACGACCTCGCGCAGGCGCCTCCCGTGAAGCATGCGACCGAGTACCTGACCTTCGAGACGCCGCACCGGCGCGACTACGTCAACATCACCGACCGGGTCGAGGCGTTCGTGCGCGAGTCCGGGATCCAGCACGGGCTCGTGCTCGTGAACCCGATGCACATCACCGCCGCGGTCTACGTGAACGACGACGAGGGCGGCCTGATCGCCGACATCGACGACTGGCTCGAGCGCCTCGCGCCGCACGAGCCGGTCGTCGAGCTATCGCCACAACCGCGGCGAGGACAACGCCGACGCGCACCTGAAGCGGCAGCTGATGGCCCACCAGGTCGTGCTGCCGATCACGGACGGAAGCCTCGACCTCGGGCCCTGGGAGCAGGTGTTCTACGCCGAGTTCGACGGCCGCCGCCGCAAGCGGGTCGTGCTGAAGGCGATCGGGGAGTGACCGTGGTCGCCGAGCTCGAGCTCCTCGACTGGAAGCGGCGCGTGTTCGCGCTCTACGCCGAGGCGCGGGCCGCGTCGGATCCCGCCGCGGCGTGGGAGCGCTGGCGCGCCGCACGCGACGAGCTCTTCCGGACGCACTCGCAGTCGCCCGTGCCCCCGGAGGAGCGGACGTCCTACCCCGGCGTGCCGTGCTTCCCCTACGACCCGGGCCTACGGGTGCTCGCCTCGGTCGAGCAGGCCGCCTCCGTCGAGACGCAGATCGGGTCGAGCGGCGATGAGACGATCGCCTTCCGAGCGCTTCGCGATCGGCCGGTTCGAGCTCGGCGGCGAGGAGCGCGCACTCGAGCTCTACTGGCTCGCCGCCTACGGTGGCGGCGTGTTCGTGCCGTTCCGCGACAGACCTCGGGCGCCGAGACCTACGGCGGCGGCCGCTACGTCCTCGACACGGTGAAGGGCGCCGACCTCGGCACTGGACGGCGAGCGGCTCGTGCTCGACTTCAACTTCGCCTACAACCCCTCGTGCAGCTACGACCCGCGCTGGGTCTGCCCGCTCTCGCCGCCGGCGAACCGGCTGCCGGTCCCGGTGCGCGCAGGCGAGCGGATGCCCAATTAGGAGCAGATGCTGTTAGGAGCGGATCCCGTCAAGAAGAGCCGGAGGCGGGACTCGAACCCGCGACCCTCTGATTACAAATCAGATGCTCTGCCAGCTGAGCTACTCCGGCCCGACACCGTCAGCGTAGCTCGCGGCTACGCGAGAACCTGGCGGTCGCGCTGGTGGTTCAGGATCTTGCGCTTGACCCGCTGCAGCGCGTTGTCGATCGTCTTCGTGTCGCACCCGAGCTCGACGGCCATCGTCTCGTAGGACGCGCCCTCGAGGTAGAGGCGGAGCGCGTCGGACTCGAGCGGCGAGAGGCTCGTGCCGAGGCAGCCGACGAGGCTCTGGAGCTCCTCGCTCGAGATCACGTGAACGGCGGGGTCGTTCACGTGCGAGCCGGGCAGGGCGTCGCCGAGGGTGCAGTCGCCGTCGGGGTCCTGGCCTGCCGGGGTGTGGCTGAACGAGACGTACGTGTTGAGCGGCGAGTGCTTGAACCTGGTGGCGGTCTTGATCGCCGTGATGATCTGGCGGGTGACGCAGAGCTCGGCGAACGAGCGGAACGACGTCTCCTTGTCGGGCCGGAAATCGCGAACCGCCTTGTAGAGGCCGATCAGGCCCTCCTGGATCAGGTCGTCATTGCCGCCCCCGACGAGGAAGTAGGCGCTCGCCTTCAGCCGGACGAACGGCGTGTAGCGCCGGATCAGGGCATCGAGCGCGAACGTGCTCCCGTTCCGCGCCTTGAGAACGAGCTGGAGATCCTCAAGCTCTCGTTGAGCCTTTGCTGCGGTCTTCGGTGCAGTTGCTGTTCTCGCACTCATGCCCAAACTCCCCGTTTCGAGCGGGATTGGTTCCTCCGACAATTGAGAACCCTCACCCTTAGGTCGAGGTGAATCTAGCAAGGACCGCTAGAAAATACAAGTCCACTTGCAATGGACCCGGTTGCAACGTTATCTACTGGCCGCGGCGCAGGCGCTCGAGCCTGGCGAGGGTCTCCTCGTCGAGCTTGTTGCCGAGCCCACCCGGCGGCGCAGGGGGCACTTCGGCCGGGCGGAGGTCGCGGAAGAACGTCTGGGAGGAGAGGTTCGCCACCTGGCGCCCTGCCGTCCCGAGGACGGTCGCGTCGGAGGAGACGAGCAGCACGCGCTCGCGGGATCTCCGCTCGGCCGCGAGCCGCTCGAGCATCGCGTCGGCGTCGGGAGCAAACCGGACGGAGAGCCGGCCGACCTCGGCGTCGTCGCCGGTCCCGTCGAAGACGACGACGCCGCGGGCGCCGGTCGTGGCGACGAAGCTCGCGAGCGCGTCGACGAGCTCGCGGCGGTCGGAGAAGGGGCCGGCGTGGAGGAGGTTGTAGCCGTCGAAGAGGTAGAGGGTCGGGTCCGCCACCGGCTAGCTCCGCTGGCGGCGCGCCTCGAAGAGGAGGAGCGCAGCGGCGACGCTCACGTTGAGCGACTCGACCTCGCCGGCCAGCGGGATCGACACGAGGACGTCGCAGCTGCGGCGCACGAGCGGCCGCAGCCCCTTCCCCTCGGCGCCGAGCACGAGCGCGACGCCGCCCGAGAGATCGGTGTCCCACATCGTCGCCTCGGCCTCGCCGGCCGCGCCGTAGACCCAGAGGTCGGGCCCCTTGACCTCCTCGAGGTACCGCGCGAGGTTCGTCACGACCGCGATCGGCAGATGCTCGATCGCGCCGGCCGACGCGCGGGCGACGGCGGGCGTCACGACTGCCGAGCCGTGGGCGGGGACGATGACGCCGGTAGCCCCGGCACCCTCGGCGCTCCGGCAGACGGCTCCGAGGTTCCGCGGATCGGTCACACGGTCGAGCACAGCGAGCAGCGGCCGCTCGACCGCGGCGAGCTCGTAGGCGTCGGCATAGCGGTACGGCTCGACGCGCGCGACGGCGCCCTGGTGGTCGCGGGTGCCGGCGAGCTCGGTGAGCTCGCGCTCTGCCCGGATCTTCGGCCTCGCCTCGGCGAGCCAGGGCTCGGTCGCGGCGCGGTCGGTGGCGAGGAGCTCGAGCACCTCGCGCCTGCCGCGGAGCGCCTCCCGCACTGCGCGCCGCCCGTAGACGAGGTCGGGGCTCACCGCTTCCGGACGAGCATGTGCCCACCGCCGGGCTCGTCGCGCGTCTCCCAGCCGGCTTCCTCGATCTGGACGCGGAGCGCATCGGCGGCCTCGAAGTCGCGTGTCACCCGCGCGGCCACCCGCCTTTCCGCAAGCTCGATCACCTCGGGCGGAGCCTCTTCCCGCTCGGCAAGCGAGCCCAGGCCGAAGATCGCGAGCGCCCGGCGGAGCAGATCGTGGTCGCGCCATTCGTGCATGAGGGCGAGCGCCTCGGGCGTGTTGAAGTCGTCGTCGAGCGCAGCCGCGAACGCGTCCCAGTCACCGCCGGCCTCGTTCTGCGTCCGGAAGACGTTCCGGAATCCCTCGGCCTGCGCCGCAGCCTGCGCCATGGTGTCGGGTGAGAAGTCGATCGGCTTGCGCCAGTGACCCCCGAGGAAGAAGACGAGCACCGCCTCGCGGCCGTACTCGTCCAGAACCTCGCGGATCGTGGCGATGTTCCCGACCGACTTCGACATCTTCTCGCCGGTGAAGCGGAGCATCCCATTGTGCGCCCAGATGCGCGCGAACGGATGCCCGAGCGCGCGGGACTGGGCGAGCTCGTTCTCGTGGTGCGGGAACACCAGGTCGAGGCCGCCGCCGTGGATCTCGAACTCCTCGCCGATCGTGTACTCGGCCATGACCGAGCACTCGATGTGCCAGCCGGGCCTGCCCTGCCCCCACGGCGAGGGCCAGCTCGTGTCCTCGCCCTCCTTGGTCGCCTTCCAGAGCGCGAAGTCGCGCGGGTCCTCCTTGAGCGTGCTCGGCTCCTGCTCCTCCACCTCGTCCGGCCGCTGTCCCGAGAGGCTGCCGTACCCGGGGAACTGCGCGACGCGGAAGTAGACGTCGCCTGCGACGGGGTAGGCGAACCCGCGGTCGACGAGCTTCTGGATGAAGTCGACGATCTCCGGGACGAGATCCGTGACCTTCGGCATCAGGTCCGGCACGCCGAGCCCGAGGTCGCCCGTGTCCTCGAGGTACCAGGCCGTCGCCTTCTCGGCAAGCTCCGCGCTGTGACCAGGCGCCGCCTCGTAGATCTTGTCGTTGACGTCGGTGATGTTGTGGACGAGCGTCACCTCGTAGCCGGTGGCCCGTAGCCACGAGCGAAACCACATCCCGACCACGAATGGCCGGGCGTTGCCGATGTGGGCGCGGGCGTAGACAGTCGGGCCGCAGAAGTACATCCGGATCGGCCCGGGGGGAGGCGGCAGCTCGACGAGAGAGCGTGAGTGGGTGTCGTAGAGCCGCATCCCACGAGTCTAGAGTGGCGCTGTGCGAAGGGCCTTGCTCGAGTGGTACGAGGCAAACGGGCGTGCGCTGCCCTGGCGGGAGACCACCGATCCCTACGCGATCCTCGTCAGCGAGGTGATGCTCCAGCAGACGCAGGTCGATCGCGTGATCCCGCGCTGGCGGCGGTGGCTCGAGCGGTGGCCGACTGCCTCGGCGCTCGCCGGCGCGACCCCTGCGGAGGCGATCCTCGAGTGGCAGGGCCTCGGCTACAACCGCCGCGCGGTCAACCTGCACCGCGCCGCGCGCGTTGTGGCCGAGGGAGGGTGGCCCGACGATCTCGCCGAGCTTCCCGGCGTGGGGCCCTACACCGCGGCGGCGGTCGCGAACTTCGCGTTCGGCCGGGACGTGCTTCCGGTCGACACGAACGTCCGCCGCGTGCAGGAGCGCACCGGAGCGAAGTTCGACGGCTCCTGTGCGCAGGCGCTCTTCGACCTGGGCGCGACGATCTGCCTTGCCCGGGTCCCCAGGTGCGGGAGCTGTCCGCTCGCCGCAGCGTGCCCCGCCCGCGGGAGCCGGTACGAGCCGCTCCGGAAGCAGTCGCGTTTCGAGGGGTCCTTCCGGCAGCGCCGCGCGCTCGCGCTACGAGCCGTCGCCGCCGGAGAGGGCAGCAGCGACGGCGAGGCGATCGAGTCGCTCGAGCGCGACGGGCTCGTGACGGTCGGCCCGGACGGCTGCGCGGCGCTTCCCGACTGTTAGGCCACCGCGTAGCCCGAATCCGCCCCTCGGGCGCGTGCGTACCTGACAGTCGAACGCACCATTTCGGAGGGAGGGATCCATGACCCGCTTCAAGCTCGCCGCGACGGCAGCCGTCGTCGTGATCTCGATTACCGCCACCGCATCCGCCGCGGTCCCGTCCATGCTCGCGCTCGGCCCCTCGGCGAAGACGAGGACCACGACCTATCTCGGCTACTACGACCACCACAAGGACGCCTACCTGGTGACAGACGTCTCGAGCAAGGCGCAGGCGACGGCGATGCACATCAACTACTCGCCGGCGCTCGCAAAGGTGAAGGGCGCCCCCGCGCAGTACTTCATCGCCGGCAAGGCCGCGCCCGGCCAGATCGCCGTCTTCGGGTCGGAGCCCGGCGAGTCCGACTACAACCCGCTCTGGGAGGAGCTCATCGTCACGTGGAAGCCCGGAGTGACGCCGGTGCTGCTCCAGCAGGACGACCAGATCGAGGGCCTCGCCAAGCAGGGGAAGCTCACCGTGACGGATGCGCACGTCGTGATCAACGCGCCGATCACGAACGTCGGGACCTAGTCCTCCGACGCCGAGCGAGGCCGCCGAGCGCGGCGGCCTCGCCTAGCGTCGCTCGAGGAGCGCGACTGCGTGCGCGGCAAGGCCCTCGCCCCGGCCGGTGAAGCCCAGGCCGTCCGTCGTCGTCGCCCGGACGTTCACCTGACCCTCCCCGACCGCCTCCTCGAGGCGCCGCCTCATCTCGTCGCGGTGCGGGGCGATCCTCGGCTCCTCGCCTACGAGCACGCAGTCGGCATTGACGAGGCGCCAGCCGCCGCCGCGGACCTCGGCGTACGCGACGCGGAGTAGCTCGAGCGACGACACGCCGCGATAGCGCTCCTCGCCGGAGGGAAAGAGCGCGCCGATGTCGCCGAGCCCGGCGGCACCGAGCAGAGCGTCGATCAGCGCGTGTGCGATCACGTCTCCGTCGGAGTGACCGGCGAGCCCGCGCGGGCTCTCGATCTCGACCCCGCCGAGCACGAGCGGCCGGCCCTCGACGAGCCCGTGCGCGTCGTACCCTGTCCCGATCCGGACGTCGGCCACAGCCGGGAGGCTACTCGGGCCCGGCGGTGACGAGCGCCTCGACCCGCCTCAGGTCATCGGGCGTCGTCACCTTGAGCAGCCGCTCGTCGCCGGGCACGACCTTGATGCGCCCGCCGGCAGCCTCCACGAGGGAGGAGCAATCGGACCCCTCTCCCGCGGCCGCCGCCCTCAGCACCGAGGCGACGAAGGCCTGAGGTGTCTGCACCGCCACGAGCTCGTCGCGCGCCGGCGTCTCGACGACGACTCCGTCGCGAACTCGCTTGACGGTGTCGGTGACCGGCAGCCCCGGGACAGCTCCGTCGAACCCTTCTGCAAGCGCCTCGAGCAGGCGCGCCACGAGATCCGGCGGAAGTAGCGGCCGGGCCGCATCGTGGACGAGCACCACGTCCGCCTCTGGCGGGACCTCCTCGAGCCCGATCCGCACCGACTGGGAGCGGGTCGCACCACCCGTGACACACGAGGCGACCTTCGACGCGCCGATCTCTTCGGCGACGAGGATCGCCGGCTCCTCCCACTCGGGAGGGGCGACGACCACGATCCCGTCGACCCACTCGCTCTCGTCGAGCCGCCGGAGCGACTCGGCGAGCAAGGGGAGAGCGCCGAGACGCGCAAACGCCTTCGGCCGCTCATCCCCGAACCGCTCTCCCCGCCCTGCGGCGACGAGGACGGCCCATACACTCACCTAGGCCGCAGCCACCTAGGCCGCAGCCGGCGTTTTCGGCGTCGCCTTCGCTGCCGGCCGCTTGGCCGCTGCCCGCTTCGGGCCGGTGCTGTCGGTGAGGACGCCCTCGAGCCAGGTGACGGCGTCGTCCTCCGACAGGTTCTTCGCGTACATCAACTCCGACGCGAGGATCTTCTTGGCCTTGACGTACATCTGCTTCTCGCCGGTCGAGAGCCCCTTCTCACCGTCGCGGAGCGACAGGTTCCGGACGACCTCGGCCAACTCGAAGATGTCCCCGGTCTTCATCTTGTCCCGGTTGTGCTTGAAGCGCCGGTTCCAGTTCTTCGGCATCTCGGTGCCGCCGCTCGTGAGGTACTTGACGACCTTCTTCACGGCCTCTTCGTCGATCACCTTGCGCAGACCGACCCGCTCCGCGTTGTCGAGCGGGACATTGACGGTCATGTCGCTGTGCAGGATCTTGATCGTGAGGTACTCCCGTGTCTCACCCAGCACCATCTGCTGTTCCCGTTTCACGATGGTGCCCGCGCCGTGGTGCGGGTACACCACCTTGTCGCCGACCTTGTACAAGCTGACTCCCTCTCCCGTGTCGTGAAAGCGCCGGTGGTCACGAATGACAACCGGCGGGAGCGACAAGTCTAGCAAAAACCCGCATGAAAGCAGCATTTTTGCAGGGGTTTTCGAGGATCTCCTCTGCATTTCTCGAAAATCCCCTGCATACGGATCGAAACCATCGACGCGTCGAACCCGAACCCGATCAGGTCTTCGCGACCGCGGCTTCGAGCGCCTCCCGGAGCGAGACCGCCTCGAGACTCCCTCCCCCGGTCCCCGCGGGGGCGAGCACCGTGGTGAGCCCGAGCTTTCGGCACTCCTCGATCCGGCGGGCCGCCTGCGCGGCCGGTCGCACGCGACCGGTGAGCCCGATCTCGCCGAAGGCGCCGAGCCCTTCGCGAACCGGCGCCCCTCGCGCCGCCGATGCGATGGCCAGTGCGATACCGAGATCGGCCCCCGGCTCGTCGATCCGCACGCCGCCCGCGACGTTCACGAAGACGTCGGCGCTCCCGAGCGGGATGCCCGGCGTGCCGGGAGAGTACGGCGACGATCATGGCCAGGCGCTTCGGGTCGACGCCGGTGCCGACGCGCCGCGGCATCGCGAGATCGCTCGCTGCGACCAGCGACTGGATCTCGAGCAGCAGCGGCCTCGTCCCTTCGAGCACGCACGTCACCGCCGCGCCGATCTCGCCGGGCTCGCTGCGCCCGAAGATCGCCGACGGATCGGGAACTCCGACGAGCCCCGTCGCGGTCATCTCGAACACCGCGAGCTCGTTCGTCGAGCCGAAACGGTTCTTCGTCGCACGGAGGACGCGATGGGCGTGATAGCGGTCGCCCTCGAACTGGAGCACGCAGTCGACGAGATGCTCGAGAACGCGCGGCCCCGCCACCGAGCCGTCCTTGGTCACGTGCCCGACGAGGAAGACCGCGACGCCCGCCTCCTTTGCGACGCGGAGGATGCGCGCCGCCGCCTCGCGTACCTGCGCGACCGAGCCGGGCGCCGAGCCGATCTCGGAGGAGTAGAGGGTCTGGACCGAGTCGATGACGCAGACCCCCGGTCGCTCCCGCTCGAGCATCGAGCACACGCTCTCGAGCTCGGTCTCGGCGACGATCTCGACCGCCTCCGCGCCGCCGAGCCGGGCGGCCCGCAGGCTCACCTGCATGGGCGACTCCTCGCCGGTCACGAGCAGCACCCTTCTCTCGCTGCTCATCGCCCTCAGGGCGCTGAGCAGCAGCGTCGACTTCCCCACGCCGGGCTCGCCGCCGACGAGCACGAGCGAGGCCGGCACGAGGCCGCCGCCGAGCACGCGGTCGAGCTCGGCGATGCCGGTCGGGATCCGGTCGGCCTCCTCGGCCTTGACGTCGACCAGCCGCAGGAGCGGACGCGGCGCCGCCCCGGCGCCGCGCGCCGGTGCCGCCTCCTCGAGCATCGTCCCGAACGCACCGCAGCCCGGGCACCGTCCGAGCCACCGTCCGGACATCGTCCCGCACTCGGTGCACGCATGTTGGAGAGCCGCCGGTCTCGCCATCAGGCGAACAAGTGTACGTATCCCGGGAGACGGACTCGTCGTCGCCCGAGTCATCCCGGCCGACCGCTAGCCTCGGTACGTGAGCCGCACCAAGCTCCGGAGCCGCCGCGAGGTGCTCGAGCGCGTTCGCGCCCTCTCCGAGCCGCTCCGGACGGCGCTCTCCATGCTCCCCGGCGCGCAGGACGACCCGGCCGTCGTCGAGGCCGTCTGGCAGGGAGAGGGGCTCGGAGTGCTCCTCTGGTCGCTCGGCCTCGTCGAGCTCGAGCCGTACGACCGGCCCTTCGACCCCGAGTGGCTGCTCGCCACCCCCACGGCGCCCGGCGCGCTCCGTGCCAAGCCCGAGATCGAGCACGCCCTCGAGACCGCCAGGCTCTGGCACTGGCGCACCCGCACCGAGGCCCTCCGCTCGGCCGACGCGCTGGAGCTGCCGGCGAGCTGGGACTCGCTCGAGCAGCTCGTCGCGGTCGCGGCGATGCGCGGCTACGAGCGCGGGCTCCTGCCCTCCCCGCTCCGCGGCGACTTCCCGGCGTTCGGCACCGGCTACCGGGAGCTGACCGCCGCGCAGCGCGCCGAGATGATCTCGATCGCCTACGAGCGCCACCGGGCGCTCCAGTGGTTGTGCGGCACCGGGCGAGACTGGGCGGAGACTCCTACGGACACCTGATGAAGCTGCTGCTCCCGGCCGCGCTCGCGGCGCTCGTGCTGACGCCGGCCAACGGCGCCACGGCGCGGCACGGCACAGCACGGTCCGCGCCGATCCTGTACGTCCAGGGCCTCGCGTGCCCGGCCCACAAGTCCTGCACCGGCAAGCCGGCCTACTTCGACCGGATCCGGGTGATCCCGCGCATCGGGTTCCCGTCGAGGCAGCTCTCGAGCGGTGCGTTCGACGACATGCACCCGGCTTGGTCGCCCGACCACACGAGGATCGCGTTCGTCCGTGTCTCGCGGAACGGTCTCTCCTACGCGCTCTGGACGATGCGGGCGAACGGCACCGGGCAGCGGCGGCTGACGCGAGGAGCGATGGTCGCAGCCGAGCCGGCGTGGTCGCCCGACGGCCGCACGATCGTCTACCGGTCGAGCTCGCCGAACCAGAGGACGTTCGACCTGTGGACCATCCCGGCCTCGGGCGGCACCGCCAGGGACGTCACCCGGAACCCCGACGGAGTCGGTGCGCTCAACCCCGACTGGTCGCCGAACGGAAGGCTGATCGTCTTCCAGCGGATGAGGACAGGGTCGGGGGCCGGCACCGGGCTCTTCACGATCCGACCGGACGGAACGGGCCTGCGGCGCCTGACGATCGGAGGCATGGATCCCGCCTGGTCGCCGAGCGGCCGGAGGATCGCAGCCGTCTTCCCCGACCCGCGCTCGGGCGGCCAGCTCGAGATCTACACGCTGAACGCGAACGGCACCGGACGGGCACGGGTGACGAGCGCTGCGGAGGCCACAGCACCGGCCTGGTCGCCCGACGGCAGTCGCATCGCCTTCGTGCGCGGCAGCCAGATCGCGGTGGTGGGTGCCGCGGGGGGGCGCGTCAAGCAGGTGACGCGCCCACTCCGCGGGCTTGCGTTCGTCGATACGCCGAGCTGGTAGCTACTGGGCGGACTCGTCGTCCTCGCCCGAGTCGGCCACGGCGCCCACGGTCGCGGGCTCCGGAGCATCCACCGGCGGGATCACCTCGATGTCGACCTCTTCCTCGTTCTTGCGCTTGACCACGATGGTCGAGCCTGGCGCCAGGGTGCGGCCGAGGACGTAGTCGGCGAGCGGGTCCTCGATCAGGCGCTGGATCGCGCGGCGTAGCGGCCGGGCTCCCATCGCCGGGTCGTAGCCCTTCTCGACCAGCATCTCCTTGGCCTCGGGCGACAGCTCGATCGTGACCTCGTGCTCGGCCATCTGCACGCGCAGCCGGTTGAGCATCAGGTCGACGATCTGGAGGATCTCTTCCTTCGAGAGCTTCGGGAAGACGATGATCTCGTCGATCCTGTTCAGCAGCTCGGGCCGGAAGGCCTTCTTCAGGTCGCCCATGACGCGGCTCTTCATGTCGTCGTAGGAGAGGCCCTGCTCGTCGGAGAGGTTGAAGCCGAGCGCCTGGTTCTTCGAGATCGAGGTCGACCCGATGTTCGAGGTCATGATCACGATCACGTTCCGGAAATCGACCTTGCGCCCCTGCGAGTCGGTCAGCTTCCCGTCCTCCAGGATCTGGAGGAGGATGTTGAAGACGTCGGGGTGGGCCTTCTCGATCTCGTCGAAGAGGACGACGGAGTACGGCTTGCGGCGCACCGACTCGGTGAGCTGGCCGCCCTCGTCGTAGCCGATGTAGCCGGGGGGCGAGCCGACCAGCCGTGACACGGCGTGCTTCTCCATGTACTCCGACATGTCGATCTGGATCATCGCCTCCTCGTCGCCGAACAGGAACTCGGCGAGCGTGCGGGCGAGCTCGGTCTTCCCGACGCCCGAGGGGCCGAGGAAGATGAACGAGCCGGTCGGCCGCTTCGGGTCCTTGATCCCGGCGCGCGCGCGGCGGATCGCCTTCGAGACGGCCACGATGGCGGCGTCCTGGCCGATGACGCGCTTGTGGAGCTCCTCCTCCATGCGGATGAGCTTCTGCGACTCGGCCTCGGTCAGCTTGAAGACAGGGATGCCCGTCCACATCGAGACGATGTCGGCGATCTCGTCCTCACCGATCTCGGGCTGCTCGGAGGGCTCCTGGTTGCGCCATTCCTCCTCGAGCTCCTTCTTCTTCTGCGTCAGCTTGCGCTCCTTGTCGCGCAGGGACGCGGCCTTCTCGAACTCCTGGTTCTCGATCGCGTCTTCCTTGTCGGTGCGGACGCGCGAGATCTCCTCCTCGAGCTCGCGGTAGCGCGGCGGCGCGGTCATCGTCTTGATGCGCATGCGCGACGCGGCCTCGTCGATCAGGTCGATCGCCTTGTCGGGCAGCTGCCGGTCCTGGATGTAGCGGTCGGCCAGCGTCGCCGCGGCGACGAGCGCGTCGTCGGTGATCTTGCACCGGTGATGCGCCTCGTACCTGTCTCTCAGGCCGCGGAGGATCTGAACGGTGTCCTCGGTCGACGGCTCCTCGACCCGGATCTGCTGGAAGCGCCGCTCGAGTGCAGCGTCGCGCTCGAGGTACTTGCGGTACTCGTCGAGCGTCGTCGCGCCGATCGTCTGGAGCTCACCGCGCGCGAGCGCGGGCTTCAGGATCGAGGCGGCGTCGATCGCGCCCTCGGCGGCACCGGCGCCGACGAGGTTGTGGAGCTCGTCGATGAACAGGATGATGTCCCCGCGCTGGGTGATCTCCTTCATCACCTTCTTCAGGCGCTCCTCGAACTCACCGCGGTACTTCGACCCTGCGACGAGAGCGGCGAGGTCGAGTGTGTAGATCTGCTTGTTCTTGAGGATGTCCGGGACCTGGTTCGAGCTGATGCGCGCAGCGAGGCCCTCGACGACGGCGGTCTTGCCGACGCCGGGCTCGCCGATCAGCACCGGGTTGTTCTTCGTGCGGCGCGAGAGAATCTGCATCACGCGCTCGATCTCGGTCTGCCTTCCAACCACCGGGTCGAGCTTCCCCTCTGCAGCCAGCTTCGTGAGGTTGCGGCCGAACTGGTCGAGGAGCTTCGAGCTCTTCGACTTCTCGCCCGCAGGCCCGCCCTGCGCCTGCCCACGCCGGCCGGGGCCGGAGAGCATGCGGATGATCTCGTTGCGGATCTTCTCGGCATCGGCGTCGAAGTCGAGCAGGATGCGCGCCGCAACGCCCTCGTTCTCGCGAACGAGCCCGAGCAGGATGTGCTCGGTGCCGATGTAGTTGTGACCGAGCGAGAGCGCCTCTCTGAGCGCAAGCTCGAGAACCTTCTTGGCGCGCGGCGTGAACGGGATCTGCCCGCTCGTGACCTCGTCGCCCTGTCCGACGATGCGCGCGACCTGCGCCCGCACCTCTTCGACGGTGATGTCGAGGGATTCCAGCACCCGCGCCGCGAGGCCCTCCTCCTCACGCAGCAGGCCGAGCAGGATGTGCTCGGTGCCGATGTAGTTGTGCTTGAGCGCCCTTGCCTCGTCCTGTGCGAGGACGACGACCTGGCGAGCTCTCTCTGTGAACCTCTCGAACACCCTCTTCAACCCTTCTGCCGCCGGTGGCGGCGTCCACCGATTGCCTTGGATCCGCGCACAGGCCATGGTACCGAGGTCTGTGGCTGTGGGGGCGCGGGGCGTTCCCACAGAGAGCATGATCGGCCGCTCGGAGCGGTTCTTCACCCCGCACCGATTATTTGGCCCTGAGCGCGGGAAAGAGGATCACGTCGCGGATCGACTCCTTCCCGAGCAGGAGCATCGCGAGCCGGTCCATCCCCATCCCGAGCCCGCCGGTCGGGGGCATGCCGTAGGAGAGCGCCTCGACGTAGTCGGGGTCGCCCGGCTCGGCCTCGACGTTGCCGCCCGCGCCCTCGTCCGCCTGCATCGCGAACCGGGCGGCCTGCTCCTCGGAGTCGTTGATCTCGGTGAACGCGTTCCCGAGCTCCATCCCGCCCGCGTAGTACTCGAACCGCTCGACGATGCCCTCCTCGGCCGACGGCCGCGCGAACGGCGAGAGCTCGACGGGATAGTCGTGGAGGATCGTCGGGGCGATCAGCGCGGGCTCGACGAAGTGCGAGAGCGCATGGTCGATCAGCTGCGCCCAGGTCCTGTCGTGAGTCGTGTCGACGCCGCGCTCGTTCAGGCGAGCGCGAAGCTCGGGCTCGTCACGCGTCCAGAGACCGTGCTCGGCGAGGGCGTCCGTGAGCTTGAGCCGGTGCCAGACGCGCCGAGGTCGATCTCGTGGCCCCGGAAGGTGACCGTCGTCGTGCCCAGGGTCTCCTCGGCCACGCGGGCGACGAGGCGCTCCATCCGGCCCATCGTGTCCTCGTAGTTCGCGTAGGCCTCGTACCACTCGAGCATCGTGAACTCCGGGTTGTGCTTGTAGGAGACGCCCTCGTTGCGAAAGTCCTTGCCCAGCTCGTAGACGCGCTCGAGTCCGCCGACGATGAGGCGCTTGAGGTAGAGCTCGGTGGCGATCCGCAGGTAGAGGTCGGTGTCGAGCTCGTTCGAGTGCGTGACGAACGGCCGGGCGAAGGCGCCGCCGTAGCGCGGCTGCAGCACCGGCGTCTCGACCTCGACGAACCCCTCGTCGTCGAGCGCGCGGCGCACCGCGGTGATCATGCGGGCGCGGAGCACGAAGTCGCTGCGCGTCTCCTCGTTCATGAGCAGGTCGAGGTAGCGGCGGCGGTAGCGCTGCTCGACGTCGGTGAGCCCGTGGAAGGTGTCGGGGAGCGGTGCGCGGATCCGTGCGAGCAGCTCGAGCGAGTCGACCGCGAGCGACGGCTCGCCGCGCCGCGACTTGGCCGGACGGCCGATCGCCCCGACGATGTCGCCGAGGTGCACGTCGACCTCTCCCGTCCGGTCGACCGGGCAGAGAAGCTGGATGCGGCCGGAGCGGTCGACGAGGTCGAGGAACGTCAGCTTCCCCATGTCGCGGCGCGCGAGGACGCGGCCGGCGAGGCGGCGCTCGGCCTCTCCCTCGCCGCCGTTCTCGAGCGGGTCGGCCTCGGCCCGGACGGCGGCGATCTCGTCCCGGTCGGGGAAGCGCTTCGGCAGGTCGTCCACGGAGCCAGACTAGTGGGTCGGGGCGACGACGCATCATCCACGCCCGCGGCCCGTCGTCCGGGGTGCGGCCCTTGCGGACGACCTCGAAGCCCTGGAGCTCGTAGAAGGCGATGTTCTCCTCGTTGTTCGTGAGGAGGGCGCACGGGACGCGACTCGCGATCGGAGGCCTCGAGGCCGGGCTGAATGAGCGCGCTGCCGATGCCTTCCCGCCTGCGGGAAGGGTCGACGCCGATGCCGGCGAGGTACCAGTGCGGCTCGGGCACGGCGGCGGCGCGCATCGCCTCGACGGCGCGGCCGTAGGCGAAGAACCGCGACGTCGCCTCGCGGACGCGCAGCGGGGTCGCGACGAGGGCGCGCAGCATCGCGCCCACGTGGATCACGGGACGGCCCGGCGGCAGCCAGCGCGCGCAGCCGGCAATCTCTCCCGGAGTCGTCCACACCTGTGCCTCGGTCACCTCGAAGTTCATCCGGAAGAGCCAGGGCAGGAGCGCCGCCCTCCGCTCGGCATCGGGAAGGACCCAGGCCCAGGCGGGGTCGTCCTGGAACGCGAGCGCCAGCATCGCGCTGACCTCGTCCACCTGCCCGGGCTGCAGCCGAACGATCTCCACCGCGCGACCCTATACGGGAACGCGTCGAGGGCCTGCGGCGGGTGTCTAGAGCGGTGTCGGACACGAACGAGCGAAGACACGGCGCCCGAGGACAGGCGCTCTGTCCGACACCACTACGCGGCCTTGATCTCGAGGATCTTGAACTTGAGCGCGCCGCGCGGGGCCGACGACCTCGACGGTGTCGCCCTTCTTCATGCCCATGATCGCCTTGCCGACCGGCGACTCGTTCGAGAGCTTGTTCTCGGTCGGGTTCGCCTCGGCGGAGCCGACGATGTGGTACTCGACGGTCTTGTTCGCCGCGATGTCGCGCAGGCGCACGGTCGAGCCGACCGAGACGGAGTCCTTCGAGACCTCCTTCTTGGTGATCACGCGCGCCGAGAGGAGCCGCTCCTCGAGCTGCGCGATCCGGTGCTCGAGCATCGCCTGCTCGTTCTTGGCGTCGTCGTATTCGGCGTTCTCGGCGATGTCGCCGAACTCGCGTGCGACCCGGATCCGCTCGGCGACCTCGCGCCGCTTCTCCGTCTGGAGATATTCGATCTCCTGCCTGAGCTTCTCGTAGCCCGCGGCTGTGAGTATGACTTCCTTCAAAGCGACCTCCCTAGGGCCCCCTTCGAACCGCGCCTCGGTAAGACGCAGTGAAGCGAGGGCGGCCATAGTAGCGAGGCCGGAGGCCCTGCGCAAGGCCCACGGCTACCATCGAGCTGCATGGACGTCGACCTGCACGAGCACTGGTTCCTCGGTCGGCGTCGAGATCCCCGGCCGTCTCGTCCTCGCGCCCATGGCCGGCGTGAGCGTCCAGGCGTTCCGCCGGCAGGGCCGACGCCACGGCGCGGGGCTCGTCTGCTCCGAGATGGTCTCGGTCGCGGGGATCCAGCACCGCAACGAGCGCACGCTCGGCTACCTGCGCGTCGCCTCCGACGAGCATCCGCTCGCGATCCAGATCTTCGGCTCCGACCCGGCCGCGATGGCCGAGGCCGCGCGCATGGTCGAGGCGGCCGGCGCGGACATCGTCGACATCAACTTCGGCTGCCCGGTCCGGAAGGTGACGAAGACCGGCGCCGGCGCCTCGCTGCTCGACGACCCGGACCACGCCGCGCGGATCGTCGAGTCGGTGGCCGAGGCGACCGCGCTGCCGGTGTCGGTGAAGATGCGCCGCGGCACGCAGAACGGCTCGCGCGACTGCCTCGTCGTCGGGCCGCGCCTCGTCGAGGCGGGCGCCGCGTCGCTCACCCTCCACCCCCGCTCGGCGAAGCAGATGTACACCGGCACCGCCGACCACTCGCTGACGGCCGAGCTCGTCGAGCTCGTCGACGTGCCCGTGATCGCGTCGGGCGACGTCACCTCGCGCGCCCGCGCCCAGGCGGTGCTCGCGACGACCGGAGCGACGCGCGGTGATGGTCGGCCGCGCGGCGCAGGGCAACCCGTGGGCGCTCGCCCAGATCATGGGCTCGGACGAGGACCCGAGCCGCGAGGAGGTCGTCGCCGAGCTGCTCCTGTTCATCCGCGAGACCGTCCGCGAGCTCGGCGAGCAGCGCGCCACCGGCTTCCTGAAGAAGTTCTACGCCTGGTACCTCGGCCGCGGGCGCTTCCCGAAGCCGTTCAAGCAGGAGCTCGTGATGCTCCCGACGATCGAGGAGGTCGAGACGCGCCTGCTCGCAGCCGCACCGGGCGCGGTCGAGGTGCTCGAGCGCCTCGAGGCGCGAGATCCCGCCGGTCGACGAGGTGCTGCTCGACTCGCTGCCGATCTCGGCGTACGGCGGCGGCTGACCCTACCCCGGTCGCGCCGGGGCGGCCGCGAGGATCGCATCGACGGTGAGCGAGAGGTCCATCGGGTCGCCGTACCCGTTCTTGCAGGTGGCGGCGGTGATGCCGAGGTGCGCGCCGGCCTCGAAGAGCGCGTCGGGGCGGCTCGGCGTGGGCGGTGGAACGGGTGGGATCTCGTTTCCCCACGGGTCGCGGAAGCGCAGGTCGTGGTCGACGGTGTAGCCGCCCTCGTGGACGAGACGGTGGTGGCGGCGGCAGAGCAGCAGCAGGTTGGCGAGCGCGGTCTCGCCGCCGAGCGCCCAGTGCTCGATGTGGTGCGCGTCGACGTAGACGCTGTTGTCACAGCCGGGGAAGCGGCAGCCGTGGTCGCGTGCGAGCAGGGCCCGGCGAAGCGCGGACGGGATCGTACGCGTCTTCCGTCCGACGCTGAGCGGCTCTCCCGCCCGCTCGTACAGAGTGACGAGGGCGGCGTCGCAGGCGAGCCTGCGCGCGGTCTCGGGAGCGAGCGCGGGCCCGTCGGCGAGCAGGCAGGCGCCCTCGCCTGCTCACCGCTCAGCGCAGCCTCCTCGACGTGGACGACGACCTGGTAGCGGTCGCCGCCCGTCCGCCCTGCCCGCGCGCGAGCGCGTTGTCAGCGAGTGCGAGCAGCGCATCGACGTTGGTGGGCCGGCGCGGCGTCGCGACCTCAGGCGGTTCCGCGGAACCGCCCTCCGCCGAGCGCCAGAGCCGGTCGCGCGAAGCCGCAAGAGCCTCGAGGAAGACGGCACCGTCTTCCGGCGCGAGCTTCGCGCGGACGACCAGCGCCCCGTCCTCGTCCCAGTGCCAGCTCAGCTCCTCGTAGTCCTGGACGTCGCCGGCCTCACTCGTGGTGACGCGGCGGTAGACGCGGAGCGCGCGCTCGAGCTGCGAGGCGGTCAGGACGCCCGCGAGCGGCAGCAGCCCTTCCTCGCTCTCCGGGGTCGCGACCCGCGTCAGCGCGCGCACCTTGGCGTACGACAGCTCGCCCCGCGCGAACACCGCTCGGATGGCCGGAAGCTCGCGTAAGGGCGCGCGCAACCCGGACGTGCTCGCGCGCGGAACGTGGCGTGAGCGCGCAGCGATAGGCGATCCACTCGGCACACGAACGCCACGCGGTGCGCCCGACCCGCCGGTCGAGCTCGGCCACGACGGCGAGCCAGCGGCACATCCCGGCCGACAGGTGCGACGCATAGACCGCGAGCTCGTCCTCGAGCTGCAGGATCGAAAGGTCAGTGAAATCGGTCACGTCCGTACTGTACGTTGTCTCTGCGGGGAACACGATCGAAGCGTAGCGAGGCCTCCGGACGGACTCGCGGCAACCCCCGCAGCCCGCGTTACGTGTCCTGAACGGGTTCGTGACCGGTTCAGGCCGCGAGCTCGTCGGGCAGACCGAGCTGCTCGCGGAGAAGCGCGATGTCGACCGCCGGCTCGCCGCGGAGGCGGGCGCGCAAAGCGCCGTTCTCGATCGAGCGGAGCAGGATCTCCACCTCGCCCCGACGGGCGCCTGCAAATGCCTCGCGCGGCGTCTGGCCGCCAAGGGACGGGTTCGGCTCGTCGAGCCATCCGAGCATGTATTCCGTCAGGGCGCCGCCGACGAGTTGCTCTTCGAGCTCCCGCGGGATCGGCAGGCGTTCCTGCAGGGCGCCCGAAGAGCGCTCGGTCTCGAGCGCCTCCTCGAGCGTCCTCACCTGCCAGTCCTCGAACTCGATCAGGTCGCCGAAATTTTCCTCGACTTTGTCGGCAGCAAACTCGAGCCGCCACTCGGACATCGCCTCGACCACCAGCTCGCGGCCCTCGATCCTCACGCTCGCGATCGCGACCCGTTCGCGCTCACCGAGCGGGCTCGACTCGAGGACGAGCGCCCCGGGCGGGAGCTCGGCGCGATCTTCCAGGAGCGTCTCGCGGGGAAGGGTGATCTCGATCTCCGTCGCGCCGAGCCGCTCGCGTACGCCCGTCGTATCACGGATCCGCCAGCACACCGAGCACGAGCTCGACGGGTCGCCCTCGAGCGTGAAGATCTTCTGCGGCGCGCTCCGGCTCGGCGGAACGAATCGCAGCAGAGCGAGCGCCCGTTCCGGCGCACGGGTTCCCTCCAGCCGCTCGAGCTCGCTCGCGGAGCTCGAGCTCGTCGCGCGGCTCGAACGTCCGGGTCGGCCCCCATAAGCTGGGCGGATCACCCTCCATCACGTGCGTGAGCAGGATGTCCCAGCGAACGGCGTGGTGGGAGATCTTCGGGCTGCGGACCTCGAAGGGCTCGCCGCCGTCGAGCCGCTCGAGTGTGAGCGACCGACCCGGCGCCACCGCGAGCACGCGGAACAGGCCGAGGCTCGCCGACGCGATCCGCGACGCGGCGGCGCGCTCGGTGTCGTCGAGGCCCGGCCGTGCCGCGTACCGCTGCGCCGGCGTCCCGCCGCTGGAGGCCTCGCGGTGGTTGTGGTACCAGAGCGCGAACAGGTCCGTCTCGCCCTCGCCGAGCTTGTGGCCGACGCCCGCGAACTCACGGAGCGCAGGCTCCAGCTCCTCGCCGAACTGGTCGATCGCCCAGTCCTGCATGCGGTGGCCGACCTCGTCGTCGAGCCACGCTGCCCGCGCGGCCCGCTCCTCGTCGGGCAGGCAGCAGCGCTTGTACTTCACCCCGCTTCCGCACGGGCACGGGTCGTTCCGGGAGATCGATGACGAACTGATGGCGCCGCAGGTTACGACCGCGGCCGGACGTACCGATCGCAGCAGACAGCGTTCAAGGCGGTGTCGGACACGATCGAGGGACGTCGCCGGAGCGAAGGGACAACGCTGTGTCCGACACTTGCTGAGGGACCTCGCCGTGGTGGAGTGACCGGCGCTGTGTCCGACACCTTGCTAGCTGCGGTTTCGCTCCCAGACGATGCGGAGGCCCTGGAGCGTCAGCTCCGGGTCGATCGAACCGATCGTGCGCGAATAGGGTGCGATCAGCGAGGCGAGGCCGCCCGTGGCGACGACCGCGGCACCAGGCGCTCCGAGCTCCTCGCGGATGCGATCGACGATGCCGTCGACCTGCCCGGAGAAACCGTAGACGAGCCCCGACTGGAGCCCCTGCGTGGTCGTCTTGCCGATCACGTTCGGCGGCGCCTCGAACGGCACCTTGAGCAGCCGCGCGGCCCGCGCGAACAGCGCGTCCATCGAGATCTCGACCCCGGGTGCGATCACGCCGCCCACGTACTCCCCGGCCGCCGAGACGATGTCGAAGTTCGTCGACGTCCCGAAGTCCACCACGATCACCGGCGTGCCGTGGCGCTCGCGCGCCGCCACCGCGTTGGCGATCCGGTCCGGCCCCACCTCCCGCGGATCGTCGTACCGGATCGGCACGCCCGTGGACACTCCCGGGCCCGAGCACGAGCACGTCGGAGCCCGCCCACTTCTCGGCGAACGCCTCGTACTCGCGCACGAGGACCGGGACGGTCGAGGACAGCACGATCCCGTCGAGCGACTCGAGGTCGACGAACGCCCGGAGGAGCACCGCGAGCTCGTCGGCGGTGTGGCGCGGCTCGGTCGCGACGCGGAACTGCTCGGAGAGCCGATCGCCCTCGAAGAGGCCGAAGACCGTCTGCGTGTTGCCGACGTCGATCGCGAGCAGCATCGGTCAGGCCGTTCGGCCCGCGCTACGAGGCGTCGTCGTCCTGCGGGCGGCGCTCGCTGAGGCGCTTCTCGAGCTCCTCCGCGGTGAACGGAGGCTCCTCGCCCTCGCCGCGAAGCTCCTCGACGGTGACGTCGCCTGACGTCCACAGCTCGACCCGCGGGATCATCCGGGTCGGCCGGCTCTTGTCCCACACCCACACGTCCTCCATCTTCAGCTCGAAGAACGGGTAGGCCGGCTGCGGAACGTACTGCATGTCGAGCTTGTTGCAGAGATAGGTGCCGTCCTGCGTGAGGACGCAGTAGCGGAAGAGCGAGTAGACCGCGCTGTACTCCCGCTTGAGCCTCAGCTCGAGCTCCGCCTCGTAGTCGTCGAGCTCGTCGAGATGGCTCACAGCTGAGATTGTAGCTTCCACAACAAATCCGCCACGGGCCCGCGATCGGGGACGACGAGGTCGGGCGCGAGCTCGACGAGCGGGATCAGCACGAACGTGCGCTCGTGCAAGTGGGGATGGGGCAGCCGAAGCGCGGCAACTCCGGATGTCTCGGCCCCGTAGAGCAGCAGGTCGAGGTCGATCGTCCGTGGCCCCCACCGCGTGCCATCGCGGACGCGGCCGAGCTCGCGCTCGACCTCGAGCAGCCGGTCGAGGAGCGCCCGAGCCCCCACCTCGGTCTCCACCTCGGCGACGGCATTCAGGAAATCGGGCTGGTCGGTGACGCCCCACGGCTCGGTCTCGAGGATCGTCGAGAGCCTGCCGGCGCCGATCAGCTCGGCCGCCCGGCGGATCGAGGCCTCCCGGTCGCCGAGGTTCGCGCCGAGCCCGACGTAGGCGAGCGTCATCGCACGACCGTGACCGCTGCGAACTCGACGTCGATCCCGCCCGGCCGCACATCGGGCTTCCGCACGCGGACCTGCAGATGCTCGGGCGCGAACCGCTCGTCGACCGCGTCGGCGATGGCCGTGGCGAGCGCCTCGAGCAGGTTGTACGGCGTCTCGGCGACCTCGCGCACGAGCCGGGCGACCTGCGAGTAGTCGACCGCGCTCTCGAGCCGGTCGTCGGCGCCGCGGTCGCCCACCTCGAGCTCGACGTCGTAGAGGAACCGTTGTCCTCGCTCGCGCTCCTCGGCATGGACGCCGTGGTGGCCGTAAAGCTCGAGGCCTCGCAGCTCCACCTTCACCCGTACACCGCCGCCGCCGCCGTCAGCGCCTCGACGTGCTCGCGAACGTCGTGCACCCGGAGGATCGTCGCCCCGCGCTCGTAGGCGGCCACGGCCGCGCCCACCGACGCGTGCGCCGTGCCGACCGTCCCCGAGGGGTCGCCGAGGAGCCGCGCGAGCGAGCTCTTCCGCGAGAAGCCGACGAGGATCGGGCGCCCGATCGCCGCCAGCTCCGGCAGCCGCCGCACGAGCTCGAAGTTGTGCTCGAGCGTCTTCCCGAACCCGATCCCGGGATCCAGGCAGACGAGCTCCTCGCGAACCCCTTCGGACACGGCGAACGCGAGCCGCTCCTCGAGGAACGCCTTGACCTCCGAGACGACGTCGTCGTAACGCGGCTCGTGCTGCATCGTCCGTGGCTCGCCCTTCATGTGCATGAGGCACAGGTACGCGCCGCCGCCGGCCACGACGCCCGCGAGCTCGGGGTCGCCGCGCAGCGCCGTCACGTCGTTCACGAGCTCCGCCCCGAGCTCGAGCGCGCGCCGGGCGACCTCCGCCTTCGCGGTGTCGATCGAGACCGGCCTGCCGGCGAGCCCCTCGAGCACGGGAACGACCCGGTCGAGCTCGGCGTCGAGTGGCACGCCGTCCGACCCCGGGCGCGTCGACTCCCCGCCCACGTCGACGATCGCAGCACCCATGTCGAGCATTGCCCTCGCGGAGCTCAGCGCGGCCGCAGGGTAGAGGTGCGCCCCTCCGTCCGAGAACGAGTCGGGCGTGACGTTCACCACGCCCATCACGGACGGGCGCGCGAACCGCTCCTCGAGAGGCTGCCTAGGCGCCTTCAGGCTCGGCGGGCTTCATGGCCGAGCCCGGAAGCGGGAAGGGCCGAGGCTGCCGAGGCGCGCGCGCCTTGGGCTTCGCCTCTGGCTCGGCCTCGGGCGGAGGAGCCGGCTCGAACACGTCCAGCTCGGAATCGCCCGCCAGCAGCCGCGAGAACTGGTCCTTGTCGATCGTCTCGCGCTCGATCAGGATCTGCGAGATCCGGTGGAGGTCGTCGAGGTGCTCCCGCAGCACCTTCATCGCGAGCTCGTGGCCCTCCTCGATGATCCGCCGCACCTCGTCGTCGATCTCGCGTGCGATCTCTTCCGAGTAGTCGGGCTCATGGCCCATCTCGCGACCGAGGAACGGCATGTCGCCGTTGCGGCCGAGAACGCGGGGCCCGAGCTTGTCGCTCATCCCGTAGCGCATGACCATGCGCTTGGCGATGTCGGTGACCTTCTCGAGGTCGTTGGAGGCGCCGGTCGTGACCTCGTGGAAGACGAGGTCCTCCGCCGCGCGGCCGCCGAGCGTCATCGCAATCGTCTCGACCAGCGAGGTCTTGCTCATGATGTAGCGGTCCTCGGTCGGGAGTGAGATCGTGAGGCCGAGCGCCTGGCCGCGCGAGACGATCGTGATCTTGTGCACCGGGTCGGTGTTCTCGAGGAAATTCCCGACGAGCGCGTGGCCCATCTCGTGATAGGCGGTGATCCGCTGCTCCTTCTCGGACAGCAGCCGGGCCTTCTTCTCCGGCCCTGCGATCACGCGCATGATCCCCTCTTCCAGGTCGTCCTGGTCGATCATCTTCTTGCCGTGGCGCGCTGCGAGGAGCGCAGCCTCGTTGACGAGGTTCGCGAGATCGGCGCCGGTGAACCCGGGGGTCCCGCCCGCGAGAGCGTCGAGGTCGATCTCGGGCGCGAGCGGCTTGCCCTTCGAGTGCACCTCGAGGATCTTGCGGCGGCCGTTTCGGTCGGGCCGGTCGACCACGATCTGACGGTCGAACCGCCCGGGACGCAGGAGCGCCGGGTCGAGGATGTCGGGCCTGTTGGTCGCGGCGATCAGAATGATGTTGTCCTTCATCTCGAACCCGTCCATCTCGACGAGGAGCTGGTTCAGCGTCTGCTCGCGCTCGTCGTGACCGCCGCCGAGGCCCGCGCCGCGATGCCGGCCGACCGCGTCGATCTCGTCCATGAAGACGATGCACGGCGAGGCCTGCTTCGCCTGCTCGAACAGGTCGCGGACGCGCGATGCGCCGACGCCGACGAACATCTCGACGAAGTCCGAGCCGGAGATCGAGAAGAACGGCACCCCTGCCTCGCCGGCGACCGCGCGTGCGAGCAGCGTCTTGCCGGTGCCCGGAGGGCCGTAGAGGAGGACGCCCTTCGGGATCCGTGCGCCGAGCGCCTGGAACTTCTTCGGGCTCTCGAGGAACTCCTTGATCTCCTGCAGCTCCTCGACCGCCTCGTCGACGCCGGCGACGTCCTTGAAGCCGATCTTGGGCGAGTCCGGTGCCATTCGCTTCGCGCGCGACTTGCCGAAGCTCATCACCTTCGAGCCGCCGCCCTGCATCTGGTTCATCAGGAAGATCCAGAATCCGATCAGGAGCAGGATCGGCAGGAACGACGCGATCACCGACGTCCACGAGAAACCGCCCACGCCCTTGGAGTCGAAGTTGATCTTCTTGAGGCTGAGCAGGTTCTGGAACTGCGTCGCCGACTGATCGGTCGGGTAGTGGACCGTGACCGTCGTCTTCCCGTCCGCCTCGGTCGCCGTGAGCGAGCGCTTGCCCGGGTTGAACACGACGAGCTTGAACTGCGGATCGCCCTTCTTGATCGCCTGCTGCAGGTCGTAGAGCGTCGAGATGCCCTGCGCCTCGTGCTTGGGCTTCGACATGAGCGTATTGCTCGCCAGCCAGACGACCAGAACGATCGCCAGGAGCGGGATGAATGCGCTGCGGAAGAGACGACTCACGGTGACTCCCTCTCAGGGTACCGGAACCAATTCGGTGGGCAAAGCGCGGTTCCCCCTGACACTCGGAATCTCTGGGGGACCTCTCAGGCCCCTTCGGGCATCAGATGGTCGTGCAGGACACCCACGTAGGGGAGATTCCGGTAGCGCTCGGCGAAATCGAGGCCGTAGCCGATCACGAACTTGTTCGGGATCTCGAAGCCCACATAGCGGACGTCGACCTCGATCTCGCGGCGATCGGGCTTCGTCAGGAGGGCGCACACGGAGAGGCTCGCGGGCGCACGCGACTCGAGATTCCGGATCAGGTAGCCGAGAGTCAGCCCCGAGTCGATGATGTCCTCGATCACGAGCACGTGGCGGCCCTCGATGTTGATGTCCAGGTCCTTGAGGATGCGGACGACGCCGGAGGAGTCCGTCGAGGCGCCGTAGGAGGAGATCGCCATGAAGTCGATCTCGCACGGGACCCCGAGCGAGCGCATCAGGTCGGCCATGAAGAAGACCGCCCCCTTGAGCACCCCGACGAGCAGGAGCTCGCGGCCGGCGTAGTCGGCGGTGATCTCGTCCCCGAGCTCCTGGATCCTCGCGCTGCAGCGTCTCGGTGTCGATGAGCACCTCGCCGACGGCGCGTTCGAGCTCGCTGCCGCTCGAGGGCCATCCTCCGGTCGGGCGGCTCACAGCCGCTTCACCTCCACGCCCGAGGCCGGCACGATCCCGGGCACGGCGACGACCTCGCTGCCCCGGACCACGAGCGGCCAGCCTTCGCGGTCCGAGCGGGGGATCTTGGCGTCGACGAATACGTCCTGGATCTTCTTCGATCGCCCGGCGAGGCGATCGCCGGGCCTCCAGCCGCGAACCATAAGGCCTGGGAGCTCCGAACGGATGCGCCACCCGCCGAAGACGATCTCGCCCTCGAGCTTCACGGGCCCCTGCTCGAGCCACAGACGCTCGTGCTCCCGCACAGCCTGGAGGCCTCCGCCGAGATCGACGCGGCGCGAGCCGGCCGGGGTGTCGAGCAGCTCGGCGAGCGCAGGCGGCATCGTCCTGCGAGTCTCGAGCGAGCGCAGGATGTTCTCGCGCGCCGCCGGATGGATCCGCTCGAGCAGCGGCAGGATCTCGTCCCGGATCAGGCCGCGCGTCGTCTCCGCGTTCGAGGAGTCCATCGCGGGGCTCGATGCCGCGTTCGCGGCAGAACGCGAGCGTCTCCTCGCGCCACAGCGGCAGCAGGGGCCGCACGACGCCGTCCTCCCGCCGGGCCTTGATCCCCTTCGCGTTGCCGCTCGTGACGAGCCGGTAGAGGATCGTCTCGACCTGGTCGCTCGCCGTGTGCCCGGTCGCGCGAAGCCGCTCGGGGCGCTGTGCGTAGCGGAGCTCGCGGAGGCCCGCCTCGCCGAGCCCGGCGCCGGGGGCGCCGACGATCTCCGCACCGAGCACCTCGAGCGCAGAAGCGGGCGTCCCCGTCCGACTCGACGCCGCGGAGCCCGTGGTCGACGTGCAGGGCCCCGGCGCGGTAGCCGAGCTCGCGCAGGGCGAGGACGAGGCAGGTCGAGTCGGCTCCGCCCGAGACGAGGCAGAGCACGTCCGCGCCCGGCTCGATCAGCTCGTTGCCGCGGACGTGGTCCTCGATGCGCTCGAGCACGGTCACGGCCCTAGTGTGATCAAAACGTCCCGGGTGTCATCAAAATGTCGGAGCGGCGAGCCAGCGATCGAGCACCTCGACCGCGCCCTCGAGCTCGTCGACTGCGAGGGGATAAGGCGGTCGCGTTCGCGACGAGCGGGACGCGTGAGGCGGGCTCGTTCCCGTCCAGCACGAAGAGCACGTAGGCGATCGGCAGCGAGTGGGCGACGATCAGGAGCGTGTCCTCCGGGCGGCCGAGCAGCTCACGGTAGGCGCGCGGCGTAACGGCCGATGATCTCGAAGCGGCTCTCGCCGTCGCCGCCGGGGCTGTCGGTCGAGGAGGCCGTCCTCGCCCACTCGCGGTAGCCGTCGAGCGTGCCGCCTTCGAAGGGGCCGAGGCGCGGGTCGTCGAGACCCGGCACGACGAGCCGCGGCACCTCCCGCCCGCCGAGCGCCTCGTCCGCCGTCTGGATCACCCGCTCGAACTCGGTCGTCACGCACAGGTCGATCGGGGTGCCCGCCAGCTCCGCGCCGAGAGCCCGTGCCTGCTCGACGCCCCTCGCGGTGAGCGGGCCCGGCACCCGGGGATCGCCGTTCACGAGCCCGGCGATGTTGAACACGCTCTCGGCGTGCCGCGCGAGGATCGCCTTCTCCACTAGAAGAGGAGCGAGCGGTAGCGGCCGACGAGGTACATGCCCACCGATTCGTACAGCGCGATCGCCGGGCGCGTTCTCGGTGCGGACGAAGAGCGTCACGACGGGGGTCGAGGCCATGAGCACGCGGCAGAGGTCACGCATCCCCCGCGCGCCGTAGCCGCGGCCGCGCACCTGCGGGTCGACCCAGACCTGCTGGATCTGAACGGCCGACGGCGTCCAGGCCGATGCCTCGGCCTTGAAGAGGACGACGTGATCCTCGACCCAGAGCCATGAGCGGCCGTCGGCGATCTGTGCGCGCGTGCGCCAGCGGAAGCCCTCGGGATCCCGTTCGAGCGGATCGATACCGAGCTCGAACTCGTGCGCGGCGGCGCAGATCGGCACGAGCGGCTCGAGGTCGTCGAGCGTCGCGGCACGAAGCCCGGTGTCGCCGGGCTCGGGCGGCTCGGTGATCGCGTAGACCGGCTGCCCGGGCCGGTCCGCCCGCGGCTGCGCCATCCGGTGGCCCGCCGCCGCCCAGAGCTCACCCACCGCGCGCTCGTTCCCGATGATCATCTTCGAGGCCGAAGCGGCGGCGACGTCGGCGAACGACATCGCAGCCCTCGCCCGACGGCACGAGATTCGCGCCCAGGTGGCAGAGCGCGGTCAGCGAGTCGTCGCCCGGGACGGCCACGAACCGTCCGAAGCCGCGGCGCGCCACGTCCTCGAGAAACACCCGCTCGACCGGATCGCGGGCGCAGAACTCGAGGACCTGCTCGACGCTCGGCTCGATGAGTTTCTCGGGCATGCCCGGGAAACTCTAGGGAGACGGAGCCACTTCCCAATCATTCGGACCGTAGGGTTCGCGCCATGCCGATTCACGTCCGAGCCGAGCCCGGCGAGTACGCCGAGGCCGTCCTGCTTCCCGGCGACCCGCTGCGGGCCTCCTACATTGCCGAGACCTACTTCGACGACCCGGTCCAGCGGAACGCCGAGCGCGGCCTGCTCGGCTTCACCGGCACGTGGAAGGGCAAGCCCGTGTCGGTGCAGGGAACCGGGATGGGCTGCCCCGGCGCGACGATCGTCTTCGAGGAGCTGGTCCAGCTCGGATGCAAGAAGCTGATCCGCGTCGGCACGTGCGGCGGACTGGCGCCGGACGGCGCGCTCGGCGACCTGATCGTGGCGCTCTCGGCCGTCCCGGCGGACTCGACCGCGATGCACCTCGTCGGCAACGAGCCCCATTGCCCGACCGCGTCATGGTCGCTCCTGCACGAGGCGGTGCACGTCGCCCGGCACACGGACACCGAGGTCAAGGTCGGCCCGATCGTCTCGAGCGACCTCTTCTACAACCCCGACCCCGGCCAGTACGGCCGCTGGTCGGCCCGGGGCGTGCTCGCGGTCGAGATGGAGGCCGCGGCGCTCTTCACGGTCGCCGCGCTCAAGGGCGTCGAGGCGGCGTGCCTGCTGACCGTCAGCGACATGATCATCGACGGCTCGTTTGCGCGCGTGACCGACGAGGAGCTCCGCGCCGCGGTCGACCGCATGACGCAGCTCGCGTTGGACGTAGCGGTCGCCGACTAGCCTTTTCGCGTGAGCGAAAAGGCCGTCTTCCTCGTCAACCCTGCGAGCGCGAACGGCGCGACCGCGAAGCGCTGGCCGAAGCTCTACGCGCGGGCGAAGGAGCTCGGGCTCGTCGGCGACGAGCTTCTGTCGGAGCGGCCCGGCCAGCTCACCGAGCTCGCGCGCGACGCAGCGGCCGCAGGGAAGCTGATCGTCGTCGTCGGCGGCGACGGGACGCTGAACGAGGTCGCGAACGGCGTCGTCGGCACCGGCGCCGAGGTCGCCGTCCTCCCCAACGGGACGGGTCAGGACTTCGGTCGCACCCACGGCATCCCGACCCGCTTCGACGACGCCGTTCGCGTCGCGATCGACGGCGTCGCCCGCGAGGTCGACCTCGGGCGGGCGTCGTTCCTCGCGCCGGACGGGACCGAGGCGAGCCGCGTGTTCGCGAACGTCGGGTCGGCCGGCATGAGCGGCGCGGTCGCCGCACGGGCCAACACGGGCTCGAAGGCGCTCGGTGGGCGGGCGACGTT
The DNA here is from genome assembly GCA_963738895.1 of uncultured Actinomycetota bacterium. Classification (GTDB taxonomy): domain Bacteria; phylum Actinomycetota; class Thermoleophilia; order Gaiellales; family Gaiellaceae; genus PALSA-600. The sequence continues at coordinate 271,464 of CAVTYN010000006.1, forward strand.
CTACTACGCGCTCGTCCGCGAGTTCGTCGCGTGGCAGAACACCGACGTGACCGTCGCCTACGACGGAGGCCACCGCCGCGGGCCGATGCACGACGTGATCGTCGCGAACGGGCGCTGGCACGGCGGCGGGATGAAGCTCGCCCCCGACGCCGACCCCGCCGACGGGGAGTTCGACATCGTCCTGATCGGCGACGTCGGCAAGCTCGACTTCGTGACCACCTCACCGAAGCTCTACAACGGCGGTCACGTCGGCCACCACAAGGTCGAGGTGGTGCGCTCGAGCCACGTCACGATCGATGCGGCCGAGCCGATCCCGCTCGAGCTCGACGGGGAGGTCGCAGGCACGACTCCGGCGCGGTTCGAGATCGTGCCGGGCGGCCTGAGGCTGCGCTCGCCGCGCTAGGAAGTCGGCGGCGTCGCGGTCGAGGCAGGCTCGGCCGCCGGCGTCTTCGCCGCGGCAGGCTTCGAAGCCGTCTTCCGCGTCGTCGAGCGCGCGCGTCGTCTTCTTCGCCTTGCCCTCGAGAGCCGCCAGGCGCTTCTCGATCGCGTCGAGCCTCGTCTCGACGCCCTCGAGCCCCGAGAGCGTCTTGCCTGCCCGATCCTTGAGCTGAAGCGCACTGGTGAGCGCCGTACGCGTCGCCGGGCTCTTCGCGAGCCGGCCGAGGGCGTCCTCGCCGACCGACTGGAGCTGGGAGAGCACTGACCTGTTGGACTTGTCGGACTTGTTGGTGGCCATCGACGTAACTCTACGTGAGGCATCGGCTCTCGGTCGTTGACATATGTCAAATCAGCGTTAGAGTTCGCGGACATGGCCAGAATCGCCACCTGGGTGGGCGCTCGACTCGTGCCGCTCGTCCTGATCCCGCTCGCCGCCCTGCTCCTCTGGGTCGGGATCTGGCGGGTCTGGCTCCCGCCCGCGGGAGGCGGAGTCGTGACCGCCCGGACGGTCACCACGGTCGACGCGACGGCCTCGAGCGTGCCGACGCACAAGGTCACGACGGTCGTGAAGACGACCAGCGGCACCTCGCCGTCGCGGCGGAGCGAGCTGCTCGCGCTCGTGCTCCTCCTCGTGGGCACCGGCGCGGCGGTGATCGGCGTCTTCAACGACCGGATCGGCAGCCTCGAGCTCGGCAAGGACGGGGTGAAGGTCGACCTCACGGAGACCGAGCGCGCCGAGGCGGCCTCTCTCGTCTCCAAGCTCGCGAGCCGCGGAGCGACGCCTGGCTCCTACGGCCGCGCGCCTCGACGGCTACGTCCGCAGGGTCGCGGGCAGCCGCCCCGACGGCGGGTGACCCGCCGCTTCGCGGACTACCCTCGTCGGCGTGCTGATCGTCGCGCACCTCGACCTCGACGCGTTCTTCGCTGCCGTGGAGGAGCTCGAGCGCCCGGAGCTGCAGACGGTCCCGCTCGTCGTCGGCGGCGACCCGCGCGGGCGCGGCGTCGTGGCGACCGCGAACTACGTCGCGCGACGGTTCGGGATCGTCTCGGCGATGTCGTGCGCAGAGGCACTCCGCCGTTGCCCCCACGCCGTGTTCGTTCGCCCGCGGGGCTCGCTGTATCGCGAGCACTCACGCGAGGTGTGGTCGATCGTGCGCGAGATCGTCCCGACGGTCGAGCAAGCGGGAATCGACGAGGGGTATCTCGACCTCGGCGAGGTCGCGCCGGCATTCGATGACGCGCGGGCGCTCGCGGAGGCGGTCAGAGCGGTCGTGCGCGCCCGGACCCGGCTCTCGTGCTCGCTGGGCGTGGCGACGTCGAAGGTCGTGGCAAAGGTGGCGTCGGACCGCCGCAAGCCCGGTGGCCTCACGGTGGTGCGGCCGGGAAGCGAGGCCGCGTTCCTCGCCCCCTTCCCGACGAGGGTGCTGCCCGGAATCGGCCCCCGCGCCGCCGAGCGCCTCGCCGGCGCGGGGGTCGACACGATCGGCGGGCTCGCCGCACTCGACGACGACGAGCTCCCCAGGATCCTCCCCGGCAAGGTCGGCCTGCTCGTGCGCGACCGGGCGCGCGGGATCGATCCACGCCCGCTCGAGGTCTCGACCGAGCGCATCTCGATCTCGAGCGAGGAGACGTTCGAGCGCGACGTCGGCAACGTCGAGCGTCTCCACGACGAGCTCCGCCGGATGGCCGCCGGGCTCGCCCGGCACCTGAGCGAGCGGGGCCAGACCGCGAGGACGGTCACGACCAAGCTCCGCTACCCCGACTTCGCGATCCGCACCAGGTCGACCTCGCTCGCTGCCGGGCACGGACGACGCCGAGCGCATCGGCGAGCTCGCATGCACGCTGCTCGACCGCGCGCTCCGCGACCGACCCGGCCCGCTCCGCCTGGTCGGGGTCGGCGTCTCCGGGCTCGCGGAGCACGCGCAGCTTGCACTCACCGTCTGAGAAAGTGTCGCCATGGAAGGGTACGACTTCGCCGCGGAGATCCGCGTTCGCTTCGCCGAGACCGACGCCCAGGGCGTCGTCCACAACTCGAACTACTTCGTGTGGTTCGAGGTCGCGCGCGTCGAGTTCCTCGAGCGCTTCGCCGGCGGCTACCAGCGCCTGCGCGACCTCGGAATCGAGTCGTTCGTGCTCGAGTCGCACGCACGGTTCATCGCGCCGGCCGTCTTCGACGACCGGCTGCTCGTCCACACCCGCTGCCTCGAGCCCCGGGGCGCCCGCTTCAGGTTCGAGTACGCGATCGAGCGTTCGGGCGAGACGATCGCCGAGGGCTGGACCGCGCACGCCACCGTCGACGCGCAGACGCTCCGGCCGACAAGGATCCCCGGCTGGCTGGCCGAGGCTATTGCAGGGGCTGGTAGGCCTGGCCGCCCGGCGTCGTCTGGGTCGTCGTCGTAGCCGGCGGCTTCGACTTTGGCTTCGGCTTCGGCTTCGGCTTCGGCCCGACGAGCAGGATCTCCGGGCTCGCAACGTAGTTCGAGGCCCAGGTCGCGTCGGACAGGAGCTTCCCGCTCGCCGCGTAGACGAGGCGATGCACGGAGGTCGAGTATGCGGGCTCGCCGGGATCCTGGACCTCGCTCGTGCCCGGCGCCAGCGAGGGATCGAGCCTCTTCTGCACCGGGGGCGCCGAGACGACCTCGAGCGGCGACGCGTCGCTGACGACTCGGCGATGCTGCGGCGCCCCGTAGAGCGTCACCACCAGCGAGGCCGAGCCGACGAACGTCCGCAGGAGGAGCCAGTGCGGAGTGTCGTTCACGAACTTCAGGTCGACGTCGGGGTAGTCGACGGTCGCGTCGCGCCCGAGCGGGTAGTGCGAGATGTAGAGCGCGTGGTTCGTGCGTGCCGTGATCGGGAGGCCCGCCTCGTAGGCGGCGTTGAACACCGTCGTCGACACCTGGCACACCCCGCCGCCGAGGCCGGTCTGGACCTCGCCGTTGATGATCACGGGCGCCTCGAGGAAGCCCTTCGCCGCGCTCCGCTCACCCGTCGCCTGGTTGAAGGAGAACGTCGCGCCCGGGGCGATCAGCTTGCCGTCGACGAGATGAGCGACGAGCTGGACGTTGTGGATGCGGTTCGGATCGCCGCCGTAGAAGGTCTCGTAGGAGCCGACGACTCCGCTGATCCCCATCGCCCGGGCCGCAGCGGTCGTGCGGCCGACCGTCACGGCCCCGACCACGAGATGGGCAGTCCGGCTGCCCGGACGATTCGGCTGCTGCCAGAAGCGCCGCCGCCGACCGCGGGACGTCGAGCGCCAGGCCCGACTGCGCCGGGATGATCCCGACGGTGTCTCCGGAGGCGGCGAACGACGCGCCCCGAGCCGGGCGGTCGACCCTCCTCGAGATGCGGGCGAAGAAGGTGTCTGCCGCGCTCCCGCCGAGAACCGGTCGGGCGCCCCTGGCCGTCGGAAGCTGGAGCATCCGGCCGAGCAGCCCGGGCGAGACCTGGAACCTCCGACCCGCGACGACGGCCGTCACGGGGGCCGACAGTGCCTTCTCCGCCACGGCCTTCGCGCCGTTCAGGTCCGGGCCGGTCACCGAAGGGGGCGCGACGGCGGTCGGGAGCTCCACCGGCTCGCCCCGCTCGAGCGAAGCGAGAGACGCGACGACGATCCTCGCCGCGGCGCCGCGGTCGAGCCTCTCCCCGGCCTGGCCGGGGATGACGCGGATCCGAAGTCCCGTGCGGACGAGGCGCGCCGCGTGATACGGCCGGTCGACCTTGGACGCGATCAGCCCGAGCTCGTAGTCCACCGCGGCCCGGTAGGAGTGAACGGTCGGCGTGACGTGAGCCGGGAACAACCTGAGGGCCAGCCGGCGGAACCCGCGGATCACGTCCATCCCTGCTCCCCGTTCCTGGGCCTTGGCGACTGCTTGCGGCCAGTCCGGGGTCACGCTCAGCTCTTCGGGCCGGATCCGGAACCGGTGCGAGCCCGCGACGAAGGTCACGGGGACGTGCCCGACCGCCGCGCTCCGCGACTCGAGCAGCGCGACCGCGGCCTTCGGGCTCATCCCCCCGATCTCGACCCCGCCGACCTTCGTACCGGCCGCGAGCGTTCCCGGCGCGCCCGAGAACGCGAGGCCGACCACGAGCACGGCAGCGACGACCCCTGCCGAGAGCGCGGCAAGACGGACGTGTCCGTCGCGGACCGCGGGAGCGGTGCGACGGACGCGTGCACCGGGCGTGGAGGCGCGCGCACTCAAATCGCGGCGAATCTTATCCGCGCAACGATCTCAGTCGGGCGCGCCGAGACAACTACGCTAGAGACATGGACTTCGAGCTCACCGGCGAGCAGCGTCTGCTGCAGGAAACGGTTCGTGCGTTCGTCGACGATCGCATCCTGCCGGTCGCGGTCGAGAACGACATCGCTCACCGCCTGGACATGTCTCTGATCGAGGGGATGGCGGAGCTCGGGATCCTCGGGATCGTGATCCCCGAGGAGTACGGCGGGGCCGGGCTCGACTTCGTCGCCGAGGCGCTCGCGTGCGAGGAGATCGAGCGCGGCGAGGCGGCCTTCCGGACGCTGATCTCGGTTCACGTCGGCCTGAACTCGCTCTCGCTGCTCCGCTACGCGACGGAGGAGCAGAAGCAGCGGTGGCTCGTTCCGCAGGCGCGCGGGGAGAAGCTTGCCTGCTTCGGCCTGACGGAGCCGGGCGCCGGGTCGGACGTGGCGGCGATGCGGTCGTCCGCGCGGCGGGAGGGCGACGTCTACGTGCTGAACGGGCAGAAGAACTGGATCTCGTATGCGACCGTCGCCGACCATGCGCTCGTCTTCGCGAAGACCGACCCTGGCGCGGGGCACCGCGGGATCACGGCTTTCGTGCTCGAGAAGGGGATGCCGGGGCTCACCTCGGCGGACATGGAGCACAAGCTCGGGATCTGGGCCGGCTCGACCGGGGAGCTCTTCTTCGAGAACGTCGAGGTGCCCGCGGAGAACCGGATCGGAGAGGAGGGACAGGGGTTCGAGATCGCGATGCACTCGCTCGACCACGGGCGGTTCACGGTGGCGGCCGGAGCATGCGGGGTCGTTCGCGCGTGCCTCGAACGCTCGACCGAGTACGCGCGCGAGCGCGAGACGTTCGGGAGCGAGATCGGCCGCTATCAGTTCGTCCAGGAGATGATCGCGACGATGGTACTCGGGTACGAGACCTCGAAGCTGCTCGTGATGCAGGCGGCCTGGATGAAGAACGAGGGGAAGCGCTCGACCCGCGAGACCTCGCTGGCGAAGTGGCACGCGACCGAGTCGGCGTTCGAGGCGGCGCACCTCGCGATCCAGGTGTTCGGCTCCTACGGGTACAGCGCCGAGCTCGGGATCGAGCGCTATTTCCGCAACGCCCGCGCCCCGATCATCTACGAAGGCACGACGCAGATCCACAAGATGATGCAGGCCGAGCACGCGCTGGGCTACCGGCAGCTGAACGGCTCGCGCGCGGAGGTATCGCCGATCTGCTCCTGGGCTCCGGCTCTCGCACCCGTGCACGCGCGATCGTAGGTCTCAGAGCTCGCCCTCCCAGTAGTCGACGGCGGCGGATCTCGGGAGGAGCAGCCTCAGGTCGCGCGTGAACACCCCGATCTTGTCGCTGTCGGGATAGACGGCGACGGAGGTCTCGGCCTTCGTCGAGAGCATCGCGACGAGAGCGCGCCCGGCGGCGCGGTTCGTGACCTTGTGCGCACCCGTGGGACCCGTCGGGAAGCAGACGAGGTCGCCCGGGACGAGCTCGTGCTCGCCTTCGGGGTCTCGCAACGTCGGGCTTCCCTCGAGGACGAGCAGCCACTCCTCCTCGGGCTGCTCGTAGTGGTAGGGGCAGATGCTGTTGCCCTGGCTCAGCTCGTACACCGTCATGCCGAGGGCGGTGGCGCCGATCAGCGGACCGATTCGGAGGTACGGCACCTCGTAACCGGGAGGGTCCCCCTCGTCGGCAGCGCGAGGAGAGTCGAACAGGTTCACCTGGCTCACTCGCCCTCCCAGTAGTCGGTCGCGTCCGCCGTCCGAAAGATCCCGCCCGGCGGCCTGACCCCCACCTTGCCGCTGTCCGGGTACTCGATCGACTCGGGCGAGCAGGACGCCGACACGATCAGCACCGAGCCGGGGCCGGTCACCTGATGGGCGCCGTCGGGGCCGACCGCGAAGCACACGACGTCGCCGGCCCTGAGCACGCGCTCGCCCTCCGGCCCGCGCAGTGTCGGAGCCCCCGAGAGAACGACGAGCCACTCCTCCATCCCGTGATGGAAGTGGTACGGGTAGGTGCGCTCGCCCTCGGCGAGCTCGTACACGCAGCCGCCGATCTGGCGCGCCCCCGCCGCCGCGCCGACGCGAGCGCCCCTCCACCGGTACGTCTCTCGCTCCGAGGAGTGGTCGAACTCGGGCGAGAAGACGTTCTGCCGGCCCACTTCCCCAGCCTATGCCAGCCCGAGCGCCTCGGCGAGCCCCCGGAGATCCTCGAGCCGGCCCTCGAGATCCGGATGCTGCCGCTCCCGGTCGAGCAGCACTGCCTGCATCCCGATCGCGAGGGCCCCCTCGACGTCCTCGTGCAGCGTGTCCCCGACCATGACCGCCTGCGCCGGCGCGACCTCGAGCTCCTTCAGGAGCGCACGGAAGATCGACTCGTGAGGCTTCGTCTTCCCGTGGGCACCCGAGGTGAGCACGGCATCGGCCGGCAGCCCGTGGTGCGCGACGAACTCCTCCAGGTCGCGGGACGAGTTCGAGAGGAGCCCGATCTTGAGCCCGAGCCGGCGCACCTCTTCGAGGGCGGGCAGCGCATCGTCGTAGAGCTCGAAGTGACCCGAGTGCGACCAGCGCCGCTCCATCTCGACTGCAGCGGCGTAGGTGTCGCCGCGGCCTCCCATCCCGAGGATGATCCGCTCGGTGAAGAGCACCCAGATCTCCTCGTCGTGGTCGAGCTCCGGATGTCGCTTCACCTCCGAGAACGCCGCCGCGCGCGCCTCGTCATAGCGCGACGGCTCGAGGTCGAGCCCGTAGCGGAGCCCCAGGGCCCGGTATCCCTCCGGCCCGAGGTCGGGCCCCGGACGTGCGAGGGTGAAATCGACGTCGAAGACGACTGCGCGCAGCATCCACACGAGGATAGAAGCGGCGCCCGGGGGAGGCGCAGATCCGCCTTCCCCGGGCGCCACATCGGGGTGCCCAGATTCGAACTGGGGGCCTCTCCGACCCGAACGGAGCGCGCTACCAGGCTGCGCCACACCCCGGTCGGCGCGAATGGTACCCGGGCGCCGCCCTGCCTTGCCCCCACCTTGCCCCCCCACCTTGCCGCAGCGCCGCCCGATGCATTATCGTTCGACGCATGAGCAGGCTGAGGACAGGGCAAGGCCTCTAAGCCATGCCTGTCGCAACAGGTCTCACGGTGACACCGGCCCGTCGGCGCCAAGAGCGCGGCGGGTTTCTTTTTGCCCTCGACGAAGGAGCGACATGGCCAATCATCTGACTCCCGATGAACTGTCGAAGGAGGTCGGCCTCGACCGCACGGAGGTGATCAGGATCTGCATCGAAGAGCACGTCCCGATCTACCAGGGCAAGATCGACAAGACGCTCTTTCAGGCTCATCTGAGCGCGATCAACGCGCTCCCCCAGAAGCACTGAATTCCCGCGCACGGAAATCCTAGAATTCCCGCGCTCGAGCTAAGCCCGGGCCGTCCTGGGCGAGCACGGGCAAAGCCCGCACTCGCCGAGCACTCGTATCCGGCCAAGAGCGGCCAGATCTACTTTGCGGCGGCTGTCCGCTTTTTGCGAGCTGTCTTCTCCGCCGGCTCTACCTGCGCGGCGGCGACCGACGCACGGAGCGCCTCCATCAGGTCGACGACAGGCGCGTCCTCCTGCTCCGGCTCCCGCGGCGGCGGCTCGACCCCTTCGAGCTTCGCCTCGAGCAGCTCGCGGAGCCTGGCGCGGTAGTCGCTGTGAAGGCTCGCCGGGTCGAAGTCGCCGGCGAGGCTCGCGATGATCTGCTGGGCGAGCGCGAGCTCCTCCTTCTTCACGCCCGTCGCCTCGATCGGCTCGTCGATCTCCTCCTGGCTCCGCACGTCCTCGGCGAGGAACAGCGTCTCGAGCGCGAGGGCGTGCCCCTTGGGGCGGATGAGGCAGAGCTTCTCCTTGCCGGCGAGCACGAACGACCCGAGACCGACGACCCCCGATCCCTCCATCGCCTCGATGAGCAGCGCGTAGGGGCGCCGCTGCGCCTCGGTGGCGGCCGGGACGAGGTAGTAGGTGCGGTCGAAGTAGACCGGGTCGACCTCACCGGCCGGGACGAACTGCTTGATCTCGATCGACCGCGAGGTGTCGTAGCTCTCGAGCGCCTCGAGCTCGGCGTCCTCGACCGGCACGTACTGGCCCTTGGCGACCTCCCAGCCGCGAACGATCTCGTCGGGCCCGAGATCCACCTCGTGGACGGGGCACCACCGCTTCTGCCTGACCGGCGTCAGGCAGGTGCGGTGGAGCAGCTTGAACTGGACGTCCGACTGGCGCGCCGACGACGCGGTCGCAGGCGAAAGCCCGACCGGGATGTTCACGAGGCCGAAGGAGATCGATCCGTTCCAGGTTGTCCGCATCAGCAGGAGAAAGTGTAGGGAGGGTCCCCACCTTTCGCGGAACGGAAACCGTCTCCTTCGCGCACAGGGCGACGGTACTTCAGCCGAGCGTCAATTGACGCGTCTGGCGCCGACGTACCCCGACGCGTACGAGCCCGAGTCGAGGCTCGAGACCTGCACCACGGTGCCGGTGTGCGGGGCGTGGACGAACTCGCCGCCGCCGATGTAGATGCCCGACGTGCCCGAGGCCGTCGAAGAAGACGATGTCGCCGGGCTGGAGCTGGTCCTCTCGGCACCGAGACACCGTCGCTCCACATCGCGTAGGAGGAGTGCGGGAGCGAGACGCCCATCTGCGAGTAGGCGTACATCACGAGGCCGGAGCAGTCGAACCCGCCGGGCGAGGAGCCCGCCCACTGGTACGGCGTGCCGATCTCGGACATCGCCACGCCGACGACGCCCGGAGTACTGCGACGGCGGGACGACCGTCGCGCCCTCTGGCGTCGCGGCGGTCGCGCCGACGGCGGTATCGGCGTAGACCTGGGTCGCCTGCGTCTGGACGTCGGCGACGCGGACCTGCGCCGCCCGCGCGGCCCTGAGCTGTGCGGCCTGCTGCGCCGCGATCAGGCGCGCCACCTCGCCGTTCAGCGAGCCGAGGAGCGAGCGGCGCTCGCCCAGTCGCACCTCGATCGCATGCTGCTGCGCCGCACGCTCGGCGACCAGCCGCTGCACCTGGATGCGCTCGGCCGCAGCGCGCGTTCGCGCACGAAGCACCGAGACCTGGAAGCGCTGCACCTGGGTTGCCACCTGCGCGTCGACCGTCGAGACGCGGTTCGCGGTGTCGATCCGGTTCAGGATCTCCCCCAGCGTATGGCCGCCGAGGATCACGTCGAGGGTCGAGGTCGACCCGCCCGTGTAGAGCGTGACGAGGCGCTCCGCGATCGACCGACCGGCTGCGGGCCAGGTTCCGCTTCGCGACCGACGAGCTCGCGGCGGTTGACCGCGATCTCGTGCTTCACCTGCGTGCAGCTTCAGGTTCGCGAGGTTCACGAGCTCGTTCGAGCGATCGAGGCTGACGTTCGAGCTGGTTGATCTCGGCGATCACCTGCTGCGCCTCGGCCTGCTTCGCGGCGATCGTCGGCGAGGGGTCGGCGACAGCCTGGGAGGCCGCAAGGAGCGCCGCCACGATCGCGAGCAACACGTACGGCACCGGCCCGCTCCTCGACCAGCTCGAGAGCTGGATCGGGCTCGGCGCACCGGGTGGGGCCGGCACGTCACAAGTCGAGCAGGTTAGCAATCTGTTCGGATCCGGTGCAACCGGGTACCGTCCCAGAAGCTGCCGAGACACCTCCGTCAACCTGGCTCGCTTACGCGTGAAATGCAGGTGGAACTGTGGTACGGTCCCGCCCTTGCTCTGGGCAAGCAACGGCGAAGCTGGTGTGGCTGCCGGGCGTGGCGGCGGGCCGTCTGCATGCTCGCGCTCCCGGCCGGCAGCGGGCGCCGGCCCGCCCGTCGGTCGCCGCGCTGCAGCGCCGACGATGCCGGGCTCGCCGCCAAGGGCCGCGCGGCCGTGCTCGAGCTGTACTCGCTCGACGCGCGCCTGACCGCGGCAAGAGACCAGCTCGAGACCCTCCGTGCGGCCCAGGGAAGGCTCGTCGCGGAGCGCGCAGTCCTCCGCCGGGCCCTCGAGCTTGCGCGCACGAACACGAGGGCCTCGCAGCTCCACCTCGCGACCCGGCTTCGGTTCATGTACGCGCACGGCACGACGAGCTCGCTCGACATCCTCATGGGCGCCAAGTCGCTCGAGGACGCGCATGAACCAGCTCGACGACTACAACCGGGTGACCGCCGCCGACGCCGACGTGCTGCTCCAGGTGCAGGCCGCCAGGCGACACACGATCGAGCTGCGGCGAGAGCTCGCAGGGCGGGCGCGGACGCTCGCCGCGACGGCCGCCGCCGCCGCCGGCACCGTGTCTCGGCTCGAGCAGGTCCGTGCCGATCGCGCCGCCTATATCGACGACCTCGCCCGCCGGCGCTCGCTCGACGCGGCGCGGATCTCGCAGATCGACGCGCAGGCGACCGCGGCCGACACGAAATCGCAGCTGCTGGCGCCTCCGCCCCGATCCGCCAGCGCGGACGTGTCGGCACCGGCAGCGACGGCGGTCGCGACCGCTCGCGGCGGACGGACGGACGCTGACCGTCGTCGCCACGGGCTACGACCTCTCGGGGCACACGGCAACGGGCCTTCCCGTCGGCTGGGGCATCGCCGCCGTCGACCCGTCGGTGATCCCGCTCGGCACGCGCATCGTCGTCCCCGGATACGGCGTCGCAGTCGCGGCCGACACCGGCGTGTACGGCTCGTCCGTCGACCTCTGGTTCCCGACCCCGGCCCAGGCGTATGCCTGGGGCCGGCGAACGATCACGATTGCCCTCGACTAGGCTCCACCTCCTGTCGAGCGCTCCCGAGGAGGGGAAGGCGTCCATCGAGTCGCCGCGGAGCGCGGCCGAGAGCTCCCCCCGCGTTCTCCTCGTCGACGATCACGACCTCTTCCGCACAGGCCTTCGCACGCTGCTCGAGGCCGAGGGCGTCGACGTGGTCGGCGAGGCGCGCACGGGCGGCGACGCGATAGCCGCGATCAGATCCCTGGCGCCGGACGTCGTCGTGATGGACCTCAACATGCCGGGAATCAGCGGCGCCGAGGCGACGGCCAGGATCGCCGATGTCCGCGCCTCTCACCCGCGTCCTCGTGCTGTCCGCGTCCGACCAGGACGCCGACGTGATGGACGCGATCATGGCGGGCGCCTGCGGCTATCTGCTCAAGGACTCCTCGATCGACGATCTCCTCGCCGGCATCCGCGCCGCCGCGAACGGCGAGTCGCTGATCTCGCCGGCGATCGCGTCCAAGGTGCTCCAGCTCTTCGCGCCTCGGGCGCCTCCGCCCGTGAGCGACTCGGTCGCCTCGCAGCTCTCGGACCGCGAGCTGCAGGTGCTGCGGCTGCTCGCGAACGGGAACGACAACGCCCAGATCGCCGCCGAGCTGCACATCAGCCCGAAGACGGTGAAGAACCACATCTCGAACATCCTGATGAAGCTGCAGATCGAGAACCGAATCCAGGCAGCGGTGTTCGCCGTGCGCTCGGGCCTTGCCTAGTCCTCGATCGGGCAGGGGACCGATGCGTCCCGCAGAATGCCGGGTGGTGAAGCGCTCCCTCTTCGCCCTCGTCTCGATCCTGGCGCTCTCGGCTAGCCCCGCTCTCGCCGGCTCCGGTGCCCTGCACGCGAGGCTCGCCGGGACCTTCCAGGTGCCAGGCGTCGTCTCGACCTCGTCGACCGCGATGGTGGTCGAGCTCTCGACGGGAAGAGTCGTCTTCGCGCGGAACCCCGATCTCTCGCTCGAGCCGGCGTCGAACGAGAAGCTCTCGCGTCACCTATGCCTCGCTCGTCGAGCTCGGCCCCTCGTACCGCTGGCCGACGGAGGTGCTCGGCGAGGGCCGCCGGGTCGGCAGCACGTGGCAGGGCCGGCTGATCCTCAAGGGCTTCGGCGACCCGACGCTCACCAGCGGACGATCTCGAGCGCCTCGTCGGGATCCTGTGGCGCGAGGGGATCCGGCGCGTGACCGGCGGGATCGCCGGCGACGCGTCCGCATTCGACTCGAAGCGGGTGGCCGACGGCTGGCTGCCCTCGTTCGAGGGGATCGAGTCGCCGCCGCTCTCCGCCCTCGTCGTCGACCGCGCCGCGCGCAACGGGCGCCTCGTCGCGGACCCGCCGCTCGCCGCCGCCGCCGAGCTCGACCGCCTGCTCCGCGCCCGCGGCATCGTCGCGAGGGGAGCGAGCACGCGCACCGCGGGCCGGGGAGCCGTTCCGCTCGCGACGGTCTACTCCGAGCCTCTCTCCGAGGTCCTCCAGTTCATGGATCACTGGAGCGACAACTTCACCGCCGAGATGGTGCTGAAGACGATCGGCTACAAGACGCTCGGGCAGGGCACGACCGCGGCGGGAGCCGCGGTGACGAGACGCGATCTCCTGGCCGCGCGGCATCCCGGTCGCGGGCGTCCACATCGCCGACGGCTCGGGGCTCTCCCGCGACGACCGCGTGACCGCGCGCGAGCTCACAGGCCTGCTCGTCAAGATGTGGAACGACCCGGCGATGCGCGAGATCGTCTGGAATGCGCTGCCGGTCGCCGGCGTCACCGGGACGATGCGCCACCGGCTGCTGGACGACCCGAAGCACAGCGATGCTGCGTGCGAAGACCGGGACGACCGACATCGCCTCGGCGCTCTCCGGCTACGTCGGGCGCCGCTTCGCGTTCGTCGCGATCGAGAACGGCCACCCGGTCGACTACTGGGCCGCGCACACCGCCGAGGACGGCGTGGCGAAGGCCCTGCTCGCCGAGTCTAGCGGAGCAGCTCGCGCAGGTCGGCCTCGCCGAGGATCGGCACGCCGAGTGACTGCGCTTTCGCCGCCTTCGAGCCCGGGGCTCTCGCCCACGATCACCCCGGTCGTCTTCTTCGAGACGTTGTCCGACACCTTGGCGCCCCTGCGCCTCGAGCGCCGAGCTCGCCTCCTCGCGGGTGAACCCCTCGAGCGTCCCGGTGATCACGTACTGGCTGCCGGTCAGCGGGCCCTCGATCGGGCGGTCGTCCTCGTCGGCGTCGAAGACGAGGCCGAGCCCGCGCAGCTCCTCGACGAGCCGGAGGTTGTCCTCGTCGGCGAACCACTCGGCGATCGCCTCGGCCCGCTCGGGGCCGATCCCCTCGCACTCGGCGAGCTCCTCGGGCGACGCGGCGATCAGCGCGTCGACCGAGCCGAAGTGGCGGGCGAGGTTCTGCGCCGTCACCCAGCCGACGTCGGGGATGTTGAGCCCGAAGAGGACGCGCCGGAACGGGACCTGCTTCGACTGCTCGATCGCGGCGATCGCGTTACGCGCCGAGATCTCCCCGTAGCCGTCGAGCTCGAGCAGCTGCTCGGCGGTCAGCCGGTAGAGGTCGGGCATCGAGCGCAGGAGCCCCACGGCCCAGAGCCGCCGGACGAACTGCTCGCCGACGCCCTCGATGTCGGCCGCAGCCGTCACCCAGTTGATCAGCGTCTCGAGGCCGCGCGATGGGCAGGCGCGGTTGGGGCAGCGGTGCATCACCTCGCCCTCGGGCTTCACGATCGGCGTGTCGCAGAGCGGGCAGCGCTCGGGCATCCGGAACTCCTTCGTCCCCGGCGCGTGCGGCCCGGCCGGGCCGACGACCTGCGGGATCACGTCGCCGGCGCGCTGGACGATCACGACGTCGCCCTCGCGGATCTCCTTGCGGTTGATGTCCTCCTCGTTGTGGAGCGTCGCGCGCGAGACCGTGACGCCGCCGACCTCGACCGGCTCGAGGATCGCCCACGGGTTCAGCGCGCCGGTGCGCCCGACGCGGATCGCGATCTGGACGAGCTTCGTCTGAGCCGTCGCGGCGCCCACTTGAACGCGCGGGCCCAGCGCGGGCGCGAGTGAAGTGCGCCGAGCACGGCCTGCTCGGCGTGCGAGTCGACCTTGATCGACGATGCCGTCGATCTCGTAGTCGAGCTCCCGGCGCCGGTGCTCCCAGTCGTGGCAGGCCTTTGCGACCTCTTCGATCGTCTCGAGCCGCTCGGCGTGTGGGTTCGTGCGGAAGCCGTGCTCGCGGAGCCAGGCGAGGGTCTCCCAGTGGGAGGCGACCTCGACGCCCTCGGTTACGGCCGATCCCGTAGGCCCACATCGCGAGGGGACGAGAGGCTGTGATCCCGCTGTCCTTCTGTCGAAGCGACCCGGCGGCGGCGTTCCGCGGGTTGGGAGCGAGCTTCTGGCTCGTCCCGGCGAGCCTCGCGTTCAGCTCGCGGAAGCCGGAGAGCGGCAGGTACACCTCGCCGCGGACCTCGAGCAGCGCCGGCGGATCGTCACCCCTCATCCGCAGCGGGACCGAGCCGATCGTGCGGAGGTTGACCGTCACGTCCTCTCCCTCGACCCCGTCGCCGCGCGTCGCGCCGCGCACGAGCAGGCCGCCCTCGTAGGTGAGGTTGATCGCCAGGCCGTCGATCTTCGGCTCGATCACGTAGGCGACCGGCTCGTCGGCGAGCTCGGACGTGGCTGCGAGGCGCTTGCGGACGTCGCTCGCCCACTTCTCGAGGGCCTCGGTCGTCGTGACCTTGTCGAGCGAGCCCATCGGCTCGAGATGGCGAACCTTGGCGAACTTGTCGGAGAGGGGCGCACCCACCCGCTGGGTTGGCGAGTCGGGCGTGACGAGCTCGGGGTGCTGCTGCTCGACCGAGACGAGCTCGTCGTAGTCGTGGTCGTACTCCGCATCGTCCACGGAGGGCGCGTCGAGAACGTGGTACTCGTACGACCAGCGGTTGAGCCGGTCGCGAAGCTCGGCAACCCGGCCGGCGGCCTCAGAGGGCGGCAAGGAGCTCCTTCGGCGAGTCGACGATCTCGTCGGCCTCGGCGAGCGCCGAGCTCCCGTGGACGCCGCCCCACGCGACGCCGATCGCGTGGAGGCCGCCCGACTTCGCGGCGGCCATGTCGAACGGTGAGTCGCCGACGTAGACCGCACGGGACGGGCTCTCGCCGAGCCGTTCGAGCGCGAGCAGGAGCGTATCGGGCGCAGGCTTCTGGCGCTCGGCCTCATCCCCGCCGACCACGACGTCGAACAGGTGGCCGATCTCGGTGGCAGCAAACGCGAGCTCGACGGTGGCGCGGCGCTTCGCCGAGACGAGTCCGAGCTTCCTCCCATCGTCCTTGAGCGCGATCAGGACATCGTCCATCCCGGCGAAGAGCTTCAGCTCCCGGTGGAGCGGCTCGTTGTGGGCGCGATACGTCGTGACGAGGGCATCGAGGTTCTCCGGCCCGCCGAACTCGAGCATCTGCGCCTCGAGCCCCGGCCCGCCGACCGTCGCCATCAGCGCCTCGTCGGGAATCTCGCGCCCGAGCACCGCTCGCGTGGCATGGCGCATCGAGGCGAGGATGATCCCGCCTGAGTCGACGACGGTGCCGTCGAGATCGAACAGGACGACCGGAAACCGCACCCGGCCGATCGTAGCCGCGCCGGTGTCGGACACGACAAGCCGTGTCACCGTGCGACGGCGAAGCTAGCTCGTGTCCGACACCGCTCTGGACGCATCGTCAGGCAAGGCCTTCAAGGCGGTGTCGGACACCCATCCGAGCCTCGGGTTGCGACGCCGGGTCGTAGGGGGTGTCCGACACCTTCACCGAATCACCGTCGTAGCGCACGCTGACGAGGTAGAGCCCCGATGCCGGCGCGGTCGAGCCCGCGGCCGAGCGCGGAGCGCCCTGGAGGAGCTTCAGGAAGTCGCCGGGGTCCTTCTCGAGCATCGTCCCGACGAGTGTTCGCACCATGTGCCGGAGGTAGGAGTCGGCCGTGATCTCGAGCTCGACCGCCTCGTGCCGGTCGTACCAGCGCGCGTCCTCGACGACGCGGACGAACGCCTTGTGCTGGGTCTCGGCCGGGGTGAAGGCGCGGAAGTCATGCTCGCCCACGACCATCGCGGCGGAGGCCTGAAGGCGCTGCAGTTCGAGTGGCCTGGGGTGCCAGAGCGACCGGTTCGCCTCGAAGGGCGAGCGGGCCCGGAGGCGCCAGATGCGATAGCGGTACGAGCGCGACCGAGCCGAGTGACGGGCGTGAAAGTCCGGCGCGGCCTCGTCGGCATGGACCACGGCGACATCGGTGGGAAGCGCGGCGTTCATCACCTCGACCGCACGTGAGACCGGGGGCCCACCGGAGACATCGACGGAGACGACGTTCGCGAGCGCATGCACCCCGGTGTCGGTGCGGCCCGCAACGACAAGCCGGTCGGCCGACTCGTAGACGCGGTCGAGCGCCTCGAGGATGACGCCCTCGACCGTGCGCTGCCCCGGCTGGCGCGCCCACCCGCGAAAGGCGGTGCCGTCGTAGGCGACGGTGAGCTTCAGACGCACGTCAGGCTCTCCTGACGGGACTTGTCAGGACTGCCTCATGCTCTAGTGCCTTGCAGATTGTCGGGTACACTATAAGAGATGACAGCCGCGAACGAACACGAATTCCTCCTTCAACGAGTGCAGCCGGCGATGGTCGGGCTCATCGACGGCTCGCTCTCGACCCTCGCCCCGATCTTCTCCGTCGCGATCATCAGCCACAAGCCCTTCTACGCGTTCGTCGCCGGGCTCGCAACCTCGTTCGGCGCCGGAATCTCGATGGCCTTCTCGGAGGGGCTCTCCGACACCGGTGAGCTGACCGGGCGAGGCAGCCCGTTCGTACGGGGCGGGATCACAGGCGTCGGCACCTTCATCGGCGGGATCCTGCACTCCCTGCCGTTCCTCATCCCGGCATACCACGCTGCCCTCGTGACCGCACTCCTCGTTGTCGGCTTCGAGCTGATCGCTCTCGCCTGGCTGCGGGCACGGTTCTTCTCGACGAGCTTCGCGACCTCGCTCGCGGCCGTGTCGCTCGCAGGCGCGGTGATCGTCGCCGTGAGCGTGACGCTCGGCGTCGCGCTCTAGCTCGAAGACTTCTCGGCTTCGGGCTCTTCGCCCTCGGCCTCTGCAGTCGGCTCTTCGCCTTCGGGCTCGGGCTCGCCGTCCTCGGGCTCCGGCTCCCCCTCGGCCACGTCGGCTTCGGCCTCCGGCTCCTCACCGTCCGCCTCCTCGGGCACGTCCTCGACCCTCGTCTTGAACACGAGCGGTGTGTCGACGAGCTCGAGGTAGACCATCTCCGCTGCGTCGCCCGGGCGCGGGCCGAGCCTCAGAATGCGGGAGTAGCCGCCCGGCCGCTCGGCGTAGCGCGGGCCGAGCTCGTCGAACAGCTTGTGGACGATGTCCTTCGAGCCGAGGAACGCCACGGCCTGGCGGCGCGCATGGATATCGCCCCGCCGGCCGAGCGTGATCATCTGCTCCGCGAGCGGCTTGACCGCCTTCGCCTTTGCGAGCGTCGTCTGAATGCGCTCGTGCTCGATCAGCTGCGACGCCAGGTTGGCGTACAGGGCCCGGCGGTGAGCCGAGTCGCGACCGAGCTTCTTTCCCGAGCGCTGGTGCCTCATGCCTGGAGGTCCGAGCCTCCGTTGTCGCCGCGGAGCCGCAGGCCGTGCTGGCCGAGAGTCTCCTTGACCTCCTCGATCGACTTCTTGCCGAAGTTCGGGATCGAGGCGAGCTCGTTCTCCGTCTTCGTCACGAGGTCGCCGATCGTCTCGATGCCGACGCGCTTCAGGCAGTTGTACGAGCGGACGCCGAGCTCGAGCTCCTCGATCGGGAAGTTCTCCATCCCGTGGGCGAGGGAGACATCGACCATGGCGCTGCCGTCGAGCGGAGCGACCTCGGTCCCGAAGCCCTCGATCCTGTCGAGATCGGTGAAGATCGCGAGCTGGCGGATGAGGATCTCCGCCGCCTGACCGACCGCGTCCTTCGGGTCGATCGAGCCGTTCGTCGTGACGTCGAGAATGAGCTTGTCGTAGTCGGTGCGCTGCCCGACGCGGGCCGCCTCGACGTCGTAGGCGACGCGGCGGATCGGCGAGAACATCGAGTCGACCGGGATGACGCCGATCGTGTGTGCATGACCGCGGTTCCCCTCGGCGGGGACGTAGCCGCGGCCGCGGCCGATCGTCAGCGTGATCTCGAGGCGGCCCTTGGACGAGATGTTCGCGATCTCGAGGTCGGGGTTCAGGATCTCGAGATCGGCGGGGACCTCGATGTCTGCGGCGGTGACGGTGCCCTCGCCCTTGGCGGTGAGCCGGACCTCGACCTCCGGGGAGTCGCCGTGCAGGACGCAGACGAGCTGCTTGAGGTTGAGCAGGATGTCGGTGACGTCCTCGCGGACGCCGGGAAGGGTGGTGAACTCGTGCGCGACGCCCTCGAGCTTCACCGAGGTGACGGCGGCGCCCTCGAGCGACGAGAGCAGCACGCGGCGCAGCGAGTTGCCGAACGTGTAGCCAAAGCCGCGATCGAGCGGCTCGATCACGAAGACCCCGCGGTTCTCCTTGACCTCCTCGTGGGTGATCTTCGGGACCTGGAAGTCCATCACAGTGGAACGACTAGCCAAGTTGGATCCTTTCTCTCTAGGGAAATCGCGGGACGCGATCTCCCTGCTACTTGCTGTACAGCTCGACGATGAGCTGCTCGGCAACAGGGGTGTCGATCTCCTCGCGCTCCGGCCACTTCAGCACCTTGCCCGTGAGGCCCTCGTGATCCGCCTGGAGCCACGGGGCGACGGCTGCGGTGAGGTCGGTAGCGTCGCGGATGACCTGCTCTGCGGTCGAGCCGGACTTGAGCGTGACGATGTCGTCGGGACGCACACCGTAGCTCGGGATGTTGACCCGCCGGCCGTTGACGGCGAAGTGGCCGTGCCGTACGAGCTGGCGCGCCTGGGCGCGTGAGGCGGCGAAGCCGAGGCGGTACACGACGTTGTCGAGACGGGTCTCGAGGAGCCTGAGCAGGTTCTCGCCCGTCACCCCGCCCTGCCGGTTCGCCTTCTCGTAGTAGGTGCGGAACTGGGCCTCGAGCAGGCCGTAGTACCGGCGGGCCTTCTGCTTCTCGCGCAGCTGGAGCAGGTACTCGGACTGCTTGATGCGCCCCCGGCCGTGCTCTCCCGGCGGGTAGCTGCGGCGCTCGACGGCGCACTTCTCGGTCAGGCAGCGCTCGCCCTTCAGGAAGAGCTTCATGCCCTCGCGGCGGCACTGCTTGCACTTGGGTGAACGATCGCGGGCCATGAGCTAGACACGCCTCCGCTTCTTGGCGCGGACGCCGTTGTGGGCCTGCGGGGAGACGTCCTTGACGCCGATGATCTCGAGGCCGGCAGCTTGCAGCGAGCGGATCGCGGTGTCGCGGCCGGAGCCGGGGCCCTTGACGAAGACCTCGACCTTCTGGAGGCCGTGCTCCATGCCCTTGCGGGCGGCGGCGTCGGCGGTCACCTGCGCCGCGAACGGCGTCGACTTCCGTGAGCCCTTGAAGCCGGCCGAGCCGGCCGACTCCCAGACGATCACGTTGCCCTGCGGATCGGTGAGCGCAACGATCGTGTTGTTGAACGACGTCTTGATGTGCGCCTGGCCGATCGCGATGTTCTTGCGCACGCGGCGCCGTGCCCGGCCCCGGGTCGCAGCCTTGCGAGGAGGTGCCATTACTTCGCCTTCTTCCCGCGGCCGACGGTCTTCTTGGGGCCCTTGCGAGTGCGGGCGTTCGTCTTCGTGCGCTGCCCGTTCACCGGCAGCCCGCGACGGTGCCGCAGCCCGCGGTAGGCGCCGATCTCGGACAGCCGCTTGATCGCCTGGGTGCGCTCGCGTCGCAGGTCGCCCTCGACCTGGTGATGCTCGTCGATGTAGTCGCGGAGCTTCGCAACCTCGTCCTCGGTCAGGTCGCGCACCTTCGTGTCGGGAGAGAGCCCGAGGGCGGAGGCGATCTGCAGCGCGGTCGGCCGGCCGATCCCGTAGATGTAGGTCAGGCCGATCTCGAGCCGCTTCTGGTTGGGGAGGTTGACCCCGGCGATTCTCGCCATGCGCTAGCCCTGCCTCTGCTTGTGGCGCGGGTTGTTGCTGCAGATGACGATGGTGCGGCCGTGCCGCTTGATCACACGGCAGTGCTCGCACATCGCTTTGACGGACGGACGGACCTTCATAGTGAGATGCCTTTCAAGACCTGGGTTCTCAAGACCTGGGTTCTCAAGATCGATGCCTGTAGGTGATTCGACCACGCGTGAGATCGTAGGGGGACAACTCGACCTTGACCTTGTCCCCGGGGAGGATGCGGATGTAGTGCTTGCGCATCTTTCCCGAGATCGTCGTGAGGACGTCGTGACCCCCATCGAGCTTGACACGGAACATCGTGCTCGGCAGGGCTTCGGTGACCTCACCTTCGACCTCGATCTTCTCTTCCTTGTTGGCCAATCCCCCTCTAATTCTCTCGACAAATCGCTGTTTCGCAGACAAATACGCGGCTCTCGCCGCGCAAAGTCATGGTACCAGGACCCTCGCGGGCTTCGTGAGGATGCGCGGGCCGTCGGCGGTGATCGCGACGGTGTGCTCGAAGTGCGCCGTCAGGGAGCGATCGTCGGTCGAGATCGTCCAGCCGTCGTCGTGCAGATGCACCTCGGCCTCGCCGGCGGTGATCATCGGCTCGATCGCGATCGTCATCCCCTCGACGAGCCGGGGGCCGCGATAGGGAGTGACGAAGTTCGGCACCTGGGGCTCCTCGTGGTAGGACTTCCCGACCCCGTGGCCGACGAGGCTGCGGACGACGGAGAACCCGGCGTCCTCCACGACGGTCTGCACGGCGGCGGAGATGTCACCGACGACGGATCCGATCTGGGCGGCGTCGATCCCCGCGTCGAGCGCGGTACGGCAGACCTCGAGCAGGCGCTGTGCCTCCACCGAGATCTCGCCGACGGGGAATGTCGCAGCCGAGTCGGCGATGAGGCCGTCCTTGGTCACGCCGATGTCGAACGAGATGATGTCGCCCTCGCGCGCCACATAGCCGTTCGGGATGCCGTGGACGATCACGTCGTTCGGCGAGATGCACGTCGCGGTCGGGAACGGGACGCCGCCGGCGCCCTTGTAGCCCTTGGAGGTCGGGATCCCGCCCTGGGAGCGGATGTAGCTCTCGGCGATCAGGTCGAGCTCGGCCATCGTGATCCCGGGCTCGAGCCGTTCCTCGAGGAGCGCGAGCGTGCCCGCGACGACGGCGCCGGCGGCTGCCATCAGCTCGATCTCGCGGGCGGACTTCCTGATGATCATGCTTCCACCGTAGCGAGTGCGTCCTGGATCTCGGCGTAGACCTCGTCGACCGTCCGCTCCGCGTGCACCGGCACGAGGCGGCCGGTCACGCGGTAGTGCTCGATGATCGGCTCCGTCTCGGCATGGTAGGTCTCGAGGCGCTTGGCGATCACCTCGGGGGTGTCGTCGGGGCGGCTCTCGTCCTCGGCGCGCCTGAGCATCCGCCCGGTGGCGACGTCGTCGCGGAGGTCGAGGAACAGGATCGCATCGAGCCCCCGGCCGATTTTCGCGAGCATGTCGTCGAGCGCGACGGCCTGCGGCTCGTTCCGCGGAAACCCGTCGAGGATGAAGCCGTCGAGCGCATCGGGGTCCCCCAGCCGCTCCTGGATCAGCGCGACGGTGATCGAGTCGGGAACGAGGTGGCCGCTCGCGAGAATCGGCGCGACCTGGCGGCCGAGCTCGCTCCCGGCGGCGATCGCCTCCCTGAACATGTCCCCGCTGGAGATGTGCGGGATCGCGTAGTCCGCCGCAATCCGCTTGGCCTGGGTCCCCTTGCCGGCCCCCTGAGGACCGAGGATGAGGAGGTTCACTTGCGCGAATCCTTGGGGTTCTTGCGCGAATCCTTGGGGTCAGGTCTCACACTGACCACCGCCGCCGAGCACCGTCACGGGAGTTGCTCCAGTGTGAGACCTGACCCCGTGGTAACACGCGACGAGGTTCAACGTAGGAAGCCTTCGTACGAGCGCATCATCATCTGCGATTCCATCTGGCGCATCGTGTCGAGGGCGACGCCGACGACGATCAGCACGGAGGTGCCTCCGAGCGCGCGCGAAGTGGCCTGCGAGAAGTTGAACTCGTTGATGAAGATCGAGGGGACGAGCGCGACCGCCGCGAGGAACAGCGAGCCCGGCAGCGTGAGCCTCGTCAGCACGCGGTCGAGGTACACCGCCGTCGGCGGGCCGGGCCGGATGCCGGGGATGTACCCGCCGTACTTGCGAAGCTCGTCGGCCTGGTCGACCGGGTTGAACTGCACTGCGGTGTAGAAGAACGTGAAGACGATGATCAGGAGCGCCTCGACCGCCAGATACGTCCACGACTGCGGCGAGAGGTTGGCGTTGATGAAGTGCTGTGTGTTCGGGAAGAACGAGCCGAGCGTCTGCGGGAGCGCGAGCAGCGTCGCGGCGAAGATGACGGGGATGACGCCGGCCATGTTCACGCGCAGCGGCATGTAGGTCGATTGCCCACCGATCTGGCGGCGCCCCACCATCCTCTTCGCGTACTGGATCGGGATCCGGCGCTGGCCCTCCTGGACGAACACGACCGACACGACCACGCCGAGCGCGACGATCGGGAAGAACAGCTTCTCGACCGGCGGCCCGTTCAGCCAGGCGTGGATGCCGGCAGGCGCCGAGGTGAGGATCGAGGCGAAGATCAGCAGCGAGATCCCGTTTCCGATCCCGCGCTTGGTGATCTGCTCGCCCATCCACATGAGAAGGGTCGTCCCGGCAGTCAGCGTGATGATGATCAGCACGAGCCGGCCCGTGTCGAGCTTGAGCCCGCCGGTGCGATGGAAGAGATAGGCGTACCCGGCCGCCTGCGCCGCGGCGATACCGACGGTGCTGAAGCGGGTGTACTGCGTGATCTTGGCGTAGCCCGACTCGCCCTCGCGCTTGAGCTGCTCGAGGCTCGGCACGGCGACCGTCAGGAGCTGGAGGACGATCGACGCCGTGACGTACGGCATGATCCCGAGCGCGAAGATCGAGAAACGGGCGAGCGCGCCGCCGCTGAAGAGGCTGAGCAGGCCCAGGACCCCGCCCCCGAAGAGGCCGGAGATCGCGGACGCATTCACGCCCGGCGCCGGGATCCACGACCCGAGCCGGTAGGCGGCCAGGATCCCGGCGGTGAACAGCACCCGGCGCCGGAGATCCGGAACCCGCCAGGCGTTGGCGAGCCAGGAAAGCATGCCTTCTACGCTCCGCGCAGAAGGCTAGACGGCATCGGGCCCAGCCTCCTCCGCGTCGAGATCGGCGGCGACGGCGTCCTCGCCGGCCTCCACCTCCGACTCCGCGGGCCGGCCTTTCTTGGCCGGCCGGCGCTTCCGCCGAACGGTCGGCTCCTTGAGCAGGGTGAGGGTGCCGCCGGCGGCCTCGACCTTCTCGCGGGCGGTCGCCGAGGCTCCGTGCACCGTGATCGAGAGCTTCTTCGTCAGCTCGCCGACGCCCAGGAGCTTCACGTCCTTGCGGATCGAGCGGATGAGGCCCTTGGCCTTCAGCGACTCGGGCGTGACGTCCTCGCCGGCCTCGAAGCGGTCGAGGTCGCGAAGGTTCACGGGCTGGGAGTAGGTGCGGAACGGCCCGATCGGCATCGCGTCGCGGGAGGTGTTGCCGCGCAGCTTGGGGAGGCGCATCGTCAGCGGCATCTGGCCGCCCTCGAAGCCGGCGCGCATGTAGTGCGAGCCGGCGCGCGACTTCTGGCCCTTGATCCCGCGGCCGGAGTAGCGTCCCTTGCCCGAGCCCATGCCGCGGCCGACGCGCTTGCGCTCCTTGCGCGGCTGCGCCGGGGAGAGATTCGAGAGGTTGAGGTCTTCGGGCATCAGATCTCCTCCACCTTCAGGAGGTGGCGGACCTTCCGAAGCATGCCTTCGAGGGACGGGGTCACGTCGTGCTCACGGGACTTGCCGATCCGTCCGAGCCCGAGCGCGCGCAGAGTCCCGCGATGCCGCGGCGACTGCCCGATCGCGCTTCCGGTCTGGGTGAGCCTAAGCCTTGACATCCTCGGTCTCCTCGTTTCCCGCCGGCACGTCGGGCTCCTCCACCACCGGCTCGGGATCGGCTACGGCAGCGGGTATCCGGGCAGGCAAGGGAAGCACGTCGCGCACGGACTTGCCGCGCGCCGCCGCAACCTCCTCGGGGCGGCGCAGGTCGCGGAGGGCAACCTCGGCGGCCTTGAGCATGTTGATCGGGTTCGTCGTTCCGAGCGACTTGGCGAGCACGTCTCGGATGCCGCCGAGCTCGAGCACGGCGCGCACGCCGCCGCCGGCGATGACCCCGGTGCCGGGCGAGGCGGGCCGCAGCAGCACGCGGGCGGCGCCGAAGCGGCCGAGCACCTCGTGCGTGATCGTCTGCCCGTGCTTCGGGACGGTGAAGAGGTTCTTCTTCGCGTCGTCGACGGCCTTCGAGATGGCGAGCGGGACCTCGCGGGCCTTGCCGTAGCCGACGCCCACGCGGTCGACCTCGTCGCCGATCACGACGAGCGCGGTGAACGAGAACCGCCGGCCACCCTTCACGACCTTGGCGACGCGGTTGATCTCGACGACGCGCTCCTTCAGCTCCCTGTTCTCGGCGATATCCACTGCTGCCATCAGAACTTCAGTCCTCCTTCGCGAGCCCCGTCGGCCAGAGCCTTCACGCGTCCGTGGTACAGGTACCCGCCGCGGTCGAACACGACGGACTCGATTCCGGCCTTGCCCGCGGCGGCGGCGAGCGCCTTACCGACCGCGGTCGCCTGCTCGGACTTGTCGCCCTTGGCGCCGACGGTCGTCCACGATGCGGACGCGATCGTCTTGCCCGCGTCGTCGTCGACGAGCTGGGCGAAGATGCCACGGTTCGAGCGGTATACGGCCAGGCGCGGACGCTCGGCGGTGCCGCGGATCTTGCCCCGCACGCGGCGATGACGGCGGAGGCGTGCCTCACGGACGGTGAGCTGACTCATGCTCTCTTCCCGACCTTGCGGCGTACGTGCTCGCCTTCGTAACGGATGCCCTTGCCCTTGTAGGGCTCGGGCGGACGAACCTTGCGGATCTCGGCCGCGGTCTGCCCGACTGCCTGCTTGTCGATGCCGCGCACGGTGACCTGGGTCGGGGTCGGCACCTCGAACTCGATCCCCTGCCGCGGGACGACGCGGACCACGTGCGAGTAGCCGACCTGGAGCTCGAGGTTCGAGCCGGCCATCGCCGCCCGGTAGCCGACGCCCTGGATCTCGAGCCGCTTCTCGAAGCCCTTGGTGACACCCTCGACCATGTTCGCGACGATCGTGCGCGTCAGGCCGTGGAGCGCGCGGTCCTCGCCGCGGTCGGTCGGTCGGGTGACGGTGATCGTCCCGTCGTCCTGCGCGATCGACATGCGCTGCGGCACCTGGGCGCGGAGCTCTCCCTTGGGCCCGTGCACGGTGACACGGCCCGGGTCGACGGTCACGCTGACCCCGGCGGGCACTTCGATTGGCTGTCTTCCGATCCGACTCACAACAAGCTCCCGACCGAAGCGACGGAAGACAGCCTAGTCATCATGTTTTTGCTCGAATTCATGTATCCATCTCCACTAGCCATTTCGAGCATCGAAATGGCAGAACCATCGCTCACAGCCGTCCACCTACCACACAAAGCAGATCACTTCGCCGCCGATGCCCTCGGCCTCGGCGGCGCGGCTCGTGATCACGCCGCGGGACGTGGACAGGATTGCAGTTCCCATGCCCCCGAGGACGCGGGGAAGGCGGTCCTTGCCGGCATAGATCCTCCGGCCCGGCTTCGAGATGCGCTTGAGGCCCGTGAGCACGCGCTCGCGGCCGCGCCCGTACTTGAGCTCGATCACGAGCACCTTGTAGGGGAGCTCGCCGGCGGGCTCGACGTGGTAGTTGCGGACGTAGCCCTCCTCCTTGAGGATGCGCGCGATCTCCTCCTTGAGCTTGGAGCTCGGCATCTCGGTCCGCTCGTGCAACGCCTTGTTGGCGTTGCGGATCCGGGTCAGCATGTCCGCTACGGGGTCGGTCAGCATCGCTTCCTCCTACCAGGAGCTCTTGGTCATGCCGGGGATGACGCCCTGATGGGCGAGCTCACGCAGGCAGATCCGGCAGAGCCCGAACTTCTTGAACACGGCGCGAGGCCGGCCGCAGCGATTGCAGCGGCTGTAGTTGCGCACCTTGTACTTGGCGGGGCGCGCGGCCTTCGCGATCATCGATTTCTTTGCCATCTCGGCTATTCGTCCCTTCCGGCCTCGGTCGCTAGCGGCATCCCGAGTCCCCGCAGAAGGGCCTCGGCCTGCTCGTCGCTCGTGGCAGTCGTCGTGATCGCGACGTCGAGGCCGCGGATCTCCTTGATTGAGTCGTAGTCGATCTCGGGGAAGATGATCTGCTCGCGGATCCCGAGCGAGTAGTTGCCGCGCCCGTCGAACGACTTCGGCGAGAGGCCGCGGAAGTCCCGGATGCGGGGCAGCGCGATCGAGATCAGGCGGTCGAGGAACTCCCACATGCGGTCGCCGCGCAGCGTGACGCGCGTCCCGATGGGCATGTCCTCGCGAAGCTTGAACTGGGCGACCGACTTGCGGGCGCGACGCATCTGGGCGCGCTGCCCGGCGATGATCGTCAGCTCGTCCATCGCCGCGTCGAGCACCTTCGCGTCGGTCTTCGCCTCGCCGACGCCCATGTTGAGCGTGATCTTCGTGATCCGCGGCACCTGCATGATCGACTCGAGGCCGAACTGCTCCTGCAGCTGCTCCCGAAGCTCGTCGTTGTACCGCTGCTTGAGCCGCGGAACGTATGTCTCGGTGGTGGCCATCAGTTGTCGAGCTCCTGCCCGCAGCCGTCGCGCTTGCAGACCCGTACCTTGATCGTCTCGCCCTTCACGACCTTCGTCGCGTGGCCGATCCGGGTCGGGAGCTTGCAGGTCGGGCAGACGACCATGACGTTCGACACGGGAACCGCGGCGGCCCTCTCGATGATCCCGCCGGGGATCATCTGCTGGCCCCCCATACGGTTCGCGTCGCGCATCGGACGCGGCTTGGTGTGCCGCTTCGCGACGTTCAGGTTCTCGACGATCACGCGCCCCTCGCGCGGCTGCGCGTCGAGGACACGGCCCTGCTTGCCGCGGTCCTTGCCGGACAGCATCTGCACGAGGTCGCCCTTCTTCACCTTCATCTACAGCACCTCCGGAGCAAGGCTGACGATCTTCATGAAGTTCTTCTCGCGCAGCTCGCGCGCGACGGGCCCGAAGATGCGGGTGCCGCGCGGGTTGCGCTGCGCGTCGATGATGACTGCGGCGTTCTCGTCGAACGCGATCAGGGTGCCGTCGTCGCGCCCGAACGGCTTCTTCGTGCGCACGACCACCGCCTTGACGACCTCGCCCTTCTTGATCGCGCCCTGAGGCGCGGCCGCCTTGACGGTCGCCGTGATGATGTCGCCGACCCGCGCATAGCGCCGGCGGGAGCCGCCGGCGACGCGGATGCAGAGGAGCTCGCGCGCACCCGTGTTGTCGGCGACCTTGAGTCTGGTCTCCTGCTGGATCATGAATGGCCCTCCTGGCGCCGTTGCCGCGCTTCTGGGTCGCTAGCACCAAGCGATGCAAGGACGCAGGGAGCCTGGATAGTTCCACTATCGAGGCGACTGAGGACGCAGCAGCGCGCTGCGTGATAGCGGGCCAGAAGCCCGGAGGACGGTGTCAGGAGGGTCATTTAGCTTTGTCCACGATTTCGGCGAGACGCCAGCGCTTCGTCTTCGAGAGCGGCTTCGTCTCGACGATGCGGACGACGTCGCCGATGCCGGCTGCGTTGCCCTCGTCGTGCGCGTGCAGCTTGCTCGAGCGCCGGATGACCTTCTTGTACTTCGAGTGGATCCGGATCGTCTCGACCGCGACGACGATCGTCTTGTCGCCCTTGTCGGAGACGACGATTCCGCGACGCTCCTGGCGGCGGCCGGGAACCGACTCGGGCTTGGGAGTACGAACGATCGGCTTGCGCTCGGACGCTGCAACCCGCGCGGGCTTGGAGTGCTTGTGGCGCTCCGCACGCGGAAGGCGCTTGCGCCTCGTGCGCGCCGGCGCCTCGGGCGCGGCTGCCGCTGCCACCGGCTCCGGAGCAGGCACTGCCTCGGGCGCAGCCACCGGCTCTGCCTCCGCCGTCGGCTCCACCTCCGGTTCGGCAGCCTCGGCCGCGGCCTCTTCGGCCACGGGCTCCTCGGCAGCCACCGGCTCCTCGGCCACAGCCTCGGGTGCGACTGGCTCGGTCTTGGTCTCTTCCTGGGTCTCTTCGTCTGCCATCTTGTGCCTTCCTAGCTCTGCGCCTTCGCGAGCTCGAGCTGAACGGTGAGGATGCGGGCGATGTCACGGCGCGCGTGGCTCAGCCGCGTCGTGTCCTCGAGCGAGCCCGTGGCCGACTGGAAGCGGAGGTTGAAGAGCTCCTTCCTCGTCTCGATCAGCTTCTGGGCGAGCTCGTCGGCGCTCATGCCACGCAGGTCTCTAGCCCGCATACAGATCACCGCTCTCGCGCTTCACGAACTTCGTCTTGATCGGGAGCTTCTGCCCGGCGAGCCGCAGCGCTTCCTTCGCGAGCGGCTCGGGGACGCCGGCGAGCTCGAACATCACCCGGCCGGGCTTGATCACGGCGACCCAGCCCTCCGGCGAGCCCTTGCCCTTGCCCATGCGGGTCTCGAGCGGCTTCTTGGTGAAGGTCTTGTCGGGGAAGACGTTGATCCACACCTTGCCGCCGCGGCGGATCTTGCGGGTCATGGCGATCCGGGCGGCCTCGATCTGGCGGTTGGTGATCCAGCCGTTCTCGAGCGCCTTGATCCCGTAGTCGCCGAACTGGACCTGGAACTGGCCCTTCGCCTCGCCACGCCGGCGGCCGCGGTGCATCTTGCGGTACTTGGTGCGCCTCGGGAGCAGCATCAGGCCTTCTCCCCGCTTTCGGTGGAGGGCTCGGCGGGTGCCGCAGGAGCCGGTGTCTCGGCGGCGGGTGCCTGGGTCGGTGCAGCGTCGGGCCGGCGCGGGCGGCGGGGCCTCGGCGTCGCCTCTGCGGCCGGGGCGGCCGGGGCCACCGGAGCCGTCGGAGCCTCGACAGGAGTCGCGGCCTCGGGGACGACCTGCTCGGCCGGCGTGTCGGTGGCCGGCGTGTCGGCGACGACCTGCTCGGCCGCCTCGGGTGCCTGCTGCTCGCGATCGCGGCGGGGGCCGCCGGGCCTGCCGCCGCGCTGGCCGGGGCGGCCGCGGCGGACGGGGCCGAGGCCCTCGCGATCCTGGCTGCGGCCGCGGCCTGCCTCGCGGGAGGCACCGAGGCCCTCGGTGACTCCACCGCGGCGGCGGGCGGTGTCCTGATCGCCCAGGCGGGTCTCCTTGCCGCCGCCCGGGATGCCGCCGTACCCGGCGGGCATGATCTCGCCCTTGTTGATCCAGACCTTGACGCCGATGCGCCCGGTCGGGGTCTTGGCCTCGGTGAAGCCGTAGTCGATGTCGGCGCGGATCGTGTGCAGCGGCACGCGTCCCTCGGAGTACTGCTCCGAGCGGCTCATCTCGGAGCCGCCGAGGCGGCCGGAGCACTGCACCTTCACGCCGGCGGCGCCCGAGCGGATCGCGGAGGCGAGCGAGCGCTTCATCGCGCGCCTGAACGACACGCGGTTCTGGAGCTGCTCGGCGATCGACTGGGCAACGAGCTTCGCGTCGAGCTCGGGGCGCTTGATCTCGTTGATGTTGATGTGGACGTTCTTGCGGGTGAGCGCATGCACTTCCTTGCGCAGCGCGTCGACCTCGACGCCCGACTTGCCGATCACGATGCCAGGGCGCGCGGTGTAGATGTCGATCGTGATCCGCTGCTTGTCCTTGCGGATCAGGATGTCCGACAGCCCCGCGTGGGAAAGCTTCTTGATGATGTGCTCGCGGATCTTGATGTCCTCGAGGAGGGCACCGGCGAACTCCTTCGAGCTGACCATCCAGTTCGACTTCCAGTCGTGAATGACGCCGACCCGAAGGCCGCCCGGATGAACCTTCTGTCCCATTTAAGCTGCGACCTCCTTCTTCCTGGTGCGGCGCCTCGACTTGCTGGCCGCTGCGGGGGGACTCCCCTGCGAGCCCTTGCCGGGCTCGGGCGTCTCGAGCTGCTCGAGCTTGATCGTGATGTGTGAGGTGCGCTTCAGAATCTGGTTGACGCGGCCGCGCGCGCGCTGCTGCCAGCGCTTCAGCGTCGGGCCCTCGTCGACATAGACGGCCGAGATGTAGAGGTCGTCGCCGCTCCAGGTCAGGTTCGGGTTCGACTCGGCGTTCGCAACCGCGCTGCGCAGCACCTTCTCGAGGTCGCGGGCAGCAGCACGAGGCATGAACGCGAGGATCGTCCGCGCCTCGGGGACGCTACGGCCGCGAATGTGGTCGGCGACGAGGCGCGCCTTGCGGGGCGTGACCTTCACGAACTTGGCCGTCGCGCCGACATACGGGCGTGCGTCGGTCACCGTCTCACCTGCGTCTTCGAGTCGCCGGCGTGGCCGCGGAAATGGCGGGTGGGAGCGAACTCGCCGAGCTTGTGGCCGACCATCTGCTCCGAGATGAACACCGGGACGTGCTTGCGGCCGTCGTGGACCGCGATCGTATGGCCGACCATGTCGGGGAAGATCGTCGAGGCGCGGGACCAGGTGCGGATCATCTGCTTGCGACCGCCCTCGTTCATCGCGACGATGCGCGCGAGCAGGCGCTCCTCCACGAACGGCCCCTTCTTGCTGGAGCGTGACATCAGTGGCTCTCCCGGTGACATTGGTGGATGCCCGGGGTGCGAGCACCAAGCCAGGCAAGGACGCAGGGAGCCCCGATAGTTGAGACTATCGGGGCGACTGAGGACGCAGCATGGCGCAGCGTGATCGCGCGCCGGGCGCCGCCGAATGTTGCCGGGTGAGCCACCTAACGCTTCTCCTTCCCGCGGCGCCGGCCGCGGACGATGAGCTTGTCGGATTCCTTGTTCTTGCCGCGGGTCCGCTTGCCGAGCGTCGGCACGCCCCACGGAGTGACCGGGTGGCGGCCGCCTTTCGACTTGCCCTCGCCGCCGCCGTGCGGGTGGTCGACCGGGTTCATCGCCGAGCCGCGGACGGTGGGTCGCTTGCCGAGCCAGCGCGAGCGGCCGGCCTTGCCGCCGGTGATGTTGCCGTGATCCACGTTGCCGACCTGACCGATCGTCGCGCGGCAGGTGAGGAGCACGCGCCGCATCTCGCCCGAGGGGAGCCGGAGCGTCGCGTAACCCTGGTCCTTGGCGACGAGCTGGATGCCGGAGCCGGCGGACCGGGCCATCTGGCCGCCCTTGCCGGGCTTGAGCTCGACGTTGTGCACGAGCGTGCCGGTCGGGATGGTCTCGAGCGGGAGCGCGTTCCCGGGCTTGATGTCCGACCCGGGGCCGGACTGGACCTCTGCGCCGACGCGGAGGCCGGCCGGCGCGAGGATGTAGGACTTGAAGCCGTCGGCGTAGTGGAGCAGCGCGATGCGGGCCGACCGGTTCGGGTCGTACTCGATCGCGGCGACCTTGGCCGGGATGCCGTCCTTGGTGCGCTTGAAGTCGATCACGCGATAGCGGCGCTTGTGGCCGCCGCCCTGGTGGCGGGTCGTGATGCGGCCGTTCGCGTTGCGGCCGCCCTTCTTGGTCAGCTTCTCGGTCAGCGCCTTCTCGGGCTTCGACTTCGTCACCTCGGCGAAGTCGGAGACCGTCATGAAGCGGCGGCCGGGGCTCGTGGGCTTGAAGCGACGGACGGGCATCAGTGATTATCCCGGTCACATTGGTGAATGCCCGGGGTGCGGGCACCAAGCCAGGCAAGGACGCACGGAGACCCGATAGTGGTCACTATCGGGTCGACTGAGGACGCAGCATGGCGCGGCGTGATCGCGCGCCGGGCGCCGCCGGGTGTGGCCGGGAGGATCACTAGAGCTGCGCTCCCTGGAAGACCTCGATGGTCTCGCCGGGCTTCAGCTGGACGACGGCCTTCTTCCAGCCCTGCTTCGTGCCCTTGATCATCCCGCGCCGCTTCGGCTTGGGCTGGACCTTGGAGACGTTGACCCTGACGACGTGGACCTCGAACAGCTCCTCGATCGCCTGGCGGATCTGAGTCTTGTGGGCGTCCTCGTGCACCCGGAACGTGTACTTGCCGTACACGGAGCCGTGGTAGCTCTTCTCCGACACGATCGGGGCGAGGACGATCTGGTGGGCGTGCACTACTTGGCCCTCGTCTCGAGGGTGGGCAGCGAGGCCTCGCTCACGAGGAGCGAGTTCGCCCACAGGACGGCGCCGACCTCGAGCTCGGACGGAGCGACGACGGCAACGCGCGGGAGGTTGCGGAACGACTTGGCTGCATTGACCTCGGCGTCCGTGAGCACGACGACCACCGGTGTCGCGAGACTCGACGATTCGAGGAACGCCTTCGCGGACTTCGTCGACGGCGCGTCGAACGACTGCGCGTCCAGGAGCGCGAACGTCCCTGCCCCGGCATGGCTGGCCAGAGCCGACCGCAGGGCGGCTTTGGCCGCCTTCCGGTTGACCTTGAGGTCGAAGCTGCGCGGGACCTTCGCGAACACGTGACCGCCGCCGCGTGAACTGCGCGGCACGCGTAGTGCCGGCGCGTGCGCGGCCGGTGCCCTTCTGGCGCCACGGCTTCGAGCGCCCGCCCGACACGAGCCCGCGGCTCTTCGTCGCGAACGTCCCGGCGCGCTGGGCGGCCTGCTCGGCCCGAACCGCCTCGTGGACGAGGTGAGGCCTCACCTCGGCGCCGAAGATGGCCGCGTCGAGCGCTGCCTCCTTCGAGGCGCCGTTCACGCTCAGCACGGGTGCCTTCGGAGCCGCCATCAGCCGCGCACCTCGACGAGGCCGTTCTTCGGGCCGGGGACGGAGCCCTTGACGAGGAGCAGGTTCCGCTCCGCGTCGACGCCGTGGACGGTGAGCCCGGTCTGGGTGACGCGCTTGCCGCCCATCCTGCCGGCCATCTTCACGCCCTTGAAGACGCGCGACGGCGTCGCGGAAGCACCGACGGAGCCCGGAGCGCGGACGTTGTGCGAGCCGTGAGACCGCGGGCCGCTCGAGAAGTTGTGGCGCTTGATCGTGCCCTGGAAGCCCTTGCCGATGCCGATCCCGGCGACCTTGATCTCGTCGCCCGGCGGCGAAGGCCTCGACCGTCACCGTCTCGCCCTCGACCGCACCGTCGATCGCGCCGCGGAACTCGACGAGCGTCCGGTGGGCGCCGACGCCGAAGCGCTTCAGGTGCCCGAGCTCGGGCAGCGTCAGCTTCCAGTCCTTCACCGGGTCGAACGCGAGCTGGACCGCGTCGTAGCCGTCCGTCGCCACGCTCTTGACCTGCACGACAGGGCAGGGGCCCGCCGCGATCACCGTGACTCCGGTGACCGCGCCCGTCTCCTCGTCGAAGACCTGGGTCATGCCGAGCTTTTTACCAAGGATTCCCTTAGCCATCAGAGCTTGATCTCGATGTCGATTCCCGCCGGCAGATCGAGCCGCATGAGCTGGTCGATCGTCTTCGGCGTCGGGCTCAGGATGTCGATCAGGCGCTTGTGGGTGCGAACCTCGAAGTGCTCCCGCGAGTCCTTGTCCTTGAACGGGCTGCGGATCACGCAGTAGACGTTCTTCTCGGTCGGCAGGGGCACCGGTCCGGTGATCGTCGCACCGCTCCTCTGAGCGGTGTCGACGATCTGCTGGGCAGACCGGTCCAGTTGCTGGTGGTCGTAGCCCTTGAGCCGGATGCGGATCTTCCCCTGTGCCATTACGCTGCGTCCCTTACTACTTGACGACCTCGGTGACGACGCCGGCACCCACGGTGCGCCCGCCCTCGCGGATCGCGAAGCGGAGGCCCTGATCCATGGCGATCGGCTGGATCAGCTCGATCTCCATGTTCGTGTTGTCGCCGGGCATGACCATCTCCTGCCCCTCGGGCAGGTTGACGGCACCGGTCACGTCCGTGGTGCGGAAGTAGAACTGCGGCCGGTAGTTGTTGAAGAACGGCGTGTGGCGGCCGCCTTCGTCCTTGCCGAGCACGTAGACCTCGGCCTTGAACTGGGTGTGCGGCGTGATCGAGCCGGGCTTCGCGAGCACCTGGCCGCGCTCGACCTCCTCGCGCTTGACGCCGCGGAGGAGCGCACCGGCGTTGTCGCCCGCCTGGGCGTAGTCGAGCGTCTTCTGGAACATCTCGAGCCCGGTGACGACGGTCTTCGCGACCTGCGGGTGGATGCCGACGATCTCGACCTCGTTGCCGACCTCGCACTTGCCCTGCTCGATGCGGCCCGTGACGACGGTGCCGCGGCCGGTGATCGTGAACACATCCTCGATCGGCATCAGGAACGGCTTGTCGACGTCGCGCGTCGGCTCGGGGATGTACGTGTCGACGGCCTCCATCAGCTCGAGGATCTTCGGCGTCCACTCGGGATCGCCCTCGAGCGCCTTCAGCGCCGAGACCTGGATGACCGGGATGTCGTCGCCCGGGAACTCGTACTTCGAGAGCAGCTCGCGGACCTCGAGCTCGACGAGCTCGAGCAGCTCGGGATCGTCGACCATGTCGGCCTTGTTCAGCGCGACGACGATCGCCGGCACCTCGACCTGGCGGGCGAGGAGGATGTGCTCGCGCGTCTGCGGCATCGGGCCGTCGGCCGCGCTGACGACGAGGATCGCCCCGTCCATCTGCGCCGCGCCGGTGATCATGTTCTTGATGTAGTCGGCGTGACCCGGGCAGTCGACGTGCGCGTAGTGCCGGTTCGCCGTCTCGTACTCGACGTGCGCCGTGTTGATCGTGATGCCACGGGCGCGCTCCTCGGGAGCGTTGTCGATCGACGCGAAGTCGCGTGCCTGCGTGTTGCCGCTGCCGGCGTCGTGGAGCACCTTCGTGATCGCCGCCGTGAGCGTCGTCTTGCCGTGGTCGATATGCCCGATGGTGCCGACGTTGACGTGCGGCTTCGAGCGCTCGAACTTCTGCTTTGCCATGTTTTTTCCTCCGGAAAAAACTAGTAGTTAGTGGAGATTAATTTTGTTTGCCGCCGTTGCTTGCTGCAATCGTCTCTGCGATTGCGGCCGGCACGTCTTCGTACCGTTCGAAATGCATGCTGAAGTCTGCCCGGCCCTGTGTCATCGAGCGAAGGTCGGTTGCGTACCCGAACATCTCGGAGAGCGGGACGATCGCCTTCACCGCCTGAACGTTCCCGACGGGCGCCATCGACTCGATCCGGCCGCGCCTCGAGTTGAGGTTGCCGATGACGTCGCCGAGGAAGTCGTCGGGGGTCGTGACCTCGACGGACATGACGGGCTCGAGGAGCTTCGGCTTCGCGCGCTTCATCGCCTCCTTGAAGGCCATGGAGCCCGCGATCTTGAACGCACGCTCGCTCGAGTCGACGTCGTGATAGCTCCCGTCGACGAGCTGGACTTTCACGTCGACGACGGGGTAGCCGGCGAGGATGCCCGAGCCCATCGCCTCCTGGATCCCCTGGTTGATCGCCGGGATGTACTCCCTCGGGATCTTGCCGCCGACGATCTTGTCCTCGAACTCGTAGCCGGCGCCCGGCTCCTGCGGGTACAGGTTGATGATCGCGTCGCCGTACTGGCCCGAGCCGCCGGTCTGGCGGACGAACCGGCCCTGGATCTTCTCGGCGGGCTTCGAGACGGTCTCGCGGTAGGCGACCTGCGGGCGGCCGACGTTCGCGTCGACGTTGAACTCGCGCTTGAGGCGGTCGACGGCGATGTCGAGGTGGAGCTCGCCCATGCCGGCGATCAGGGTCTGGCCCGTCTCCTCGTCGGTGGTGACGCGGAACGTCGGGTCCTCCTCGACGAGCCTCGCGAGGCCCGAGGAGAGCTTGTCGGAGTCCGCCTTGGACTTCGGCTCCACCGCGACCGAGATGACCGGCTCGCGGAAGCTGATCGACTCGAGCACGATCGGCGCGTTCTCCGCCGACAGCGTGTCGCCCGTCGTCGTCTGCTTGAGGCCGACGCCCGCGGCGATCTCGCCCGCACCGACCTCATCGAGGTCCTCGCGGTGATTGGCGTGCATCTGGAGGATGCGGCCGATCCGCTCCGTCCTGCCGGTGGTCGTGTTCAGCACCTTGTCGCCGGACTTGAGCCTGCCGCTGTAGACCCGGAAGTACGTGAGCTTGCCGACGTACGGGTCGGACATCACCTTGAACGCGAGCGCGGCGAACGGCGCGTCCTGCGACGTCGCGCGCTGGACCTCGGCGGCGGTCTTCGGGTCGATGCCGTGGATCGCCGGGACGTCGAGGGGGCTCGGCAGGTAGTCGATCACGGCGTCGAGCAGCGGCTGGACGCCCTTGTTCTTGAACGCCGAGCCGAGGAGGACGGGCGTGAGCTCGCCGCTGAGCGTCCCGGCGCGGACGGCGCGCTTGATCTGCTCGGCCGTGACCGACGTCTCGTCGTCGATGTAGGCCTCGAGCACCTCGTCGTCGAAGTGCGAGATCGCGTCGATCAGCTGGTGGTGGTACTCGTGCGCCTGCTCGGTGAGCTCTGCGGGGATCTCGGTGACGTCGAACTGCTGGCCGAGGTCGTCCTTGTAGACGATCGCCTGCATCTCGACGAGGTCGACGACGCCCTGGAAGTTGTCCTCGGCGCCGATCGGGATCTGCACCGGCACCGGGTTCGCGCCGAGGCGGTCGCGCATCGACTGCACGGCGGCGAAGAAATTCGCGCCGGTGCGGTCCATCTTGTTGATGAACGCGATCCTCGGGACCTTGTACTTGTCGGCCTGGCGCCACACGGTCTCGGACTGCGGCTGGACGCCGGCGACCGAGTCGAACACCGCGACCGCGCCGTCGAGGACGCGAAGGCTGCGCTCCACCTCGACGGTAAAGTCCACGTGCCCGGGCGTATCAATAATGTTGATTCTGAAGTCGTGCCAGAACGCCGTCGTCGCAGCCGACGTGATCGTGATGCCGCGCTCCTGCTCCTGCGCCATCCAGTCCATCGTGGCCGCGCCCTCATGGACCTCACCCAGCTTGTGGGTGCGGCCGGTGTAGTAGAGGATCCGCTCGGTCGTCGTGGTCTTGCCCGCATCGATGTGGGCCATGATCCCGATGTTCCGGACGCGGTCCAGCGCCACCCTTGACTCTGTCACTGACAAAAACTCTCTCCTACCACCGATAATGGGCGAAGGCCTTGTTGGCCTGCGCCATCCTGTACATGTCGTCCTTGCGCTTGAACGCTGCTCCCTGCTGCTCGAGCGCATCCAAGATCTCGCCTGCGAGCTTGTCGGTCATGTGCTTCTCCCGACGCTCGCGCGAATACGTCACCAGCCATCGTAGCGCCAGGGTGCGCCCCCGCCGCTGCGGCACCTCGACCGGCACCTGGTAGTTCGCGCCGCCGACGCGGCGGCTGCGAACCTCGAGCACGGGCGTGACCGTCTTGACCGCCTGCTCGAGCACCTCTGCCGGCGGGCGGCCCGTCTTGGCACCCACCTTCTCGAGCGCGCCGTAGACGATTCGCCTCGGCGGTCGCCTTCTTGCCGTGGAGCATGACGCGGTTGATGAGCTGCGTCACGAGCACGCTGTCGAAGAGCGGATCGCTGCCCAACGGGCGCGGCTGTATCTCTGCTCTCCTAGGCATGGGACTCGGCCGGCACCCTTACGAGGTCTTCTTGGCGCCGTACTTCGAGCGCCCCTGCTTGCGGTCGGCGACTCCCGACGCGTCGAGCGCGGCACGGATCACCTTGTAGCGGTAGCCCGGGAGGTCCTTGACGCGGCCGCCGCGGACGAGCACGACCGAATGCTCCTGCAGGTTGTGCCCTTCACCAGGGATGTACGTGCCGACCTCGATCCCGTTCGTGAGCCGCACGCGCGCGATCTTCCGCAGCGCCGAGTTCGGCTTCTTCGGGGTCATGGTCGAGACGCGCGTGCACACGCCGCGCTTCTGCGGAGCGCCTTGCAGCGCCGGAGTCTTGGTCTTCGCGGCCTTGGTCGTGCGGCCTTTGCGAATGAGTTGGTTGACAGTCGGCACTGAATCCCCTATTGGAAGGTAAGAGCGATTACTGAGTCGTTACGTGGAAAAGGCCGGCGCGGGCACCTCCGCCCGTGCCGAACCAGGACGGGATGGTAGCAAACATGGGGCTTCGCCGGTCGAACCCGGGATTCCTGCAAGAATCCCAGTATCCCCTCGCTTACATCGAGTGAGAACTGCGGAGATTAATTGGGTATAGCTCTCGGAATCGCGATCGCGGTTGCGTGCGTCGCCGTTGCTTCGGCGCTCGTCGTCGTCGGGCGGACCCGGCGCAAGGCCGACGCCCGCGTGCGCGACCTCGCGGCGGGCCTCGGATACACCACCGAGCTCGCCGCGTCGCTCGACCCGGACGACGTCCTCGATCGGACGCTCGACGCCGTCGTCGCGCTTCCCGGCGTCGACGCGGCGCTGATCGCGGTCGGCGAGGACGAGGGCGGAAAGCCCCGAACACGGGCAGCCGGGATGACGGCCGACGAGATCGAACGGACGCTGCTCCATCTCCCGAGCCACCCGGATCTGCGCGCGATCGAGGTCGTCTACCGGTACCGCCTCGACGACGTCAACGAATCCTCGAGGCTGCCGCGCTCGGCGCTCACGGTGGCCCTGCGCGCCGAAGGTGACACGATCGGCTCGCTCGCCGCGGTCACACGGTCGACCACGGGCGGGTTCTCCGACGCTGCCGAGACGGCCCTCGAGGGGCTTGCCCGGCGGGCGGGCCCGGCGATCTGGAACGCGATCCGCTTCACCGAGGCCCGCGAGCAGGCCGAGCTCGACTCGCTCACCGGGCTCCACAATCGTCGGCTCTTCTACGAGTTCCTCGGCCGCGAGATCGCCCGCGCCCAGCGCTACGAGCGGTTCGTCTCGCTGATCGTCTTCGACCTCGACGACTTCAAGCGGATCAACGACCGGATCGGCCACCTCGGCGGCGACTCGGTGCTCAGCGAGGTCGCGGACCGGGTGCGGAGCGTGGTCCGCGCCACCGACATTCCCTGCCGCGTCGGCGGCGACGAGTTCGCCGTGATCCTGCCCGAGGCGAGCCGAGACGACGCCGAGCTCCTCGCCGACCGCATCGCGCTCGCGATCCGCACCCAGAAGGTCGACAAGGTCGGAGCGCTCAAGATCTCCGCCGGGGTCGCCGAGCTCCGTCCGGGCGACGCCTCCGCCGACCTCTACAAGCGGGCCGACGACGCGCTCCTGCGGGCCAAGAACGCCGGCAAGGCGCGGATCATCGCGAGCTGAGGGCCCGAGCTCAGCCCCGCTCTCCGGATCACGGGCTGCTCGATGAACCGGTACGAAAGCGCGGCGGCGAGGACGCTCAGCTCGATCGCGAGGATCTTTCGCGAGCTCGAGCCGCGAGACAGCGCTCCGAGCGCGATGAGGATCGGCAGGTGGTACAGATAGAGCGAGTAGGAGATCCGGCCGAGCCACACGAGCGGAGCGATCGAGAACACACGAGCCGTCAGTGAGCTCCCTCGCGAGAAGCTGACGACGAGGATCGCGACGGCGGCACAGAAGATCGTCAGGCCGCCGCGACGTTCCGGCGCAACGCTCGTCAGCGACAGGCCGAGCGCGACGACGACGAGCGAGACGAGCACCGCGAACGGGCCCGCGCGGCGTAGCGCTCGTGGCAGGCGATGAAGCTCCGGCATGCAGAACGCGGCGAGGCATCCGATCGCGAGGCCGACGCCGCGGATGTCGGGGCCGGCGGTCAGCCGCCAGGGCGAGGCGCCGGTCGCCGACACGATCTCCTGCTCGACCGTGACCGCGGCGATCGCGAGCACCAGCACGCGGATCGCGGCCTGCCTTCGCCCGCGGAGCGCGAGGAAGAGGACGGCCGGCCAGACAAGGTAGAACTGCTCCTCGGCCGAGAGCGACCACGTGTGCGTGAGAGCTCCGGGGAGGTCGTCGTGACCCGTGCTCAGGAAGAGATTGGTGGTGAAGGAGGCCGCGATCAGGCCGGCAAGAGCGGCGTGGCCGACCCGATGGGCGGTTGCGACGGACACCGCGACGTACGCGGCGACCATGACGAGCAGCGCGGGCAGCAGCCGTCGCGCGCGGCGGGCGTAGAACGCCGGGAACGAGACCCGCCCTCTCGCGTCGTGCTCGTTCAGCAGGAGGGTCGTGATCAGGAAGCCGGAGAGCACGAAGAAGACGTCGACGCCGCGCCCGCCGTTCGCAGGCCAGTCGAACGCATGGAGCCCGATCACGGCGATGATCGCGACGCCACGCACGCCGTCGAGCGCGGCGACCCGGTTCACGGCCCGCTGATCCGCCAGGCTCGAAGCCGCCCGGCGGGGACGGCGAGCACTGCGAGGATCGCGACGAGCAGCAGGTTGCGAGCGAGGACGACCGGAGCACCGTGGAAGCCGTGGATGTACACCCCGTACCCGCCGGCCGACACCCAGAACTGCGTCCCGATCATGGCCGATGCGAGCAAACCGGAGACGATGAGCCCACGAAGCCCCGCGACGAGCGGCACCAGCGGGATGAGCCAGATCAGGTACTGCGGCGACAGCACCTTGCCGAAGGCGACGAACGCGACGACACATGCGGCGGCGTAGCGCACGAACCGCCCTTCGTCCGCCCGGCCGCGCGCAAACCCGATCCAGAGCCCGACGAGGCATGCGAGCTCGATGATGCTGCTGAGCGCGGCGAGCCACCCGTAGCCGGGGATCGACGTCGAGCTGTGCGACTCGAACGTCTTCGGGTTCGCGAAGGTCGTGAGGAGCGAGGCAGGAAGGCTCTCGATCTGGATCGGCCGGGAGAGCTGCCCCCACACGCTCTCCCACATCCCGTGGGGCGCCATCCCGACGAACGGCCCGAAGCTGACGGCGACCGTGGCGGCCCAGATCGCAAGCCCTTCGGCGAGCGCGCGCCGACCGCGCCGACGGAGCGTCCAGGTCACGGCCAGCGGGACGAGCACGACCGGGTAGAGCTTCGCCGCGAACCCGATCGCGAGCGCGAGCCAGCCCAGCCTGTGGCGGTCGTGGAGAAACGCGGCGACCGCCGCCGCGACGAGCACGGCGGGCCAGAGATCGAATCGCGTCTCGATCATGTACCCGACGAGCAGCGGCGAGAGCGCGACGAACGCGAGGGCGCGCCTCCCCGGCTTCATCAGGAACACGAGCGCGGCGAGCAGGAGCCCGCAGACGGCCATCGTCGCCCCGAACGAGCTCTCGTAGGCAGGCCAGGTGCGGGAGCTCGAGATCAGCGACGGAACGGCGAAGGCCGCGAGCGCCCCGGGCGGATACTCGACCGCGAAGTCGCGGTACGGGACGAGGCCGTGCCGCATCTCCAGCGCGTAGGTGAGATACAGCGGGGTGTCGTCCATCCGCACGTCCTCCGTGAAGGCCCGGCCCACCGCGTACCAGCTGAGCGCGAAGGTGAGCCCCACGAGCAGGATCATCAGAACCGCCTTGGCTCGGGTCCCGAGCGCGGGCGACGAGGTCGCCTCTATGGATGCGGTTTGCGCCATGGCCGCCAGCTAACTGTCGGCAGCGGCGCGGTACGACTTGATCCCCTCCTCGCGGTGGAGACGCCGGAACGAGCGAGGAGTGGGCGCGGCACCTCGTCGACGACGTCGGCAGCCACCCGGAGACGCCGCCCGCATCCCGCGCGACCGGCCGATCCCATCCGACCCCGGGCGAGCGGCTAGACCACGGCTGCCGCGAGCCGGTGGTCGATCGCGCGGCGGGCCCTGGCGAGCGGAATCGAGTCCTCGCTGATTACGAAGGCGGCATTCGCGAGGAGGAGGAACGAGTCCACCTCGAATGCGAGCTGCTCAGCGTCCTCGGCGGCGTCGATAGCCCCCTCCTCCTGAGCGGCGCGTACTGCGTCGACGAGGGATGTCGACCAGTCGTGCACGAACTCGAACGCCTTGTCGCGGACCGGACCGGGATGCGTGTCCATTTCCATCGCCACGGAGGCGAAGAAGCAGCCCCCGGGAAAGACCTTCCGCTCGACGTGGTCGAGGAACCGCTCGGAGAGCGCGCGCAGGCGCCCGATCCCGGTCGGCTCGGCGAGCGCCGGCTCCATCACGTCGGCCGTGAAGATCGCCGTCGCGGTCTCGATCGTCGCGAGCTGGAGCTCCTCCTTCGAGCCGAAATGAGAGAAGAGGCCGCTCTTGCTCATCCCCACCGCGTCGGCGAGCCGCCCGATCGAAAGCCCGGCGAGCCCCTCGACGGTCGCGAGCTGCGCGGCCTCGTAGAGGATCGCCTGCCGGCTTCGCTCGCCATCACTGCGCCGCTTACGCACGCTCGGCTCCCGATTCACCTCCATAAGATAGCACGACCGTTCGTATGCTAAGCTGCCATTTCCGAACGAACGATCGTGCTAAGTACGGGGGAGGGACGGGCATGAATGTGATCACCACGGAAGAGCTGAGAGACAAGCTCGCGTGCGCGGACGGGGTGCAGCTCGTGATGGCGATGCCGGCGTACGCGTTCGAGGCCAAGCGGATCCCGGGGTCGCGCCACTTCGACGAGGCGCTCGACGCCCTCGACCCGGACGACGAGATCGTCCTCTACTGCGGGACGGTCTACTGCCCGGGAAGCATCTATGCGTACCGGTTTCTCGAGCGTAGGGGCTACCGGCGCGTGAGGCGCTACGCGGGCGGCATCGCCGAGTGGGAGGCCGCCGGCCACTCCCTCGAGGTCGGCCCCCCGCCTCGCGCGGCCCTAGCCTGAGAAGGCCGGGTCTCCCCGGCCTTCTCAGCTCATATCTGGTGGATCGACCTTAGTCGTCGAGCGGTGTGTCGAGCTCGGGGAGCTCGCCGGCCGCAGCCGCTCCCGTCACCGAGGTCGCCCTCGAACGTCAGGGAGCCGCCGTTCTGGTCGATCTGATCGAGCTCGGCCAGGACGACCCCGTGCTGATAGGCCTCCTGGGAGACGGGCTCGCTCGGGGAGATGTCGATCGCGCGGTAGCGCCGGAGCCCGGTTGCAGCCGGGATCAGCTTGCCGATGATCACGTTCTCCTTGAGCCCGAGCAGCCGGTCGATCTTGCCCTCGATCGAGGCGTCGGTCAGCACCTTCGTCGTCTCCTGGAACGAAGCCGCGGAGAGGAACGACTCGGTGGCGAGAGACGCCTTCGTGATCCCGAGGATGAGCGGCTCGAAGGTCGCCGGCTCGGACTTCGCGGTCTTCGCCTTCGAGTTCTCGCGCTCGAGGACGACCCTGTCGACGAGCTGGCCCGGCAGCAGATCGGTCTCGCCCGCGCTCTCGACGCGCACCTTCTTCAGCATCTGGCGGACGATCAGCTCGATGTGCTTGTCGTGGATCTCGACGCCCTGCGACTTGTAGACCTTCTGCACCTCGGCGACGAGGTACAGCTCGGTCGGAGTCGACCCCTTGAGGTGGAGCAGGTCTGCCGGGTTGCGCGACCCCTCGTTGAGGGCGTCGCCCGGCTCCACCACCTCGCCGTTTCCGACCAGCAGACGCGTGCGACGCGGCAGCTGGTACTCGACCGGGTCCGCGAGCTCGCCGTCGGCGCCGAGCTCGGTCGGGTGCACGAACACCTTCGGGCCGCGCTCGGTCTGCTCGATCTCGATGCGCCCGGCGGTCTCCGCCAGGGTCGCCGCGCCCTTCGGGTTGCGTGCCTCGAAGATCTCGACGACGCGCGGAAGGCCGTGCGTGATGTCGGAGCCGGCGACGCCGCCCGTGTGGAACGTCCGCATGGTCAGCTGGGTGCCCGGCTCGCCGATCGACTGCGCAGCCACGATCCCGACCGCGTCGCCGATCTCGCACATCTCACCGGTGGCGAGGAACACGCCGTAGCAGGCCTGGCATACACCCGCCTCGGCACGGCACTTGACCACCGAGCGCACGGGGACCTCGGCCTCCGC
The DNA here is from genome assembly GCA_963738895.1 of uncultured Actinomycetota bacterium. Taxonomy (GTDB): domain Bacteria; phylum Actinomycetota; class Thermoleophilia; order Gaiellales; family Gaiellaceae; genus PALSA-600. The sequence continues at coordinate 315,684 of CAVTYN010000006.1, forward strand.
GCCGAGCTCTGCCTCGAGCTCGTCGAGAAGCGCCGTCGTGACGACGGCACCCGTCTCGGCGAGCGCGATCTTGCCCGGCTTGCCGTTTGCGAGCGGCTTGTAGACCGGCTCGGCGACGATCCTGCCGAGGAGCGACTTGTTCTGCCCCTCGCTCGTCCGGATCGGCAGCTCGACCCACTCGTCGGTGCCGCAGTCGGCCTCGCGGACGATGACGTCCTGCGAGACGTCGACGAGACGCCGCGTCAGGTAACCCGAGTCGGCCGTGCGGAGCGCGGTGTCGGCGAGGCCCTTACGGGCGCCGTGGGTCGAGATGAAGTACTCGAGCACCGACAGGCCCTCCATGAAGTTGGCCTTGATCGGGCGCTCGATGATCTCGCCCTTCGGGTTCGCCATGAGACCGCGCATGCCGGCCAGCTGGCGGATCTGCTTGAACGATCCGCGGGCGCCGGAGTTGGCCATCATGAACACCGGGTTCAGCTCGTCGAGGTTCGCCTGCATCGCCTCGGCGACCGTGTCGGTTGCCTCGGTCCAGATGTTGATGATCGTCTCGTGACGCTCGTCCTCGGTGATGAGCCCGCGGTCGTACTGGGCGTGGATCGCCTCGACCTGCTTCTCGTACTCGCCGAGGATCTTCTCCTTGTCCGGCGGGATGACGATGTCGTTCTTCGAGATCGTCACGCCGGCCTGCGTCGAGTAGCGGAAGCCCAGCGTCTTGATCGTGTCGAGGACCGGCGCCAGCGTGTGCGCGCCGTACCGGTCGGACAGAGACAGGACGAACTTGTCCGTGTCCGGCTTCGTCAGCGTCTGGTTCGTGAACACGAACTCGTCGAGCGACTCCTTCTCGCCGCCGATCAGCTCGACGAGCTGCCGGTAGACGGCCGAGTTGAACAGGACCCGGCCCGGGGTCGTGACGTACAGCTCGCCGCGGAACTTGAACTCGATCGTCTCCCCGAGCGTCACCCCGCGGCCCTCGACTGCCAGCTCGACGTCGTCGGCCGAGCCGAACCTCTTCAGCTCGAGCTTCGACGAGTCGACCTTCGACAGGTCCTCGGAGGCGTACGTCAGGAAGTAGATCCCGAGCACCATGTCCTGCGTCGGCGTCGCGAGCGGGCGCCCGGAGGCCGGCGAGAGGATGTTGTTCGACGAGAGCATCAGCACGCGGGCCTCGGCCTGCGCCTCCGCCGAGAGCGGCAGGTGCACGGCCATCTGGTCGCCGTCGAAGTCGGCGTTGAACGCGTGGCAGACGAGCGGGTGGACCTGGATCGCCTTGCCCTCGACTAGCACCGGCTCGAAGGCCTGGATGCCCAGCCGGTGCAGCGTCGGTGCGCGGTTCAGGAGCACCGGATGCTCGGCGATGACCTCCTCGAGGACGTCCCACACCTCGGGCGTCATCGAGTCGACGTACTTCTTCGCCGCCTTGATGTTCTGCACGCTCTTGCGCTCGACGAGCCGGCTCATGATGAACGGCTTGAACAGCTCGAGCGCCATCAGCTTCGGCAGGCCGCACTGGTGCAGCTTCAGGCTCGGCCCGGCGACGATCACCGAGCGGCCCGAGTAGTCGACGCGCTTGCCGAGCAGGTTCTGGCGGAACCGGCCCTGCTTGCCCTTGAGCATGTCGGAGAGCGACTTCAGCGGCCGGTTGCCCGGGCCGGTGACCGCGCGCCCGCGGCGGCCGTTGTCGAACAGTGCGTCGACGGCCTCCTGGAGCATGCGCTTCTCGTTGTTGACGATGATCTCGGGCGCGCCGAGGTCGAGCAGCCTCTTGAGGCGGTTGTTGCGGTTGATCACGCGCCGGTAGAGATCGTTCAGGTCGCTCGTCGCGAAGCGGCCGCCGTCGAGCTGGACCATCGGACGGAGCTCCGGCGGGATCACCGGGACCGCCTCGAGGATCATCCACTCGGGCTTGTTCTCGCTCTTGACGAACGCCTGGCAGACCTTCAGCCGCTTGATCCCGCGCTGCTGCTTCTGGCCCTTCGAGGTGCGGATGATGTCGCGGAGCGACAGCGACTCCTCGTCGAGGTCGAGATCGCGCAGCAGGTCGCGGATCGACTCGGCGCCCATCCCGCCCCGGAAGTACACCCCGAAGCCGTAGGGGGAGCCGAACCTGTCCTTGAGCTCGCGGAAGAGCTGCTCGTCGTTGACGACCATCTTCGGCTCGGCCTCGCGGAAGAGCTGCCAGGTCTGCTCGAGCCGGTTCACGGAGTCGACCGCAGCCTCGCGCGTGTCCTCACGGCGCGACTCGATGTCGAGGTACATCTCGCGGACCTTCAGCGCCCACTGGATCAGCGAGTCGAGGTCCTCCTTCCGGATCTTCCCGTCGGTGCGCAGGCACAGGTCGTTCGCGAGCTCGCGAACGTCGCCGTCCTCGCCCATCGCGGCCACGACCTCGCGGAGGAGCCCGTTGCCGAGATCGCGCGCCTTCTCGAGGTTCTTCGTCTCGACGCCGGCTGCGATCTCCGCGTCGGCTCCCTCGATGGCCTCGCCGCCGAGGAACGCCTCGGTCAGCTTGTTGATGTGCTTCGAGACCGCGCCCTTCTTCGACCCGGTCGCCTCGTCCTGCTCCTTGCGAAGGCCGGCGAGGGCGTTCCGGATCTGCTCTGCGGCCGAGGCGACCTGCTCGAGCTCACGCGGGGTGAGCTTGCGGTCGTCGCGTATCGCGGCGTTGCGGACGAGCTCGCGGATCTTCTTCGCGTCCTCGGTCGTGATCTGCTGGACGAGCTCGACGAAGAGGCCGCTCACGAGCGTGCGCGCCTCCTCGAGGGTCGGGAGCAGCTGCTCCTCGGCCCAGGCGGAGAGACCGCGGGCCCAGAAGTCGTCGTCCTCGTCGAACCCCTTGTCGGAGCCCTTGCCGAAGTAGGCGCGCCGGCGCGCGAGCCGCTGCTCGAGCGCAGCGAGGCCCTCGTCGCGGTCGACGTAGATCCGCTCGACCTCGGCCTTCACCTTGTCCTCGAGGTCGTTCAGGTCCTTCGCGCGCGCCTCGACGTCCACGCTCGTGATGATCGAGGCGGCGAAGTACAGGACCTTCTCGAGCTCGCGCGGGGCGATGTCGAGGAGGTAGCCGATGCGGCTCGGGACTCCCTTGAAGAACCAGATGTGCGAGACGGGCGCGGCCAGGTCGATGTGACCCATCCGCTCGCGCCGCACCTTCTGCCGGGTGACCTCGACGCCGCAGCGCTCGCAGATGATGCCCTTGTAGCGGACGCGCTTGTACTTGCCGCAGTAGCACTCCCAGTCCTTGGTCGGACCGAAGATGCGCTCGCAGAAGAGGCCGTCGCGCTCGGGCTTGAGCGTGCGGTAGTTGATCGTCTCCGGCTTGGTGACCTCGCCGGAGGACCAGTCGCGGATCTGCTTGCTCGATGCGAGCCCGATGCGGATCGCGTCGAAGTCGTTGATGTCGATCAAGCCCTCTCACCTCCGGCGAAAGGGCTAGTGGGCGTCTGCGTCAACTGAGCCTCTTTCTGTGTCGTCAATTCGTTGTCGTTCTCCAAGCGCCTTCTCTAGCCATTTCGCGCAGCGAAATGGCAGACGTGATCAGTCATCGAGATCACCTGCGTCCAGCTCGTCGAGCGCTGCCGACCGGTGCGTCCTCGTCGTCGGCGAGCGGCGCGCCCACCTCGAGCTCGTCCTCGAAGGCGGCGAGCGGAAGGTCGTCGGCGACGGCGATGTCCGCCTCGACGTCCGCCTCGGCCTCGACGGGCTCGGCGCCCTCCTCGAGCTCCTCCTCGGCGCCTGCGGCGACGCGCAGCGAGCCGGGCGAGAGATCGATCCCGAGCTCCTCCGCGGCGCGGAGCAGCTCGTCGTCCTCCTCGCGAACCTCGACCTCGCCGCCGTCCTCGGAGATGACCTGGACGTCGAGCGCCAGTGACTGCATCTCCTTGAGCAGGACCTTGAACGACTCGGGGATCGACGGCTCGGCGATGTTCTCGCCCTTGACGATCGCCTCGTAGGCCTTGACGCGCCCGACGGTGTCGTCGGACTTGATCGTGAGCATCTCCTGGAGGGTGTACGCGGCGCCGTAGGCCTCGAGCGCCCACACCTCCATCTCGCCGAAGCGCTGCCCGCCGAACTGCGCCTTGCCGCCCAGCGGCTGCTGGGTGACGAGCGAGTACGGGCCCGTCGAGCGAGCGTGGATCTTGTCGTCGACGAGGTGGAGCAGCTTGAGGATGTACATGTAGCCGACGGTGACCTTCTGCTCGAAGGGCTCGCCGGTGCGGCCGTTGAAGAGCCGCACCTTGCCCGACACGCGCCGGCCGGCGAGCGGCCTTCTTGTCGACGTCGAGCTTGATCGGGCTGTCTGCGTTCGTCTCGGCCCAGAGCGGCGAGCGCGTCGTCGACGTCCTCGACGGTCGCGCCGTCGAACACGGGCGTCGCGACCGGCGTCGGCGTCGGCGCGTTGATCACGCGGCTCGCGTTGCCGTTCATCGACCTCGACGCCGTCGCCGACGAACACGCCGTGCGCGGCGGCCCAGCCGAGATGGGTCTCGAGGATCTGGCCGATGTTCATCCGGCTCGGGACGCCGAGCGGGTTCAGGAGGATGTCGACCGGGCGGCCGTCCTCGAGGAACGGCATGTCCTCCTCGGGGACGATCTTCGAGATGACGCCCTTGTTGCCGTGGCGGCCGGCGAGCTTGTCGCCCTCGCTGATCTTGCGCTTCTTCGCGACGTACACGCGGACGAGCTCGTTGACGCCGGGCGACAGGTCGTCGCCGGCGTCGCGGTTGAAGGTCTTGACGTCGATGACGACGCCGCCCTCGCCGTGCGGGCACCTTGAGCGAGGTGTCGCGGACCTCGCGCGCCTTCTCCTTGAAGATCGCGCGGATCAGCTTCTCCTCGGCGGTCAGCTCGGTCTCGCCCTTCGGCGTGACCTTGCCGACGAGCAGGTCGCCGGAGCCGACCTCGGCGCCGATGCGGACGATGCCGCGGTCGTCGAGGTTGCGCAGCGACTCCTCCGAGCGGTTCGGGATGTCGCGGGTGATCTCCTCGTCGCCGAGCTTCGTCGAGCGGGCGTCGATCTCGTACTCGTGGATGTGGATCGAGGTGAGCACCTCGTTCTTGACGAGCCGCTCCGAGATGCACGATCGCGTCCTCGAAGTTGTAGCCCTCGAACGGCATGAACGCGACGAGCAGGTTCGCGCCGAGCGCGAGCTCGCCGTGGTCGGTCGAGGAGCCGTCGGCCAGGACCGAGCCCGCGACCACCTTGTCGCCGAGCTTCACGATCGGCTTGTGGTGGATGAGCGTGCCCTGGTTGGAGCGCATGAACTTGATCAGGTCGTACTCGTCGCGGGTGCCCTTGCCCTCGACGACGATCCGGGTCGCGTCGAGCTCGACGACCTCGCCGGGGCCCTTCGCGACGACGACGTCGCCCGAGTCGACCGCGGCGCGGTACTCGAGGCCGGTGCCGACGAGCGGCGCCTGCGGGATCATCAGCGGCACGGCCTGCCGCTGCATGTTCGCGCCCATCAGCGCGCGGTTCGCGTCGTTGTGCTCGAGGAACGGGATCATCGCGGTCGCGACCGAGACGATCTGCGCCGGCGAGACGTCCATGAACTCGATCTCCTTCGGCTCGGCCATGACGGCCTCGCCCTCGCGGGAGCGGCAGAGCACGTGCTCGTGCAGGAACTTGCCGGTCTTCTCGTCGACCGGCTCGGAGGCCTGCGCGATCGTGTACTGCGCCTCCTCGGCTGCGTCGAGGTAGATGATCTCGTCGCTCACCTTGCCGCCCTGCGACCTTGCGGTAGGGCGTCTGGATGAAGCCGAACTCGCGACACGGTCGCCATCGACGCGAGCGAGCCGATCAGGCCGATGTTCGGGCCTTCCGGCGTCTCGATCGGGCACATGCGCCCGTAGTGGGTCGGGTGGACGTCGCGCACCTCGATCGGCGCGCGCTCGCGGGTCAGGCCGCCTGCACCGAGCGCCGACAGACGACGCCGGTGGGTGAGCCCGTCGAGCGAGTTCGTCTGCTGCATGAACTGCGAGAGCTGCGAGGAGCCGAAGAACTCCTTCAGCGCCGCCACGACCGGGCGGATGTTGATGATCGTCTGCGGCGTGATCGTGTCGACGTCCTCCGTCGTCATCCGCTCGCGGACGACGCGCTCCATGCGGTAGAGACCGACCCGGAACGCCTCCTGGATCAGCTCGCCGGTGGTGCGCAGGCGGCGGTTGCCGAAGTGCTCGTACTCGTCGAGCTCGGCGCGGATCGGGCCGCGGTCGAGGCCGATCGCGTCGGCGGCGAAGTCCTTCGAGTCCTCCGGGACGCCGAGCGATGTGCGGCAGCGAGACGAGCTTCTGGACGAGCGCGAGGATGTCCTGCGTCGTGAGGACGCGGCAGTCGTCGGGCACGTCGACGCCGAGCCGCTGGTTCAGCTTGTAGCGGCCGACCTTGGTCAGGTCGTAGCGCTTCGGGTCGAAGAAGAGCGACCGCAGCAGGTTGCGGGCGTTGTCGAGCGTCGGCGGCTCGCCCGGGCGCTGCTTCTTGAAGACCTCGATCAGCGCCTCTTCCTCGCGCGTGGTCGTGTCCTTCTCGAGCGTCGCCTGGATGAAGTACGAGTCGTCGAACAGCTCGAGGATCGCCTCGTTCGTGCGACGTGTCGAGCTGGAACCCGGTGGTCGGGTCCTCGGCCGGCAGCGCGCGCAGCAGCGTCGTGATCGGCAGCTTGCGCTTGCGGTCGATGCGGGCGTAGACGACGCCCTTCTTGTCGATCTCGAGCTCGAGCCACGAGCCGCGGCTCGGCATCAGGTTCGCGGTGAAGACCTGCTTGGTCGGGTCCTTCGGCTCCATCAGGTAGGCGCCGGGGCTCCGGACGAGCTGCGTGACGATCACGCGCTCGGTGCCGTTGATGATGAACGTCCCCCACTCCGTCATCATCGGGAAGTCCCCCATGAAGACGCGCTGCTCGCGAATCTCGCCGGTGTCCTTGTTGACGAACCGGACGGTCATCGAGAGCGGGGCCTGGTAGGTCAGGTCCTTCTCGCGGCACTCCTGGATCGAGAACTGGGGCAGGCCGAACTCGTAGTCGCCGAAGTCGACGGCGAGCGAGCCGGTGTAATCCTCGATCGGCGAGATGTCGTCGATCGTCTCGCGGAGGCCTTCGCGGAGGAACCAGTCGAAGGACTCACGCTGGATGTCGATCAGGTTGGGGAGGTCAAGGACATGCTTGAGACGCGAAAACGACTTGCGCGCACGAGGCGCGGTGACCGAGTGGGCCAAATGAAACAGCCTCCCTTGAGCGAGCTCTGAATGAGGAACGGAAGAGAAACGGGCGTGCGGACGAGGAAACCGTGGGCGTGCGGCGAACCTCCCAGACTAGCGGAGAAGGCCCTCCAGCTGCAAGGGGCACGCAGCGAGGGCCGAGATCACCGTGCGACTAGGTTAGCACGCCGAAGCTTGCAGGCGCACGCTTCTTTCTGACCTCTCCGTCGCTACAGGGTACCGTTCCCGGCATGAGCGACCGCCCGTCGATCGCGCCTTCGCGGCCGCGGCCGCGGGTCGACGGCGATCCGCTCTACGGGAACGACGGACGCGGCTTCGAACAGGTCGAGCATCTCGTCAGCGACGAGGATCCCGACACGGCGCTCTGCGGGATCGATCAGACGGACGTGCCGTGGGATCAGGGCTGGCCGCTCTGCGAGGCCTGCCGTGCGGTCGCCGACGGCCGGCTCAGCTGACCGCCCGCCTCAGTTGCCCGCTCGTTTGGGGCCGGCGCCGCGCGGCGATCATCACGACCGGAGCCGCGGCGAGGACGCACAGCACGATCGAGCCTCCGGCCTCCCCCCACCACTCGCTCGCGAAGGACGGAGAGAGCCACAGCGCGGGGAACCACAGCCACGCGAGCGAGAGGGAAGGCCAGGTGACGGCGATCGGGATCGCCATCAGGATGAGGTAGTGAGGCCAGCCGACGGGCGTGGCGACGAGCGCCGCGAGGAGCGCGAGCGCGAACGACTGGACCTCGTCGGAGGCGCGGAACGCAGCCAGCGCCAGCAGGATCGCCGCGGCCGCGATCCCGGCCGCCGCAGCCACCTCGACCGGAACATCGAGCTGCACCAGGGCGGAGACGAACAACGTGCCCCCGTGGACGAAGCTCCTGGCCTCGTCGTGGAGCAGCCGCGGGTAGTCGAGGAGCCCGTGGAACCCGATCGCGGCCCAGGACGCGAGCAGGGCGACGGCGAGGATAGCCGCGCAGCGGAACGCCGCACGGGGCCGGCGGATCAGGAGCCAGGCCAGCATGGGCAGGACCCAGGACTTGATGGCGATGGCACCTGCCACGGCGAGCGGACCGAGGAGTGGACGGTCCCGAAACCGCCAGGCCAGCGCGAGGAGGAACCCGATGACGATCGAGGCGTTGCCGAGAACGAGCGCGTCGACGACTGGAAGCGAGGTCATCATCAACACGTAGCACCACGGGTCGCGCACTCCCAGGACGGCAAGCATCCCGCAGGCGAGGCCGGCCAGGGCTCCGAACCACACCCACGTCGCGGCGTGGAGGGAGAGCCAGCCGAGCGGAAGCGTGGCAAGGTAGATCGGAGGTGGGTAGATCGCGGGCACGGCCGGCAACACGTGGGTGACCGGGTAGGGCGACACCCAGTGAAGCACCGCGCGGTCGGGCCTCCAGATCGTCCCGCCGAAGTCCGAGCCGAAGCCGTTGGCCGCGGCCAGCTTCCGCCCCTCGATGAGCGCCTCGTGGACCGTGTAGAGCGCGGCGAGGGCTCCGATCGCCACCAGAGTGAGGCGGTCCGAACAGCCTGTCGACCACCCGGGCCGTCCTGCCGCCTGGCATGGCCGGAGCATCACAGATCCGGCCGCGGCGAGCGAGGCCGGGCCTTCCGCCCGGCCTCGCGTCGACCTGTGAGCAGGTCCCTACTTGAGCTCGACCGTGGCGCCGGCCTCTTCGAGCTGCGCCTTGATCGAGTCGGCCTCGTCCTTGGTGGCACCCTCCTTGACGGGCGCCGGGGCGCCGTCGACGAGGTCCTTCGCCTCCTTGAGGCCGAGGCCGGTGACGGCACGGACGACCTTGATCACCTGGATCTTCTGCCCGCCTGCCGCCGTGAGCACGACGTCGAAGGCGGTCTTCTCCTCTGCCTCGGCCGGCGCAGCACCGCCGCCGCCCGGAGCGGCCACCGCGACGGCCGCAGCCGCCGTGATGCCCCACTCGTCCTCGATCTTCTTCTTCAGCTCGACCAGCTCGAGCACGCTCATCGCGCCCAGCTGCTCGAAGACAGTGTCAACTGCCGCCATCGCTCATGCCTCCTTCGTGGCCAATCCGTCTTCGCCGGATTGGCTAGTTGTCGTTTCTGAGTCTTCTTCTGTCTCTGCGTCGGCAGACGCCACGGGCTCCGGCAGCTTGACCGCCGGGGCGACGAACGTCACGAACTCGCCCTCCGAGTCGCCTCCATCCTCCTCGGCCTCGGGCGCGGCCTCGGGCTCCTCGATCACGACCTCGGCCTCGGCGTCGGACTCCTGCTCCGGCTCGCCCTCCGCCGCAGGGTCGGCGACCGGCTCGGGGACTGCCTGGGCGATGAACGTCACGAACTCGCCCTCGGGCTCGCCCTCCGGCTCGGCGACGGGCTCGGCGGCGACCTCGGCCGCTGCCTCCGTCTCGGCTGCCGGCTCCGTCTCGACCGCCGGCTCAGCCTCGGCCGCAACCTCAGGCTCGACTTCCGCCACCGGGTCGGCCTCCGCCACGACCTCGGGCTCGACTTCCGCCACCGGCTCAGCCTCGGCCGCAACCTCACGCTCGACTTCCGCCACCGGGTCGGCCTCCGCCACGACCTCGGGCTCGACTTCCGCCACGACCTCGGGCTCCGCCTCGGCCGCCACTAGGGAATCAGCCCCAGGCTGATCCCCAAGCTGCTCGATCCGGGCGTCGATCAGCCCGACGAGGTTCTGGAGCGGAGCGCTGACGAGGCCGAGCAGGCTCTGCAGCGGCCCGATGATCGCGCCGAGCACCTGCCCGCGCAGGACGTCGAACGGCGGGAGCTTGGCGAGCTCGTCGACATCGTCCGCGGAGATTGTTCTGCCCTGCATGATCCCCCCGCGGATCTCGAGGATCTTCGTGTCCTTGGCCGAGTCGGCGAGCGCCTTCGCGACCGCGACCATGTCGCCGTCGCTTTCGATGAACGCGATTGCCGAGGGGCCCTCGAGGAGCGTCAGTAGCGCATCTGCCCCGGCGGCCTCGGCGGCCCGGCGGGTCAGGGTGTTCTTGACCACGGTGAGACGCGCCCCGTGCTCGAGCAGCTTCCCGCGCAGCTCGTCGATCTGCGGCATCGTGAGGCCCCGGTAGTCGGCGACGATCATCGTCTCCGTCTCTTCGAGCCTCGCGGTCAACTCCTCGACGACGCGTTCCTTCTCGTTTCTGTCCATGTCATTTCCTCCAGAAATGACTAGGCCCGCACTGAGGCGGGCCCGAAAGGAGAGCGCATCGAGCGCCTCCCCAGCCCCACCTCGGCTGGGCTTCTGCCTCACGGCTGCCAGCTGTCTTCGGCGGTCTAGTCGTTTAGCTCTGAACCGAGGCTACCTCACTGGTGGAGGAGCCTTCGTCCGAGAGCTCCTCCGTGATGTCGCGGGTCCTGGCGGGGTCGATGTGGATGCCCGGCCCCATCGTGCTGGCGAGCGTGACCTTCTTGATGTAGCGCCCCTTCGACTGCGACGGCTTGGCCCGGACGATCTCGTCGATCAGCGCGGCGTAGTTCTCGACCAGCGCGCGCTCGTCGAAGCTGCGCTTGCCGATCGGGATGTGCACGTTCGCGCCGCGGTCCGTGCGGTACTCGAGCTTGCCGGCCTTCGCCTCGCGAACGGCCTTGCCGACGTCCATCGTGACGGTGCCGGTCTTCGGGTTCGGCATGAGGCCGCGGGGGCCGAGCACGCGGCCGAGCTTGCCGACGTTCCCCATCTGGTCGGGCGTCGCGATCGCGACGTCGAAGTCCGTGAACCCCTCCTCGACCTGCTTCGCGAGATCGGCCGACCCGACGATGTCCGCACCAGCCTCCTCGGCCTCGCGTGCCTTGTCGCCCTCGGCGAATACGACGACGCGCGCCTCGCGACCGGTGCCGTGCGGGAGCATCATCGTTCCGCGAAGCTGCTCCTCGGCGTGGCGGACGTTCAGCCCGAGGTTCATGTGGACCTCGACCGTCTCGTCGAACTTCGCGCCGTCGCTCGACTTGAGCAGGCGAACGGCCTCGACGGGCGAGTAGACGCGCTCGCGGTCGATCGCGGTGCGCGCTCCGCTGTATCTCTTCCCATGCTGCGCCATCAGCTTTCCACCTCCACTCCCATCGAACGTGCGGTTCCTGCGATCACCTTCATCGCCTGCTCGACGTCGCGCGCGTTCAGGTCGACGAGCTTCGTCTCGGCGATCGCGCGGACCTGATTCTTCGTGAGCTTCCCGACCTTGTTGCGGTTGGGCTCGGAGGACCCCTTGTCGAGGCGCAGCGCCTCCTTGATCAGGACGGCGGCCGGCGGCGTCTTCGTGATGAAGGTGAAGCTCCGGTCCTCGTAGACCGTGATCTCGACCGGCGTGATGCGGCCGTTCTCCTGCGCGGTCTGCGCGTTGAACGCCTTCGTGAACTCCATGATGTTCACGCCGTGCTGCCCGAGCGCGGGGCCGACCGGCGGCGCCGGGTTCGCCTGCCCGCCCGGAATCTGGAGCTTGATCAGGGTGAGGATCTTCTTGGCCATTAGCTTCTCTCAGTCCAATTTTTTGACTTGGTCGAAACCGAGCTCCACAGGCACCTGGCGCTCGAAGATATCGACCAGCACCTTGAGCTTCTGCTGGTCGGGGTTGACGTCGACGATCTCGCCGTCGAAGTCGGAGAGCGGGCCGCTCGTGACCTTGACCGACTCGCCCAGCGAGAACTCGACCTGTGCGCGCGGCCGGTCGGCCGTCGCAGCGCCTGTCTTGAGGATGCGGTCGACCTCGCCTTGCCCGAGCGGCACCGGCTTGGAGCCTGCGCCGACGAAGCCGGTGACACCGGGCGTGTTCTTGACGACCGTCCAGGCGTCGTCGTTCAGGTCCATGTTCACGAGGACATAGCCGGGAAGGACGCGCTTCTCGATCTGCACCTTCTGCCCGTCCTTGGTCTCGATGACCTGCTCGGTCGGGACGACGACCCGGCGGAAGCGCGGGCGCTGCCCCATCGACTCGATCCGGTGCTCGAGGTTGGCCTTGACCTTGTTCTCGTGGCCCGAGTAGGTGTTGACGACGTACCAGCGGAACATGGCTACTGCCCCAAGAGCTTGGGGACGACCTCCTTCCAGATCTGGTCGTTCAGCCAGAGGAACGTGCCGACGATGATGCAGGCGACGAGAACCACGACCGTGCCCTGCACGACCTGGTTCTGACCGGGCCACTCGACCTTCTTGAGCTCGGAGGCGGACTCGTGGCAGAACCGCCAGAACCGGCGCAGCGGGTTGCCGCCGCCGACGGCGGGCGCAGAATCGGTCGCAGGCCGCCTCCCGGGCGCGCCTGCGCTCGGTGCGATGTCGACGTCGCGAGCCAACTAGCGGGTCTCCCGGTGCGGGGTATGGCAGCCGCACCAGCGGCAGAACTTCTTGAACTCGACCCGGTCGGGCGTGTTCCGCTTGGACTTCGTCGTCTGGTAGTTGCGCCGCTTGCACTCGTTGCAGGCGAGCGTGATCGCAACTCTCACTCCGGTCTTTGCCATGGTCTCTTCGGTCTCTGGGCTCTCTGGGCGGTTGTACGGCGTGCGGTTGTACGGCGTGCGGCTGTGCTGCGTGTGGCCGTCGCGGCATGCTGACGCACCGCCCCTGGGCGACGGAAGTGTAGCGGGACCGCCTCAGCTTCCGTGCTGCTCGGCGTTCTCGATCGGCTCGACCGTGACCTTGTTCGTGAAGAACGCGTCGTTGTCGACGTCGGTCACACGCGCGCGGATCCTGCCGGGCCCGGGTGAGTTCGACTCGATCTCGACCTCGTTCCCGTACTCGAGCAGTGTCTCGGTCTCGAGGCGTTTCCACGACACGCCGCGCCCGAGACGGCCGCTCGGGTCGTGGACGGTCACGTTGTAGCTCGGCACGGTCCCGAGCTTACCCTCCCCAACCGTTGCTGCTCGCGCTCAGCCGCCGATCGTGTCGTGGAGCTCGTACCAGGTCTCGCGGGTCGGCGGGTCGAAGTTGGCAGCGGGATTCTCGGCGGCCGCGGCGATCATCGGCTCGATGATGGGGTTGAGTCGCTCGTTGATGAACCTCTCGCCGTGCTCGCGCGTCTCCCAGACGTCGAAGATCCTGAAGATGCCGGCGTCGAGGTCGAAGCCGGCCGTGTGGATCAGGAGCCCGTCGGGAGCGTCCTCGAGGTTCAGCGCGGCGCTGACCGCGTCGTAGTTGGTCGTGCTCAGATCGCCGTCCTCGATCACGAACTCCTGGATGTATGCGATTGCCACGTTTCCGCTCCCTTCTCGTCGAGGGCCGCCTCGCTCGGAACTGCCTGCGCAAGTCTACGGGCGAGAGAGGCCAGGCCGAACCACGGTCGCCATATACTCGCGAGCTCTGGCGGCCACGGAGAGACTGGAGGAGCGATGCGACGCAGAACCGCCCTCAGGACGATCGTGCTGGGACTCGTGGTCTGTGCAACAGCAGGGGCAGGAACGGCTCTGGCACGGTCTGCGGGGACACGGTCTGCCGGTATACGGTGCTCCGCCGAGGGAGCCTCGACGTGGACGCCGCCGATCCGCGTCTCCACGATCCAGCCCGGCTCGGTGAGCCTCGCCGCGACCTTGACCTGCCATGGCAGCGCGGTGAAGATCGGCGCGCTGGCCGGCTTCACGCACTCGCCGAAGCTCGCGTGCGTCGCTCCCCCCGAGACCATTCCCGAGGCGGGGGTGCTGACCGTCTTCTGGAACACGGGCGCGTCCTCGAAGCTCTCGGTCAAGGTCGCTGCCGTCAACTCGACCGGGCATCAGGCCCTGTCCGGAAGGGTGATCGCGGGCCTCTTCAAGGGAGACCCTGCCAGCATCGACCTGCAGGCCAAGCCGGGCGTCGGCCACTGCACCGACGCGTCGCCTCTCGTCTCGAATACCTGGACCGCGTCCGTCACTCTGTGACACCGCGTATCGCGGGGATCCTCGACGGGTACATAGAGAGCCGAGGTGAGGAAGGGACGCCTGACGCCGCAGCGGGCCAACCCGACCTTCTCAACGGCACGCCCTGCTCCGCTCTGGTAGGAATCGGACCCGGGGGGGCAGGGCGTCGCCTGGTGCTGGGGCAGGGAGGCCGCTCTCCGGCGTAAGTAGCGGCGGGTGGGCTCGAACCACCGACCTCCGGGTTATGAGTCCGGCGCTCTGACCAGCTGAGCTACGCCGCCGTGGCAGCCGCCATCGTAGCCGAGCATCCGAGGCTGCCCCGCGCCTCGCAGGCGCTGTGTGAGGCGCCCGTCGTAGAATCCGCATCTTGGCGCGCACCGCCACGCTGATCCTCGTGCTGGTCGTGATGGCAGGTAGCGCGGCCGCCTTCGCGATCAGCGAAGGGCTCAAGGTGCAGAAGGCCGCGATCGGAGTCGTGCAGGTCCCCGTCCGGGTCTTCTCGCCGGTCTGCGACTGCCCGTCGGACCGCGTCACGATCGCGTTCCGGCTCACGCGCAGCGACCGGATGACGGTGGGGATCGTCGACTCGCACGGACAGGTCGTGCGGACACTGGTCGACAACAAGCTGTTCGGACGCGGGAAGCACCACTTCACCTGGAACGGACTCACCCGCGTCGGCGCTGTCGTGCCCGACGGTGTCTACGAGCCGCGAATCCGACTCCACCGCGCCGGGAAGACGCTCGTCCTCCCCGTTCCGATCACGGTCGACGCGACCCCGCCGCGGATCGTCGCCGATCGCCGTCCATCCGCGCACGATCTCCCCGGACGGGGACGGCCACTCCGACGTCGTCCACGTGCGCTACCGGATCAACGAGCACGCCCACGCGCTCCTGTTCGTGAACGGGATCCAGCGCGCACGTACCAAGTTCCAGCACCAGAAGGACACGATCCAGTGGTACGGCCGCGTCAACGGCCATCCTCTCCCGCCCGGGCACTACCGGCTCTCGCTCGCGGCGGTGGACAGGGCCGGGAACTCCTCGAACGTCGTTCCCGCCGGCGTCGTCACGATCCGGTACGTCGAGCTACCGGCGAAGGTGATCAGGGCGCATCCGCGCTCGAAGGTCGTGATCGCCGTCTCGACGGACGCACCCAAGGTGGGCTACACGGTGAAGCACGGGTCGAGCACCGTCGCCGCCGGGACCTCCCCGCGCCGCCTGGTTCTCCGCGCGCCGAAGAGCACCGGCCGCTACACGCTCGTCGTCGGCGCCGCCGGGCACCGGGCACGCGCGCTGCTCGTCGTCGCGAAGAAGTGACGAGCGCCCCGCTCCTCGTCCTCGGGGTCCGCCGGTCCGGGACGACGCTCCTCCGGGTCATGCTCGACCGCCACCCGGACCTCGCCGTCCCCGACGAGTCCTACTTCATCCCCCAGCTTGCCGACCGCGGCGAGATCGGAGATCGACGTCGACGCCTTCCTCGACGACCTGAGCCGACTGCCGACGATCCGCGACTGGGGCATCTCCCTCGCCGAGGTACGCGCGCGCCTCTCCCCGGGGATGCCGCTCGGCGCCGCGATCGCCGCGATCTACGACACCTACGCCGCCGCGCGCGGCAAGAGCCGCTGGGGCGACAAGACCCCGCTGTACATGCAGCACCTGCCTCTCCTCGAGCGGCTCTTCCCGGACGCGCGCGTACGTCCACCTGATCCGCGACGGCCGTGACACCGCGGTCTCGTTCCTCTCGATGCCGGCCGGGATCGTGACCCGCACCTGGGCCCACCCAGAGACGGCCGGCGAGTTCGCCTGTCAGTGGCGCGCCGAGGTCGAGGCCGCCCGGGCGCTCGGCGACCGCGTCGGCGACGCGCTACCTCGAGGTGCGCTACGAGGAGCTCGTCGCGAGCCCCGAGGCGGAGTTGCGACGCATCTGCGAACTCGCGGCACTCGAGTACGACCCGGCGATGCTCGACTACGCGGGCAGCGTCGACGTCTCGGCGAAGCCCCACCAGCAGAACCTGCAGCGCTCGCCGACCCGGGGGCTGCGCGACTGGCGCCGGGAGCTCTCCGCGGCGGACGTCACGGCGTTCGAGGAGGTCGCGGGCGATCTCCTCCGCGAGCTCGGCTACGGCGCGGAGACCGGCTCGACCCGGGCAGGGCGCGCCAGGCTCGGTTGGTATCGGACGCGGATCAGCGCTTGGAATGCTTCGAGCCGTGCTTTGCGGCGGTCACCCGTTTGGCGGCGGCGGCACCCGCCGCTTTCTTCCTGAGCAGATCGCTCCCCTGGTAGGCGACGAGCAGCCCGTTCAGCGTGAAGTAGTAGTGACGGTCGGTCGCGATCCCCGGCTGGTACTTGCCCATCGGGACGTGCCACACGATCTTCCCGTCGCTGCGGCGCAGCCCGAACGTCTTCGTCTCGAGGTTCGAGAAGAACACGAGCGGGCCGACGATCAACCCCGGCGCGAGGACGCGCCCACCGACGTAGGTCTGCCACAACTGCGTTCCGTCGGAGGCACGGTAGGCGTGGATCAGGCCGTTGAAGTCGCCGACGTAGATACGGCCGTCGGCGATCGCCGGGGTCGAGTACCCGGTCGTGTCCAGGTCGTGCGTCCAGACGACAGAGCCGTCGGAGACGCGCAGGGCGACGACCTTCCCGGCGCGGGAGATCGTGTACAGCCGCTTCCCGTCGGTCGAGGCGCTCGCGTAGAAGCTCTCGTACTGGACGGGGTCGCGACGGATGTAGGTGATCCAGTTCCGGTGCCCGTTCAACCGGTCGAGCGACAGGATCGAGCCCGGCATACGTGGTGATGAAGATCCTGTTCCCGAGGATCGAAGGGCTCGAGTTGATCCGGCCACCGGTGTTGTAGGCCCACTTGACGTGGCCGTTCGTCGTGTTCACCGCGAACAGCCGCCCGTCGGTCGCGCCGAAGTACGCCGTCTTCCCGATCACGACGGGCGACGACTCGACCTTGGCGTCCGCCAGGTCGATCTGCCAGAGCTTCGCGCCGTTCGAGCGGGCGAGCGCGGTCACGGTGCCGTTCGTCGACGACACGATCACCCGGTCGCCGGCGATCGCTGGTGTCGACGGCTTCGGCCCCGTCCCCTGGCTCATCCACAGCACCTTGCCGGTCGTGGCGTTGATCGCATACGTGCGTCCCTTGAACGTGTTCACGTAGAGCTGCCCCTGGCAGTAGCTCGGCGGGTACTCGACGTAACCGTGGAGCCCGCGGACCCAGAGCGGCTTGGTGGGAAGGCCGAGGTTCAGGGTCAGGCGCGACGAGGTGCGCTGCGGGTCGCCGCCGAAGTTGAGCCAGCACGGCGTGTCGACGACGACGGCCGGCTTCGGCTTCGGTTTCGGCTTCGGGTGGGCCGGCTTGGGCGGCGCGACCACGGTGACGCCGGCCAGGGCGGTGTCGAGATGGCCCTTGCCCGGGTTGCCGCGCAGCACGAAAAAGGCGACCACCACCCCTGCGGCGGCGAGCAGCGCGACTACGACGGCAACGAGGATTCCTCTACGCACGGTTGGTGACCCGCAGGGCCGGCACCCAGTGTGCCAACCGGAGCGGGCGTGGCCGATGGGCGCCTGCCGTGTCACGTCTCCTGGACGACCTGAGTCCCCTGGACAACCTGGGGCTCGGCGGCCCGCGAGGTCGCGAGCCCGACGAGCGACGCGGCCGCCACCCCGAGGACGCCCCAGGTGAGCGGATCCTCGAAGAACCCGCTGTAGAAGAGCGAGTGCAGGACGAGAACGAGGAAGCTCGCCGCAAGTGAGAAGCCGAGCGCCCGGTCGCGCTCGCGCACGACCCGCGTCAGCAGCCGCGCGGCGACGACGAGCAGCCAGGCATAGACCGCGAAGCCGACGATCCCGAGCTCGGCGAGCACGGTGAGCGGTGTCGTGTGCGAGGCGTCCTTACGCGTTCCGAGCTTGGTCTTCCCCTCGCTGTGGCTCGCGAGCGGCTGCGATCCGACGCCGACGCCGACGAGCGGGTGGTTGCGGATCACCCTCGAGGTCACCGCTACGAGCCGCGAGCGGCCGCTCGTCGCGTGCCGCAGCGAGTGATGGCTGAGGGCTCGCCCGGCGATCGCTCCCGCGGCGAGGATGCCGACGATCGCCGCGATCACGACGACGCGGCGGCTCATCCGGTCGCCCACGGCGACCGTGATCAGGAATGCCATCGCGAACAGGACGGCCATGCTCGACTGCGAGTAGGAGAAGTACAGGCCGGCGAAGATCAACGCGACGATCGGCGCCGCGACCAGGAAGCGCACCTTCCCGAGCCACAGGAGCACGAGCAGGACGCTGATCGCGAGGACCAGGTGCCGCCCGTAGATGCTCGGGTCCTTGAACACCGAGGTCACCCGGAAGAACGTCGTGTACGTGTTCGCGACCCGCAGGTCGTGCGCAAAGAACAGGGTGCGGGTCTTCTCCTGCCAGAGGCCGATCCCGGCGAAGACCACCGCGAGCCCGACGAGGGTGACCGCGAGCGCGCGCGGCAGCCACGCGGCGAACGGGGCGCGCGCAACGACGGTGAGGAGCGCCGCGAACGGGAAGACGAAGAACGCGAGCTCCTTGCTTCCCTCCTGGAGGTCGAGCGCCCAGAGGAGCGAGACGCCGTCGAGCGCGGCGAAGGCGGCAGCGGCGCCGGCGAGGCCGAGCGGCAGCTCCGGGACGGCCTCCCTGAACGCGCGCACGACGAGCGCGAGGGCGGCGGCGGCGAGGACCGCGTACAGCGGCACGAGCAGGAACGCCTGCTGTGCGCCGAGGTTCACGGGCAGCCGGAACGGTGCGACGACGAGCAACGCGACCGGCACGACCGCGGGATAGCGGAGGAAGGCATAGGCGCCGGCGAGGACGAGCAGGACGCCGAGGACGGCGGCTGCGAGGTGGAGCGGCGTCGTCAGCCGGTTCAGGTCGTGGCGCGGGACGAGAGCGGCGAGGAGCCCCGCCTCGGCCGCGAGCAGCGCCAGGAACCCGGCCGTGATCCCCCATTTCTCGCGCGCGAGAAGCACGAGCACCGAACCGACGGCCCCGACGAGCGCCGCACTCTGAGCGAGGGTCCCGTGAGCCATCGTGCGACGAGGGAGCCTACCCCTACCCCTCGAAGGAAGACGGGCGTAGACTCGCGACATGGCGAAGACCGAGGTGGACGCGCTCCGCCTGACCGGGCGCGAGCGGGAGGTGCTCTCGCTCCTCGCGCAGGGCCTGCAGCTCGAGGAGATCGCGCATCGCCTCGGTATCGGCGGAGAGACGGTGCGCACGCACGTCCGCAACGCATCCGAGCGGCTCGGTGCGGCAAACCGGACGCACGCCGTGGCAATCGCGATCCGCCACAAGCTGATCTGAGACCGGTGCGCGGCGCGGCAGGTGTCGGACACCGGACTGAGCCCGGGCGAGCTGACGCTAGGTGTCGGACACCGCAAGTGAGCCCGAGCCGGCTCTCAAGGCTCGACCGGTGTCCGACACCGCCTTGGCCGTCCCGTCGACGGGTCACGCGAGAGCGACGTGTCGACCGTCACGACGAGGGCTCTTGTCTCGTCGTCGACAACGAGGCTGTGTCCGACACCTTCTATCTCGTCGCAGGGAACGAGGCCGTGTCCGACACCTTGCCGGCCGCAGGGTCACCGTGAAGGTCGCGCCGGATCCGGGCGACGACTCGACCGAGACGGTCCCGCCCATCGCCTCGGCGAGCTGCCTGACGATGGCGAGACCGAGGCCGCTGCCCACCGGGCGCTCGCGGCCGTACCTGTCGTAGAGGAAGAAACGGTCGAACGCGTGGGCGAGGTCTGCGGCCTCGAGCCCCGGGCCGGTGTCCGAGACGACGAGGCGACCCGGCTCGGCACGCACGATGACCGAGCCGCCCGGCGGGGTCTCGCGGAGCGCATTCTCGATGAGGTTCGAGGCGACCTGGAGCAGCCGGTCGGAGTCGCCCTCGACCCACGACTCCTCGCACTCCGCCGTCAGCGACACCTCGAACTGCCGCGCCGCCGCCTCGTGCCGCGCGACTGCCGCGCGGGCCACCTCGTCCAGGTCGACCGGCTCGCGGGAGACCGAGAACTCGTGCCGGTTCATGCGGGCGAGGTCGAGCAGGTCGCGGACGAGCCGCTCGAGGCGCCGCGCCTCGAGCAGGATCGTCGTCCGAAGCCTCGTCCGGCGTGAACGCTCCCTCGCCGAGGCCCTCGGCGTAGCCGCGAATCGCGGTCAGCGGCGTCTTCAGCTCGTGGCTCACGCTGAGCAGGAAGTTCCGCTCGCTCTCGCGCGAGGCTGCGAGCTGGGCCGACATCTCGTTGAATGCATGCGCCAGCGAGGCGAGCTCCGTCGCTCCCGCCTCGGGAAGCGGCGTCGGCGTCTCACCGGCCGCAAGGGCACGGCTCGCGTCTGCGACTCGCCGCACCGGCCGCACGATCGAGCGGGCGACGACGAACGAGAGCACGGCAGCCAGGGCGGCGCCCGCGAGCGCGGCGAGCAGCAGGTCGCCGAGGAACGGATGCCACGCCGCCGACTTCGAGCTCGCCGGACGGAGCAGCAGGAGCCCGCGCGCCGGGATCGTCCGGTACGAGTACAGGTAGCGCTTGCCGTCGTAGGTCGTCGTGCCGTTCGACGACCTGGTCCGTATTCGGGACGTACGGTGCGAGGTCGGGCCGCGTGTCGACGACGGTGCGGATGCCACCGTCCACCGTGTTCGAGTTGACGTAGCTCACCGACTGGCGGCGCGACGGCGCGAGGTTGTCGGCCTGCCGCGCGAGCGCGACGACCTGGGCATGCCCGACCTGCTGGCGCGTCAGCACGGCGCCGATCGCGATCGTGAGGATCAGGGTGAGCGCGAGCGCGGCCAGGATCGCCGCGAACAGCCGGCCCCGGAGCGACTTCAAGCGGCGACCGCCTTGTAGCCGCTGCCGCGCAGCGTCCGGATCAGGCCCGGACGACCGAGCTTGCGCCGCAGCTGGGCGACGTGGACGTCGACCGTCCGCGTCCCGCCGGGGTAGGAGACGCCCCAGACGCGATCGAGCAGGACGTCGCGAGAGAGCACGGCGCCGGGGTTCGACAGAAAGAAGGCGAGCAGGTCGAACTCCTTCGCAGTCAGCTCGACCGGCCGGCCCGCGATCGTGACGTCGTGCGTCTCGCGGTTGAGCGTCACATCGCCGAGTGCGACCTGGTCGCGATCGGGCTGCGGCTCGGTGCGGCGCAGGATGGCCTTCATCCGCGCAACGAGCTCACGCGGGGAGAACGGCTTCGTCAGGTAGTCGTCGGCGCCCACCTCGAGGCCGACGACACGGTCGGCCTCCTCGTCGCGCGCCGTCAGCATCAGGATCGGCACCCGCGAGCGGCCGCGCATCTCCCGGCAGACGGCGAACCCGTCCATCCCGGGCAGGCCGATGTCGAGGATCACGATCCGCACCGAGTGCCGGTCGAGCTCGACGAGCGCGTCCTCTCCGGAGCGCACCCAGATGACGATCCAGCCGTCGCGCACCAGGTAGCTGCGCACGAGCTCGCCCACCGACGGCTCGTCCTCGACGAGGAGCACGTGACCGGACATCGCAGCCCTAGACCGGGCTCACCGCCCGCCTCGGAGGATCAACGCCCTCACTCCCAGGGGAATCCTCACCTGCACGAGAGCCGCCGGCCCGCCGTCCACGGTCACCGTCGTCGCGACCTCGAGCGGGCGAACCTGGTCGATCGTCGCCGCGCGGCCGGAGATCCGGACAACCGTGCTCGGGGCGATCGCGATCTCCGCCATGCTGCCGTCGGGCTCGCGGAGGGTGAGCAGCGTCGAGGTCACGGCGACGACCCGGCCGTGGTCGTAGGTGTACGTGTGCGGGACCTTGCGCACGACGACGTTGATCGACGCGTGCGACCACCCGGCGGGGAGGCTCGGCGGCCTCGGCAGCTTCGCCGCGCCTGCGCCGGCCGCGAGGGCTGCCGCAGCGATAGACGTTGCAAGCAGCAGGAGTGGAGTGCGCACGTCTCGAATCATCGCCCTCCGCTGTCAGATCCGCGTCGCGTGCGGGTAAGGCGAATGTAAAACGCCCGCGTCACGGGAGCGGACCGCGTCGACCCACCGAGCCTCGACCCGGGCGATCCGCGCCTCGAGGTCCGCCGAGCTTGCCGCCAGGGCGCGGAGCACCCGGCCCGGGCCGTCGAGATGGAGCTCGCCGGCGCCCGCCGGGCCGGGTGCCTCGAGCCCGAGCAGCGCCAGCGAGGCGAACGCGGTTGCGCCGCCGAGCACCGCGGCGGAGGAGTGGACATCGCCGATCTCGACCGCCTCGTGGAGGAGCGGCCGGCCGTCGAGCTCGCACCGAAGCAGCGAGCGATAGGAGCCGGGGAGCTCTCCCGCTCGCCCGAGGACGACCAGCTCGCGCGTGAACGCGGCTGCGCCCGCTGCGAGCTCGAGCTCGATCCGGGCCTCCAGAACGCATCCCGTCGCCAGGATGAGCGGCGCCGGCCGCCAGGCGAAGCGGGCGCCCTCGCCGAGCCGCACCCGGAGCCGGTGACGGGCGCCCGTGGCAGCCGGATAGGCAAGCGTGGCTGCGTTCGTCACGAGCTCGAGAGCCGCGCCGGGGCCGACCTCGACCTCGACCAGCGTGCGGTCGCCCGCGAGCGGCCCGGCGATCGTCTGGACGAGCACGGCGCGCGCCCACCCGGCGGGCGCAGGGACAGCCCGCGCCGCGTAGGGGACCTGCCCGTCGAGGCGTACGAGCGCCGAGCGTCCGTCCCGCTCCTCGACCTCGACCCGGAGGGCGCCGCTAGTGGACGTGATCGTGGTGATGTGGGTCCGGCTCATCGGGCGCCGTCGTCGTCAGCTCCCCGGCGCGGAAGAGCTCGACCCGCTCGCGCACCCAGGCCGCAACCGGCTCGGCACGAGGGTCGAGCCGCAACGAGAGGAACTGGACGGGACGGCTGCCGCGCTTGTCGCGGGCGTCGGTGCGCATCCGCTCGAGGTCGGAGCCGACCAGCCCCGCGAGATCCTCCTTGTTGATCACGAGCAGGTCGCTGCGCGTGATCCCCGGCCCGCCCTTGCGCGGGATGTCGTCGCCGCCTGCCACGTCGATGACGAAGATCTGGACGTCGGCGAGCGCCGGGCTGAAGATCGCGGTGAGGTTGTCGCCGCCGCTCTCGACCATGACGAGGTCGAGGCGTGCCTCGCGCTCGAGCTCGGACACCGCCTCGAGGTTCGCCGAGACGTCGTCGCGGATCGCCGTGTGCGGGCAGCCGCCGGTCTCGACGGCGAGGATCCGCCCGGGAGGGAGCACGCCGGTGCGGCGCAGGAAAAGCGCGTCCTCGGAGGTGTAGATGTCGTTCGTGACCACCCCGATCGCGAGCTCGTCGCCGAGAGCGCGGCAGAGCGCGGCGACGAGCGAGCTCTTCCCGGAGCCGACGGGACCGCCGATCCCGAGGCGGAGCGCACGCTCAGGAGGCAAAGAGCCGTCCCTCCCGGGCTGCGTGTGCGAGCGAGCCGAGCTCGAGCGCGGGAGCGAACCCGCCCGGCCACCACCGCGGGTCGTCACCGGCGGAGGCGGCGTCGAGCGCAGCCCGCTCGAGCTCGGGCCCGGCGTCGAGGAGCCAGCGGGCCGCGGTCGCCCCGTCGACCGGGAGCAGCCTGACCGCGGCCGTCGTGACGGTGGCCGCGTCCTCGTAGAGGTAGGCGCGCGCCGTGTCGAGGTCGTCGAGTCCGGCGACCGCCGCGACCGCGCCGAACGCGACGGGGCGCGGCGTCGTCGTGCTCGCCTCGCGATAGGCGGCAAGCAGTCGCTCGCCCGGCCAGACGGTCGCCGCCGTCCGCAGAAGCTGCGAGCCGAGCCGCGACGCGGCAGCCCTGAGCGGAGGGCTCTGGCACCGGGCCGCGGCCTCGAGATCGAGCGCGAGCAGCGACTCCACGTCCCGGGCGCGCCCGGCAGCGACGGCGACCACGGCCTCGGAAGCAGCCACGCCGCGGATCCTCCCGGCAAGGAAGCGCGACACACCGCCGACTCCGAGCCCGTCCTCGACGGCGGCCTCGAGCCCGGCCGAGTGGGCATAGCCGCCGGCAGGGAAGCGGGCATCGGTCAGCAGGAGCAGCGGGAGCGAGCCCATCCTCAGAAGAGGAAGTATCGCTGGGCCAGGGGCAGGATCGCGACGGGCCGCGGCTCGATCTCCTCGCCGTCGATCCAGACGCGGAAGGTGTCGGGCTCGACGCGGATGTCCGGGAGAGCCGTGTTCTCGGGCATGTCCACCTTGGAGAGCCTGCGCGTGTCGGCGACCGGGAGCAGCGCGCGGCGAAGGCCGAGCCGTCCGGCGAGGCCGCCCTCGAGAGCGGCGGGGGCGACGAAGGCGACGGACGCCTCGGCGGCGCCCCGGCCCGAGCCGGCGAACATGGGCCTCCCGACGACGGGCTGGGGGGTCGGGATCGACGCGTTCGCATCGCCCATCTGCGCCCACGCGATCATCCCGCCCTTGACCACGACATGAGGGCGGACGCCGAAGAAGCGGGGATCCCACAGCACCAGGTCGGCGAGCTTCCCCGGCTCGACCGAGCCGACCTCGGCGTCGATCCCGTGCGCGACCGCCGGGCAGATCGTGTACTTGGCGACGTAGCGGCGGGCGCGGTCGTTGTCGGCGGGCCCGCTCGCGCCGAGCCGGGCCTTCATCGCGTGCGCCGTCTGCCACGTGCGGAGGATCGTCTCCCCGGCGCGGCCCATCGCCTGTGAGTCGGAGCCGATCATCGAGATCGCGCCCAGGTCGTGGAGCACGTCCTCGGCGGCGATCGTCGTCGCGCGGATGCGGCTCTCGGCGAACGCGAGATCCTCCGGCACGCGCGGGTTGAGGTGATGGCAGACCATGAGCATGTCGAGGTGCTCGGCGACCGTGTTCACGGTGTGCGGGCGCGTCGGGTTGGTCGACGACGGGAGGACGCTCGGGTAGGAGGCGAGCCGGATGATGTCGGGGGCGTGGCCGCCCCCCGCTCCCTCGGTGTGGTAGGCGTGGATCGTCCGGCCGGCGATGGCCTCGACGGTCGATTCGAGGAAGCCCAGTCTCGTTCAGCGTGTCCGTGTGGATCGCGACCTGGACGCCGGTCTCGTCGGCGACGCGCAGGCAGGCGTCGATCGCGGCGGGGGTCGAGCCCCAGTCCTCGTGCAGCTTGAACCCGCCGGCGCCGCCGCGCACCTGCTCGAGCATCCCTTCTGCCGAGACGGTGTTCCCCTTGCCGAGCAGCAGGACGTTCACGGGCTGCTCGTCCATCGCGCCGAGCATCGCCGCGAGCGAGCGCTCGCCGGGGGTGACGGTGGTCGCCTTGCTGCCCTCGGCGGGACCGGTGCCGCCGCCGATCAGGGTGGTGATCCCGGAGGCGAGCGCCTCGTCGACGATCTGCGGGCAGATCAGGTGGACATGGCAGTCGATGCCGCCGGCGGTGAGGATCCGGCCCTCGCCGGCGAGGATCTCGGTGCTCGGGCCGATCCGGAGCGCGGGGTGCACGCCGTCGGCGATATCCGGGTTGCCGGCCTTGCCGAGCGCGACGATCCGGCCGTCTCGGACGCCGACGTCGCACTTGAAGACGCCCCGGTGGTCGAGGACGACCGCGTTCGTGATCACCAGGTCGGGAGCGCCTTCGGCCCGCGTGGTCGTGCCCTGGAGCATCGACTCGCGGATCGTCTTGCCGCCGCCGAAGACGGCCTCGTCGCCGCCGACGCACTCGTCCCGCTCGACCTCGATCCAGAGGTCCGTGTCGGCGAGCCGGATCCGGTCGCCGTCGTGGGCCCGTAGAGGGCGGCGTACCGCTCACGCGAGATGCTCATGCGCGCCTCACGACGGTGTCGGACACGGCATCCCCGATCCGGCAGCTGCCCTCGAAGGTGTCGGACACAGCATCTCTTCCCTCGATCCGGCAGCTGCCCTCGATCGTGTCCGACACCGCCTTTGCCGCCGTTCGAGAACCTCCAAGGCGGTGTCCGACACCGTGCGGGGACGAAGCCGAGCTGAGACTGCCAACGCGGTGTCGGACACCAAGGCACCGTCATTCCAGTGTCCCCTCGGGCGCAGCCCGGGGACGCGGCGCGCCCCGGCGAGCGCGACCAGCGTGACGTCGAGCTCGGCGCCCGGCTCGAACCGGACGGACGTCCCGGCGGGCACGTCGAGCCGGAAGCCGCGCGCGACCGCGCGGTCGAACGCGAGCGCGGGATTCGTCTGCGCGAAGTGGACGTGCGAGCCAACCTGAACGGGTCTGTCCCCCGTATTCAGGACGCGGATCGTGACTCGCTCGCGCCCGGCGTTCAGCTCGATCTCGCCCTCGGCGAGGCGCAGCTCGCCCGGGATCACTGGATCGGCTGGTGGAGCGTCACCAGCTTGCGTCCGTCGGGGAACGTCGCTTCGATCTGCACCTCGTCGACGAGCTCGGGGACACCCTCCATCACCTCGTCGCGCCGCAGCACCTCGCGGCCGGCCTGCATCAGGTCCTCGACGGTGCGGTCGCCGTCGCGCGCCGCCTCGAGCACCCAGCAGGAGAGGAGCGCCACCGCCTCCGGCTCGTTCAGCCGCACGCCGCGCGCACGACGGCTCGCGGCCACCATGCCGGCGACCGAGAGCAGCAGCTTGTCCTGCTCGGACGGTGAGAGGCGCATCGAGCTCCTTCGGGAAGGACGGTCCCGGCAACGGCGCCGGCTCGCTCCCGTCGGCGGAAGCGGCCTGATCCTAGTGGTTTGGCCGGCGCGCGAGGCTACCCGCTATGGGAACGGGGCGAAACGACATCGATTCGCCCGACGGCTCGTAACAGAAATCCTCCTCAACACCTCGGAACGACTGCCAGAAGCCGGCAAGGACACAAGCCAGCAGCGGTTGCCGATCTGCGAGCTCGAGTTCGACGACAGCTGACCTGCACCGCTGTGTGTATCCCGGGCAAACATTGGGGTCCCTCGTAATCCCAACGGGGAGTACGGGTCAGCCCGCGCGGTCGGCACCCTGGAAGCGCTCGACCGCACCGCAGTTTGACGTTATGAGACGCGGCCTGTGGCTGCCTGAAAGTACGAGATCGCCCTGACACATTCCGAGTTCGCTACTGCCGAACATCGAGCCGGCCGGGATGTCGGGCGGGCGGGGGCCCTCGATCTACCGGGTGAACTTGACTCAGTTGGGTCGGATTCGGCCGCCGCAGCGACACACTGTCATTTCCAAGCGCTCAGAGTCAGGTAGTTTTTTTTACATTTTCAGGCGAGTAAGCGCGGCATCGAATACGCGTGATAGGAGGATCATGGGAGCACGTTGGTTTCGGATTCGAAGGCGGTTCGCCTTCTCACGACAGTTGCGTGCCGTCGGGCCGTTCAAGCGGTGGTGGTGGCAACTCCTAGCGTCGCGCAACGGGCGCCGGGACGGGCGCCTGGGTGAGCCGCAGGACTCCTATCCGCGTGTCATCGGCTACCGCGACGTCTTCAAGCAACGCGGCGATGCGACGCTTCGGAAGATAAAGGGGGCATGGCAGAAGGACGACGCCCTCTGGCAGGCGCACGTCTTCGGGATGGGATGGCATCCGCATCGATCGCGCTCAAAGAGCGCAGGGCACGGAAAAGCGGGTCGCTGAGTCGCAGGCGGTTGTCGATGACCGCTCGAAGGAGTTGGAAGCGAGGACGGCCGCCGAGCGATCGCGCGGCGTAACCGAGCGGTGGCATATGGCTCAGTGGGTTTACTGGCTCTTGATCCCGTTCATCTTCGCAGGCGAGATCTACATCAACGCATTCGCGTTCGATGTCCTCGGTGCGGTGCCTGAAAACATGAAGTACGCAGTCGCCGGCGCCATCTCTCTCGCGGTAGTCGTTTGTTCGCATGCGGTCGGCATGCTCCTCAAGACCGGCGATATCACCTCCCGCGAGCGGACGATCTTGAAGGCCGCATTCTTTTCCCGATCATCCTCCTCGTCGGGCTCTCGGTCCTGCGCGTCCTGGCGTTTCAGCAGCTCGACACGGGCTCCGGTATCGGCATCTCTCTGAACGGGACGCCGCCTCCGGGAGGGTCTGGCGGCGACCAGACGAACGCACTGATCGAGTCCGTCGTCTTCGCGATGATCAACGTCGTCATGTTCGTCGCGGCGTGCGTCCTGTCGTTCTTCGCTCACGACGCTTATCACGACTCTGTTCGCCGCGCCAGGAGCGACCTGCGCCGTGCCCGGTTCGGGCGCTGGAGGGCAACGAGGAGCTGGAGCAAGGCTCGCAAGCAGACTCGGAGAGCAGCTTCTGACGTCAACAGCGCGATCGCATGCGCGGAGGGCGACTTCGCCGCGGCCTCGACGGCCGGGCGGCAGTACAAGGATTTCTTCGAGGAACTCGACGCGAAGTACCAAGGTTCCAACTTGCGGGCCCGTGCGCGCCGTCGCGCAGACCTCGCGAGCCGGCTCCGCGACAGAAGGGTTGCCGAGTTGCGCCATGGCGGAGAACTCACGCCGGAGCCGACCTACGATGCTGCCAAGGCGTTGCTGCTGAAGCCAGAGTTGGTCGACGAGATGTCGAAGGAGAAGAAGCCGGCCTGGCACAAGGAGATGTGGGTTGTCATCCCACGCGAAAACAACGAGCCTGAGCCGCCCGACGACTCCCCAAAGCCCAGGCCCGACAGCTCTCCTAAAGCACCGAACGGTCATGTAGTCGCTCCCAGGCTTCGGCGTGGTGCGGCGGCATGAGGACTTTCTCTCACTGGTCGGCCGTTCTGGTGGCCGTCGCCGCGTTCCTTGGAGCAGCCCATGTTGCGACCGCATCCTCGAGCAACACGGGATGCAACGTGCCTCCTTCGAACAACCTCACGTTCGCCCTCTTCGACGGTTCAAGGAGCGTTCCAGACGCACAATTCGAGGAAGCAGTCAACACCGTCGAGCAGGGATACGCCGCCAACGTGGTCAACGCGAAAGAGATACCCGACCTCATGATCGGGACGTTCGGCTCCACGGCGCGAGAGGCGATGCAGGGCCTGGCGCGGCTGCCTCTGCAGAACGTGCGCAACTTTGAGCGGCCCACCTGTTTGAAGAACGGCCTCGCTGTCATGAACTCCCGACTGGTCCAAGACCGGACGCGTGTGCGGTCCACCCCGGGCTCCGCGATCCTCGAGGCGCTCTACAACGTCGGCGGCTACCTCCATTCGTCCACGGGCAACGAGCGATTGTTGATCTACTCGGACATGCTCGAGCAGTCGAACTGGATGAGCTTCGGGAAGAACATCGCCACGCCGAAGGCACGATCGGCCGCGATCGCCGGACTCGCGAAGTCGGGGCATCGTGCCGACCTGAAGGGCGTGACCGTCTGCATTGCCGGATTCGATGCAGGCAACTCCCCGTCGCACCAGCCCCTGGCCGTGAAGCGGTTCTGGCAGGAGTACTTTCGCCAGTCGGGCGCCACACTCGCATATATCGGGACGGACTTTCCGACCGCCGGCAACTGCGTGATCGCGACATCGTGACGGCGTTCCTCTACACCTGTTCGGCGCCCAGCTTCCCTTGACCGCGTAAGGCGCCGCGACGGTGAGCGATGGGAGCCTGTGGGGCTTCGAGGGCTGAACACCAGCCCACCATCTGACAGCAACAGAGAACAAGCGAAAGGATCAGTGAGTCCCCGGTGGCAACTAGTGAACCCGATAGCCAGGTTGTCGAGGGCGATCGCTTCGACGGAAGCAGCGGCGGCCGGACTTACACCGGACGCGGCTCCCAGTCGCACCGGCAGTCGGGCGACGAAGGGGATCTCGCTGCTCGAGAGGGGGACGACCGCACGTCGACGCAAGAACCCGCGGTGCAACTCGGTACGAAGCGGCGATCTTCGCGTGGGACTCGGTGGAGATGGGCTTTCTTCGTGAGTCTTGCGCTTCTCGTCGGGGCGTGCGGCTACGCCGGCTACGTGACGTCGACGAATCAAGTCAACAAGAGCCGTGCGCTCGCTTGGGAGGCCAAGGCGGTGCTCCTCCAGTCGAACGTCCAGCGACTCGAGGTCAAGATCGCGAGCCGCACTCGTTCGCTCAACCACCGCACCTCGTTGCTGAACTCATTACTGGCCAAGCTGAGCCACGCCCGCGCCGAAATCAACTCCTCTCAGAGCGACGTGAACACCCTAGAGAGCCGGCAGCGGGCTCTCGCCGACGAGAAGGCGAAAGTCGAGGACGAAAGGGCCGCCGCCGAGCAAGAAGCCTCGGCGCTGGCCGCGCAAACGAGCGCGCTCCGCAACGTCGCCTCCGCCTACATCAGTTGCAACCAGCAACTGTTCGAACTCAGCTCGCACGCTCTGAAAAACGATGTCACGTGGATCGACGTCAACTACCAAACGATCTCCGCGACTTGCGACGAGGCGAACAGTCAACTGCAGTCCTACCTCAACGTCTACGGCGGCTAGGCGATGCGGCTCTTGTCATACGTGGTTCCGCCCGGCGCTTTTCTCGTTCTCGCAACCGGCTGCGCCACGTTCACGGCACCAGCGCCGACCAAGACAACGGCGAAGACGACGCTTCCGCGCGTCGTGCCGATAGCCGCGGACGCTCGGCACCTCTTGGGCGCCCTCCCGGCGCTCGTCGAAGACGGAATACAGCGACAGGCCGAAGAGATGACCGTCCGAATTCGCAATACCTCGTGTAATGAACTCGGCGCCTACAGCTTGGGATCCGGATTCGCCCTGACCCATCACATGATCGTCACAAACCGCCACGTGCTCGATGGCACATCCGGGCTACAAGTTGATACCTGGGACGGACATTCCTACACCCTCGGCTCGCCTCTCGTTGGACGCATCGGAGACATCGGTTTCGTAACCAGCGGCGGCTACCTGCCAAGAGTCGCACGCTTCGCAAAGCCACACGCCGGTCAACGACTAATGGTTGTCGGCTACCCACTCGGCGGGCCCCTCACAACCACCTACGGACGGCTGCTCGGATTCGCACCCATCTCTCGCTACCACCGATACTTCCCCGACGGGTTCCACGACTATGGCCAAGTCATGCGGATTACGGCACCCGTCAAACACGGGAACTCAGGTGGGCCCGTACTCGACACGCAAGGGCGAGTAATCGGAGTCGTGTACGGCTTCGACCCCCAGGCCAACGGTGTCGCCCTCGCACTCCCGATCTCAACGGTCGCGACCGTCGTCCAGAAAGGCGGGCTCGAGGCTCCCCCGTGCTAGCCAGTCGATCGAGCGCGATCATCGCGCTGCTCGTTGCGTGCGCGCTTGCAGTGGCGACGGCCGAGTCCGCGAACGCTCACCGGAACCCGTGCCACAGCGCTCACACCTGCCCGTCCGACCATCACACCTACCTCTGGCACGGCCTGTCCTGTACGTCGTATCCGGACGAGCGCGATCCCAACGACAAAAGAGTGGTTGTCGTTGCCGGCCGAACCTACTGGTGCCATGCCTCGGCGGCTCCAACTGCGGACACCGCTCCGGCTGCGGTCTCTCCGTCTGCCCCGTTGGTTGGTGGAGCAGCGGCCTGGCAGGAGTCCTCGAAGCAGATAGCTGTTGTGGAGCTTTCCCGCCTTCGGGTACGCGTGCTGGGATCGCTGCGCGAGTACGACCGTGACAAGTTCGGCCCCGCCTGGGAGGACATCGACCACAACGGCTGCGACACCAGGAACGACATCCTTCGGCGTGACCTGACGAAGATCGTGCTCGAGCCCGGCTCGAGTTGCGTCGTCTTGCGTGGAACGCTCCGTGACCCGTACACAGCCCGGCTGATCGCCTTCGTGCGTGGGGTCGCGACCTCGACAGCAGTGCAGATCGACCACGTTGTCGCGCTCGCGGACGCCTGGGAGACCGGAGCGGCGAGGTGGACGGCGACGCGACGACTCGACTACGCCAACGATCCGACCGTGCTGCTGGCCGTCGACGGCCCCGAGAACGAGTCCAAAGGCGACGACGACGCGTCGGAATGGCTCCCACCAAATCCGTCATACGACTGCGCCTACGTGAAACAGCAGATCGCGATCAAGACCAAGTACCGGCTCTCCGTTAGCCTCGCCGAGAAGCTAGCGCTATCCCGGACGCTCAACGCCTGTAGCTGATCCGAGCATGAATCAACAATCAAGACCCGTCGTGGTGCGCGTGCAAAGAGGTTGCACTTGTTGCGGTTGCGGCTGCATCATCCCGACTGTTGTCGCCTCGATCGTCGCGACGCTCCTGTGGGCGTCACTGGGCACTCTCGCAGCGGTTTGGCCGGTGTTACGGTCGCGATCGGCGGTGTCCACGCGCTCGTTGCTGGGAGCGAGTTCTGCGACGACCTGGGATGCATCATGCTGAGCGCTGACCGGTGGAGGGAGCGGGGGCAGACCGTTGAACGGGGATCTCAGTCGACGGTTATAACCGTGCACGATTATGATAAGATATAACTGATTGCGGTAATGACGGGGAAGGGATCGATGAAGCCGCAGCCGCTGCTTGAGCTGTTGGAATTGGCGGAGCAGCGCGAGCGGTGGAACCACAAGGTGGGCGAAAGCTTGCGGCGGGCTCGCCTCGACGCGGGTCTCTCGCAGGAAGAACTCGCCGGGGCGCTCGACGCCTCGCAGGCGTACGTCAGCCAGGTTGAGCATGGAAAAGGAGTGTCCTCGGAGCAGCTTCGGCTCTTCGCGGAGACGCTCGAACAGGCAGCGAAAGGAGAGTTTGATGCAGGCAGGAAGCGAGAACGGAAACCGAGCCGCGGCATCTGAGGGCGCCCTGCACGTCGCGTTCGTGCTCGACAAGTCGGGCTCGATGCAGGCAGTCGAGGAGGCGGTCGTTGCGGGCTACAACGACTACCTCGGTGAGCTTCGC
Organism: uncultured Actinomycetota bacterium; assembly: GCA_963738895.1. Taxonomy (GTDB): domain Bacteria; phylum Actinomycetota; class Thermoleophilia; order Gaiellales; family Gaiellaceae; genus PALSA-600. The sequence continues at coordinate 348,425 of CAVTYN010000006.1, forward strand.
GCCCAGGGAGGCGAGACGCGCTTCTCGCTGACCACCTTCGACACCAGCTTCGAACACGTCTGGGTCGGTGAGCCCCTCGAGAAGGTGGCCGAACTCGACCACCGCGTCTACCGGCCGGACGGGATGACGGCCCTCTATGACGCGATCGCACACACCGTACTTCGGACCGACGAACGGCTGCAAGCCGACGGCCGCGGCGACGAGAAGGTGCTAGTCGTCGTGCTGACAGACGGGCTCGAAAACTCCTCGAGCGACTTCGACGCGCACGCGATCGCCGAACTCGTCCGCACCTACGACGAGCGTCCGAATTGGACGTTCGTGTACCTCGGAGCTGGACACGACAGCATCGAGGAAGCACAAGACGCGGCCGCGCACATCGGCTACAAGACGGCCAACGCGATGCGCTGGACCGCGGATCCCGCGTCGGCGCGGAAGTCGATGCGTTCGCTCGGATACGCCACAGAAGCCCGACGCCGCGCCGCCACCTTGAAAAGCGAGCGCTTCTTCGCCGACGCCGACCAGTCGCCATCCGACTACCAGGATTCGGACCCCTCACAGCACACGTCCATGCGCAAGCGACCGCCGTCGGCGATCAAGCGCCGCAAGCTCAGCGACGTTCTGAGCTCCTCCAAGCAGCCCGAGGGGAAACGAGACGGGGCATCGTGATGGCCAGCGCACCCGCAACTCAGAAAAGGAGGGGCTTCTACTTGCTCCACATCGACGGGGGCAAGAAAAAGAGTGCTGCCGGCGAGATGGGCGAGGGTGCGATCGGGGCCCTGCTCAAAGAACCGAATGGCACTCCCATCCCGGGTGCCGAGCTGTCCGAGCTCATAGGTCCTGTCGAAGAGTCCACCAGCGGCTGAGTACGGAGCGCTGCTGCGCGGCCTCGAGCTCGCGCACGACCACAACGTCAACTTCCTCGCCGTCCTTAGTGATTCTCGGATCCTCGTGAATCAGATGAACAGGCTTTGGAACGCGGGCGACAATCTCGCAAACCTCCACGATGAAGCAGAGAAGGCGCTCAGCAAGTTCAAGGGGACGCAGGTCTCATGGATCCCCCGGCACTGCAACAAGGAAGCTGACGCGCTCGTGAAGAAGGCACGCGGTCCAAACCACTAGAAAGTCCCCGCTGTGAAGGGTGCTCAAGGAGCGGGCAACCCGAGCTCGGTGAACATCGGCACCTCGCGCGGGATCACGCGGAGCGCGAGCGACATCGCGCCGCGCTGGCGGAAGACGTTGACCCGGAAGCGCGGCAGGCCCTCGGAGGTGTAGGCGAGGTCGAGGTCGCCGGTCTCGTGGAACTGCGCGGCCCGCTGGGGCGTCCGTTCGGTCACGGCCGTCAGGCAGGCGACGAGGTCGTGCTCGGTGAGCGGAGTGCCGTCGAGCTGCACGATCTCCCCGTTCCTGCGGACGAGCGGCGGCCTTCCGAGCTTCAGGTGGATGTCGGAGGCCCCGAGCGAGACTGCCTCGGCCAGGACGGAGTCGAGTTGCATCTCGACTCCTTAGTCGGCACCGGGTGCCGCCGGCTTGAGCATCAGTTTGCGCCGTGGCCGAGAATCGCGAGCGCCCGGAGCGGGACGCGCGCGAGCCCGCCGCTGCTTCGCCGGGTCGGGCAGCTCGCCGTCGAGCATCCCGCGGATGCTCACCCAGAGGAGCTTCGAGCGGGCGATCTGCCACGAGGCGCGCGGCCAGCGGTCGAGCGCCTGCTTGAGCTTCCACGACGCGCGGTGGAGCGGCGTGAGCTCGCGGTCGACGGCACCCGCGTACGGTGCGAGCGTCGAGGTCGCGCCCGGCGAGCAGGTCGAGGATCGAGGCGGCAGCGAGCCGTGAGGAGACGAAGCACTCGTACATCCCGTCCCCGGAGACGGGGTCGATCAGCCCGGCGGCGTCGCCGACGAGGAGTGAGCGCTCCCCCGCGATCCTGGTGCCGTGGCGGCGGAGCGGCAGCCGATGCCCGCGGAGCTCCTCGAGCGTCCGGGATCGAGCCCGTGCGCCTCGCAGGCGCGCCGTAGGTGCTCGCGGAGCTTCGGCCCCTCGCTCTGCCACCCGCCGACGCCCACGTTCGCGTGGTCGCCCTTCGGGAACACCCACGCATAGCCGCCGGGGATGTCGGCGAGCTCGAGCACGAGGCGCCGCGCGTACCGCTCACGGACGAGCGTCGGGTACTTCACGTTTCCCTCGTACGCGACGCCGTAGGTGATCCCCTCGCCGAGGCCCACGGCTCGCGCGGTGATCCCGTTGGCGCCGTCGGCGCCGACGATCGTCTCGCCGGTCACCCGCTCACCGCGGCCCGAGGGTCACCGTGTTCCCGGGCTCGACCGAGACCCTGACGCCCTCGCGCACCTCCACCCCGCGCTCGCGCGCGGCGTCGAGGAGGAACTTGTCGAGGCGCGAGCGCTGCGTCATCCAGACGACCGGCTGGCTCGCCTTGTGCACGACCGACGCTCGGTAGCGGAACCGGATCTCCACCTGGTCGACGAGCTCCTCGACCACCGGCGTCGGGTCGACCGGGCACTGGCGCACGGCCCGCAGCGTCATCCCGCCGCCGCAGGGCTTGTCGCGCGGGAAGACCGCCTTGTCGGCGAGGAGCACCGATGCCCCCTGTTCGGCGAGGCGGTACGCCGTCGTCGATCCGGCCGGCCCGCCCCCCACGACGATCGCGTCGTAATGCTTCACAGGCCGGAGGCTACAATGCGGCGCACCCCTGGGGGTGTGCCCGAGCGGCCAAAGGGAACGGGCTGTAAACCCGTCGGCTCAGCCTACGGAGGTTCGAATCCTCCCGCCCCCACTCACGAACGCGGCCCGGCGCCCGCGCCGGGACAGCTGGACGCGCCGGGATTTGCGAGCTCGTCATGGGCGGGGCAGGTCGGAACGAGCTGCCGATGAGGCACGTGCTCGCTGCACTTCTCGTTTGCGTCGGCGTCGGGCTCTACGGGGCCGACTGACCCAGGTGTCGGACACCGCATCCGACGCTCAGCGAGAAGACGTAGCTCAAACGGTGTCCGACACCGCCTGAGCCGTATCTACTCCCGTCAGGTCCAAGGCGGTGTCCGACACGAGCGAGGGCCGAAGCCGACCCGCCGCCACGAACGCTGTGTCGGACACCTACGTGCAGGGGTGGCGTTTCTCAGGGCGATCTGATCGTCGAGGTCGTACGAACCGGCGGCCGTCGTGCCCGGTGAGACGTCGACCGACAGCGCGACGGTCACGGTCGGGACCGCGCCGCCCGTGCACCCCGGCGTCGTCCAGACCGACGGCTGGCTCAGGTAGTCGACCTGGAACGTCGACACGCTCCCGCTGCACGCAACGTTCACGTCGTCCTCGCGGAAGAGCCGGTAGCGCGTCGTCGAGCCGGGGTATGGCACGGTGCACCACTGCACCGAGTACGCGTTCTGCGCGAGCAACCCCGGGCACTCGGCCTCGTCACGTCCAACGAGCAGGCATTCGGGCGGGACACGCGCTCGACCTCCGCGCTTGCGATCGCCGAGGCGGGGATCGCCGCGGCGACGGGCTCGATCGAGGCGGCGGCAGACACGACTACGTCGATGGCGAACCACGGCACCCTGCAAGGCGGCACCTGGTCCTACACCGCCGCGCGGACACAGGACAACGTTGCCGACTCCACCAAGTTCACGTGGACGATCACCTCGACGGGCGTGCTCGGGACCGACCACGCACACGGTCAGGGTCACGCTCGCCCAGACGATCGTCCCCGGCTCCCAGACCCAGACGATCACGGTGCCCGCCTCCGCCGCCTACGGGTACGGGATGTTCCTCGGCGCCGCCTCGTCCGACTGCACGACCGGGAGCGCGAACCCGAACCAGTTCTCGGGAAGCGGCACCGCGTCGGCGAACGTCTACACGAACGGCTCCCTCTGCTTCAGCGGCGGCTCGAACATCCAGGAGCCCTCCACGAGCACGGGGAACACGCTCACCGTCTACGTCGGCGGGAAGCTCGCCTCGTCGGGCGAGACCGCCTTCGCCGGCACCACGACCAAGTACCTCAAGCAGGTGACGGTCGTCGGCGGCTGCTACGACCAGAACCACTCTCTCGCCGTCTCGTGCAGCAAGAAGGGAAGCCCGGTCGACTGGACGGGCGGATCGTCGTACGGCTCCGGCGTCTACGCCAACGTCTACTCCTCGACCCAGAACACGATCGCGAAGCCGACCGTCAGCACGAGCTGGTACACGAACGCGGCCCCGGGCCCGGTTCAGGGCTGCAACGGCAACTCCACCTTCCCGAGCAACCAGCAGAGCGGCTCCCCCCAGTGGACCGCCGCGACGTTCAACCACACCGTCTTCGACGGGGACACGACCCGGAACTCGAGCGTCGGGACGATCGACTTCACCCAGCTCGTGAACAACTGGAACAACATCATGAACAGCTTCGACTGCAAGTACTACTCCGGCAGCACCCTCCTCGGCGAGCTCAAGTGGACCTACCCGTCGGGCGGGATGATGACACCCGACGGCGGCCGCGCCGAGCCGGAGCCCACACCGGAATCGGGCTTCACCATCATCGAGATGCTCGTCGCGATGATGATCAACATCGCGATCCTCGCCCTGGTCGGGGTGTTCTCGGCCAGCGCGCTCTCGCTGCATCGCTCGGCGGCACGAGGCACCGCCACGGCGCTCGCAGAGAGCCAGATGGAGGTCTATCGCACCGTGACCTTCACGAAGGTGCGGATCAACGGCTCGCTCATCCCGACCGGCACGACCTCCTACGTCACCGGCCACAGCGCGGACGCCAATATCCCACTCTCGACGGGCCAGGCCCTCGCGGGGTCGAACGGCGACGCCGCCTGCCCCGACGCCACCTTCCCGGCGGCGTGCTACCCCGTGCAGACCGTCACCGGCCCGGACGGGCACACCTACGAGATCGACACCTACGTGGACTACGTCAACGACGACGCGACCCTCTCGATCCGCACCCCGGCCTCGGGCCTGACGCTGAAACGCGTCACCGTCGTCGTTCGAGACGGAGGGACGCACGCCGTGCTGGCCGAGCAGTCCTCCGCCTTCCAGCAGACCTGAGCGCGGCCGAGCTCGACCGAGCCGGCGCCGGAAGGAGGCTCGTCTGCACCGCTAGATTCCCTCCATGGGGGTGCGCGACCTGCTCGAGGAGACTGCGTCGTACGCGGCGGACTTCCTCGAGGGGCTCCCGGAACGTCGGGTCACCTGGTCTGCGGACGTCGACGAGCTCCGCACCGCGCTCGGCGGCCCGCTGCCGCAAGGGCCGACCGAGCCGCGGGAGGTGATCGCGAGCCTCGCCTCGGCCGCGGACCCGGGCATCGTCGGGATCCCGAGCGGACGGTACTTCGGGTTCGTCATCGGAGGTTCCGTCCCCGCCGCGCTCGCGGCCGACTGGCTCGCCTCGACCTGGGATCAGAACGCGGGCCTCTACGTCGGGGGGCCGTCGGCGGCCGTGGTAGAGGAGGTCGCAGGTGCGTGGGCGGCCGAGCTACTCGGCCTGCCAAGGGACGTCTCGTTCGGGTTCGTCACCGGCTGCCAGATGGCTCATGTGACCGCCCTTGCCGCCGCCAGGCACTCGGTGCTCCAGCAGGTCGGGTGGGACGTGGAGGAGCGCGGCCTCGCCGGGGCGCCGCCGCTCCATGTCGTCGTCGGCGAGGAACGCCACACGACCATCGACCGCGCGCTTCGCTTCCTCGGCCTCGGCACCGCGTGCATCGTCCCGGTCGCCGCGGACGAGCAGGGCAGGATGGAGCCCGACGCGCTCCGCGTCGCGCTCGAGCGCCTGGAAGGAGCGACGATCGTCTGCGCGCAGCTCGGCAACGTGAACACCGGCGCGTGCGACCCGATCGAGCCGATCGCCGCGGCAGCCGGAGAGGCTGGGGCATGGCTGCACATCGACGGCGCGTTCGGGCTCTGGGCCGCGGCGAGCCCGGCGCTCCGGCACCTGGCCGCCGGTGCAGAGCTCGCAGACTCCTGGGCAACCGATGCGCACAAGTGGCTGAACGTGCCCTACGACAACGGGATCGCGTTCTGCGCGCACCCCGACGCGCACCGTGCCGCCATGGGCGTGAGGGCGAGCTACCTCATCCACTCCGACCCCGGCGGCCCCCGCGACGAGTTGGACTGGAACCCCGAGTTCTCGCGGCGTGCCCGTGGCTTCCCGGTCTACGCGGCGATCCGCTCGCTGGGGCGCTCCGGTGTCGCCGAGATCGTCGAGCGGTGCTGCTCCCACGCCCGCCGCTTCGCCGAGGAGCTCGGCGAGGCCGACGGTGTCGAGGTACTGAACGAGGTCGTCCTGAACCAGGTTCTCGTGCGCTTCGGCGGCGACGACCTCACGCGCACGGTGATCCAGCGCGTGCAGGAGGAGGGAACGTGCTGGCTCGCGGGGACGACCTGGCGCGGCCGGGCCGCAATGCGGATCTCGGTGTCGAACTGGTCGACGACGGAGGACGACGTCGCTCGGTCGGTCGAGTCGATCCTGCGCGCGGCGCGGCCCTGAGCGCCGGGGCCATGGCCGAGCGCGAGATCGCCGGCGTCTACACGGCGCTTCGCGACCAGGCGCTCGGCTTCGGCTCGGTCGAGATCAAGGCGCCGCCGGTCGTCGACGGCGGCCGGGCACTCGGGGTGGTCATGGACCTCGGCCACGACACGGGGGTCGTGAGCCTCGTCGGGCTGGCCGACGGGACGGCCAGCCTGTACGTCTCGAGCGGCGGCGCGAGGATCGGCCTCGGCGAGAACCGGGCTGTCGCGGACGCGGCCCGGCGCTGGGTGGCAGTCGCCGAGGGCTCCCCGGGCCTCGCCGAGCGCGAGGCCGACGCGCTTCCGCCCGACGGCAGCGTCAGGCTCAACGTCCTGACGACGGGCCCGGTTCTCGTGGGCGAGGCGACCGAGCACGAGCTCGAGACCGGGGCACATCCGCTCTCCGCGCTGTACGCAGCGGGACAGGACCTGATCACCGAGATTCGCCGAGCCGACGAGTCGGAGGCAACTTCTTGATGGCGCAACTATTTGGTAGATTGGAGCGATGGAGCTAGGGATCTACACCTTCGGCGAGCTGACCGCCGACGTCGCCGGCCGGACGATCAGCCCGGAGGAGCGCATCCGCAACCTGGTCGAGGAGATGGAGCTCGCCGACCAGGTCGGGCTGGACGTCTTCGCCGTCGGCGAGCATCATCGCCCGGATTTCACGGTGTCCGCTCCGGCCGTCGTGCTCGCTGCAGGCTCGGCCCGGACGAGCAGGATCCGGCTCTCGAGCGCCGTGAGCGTGCTCAGCTCCGACGAGCCGATCCGGGTCTTCCAGCAGTTCTCGACGCTCGACCTGCTCTCCGGCGGAAGGGCCGAGATCATGGCCGGGCGCGGGTCGTTCATCGAGTCGTTTCCGCTCTTCGGCTACGACCTCGCAGACTACGACCGCCTGTTCGAGGAGAAGCTCAGGCGCCTGCTCGAGGTCCGTGCCGACCCGGCGGGGAACGGCGTCTATCCGCTTCCCGTCCAGCAGCCCCTGCCCGTGTGGGTCGCAGTCGGCGGGGCCCCGGAGTCGGCCGTCCGCGCCGGGACGCTCGGGCTGCCGATGGCGATCGCGATCATCGGCGGGCGGCCCGACCGGTTCGCCGTCTTCGCAGAGCTGCACCGCGAGGCCGCGCGACGTGCCGGGCACGACCCGGGCTCGATTCCGATCAGCATCAACTCGCACGGCTTCATCGCCGAGACCTCGCAGGCGGCCGCCGAGGCGGCGTGGCCGCCGTTCAAGTACCAGATGACGAAGATCGGGCGCGAACGCGGCTGGCCGCCGGCTCAGCGTCAGGATTTCGACGCCGGGCGCACGCTTCACGGCGCGCTCTTCGTCGGCAGCCCGGCAGAGGTGACCGAGAAGATCCTCTACCAGCACGAGATCTTCGACCACGATCGCTTCCTGCTCCAGCTCAGCGTCGGCACGATGCCCCACGCCGAGCTGCTTCGCGCGATCGAGCTCTTCGGCACCGAGGTCGCGCCCGCGGTGCGGGCGGCACTCGCGCCGGCTCCTGCGTCGACCTAGAGGCCCTTCTCCTTCAGCCAGTGCAGGACAGCGTCGGCGACGTCGTGCCAGCCGCTGTCGATCGTGAGCGAGTGGCCGCGGTCCGGGAACTCGCGATGATCCGTGACCGCGGTCGAGTGGCGATAGAGCTTCACCGTCGAGCGGCTGATCGCCGGGGGCACGGTGTGGTCCTTGCCGCCGGCCGTGACGAGCAACGGGCCGCGGGTCGAGTTCCTCGTGTCGACCTTCGCCGGGGAGTGCGGCGAGAACGCCGCGAACGCCGCCTCGAAGAGCGGGAGCCCCGGTGAGGGGATCGTCCAGCGCTCGAAGAGCTCGTTCGACTCCTGCTCGGAGAGCGCGTTCCCGAAGCCGTAGCGGAACTGGTCGCGCGAGAGCGAGACGGCCTTGTGCTTGTTCGACGGGCTCTTGAGCGCGACGGACGCGACCTTGAGCGCCGACGGCGGCAGCGCGAGAACGCCCTTGATCGGGGCCGGGTCGATCGCGACGGCGGCCGAGACGAGCCCCTGCCCGAGGAGCCGCTGCACCACCAGGCCCCCGAAGGAGTGACCGATCGCGATCGGCTTGGCGTCGAGCCCGCTGATCGCCTGGGCATAGTGATCGACCACGGCGTTGATCCCGAACCCGGCGACGCTGTCGGGGTTTCCGCGGGCGTCCTCGATCGTGTCGGCGTCTCCGGGCCAGCCCGGCGCGGACGGCTCGTATCCGTTCTCCTTGAACAGGTCGACCCAGGCGCCCCACGAGCTCGCATGCAGCCAGAGCCCGTGCACGAAGATGACTGGCGTCCCACCGTCTGCCATACCGCACGCCCCCTTCCGGTTGGATGGTCGAAGGGCGTCATCCTAGTTGCTGCGGGTGAGCCTCCAGGTATGCGGCGTCGTGGGCGCGTTGCTCCTCCTCTTCCTCGGCGAGAACGCGGAGAAGCATCCAGGCGAGCGCGATGAAGAAGATGCTCGTCTGCTCGGCGTTCATCAGGATGCCGGCCAGGTTCTGGTCGCGGACGGGCGACATGCCCCACAGCCGCGGAGCCTCGGCGTAGAACGAGTAGTAGGGATGCGACGCGAAGATGTAGGCCAGCGAGAGCCAGGGCGCGCTCACGAACGCGATCCCGAGGTAGGCGAGGATGCCCGGGGAGCTCAACCGCTTCGGCTCGCCGAAGACCGCCCACCAGAAGACGAGGCCGGCCGCGACGAGCAGGAGGTGCTCGAGGGTGAGCGGCCAGCCGTCGCGGAGCGCCCAGTCGTAGAACGGCGCGAGGTGGACGCCGTACCAGACGACGAGCCAGAGGGTGAGCGCGACCGCGGGTCTCGTGAGCAGCTCGAGCGGCCGGCCGCCGGCCGCGGCGACGGCGCGGCGCATCGCCGGTGTGAGGCCGAGAACGAGCAGCGGCGGGCCCCAGTCGGCGATCAGCGCGTTCTGCAGCAGGTGGGCGAGCAGCAGGTAGTGCGCCGAGAGCGTCTCGAGCGGGGAGTTCACCGGGATGGTCGAGAGCGCGAGGCCGAGGAAGAACACGACGATCCGGCCGGCCCCGGGACGCTCGCGCGCGGCGGCACGAACGTAGAGGATCCCCGCGATCGCGCCGAGGACGAGGAAGACCGGCTCGAAGCTGAACCTGTAGGCGCCGCTCACGTCGCGGGCTGCCGGGCTACTCCGCCGAGACGCCTGAGCTCGGGCACGAGGAGCACGGCGGCGAGCGCGCCGAGGGCGATCATCTGCTCGACGGTCATCACGAGCCCGGCGAGCTGCTGGTCGTGAAGCGGCGTGAGGCCGAAGACGCGGTGCGGCTGATCGGCATAGGCCGGGTACAGCGCAGTGAGGCTGAAGATCAGCGTGTCGGCGATCGCCGTCCCGGCGGCGAGAACGGCGGCGGCGGTGCCGAGCCGGCGGGCGCGGGAGACCTTGCCGGTGCGCGCCGGGTCGATCAGGACCCACCAGAGCAGGAAGCCGGCCATGACGAAGCTCGCGTGCTCGAGGTCGTGAGCGGCCTGATGGGCGGCGGCCCAGTCGTACGCGGCGGGAACATGCCACCCCGCGAAGACGAGTGCCCAGAACGCGACCGCGACGCGGGGTCGCGCGACCCACGAGCCGAAGACGCCGCAGCCGCTCGCTCCGCCCGGCGGCCGCGAGGACGCCGGCCGGGATGGCGAAGAAGAGGAGCGGCCCGCGCAGCGCGAGCAGGATGAGCGCCGGCGCCGCGTCCCCGATCAGCACGTGCTGGAGCATGTGCGCCGAGAGCAGGAAGCGGTCTCCGAGCAGGTCGAGCGGCGAGATGAGCGGGAGGAGAAGCAGAGCCAGCCCGGCGGCGAAGAGCACCGCGCGCGTCCACGGCGCGTGGTCTCGGCGCCCGCGCCGGCGGAGGCGGAGGAAGCCGCGGGTGAAGCAGGCGGCTGCGACGGCCCCGAGGGCGATCGGCACGGGCTCGAGCAGCCACGGCGAGAGGAGGCCGGGCGTGTCCACGATCGGCGTCATCGTACTCGGGTAGCCGGTGTCGGACACGACACTTGCCCTTCGTCACGGCGCGGCCCTGGATCGTGTCCGACACCGCCTTGAACACGCACAGCAAGCTCACAGCCCATCCCCGCGGTTTCACAGGCAACCCACAGGAAGCGGTGACACGATGCGAGCATGAGCCCGCTGAATGGAATAGCCAACCCGGCGCCCGGCGCCCGGATCCTCGTCGTCGACGACGAGCCGGCGATCGTCGACGCGGTCGCCACCGCCCTGCGGTACGAGGGCTTCGACGTCGCCGAGGCCCAGAACGGGCGCGACGCGCTCTCGCAGACGATGGAGCTCGATCCCGACCTGATCGTCCTCGACTGGATGCTCCCCGACATCGACGGGCTCGAGGTCGGCCGGCGGCTTCGCGAGCGCGGGTTCAAGACCGCGATCCTGTTCCTGACCGCCAAGGGCGGCGTCGAGAACAAGGTGCAGGCGCTCCGCGCCGGCGGCGACGACTACGTCACCAAGCCGTTCAGCCTCGCCGAGATCGTCGCCCGCGTGCAGGCCATCCTGCGCCGGACCGCAGGCGACCTACCCGGCGACGTCCTGCGCCTCGGCGACCTCGTCCTCGACGAGGGCCGCCACGAGGTCTTCCGCGACGACCGGCGCGTCGAGCTCACCGCAACCGAGTTCAACCTGCTCCGCTTCTTCATGCTCAACCCGCGGCGCGTGCTCTCGAAAGGACAGATCCTCCAGCACGTCTGGCGCTACGACTTCGGCGGCAACACGAACGTCGTCGAGACCTACGTGAGCTACCTGCGCCGCAAGCTCGACGCGTACGGCCCGCCGCTGATCAAGACCGTTCGCCAGGCCGGGTACATGCTCGAAGCCGAGCGCCCGTAGACGGTGCTCAGGCGGCTGTCGCTGCGCGCGCGGCTCGTGCTGGGCGTGATCGCGATCGCCGCGAGTCGGCCTCGTCGCCGCCGACGTCGCGACCTACCGCGCCCTCAGCTCGTTCCTCCTCGACCGCGTCGACAGCACGCTGGACTCCGCCCACCCCGGCATCGAGGCGGCGCTCTTCCCGCCCCGGGGCCCGGGGCCCCGGCCGGGCGGCGACCTCCGCGCGCTCTTCGACTCGATTCCCGGCAACTGCATCGAGGTGCGCCGGACGAACCAGGCAATCCTCGCCGCCACGTGCATCCCGCGCTTCGGCGAACCGGACGCGGCGCCCGGGCCGAAGCTGCCGGCAACCGTCACCGTCCCGAAGTCGTCGACGACTCCCGGGCGCGACCGGGTGCGCTTCCTCACGGTGCGGGCGCTCACCGGCGGCGGCAGCTATCGCGTCCGCGCGTCGATCGAGCCGAACCAGCCGAACCGGATCCTCCTCGTCGCCGCCCCGCTCGACGAGGTCTACTCGACCCTCCACCGGCTGCTCCTGATCGAGCTCGCGGTCACGGCCGTCGTCCTCGCCGCGATGACCGCTCTCTCCCTCTGGATCGTGCGCCTCGGCCTGCGGCCGCTCGACGCGATCGGCAGGACGGCGGCGGCGATCGCGGCGGGCGACCTCTCGCAGCGGGTCGAGCGCGCCGATAGCCGCACCGAGGTCGGCCGGCTCGGGCTCGCGCTCAACAAGATGCTCGAGAAGATCGAGGAGGGCGTGACGGCACTCGAGACCTCGGAGGCCAAGCTCCGCCGGTTCGTGGCCGACGCCTCGCACGAGCTCCGCACGCCGCTCGCCGCGGTCCGCGCCTACGCCGAGCTCTTCACGCGAGGTGCGGCCGACCGCCCCGACGACCTCGAGCGCTCGATGAAGGGGATCAGCCGCGAGTCCGAGCGGATGAGCGTGCTCGTCGAGGACCTCCTGCTGCTCGCCCACCTCGACGAGGGCCGGCCGCTCGAGCTCGAGCCGGTCGCCCTCGACGCGGTCGTCGCAGAGGCGGTGGAGACCGCGAGGACGCTCGAGCCGGAGCGCCCGATCGAGGTCGAGCTCGCCCCCGCACTCGTCGCCGGCGACCACGACCGGCTTCGCCAGGTGGTCGACAACCTCCTCTCGAACGTGCGCTCCCACACGCCCGCCGACGCGCCGCTGCGGATCGAGCTCGCCCGCAGCGACGGCCACGCGGTTCTCACCGTGGCGGACTCAGGCCCGGGGATGGACGCCGAGCAGCTCACCCAGGTCTTCGAGCGCTTCTACCGCGCCGACCCCTCGCGGGCCCGGTCGAGCGGAGGGGCGGGGCTCGGCCTCGCGATCGTCGCCGCCGTCGTCGAGGCCCACGGAGGCGAGGTCGACGCGGAGTCGGCCCCTGGCGAAGGCACGCTCTTCCGGGTTCGTCTGCCCCTCTCGCCCGGCTGAGCGCTCAGACGACTCTCAGCCGGTTCACACGTTCCGCTTAACGACGGCGAGCATCGTGACCTCCATGAGATCGACGCTCGTCGCCTCCCTCTGTGCTCTCACGATCGCGGTGCCGGTCGCCCAGGCGACGGCTGCCTCGCGCGTCCACACCAACTGACCGCGTCCGGCGGGGCGGCCATCCTGGCAGCGAATGTCGGACCCGGCTCCAGATGCCGCTCCCAGCCGGGAGCGGGTGCACGCGGCGGTGCGCGAGGCACGCGACGACGCGGCCCCCTTCGCCCTCGCGGCTGCCGGGATCCTCGTCCTGCTCGCCGTCGTCAGCCTGCACGCCGACTGGGAGCTGCTCGGGCGGCAGCTCTGGTGGGTCTGGCTGATCGTCGCCGCGCCGTACATCCTGCTCTGGGCGGCCCTGCTCTTCGGGCTCGGCACGGTTCTTCGCTCCGAACGAAGGCGCGAGCTCGTGATCGCCATCCTGGCGCTCGTCTGGGCGCTGACGCTCGCGGGGGTCATCCTGCTCGTCGCCTCGCTGATCGCCAACTCGGCCTCGCAGATCAGCGGACGCCAGCTGCTCGTCAGCGGGGCGGTCGTCTGGCTCACGGACGCCGTTGCCTTCGGGCTCGCCTTCTGGGAGCTGGACAACGGCGGCCCCGTCGCCCGCGCGCTGGCAGAGACGAGGCGCACGCCCGACTTCCAGTTCCCCCAGGACGACAACTCTCAGCTGGCCCGAGAGGGCTGGGCGCCGCGCCTCTGGGACTACTTCTACGTCTCGATCACCAACTCGATCGCGTTCAGCCCGACCGACACGATGCCGCTGACGAGGAGCGCCAAGATCCTGATGGCAGCCGAGTCGGGGCTCGCGGCGATCACCGTCCTCCTCGTCGCCGCCCGGGCGGTCAACATCCTCGGGTGAGCTGCGACGTGTCGCTCAGTCCTGCCCGGACGTCCACGCCGCCGCCGTCCCGCGCACCCGGAGAGACACACGCGCACCAGGCTCGGGTGCGAGCGGCCCCGGCAGCCTGACGAGCACCTCGAATCCGGCCCTGCCCCCCGGGTCCGGGCCCCAGGCCGGCTCGTCCAGCCGCACGGTGACGAGCACGTCGTGGCCGTGGAACTCGCGGCTCACGACGATCCCGCGCGGTGCCGCAGAGCCGTCGGCGAGATCGATCTGCTCGGGCCGGACGAGCACCCCGACCGCGCACGGCTCCGGCGCCGGCCGCGCGAGCTCGACGGAGATCTCGCCGAGGACGGACTGGACGACGCCGTTCTCGAGCCGCCCGAGGAGCAGGTTCCCGTGGCCGACGAAGCGTGCGACCTCGCCGTTGACGGGCCTCGTGTAGAGCACCGCCGGCTCGTCGCACTGCACGATCGAGCCCCGCTGGAGGACGGCGACCCGGTCGGCGATCGAGAGCGCCTCGTCCTGGTCATGGGTGACGAGGATCGCCGTCACCCCGGCATGCCGGAGCACGTCGACGACGTCGCGGCGCATGCTCGTCCGCAGCTCGACGTCGAGCGAGGAGAACGGCTCGTCGAGGAGGACGAGTGCCGGGTCGGCGGCGAGGGCTCGTGCGAGCGCGACCCGCTGACGCTCGCCGCCCGAAAGCTGGTGCGGAACCCTCTTCTCGAATCCGTCGAGGCCGACGAGGGTGAGGAGCTCGCCGACCCGCTGCTCGGTGCGACGACGCCCGCGGAGGCCGAAGGCGACGTTCCCGGCAACGCCGAGATGCGGGAAGAGCGCGCCGTCCTGAGGGACATAGCCGATCCCGCGGCGCTCCGGCGGGACGAAGGCGCGGGGCCCCTCGACGACCCGGCCGCCCAGCTCGATCGTCCCGGCGGCCGCCCGGTCGAACCCTGCGATCAGCCGCAGGAGCGTCGTCTTGCCGCTCCCGGAGGCGCCGAGGATCGCTGTCAGCGATCCCGCCTCGGCCTCGAGCGTGACGCCCGAGAGCACCTCCCGCTCGCCGAACGACTTGCGGAGCGAGTCGACGACGACCGCGTGCGCGGCGGTCACGACGGCGCCCCTCCGGCGATCCGCTCGAACCAGCGGCCGAGCAGGAGAGCGGGGACGGTGGCAACGAGGAGCAGGGCGAGAGCGTACGGTGCTGCGGCCCCGTAGGAGAAGTCCTGCGTGAAGGCCCAGAATCCGGTCGCGAGGGTGTTCACGCCGTTCGGATGCAGGATGAGGGTCGCGGTGAGCTCGGTCGAGGCGCTGATGAAGACGAGCGAGAAGCCGGCCGCGAGCGCGGGCGCGAGAATCGGGAGCGTCACCCGAACGAGCACGCTCGTCCGGCCGTGCCCGAGTGACCGGGCGACCTCCTCGAGCCCGGGCGGGGCCTGGGCCACCCCGGCGCGCACGGCGACGAGAGCCAGCGGGAAGAACATCATCCCGTAGGCCGCGACGAGCTCCGTGCTCGAGAGGTAGAGGCCGAATGCGTAGTTGACGGTGAAGTAGACGAGCGACAGTGCGACGACGATCCCCGGTAGCGCCTGGACGATGTAGGTCGAGCGTTCCATCGCGACGCTCGCCGGATTGCGGTGGCGCTCGACCAGGAAGGCGACCGGGAGCGCCGCGGCCGTCGCGAGGGCCGCGGCTGCGGCGCTGTATGAGGCCGTGTCGAGCGCGGCGTGGACGATCGAGGTCGGCGGCAGCGTCGAGGAGGTCCCCTCGTAGAACCAGTAGGCGAGGGCGTAGAGCGGAAGCCCGAGCGCGAGGCCGATCAGCGCCGTGAGGCCGGCCAGCACCGGGATCGTCCAGCGCCCGAGGCGGATGCGGGACGCGGGCCGGAGGGTGCTGCGCCGCGCCGCGCCGCCGCGACCGCGCCCGAGCATCTCCCCGGCGAGCAGCGCGAGCCCGAGAGCGACGAGGACGAGCGAGAGCGCAGCACCGGTGGAGGAGTCGAAGCTCAGCTGGAACTCGGTGTAGATCTGGGTCGTGAAGGTCTGGAACCGGAGGATCTCGAACGTCCCGAACTCGGCGAGGAGGATCAGGGCGACGAGCAGCGACCCTCCGACGAGCGCGGGCCGGATCTGGTGGAGCGTCACACGAGCGAAGGTCCGCACCCGGCCGAGGCCGAGGCTCCGGGCGACGTCCTCGAGGCCGGGGTCGGCAGTGCGGAGCGACGCGGCGACCGGCAGGTAGACGAGCGGGTAGCTGCCGAGGCTCATCACGAGCACCGACCCCCAGTAGCCGTGGACGGCCGGCACGAGCGAGATCCAGCTGTACCCGAGGACGAAGTCGGGCATCGCAAGCGGCAGCACGAGGACGACGCGCCAGAACCGCCGCCACGGGAGCTCGGTGCGCTCGACGCACCACGCAGCCGCGACCCCGATCACCGCGCAGACGGCGGTGACCGCCGCCGCCAGCCGCACGGTGTTCCAGAGGAGCGTGACCGTCAGGTGGCGGAAGAGGAGGGGCTCGAGCGTCCCCCAGCCGGCCTGAGCCGACTGGAGGAAGAGGAACGCGAGCGGCAGCAGAACGAAGCCGGCGACGACGAGCCCGGCGCCGTAGAGGCCGACCGGCGCCCGAAGGCGGCGCACTAGAGCAGGCTGGCTTCGCGCAGGAGGCTGATCGCGAGGGCGCCGGTGCCGAGCTGCTTCACGGTGATCGGGTCGGGCTTCAGCGTCGCGAACGGGATCAGCGGCTTCGTCGTCTTGACCCCGGAGCCGAGCGGGTACTCGTAGCTCTCGTCGGAGGCGAGGATCTTCTGTGCGGCCGGGCTGACCAGGTAGGCCAGGAACCTCTGCGCCTCCGCCGCGTGCCTGCTCGACTTCAGCGCTCCCGCACCGGCGACGTCGATCACGTAGCCGGGGTCTCCCGGGGTGAACAGGGCCGCGGCCGAGTGCACCTTCGACGCGCCGAGCTCATCGCGCAGGCGATACCAGTAGTAGTTGTTGATGACGCCGATCTGGGCCTGGCCGCTGTTCACCTGGGCGACGAGCGACTCGTTGTCGGGGTAGAGGTGCCCGCTCGCGTTCGCCCGGATGCCGTTCAGCCACTGCTCGGCGCGGGCCTTGCCGTAGCGCGCCGCGACGGCGGTGACGATCGGCTGGAAGTCCGTCTCGGTGGGCGCCAGCGCGAGCTTGCCCTTCCACTTCGGGTTGGCGAGGTCCAGCACCGAGCGCGGCAGCTGCGAGGCCTCGAGCTTGTCGGTGTTGTAGACGATCGTGCTCACTCGGGCCGATACGCCCTCCCAGTCCTTGCTCGGCGAGTCGTACTTCGCCGGGGTCTTCGCAAGCGTGGCCGACGCGACCTTCGCGAGCAGCCCGCGGGTTCCGAGCGCCTCGAGCGCCGGCGAGTTCTCGGTCATGAACACGTCGGCGGGGGAATGGGAGCCCTCCTGGATGATCTGCGCGGCGAGCACTCCCTCGTCGTCCTGGCGGACGGACACCGAGATCCCTGTCGCCTTCTCGAACGCGTCCACGATCGCGTTGACCGTCTGCGGGTGCTGACCGCTGTAGAGGGTGAGGGTCGCCTTCGCCGAGCCGCCGGCTCCGGCGGCCGTGGTGGCGAGGATCGCTGCGACGGCGGCAAGTGCGGCGAGCGCGGTCGAAGCTGCAAGGGTCGGGCGCACGAGATTGCCTTTCGTTCGAGGAGGGTCCCGGGACAGGACTTGTAAGGCAAACCTTACATGACAGGGCTCCGCTTGAGCCTCCCGAGCCTGCGCTATCGGCCGACAGCATCTTCCGCGTCGCGTCGACGACCTGGCCGGTCGTGAACGGATAGAGGAAGAGGGCACGCTCGTCGCCGTTGGCGTCGATCAGGTAGGCGGCGCCGGTGTGGGTGATCTTGCGGATCGTGACCCCGGCGATCTTCTGCGTCGAGGCCTGCCAGGCGACGCCGTAGTCGCGCCAGACTCGAGCCAGCTCAGCCTGGGTGCCGAGGCCCCAGCGCCAGCCCGGCGCGAGCTTCCAGTGGAGGGCGTCCTCGCGGAGGTTGCGGGTGCTGTCTGCCCAGGGGTTGACGCTGACCGAGACGACTGCCGGGGCGTCCTTGCCGAGGGTCGCCGCCGCCTCGCTGAGGACGCTTGCCTCGCGCGGGCAGAAGTCGCGGCAGAGCGGATCGATGAAGGTGACGATCGCGGGACGGCCGTGGAGCGATGCGAGCGTGAGCAGCTTTCCCTTCTCGTCGTGGAGCGCGAAGGCCGGCGCGGGACGCACACCGGCGGGCCAGGTGGCGGTCACGTCCGAAGCGCGGCTCGGATCGTTGGGAGCAAGTGCCTTCGCGACGACGAAGGCGACGGCTGCGGCAACCAGGAGCCCGGCGGCCGCGATGAGCCACCGGCGGTGAGACGGCCTGCGCACGGCGAGTGCTGGCTGGTCGACGGACATGAGGGCGGCGCCGGGCGCCACTATGGACGATACCGGGCGCCGCACCCCGTCCCAGCTTTCAATCGCGCTGGTAGAGCCCGAACGCGTTCCCCTCGGTGTCGGTGCAGGTCGCGTAGCGGCCAACGTTCGGGATGGCCTGGGGCTCGGCGGCCTCGCCGCCGAGCTCGCGCACCTTGGCGACCGAGTCGTCGATGTCGGAGGTGCCGAAGTAGACGACGATGCCCTTGCGGTCGGGGCTCGTGTAGACGGCCCCGCCGGCGTCATAGGTCATCTGGTAGTCGCCGCCGTCCTCGAACGCCTCGAACTGCCAGCCGAAGAGGCCGCTGTAGAAGCCGCGGGCGCGGCCTCCGTCACCGCCCGCGATCTCGAACCACGTGATCTTGCCGTCGGTGTCGCTCATCCCTCTTCCTCTCGGTAGTCGAACAGCGGGGCCCCGGTCTCGAGCAGCGTCTTGAGCCCGCTCAGCACGTGCATCCAGCCGGCCCCGTCGACGCTCGCTGCCGTCTTCGGTGCGCCCTCGAGGCGGTCGTGGACGACGGTGACGAGGCACGTGCCGTCGTCCTGCGGCTCGATCTCCCAGGTGACACGGCTTTCATCCTCGAGCGCGAGCTCGTCGTCGTACAGCGCCCGCCAGCCGTGCTGGAGGCGCTTCGGCGGGTCGAACTCGATGATCTCTGAGTCGATCCAGACCCGGGAGAGGTCAGGCGAGCGGCCGAGCCAGCGGCCGCCGGCGGAGATCGGGCCGTCGAGCCGGCACCCGTGAAAGTAGCGATCGATGAACTCGGGCCTCGTGATCCCGTCCCAGACCTGCTCCGGGCTCGCCTTGATGTACAGCTGGTAGACCTGGGTCGTCTGCACTTCCTGGGCGGTCGTCGTCATGCCGTCTCCTCCAATCGGGCCTTGAGATCGAGGAGCGCGGTGACGCGGTCCTCGGTGTACTTGTCGATCCACCGGTCGTGGATCTCGCGGATCGGGACGGGATTGAGGAAGTGGTGCTTCTCACGCCCCGCCCGGCGGGCAACGACGAGGCCGGCCTCCTCGAGCACGCGGAGGTGCTTCATCACGCCGAAGCGGGTCATCTCGAGCCCCTCCTCGAGCTCGCCGAGCGTCCGGCCGTCCCGCTCGAAGAGCCGATCGAGCAGGTGCCTCCGGGTCGAGTCGGCAAGCGCTTTGAAGACCTTGTCGCCGTCGTCCACCCGAGGAGAATACGTGACTAAATGGTCACCTGTCAAGAGGAGGTGTGGCCGACCTCCTGGAGCACCCACGTGTTGCCGTCGGGATCGGCGAAGTCCGCGAACGAGTTGTAGTCCGCGTGTTCGGGGTCGACCCCCGGGCTCCAGGCTCCGTCGCGCATGTGCCGGATCTCGTTGACCTCGATCCCACGGCCGGCGAGCTCCGCCCGGGCGGCTTCGAGGTCGTCGACGACGAGGTGCAGGCCGCGCGCCTGGCCGGGGTCGGCGTCCGTGATGCCGATGCCGACGGAGATCGAGCAGGCCGATCCCGGCGGCGTCAACTGGACGACGCGGAAGCTGTCGCCGGCGCGATGGTCGACGTCGAGGTGGAAGCCGGCCTGCTCGTAGAACGCTTTCGCACGATCGACGTCGGACACCGGGACGAGAACCAGCTCGAGCTTGTAGTCCATGTGGCCTCCTTTGGGGGTCGCCATAGATTGCCGGGACGGCGGCGCGGCGGCCGGCTGGCGTCTGCCTTGCGGTCAGGCGATGATCTCGACCCAGTCGAGGATCTGCTCGTCGCTGACCTTCTCGAGCAGCTCGGGGTGATCGGCGCGCATGTGGTCACGAATCCCCTCGAGCACTTCCTGTTCGGTGTCGGCGCGAACGACGAAGCCGCACTCGCATACGACCTGGCGAGTCATCGGAAACCTCCTTCGGAAGACGATGGGTGGTAAGGATTATCGTCCCTCACCGCATGGCCGAGACGAGAATCCAGCTCTGCGGCCGTTTCGTCGCCGAGATCGGCGGCGAGCGAATCGAGGCTCGCCTGCCGGGAAAGCAGGGGAGGCTGCTTCTTGCCTACCTCGTCCTGAACCGGGAGCGGGCGGCGACCCGGGCAGAACTGATCGAGGCGGTCTGGCCGGGCGAGCTGCCGCGCGACCCCGCGGACGCGCTTGCGGCGGTCATCTCGAAGGTGCGCGCGACCCTTCCGGACGGCTCGCTCGAGGGCCGGGGTCGCATGCAGCTCCTCCTTCCGACGGGGGCGCGCGTGGACGTCGAGCGGGCGTACGCGGCTGTCCACGAGGCCGAGTCGGCTCGCTCGCTCGGAGACTGGCCGCGAGCGTGGAGCGCGTCGCTCGCAGCGCAGCTCGTGTCGAGGCGGACCCTGCTCGACGAGTACCACGCGCCCTGGATCGACGAGCGCAGACGCGCGCTTGGCGACGTGCTCGTCCGTGCGCTCGAGTGCTACGCCGCTGCGTGCCTGGGGCTCGGCGGCACGGAGGTCGCGGGCGCCGAACGAGCGGCCCGAGAGCTCGTCCGCCGCTCTCCGCTGCGTGAGAGCGGCACCGCCCTGCTCATCCAGGCGCTCGAGGCACAGGGCAACGCCGCGGAAGCCCTCATCGCCTACGAGTCCCTCCGGCGGCGGCTGCGCGAAGAGCTCGGCGTGGCGCCGACCGAGGAGCTGCAGGCCGCGCACCGGAGGCTCCTCGGCGCAGCCGCTGCCAGCTGATCGGCGCCAAGGTTTCGCCAGGAATGCTGCAACCGCCTGCTGCGATGGTCGCGGAACCTCCTCCCGACCGAAAGGATCGACCGATGGCCGCAACGAGCCTCTCCCCCTCCCTCGCCAATCCCCTCGTCGACGTCGACTGGGTCGCGGCGCGCCTGTCCGACGACACCGTGCGCCTGATCGAGGTCGACGTGGCCGCCACCGACTACCAGCAAGGTCACATCCCGGGCGCACTGCTGTGGAACATCTACGCCGACCTCCGCCACGCGGACTACACGCCGATCGGGAGCGCCGAGCTCGACGAGCTCTTCTCGGGATCCGGGATCGACCGCGAGACGACGGTCGTCTTCTACGGCTACGGCGCCCATCTCGGCTACTGGCTCCTGAAGGCCCATGGCCACGACTCCGTGCTTCTGCTCGACGGGCCCCGTGACCAGTGGCGTGCCGGCGGACGTGCCTGGAGCACGGAGCCCCACGAGCCCTCCCCTGCGGCCTTTCAGCCGCTCGACCGCGACCCCCGGCTGCAGGCCTCGCGAGAGGACGTCCTCGCGATGACCGGCAGGCAAGACTGTGTCGTTCTCGACGTTCGCTCGCAGGCCGAATACGACGGACGGAACTTCTGGCCGTCCGGCGCCTCTGAGCCGATCGGCCGCCCCGGCCGCGTCCCCGGCAGCGTGCATCTCCCGATCGAGCTCCTTCGGACTCCGGATGGACGGTTCCGGGAGGCCGCTGAGATGCAGCGAGCCCTGGACGCAGCGGGCGTCACCCCGAGCCGGCGCGTCATCACCTACTGCACGGTCGGCAACCGCGCCGCCCAGGCCTGGTTCGCGCTCGGCCACCTCCTCGGCTACCCCGACCCCGCCGTCTACGACGGCTCGTGGGCCGAGTGGGGCTTCCGCTCGGACACGCCGATCGAGTGAGCTCAGGCTCGAAGAACGGGTCAGAGCCCGGCGGCGAAGCGGCTACAGTAAGGGGCTGCTGCCCTCTTAGCTCAGTTGGTAGAGCACCTCCATGG
>CAVTYN010000007.1:0-195000 GCA_963738895.1 uncultured Actinomycetota bacterium
GCCTGAAAGTGTTCCGGCGTCTCACTCGGATAATCCGGATACTGCGGCTTCTGCCCCACCGCAATCATGCCCACCACCAAACCCATCGCGGCCGCGGCAATCATCGAGCGAATGCGCATCGTCAGAGTTCCTCATCTTCCTGAGAGAAGCTATGAGGGCAAACTATCACGCCGACCGCTCTACCAGCTCACCTCATACAACGACACCGACTCACCCGGCAGCGTCTCCTCCAGCGTCACCTCGCCCTTCGCCGCACCCACCGTTCTCTCTCCTCCCATCTCCTGCAACTGTCCCGCTGCCTCCAGCTTCGCCATCTGCTCCGCGTCAGGATGCGCAGGCGATCCCATCGCCTTCCACACCGTGTACGCATTGCTGTGCGTCTCGTCGATCCGCCACTCCCGCACATGCACCCGCTTCACACCAGCCGGCAATCCCCGCACCTTTACACTCGCCGCTGCAGCCGCATCCTGCGCAATCGTGTCCTGATAGTTCCAGACCAACACCATCGCCTTGCGCCCATTCACCGTCGCCAGCGCATCCACATCCGGTGCACCGCGCACGCCCGTCTCGCGAATCACATCCATCGGCACCGCGCCGTCGGATTGCACCTGCACTCGCTCGCCGCTCATCTTCGCCGCCATGCGAAAGAAGTTCAGCACCGGCTTGTCGATCCCATTCGTTGCCAGCGACCGAAATCCCTCAAACGTATCTCGTCCCTCAAACTCAAACGCCCACGACAACATCCCAATCAAATTGATGTCATGCTCCTGCGCAAGCTGAAAGATCCGCGCATACGCCGCCGCCGTGTACGCCGGATACAGCGTTCCATTGCGATACGCATTCGCCGGATTCATCTTCGCCGAGCACGCCGCACATCCCTCCGGGTCCGCCTCGCTCAAGATCACCGGCAGATGCTTGAACTCCGGGAAGCTCGCAATCAACTGGAATCCCGCGTCCACATCCCGCAGTTCATGATTGATCCCCATCGTCACTTCGCCATTCGCGATCTTCGGCGTGCCCTTCGCATGAAACGAGATGAAATCCAGCGGCTGCTTCGTGTCGCGCACATGCTCCAGGAAGCCCTTCAGTACCTTGTAGCCTCCGTCCGGCCCACCATCACGCCCCTTGCCTCCCGGCCCCGTCGTCGCCGGCCCGCCCACACGCGCCCCCGGCAGGGCCGCGCGCACTCCGGCTACAGACGAGTCATACAGCTTGTAGTACTCCTCCGGCGTTCCATGCCAGTACGCAATATCCGGCTCATTCCACACCTCGAAGTACCAGGTCAGCACCTCATCGCGTCCATACCGCTGCACAAGATGCGCAACCACCGCCTGCACCAGCGCCTGCCACTTCGCATAATCCTTCGGCGGATTATTCGACGCTCCGCCCAGCACATCGCCCGGAAAGTGCTTCTGATACGGCTGATCCGGCTTGCCCGGCAACGCGCCAGCCAGATCCTTCGGCATAAATCCGAGCTCCACCATCGGCTTCACGCCCGCAGCCTTATATGCGTCGAAGATCCCATCCAGAATCCGCCACTCATACACCGGCCTGCCCTGCGCATCCTCGTGATACACACCCGTCGAGCTCCACTTCAGCTCCGGCGTTCCATCGCCCGACGTCAGCAGATGATGCGCGCGAATGTACACCGGCACCGGACTCATCTGCGCCAACTCGCCCAGCAGCTTCCGCCCATTCGGCGTCGTCGTATAGTTCGACTCGTCATAGCCGAACCACCGGTAGATCGGCTCATACCGCCCGATCTTCTTCGCCAGATCGACCTTAATCTCCACGTGCTTCGGCGAATCCTGCGCCGCGCCCGCGCTCACCGCACTCATCACCAAACCCACGCCAATGACCCAACCCAACGCTCTTTTCACCCGTATCTCCATTGCAGCCACTCTAACGCGCCTGCCATCCGACATTCACGCTCCGTACAATTCAACATCCGTGGGCTACTCTCGCACGTCTTATCTATGAGGTTCCTCTCGATGCGCCTGCGCTCCGCCGCCACTGCCGTCCTCGCACTCACCGTCTCACTGCTCACAATCGCCTGCCAGTCGGAATCGCTCACCCACGGACCCATCGCTCCGCCAGCCGTCGATCTCCCACTCGCCAAGGACTCCACCCGCGCCACCGCAGTCTTCGCCGGCGGCTGCTTCTGGGGCACACAGGCCGTCTTCGAGCGCGTCAAGGGCGTCATCTCCACCACCGCCGGCTACTCCGGCGGCTCCGCCCGCACCGCACACTACGACGACGTCACCACCGAAACCACCGACCACGCCGAGTCCGTCGAGGTCATCTACGATCCCTCCCGCCTCACCTACGGCCAGCTCCTCCGCGTCTTCTTCACCATCCACGACCCCACCACCCTCAACCGCCAGGGCAACGACGTCGGCACCTCCTACCGCTCCGCCATCTTCTACGCCAACGACGACCAGAAGCGCGTCGCCGACGCCTACATCGCGCAGCTCGACGCCGCCCACGCCTGGAAGAACCGCATCGTCACCCAGGTCGTCCCCTTCAAAGCCTTCTACCGCGCCGAGGACTACCACCAGGACTACGCCCTGAAAAATCCCAACAACCCGTACATCATGGTCTGCGACCACCCCAAGATCTCCACCCTGCAAGCCGACTACCCCGAGCTCTACGTCCCCTACAAAGGCCACTGAGCTCTCTCGCAGCCGTGATACTCAGCTCACAAACGACGTTGTCATCCTGAGCGAAGCGGCGAAGCCGCGCAGTCGAAGGATCCCCGTATTTCCGCCCTTCCCCCAGGCCACCACATTCAAAACATCCAGTACGATTCTCTGCATGACCTTTAGTCGTATCGCTCCTGCACTTCTCCTCGCTCTAACTCTGCCCACACTTGCACTTCCCGCACCTGCCCAGCGTGGCCAGCGCGGCAATCAGGAAACCCGCAGTCCGCACCCGCCGCCACACCCTCAACACCCGCAGGCGCACCCGCCCCCGGAGCCCCCACGCCTCCTCCCGGCGGCGCGCACCCACCCGAACACCCGCAGGCCGTGCCCAATCCACTCCCGCCCGACAAGTCCGTCCAGCAGACCATCACCGTCAACGGCAAGACCCTCCACTACACCGCCACCGTCGGCACCATCGCCATGGAGGGCACGAACATGCCGATCGCGTTCGACCCGCCGCCGACGCACGCGATCACCGCGTCCGGCAGCCGGCCCTCGGCGAGCAGCACCTGCTCGCGGGCCTCGTCGCCGATCACGCGCTGGAGGTCGCGGACGATCTCGGGATAGGGCGCCGGGCCCACGCAGGAGCCGATCAGGTAGTAGGTCGTCTCGACGTTCGTGATCCAGTCGCGGATCGCCTCGCTCGTCGCCTCCTTCAGCGTCTTCGTGCCGAGCTCGACCGCCCGGACCTCGGCACCGAGGAGGTTCATGCGCTCGACGTTCGGCGCCTGGCGCCGCATGTCCTCTGCGCCCATGTAGACGACGCAGTCGAGGCCGAAGCGCGCACAGACGGTCGCGGTTGCGACGCCGTGCTGGCCGGCTCCGGTCTCGGCGACGATCCGGCGCTTGCCGAGCCTGGTCGCGAGCACGGCCTGTCCGAGGGCGTTGTTCAGCTTGTGGGCGCCCGTGTGGAGGAGGTCCTCCCGCTTGAGGTAGACGCGGCGCTCGGTGTCGAAGCGCTCGACGCGGGTGAGCGGCGTGGGGCGGCCGGCGTAGGTCGTGACGGAGCTCGTGCAGCTCCTGCCAGTAGCTCTCGTCGCTGCGCGCTGCGGCCCACCCGGCGGTGAGCTCGTCGAGCGCCGGGATCAGCGTCTCGGGGACGTACCGGCCGCCATAGCTCCCGAATGTCTGGCTCCGAACGTGTGGCTCCGAACGCGTGGCTCCGACGCGTGGCTCACCGTGCGGCCTCCACCCAGGCGCGCACCGCGTCGTGGTCCTTGATTCCAGGCCGTGCTCGGTCGAGCGGGCCGAGTCGACCGCCCACGGGTGGACGGCGGCGATCGCGGCGCCGACGTTCGAGGCGTCGAGGCCGCCCGCGAGCATCACGCGGCCCGCGTGCGCGCGGGCGCGCTCGAGGTGCCCGGGGTCGGCCTCGAGCCAGGGTAGGTCGAGGACGGCGCCGACCTCCTCGCCCTGCCGCTTCAGCACGGCGTCGCGCGCGCGGTGGCCGTTCTCGCGGGCGTAGAGCTGGACGAGGTCGGCGCCGGTCTCGTGCTCCTCGCCGACGAAGACGGCGACGCGGAGGACGGTGTCCGGTGCGTCGAGGAGCTCGTCGGTGCGGCGCGGGCTCTCCCTCGCAAGGATGAAGCCGACGAGGTCTGCGCCCGCCTCGACGGCGGCGTCGACGTCCTCCTGGCGGGTCAGGCCACAGACCTTGACGAGGGGCCGCGAGATCAGCCCCGCGAGCGCGGCGCCCGGATCGGGGGCGCGCATCAGCGTCGAGCCGACGAGGATCGCGTCGGCGCCCGCGAGCTCGGCCGCGGCGCCCTGGGCGCGTGTCGCGATGGCGGACTCGGCGACGACGATCCGGTCGCGCGGCGCGCGCGCGAGCAGGGCGAGCTGTGCAGCTCGGTCGATCGCGAAGGTCGAGAGGTCGCGCGCGTTGACGCCGATCACGGGAGCCCCGAGCGCGACCGCGCGGTCGAGCTCGGCCGCGTCGTGCGCCTCGACGAGCGTGTCGAGCCCGAGGGACTGCGCGTCCTGCAGCAGCCCCGCACACGTCTGGTCGTCGAGATCGCGAAGGATGAGGAGCGCCGCGTCGGCGCCGGCCTCGCGCGCCGTCCGCAGATGGTCGGCCGTCGAGAAGAAGCCCTTGGCGAGCAGCGGCAGCGACGTTTCCGCCCGGGCCGCGCGCAGGTCGTCCCACGAGCCGGCGAACCGCTCGTCCACGAGCACCGACATCGCGCGCGCCCCGGCGCGCTCGTAGCTGGCGGGCGACGGCGGCCACGTCGCCGTCCGGCCGGAGGTCGCCCGCCGACGGCGAGCGCCGCTTGAACTCCGCGATCGCCCCGAACCCCGGGCCGGCGAGCGCATCGGCGAACCTCACCCGGGCCTCCCGTTGCACTCTCGTTGCGCTCGCCTGGCACCGGGGAATTCGCCGCACGAGCAGGCGGTTCTTCCTCGAGGTGCGGCGTTGTCCACAGGTGCCTGGCACCGGTCATCATCGCACGGGCCATCGTCGCAGCGGACATGGTCGCGGAGGACATCGCTCATCGGACAGCGGCTCCCCGGGAGAAGGCGATCAGGTCGTCGAGGCGGGCGGCGGCGACGCCGGAGTCGATCGCTTCCCGCGCCAGCTCGATCCCGTCGCGCAGGTCGGCGGCGTGGCCGGCGGCCGCGATCGCGCCGGCCGCGTTCAGGAGCACCGCCGAGCGGTGGCCGCTTCGGTCGTCGCTGCCGTCGATGACGTCGCGGAGGGCTCGAGCGTTCGTCTCCGGGTCGCCGCCGCGAAGGTCCGACGGGTCGCAGCGGGGGATCCCGAGATCCTCGGGATCGAGCTGATACTCGCGCACCTGCCCATTCTCGACCTCGCAGACGAGATTCGGGCCCGCGGGGGAGAGCTCGTCGATGCCGCCGGCGCCGTGCACGACGTACGCCCGCCGCGCGTCGAGCTGGACGAGCGCGTCCGCGATCGTTCGCGCGATCTCTGGCGCGTAGACGCCGACGACCTGCGCCCGGGCTCCGGCCGGGTTCGTCAGCGGGCCGAGCACGTTGAAGACCGTCCGGGTCGCGAGCTCGCGCCGCACCGGGGCCGCATGCTTCATCGCCGGATGGTGCGCCTGCGCGAACAGGAACCCGAAGCCGAGCTCGTCGATCGACTCCTCGATCCGCTCGGGCGGCAGCGCCAGCTCGAACCCGAGCGCCTCGAGGACGTCCGCGGCACCGGTCGCCGACGACGCCGCCCGGTTCCCGTGCTTCGCGACTCCGGCGCCGGCCGCCGCGGCGACGAGCGCGGCCGCGGTCGAGATGTTCCAGGTGTTCGCGCCGTCGCCGCCCGTCCCGGCCGTGTCGACGAGGTCGTCGCGCTTCGGGTGCACGCGCAGCACGTGCTCGCGCATCGCCTCCGCACACCCCGCGATCTCCTCGGCCGTCTCGCCCTTCGCGCGCAGCGCGACCAGGAAGCCCGCCGATCTGGGCCGGCGTCGCCTCGCCGGACATGATCGTGTTCATCACGCCGCGCGCCTCGTCGCGGGAGAGGTCGTGGCCGTCGAGGAGCCTCTGCGAGCGCCGCCTGGATCACGACCGCTCCAGGAAGTTCCGCGCGAGCGCGGGCCCGTCCGGCGTCAGCACCGACTCCGGGTGGAACTGCACGCCGTCGACGCGGAGCTCGCGATGCCGCACGGCCATCACCTCGCCGTCGGCCGCGGTCGCCGACACCTCGAGGACGTCGGGCACCGTCGTCGCCGCGAGCGAGTGGTAGCGCCCCGCTCGAGACGGCTCCGGCAGGCCTGCGAAGATGCCCGCGCCCGTCGTGGCTGACCTCGGTCGCCTTGCCGTGCACGAGCGTCCGCGCCGGCCCGACCTCGCCGCCGAAGACCGTCGACGATCGCCTGGTGGCCGAGGCAGACGCCGAGCACCGGCACGCGGCCGGCGAACGCCCGGACGATCGCCTCGGAGACCCCGCCGCTCTCGGGACGGCCCGGGCCCGGGCGAGATCACGACGTGCGACGGGGCGAGCCGCTCGGCCTCCTCGACCGTGATCTCGTCGTTGCGCCGCACCACCACCTCCGCCCCGAGCTCGCCGAACAGGTGCGCCAGGTTGTACGTGAACGAGTCGTAGTTGTCGATCAGGAGCAGCGCCACTATCCGCTCCTCCGCGAGCTCGATCGCGTGCTCGACCGCGCCGAGCTTGTTCAGGCACTCCTGGTGCTCGGCCGCCGGATCGGAGTCGGCGACGACGCCGCCGCCGGCCTGGAGGTAGGCCACGCCGTCGTGCAGGAGGAGCGTCCGGAGCGCGATGCACGTGTCGAGGGTCCCGCCGGGATGTGGTAGCCGACCACGCCGGCGTAGAAGCCGCGCCGGTAGCCCTCGAGCTCGGAGATGATCTGCATCGCCCGCACCTTGGGCGCCCCCGAGACCGTGCCGGCGGGGAACGTCGCGCGCAGGAGGTCCCACGCGCCGACGCCGTCGGCGATCTCGCCGGCCACCTCGGAGACGAGATGGGTGACGTGCGAGAACCGCTCGACCTGCGAGGAAGCGCTCGACGTGCACGCTGCCGGGCCGGCAGACGCGCGAGAGGTCGTTGCGGCCCGAGGTCGACGAGCATCACGTGCTCGGCCCGGTCCTTCTCCGAGGCGAGCAGCAGCTCGGCGTCGCCCGTCGCCGGCCGCGGTCGTCCCGGCGATCGGGTTGAGGCTCGCCCGCGTGCCCTCGAGCTTCACGTGCGTCTCGGGCGACGAGCCGATCAGCGCGTAGCTCGCCGAGCTCGAGCAGGAACATGTACGGCGACGGGTTGATCCGCCGCAGCGACCGGTAGATCGCGAGCGCCGGTCGCCGAGGTCGGCCGCTCGGCCCGCTGCGAGAGGA
This sequence comes from uncultured Actinomycetota bacterium, assembly GCA_963738895.1. Taxonomy (GTDB): domain Bacteria; phylum Actinomycetota; class Thermoleophilia; order Gaiellales; family Gaiellaceae; genus PALSA-600. The sequence goes on from CAVTYN010000007.1 coordinate 7,509, forward strand.
CGATCTGGAACGCGTCGCCGGCGCGGATGTACTCCTTGCAGCGGAGCACGCCCGGCCTCGTGGGTCGCCTGGTCGGGGAAGCGGCGAGCGGGCCCGACGGATGCCCGGAGCGCGGCGCCGGCACCTCGACGCGGCGCCTCGAGGAGCGCCGCGACCTCGGCCGGGTCGCCGCGCAGCACCTCGGAGACGCCGCGCGACGTGGTCGAAGCGCAGCGAGCACGTCGGCGACGACGAACCGGCTCACGGGCAGCCCGGGCCCGGCGTCCGGAAGCGGCACGGTCGGCTCGAGCTCGGCGATCCAGTCGTAGCCGACGTGGCCGACGACCGGCTCGCCGCAGTGCTCGCGCCTCGTGGACGTCGAGCAGCCGCGAGCCGCAGCCGACGAGCGAGTAGCGCCCGAGCCGTCCCTGGTCGACCGACTCGAGCAGGAAGCTCGCCGCGCCGCGCGCGCGCAGGCGGAGGTAGGCCCCGAGCGGGGTCAGGAGGTCGGTGTGGATGGTCGCGTGTCATGTCAGTCGCTTCGGTCGGCAAGAAAAAAGACCCGTGCGGGTCTTCGAGGTCGAGCGGGGGAGGGTTGTCGTGCGCCGTTCAGGCGCACGCTCCCGCCCCGCTCGCGCGCCAGGACCACCAGCTCGTGTGCGGGGAGGGAGTCATCGCCACCACGATAGGCGCTCCTGCTTGAATCCGCAAGCCGTGGCGATTCCCGAGCTCCTCCGCGATCTCCTCACCGCGGTCGGCCCCTCCGGGCACGAGGAGCCGGCGGCCGCGCGTCTGGCGCGACGCCGCGGCGCGTTCGCCGAGGTCGACGAGCGACACGCTCGGCACCTCGTTCGCGCGCGTCGGGCCGGCCGGACGGCGCCGACGCTCGCGGTGATCGGCCACATCGACGAGATCGGGATCGCCGTCACGCACATCGACGGGGACGGCCTGCTCTCCTTCAGCACGCTCGGCGGGTTCGAGCCGGAGATGCTCGCCGGCCAGCGGGTCGTGATCGCCGGGCGCGAGCGGGCCCGGTCGAGGGTGTCGCGGTTCCGCGCATGCGCTCGCGGCGCGAGCGCGGCGAGCGCGCGGGATCTCGCCGCGACGACCTGCACATCGACATCGGCGCCCGCGAGCGGCGAGGACGCCGCCGACGCGGGTCGCGCCCGGCGACGCCGGCGTCTGGCACGGCGAGCCGCTCGAGCTGCCGAACGGCCGGATCGTCTCGCAAGGCGCTCGACAACCGCGCTCGGCGCCTACGCCGCGCTCGAGGCGGCGCGGCGGGTCGCCGAGGACGGCGGCCCGAGCGTCGACGTCGTCGCGGTCGCCTCGGTGCAGGAGGAGATCGGCCACGACGGCGCCCGGGCGGCGGCGTTCGCGCTCGAGCCCGACGTCGCGATCGTGATCGACGTCACCTACGCGACCGACGTCCCGGGCGAGAGACGCCGAGCGCGCCGGGCAAGGTCGAGCTCGGCTCCGGCGCGGCGATCATCCGCGGGCCCGGTCGCCAACCGCCACGTCTCCGACCTGCTCGTCGCGGCGGCCGAGGAGGACGAGATCCCGCACACGATCGAGGTCTGGACCGGCCGCACGCACACCGACGCCGACGACGTCCACGCCGTCGCGGGGCGGCGTCCCGACCGGGATCGTCTCGATCCCGCTCCGCTACATGCACTCGCCCGTGCGAGCTCGTCTCGCTCGACGATCTCGAGGCGGTGATCCGGCTCGTCGTCGCGTTCGCCCGGCGACTCACGCCCGAGACGAGCTTCCTCCGCTAGCCTCGCGTCATGGCCCGGAGCGTGATCGTCGGCGCGGTCCGACGCCGTTCGGCCGGCTCGGCGGCGGCCTCGCGCGCGCTCCCGGCGACCGAGCTCGGCGCGATCGCGATCCGCGCCGCGCTCGAGCGCGCCGGGATCGAGCCGCAGGAGCCGGAGTACGTGATCATGGGCCAGGTGCTCCAGGGCGGCGCCGGCCAGGCGCCGGCGCGGCAGGCGGCGATCGGCGCCGGGCTGCCGATCGAGACGCCGTCGGACACGATCAACAAGGTCTGCGCCTCGTCGATCCGCGCGGTCGAGATCGCCGACTCGATGATCCGCGCCGGCGACGCCGAGCTCGTCGTCACCGGCGGGATGGAGTCGATGTCGAACGCGCCCGTACGCCCTCGCCAAGGCGCGCTTCGGCTACCGGCTCGGCGACGGGACGCTGATCGACCTGATGACGCACGACGGCCTCGATCTCGACCTTCGACGGCAAGCACATGGTCGAGCAGGCCTCGTTCGTCTCGCGCGAGCTCGGCATCTCGCGCGAGGACCAGGACGCGTGGGCGTACCGCTCGCACCAGCGCGCGGTCGCGGCGATCGACGCCGGCCGCTTCCGCGACGAGATCGTGCCGGTCGGCGAGCTCGAGGTCGACGAGGCGCCGCGGCGCGACACCTCGCTCGAGAAGCTCGCCTCGCTGAAGCCGGTCTTCGACCCGGACGGGCACGACGACGGCCGGCAACGCCCCGGCGTGAACGACGGCGCCGCGTGCGTGCTCGTCGCGAGCGAGGAGTGGGCGCGCCGCCGCGGGATCGAGCCGCTCGCGACGATCGTCGCGCAGGGCTACGTGGCCGACGAGTTCGCCTACCTCGCCCGCACGCCGGCGAAGGCCGCCGGCGTCGCGCTCGCGCGCGCCGGCAAGACGATCGACGACGTCGAAGCGCGTCGAGATCAACGAGGCGTTCTCGTCCGTCGCGACGCACTCGACCCGGCTGCTCGGCGCCGACGAGGAGCTCGTCAACGTGAACGGCGGCGCCGTCGCGCTCGGCCATCCGATCGGCGCCTCGGGCGGCCGGATCCTCGGCGACGCTCGTCCACGAGCTGCGCCGCGAGGGCGGCGGGCTCGGCCTCGCGGCGATCTGCTCCGGCGGCGGCCAGGGCGACGCGCTGCTGATCGAGGTATGACGGCGGCGTCGTGCGGGCCGCCGGCGGCGTCGTCGTCCGTGACGGCCGCGTGCTGCTCGTCCACCGGCCCGCGTACGACGACTGGACGCTCCCGAAGGGCAAGCTCGACGCGGGCGAGTCGTGGCAGGAGGCGGCGCGGCGCGAGGTCGAGGAGGAGACCGGCCTCGCTGCGAGCTCGGCGAGGAGGTCGGCCGCACGCACTACGTCGACGCCCGCGGCCGCGCGAAGGAGGTGCGGTACTACCGGATGGAGGCCGACGGCGAGCCGTCGCCAGAACGAGGTCGACGAGGTGCGCTGGGTCCCGCTCGCGGAGGCCCCGGCCTCGCTCTCAGCTACGAGCGCGACCGCGACGCTCGTGGCACGGGCGACGGGCGGCGAGGGCTGCTAGCGTTCGGCACGTGCTCGTCGTCGGCGCCGGCCAGATGGGCGGCGGGATCGCCCAGGTCGTCGCCGCCTCCGGCCGCCGCGTCTCGCTGTACGACCCGTTCCCGGCGCGACCGAGCGGGCGCTCGCGACGATGCGAGCGCAGCCTCGACGCGGCTCGCGGAGAAGGGCGGCCCGGACCCGGGCGAGGTGCTCGCCCGGATCGAGGTCGTCGACGAGCTCGTTCCGCGCCGACCTGATGATCGAGGCGGTCGTCGAGGACGCCGCCGTCAAGGAGGACGTCTTCCGCCGCGCCGACGCGGCGCTGCCCGCGCACGCGATCCTCGCCTCGAACACGAGCTCGATCCCGATCGCCACGCTCGCCGCGGCGACCCGGCGCGCCCGACCAGGTGATCGGGATGCACTTCTTCAACCCGGTGCCGGTGCTGAAGCTCGTCGAGGTGATCCGCGCCGACGCGACCTCGGACGAGACGGCCGCGGCGATCGTCGCGCTCGCCCGCGACCTCGGCAAGGAGCCGGTCGAGGCGCGCGACGTCGCCGGGCTTCGCCGCGAACCGGATCCTGATGCCGTTCATCAACGAGGCGGTGCGCGCGCTCGCCGACGGGGTCGCCGCCGCCGAGGCGATCGACACGGTCGCGAAGCTCGGGTTCGGCCATCCGATCGGCCCGCTCGCGCTCGCCGACCTGATCGGGCTCGACACGCTGCGTCGCGATCATGGAGGTGCTCGAGCGCGGGCTCGGCGACCCGAGGTACGCGCCCGCATCCGCTCCTGCGCGAGCACGTCGCCGCCGGCCGGCTCGGCCGCAAGTCGGGCCACGGCTTCTTCGCCTACGGCTGACCGCGCGATCCTCGTGGGCCGCTCGAGTGCCTTAGGATCAGTCGGAAAGTGCCTGCAATCGACGATCTCCGAGACCTGCTCGAGCGGCAGCTGCGGGCGATCGAGCGCTCGGAGCCGGGCGTGCGCGACGGCGCCGACCCCGAGGACCTCCACCGCTTCCGCGTCGCCACGCGCCGAACGCCGGGCGCTGATCCGCGCCTCGCGGCCGCTCGTGCGCGACCAGCTCGCGGCGCTCGACCGCGAGCTCCGCTGGCTCGGCGGCGTCACCGGGCCCGTCCGCGACCTCGACGTGCTGATCGAGCACCTCCGCGAGCTCGATGCCGTCGCTCGACCCCGACCAGGCGGGCGCCGAGGCGATCGTCGCCGCGCTCGAGCGCGAGCGGCTCCGGCAGCGCGACGGCCTGCTCACCGCGATCGACGACGCAGCGCTACCGCGAGCTGCTCCGCCGCTTCGCCGAGCGTCGTCCCGAGCCTCCACGCCGCCGACGGGAGCGTCGTCGCTCGCGCAGCTCGCCCGGAAGGAGCTCGAGCGGCTGCGCGACGGCGTACGACGAGCTCGACCACGACCCGAGCGACGACGACCTCCACGCGCTCCGGATCCGCGCCAAGCACGCCCGCTACGCGGCCGAGCTCGCCGCGACCACCGCGGGACGGAGCGTTCGAGCGAGCTCGCCGACGCGCTGGCGAGGTCCAGGACCTGATCGGCGCGCATCAGGACGCGGTCGTCGCCGAGCAGCGCGTCCGCGCGCTCGCGACCGACGACGTCGCGGCTCGCGGCCGGCCGGATCGTCGAGCACGAGCGCCGGCCGCGCCGCGAGGCCCGCGCCGCGCTTCCCGCCGCGATGCACGCGCGTCGAGCGCCGGGCCGACGGAGCGCGTTCCTAGGCTGCTTCGACGCCGGCGGCCGAGCTCGAGCGCCGCGCCCTCGCGGACGCCGCCGCGCACGACCCGGAGCGGGCACGTGCAGCCGCTCCTGGAGCGCGCCGAGGATGACCGCGCCGGCGGCGAGCGTCCGGACGCGCTCGAGGTCGATGCCGTAGAGCTCGGCGATCTCGCGCGGCCGGGGTGCGGGCGAGGATCCCGGCGACCTCGTCGAGCTCGTCGGCGCCGAGCTCGCTGCCCACGATCGAGCGGAGCGCCCGGGCGCTGCCGCCGACGGCGAGCGCCGTCTCGGGCGGCGGGCGGCAGGAAGCCGTCGAGCAGCGCCGTCGACCTCGTCGCGGGCGCGGCCGACGGCGGCGTCGCCCGGCGGGTCGTCGTCGAGCAGCCGGCTCGTGAGCCGCATCGAGCCGATGTCGATCGAGCGCACCCAGGCGAGCCCGTCGCGGCGCGTGCCGACGGCGACCTGGGCCGAGCCGCCGCCGACGTCGCAGACGGCGATGAGCCGGCGTGCGGGCCCGCGCGTCGCCGGCGAGCGCGCCGAGGAAGCGCGAGCCGGCCCTCCTCCTGCGCCGAGAGCAGCCGCACCGGCGCTCCCGCGAGGCCGCCTCGAGCCGCGCGATGAGCTCGCTGCCGTTCGCCGCCTGCCGGCCGGGGCTCGTCACGAGCACCTCGAGCTCGCTCGACGCCGCGCCGCTCGCGCGTCGTCGACGAAGCGCTCGATCAGCGCCGCCGTCTCGTCGAGCTTCTCCTCGGGGATCGACCCCGTCCCGCTCGATCGCCTCGCCGAGCCGGAGCATCGCCTTCTCGCGGTAGCACCTCCTCGCCGTCGTTCGAGACGTGGAGCCGGACCGTGTTCGCGCCGACGTCGATGACGCCGACCAGCATGGCTCCATGATGCCCAGCCCACATGTCGTCGAATCACGTCCCCGGCGCCGAGCGCCGCGCGGCGCGCATCCGGCCGCGCATCGCGACGAGCTGCGATGCGCGCCGTCGCTCGCCGTCGCCCGGGCTGCGCCCGCTCCCACGAGCCGTCGGGCCGCCATCATCCACGCCTGCGAGTTGTCGGTGAGCAGCCGCCGGAAGATCGTCTCGATCTCGGCCCGCACGTGCGGCGCCTCGACCGGCACGACCATCTCGATCCGGTGGTCGAGGTTGCGCGGCATCAGGTCGGCGCTGCCGAGGAGGTAGCTGCGCTCGTCGCCGGCCTCGAAGCAGTAGAGGCGGCTGTGCTCGAGGAAGCGCCCGAGGATCGAGCGCACCCGGATCCGCTCGGAGAGCCCTTCGACGCCCGGGACGCAGCACGCAGACCGCCCGGACGATCAGGTCGATCTCGGCGCCGGCCTGCGAGGCCTTGTAGAGCTCCTCGACGATCCCGGGGTCGACGAGGTTGTTCACCTTGATCCGGATCCGCGCGTGCTCGCCGGCCGCCGCTGCGGCTGCCGACCTTGCGGATGCGCTCGACGAGCTCGCGGCGCAGGTTGAACGGCGCGACGAGGATCTTGCGGAACGCCTGCGGCCGGCCGAAGCCCGTGACGAAGTTGAAGAGGTCGGCGATGTCGGCCGCGATGTCCGGGTCGGCGGTGAAGAGGCCGACGTCCTCGTAGATGCGCGCGGTCGTCGCGTGGTAGTTGCCGGTGCCGATGTGGACGTACCGCTGGAGGCCGTCGCCCTCCCGCCGGATCACGAGCGTCGTCTTGGCGTGGATCTTCAGGTCGGGGAAGCCGTAGACGACGTGGACGCCTGCCTGCTCGAGCGACCGCGACCACTCGATGTTGCGCCGCTCGTCGAACCGGGCCTTCAGCTCGACGATGCAGACGCTCTGCTTGCCGTTCTCGGCCGCCTCGATCAGCGCCGGCGCGAGCGCGGAGTCGTGGCTCGTGCGGTACACGGTCGTCTTCAGCGTCGCGACGCGCCGGGTCGCGCGCGGCGGCGCGGACGAACGCCTCGACGCTCGTCGCGAACGAGTCGTACGGGTGCTGCACGACGATGTCGCCGGCCGCGATCTCGGCGAAGAGGTCGCCGTCCTTCGGCTTCGCGAGCCGCCGCTGCGTCTGCGGCACCCACGGCTCGTACTTCAGGTCGGGCCGGTCGAGGTCGTGGAGCTGCATCACGTCGCGCAGGTCGAGCAGCCCGTGGACGGGTAGACGGAGTCCGGCCGGACGGCCAGGCGCTCGGAGAGCCGCGCGACCATCGCGCGCGAGATCGAGCTCGAGACCTCGAGCCGAACGACCGCGCCGAACCGGCGCTTGCGCAGCTCGCGTCTCGACCGCCTCGAGCAGGTCGTCGGCGTCGTCCGAGATCTCGGTGTCGCCGTCGCGGGTGACCCGGAACGCCGCACGCTCGGTGAGGTCCATCCCCGGGAACACCCAGCTCAGGAAGTGGGAGATCACGTCTCGAGCGGGATCAGCAGGCCGCGGTCGCCGATCGCGACGAAGCGGGGCAGCGTCTCGGGCACCTTGACGCGCGCGAAGCGCTCCTCGCCGGAGTCCGGGTCGCGCACGGTCACCCCGAGGGAGAGCGAGAGGCCCGAGATGTACGGGAAGGGCTGTCCCGGGCCGACCGCGAGCGGCGTCAGCACCGGGTAGATCTGCCGGGCGAAGCGCGCCTCGAGCTCGGCGTGCTCCTCGGGCGTCGCGTCGTCGACCGTGCCGACGACGATCCCCTCGGCGGCGAGCGCCGGCACGAGCTCCTCGCGCCAGAGCGACGACTGCGCCGCCGTGAGCTCGAGCACCCGCTCGCGGACGTCGGCGAGCGCCTGCTGCGGCGTGCGGCCGTCGGGCGAGCGGACGTTCACACGGGCGATGACCTGGTCGAGCAGGCCGGCGACCCGGACCATGAAGAACTCGTCGAGGTTCGAGGAGAAGATCGAGCAGAACTTGACGCGCTCGAGCAGCGGCTCGGAGGCGTCGGCGGCGAGATCGAGCACCCGGTTGTTCAGGTCCAGCCACGACAGCTCCCGGTTGAGGAGGGTCGCGGAGAGGTCGGTCGGCGGGCGCGGGACGGTGGTCGCCAAGGGATCGACATCATCCCGGAGCGGTCGTCTACGCGGGGTGACCATTTGGTGAACTGTAGGGCAGAACCTGCCCCGAGAGGCACGCGACCACTCTCGTCGCTGCCCGATCCGGCGCCGTTACTATGCTCCGCTCGATGTCGGACCGACCACCTGCTCGCCCCTGTGTCGTCGATCGTCGGCGTCGGCTCCGGCCCGAAGCGCTCGGCCCGCGCGGCGTGATCCTCCTCTCGCTGATCTCGTACCCGAGGGCGATCATTCTCGGGGCGCTGCAGGGCGTCACGGAGCTCTTCCCGGTGTCGAGCCTCGGCCATGCCGTGATCTGGCCGCAGCTCTTCGGCTGGAACATCCACCAGAACGACTCGTACTACATCACCTTCCTCGTCGCTACCCACCTGGCGACGGCGCTCGTCCTCCTCGGGTTCTTCTGGCACGACTGGGTGCGGATCGTGAAGGGCCTCGGCCGCTCGCTGCGTCGACCGCGGCATCGGGCCGGATGACACCGACGCGAAGCTCGGGTGGCTGCTCGTGGTCGCGACGATTCCGGTCGGGATCCTCGGCGTGCTTCTCGAGAGCAAGCTCAAGACCGTCTTCGCTTCGGCGCAGTCGGCGGCCTTCTTCCTGACCATCAACGGGCTCATCCTCTTCGCCGCCGAGGCGCTACGGCGCCGCGCCCCGCAGACGGCCGACGACGACGACACGAGGATCGCCCGCCAGATCGGCTGGTGGCAGGCGGTCGGCGTCGGTACGGCCCAGGCTGCGGCTCTCATCCCGGGTATCTCGCGGTCGGGTGTCACCATGGGCGGCGGGCTCTTCGTCGGCCTGTCGCACAAGGACGCTGCACGCTTCGCGTTCCTGCTCGCCACGCCCGCGATCGGCGGCGCGGCGCTCGTGAAGCTGCCCGGAGCTGTTCGGAAGCCAGGGAAACGGCGTCCGCGGCCCGGCGCTCGCCGGCGCGCTGGCGGCGGCTGTGACCGCCTACTTCTCGGTGCGTTTCCTGATGCGGTTCTTCGAGACCCGAACGCTCGTGCCGTTCGCCGTCTACTGCCTGGCCGCGGGGATCGCGACGAGCATCTACTTCGCGGTGAGCTAGCTATTTGCCGAAGATCACGAGCGCGACCGTGGCGATCCCGAGGCCCGCGCCGACGACCAGCATCAGCGCGGCCGAGCCGCCAGTCGAGGCGCGCGAACCCGCCCGCATCGACCGCCCGCTCGACCGAGCGCATGCGGTAGTGCGCGACGATCATGAAGAACACGCCGACGATGCCGTAGCCGGCCCCGACCACCTGGTAGGGCCATTTGGTGACATCGGTCACGCTCGGGACGATCCGGCCGAGCCCGACACAGACGGCGAGCGCGGTCAGCCCCGTCCGCCACCAGGCGAGATAGGTGCGCTCGTTCGCCAGCCGCGTCCGGCGGCCGGCGTCCTGAACCTCAGCCTCGCTCAACCCTCCGAGACCGGGTGCGATGCATCCGTGAGCTCGCGCAGCTCGCCGGTCACGAGGTAGGCAACCTGCTCGCCGATGTCCACGGCGTGGTCACCGATCCTCTCGACACACCTCGAGATCACGAGCATGCGCAAACCATACTCCCGTTCCTCGGCCGAGTCTCCCAGCTGGAGCACGTCGTCGACGGCCTGCCGGTTCGCGCGGTCGATCAGGTCGTCGAGCTCGTTCAGCGACTCCGCCTTCTCGACGTCGCGATTCGCGAAGGCGTCGAGCGCGACCCGGATCATCTGCTCGGCGCGCATTCCCATGTCCTCGAGCGAGCTGAGGAGGCGGTCGTCGCTGACGTCGAGGTCGCCCATCAGCTTCGTCAGCTTCGCGACGGTGACGCAGTAGTCGGCCATCCGCTCGAGATGGAGGTTGACGCGCAGGATCGCGAGCACGAGCCGAAGGTCGGTCGCGACGGGCGTCTGGCGGGCGAGGAGCGACTGGACGCCGGTCTCGATCGCGAGGTAGCGGCGGTCGATCTCGTCGTCGAACCCGATCACCTCGTCGGCGAGCTCGTCGTCGCCGCGTGCCAGCGCATTCAGTGCGGAGCGGAGAGCCCGAAGGACGAGGTCGCCCTCCTCCTGCAGCCCCGCCTCGAGCTTGTCGAGCTCCTCGTGGAAGAGGATCCTCATCCGAATCGGCCGGTGACGTAGCCCTCCGTGCGCTCGTCGGCGGGCGAGGTGAAGATCTTCTCGGTCGAGTCGTACTCGACGAGGATGCCGTGCCGGCTCCCGTTCTCCTCGACCTCGAGGCTGAAGAAGGCCGTCATCTCGGCGACGCGGGCGGCCTGCTGCATGTTGTGCGTCACGATCACGAGCGTGTAGTCGCGCTTGAGCTCGTGCATCAGGTCCTCGATGGCCTGCGTCGAGATCGGGTCGAGCGCCGAGGCGGGCTCGTCGAGCAGCACGACGTCGGGCTCGACGGCGATCGCGCGGGCAATGCAGAGCCGCTGCTGCTGGCCCCCGGAGAGACCGAGCGCCGAGCGCTTGAGCCGGTTCTTCACCTCGTCCCAGATCGCCGCGCGCTTGAGCGCCTGCTCGACGCGGTCGTCGAGGTTGTCCTTCATCCCGAGGATCCGGAGGCCGTAGGCGACGTTGTCGTAGATCGACTTCGGGAACGGGTTCGGACGCTGGAACACCATGCCGATCCGGCGCCGAACCTCGATCGGATCGACGTGCGACCCGTAGATGTCAGTGCCGTGGTAGAGCAGCGTCCCCTCGAGGTTCACGTTCGGGATGAGGTCGTTCATACGGTTCATGCAGCGCAGGAACGTCGACTTGCCGCACCCGGACGGCCCGATCAGCGCCGTGATCGACTGGGCGTGGATGTCGAGCGTGATCCCGCTGACGGCGAGCGCGCTGCCGTACGAGATGGCCAGGCCGTCGATGTCGAAAACGACTTCTCGGTTGGTCGGCGCGCTTTCGGAAGGGGTGGAATTGGCCACCGAAGCCAGCGAGGGGACCGCAGGCGTACCTGAGCGCGGAGGTTCGACGACACTCATCACGTGAGTGTTTCGCTCGGCGCTTTCCCGCGGGGTACACAGAATGTGAACATCGTGTGACGGAGTGGTGACCGACCCTCGCGCCGGGAGATCTGTCCTGGAAAGCTCCGCGCCGTGGAAGCCGCCGCCGCCTCCGAGAACCCCCTGCGCAGAACCCGGAAGAGCTTCGACCGGATCGGCGACTGGGCGCTCTATGCCATAACTGCCTTCGCGGCGTTCCTCGCCGTCCTCGTCATCGCCCTGATCGGGTGGAAGTTGATTCAGGGCTCCTGGCCGGCGATCAAGGAGTTCGGGGTGGCGTTCGTTTGGCACGACGTCTGGAACCCGGTCACGAACATCTTCGGGGCCCGATCGTTCATCATCGGCACGCTCGTGACGTCGTTCGGCGCCCTGCTCATCGCGGCGCCACTCTCGATCGGGATCGGCCTGTTCCTCAGTGAGCTCGCACCGCCGGCGATCCGTGGCCCGGTCGGGGCACTGATCTCGATGCTCGCCGCAGTCCCGAGCGTCGTCGTCGGGCTCTGGGGCATCTTCGTCCTTGGGCCTTTCATGCGCACCGAGATCGAACCGTTCTTCCAGTCCTTCCTCGGCTGGACCCCGTTCTTCAAAGGCACGCCGCAACAGGCCGGCGTCCTCATCGCCATCGTCGTGCTCGCGATGATGATGATCCCGATCACCTCGTCGATCTGCCAGGAGCTCTTCATCAACGTCCCGAAGGACGTGAAGGAGGCCTCGATCGGGCTCGGCGCGACCCGGTGGGAGACGGTGCGAGGGGTGATCGTCCCCTACGTCAAGGGCGGCGTCGTCGCTGCGGTCACGCTCGGGCTCGGCCGGGCGCTCGGAGAGGCGATCGCCGTCACGCAGGTGATCGGCAACAGCCTCCAGCCCTTCCATATCTCGCTGCTCTCCACCGGGAACACCCTCGCGAGTCAACTCGCGAGCAACTACCAGAGCGCTCCCACCGCCATCGAGCTGTCCGCGCTGGTGTACCTCGGGCTGATCCTGCTCGTGATCACGTTCGTCACGAATGTCGCCGCGCAGCTCATCGTCCACCGGTTCGAGCGCCAGCGGTCGGGAGACCGCTGATGGCGCCGGAGTCCTTCTCCCTCCAGGCGACCGGACGGTCGCGGCGGCGGCTCCGCACCAACGGGCTCGCGACCGGCGCTGCTATCGGGGCTGCCGGGATCGCGGTCGGGCTGCTCGTCGTCCTGGTCGGCTCCGTGCTCGTCAAGGCGTTCGACGCGCTCAGCTGGAACCTGTTCGTCAAGGGGCCGGCCGTCTTCGGCGAGACCGGCGGCGGCATCGCCCCCGCGTTCGTGGGGTCGATCATGCTCGTCTTGATCGCGACGGCGATCGCCCTTCCCGTCGGCGTCCTGGTGGCGCTCTACGTGAGTGAGTTTGCGCCGAAGCGAATCGCGGACCAGGTGAAGCTCTGGCTCGATGTGTTGAACGGCTTCCCGTCGATCGTCGTCGGTCTCTTCGTCTTCGCGCTCGTCGTCTCGGCACATGTTCCGATCCTCGGGATCGGCCACCACCAGAGCGCGTGGGCAGGGGGCTTCGCCCTCTCGGTGATCATGCTTCCGCTCGTCGCCCGAACGGCGATGGAGGTGCTCGTCCTCGTTCCGAACAGTCTCCGCGAGGCTAGCTACGCCCTCGGCGTCTCGAAATGGCGGACGGTGCTCAGTGTCGTCTTGCCGACGGCGCTCGGCGGCATCGTCACCGGCACGACGCTCGCGATCGCGCGCGCAGCGGGCGAGACGGCGCCTCTTCTCTTCGTGTGCTCGATCTTCGGGCAGGTCGTCTCGACCGACCCCTCGCAGCCGGTCGCCTCGATCCCGGTGGTCATCTTCGAGTACTCCGAGTCGCCGGACAAGAACCTGAACGCGCAGGCGTGGGCGGCGGCGTTCGTGCTGATCGCCTTCGTGCTCATCACGAGCCTGCTGGCCCGCCTGGCGCTCGACCGACAGCGCCGGAAGCTCGGCGGGGCCAGCTGACACCCGTGGCGGATGGTAACCACTCCGTCACCGCGTGGTCACAACCTTGCAGCCCGGGCCTTCTGCCAGGTCGGCACCCTGACCTCGGAAGGATGCAAAACCCCAGGACAAGGAGAATCTCCATGAAGAGGACGGGATTCGCGCTGCTTCTGACAGCGGCGCTTTCGCTCCTCGCGGTTTCTGCCGCAGGCGCAAAGCACACGGCGACCGTCATCAACGGCGCTGGAAGCACGTTCGTCTCACCGCTCGTCTCGGTCTGGACGCCGGCGCTCGGCTCGGCGTTCGACTACACGATCCAGTACGCCGCAGTCGGATCCGGCGGCGGCATCCAGGCGATCCAGAACCGCTCGGTCGACTTCGGCGCCTCGGACGCGCCGATGACGACCGACCAGTTCGCCGCATGCAACGGCTGTGTCCAGATCCCGTGGGCGCTCGCCGGCACGGCGATCGACTACAACATCCCGGGTCTCACGGTTCCGAAGAACACGAACCTGAGGCTCACAGGTGACGTGATCGCGAAGATCTACATGGGCACGATCACGAACTGGAACGACCCGGCGATCAAGGCCCTGAACCCGAAGGCCACGATTCCGGACCAGAAGATCACCCCGGTCTACCGCACCGGCAACTCCGGCACGACCTACAACTTCACCGACTACCTGTCGGCGGTGAGCGCGACCTGGAAGTCGCAGCTCGGCACCGGTCAGTCGGTCAACTGGCCGACCGGCATCGGTGCGAACGGCAACGCCGGCGTCGCTGCGACGGTCTCGCAAACGCCCGGGACGATCGGCTACACCGACACCGCGTTCGCGGTCGCGAACCACCTGCGCTTCGCGTCGATCAAGAACGCGGCCGGCAACTTCATCAACCCGAGCATCCGGAACGTCGCTGCCGCGGGCAGTGCGGTGACCTCGGTGCCTGCCGAACAACGAGCTCCACATCGTGAACCCGCCGAAGTCGCTGCCGACAGCGTATCCCGATCGCCACTTACACCTACGTCATCCTTCCGACGAAGACCGCGAACGCGGCAGCTCTGCGGAAGATGGTGTTCTGGGCGCTGACGCTCGGTCAGTCGACGAAGTACACGGCGAAGCTCTGGTTCGCCCCGATCCCGAAGGTCGTGCTGGTCGCGTCCGAGAAGACGCTGAAGCAGGTCCAGCCGTCCACCTAGGCCTTTCGAGCTCCCCGTCCGGGGGTGACAGAGCGGAAGGGCGCCGACGGGCGCCCTTCCGCGTTTTTCGTAGTATCGGCCGCGTGAGCGACGCCGTTCGCGCACTGATCGAGGCCTACGACGCCGCCTGGAACCGCCAGGACCTCGACGCGCTCTGTGCCTTCCACGCCGACGACGTCGTGTTCGAGAACCACACGGCCGGCGAGCGCGGTCGAGGGCAGCCGAGGCGGTGCGGGCGCATATCGGCGGGCATCTTCGAGCGCTGGCCGACGCTGCGGTTCCGCGGCCGGAGCTTCCACGCGGCCGACGACTTCGCCGTCAGCGAGTGGACGGCGAGCGCGACGCGCGACGACGGCACCCGGATCGAGTGGGAGGGGGTCGACGTCTTCCCGATCCGCGACGGCAAGATCGCCCGCAAGGACGTCTATTCCGGCTCGCACGCCCCGCGCGTCGTCGGCTAGGCCGGGAACGAGCAGACGACCCTGCAGGCCGGCGCCGCGGGCGCCGCTCGCCTCGACGGTGCCGCCGGCCGCGACGACGACGTGCTTCACGATCGCGAGCCCGAGGCCCGTGCCGCGGGTGGCGCGAGCGGCGTCGGCCCGCCAGAAGCGCTCGAAGAGGCGCGTCAGGTCGGTCTCGGAGACCCCGATCCCGTCGTCGGCGGCAGTGAGGACGGCCTCGCCGGCCTGCGTGCTCGACCGTGAGCGTGAACGTCGCGCCGTGGCCGGCGTAGCGGATCGCGTTCTCGGCGAGGTTCTCGGCGACGATCCTGAGCATCCGCGGGCGGAGCGGGAGGTCGACCGCCGGGTCCCCCTCGGCGCGCATCGTGATTCCCGCCCTGCGCCGAGCTCGACGCGAGCTCGTCGACGACCTCGCGGAGAACCGGGAGCGCGTTCGTGGGGCCCAGCGAGACGACCTCGGTGCCGCTCTCGAGCTCGGAGAGGAAGAGGATCTCGTCGATCAGCTCGCCGGCGTTCTGGACCTCGGCGCGCGCCTGCTCGAGAAGCGCAGGGATGTCGGCGTCGGGCAGGTCGGCGGAGTCGAGCAGGACGAGGATGCGCGCGAGCGGCGTTCGGAGCTCGTGGGAGACCGAGGCCGTGAACCCGGCGCGCAGCTCGTCGAACGACACGTCCTCGACGATAGCCTCGTCCTCCGGGTCGGTGACCGGCAGCTCTTCGCCGTTCCACGGGCTCGCTCGGAGCGGCCTTTCTGCGAAAAGGCGTCTTCACCAGATCGTCACCATTTCGTCACCGGCCCCCTACCGTGCATGGGACTATGGTAGGCGCAGTGGGGAAGATCCTCATCGTCGAAGACGACAACGTCATCGCGGACGGGATGGCCCGCCACCTCACGGCGGCGGGCCTCGATCCGGTCGTCGTCGGGCGTGGTGAGCTCGGGCTGGCGCGGCTGCGGTTCGAGAACCCGGACGTCTGCGTCCTCGATCTGATGTTGCCGGAGCTCGACGGCTGGAAGCTGATCGAGACCGCGCGCTCGGAGGGGATCGGCACGCCGATCGTCGTCGTCTCGGCGCGCGGGACGGAGCACGATCGTGTGCACGCGCTCGAGATCGGCGCCGACGACTACCTCGTGAAGCCGTTCTCGATGCGCGAGCTCGTCGCGCGTGTCGTCGCCGCCGCGCGACGCGGCGTTCGTCCGGCCGAGGAGCGGCGCGGCGAGGCGATCGACATCGAGGAGCTCAAGATCGACCCGCGGGAGGTCCAGGCGTATGTCGGCGGCGTGAACGCCGGATTGACGCCCACGGAGTTCAAGCTCCTCTACACGCTCGCGCTCGACCGCGGGCGGGTCGTCACTCGCGACGAGCTCCTGCAGAAGGTCTGGGGACGGCGTGAGACGCACCGCGACCGCACGGTCGACGTGTTCGTCCGCCGCCTGCGTCAGAAGGTCGACCGGATCGCGCCGAGGCACACCTTCATCCACACGCGTTTCGGCGTCGGCTACAAGCTGGAGCCCGAGCCGAAGTAGGCTCCCGCCGTGAGCTCACGGCGGCGTGACGAGCCCGTCCGCCTGACACGCATCTACACGCGTGGCGGGGACGGTGGCGAGACGTCTCTCGGAGACGGCTCCCGGGTGTCCAAGCTCGACCCGCTCGTCGGAGCCTACGGCGCGGTGGACGAGGTGAACTCGCTGCTCGGCTCGGCGCAGGTGCTCGCCGTCGACGCGCGGCTCGGGCGAATCCAGAACGAGCTCTTCGACCTCGGGGCCGACCTCTGCGTGCCCTTCGAGGAGGACGACGGCAAGCTCCGGGTCGTGCAGGCGGCTGTCGACCGGCTCGAGGCCGATTGCGACGAGGTCAACGCCGGGCTCACCGAGCTCCGGAGCTTCGTGCTGCCCGGCGGGACGGAGGTCGCCGCCCGGCTGCACGTTGCCCGCGCAGTCTGCCGCCGGGCCGAGCGCGAGGTGCTCGCCGCGGCCCTCGAGCGGCCGGTGAACCCGCTTGCGGCTGTGTATCTGAACCGGCTCTCCGACCTGCTCTTCCTGCTGGCTCGCGCGGCGAACGCCGACGGGGCGGAGCCGCTCTGGCTCCCGGGCGGCGATCGCTGAGACGTGCATAGAGTGCGAGGCCGATGAAGATCGCCGTCTGCGTGAAGGCCGTGCCCGACGCCGCTACGGGCCGCAAGCTCGATCCCGCCACCGGGCGGATCGACCGCTCGGGCGATCTGTCGCTCTCCGACTTCGACCTCCATCCGGTCGAGGAGGCGCTGCGAGTGCGGGACGCCGCAGGCGACGGCGAGGTGGTCGTCGTGTCCCTCGGGCCGGCCGGCGCCGCCGACGCCCTGCGGAAGACACTCGCGATGGGCGCCGACCGCTCGGTGCTCGTCAGCGATGCCGGGTTCGAGGGCGGCGACCTGCTCACGACTGCTCATGCGCTCGCCGGGGCGCTTCGTCGCGAGGATCCGGATCTCGTCCTGTTCGGCCAGCAGTCCGCCGACGGGGACGGGGCGTGCCTGTGGGCGGCTGTCGCGGAGCTTATCGGGGCACCGGTGATCTCACAGGTCGCGGAGCTGTCGGTGCGGGACGGCGCGGTGACGGGCCGGCGCCAGACGGAGCTCGGCTACGAGCGGATCCGAGCGCCGCTTCCCGCCGTCGTCGCCGTGTCGGACGCGATCAACGAGCCTCGCTACCCGTCGCTCAAGGGGATCATGGGCGCCAAGTCGAAGCCGCAGGAGGTCCTCGACGCCGCGGACGTCGGCGGCGTGACCGCTGCGCGCACGACGGTGCTCGCCCAGTCGGCGCCGCCCTCGCGGGGAGAGCGGCGCCGCATCGAAGCCGCGGGGGCCCCCGCGGCGATCCTCGAGTTCCTGGTCGAGAGGAGGCTCCTCTGAAGACGCTCGTCTTCTGCGAGCACCACGCCGACGGCGTGACGAAGCCGTCGCTCGCCGCGATCTCGAAGGCAGCCTCGCTGGGCGGCGAGGTGGCGGGCGCTGATCGCCGGGTCGGGGGTCGGCGTCGCTGGCCGAGCGTTGCGGCGCATTCGGCGCCGCGACAGTGTTCGTCGCCGACGACTCGCGACTCGGCGCGCCGCTCCCCCAGCCCCGGGTGGACGTTCTCGCCGCGCTCGTTCGCGACGAGGGGTTCGACACGGTGCTGTTCGCGCAGTCGGTGCTGGCGGCGGACGTCGCGGCTGGGCTGGCGGTGCGGCTCGGGGCCGGGCTGAACTGGGATCTCGTCGACCTGGTCGAGTCGGGCGAGCTCGTCGGGAAGCGGCCTGCGCTCGCCGACTCGGTCTGGGTCGATGCGGGGTGGACGTCGTCGCCGCGGCTCGCGGTGTTCCGCAGCGGGGCGTTCGACCCGGTCGAGACCGGCGGGGTGGCCGAAGTCCGGCCGGTCGAGGTGTCGCTCGAGCCGCACTCGCTGCTCGCGGAGCTCGTCGAGCCGGCGGTCGTCGAGCAGAGCGGCCCGTCGATCGAGGACGCCGACGTGGTCGTGGCGGGCGGCCGCGGCCTCGGCGCGCCGGACGGCTTCCGCGCCGTGGAGGAGCTTGCCGAGGCGCTCGGCGGCGCGGTCGCGGCGACCCGCGCAGTGGTCGACTCCGGCTGGTACCCGTACTCGACGCAGGTCGGTCAGACGGGGAAGACGGTCGCGCCGAAGCTGTACGTCGCGGTCGGGATCTCGGGCGCGATCCAGCACAAGGTCGGGATGCAGGGCTCCGGGACGATCGTGGCGATCAACAAGGATCCCAACGCGCCGATCTTCGACTACGCCGATCTCGGCGTGGTCGGCGACCTGAACGAGATCGTCCCGCCGCTGACCGAGCTCGTCCGCCGGCACCGAGGCGGATGAGGCCGGCCGACTTCCCGCCTCCCTGGTCGGAGGCGGAGGCGATCGCCGAGCCGTCCGACGCCGACCCGATCGAGGTCGGGATCCTCGTCGTCGGCGGCGGGCCGGCCGGGCTCGCGGCGGCGATCCGGGCGGCGCAGCTCGTCTCCGCGCAGCCGGAGCTGGCCGAGAGGCTCGGTGAGGTGCCGGTGGCGGTGCTCGAGAAGGGAAAGGCGCCTGGCTCGCAGCTTCTCTCGGGCGCGGTGATCGATCCCGGGCCGCTTCGGCGTCTCGTCGCGGAGCCGTTCCCGTCCTACGGCGAGGTCCCCGGTGAGTCGGTGCTGTTCCTGACCTCGGGGCGCGCGGTCCCCTTGCCGATCCCGCCGACGATGCGGAATCACGGGACACGTGATCGTGTCGCTGTCGCGGCTCGGGCGGTGGCTGGCCGAGACGGCCGAGGCGCTCGGCGTGGCCGTGCTGCCCGAGACGGCGGCCGAGAAGCTCCTCGTCGCCGGAGACGAGGTCGTCGGAGTACGGACGGGCGACAAGGGACGTGGGCGCGACGGGGAGGAGCTCCCGCGGTTCGAGCCGGGCTCCGACGTGCGCGCCAAGGTGACGATCCTGGCCGAGGGCACGCCCGGTCATCTGACGACGGCCGCGCTCGAGCGGTTCGAGCTCGGCGGGTCGAGCCCCCAGACGTGGGCGCTCGGCGTGAAGGAGGTCTGGAAGGTCCAGCGGCCCGTGCGTGAGGTGATCCACACGCTGGGCTGGCCGCTCCGGCCGCGGGCTGGGCTGCGCGAGTTCGGCGGCTCCTTCGTCTACCCGATGGGCGACGACATGGTCACGATCGGGATGGTGGTGGGGCTCGACTACCGCGACGCGGCGCTGTCGGTGCACGACCTCCTGCAGGAGCTGAAGACGCATCCGCGGATCCGGCCGATCTTCGCCGGCGGTGAGCGGGTCGCGTGGGGTGCGAAGACGATCCCGGAGGGAGGGCTCGTCGCGCTGCCTCGGCGACTCTGGGCCCCTGGGCTCCTGATCGCAGGCGACGGGGCCGGGCTCGTGAACGTCCCGGCGTTGAAGGGGATCCACTACGCGGTCGAGTCGGGCCGGCTCGCGGCGGAGGCCGCGTGCAGGGCGGCTCTGACGGAGGGGAGTGGCGGGGCGCTTCCGGGCTACGACGAGTCGCTGCGCTCGTCGTTCTCTGGCGTGACCTGCGGAAGGTGCGGAACATGCGGCAGGGGTTCGGCGCCGGCTTCTGGGCCGGGTCGGCGCTTGCCGGGCTCGCGACCGTGACAGGGGGGAGGTTCCCGCCGGGCGATCGTCCGACCGAGCGGGACGCCGACCAGGAGGTGCTGGTCACAGACCGCGCCTCGTCGTACCCGGAGCCGGACGGGACGCTGACGTTCGACAAGCTGTCGTCGGTCTTCCTCTCCGGGAACCGCACGCGGGACGACCAGCCGAGCCACATCCGCGTTGCCGGCCGGGTGCCGCCCGAGCTCGCCGAGCTCTGGTCGCGGATGTGCCCGGCGCAGGTGTACGAGGCCGGAGCCGGTCGGCGAGGACGGCCTCGTGGAGCTCGAGGTGAGCCCGTCGAACTGCGTCCAGTGCGGGGCGATCTCCGCGAAGGGCGGCCGCCTGACGCCCCCGGAGGGCGGCTCGGGGCCCGAGTACACGCTCACCTGAGATCGCCGTCGTGCCGGGTCGAAGGCACTGATCGCGCCCGGCGAGACGAATCGCTCGAACTCGGCGCCGCGTCGGCGTCGCCGAACAGCTCAGAAGCGCCGCGGTGCCGAGGCCGTCGCCCAGTCGAGCCCGGCGTCGCCGGAAGCTCGTCCAGTCGGCGCCGGGTACTTCGAGCCCGCCGGCGGGGTTCCAGAGGACGTACCGAATGCAGGCGCGAGGTGGCTCGTGTCGATCAGCTGCTCCAGTACCGCCGCCGACGCAGTGGTTGATCCGGCCGAAGCGCGATTCGACGCCCGGGCGAGGTAGGGTTCAGCTCGCGCATTCCGTCGGAGAGTCTTCGGTCGATCTAGCGAGTGGATGTGCATGGCCCAGGCAAGACGGCCATCGACCGCCGCGATTCGCAGCTCCAAGGTGAGCTGGCGAAGCAGTCGTCGAAGATCCCTGCTTGTTGTTCCCCGGAGCGACGTGGTAGAGGCCGCGGCTCGACGATCCGAGGTGGCGACCATTCGTCACCGTAGGCCATCGGTTGACTGTCAAGACAACGTCACACAATCGTTGCCTCTCGTCCGTGACCTGGCACCGGCATGCCCCGGCGTGGCACCGATCGCGACCCGGACCAGACACCAGGTCCGTGCCTGGCACCGGACCTGGTACGGGACCTGCCGGTGGCCACGGCTAGATTCGCCTGTGATCACGTCGGTCGACAACGCTCGCGTGAAGGAGGTCGTGCGGCTTCGGTCGGGGCGCGAGCGGCGGTCGAGCGGGCTCTTCCTCGCCGAGGGGCCGCGGGAGGTGGAGCGGGCGCGCGCGGCCGGGCTTCGGATCGTCGAGACCTACTTCGCGCCGTCGCTGCTCGAGTGGGGCGACGGCGAGCCCGTCAGCGAGCGCGTCCTCGCGAAGATGGCCTACCGCGCGGAGCCGGAGGGAGTCATCGCGGTGGTCGAGGCCCCGCGGCGGGAGCTGCCGGCGAACGGGACGCTCTACCTCGTCGCGGTCGGGATCGAGAAGCCCGGGAACCTCGGAGCGATGGCGCGCTCGGCCGAGGCCGCGGGCGCCGATGCGCTCGCCGTCGCCGAGGCACGCGCCGACCCGTGGAGCCCGAACGCCATCCGAGCCTCCACCGGCGCCGTCTTCACGTTGCCGGTCGTCGAGGCGAGCCTCGCCGACATCACCGCCCTCCCCGTGGCTATCGTCGCCGCCGACGTGAGCGCCGCGACCCGCTACACCGACGCCGACCTCGGCCGGCCCTCCGCGATCGTCGTCGGCGCCGAGGACACGGGCCTCGGAGCCGGCTGGCTGGCCGCAGCCCACGCCCGCGTCTCGATCCCGGTCGCCCACGGGAGCACCGACAGCCTCAACGCCGCGACCGCGGCCGCGATCGTCCTCTTCGAGGCCGTGCGCCAGCGTGGTTGACCGCGACGACGTCAGCCGCGCCCGCGAAGTCGTCGACCGACACCTCGTCCGGACGCCGACGCTGCCTTCCCGCACCCTGGGCGCCCGTCTCAAGTGCGAGCTCTTCCAGCGCACCGGCTCGTTCAAGCCCCGCGGCGCCCTCAACAAGCTCAGCACCCTCAGCGACGAGGAGAAACGGCGCGGCGTGATCGCGATCTCCGCAGGGAACCACGCCCAGGCGGCGGCGTTCGCAGCGGGCGTGTACGGGGTCGATGCGCTCATCGTCATGTGGCAGGGAGCCTCCGAGCAGAAGATCGAGGCGACCCGGAGCTACGGCGGCACGGTCGACCTCGAGTCGACGAGCCCGGTCGACGCCTGGGATCGCCTGGACGAGTTGATCGAGCAGACCGGCCGTACGCTCGTCCATCCGTTCGACGACCCCGCGGTCCTCGCCGGCGCCGGCACCGTCGGTCTCGAGATCGAAGAGGACGCTCCCGACGCCGACACCGTCGTCGTCCCCGTCGGCGGCGGCGGGCTGATCGGCGGCATCGTCGCAGCGATCGGGTCGCGGAAACGCATCATCGGCGTCGAGCCCGAGGGCAGCAGCGCGCTCCACGACGGCCAGCAGGCCGGGAGCCCGGTGCACGGCACCCCGAGCACCATCGCCGACGGCCTGAATGCTCCCTTCGTCGGCGCGATCGCGCTCGAGCTCTGCCGCGACATCGAGGTCGTCCTCGTCACCGACGAGGAGATCAAGACCGCGTTCCGCTTCCTCTACCAGCGCGCGAAGCTGGCTTGCGAGCCGGCGGGCGCTGCCACCGCCGCTGCGATCCTTGCCGGCAAGATCGAGGCGGACAATCCTGTCGCCGTCGTCAGTGGAGGCAACGTCAGCGCGCAAACGGCCTCTGATATCCTGGCATCGAGATGAAGGCCGACATCCATCCCGACTACGTGTTCGCGACGGTTCACTGCTCCTGCGGGAACTCGTTCACCACGCGCTCCACCTCAGCCGGAGCTGAACGTCGAGATCTGCTCCCAATGCCACCCGTTCTACACGGGCAAGCAGAAGCTGGTCGACACCGGCGGGCGCGTCGAGCGCTTCCAGCGGCGGCTCGAGAAGGCCGACCGCACGGCCTCGACCTCCTAGCCATGTCCCAGGCAATCGGCGGCCAGGCCGTCCTCGAGGGCGTCATGATGCGCGGCCCTCGGAACTGGGCGGTCGCCGTCCGCAAGCCCGACGGCGAGATCGCGCACGTCGGCCGCACGATCGACCCGCTCGCGACGCGCCACTGGACACTGCGCCTGCCGGTCATCCGCGGCGTCGTCGCACTCGGCGAGTCGCTCGCGATCGGCTTTCGCGCTCTCTCGGTCTCGGCAAGCTACGCCGCGCTCGATGCGGAGGAGGGCGACCCCGAGCCCGAGGAGATCGGGCGCTGGACGCTCTTCTTCTCCTTCGCCGTCGCGATCGGCTTCGCGCTCGCCATCTTCAAGGTCGGCCCGGCGCTCCTCGCCGACACGCTCCCGATCCGTGACGGGTACCTCGTTCGTCATCGTCGAGGGCCTGATCCGCGTCACCGTCTTCGTCGGCTATCTGGCGCTTCTCTCCTTCATCCCGTCGCTCAAGCGCGTGTTCCAGTACCACGCTGCCGAGCACAAGGCGATCAACGCCTACGAAGCCGGCGAGGAGCTCACTCCGGAGATCACCCAGCGCTACTCGCTGATCCACCCGCGCTGCGGCACCGCGTTCCTGCTCTGGGTGATGGTCATCGGCGTCTTCGTCTTCGCCTTCTTCGGGCGGCCCGCCTGGTACTGGCTGATCATCACCCGGATCGCGCCTCCTTCCCGTGATCGCCGGCGTCGCGTACGAGCTGATCCGGTTCGCCGGGAAGCACCAGGACAACAAGGCGCTGATGAAGGCCCTCGCGCCGGGGCTCTGGCTCCAGCGGCTGACGACCCGCGAGCCGACGCTCGAGCAGCTCGAGGTCTCGATCCGGGCCCTGCGTGAGGTGCTCGACCATGAGGGCCGGCTCTCGCCGGCAGACAGACGAGTCGAGGTGATGGCCTAGATGCCGAGCGTCTCGCAGAGCCGAGTTCGAGTGGATCGGCGGGTACTCCGACGGCGAGGGGAAGCTGCTCTCGACGTCATCCGGCCGGCTCCCCGAGCTCGAGATGACCACGACGGCACGCGTCGACGAGGCGACGCCCCAGGCGACGCCCGAGGAGTTCCTCGCCGCAGCCATCGCCTCGGATTTCGCGATGCAGTTCACCTCCGGCCTCGCGGGGTTCGGCTGGGAGCCCGAGGAGATGCAGGTCGCCTGCGAGATCTCCTCCGAGATCGGTCTCGGCATCATGGGCGCGAGGATCGTCGCCACGGTCACGGTCGACGGGCTCACCGACGAGCAGATCTTCGACATCGCACACCGCGCGAGGATCACAAGCCCGCTCTCGCATGCGCTCAAAGGCATCGACGTGGTGCTCGAGCTGCCCGAGCTCATCCTCGACGACGCCGACGACGACGAGGACGCGGAGGTCCCGGCGACCGCCGAATAGCCGGCCGGCCTGCGGGGCTACCCTGGTCCGCGCGCCATGTCCAGTCTCGAACCGCTGATCGAGGAGCTCGAGCGCTCCTACGCAGACGCACAGGAGCGGATGTCCGACCCTGCCGTCTACAACGACCACCGTGAGGCGGAGGAGGTCGGACGGCGCCTGAAGAAGCTCGAGTCGCCCTACCGGCTCACCCGGGCCTGGCGGCAGGCGCACGCCGACCTCGACGCCGCCCGCAACGACTCCGAGCTCGCCGAGATGGTCTCCGACTACGAGGCCGAGGTCGGCCGCCTCGAGGACGAGCTCAGGCTCGCCCTGGTGGAGTCCGACCCGGCCGACGAGAAGGACGTGATCGTCGAGATCCGGCAGGGAGTGGGGGGTGACGAGGCTGCCCTCTGGGCCGGCGACCTCGCCCGGATGCTCGAGCGGTACGCGGACAGGCGCGGCTTCCGCTGGGAGCAGCTCGAGGTGAGCCCGACCGAGGGCGGCGGGATGAAGGAGGGCGTGTACGGCATCAAGGGTGACGGGGCGTACTCGGTGTTCAAGTACGAGGGCGGTACCCATCGCGTCCAGCGCGTCCCCGATACCGAGTCGCAGGGCCGGATCCACACCTCCACCGCGACCGTCGCGGTGA
The DNA here is from genome assembly GCA_963738895.1 of uncultured Actinomycetota bacterium. Classification (GTDB taxonomy): domain Bacteria; phylum Actinomycetota; class Thermoleophilia; order Gaiellales; family Gaiellaceae; genus PALSA-600. The sequence continues at coordinate 32,239 of CAVTYN010000007.1, forward strand.
TGCCCGAGGCCGAGGAGGTCGACGTCGAGGTCGACGACAAGGACCTGAAGATCGACGTCTACCGCTCGTCGGGCCCGGGCGGCCAGTCGGTGAACACGACCGACTCGGCCGTGCGGATCACGCACGTTCCGACGGGGCTCGTCGTCGAGATGCAGGACGAGCGCTCGCAGCTCCAGAACAAGGCAAAGGCGATGCGCGTGCTCCGTGCCCGCCTGTACGAGGCCGAGCGCGAGAGGCAGCTCTCCGAGCAGGCCGCCGCCCGCAACGCCCAGGTCGGCCGGGGCGAGCGGGCCGAGAAGATCCGCACCTACAACTTCCCGCAGGACCGCGTCACCGACCACCGCGTCGGCGTCAGCGCCCGCCTCCAGGACGTGCTCGCGGGCGACCTCGGCGAGTTCACCGACGCGCTCACCGCCGATGCCCAGCGCCGCGCCCTGGAGGGCGCGGGGTGACGCTCGGCGAGGTGCTCTCGTCGAGCTCCGAGTACCTCGCTCGCAAGGGGATCGACACTCCGCGGCTCGATGCCGAGCTGATCCTCGCGCACGCCTTCGGGATGCCCAGGCTCGAGCTGTACACGAGCTTCGACCGCCCGCTGACCGAGGCCGAGCTTTCGCTCGCACGGCCGCTCGTCGAGCGGCGCGGCCGCCGCGAGCCGCTCGCCTACGTCCTCGGCGACTGGGGCTTTCGCCGGCTGGTGCTGCTCACCGACGCCCGCGCGCTCGTCCCGCGGCCGGAGACCGAGATCGTGGTCGAGCGCGCGCTCGCGGCGATCGCGGCGATCCCGGCGCCCCGCGTCGCCGACGTCGGCACGGGGACCGGAGCGATCGCGCTCGCGATCGCAGACGAGCATCCCGGCGCCGTCGTGACGGCGACCGACGTCTCGCCCGGCGCGCTCGCGCTCGCACGGGAGAACGCCGAGCGCCTCGGGGTCGAGCTCGAGCTCGTCGAGACGCACCTGCTCGACGGGCTTGCCGGGCCGTTCGACCTCGTCGTCTCGAACCCGCCCTACGTCGGTGCCGACGAGATCGACGGCCTCCAGGCCGAGGTACGCGACTGGGAGCCGAGGCTCGCGCTCGTCGGCGACCTGGCGACAGAGGTGGCTCGAGCTGCGTCCGAGCGGCTCGAACCGGGAGGGATGCTCGTCCTCGAAGCCCACGCCGACCGCGCGCAGCTCCTGGCCGCCCAGCTCGACGCACTCGGCTACTCGGGCACGACCGTCACCAGGGACCTCGCCGGCCGGGACCGCGTGGTCGAGGCGCGATGGACGTGATCGAGGCCCTTCGCGGCGGGCATCCGGTGCTTCTCCCGGCAGACGGGGTCTACGGCCTCTGCGCGCTCGCGGAGAGCGAGGCGGCGGTCCGCGGCCTGTACGAGCTCAAGGGTCGCGGCGCCGCCCAGCCGATGCAGGTCATCGCCTCGAGCGTCGGCGTTCTCATGGACGCCGTTCCCGAGCTCCCACGTGCCCTGCTCGAGGCGCTCCTTCCGGGCGCGTACACGGTCGTGCTTGCGAACCCCGCGCACCGGTACGCCTGGGTGGGCGGCGACCGCCCCGACACGATCGGCGTCCGGGTGGCGCTCCTTCCGGAGCCCACCCAGCGTGTCCTCGACACCGTGGGGCTGGTCGCGGCCACGAGCGCGAACGAGCCGGGCGGACAGCCCGCCGCGACGCTCGAGGCTGTCCCGGCCAGGATCCGGGCCGGCTGCGCCGCCGAGATCGACACGGGTCCGCTTCCCGGAGACCCTTCCACCGTGGTCGACTACACGGGCGAGGAGCCCCGGATCCTCCGTGCGGGTGCGGGCGCCACCGACCGGGCCCTCGCCGTCGCGCGACTACGATGACGCCACCCACCTCGACCAAGGGAGCCGCAGTGGCGATTGCGCAGCAGACCTTCGAGCACCTTCGGACGGCGGGCCTCGCCGAGATCGATCCGGACATCGCGGGGACCCTCGAGCGAGAGCTCGAACGCCAGCGCGGCCAGATCGAGCTGATCGCGTCGGAGAACTTCACGTGGCCCTCGGTGCTGGAGGCGATCGGCTCGACGCCGACGAACAAGTACGCCGAGGGGTATCCCGGTAAGCGCTACTACGGCGGATGCGAGGTGGTCGACGAGATCGAAGAGCTCGCGCGCGACCGAGCCACGTCGCTCTTCGGCGCCGAGCATGCGAACGTCCAGCCCCACGCCGGCGCACAGGCGAACATGGCCGTCTACTTCGCGGTGCTCGAGCCGGGTGACCGGGTGCTCGGGCTCTCGCTCGACCACGGCGGCCACCTCACGCACGGCCTGAAGGTCAACTTCTCCGGGAAGCTCTACGAGTTCCACCACTACGGCGTCTCGCGCGAGACGATGACCGTCGACTACGACGAGGTGCTCGCCCGCGCCAAGGAGGTGCGGCCGAAGCTGATCGTCTGCGGCGGCTCCGCGTACCCGCGCCGTATCGAGGCGGACAGGTTCCGCGAGATCGCGGACGAGGTCGGCGCGCTGCTGATGACCGATATGGCGCACTTCGCGGGCCTCGTCGCGGCGGGTCTGCACCCGAGCCCGGTGCCTCACTCGCACTTCGTCACCTCGACGACGCACAAGACCCTCGCCGGGCCGAGGGCGGGATTCGTCCTGTGCACCGAGGAGCACGCCCAGGCGCTCGATCGGGCGCTCTTCCCCGGCATGCAGGGCGGCCCGCTGATGCACACGATCGCCGCCAAGGCGGTCTGCTTCAGGGTCGCCGGCACCGAGGCTTTCCGCGACTACCAGCGCCGGGTCCGCGCCAACGCCGACGTGCTCGCGGCAGGGCTCGTCGACGGCGGGTTCGACGTCCTCACCGGCGGCACCGACACCCATCTCGTGCAGCTCGACCTCCGGGCGACGGAGTGGACGGGGCTCGCCGCTCAGGATCGCCTCGACGAATGCCGCATCACCGTGAACCGGAACACGGTCCCCTTCGACGAGCGCCCGCCGATGGTCGCCTCCGGCGTTCGCCTCGGTACTCCCGCAGTGACGATGCGCGGGTTCGACGAGGACGACTCCCGCGAGGTCGCCTCGATCATCGTGGACGCTCTCGCCGACGATGCCGACCCGGCAGCACTCGCCGAGCGCTCCACCGCGCTCTGCGACCGCCGCCCGCTGTACCCGGGATTCCGCGGCTACACGGCCTTTCTCGGCTCCGCCGAGAAAGGCTAGAAGGCCGCGCGACGCCGTGGCCGTCCACGAGGTCTCCCACCCGCTCGTCCGCCACAAGCTCGGCCTGCTTCGCGACGTCAACACCGACACCGAGATGTTCCGCCGGCTCGTGAACGAGCTGACGCTGCTCCTCACCTACGAGGCGACCAAGGAGATGGGGGTCGAGGAGGTCGAGGTCGAGACGCCGCTCGAGCGCACCACGGCCTACCGGATCCCCGGCAAGAAGGTCGCCGTCTGCCCGATCCTCAGGGCGGGGATGGGCATGCTCGACGGCGTCCTCTCGCTGATCCCGGTCGCCCGCGTCGGCTTCATCGGCCTCTACCGCAACGAGGAGACGCTCGAGCCGGTCGAGTACTACGTCAAGCTCCCTGCCGACATCGCCGAGCGGGACGTGCTGCTTCTCGACCCGATGCTCGCCACCGGCAACTCGACCGCGCACGCGATCGACGTGCTGAGGCGGGCGGGCGCGACGAACGTCTCGCTCGTCTCGCTGATCGCGGCGCCGGAGGGCGTCGCGCGGATCCAGGAGGCGCACCCCGGCGTGAACATCTTCGTCGCCTCGGTCGACTCGCACCTGAACGAGAAGGGCTACATCGTGCCCGGCCTCGGGGATGCGGGAGATCGCCTCTACGGGACGAAGTAGGAGCCATCGTGATCTGGAACACGCTGACGGACAACCTCGAGGTCGTCTGGGCCGCGGTCGGCGCGATCGTCATCGTCGTGCTGCTGACCCCGGCGGTGGGCGGGATGGCACGTCACCTCGGCGTCGTCGACCGGCACGAGGAGGGGCGCCGCTCGACGCTCACCGGCATCCCGCGGCTCGGCGGCCTCGCGCTCTTCCTCGGGATCTTCGTGCCGTCGCTCGCGTTCCTCGACCTGAACCGCGAGATGCGGGGCATCCTCGTCGGCGCTGCGATCGCGACCGTCGTCGGCGCGGTCGACGACTTCCGCGGCCTACGCTGGTGGGAGAAGCTGGGCGGCCAGGTCGCTGCCGCCGGCGTCGTCGTCTGGGCCGGCGTCTGGGTCCACCGCTTCACGTTCCCGTTCCTCGGCGTGCAGGAGCTGCCGAAGCCGGTCGGCATGACGCTGACGATCCTCGGGATCGTTGCCGTGATGAACATGGTGAACTTCCTCGACGGCCTCGACGGCCTCGCCGCCGGGGTCTGCGCGATCTCGGCACTGTCCTTCTGCGTGATCGGCCTCAGCCGCGGCGACGTCAACGCGGCCATCCTGACCGCAGCCGTGCTCGGCGGCTGCCTCGGCTTCCTCCGCCACAACTTCTACCCGGCCCGGATCTTCATGGGAGACTCCGGGGCGCTCCTCCTCGGGTTCACGCTCGCCGCCGTCTCGGTACAGGGGCTCGCGAAGACCGCCGCCCTGACCGCGCTCGTCCTGCCGCTGCTCGTGCTCGCCGTCCCGCTGCATCGACACCTCGTTCGTCGTCGCCAAGCGGATCAAGCACGGGAAGCCCGTCTACGTCGCCGACCGCACCCATCTCCATCACCGCTTCGAGAACATCGGCTTCTCGCAGCGGCGATCGGTCGTCTACCTCTACGTCTGGTGCGCGACGCTCGCGCTCGCCGCCCTCGCGACCCGCTTCGTGCACCCGCACCGGCACGGCCACTGGGACGCGGGCAACGTCGCTCTCGACGCCGGCGATCGGGCTGCTCGCGGTCGGCACGTCGATCTACGTGGTGTACCTGCTGGAGATCGTGAAGCTCGCAAACCCGTTCATCCGCCGCCGCGAGGAGGCCGAGCGCATGGAGGAGCAGCGGAAGACCGCGTAGCCGGGCACTCGCAACCTCTGCAACAAAGTTCGCAGAAACGCGCTCAACCGCAGGGCTTCGCGTTGTTACGAAGTCGCGACCGTCCCGGCCGCGGCTGCGCTATGCTCCCGCGCGATGGAGCCCTCCGAGCCCCGCGCGTTTCCGCCCACCGAGGCGGGTGCGCTCCTCGCCGTCGTCACCCTGCTCAGTGATCGGCCTCGGCACGCTGATCGGCTGGGTCGCGGGGTCGCTCAGGCTCGGCCTGGTCATCGGGGCGATCGTCGGCATCCCCGCCGGCATCGGCGCCGTCTACGTCCGCTACCACGACGCGTTCGCCTGATGCCCACCGTCGTCGCCCCACATCCCGTGCCGCAGAGCAACCGGCCCATCCTCGCGTCCGGCATCGTCGTCGCCGCGGCCCTGCCGCTCTTCCTGATCGCCGGCTGGCCGCTCGCAGGGCTGGGCGATCGCCACCGTGCTCTGGATCGCGAGCCAGTGCGTCGCAGTGGTTCTCCGGCGGCGTCCCCTCGGCATGGGTAATCTCGCGAGCTCAGGGACGGTCGCCATCGGCAGGATGGTCCGGTCGATCACGGCGATGGTGGTGCTGATCGCCGTGACCGTTTCGAACCAGAGCGTCGGGGTCTCGGCGGCCGCTGTCTACGCCCTGGCGTTCACGGTGGAGTTCGCAACGTCGCTCGCGGCGTACTACGGAGGGGAGGAGGCAGGCACGTGAAGGCGGGAAGACTCTTCGCAGCGTTGCTCGGGCTCGCGCTGATCGCGCCTGCGACTGCCTCCGCCGAGACGTTCGACCCGTCCGACGAGTTCAAGCTCAAGGACTGGGTCCCGATCCACCTCGGCCCGATCGACATGTCGATCAACCGCGCCGTCGTCTACCTCTTCCTCGGCGCCCTCCTCTCGATCCTGCTCGGCCTGGGGCTCATGCGCTGGCGGCTCGCGGTCGTCGCAGGCACCCGCCAGACGGTCGGCGAGGTGATCTACGACATCGCCCAGACTCAGGTTGCCGAAACGGGCCTCCCGGCGAAGGCGATGTCGCGCTGGTTCCCGTACGTCGCGACGCTGCTGATCTTCATCTTCGTCGTGAACCTGCTCGGGCTTCATCCCGCTGCCGCTCACCGGGCAGACCTACCACGGCGTGCCCGTGTGGGGCATCTACGCCGCGACCTCGTCGATCTCGGTGACCCTCGCCCTGGCGCTTCTGACCTGGCTCTTCCAGCACATCGAGGGGATCCACTACAACGGCTTCGTGAAGTACGTCGCCTCCTGGATCCCGGAGGTGCCGAAGGTGATCCTGCCGCTGATCATCGTGATCGAGATCTTCTCCCAGTTCATGCGGCTGATCAGCCTGTCAGTCCGTCTCTATGCCAACATGCTCGCCGGCCACATCCTGATCCTCACGATGATCGGCCTCGTCTTCATCATCCACACCCCGCCGTGGCGGTTCCTGGGGCTGCCGGCGGCGTTCGTCTTCTACATCTTCGAGGTCGTGATCGTGGTCACGATCCAGGCGTTCATCTTCGCCGCCCTGTCCGCCATCTACATCGGCACGGCCATCGAGCCGGAGCACTAGACAAAGGAGAAACGACGTAATGCTCGGATTTGCCGCCCTCGTATTCGCCTCGGTGAAGGACACACCGGTTGTCCACGCCGGCAAGGCGATCGCGCTCGCGCTCGGCATCGGCCTCGGCGCAGCCGGCGCCGGTCCCGGCATCGGCTTCATCTTCGGTTCGATGATCCAGTCGGTCGCCCGGCAGCCCGAGCTTCGCGGCGAGCTGCAGGGCCTGATGTGGCTCGGGTTCGCCCTCACCGAGGCCGTCGTGTTCTACGGCTTCCTCGGCGGCCTGCTCGGCTACGTCCTGGTCTAGGCCGCGATGCAGGTAAGCACGATGCTGTTCGAGTCCAACCCGCTCGTCAAGGTCATCCCGGGCCTGATGATCTGGACGATCATCGCGTTCGCGATCACGTTCTTCGTGCTGAGGCGCTACGCCTTCGGCCCGATCCAGAAGCTGATCGACGACCGCCGCGAGCGGATCCGCGAGTCGGTCGAGGAGGCCGACCGCGTCCGCGAGGAGGCGCGGAGCCTGCTCGAGGAGCACAAGGCGCTGATCGGCCAGGCCCGCAGCGAGGCCGAGTCGATCCTCGCCGAGGCGCGGAAGCTCGCCGACGCCCAGCACGCAGCGGATGCGCGAGGAGACCGAGGCCGACCGGCAGCGGCGGCTCGAGGAGACCGAGCGTCAGATCGAGCAGGCCAAGGTGCAGGCGCTCACCGAGCTGCGGCAGGCGGTGGCTGTCCTGTCCCTCGAGGCAGCCGAGAAGATCACCCGCAAGACGCTGACCGACGCCGACCAGAAGCGCCTGATCGACGAGGCGCTCGCCGAGATCGACTTCTCGCAGCTGGAGGCGAGCCGCTCATAGCCACCGCGCAGCGCATCTACGCGAAAGCGCTGTTCGAGGCGGCCGAGGACAAGGGCCGTCTCGACCTCGTCCGCGAGCAGCTCGGAGACCTCGCGCACTCGATCGGCGAGGTGCCCGAGCTCGCGTCGGTGCTCGAGAACCCCGAGACCGACTCTCGGGTCAAGGCCGACGTCCTCGAGCAGATCCTCGGCGGCGGCGACGAGCTGATCCGCAACTTCGTCCGCGTCGTCGTCGAGAAGGGCCGGGCGGGGGAGATCCGCGGGATCGCGGCCGAGTTCGAGGCGCTCGTCGCCGCCCGGGCGCACGTCCTCGACGTCGAGCTCACGACCGCGAGCGAGCTCTCCGACGCCGACTTCGAGCACATCGTCAACGACATCGAGAAGCGCTCCGGCCGCACCGTGCAGGCGTCGCGGAGCGTCGACCCGGACCTGATCGGCGGCATCGTCCTCCAGGCCGGCTCGCTGCGACTCGACGCGAGCCTGCGCGGCCGCCTCGACCGACTCCGTCAAGAACTCGCAACCACAAGGAGCTAGCCCGGAATGAAGCTGCGTCCCGAAGAGATCACCTCCATCCTGCGCAAGCGGATCGAGGAGTTCGACGTCGACACGAACCTCGCCGAGGTCGGCGCGGTCCTCCAGCTCGGCGACGGCATCGCCCGCGTGCACGGGCTCGAGAACTGCGTCGCGCTCGAGATGCTCGAGCTCGACCACGGCGTCGTCGGCCTCGCGTTCAACCTCGAGGAGGACAACGTCGGCGTCGCCCTCTTCGGCGAGTGGGACAAGATCAGCGAGGGCGATCCGGTGCGCCGCACCGGCAAGGTCGCCTCGGTCCCGGTCGGCGAGGGGCTGCTCGGCCGGGTGGTCGACCCGCTCGGGAACCCGCTCGACGGGCAGGGCCCGATCGAGGCGCAGGGCACGCGGCCGCTCGAGTGGAAGGCGCCGGGCGTCATCGAGCGCCAGCCGGTGAAGGAGCCGCTCCAGACGGGGATCAAGGCGATCGACGCGATGACGAACGTCGGCCGCGGGCAGCGCGAGCTGATCATCGGCGACCGCTCGACGGGCAAGACGGCGATCGCCGTGGACACGATCCTGAACCAGCACGACCAGGACGTGAAGTGCATCTACGTCGCGGTCGGCCAGAAGGCCTCGACCGTGGCGCAGGTGTACGAGCGCCTGCGGGAGGCGGGCGCGATGGCCTACACGACGATCGTGACCGCGCCCGCGAACGAGGCCGCGCCGATCAAGTGGATGGCGCCGTTCGCCGGCGCCGCGATGGGCGAGTACTTCCTCTACAAGGGGGAGCACGCTCTCGTCATCTACGACGACCTGACCAAGCAGGCCGACGCCTATCGCCAGCTCTCGCTGCTGCTGCGCCGCCCGCCGGGGCGCGAGGCGTTCCCGGGCGACGTGTTCTACCTGCACTCCCGGCTCCTCGAGCGCGCGTGCAAGCTGAACGACGAGCTCGGCGCGGGCTCGCTCACGGCGCTCCCGATCATCGAGACGCAGGCCGGGGACGTCTCGGCCTACATCCCGACGAACGTGATCTCGATCACCGACGGGCAGATCTTCCTGCAGTCCGACCTGTTCTTCTCGGGCGTCCGCCCGGCCGTGAACGTCGGCATCTCGGTCTCCCGCGTCGGCTCCTCGGCGCAGACGAAGGCGATGAAGAAGGTCGCCGGCCGCCTGCGCCTCGACCTGGCCCAGTACCGCGAGCTCGAGGCGTTCGCGCAGTTCGGCTCGGAGCTCGACCAGGCGACGACGCAGGCCCTGAACCGGGGCGAGAAGATGGTGCAGACGCTCAACCAGCCGCAGTACGCCCCGTGGCCGATGGAGGAGCAGGTCGCCGCGCTGTACGCCGGCGTCAACGGCTACCTCGACGAGATTCCCGACCCACCAGGTGACGCGGTTCCAGGAGGAGCTGCGCCAGCAGCTTCGCACCGAGGGGACGGTGCTGAAGGACGATCCGCGAGACCGGCGATCTCTCCGACGAGACGTCGGCCAAGCTCGACGCCGAGATCGAGAAGTTCCAGGGCATCTTCAACGTCGAGTCGACGGCGTCCTAGTTGGCCTCGACGCAGGACCTGAAGCGGCGCGTCCGCTCGGTTTCGAACACGCGCAAGCTGACGAGGGCGCTCGAGCTCGTCGCCTCGGCGCGGCTGCGTCGTGCCCAGCTGCGGATCGAGTCGATGCGGCCCTACGCCGACCGGATGGCCGAGCTGATCGCCGGCACCGCCCAGGCGGCGGGAGCGGTCAACAACCCGCTCCTCGAGCGCCGGGAGGACGATCCAGAAGGTCGGGATCGTCCCGGTCGTCGGCGACCGCGGCCTCGCGGGCGCGTTCACCGCGCAGGTGCTGCGCCGCTCGTTCGCGCTGATGCGCGAGGCGCAGTCGGAGGGGAAAGAGGTGACGTTCTTCTCCGTCGGGAAGAAGGGCGCCTCGACGATCCGCTTCCGCCGGCTCCCGCTCGCGCAGGCATGGACGGGGTTCAGCGACAAGCCGACCTATGCCGACGCGCAGATGATCGCCCACGCCGTCGCCGACGCCTACGTGAAGGGTGAGGTCGACCAGGTCGTCCTCGTCTACAACGCGTTCGTCTCCCCGCTCGTGCAGCGCGTGACCGTCTCGGAGCTTCTCCCGGTGCCGGCCGAGGCGCTCGGCCGGTCGGACGACGGCGAGGCCGAGGAGGTCCCGGGCGTCGTGACGCACGAGGGTGGGATGGCGCTCGACTTCTTCTTCGAGCCGGAGCCGCGGAACATCCTCGACCGGCTGCTGCCGGTCTACGTCGAGACGCAGCTCTACCGCGCGCTGCTCGAGTCGGCGGCCTCGTTCTTCGGGGCGCAGGCGACCGCGATGCGGAACGCGTCGAAGGCGGCAGGCGAGCTGATCGACACCCTGACCCTGGCGATGAACCGCGCCCGCCAGGCCGAGATCACCCAGGAGATCCTCGAGGTCGTCGCCGGGGCAGACGCGCTGACCGGTGGACGCGGCTAGGAGCGTTCGACGCGCTAACTGTTCACGAGGGTAGTAACGTCTTATACTTGCGAGCCGTGCACCGCACGGTCGGCAGCCCCAGACGATGAACGCAGCGACGACCGACCTGCTCAACCCCGGCGGAGCCGTTGCCGGCCCGGACGGCGGCACGGACAGCCCGGACGGGCTCGCGCAGCACGAAGATCCGCAGCGGCAGCAGCCTCTTCTGGGAGCGCTTTCGCGAGGACAAGGCCGCGGTCGTCGCGGCCGTCGTGATCGTCCTCCTGCTCCTGATCGCGATCGACGGCGGCGGGGTCGCCTCGTGGATCACCGGCCACTCCAACGCGACGAGCTACCAGCGCACGCAGCTCGACTCCTTCGGCGTCCCGAAGGGGCCGGACTCGAAGTTCGTCTTCGGCGTCGACGGCGAAGGGCGCGACCTGCTCGTCCGAACGATGAACGGCGCCAGGACGTCGCTCATCGTCGGCGTGGTCGCCTCGCTCATCGCCGTGCTCATCGGCCTCGTGGTCGGGCTCACGGCCGGGTACTTCCGCGGCGCGGCCGACACGCTGTTCTCGCGCGCCGGGGACGTCATGCTCGCGATCCCGCAGCTGCTGATCTCCATCGGCATCGTCGCGGCGTGCAGCTCGAGCAAGAAGGGCTGCGTGATCGGACCGATCTCGATCCAGCCCGGGCTCTCGCTCGTGATCGCGATCATCGTCCTGTTCACCTGGCCGTACATCGCGCGGATCGTCCGCGGCTTCACGCTCTCGCTCCGCGAGAAGGAGTTCGTCGAGGCGAGCCGCTCGCTCGGCGCCAGCGACCTGAGGATCATCTGTCAGGGAGATCCTCCCGAACCTCGCCGGGCCGATCATCGTCTACACGACCCTGCTGATCCCGCAGAGCATCCTCTTCGAGGCCGCGCTGTCGTATCTCGGCCTCGGCGTCCCACCGCAACGTCGCCTCGTGGGGCGGCCTCCTGAACGATGCGCAGCGCTTCTACGACACCGCCTGGTGGCTGATGCTGTTCCCGGGCCTCATGCTCGTGATCACCACGCTCGCGTTCAACCTTCTCGGCGACGGCCTCCGAGACGCGCTCGACGTCCGAGCGGATCGGTGACGTAGGAGATCCGTTCGCCAGGTCGCACTGAGCCAACCAACGGTGACCGGCCATCGTCTTACCCATCGGTCACTTGCAAACCCCGTGCCAGTCCGGCGCGGGAAAGGAGGGAGACACCAATCGTGAAGAGCCCAATTCGTAAGCTGACGTGGCTCGTCGGCGTGGTGGCGGTCTTTGCCGTCACCTCGGCCATGGGCGCGTCGGCTCACACGACGAAGGGGAGCACCATCAAGTCCGGTGGGACACTGAACGCTCGGCTGGGAGCAGTCGTTCGACTTCACCGACAACGGCGACCCGACCGGCGAGTACCTCGGCGACTGGTTCGGCATCGCCGACAACCTGCTCGTCCGCACGCTCATCGGCTACACGCACGATGGCGGGCGGCCCGGGCAACCAGCCGGTCGCGGACATCGCGACGTCGGTGCCGAAGCCGACGAACGGCGGCAAGACCTACACGTTCCACATCAAGCCGGGCGTGATGTTCGCGCCCGCCGGTCAGCCGCCAGGTCACCTGCGCCGACTTCGTGAACGCGATGCAGCGCCTCGCGAACCCGAAGGACGGCGGCCAGTACGGCTTCTACTACACGGTCATCAAGGGCTGGTCGCAGTACGCGGCCGGCAAGGCGAAGTCGATCTCGGGCATCACGACTGCCCGAACACCTCGACCATCGTCTTCAACCTGACCGCCCCGACGGGCGACTTCCTGAAGCGCATGGGCATGCCGGCCACCGGCCCCCAGCCTGCCGAGGTCACGAAGTGCTTCGACGGCCAGGCCGGCAAGTACGGCCTCGACCTGATCTCGACCGCCGGCTACATGTACAAGGGCATCGACCAGGTCGACATCTCGGCGTGCTGCGAACGCTCAAGCCGGCCTCCGGCTACGACGGTCAGACGCAGATGGACCTCGTCCGCAACCCGAACTACAAGCAGAGCACCGACCCGTACCCGGAAGAACTACGTCGACGAGGTGCGCTTCCTGATCGACGCGATCGAACGTCGACATCTACAACAAGATCGAGGCCGGTCAGTTCGACTTCGCCACGTCTCGAGCATCCCGAACAACGTGCTCAAGAAGTACGCGACGACTCCGAGCCTGAAGAGCGCACTTCTTCCAGAACTCGGGTGACCGCACGTGGTACCTGACGATGAACATCACCCAGCCGCCGTTCGACGACGTCCATGTTCGCCGGGCGATGAACTGGATCATGGACAAGTCGGCGCTGCGCCAGACCTGGGGCGGCCCGACGGTCGGCGACATCGCCAACCACATCGTCCCCGACTCGCTGTTCGGCGGCCAGCTCGCCGACTACAAGCCGTACCGGACGATCGGTGACCACGGCAGCGTCGCCAAGGCCCGCGCTCGCCATGAAGGGCTCGGAGTACGCCGACAAGACCGGCATGTGCGTCGCCAAGGCAGTGCAAGAACGTGCTCCTGATCGCCGACGCCCGCGCCGTCGACCCCGGCATGGTCAGCACGATCCAGCAGGACGCGAAGAAGATCGGCATCACGTTCACGGTCCGCACGATCAACGGTGCGTACCCGACCGTCCAGACGGTCGCGAAGAACGTCCCGATCTCCGAGCGCCCGGGCTGGGGCAAGGACTACGCCGACGCGCTGACGTTCTTCTCGCCGCTCTTCGACGGCCGCACGATCATCCCGACCGGCAACACGAACTACTCGCTCGTCGGGATCACGCAAGTCGCAGTGCACGACCCTCAAGGTCGATCGGCGACTGCGACGCCGTACAACGCGAAGACCGGCATGGGCGTCCCGAGCGTCAACACGCAGCTCGACAAGTGCGCCGTCCTGATCGACCCGGCGCGCCAGACCTGCTACGAGAACCTCGACAAGACGCTCATGACGAACGTCGTGCCGTGGGTGCCGTGGATGTGGTCGAAGGTGACCCGCATCACGAGCTCGAACGTCACGCACTACCAGTTCGACCAGTTCAGCACCACGCCCGCGTACTCGCAGATCTCGGTCAAGTAGCGAGGCGGACTGAGGCAACGACCCCGGGGCGCCCTCGAGGCGCCCCGGGGTCGCTACATTCGAAGGAACGACGATGACGCTCTACATCCTCCGGCGACTCCTCTGGGCGGCCCTCGTCGTGAACGTCGTGGTGTTCATCACGTTCCTCGTCTTCTTCAAGCTTCCGAACGGCGACCCGGCGCTCCGCTTCGCGGGGAAGTCCCCGACGACGCCAGAACATCGAGATCATCAGGGAGCGGCTGCACCTCGAACAAGCCGTTCTACGTCGAGTACTTCTACTTCGTGAAGACCTTCGTCACCGGTGACGAGTACGGCTGGCCCGGGCTCGGCTACTCGTACGGCAACTACGTCTCGGTGCGCAGCGAGATCATGCAGCGCGCGCCGCGGACGCTCCTCCTCATCTTCGGGGCCGCGACGATCTGGCTCGTCTTCGGCGTCACGATCGGGGTGCTCTCGGCGGTCAGGAGGCGAACGACGGTCGACCGAGCCGCGATGGGCTTCGCGCTCTTCGGGATCAGTGCGCCCGTTTTCTGGCTCGGGCTGATGGCGCTCTACATCGTCTGGAAGAAGCTCGGCCTCACGTCGCGGCTCGGGCTACACGCCGATCGACCAGGGAGTCGGGACCTGGTTCGGCCACATGATCCTCCCCTGGACCGTGCTCGCCCTCCTGTACATCGCGATCTACGCGAGGCTGACCCGCAACAACCTGCTCGAGACGCTCGGCGAGGACTACATCCGGACCGCGCGCGCGAAGGGGCTCTCGGAGCGGCGCGGTGATCCTCAAGCACGGCCTGCGCGCGAGCCTGACGCCGATCGTGACGATCTTCGGGCTCGACATGGCGCTGCTCGTCGGCGGTGCGATCATCACGGAGTCGGTCTTCAACATCCAGGGCCTCGGGTGGCTCGCGTACAACGGCGCGATCACCCAGGACCTGCCGAGCGTGCTCGGCGTCGTCATCTGCACGGCCACCGCCGTCGCGCTCGCGAACCTGATCGTGGACATCCTCTACGCGTTCCTCGACCCCCGCGTCAGGTACGCGTAGCTGCACGGCCCCGGCGACTGGCGCAGCGCGTCGACACTCCTCGACGTCCGCGATCTCTCGGTGCGCTTCCGCACGCGGGACGGCGTCGTCCAGGCCGTCTCGACCTCTCGTTCACGCTGCGCCGCGGCGAGACCCTCGGCGTCGTCGGCGAGTCGGGCTCGGGCAAGAGCGTCACGAGCCTCGCGATCATGGGGCTCCACAACCCCGCGACCGCCGAGATCACGCGGCGAGATCCTCTTCGAGGGCAAGGATCTCCTGAAGCTGTCGCCGGCCGAGCTGCGCGGCGTGCGCGGGCGCGACGTCTCGATGATCTTCCAGGACCCGTTCGCCTGCCTGCACCCGATGTACCGGGTCGGCTACCAGATCGCCGAGGCGGTGCGCGCGCACGAGCAGACGTCGAAGGCGCAAGGCGTGGGACCGCGCGGTCGAGCTGCTCGGCGCGGTCGGGATCCCGAACGCCGAAGTCGCGCGCGAAGGACTACCCGCACCAGTTCTCGGGCGGGATGCGGCAGCGCGCGATGATCGCGATGGCGCTCGTCCACAACCCGGACGTGCTGATCGCCGACGAGCCGACGACGGCGCTCGACGTCACCGTGCAGGCGCAGATCCTCGAGCTGATCGACAAGGTGAAGAAGGAGTTCGACGTCGGCGTGATCCTGATCACTCACGACCTCGGGGTCGTCGCCGAGACCGCCACGCACGTGATGGTGATGTACGCCGGTCGCGCGATGGAGTACGGCGACGCGGCCGAGATCTTCGACGGCGCGCAGCACCCCTACACCTGGGGCCTGCTCGAGTCGATGCCGTCGATCGAGAGGAAGCTCGACGTGCTCGTTCCGATCGAGGGGTCGCCCCCGTCGCTGCTGCAGCCCGCCGTCGGGCTGCGCCTTCCATCCGCGCTGCAAGTACCGCTTCGAGCCGTGCCCGACGAAGCTGCCGCCGCTCGAGGCGATGCCCGGCGGTCATCTCGACGCGTGCCTGCTCCCGGCCGAGCGCAAGCGCGAGGTCTGGCGGACGAAGGTCGCCGCCGAGATCGGAGCGCCGGCATGAGCTCGTGCGACGACAGATCGCCCTCGTCGAGGTCGACGCATCTCACCAAGCACTTCCCGGTGAAGCAGGGCGTGTTCGCGCGGCGGCAAGAGCCGTCGTCCACGCGGTCGAGGACGTCAACCTGACCGTGCAACCGCGGCGAGACGCTCGGCATCGTCGGCGAGTCGGGCTGCGGCAAGTCGACGACGGCCCGGCTGATGGTGCGGCTCCTCGACGCCGACGAGCGGCACGGTCATCTTCGACGGCCACGGACATCTCGCAGGCTGAGCCAGCGGGCGCTGCGGCCGCTTCGCCGGCAGATGCAGATCATCTTCCAGGATCCCGTACTCGTCGCTCAACCCGCGCAAGAGCGTCGGGCCAGATCGTCGGCGAGCCGTACGCGATCCACCGCACCGAGAAGGACGTGAAGCGTCGCGTCCAGGATCTGCTCGCCCGCGTCGGCCTCAACCCGGAGCACTACAACCGCTACCCGCACGAGTTCTCGGGCGGCCAGCGGCAGCGGATCGGCGTCGCCCGCGCGATCGCGCTGCAGCCGAAGCTGATCGTCTGCGACGAGCCGGTGTCGGCGCTCGACGTCTCGGTTCAGGCGCAGATCCTCAACCTGCTGAAGGACCTCCAGCACGACTTCGACCTGACCTACGTCTTCATCTCCCACGACCTCTCGGTCATCCGCCAGATCTCGGACCGGATCGCGGTCATGTACCTCGGCCAGGTCGTCGAGCTCTCGACCTCCGAGGCGCTGTACGAGCATCCCCGCCATCCGTATACGGCGGCGCTGCTCTCGGCTGTGCCCGAGACACTCGACGGTCACCGGGAAGATGGAGCGCAACCGGATCGTGCTCGACGGGCGACGTTCCCTCGCCCGTCAACCCGCCGGCGGCGTGCGTGTTCCACCCGCGCTGCCCGCGCTTCCAGCCGGGCACCTGCGACGTCGTCGATGCCCGGAGCTCAGGCAGTTCGAGGGGACGCACGAGGCCGCGTGCCACTTCCCGGTGGAGCGGTGGCCGATGACCGAGGAAGAGCTGCAGGCGACCCTCGCTCGGCTCCGCGGCCTGACCGTCCCTAACTCGCTTCGTTCGGTCGGCGTCTCAACAGGTGCGATGACGCGCTGGCGCAGGACAACGGCCTGCGAGCGGGCCGCCCAGTGGATCTCACTCGAGCTCGACGGCGAGCTCGGCCGCCTCGAGCAGGCGGCGCTTGCGCGCCATCTCCGCCGCTGCGACCGCTGCCTCGCCTCGAGCGAGGAGATCGGCGCGCTTCACCGGAGCTGCTCCGCGACGCGCCGCCGGTCGAGCCCTCGCGAGCCGTGGTCGTGGTCACGCCCACCTGGGCCAAGCGGCGGGCACGTGCGACGATCCGTGGCGGGGCGCTGGCACTCGCCGCGGCACTCGCCGCGGTGGCCGCCGTTGCCGTGCTGCCGCATTCGGGCGGCGAGCCCGCCGAGCACGATCGGGTTCTCCGACGCCCAGCAGCAGCAGGCATTCGCCCGCGACCACGTCCAGGGCGAGCCGACGGTCTTCGCTCGTCGCGGAGCCGCCGTCGGCTCCGTCGTTCGCAGCGCGCGCGCTCCTATAGACTCGGTCCTCGGCGGGCGGCCTTCAGGCGTCCCGCGCCACCGCCGTCCACCGAGCTTCGAGGTAGGAGACACATGGCCCAGAGCAACGGCAGCAGCGAGAACGTCGGCAGACTGATCGAGATCAAGGGCGTCGTCGTCGACGCCGTGTTCCCCGAGAAGCTCCCGGAGATCTACTCGGCGCTCCGAATCGAGCGCCCCGAGGGCGGCGTCCCTGATCGCCGAGGTGCAGCAGCATCTCGGGGACGATCGCGTCCGCGCGGTCGCGATGGACTCGACCGACGGCCTCGCCCGCGGCACGGCCGTCGTCGACACCGGGGCGCCGATCTCGGTGCCGGTCGGCGACATCACCCTCGGCCGGGTCTGGAACGTGCTCGGCGATCCCGTCGACGGAGGGCCGGCTCCGCCGGCCCCGAGGTCGAGCGCTGGCCGATCCACCGCGACCCGCCGCCCTTCGACCAGCTGATCCCGAAGGTCGAGATCTTCGAGACCGGCATCAAGGTCGTCGACCTCGATCGCCCCGTACGTGCGCGGCGGGAAGATCGGCCTCTTCGGCGGCGCCGGCGTGGGCAAGACGGTGCTGATCCAGGAGCTGATCGCGAACCTCGCGCGCGAGCACGGCGGCGTCTCGGTCTTCTCCGGCGTCGGCGAGCGCACCCGTGAGGGCAACGACCTACTGCTCGAGATGCGCGAGGCGGAGACCGAGGACGGCCACGTCATCGACAAGGTCGCGCTCTGCTACGGCCAGATGAACGAGCCGCCGGGCGCCCGGCTGCGCGTCGGTCTCTCCGGCCTGACGATGGCGGAGTACTTCCGCGACCAGGGAAAGGACGTCCTTCTCTTCATCGACAACATCTTCCGGTTCGTCCAGGCCGGCTCGGAGGTCTCCGCGCTGCTCGGCCGCATGCCGAGCGCCGTCGGCTACCAGCCGACGCTCGCCACCGAGATGGGCCAGCTCCAGGAGCGGATCACCTCGACGAGCAAGGGCTCGGTCACCTCGGTGCAGGCGATCTACGTCCCGGCCGACGACCTCACCGACCCGGCGCCGGCGAACACCTTCGCCCACCTCGACTCGACGACGGTGCTCTCGCGCGCCCTCGTCGAGCAGGGGATCTACCCGGCCGTCGACCCGCTCGACTCGACCTCGCGCGCGCTCTGCCGCGGCATCGTCAGCGACGAGCACTACGACACGGCCACCCGCGTCCAGGAGATCCTGCAGCGCTACAAGGACCTGCAGGACATCATCGCCATCCTCGGCATCGAGGAGCTCTCCGACGAGGACCGGCTGACGGTGGCCCGCGCCCGCAAGGTGCAGCGGTTCCTCTCGCAGCCGTTCCACGTCGCCGAGGTCTTCACCGGCACGCCCGGGCGAGTACGTGCGGCTCGAGGACACGGTCCGCGGGCTTCCAGGAGATCATCGAGGGCAAGCACGACGAGCTTCCCGAGCAGGCGTTCTACATGGTCGGGCCGATCGAGGCAGCCGTCGAGCGCGGCAAGGCCCTCGCGGCGGCCTAGGGGACGCGCATGCCCGGAACCGGCAAGAAGTTCGACCTCTCCCTCGTGACGCCCGACGGCGCCGCCTACGAGGGCCAGGCCGAGATGGTGATCGTTCCCGGCCAGATCGGCGAGATCGGCATCCTGGCGCGCCACGCGCCGCTGATCGCGACGCTGAGGGCCGGCTCGACCCGGATCCATCCCGGCGACGGCGCCGAGGTGCTCGAGTTCGCCGACCGGGCCCGGGTTCTTCCAGGTCCTCCACGACCGGGCGATCGCGCTCGTCGACGACGCGGTCGAGGCCTCGCAGATCGACGACGAGCGCGCGCGCGGCCCAGCTGGAGGCGGCGCAGGCCGAGCTCGAGGCGATCGACAGGGGCGAGTCGACCGCCGATCGCTGGCAGGTCGAGCAGCGGATCAGGCACGCCGAGAACCAGCTCGAGGTCGCCGGCCGCGGGTAGGCGCTAGCCCGTGTCGAGCGCGCCGGTCGCCTGCGGCCCGCAGCCCGAGTAGTGGTTCAGGCAGCTCTGCGACGAGGCGGTGGAACGGGCCGGTCTTCCAGCCGTCCATGAAGTCGGCGTGGCCCGAGTCGACCGCCGCCCGAGGACAGGAACGCGTTCGGGCTCGTCACCGCCGGGTAGCGCAGGATCAGCGAGATCGCCGGAACCGCGAGCGGGTGCGACGCCGGGCAGCGGCCGCTCCTCGAGTAGGCCATGTGGCTCTCGGTGGTCGGCGCTCGTCGGCCTTGCCGTTCGAGCAGTTCGGGAAGTTGACCTGGAGCTCGAGGTTCGTCGGCGCCGCGCAGCGCGGGAGACCGCTGGAGGGCCAGACGCCTGTCGACGCGCCGCATCGGCCCGTAGAACGCGCTCTTCAGGACGCCGCAGTACCACTGGGTCACGCTCGGGCTCTGGGGAGTCACGGCGTGTGAGTTCCCGGCGACCATCTCGAGGCCGCGCGGGAACGGCTGCGACCGGCGCGGTGGTGAGGCGCCGGTAGTAGATCGTCACGTCGAGCGGCTTGACCGGGACACCCGCGACGTAGAGCGTCGGCGCCCAGTAGGACGAGAGGTCGGCGGCGTCGCTGCACGTCGTACGGCGGCCGCGAGCGACGCGGGAGTCGAGAAGGCGTTCGTCGAGACGTTCCCGACGAAGGTGTGGTCGTGGGAGTGGTGCGGCAGCCGCGGATAGACGATCGGGTCGTCCGGGAGCGCGTGGCTGAACTTGCACGTGACGAGGAAGAAGGCGCCGGACGGGGTCGCGGGCGCCCCGGCGCGCCCGGGGACAGCGCGCAGGCGCCGCAGCACCACCGCGAACCATGCGCGCGACCGACCCATCGGCAGGCAGGGTAGCCTGTAGGGAGCTGGAACCGGAGAGCTTTGAAGGCAGCTTGGCGACCGGTCTAACAAACGCCTAAAGAGCCGCGGGCAGGTCGTTTCGCGTCTCTTTCGGCATCGGGAAGGTGACATGGCGAAGCGGGACGTGGCAACGGAGATCAGAAGGCTCGCCGGGAGCGGATCCTCGTGCTCGACGGCGCGTGGGGCACGCTGATCCACGGCGCCGGGCTCGCGCCGGCCGACTACCGCGGCACCCGCTTCCGGGCGCATCCCGTCGACGTGACCGGCGACCCGGACATCCTCAACCTGACGCGGCCGGATTTCGTGCGCCGACGTCCACCAGCCGCTATCTCGACGCGGGCGCCGACATCACGACGACGAACACGTTCACGGCCACCTCGATCGGGCAGGCCGACTACGGGCTCGAGGACGCGGTCTACGAGATGAACCTCGCCGGCGCGCGGATCGCGCGCGAGGCGGCCGGCGACCGGTTCGTCGCCGGGCTCGGTCGGGCCGCTCAACGTCACGCTCTCGCTCAGCCCGCGGGTCGACGATCCCGTCGTTTCGCACGCACACCTTCGACCAGGTCAAGGAGGCCTACGCCGAGCAGATGAGCGCGCTCGCCGAGGGCGGCGTCGACCTGCTCCTGCTCGAGACGGTCTTCGACACGCTGAACGCGAAGGCGGCGATCGTCGCGGCGCGCGAGCACGTGCCCGGAGCTGCCGCTCTGGATCTCGGCGACGATCGTCGACCGCTCCGGGCCGGATGCTCACCGGCCAGACGATCGAGGCGTTCCTGGAGTCGGTCGAGCACGCCGAGCCGCTGATCGTCGGGATCAACTGCTCGCTCGGGGCGACGCGAGATGCGCTCCTACGTCGCCGACTCTCGCGCACTCCGCCCCGTGCCTCGTGAGCGCCCATCCGAACGCCGGGCTGCCGAACGCGTTCGGCGGCTACGACGAGACGCCCGAGCATCGACGAGCTCGCTGCTCGGCGAGTTCGCCCGCGCCGGCCTGCTGAACGTCGCGGGCAGCTGCTGCGGCTCGGGCCCGGAGCACACGGCCGCGATCGCCGCCGCCGTCCGCGGGGTCGCGCCGCGCGTGCCGCCCGACGTCCCGCGCCGCACGCGCTGGAGCGGCCTCGAGCCGTTCGAGATCGGCCCCGACACCGGGTTCGTCCTGATCGGCGAGCGCACGAACGTCACCGGCTCGACCCGGCTTCCGCGGCCTCGTCGAGGCCGGCGACTTCGCGAGCGCGGTGGAGGTGGCGCTCGAGCAGGTGCGTGGCGGGGCGAACGCGCTCGACGTGAACATGGACGCCGACCTGCTCGAGAGCGAGAAGGCGATGCGCACGTTCCTGAACGTGATCGCGACCGAGCCCGAGGTGGCGCGGCTGCCGGTCATGGTCGGACAGCTCGCGGTGGAGCGGTGCTCGAGGCGGGCCTGCAGTCGATCCAGGGCAAGGGCATCGTCAACTCGATCAGCCTCAAGGAGGGCGAGGAGCCGTTCCTCGAGCAGGCGCGGCGCATCCGCGACTACGGCGCCGCCGCGGTCGTGATGGCCTTCGACGAGGAAGGCCAGGCGACGGACGTCGACCGGCGCGTCGCGATCTGCGGCCGTGCCTACGACCTCCTCACGCGCGAGGCGGGCTTCCCGCCCGAGGACCTGATCTTCGACCCGAACGTGCTCGCAGTCGCCACCGGGATCGAGGAGCACGACACGTACGCGCGCGACTTCCTCGCCGCCCTGCCGCGGATCAAGGAGCGCTGCCCCGGCTCGCGCACGAGCGGCGGGATCTCGAACCTGAGCTTCTCGTTCCGGGGCAACGACGCCCTCCGCGAGGCGATGCACGCGGTCTTCCTCTACCACGCGATCCGCGCCGGCCTCGACATGGGCATCGTGAACGCCGGTCAGCTCGCGGTCTACGAGGACGTCGAGCCGGAGCTGCTCGAGCGGATCGAGGACGTGATCTTCGCCCGGCGGCCCGACGCCACCGACCGGCTGGTCGAGATCGCCGGTCGAGTCCAGGGCGGCGGCGTCCAGCGAGAGCGCGACCTCTCGTGGCGCGAGGCCCCCGTCGAGGAGCGGCTCGCCCACGCGCTCGTCCACGGGATCGTCGATTTCATCGAGGAGGACGCCGAGGAGGCACGGCAGGCGCGTCCGCGGCCGCTCGACGTGATCGAAGGCCCGCTGATGGACGGCATGCGGATCGTCGGCGACCTCTTCGGCTCGGGCCGGATGTTCCTGCCACAGGTGGTGAAGTCGGCCCGGGCGATGAAGCGTGCGGTCGCCTACCTCGAGCCGTTCATGGAGGAGGAGCAGGCGGGCGCGAGCACGCAGGGAAAGGTGCTCCTCGCCACCGTCAAGGGCGACGTCCACGACATCGGCAAGAACATCGTCGGGGTCGTTCTCGGCTGCAACAACTACGAGGTCGTCGACCTCGGCGTGATGGTGCCCGGCGACAAGATCCTCGATGCCGCGGCCGCCGAGGGCGCCGACGTGATCGGGCTCTCGGGGCTGATCACGCCCTCGCTCGACCAGATGGTCGACGTCGCCGCGGAGATGCAGCGTCGCGGCTGCACGGTCCCGCTCCTGATCGGCGGAGCGACGACGTCGCGCCAGCACACGGCGGTGAAGATCGCGCCCGCCTACTCCGAGGCCACCGTCCACGTGCTGGACGCGAGCAGGGTCGTCGACGTCGTCTCCGGGCTGCTCGATCCGTCCCGGCGGCCCGAGCTCGACCGCGAGAACCGCGAGCTCCAGAGCCGGCTCCGCGACCAGCATGCCGAGCGACTGCGGCGCCCGCTGCTGCCCCTCTCGGAGGCTCGGTTGAACCGGGAGCAGGTCGACTTCGCCGACCTCCCCACGGCGCCCTTCACCGGGACCCGGGTGGTGAGGCCCTCGCTCGCCGAGCTCGTCTCCTACGTCGACTGGCAGTTCTTCTTCCACGCCTGGGATCTCAAGGGCCGATTCCCGGCGATCCTCGAGAACCCGGTTGCCCGTGAGCTCCACGAGGACGCCCTCGCCCTGCTCGACGAGATCGTCGCCGCCGGCTCCTTCTCGGCACACGGCGTGTACGGCTTCTGGCCCGCGCACGCCGAGGGCGACGACATCGTGGTCGACGAGACGCGCTTCACGTTCCTTCGCCAGCAGGCGCGGAACGGCAGCTCGCGCCCGAGCCGGTGCCTTGCCGACTACGTGGCGCCCGAGGACGACTCTGTCGGGGCGTTCGCGGTCGCGATTCACGGCGCCGACGAGCTCGCGGATCGCCACGCGGCGATGCACGACGACTACAACGCGATCATGGCGAAGGCGCTCGCGGATCGCCTGGCGGAGGCGTTCGCGGAGTGGCTCCACGCGCGCGCGCGACGTGAGTGGTATGCCCCGGGGGAGGAGCTCAGCGGGGACGAGCTGATCTCCGGGCGCTTCCGCGGCATTCGTCCGGCGTTCGGGTACCCGGCCTGCCCTGATCACAGCGAGAAGGGGAAGCTGTTCGAGCTCCTCGGGGCCCGCGACGAGGGCCTCGAGCTGACCGAGAGCTACGCGATGATCCCCGCCGCCGCAGTGAGCGGCATCTACCTCGCAAACCCGGCGTGCAGGTACTTCTCCGTCGGGCGAATCGGCCCGGACCAGGTGGCCGACTATGCGGCTCGTAAAGGGGTCTCCGTGGTACAAGTGGAGAAGTGGTTGCGGCCAAATCTTTTCTAGCGGCCGCGCTGATCGGACTCGCGTCGACCCCCGCCGCGCTGTCCGATGCGCCGACGGTCCGGATCTCGAGCGCCGACCAGGCGAAGGCCCGCGGAGCGCTCCTGCGCCCGTCGGATTTCGGGGCGGGCTGGTCCGGCGGCCCCATCAAGACGACCATGCTCTCGCCGCCGAACTGCCCCGGGTTCGACCCGAAGGAGTCCGATCTCGTCGTGACCGGGCACGCCGATTCGCGCTACACGTTCAAGGCGGAAGGCATCGAGCTCGACCAGGACGTCCAGGTCCTGAGCGATGCCGACTCCGTTTCGGCCGACTTCTCCCGTTCGATCTCCCCCGGGCTCGCGAAGTGCCTCGCCTATCAGCTCGGGAAGCTGCCGACCGTCGTGTCCGTGCAGATCGAGCGCCGGCCCTTCCGGCCGATCGGCGCGGAGAGCGCGGTCTACCGGGCCGAGATCGTCGTGCGAACGCCCAAGGGGAAGGCGACGTGGCTCTCGGACTACGTCCTGTTCGGGCAGGGCCGAACGGAGTACGAGCTCACGGTGAGCGCGCCCCCCGCCGCCCGCGAGCAGCTGGCGCAATTCGAGCTCGGGCTCGCGCAGATCCTCTTGCGGCGAGCCGCGACCGGGTACGGCGTGAGAGCTCGCGCCCTGGGCGCGGCGTCGTGGTGGCGGGCGTGGCGGCTTCGAGCCCGCGCCGGGGACCGGGCGGGTGGCGGCTGACTCGACCGGCGACCCTCGAACCAGCCGAACGGCGACTGACGACAAGGCATCGAGTCGCGTCGCGGGTGACGGTCCGATCCAGGTCGCGTCGACGTCCTCGTGTGAGAACGCGGGGCAGGTGGCGAAGCTCGTCAGGCGGATCATCCCGACCCGTCGACGGCGTCGGTCGGTCAAGCGGCCGGGCGTGACGATCGTCGGCGTCTCGACCGTGCCGGTCGCGAAGGCCGGCGACCACTCGGCCCTCTTCCGTGTGACGCTCTCGGTGAAGTCGGGCGCGACGGCCGTCCCCGTGTACAGCGACTTCCTCTATGTCTCCCAGGGGCGCGCGCAGTACTTCGTGAACGTCGTCGCGCCCGGCGCCGCGAAGTCCGAGCTGGCGTCGCTCGAGAACGGGATCGCGAAGAAGCTCGCTGCCAGGGCGAAGTCCTGAGCGTCACAATGGCGGAAGCGGTCTCGGCCGCGCCGTCGGATACTCTTGTTCGGCAGGCGCCTTCGGGCGCCGGTTTCGTGAAATGAGGACGACGCTGAAGAGAGGAGTAGGTCGCGGCGCCGCGCAGAACGGGCGCAACGGGCACGCGATCTATCCGCCGTCGGCCGTCAGCTCTGTCGTCCGCTACGAGCAGCCGCCGAAAGGCCGAACAGGGCTCGGCTTCTTCGGGAGGATCCTGTTCTTCGTTCTCCTGCTGCTCGTCGGGGTCGGCCTCGCCGCCGCGGGCGGGGCGTTCCTGTGGCTGCACGAGTCGATCTCACAGGTGCGCGCACACTCGATCGACGTGAAGCAGGCCCAGAAGCAGCTGAACGTGAGCCGCCCCGGACATGCGGCGATCGCGCTCGTGATCGGCTACGACCAGCGCGCCGGCAAGGAGTTCTCCGACGTCTCGCGTTCCGACACCGTGATGATGATCCGCGCGGACCCTGCGACGAACACGATCTCGCTGCTCTCGATCCCGCGTGACCTCGGCGTCCCCATCTACTGCCCGAAGAGCCACGAGACGAGTCTCGGCGTACAGAAGGTGAACCAGGCCTACGCGCTGTGCGGGTCGGCCGGGACGGTCGACACCGTGAAGCACTTCTCGAACCTTCCCGTCAACTACCTGATCACGGTGAACTTCCACGGGTTCAAGGAGATCGTCGACAAGATCGGCGGGATCTGGCTCGACATCGACCGGCGCTACCACCACGTCAACAACGGCAGCGCGGCGGAGAACTACGCGAACATCGACATCCAGCCGGGCTACCAGCTCCTCTCGGGCGGCAGGCGCTCGCGTTCGTCCGGTACCGGCACACCGACGACGACTACCACCGGATTGCACGGCAGCAGGAGTTCGTGCGCGCCCTCAAGCAGCAGTTCGCGCACAACTTCAGCATCACCGAGCTCCCCTCGATCGTGCACACGCTGACGAAGAACGTCGAGGTGGGCGGCAACCCGAGCGACAAGACGGTGCTCTCGTGGCTCCTCTTCGCGCTGAGCCTTCCGGGCGGGCACTTCTTCCAGGACAGGATCGCCGGCGTGACCGGCGACAGCATGACGAGCACCGACCCGGCGAACATCCAGGCGGCGCTGTACCAGTTCACCCATCCGGACGTGCACTCGTCGAAGGCGGCGAACGCGGCCGCGCTCGGCGTCAAG
This sequence comes from uncultured Actinomycetota bacterium, assembly GCA_963738895.1. Lineage (GTDB taxonomy): Bacteria > Actinomycetota > Thermoleophilia > Gaiellales > Gaiellaceae > PALSA-600. Next base: position 58,238 of record CAVTYN010000007.1, read on the forward strand.
GTGAAGCCCAAGGTGCTGCCGGCGCCGGCCCCCTCGAAGACGAGCGTGCTCGTGCTCAACGGGAACGGCGTCGCCGGCTCGGCCGCGAACGGGGCCTTCCTGCTGCGGCAGCGCGGCTACGTGACGGTGTTGCCGCCGGGGAACGCGTCGCCGAACGCGCCGACGCAGGGCTACTTCCACACGATGATCTACTACGACAAGCGGCAGGCGGGCTCCCAGGCGGCCGCGAACGCGCTCTCCAGGGTGATCGTGCCGTCGACGGTCGGCGCGCTCCCCAAGAATCCGAAGCTGCGGTCGCTCGACCCCGGGGCGATGCTCACCGTGGTGGTCGGCGAGACGTTCCACAACCAGCTCGTGGCGCCGACGCCGACACCGACCGCTCCGAAGCACGAGGCGCCGAACGTCCGCTACGACTCCTCGACGGGGCTCGACCTCGTGAAGCCCTACCGGGCCCGCGTGCCGTTCACGCTCGAGGCGCCGACGGTGCTGGAGCGCTCGTCGTATCCGGACGACCAGTACGGCGACGTCGCCTCTCGCCTCTACTGGATCGACAAGCGGCACCATCAGAAGGCGGTCCGGCTCGTCTTCCGGACGGGCGCAGGCGAGTACTGGGGGATCCAGGAGACGAACATGCCGAACCCGCCGGTGCTGGCCGACCGGAGCTTCCACCGGGCGATCAAGGGCCGGACGTTCACGCTCTACTACACGGGCTCCCACCTGCACATGGTCGTGCTGCGCGTCCACGACAAGAGCTACTGGGTCGTGAACACGCTCCTGGACTCCCTCTCCAACGAGACGATGCTGGCGATCGCGACAGGCCTGAAGCCGCTCCGACAGGCCAAGTAGAGTCGCGCGATGGCTTCAGTTGGCATCTTCGGCGCCGGGTGGGTCGGCCTCGTCACGGGGGCCTGCTTCGCGGACCTCGGCCACGACGTGGTCGTTCGCGACGTGGTGCCCGAGAAGATCGCGGCGCTCCGTGCCGGCGAGGTGCCGTTCCACGAGACGAACGTGCCGGAGCTGATCGAGCGCAACCGCGACCGGCTCCGCTTCACGCTGGACGCGGACGATCTCGCGAGCTGCCGGTTTCTGTTCGTGTGCGTCGACACGCCCCCGACGCAGTCGGGCGACGCCGACCTCTCTCGTGTCTGGAGCGTGATCGACGACCTCCCCGAGGTCGACGGGCGCGCGATCCTCGTGATGAAGTCGACCGTGCCGGTCGGGACGGGGGAGAGGGTCCGCCACGGTCTCGAGGAGCGGGGGCTCGGCGAGATCGGGTACGTCTCGAACCCCGAGTTCCTGGCCGAAGGCACGGCCGTCCGGGACTTCATGCATCCCGACCGGATCGCGATCGGCGCCTTCGACGAGGAGGACGGCGACGCGGTCGCGAAGCTCTACTCGGGCCTGGAGGCGCCGATCGTTCGCTGCGACGTCAACTCGGCCGAGATGATCAAGCTCGCTGCGAACGCGGCGCTCATGACCCGGATCTCGTTCATCAACGAGATCGCGAACGTGTGCGAGGCCACCGGCGCCGACGTGGTGAAGGTGGCCGAAGGGGTCGGTCTGGATCGGAGGCTCGGGCCGCACTTCCTGCGCGCGGGGATCGGCTACGGCGGGAGCTGCTTCCCGAAGGACTCGCTGGCGCTGAAGCAGCTCGCGTCGAACTCGGGCTACCACTTCCAGCTTCTCTCGGCGGTGATCGAGGTGAACGAGCTGCAGAAGCGGCGGGTGATCGGGAAGCTCGAGCGTCATCTCGGGTCGCTGCGCGGCAGGACCGTGGCGCTGCTCGGGCTCGCGTTCAAGCCGAACACCGACGACATGCGCGAGGCGCCGTCGATCGTGCTCGCCGGACGGCTGCTCGCGGAAGGCGCGACCGTGCGAGGCTGGGATCCCATCGCGGACGGGCGATGCGCTCCCTGCCGGCGTCGAGATCGTCGGCTCGGTCACGGAAGCGGTGCGTGGAGCCGACGCGGCGGTGATCGTGACCGAATGGCCCGAGCTGCGCGACCTGGCGAGCGCCGAGACGCGCGAGACGATGGCGAACCCGCTGATCGTCGACGGCCGGAACCTGCTCGATCCGGCTGCGGTTCGCGCTGCGGGGTTCGTGTACGAGGGCATCGGGCGTCCGAGCTCGACGGCTACCTGGAGAGCCGTAGGTCCCCCCGAGCTCCGGCCTGCCATCACGCGGCGCGCTGCGTCGTCCCCGATAGTGCAACTATCGGGGCTCCCTGCGTCCTAGCATCGCTTGGTGCTGGCGACCCAGGACGCGGCACATCGGAGGGGCACTGATGGAAGCCATCATCCTGTGCGGCGGCAAGGCCGAGCGTCTCGGCGACGCGGCGGCCGGCCGGCCGAAGTCGCTCGTCGAGGTCGGCGGGCGGCCGCTCGCGGCCTACCAGGTGGCGCGCCTCGGCAAGGCCGGCGTGGAGCGCGTGATCATGGCGTGCGCGGCCGGGCAGGGCGACATGTTCGTGGAAGAGCTCACCGGGCTCGGCCCCGAGGTCGTCGCCGCCGAGGAGCCGGCCCGGTTCGGGCGCGGCGGCGGGATCAAGTTCGCGGCCGGGAGCCGCCGGGAATCAGGGGACGTCCTCGCGCTGAACGGCGACGAGCTCGTCGCGGTCGATTTCGCGGCGCTGCTCGCCCGGCACCGCGACGCCGGTGCCGCCGCCACGGTGACGGTGACCCAGCCGCGCTCACCGTTCGGCGTCGTCGAGCTCGGCCGCGGCGACTCGGTCACCGGCTTCAGCGAAGGCGGTGCGATCCCCTACTGGGTGAGCTGCGGCATCTACGTGCTGTCGCCCGAGGCGCTCACGCGCTTCCCCGACCGCGGCGACCACGAGTCGACCACCTTTCCCGAGCTGGCCTCGGAGGGGCGGCTCTTCGCCTACCGCCATGACGGCCTCTGGCTGACCGTGAACACGCCCAAGGAGCTCCGCACCGCCGCCGACCACGTCGAGTCCCATCCGGAGTGGCTGTCGTGACCGACGTCGGCTCCCTCGCGCCCTGGGCGGTCGAGACCCGACGGGTCGACAAGCCGTGGGGCTACGAGCTGATCTGGGCCGTCACCGACATCTACGTCGGCAAGGTGCTGTTCGTCAAGGCCGGAGAGTCGCTCTCGCTCCAGTACCACGAGCTCAAGGACGAGTCCTGGCTGATCCAGTCCGGCCTGGCCAGGATCGAGCTCGGCGCCGTCGGCGACGAACGGCTCTCGGAGGAGGTGATCGGCCCGGGCGCTGCATTCCACTACGTCCCGGGCACGGTGCATCGCATCACCGCCGTCGAGGACACGACGATCATCGAGGTCTCGACGCCGCACCTCGACGACGTCGTGCGGCTCGCCGACAGCTACGGCCGCGAAGGCACCTCGGCGGCGTAGCCGCGTCGGGGATGCGCCCCCGCCCCGAGTGCACCCGCCTCGAGCGCTCGCGGCGAGTGGGGTGGAGCGGCATAGAGTGAGCTCAGCTCGCGCGCCAGAAGGGTGCGAACCGGCGCGTACGCAGGGTCATCGACGACATTTCGGAGCTCCCAGGGGTCGCTCCGGAGGTCGTAGAGCTCGCGCCAGTGCCGGTAGCGGTAGGCGACATACAGGTAGCGGGGCGTGTGGATCGCGACGTACGGAGGCGGCCCGCCGTTCTCGAGCTTGTTCTTGCCGAGGTACTCGACGAGATAGTCGCGCCGCCACGGGATCGTCTCTCCGTGGAGGAGCGGGACGAGGCTGTCGCCGTCCTGGCGCGCCCCGGGGACGACGCCGGCGAGCTCGCTGATCGTCGAGGCGAAGTCGATGTTGAGGACGGGATCGTGGTTCACGGTCGCGCCGCGCGCCCAGGGAGTCCGGACGATCAGCGGCACTCGGGTCGATTCCTCGTAGGGCCAGAGCTTGCCCCCGAGACGGTGCTCGCCCCAGAGGAAGCCGTTGTCGCTCGTGTAGAAGATGACCGTGCGGTCGAGCAGCTTGCGCCTGGCGAGCGTCGAGACGATGCGCGCGACGGCGCGGTCGACGGCCTGCAGCGACTCGAGCTGGCGCTTCCGGACCTCGTCGATGTAGGAGAGGCCCGAAGGCGTGAGCGCACGCTTGTGCCACGCGCTCCACGGCTCGTCGTCGATGTTCGACTGGTTCAGCGACGGCGAGTGGAAGGGCGCGAGGTCGTCGAACCGGCCGACGTCGGCAGGCGCGGGAATCGCGGGGAGGTGGGGCGCCACGGGAGCGAAGTAGAGGAAGAACGGCTGCCGGGCGCCGCGAAGGAAGTCGACCGCCTTGTTCGTGAGCACGGTCGTCGAGTAGTCGCCGGCTCTGTTGCCGTAGTGCACGAGCCGGCCGTTCTCGTTCAGCGAGTAGTCGTAGTAGCGCTCCTCGGGGACGCTGTCCATCACCTGCCAGTCGTCCCAGCCCGGCGGGACCGCGTGGTGGCCGTCGAGGGTGTAGTCGTTCAGGTACTTCCCGACGAGCGCTGTCCGGTAACCGGCGCGGTGAAGCCAGACGGCGAGGTCGGCTCGCTCGTCGAAGGCCGGGTAGCTGTGCGGCCCGAAGTTGTCGAGCACACCGGTGTGGTGCGAGTACTCCCCGGTCAGGATGCTCGCCCGGGAGGGGCCGCACTCCGACGTGGTCACCCGCATGTTGTCGAAGGTGACCCCGTGGCGTGCGAGCAGCCGTCGCACGTCCGCCATCACGGCGTTTCCGTCGACGCGCTCGTCGTCGCTCACGATGAAGACCACGTTCAGGCGGGAGGAGGAGGCCGAGGCTGCCTTGCTCCTCGCGGCAGGCATCCACGCGGCGACACACGCCGACGCGACGGCAATCGCCGCTCCGGCCAGGACGGCCGTGATGACTCTCCGCCGGGGGGTCAACGAAGCTTCGGTGTCGAGGCCTGCACGTAGCCGGAGGCTGTCGAAGCAAGCGCTCCTCCCACGTTACAGCAGGGCTAAGCGTCCGTTAATCCGCCGGAAAACGCGCCCTCCCTAACCTTCACAGTAGTGTGATAAGGTTGTCGACGTGGAGGAGCTGACCGTTGGAGCCGCGGCCGCCCGCAGCGGGTGGTCGCCGAGGATGCTGCGCTATCTCGAGGAGCACCGGCTCGTCGTGCCCCGGCGAACGCCGGCCGGCTACCGCGTGTACGGGCTCGCCGAGCTCAACCGGCTGCATGCCCTCCGCGAGCTTCGCCGGGCGCACGGTCTCGGCCTCGACGAGCTCGTGTTCGCCGCGCGGCTGCGTGCCGAGCCCGCGCTCCGCCAGGCCGTCGACGGCTGGCTCGCCGCCGGCGACGACGTCGGCGCCTGGATCGACTGGGAGCAGCGCAAGCACGAGCGGCTCCTTGCTGCATGACACCGGAACTAAACTGCACGACAACTGGAGGTAGAACGCATGGCGACGACGAGACGCTACGACGTGAAGGATCTGAGCCTCGCCCCCGAGGGCGTGCGCCGCATCATGTGGGCGGACCGGCAGATGCCGGTCCTGACTGCGATCCGTGAGCGCTTCGAGGCCGAGCAGCCGCTCGCGGGCTATCGCATCTCCGCGTGCCTGCACGTGACGACGGAGACCGCGAACCTGATGCGCACCCTCAAGGCGGGCGGCGCCGACGTCGTGCTCTGCGCCTCGAACCCGCTCTCGACCCAGGACGACGCCGCGGCGGCGCTCGTCGAGGAGTTCGGCATCTCCGTCTTCGCGATCAAGGGCGAGGACAACGACACCTACTACTCGCACATCGAGGCGGCGGTCGACCACAAGCCGCAGCTGACGATGGACGACGGCGCCGACGTGATCAGCGTCCTCCACACCGCACGCCGTGAGCAGCTCGGCGACATCATCGCGGGCATGGAGGAGACCACCACGGGCGTCATCCGGCTGAAGGCGATGGAGGCCGACGGCGCGCTGGCGTTCCCGGTCATCGCCGTCAACGACGCGCGCACGAAGCACTTCTTCGACAACCGCTACGGCACCGGCCAGTCGACGATCGACGGGATCATCCGCGCCACCAACGTCCTGATCGCCGGAAAGCGGTTCGTCGTCTGCGGCTACGGCTGGGTCGGCCGGGGCGTCGCGCTCCGCGCCCGCGGCATGGGAGCGCACGTGATCGTCACCGAGGTCGACCCGATGCGCGCGCTCGAGGCGCTCATGGATGGCTACGAGGTGATGCCGATCACCGACGCCGCCGCGATCGGAGATCTCTTCTGCACCGCGACCGGCGACAAGCACGTGATCGCCGCGGAGCATCTCGAGGTGATGAAGGACGGCGCCATCCTCTGCAACACCGGCCACTTCAACGTCGAGATCGACATCCCGGCGCTGCGGTCGCTCGCCGTCGAGACCCGCGAGGCACGGCAGTTCGTCGAGGAGTTCGTGCTTGCCGACGGCCGCAGGATCTATCTGCTCGCCGAGGGTCGCCTCGTCAACATCTCCGCCGCCGAGGGCCATCCCGCGATCGTGATGGACATGTCGTTCGCGAACCAGGCGCTCTCGACCGAGTACGCGGTGCAGCACGCCGCGACGCTCGAGCGCCGGGTGTATCCCGTCCCGCGCGACATCGACGAGGAGATCGCGCGGCTCAAGCTCGAGACGATGGGCGTCTCGATCGACCAGCTCACCGAGGAGCAGGCGAGGTATCTCGCGTCATGGGACGAGGGGACCTGATCCGGGCGGCCGCGGTTCTCGCAACGCTCGCGCTCGCAGCGCCCGCCGGCGCTGCGAGCACGTGGCGGCAGATCGCAGACGGGACGACGGCAGGCGCGCCCGTGACGAGGACGAGTGCGTTCGTGGCCCTTTCGCCGGCGGATGTCGGCGCCTTCTCGGCCCACCTCGGCAGCGACGCCTCCAAGCTCTCGCACGTGAGCTGGGCGACGACGGCAGTCGTCGCCGTGCTCGCCGACTGGGGGTGCAGCGACAGCCTCGTCCGCGTCGGCATGGTCTCGGAGAAGGGTGGGGCGCTGCACGTTCTCCTCGTGCACGGAGAGCCGCCCCCGGGGACGGCGACCTGCCAGGCTCTGTACGGCGTCTACCGGTTGCTCACGGTGCCGAAGTCGACTCTCCGCAAGCCGTACCCGACCCGCGCAGTCATCGACGTTGCTTGATCCAGAGCGGATCCTCCGCCTCGAGCCCGGCCGCGTCGTCTTCCTGGACCAGCGGAAGCTTCCCGTCGAGGAGGTCGACGTCGAATGCCGGACGGCCGCCGAGGTCGCCGAGGCGATCAGGGGCATGGTGGTGCGCGGCGCTCCGGCGATCGGGATCGCCGCGGCCTACGGCATCGCGCTGGCGGCGGAGCAGGGCGAGGACCTCGCCGCCGCAGAGGCCGTGCTCCGGGCTGCCCGCCCGACCGCGGTCAACCTCGCCTGGGCTCTCGGCGAGATGCGCAGCGACCCGTCGGCCGACCGTGCCCGCGCAATTCATCGCGACGAGGTCGAGCGGTGCCGGGCCATGGCCGCGCACACGGCCGGGTTGTTCGCGCCTGGTACCCGCGCGCTGACGCACTGCAATGCCGGCGGCCTCGCGACGGGTGGCTACGGCAGTGCTGTCGGAGCGCTGCTCGCCGCCTGGGAGCGCGACCTCCTGACTCACGTCTGGGTGGACGAGACGAGACCGCTGCTTCAGGGCGCGCGTCTGACCGCGTGGGAGCTCGAGGAGGCGGGGATCCCGTTCGCAGTGATCACCGACTCGACGGCGGCCTCCCGCATGGCCGCCGGCGAGGTCGATGCGGTCGTGACCGGAGCCGACCGGATCGCTGCGAACGGCGACACGGCGAACAAGATCGGCACCTACGGCGTGGCCGTGCTGGCCGCCCATCACGGCATCCCGGTCTACATCGTCGCCCCGAGCTCGACGGTCGACCACGCGACCGCGTCCGGTGACGGGATCCCGATCGAGGAGCGAGACCCCGCGGAGGTCACGACGCTCTTCCCCGCCCGGAACCCCGCATTCGACGTCACACCGGCGGAGCTGATCGCTGCGATCGTCACCGAGCACGGCGTCCACCGGCCGCCTTACGCCGACTCGCTCGCGGGCGCGGTGGTGGCGGCGTGAAGGCGCTCCTCCTCGCGGCCGGGTACGCGACGCGGCTGCGGCCGCTGACCGACGAGGTCGCCAAGCCGCTCCTCCCCGTGGCGGGGCGGCCCATGGCCGACTGGATCCTCGACCGCATCGAGGAGTCCGGCGAGATCGACGCCGTCGACGTGGTCACGAACGCCGTGTACGCGCCGGCGTTCGAACGTTGGGCGAAACCGCACGGGATCGCGGTCCACGACGACGGCACGAAGAGCAACGAGACCCGGCTCGGGGCCCTCGGCGACATCCGGCTCGCAGTGCGCGAGGGCGGGCTCGGAGACGACGGCCTGCTGGTGATCGCCGCCGACAACCTGTTCGAGTTCTCGCTTGCCGACTACATCGCGTTCTGGAGGGGCAAGGGAGCGAGCGCGCTCGCCGTCCACAAGCTCGCAGACCCCGGGCTCGCACATCTCTACGGCGTCGTCGAGCTGGACGCCGACGATCTCGTGATCGGCATGGAGGAGAAGCCCGAGCATCCGCGCAGCAACCTCGTCTCCACCGCGACGTATCTCTTCTCGCGCGAGGACATCGCGCTGCTCAACCGCTATCTCGACGACGGGAACCCGCCCGACCCGCCGGGGCGCTTCCTGATCTGGCTCGCGAATCAGGGCCGCGTCTTCGGGTTCCGGTTCTCCGAATCGTGGCTCGACATCGGCACCCCGGAGCAGCTCCTCGAGGCTGACAACCGGTACCGGCGCGCCACCGGGCTGCCCGAGCGGGACGCGTACTCCCTCGTAGGAGACGCGTCACACAATCGTTCGGGACACGTCACGCTTCTCTCCGTATCGTGGGCGGCGTGGCTCTTCGAGCTCCTCGTACCCTCGCGTTGCGTCTCCTGTGGCGAGCCCGGGCCGCTCTTCTGCGACGGCTGCCGCGCCCGCCTGGTGCCGATTCACGCCCCGCTTTGCGCCCGGTGCGGGGCGCACACGGCCTGGCCGGTCGAGCGGTGCCGCGAGTGCGCCGGCCGGAGGCTCGCGTTCGCGTCGGCTCGAGCAGGTGTCGTCTACGCCGATCCCGCCCGTGCGTTCGTCCGCGGATGGAAGGAGCGCGGAGCCCGCCCGCTCGCGACCCTCGCCGCCGAGCTCGTCGCCGGGCGAGTGCCCATGCCGACGGCAGACGTCATCGCGTATATCCCGCCCGACGGCGACCGCTCGCTGCGGCGTGGTCACCAGCCGGCCGAGGCGCTCGCTCGCGAGCTCGGACGGCTCTGGGAGCTCCCGGTGGGAGCGCTCCTCGGACGGCGACGCGGAGTCGCGCGCCAGACAGGCCTCGCCCGGGAGGAGCGCCGGCGGAACATGCGGGGCGCGTTCGTCGCGCGCGGTCAGGTGCACGGACGCGTGATCCTCGTCGACGACGTCTACACGACCGGCGCGACCATCGCCGCAGCCGCCTCGGCGCTTCGCGCCGCCGGAGCCTCACGGGTCGACGGGATCACGTTTGCACGTGCGGTTCGCTGAGCTCGCCCAGTCCCCGCTGCGCGGCCCGACGGCTTCGTCGTCGGAGTAGCGCCGTGCGTTCTCGGCGTCTGGTCGATGCGCGCTCACGGCGACTGCGGCGGCGAAGACCCTGCGCCGGGATCCGCTCGCCGTCGGGGAACATCACCTGCCGCGTCTGCTGACGGGACCCCTGCGAGCGCTCTCCACCGGTGACGGTTCGGTAACCTCGGAAGACGGAGTCCCCGAGCGCTGGAGGTCGCAGGTGCAACTTCAGGTGAAGGCCCGGAACTACGAGCTCGGCCCCGACGTGCGCACCTACGCCGAGGGCAAGCTCGGACGTCTCGGGAAGCAGCTCGCCGACGAGACCCAGGTCGAGCTCGAGCTGGTCGGCGAGACCAAGCACTCGCAGTACACGGCCGAGGCGATCGTGTTCGCGAAGGGCCGGACCCTGCGGGCGACCGAGTCCACGTCTGACATGCGGGCCTCGATCGACAAGCTCGTCGACAACCTGGAGCGTCAGGTCGTCGGCTACCGGGAGAAGCGGCGGCTCGAGCGCCGCCGCCGCACCGAGCACCACGGGACTTGAGCTTTCTCCGCCGTCGCGAGCCCCACCACGTGAAGCTCGCCCGCGAAGGCGGGGTGGACCTCGACGGGCCGGAGGAGGACGTCCAGCGCCCGCCGTGGGATGCCTCCGGGATCCACGGGCTGCACCGGGCCCGGCAGTGGGACGCCGTGACGACCGTCGAGGCAGCCCGATCTTCCCGGGGAGAAGCTCGGGTTCGTCGTCCTTCCCGGCGGCGAGCTCATCGCCGACGAGGGCGGGGGAGACCTCGCGGAGCTCGCGGCGGCTCTCGAGCTCGAGCCGCCCTACCGTGCCGAGGCCGTGCGCCGCAGCGAGACCTTGTGGGCGGTTGGAGCCAGCAGGATCGACGTCGTCGAGCTTCCCGGAGTCGGCGGCGAGCACATCGAGCTCTCGCTCCACGGCGACGAGCGGACGTTGCGCGTCGACGGCGAGCAGGTTTTCGGCTCCATCGCTCCACTCGAGCGGCCGGGCCACGTCGTGCGGGCTCACCGGATCGCCGGGGAGGCGTGGGAGGTCGAGACCGCCCCGCTCTAATGCATCCGTCCGTATTCGCGGACGGGTGCACTGGCTTCGGGTACCCCGGTCTGGCCGGGGCCAACGGATACCCTGTGGTCATGGCCATGGGCACCGGCTTCGAGAAGTTCCTGCGCTTCGGGGAGGGCCGGCGCATGAAGCGCCTGGCAGAGCAGGCCGCGTATGTCGCCACGCTCGAGCCCGAGTTCCGGGCGCTGTCCGACGCCGATCTGCGCGCGAAGACGGCCGAGTTCCGGCAGCGGCTCGCGAACGGCGAAGACCTGAACGACCTCCTGTTCGAGGCGTTCGCGGCCGTCCGCGAGGCACGGCTCCGCGAGTCCGACCAGCGCATGTTCGACGTGCAGATGATGGGCGGGATCGTCCTGCACGAGGGCGACGTCGCCGAGATGAAGACGGGTGAAGGCAAGACGTTCGTCGCGAGCCTGGCCCTCTACTTGAACGCTCTCCCGACCGTCGAGACCCACGACGGCCGCATCCTCGGGCAGGGAGTCCACCTGGTCACCGTCAACGACTACCTCGCCCGGCGCGACGCCGAGTGGAACAGGGGTGTCTACGACCGCCTCGGCGTCACGGTCGACCACGTCCAGGCCGAGCTGAACATGGACTTCGACAGGCGAAAGGCCGCGTACGAGGCCGACATCACGTACGGCACGAACTCCGAGTTCGGCTTCGACTACCTCCGTGACAACATGTCGGTGTCGCTCGAGGGCGTCGTCCAGCGCGGCCACGCCTACGCGATCGTGGACGAGGTCGACTCGATCCTGATCGACGAGGCGCGCACGCCGCTCATCATCTCCGGTGAGCCGACCGGGGCGGCCAAGGTCTACCAGGACATGGCGCGCGTGGCCCGCGGCCTCCACGGCATCCAGTCGAAGGGGTCGAAGGTCGCCGACGCCGAGCTCCAGCACGAGTACGACTACCTCTTCGACGAGAAGCACAAGACGGTCTCGGCGACCGAGTCGGGGATCGAGAAGGTCGAGCGTGCCCTCAAGGTCGAGAACCTCTACGCGCCGGAGAACGTCCAGCTCGTCAACCACCTCCAGCAGGCGCTGAAGGCGGAGGCTCTGTTCAAGCGCGACATCGACTACGTCGTCGAGGATGCCGAGGTGAAGATCGTCGACGAGTTCACCGGCCGGATCATGGAGGGGCGGCGCTGGTCGGAGGGCCTGCACCAGGCGGTCGAGGCGAAGGAGGGCGTGCAGGTCCAGGACGAGAACCAGACACTCGCGACGATCACCCTCCAGAACTACTTCCGCCTCTACGACAAGCTCGCGGGGATGACCGGCACCGCGAAGACCGAGGAGAAGGAGTTCGTCGAGATCTACGGGCTCGAGGTCGTGCCGATCCCGACCAACGTCACGGTGACCCGCAAGGACGAGAACGACCTGATCTTCAAGACGGTCGAGGCGAAGTTCAACGCCGTCGTCGCCGACATCAAGGACCGCCACACCGCCGGGCAGCCGGTGCTCGTCGGGACGATCGCAGTCGAGACCTCTGAGCTGCTCAGCGAGCTGCTGAAGCGCCAGGGCGTCAAGCACAACGTCCTGAACGCGAAGGAGCACGCGCGCGAGGCCGAGATCATCAAGGACGCCGGGCAGGTCGGCGCGGTCACGATTGCGACGAACATGGCCGGCCGGGGCGTCGACATCAAGATCGACGACACCGTGCGCGAGCTCGGCGGGCTCTACGTGCTCGGCACCGAGCGCCACGAGGCGCGCCGGATCGACAACCAGCTCCGCGGCCGCTCGGGCCGCCAGGGCGATCCCGGCGAGACCCGCTTCTATCTCTCCGGCCAGGACGACCTCGTCCGGCTGTTCGCCGGCGACCGGCTCTACAACATCATGGAGCGCTTCAAGCTGCCGGACGATCAGCCCATGGATCAGAAGATCCTGACGAACCAGATCGAGAACGCCCAGAAGAAGGTCGAGGAGCAGAACTTCGTCCAGCGCAAGAACGTCCTCAAGTACGACGACGTGATGAACGTGCAGCGCAAGGTGATCTACGAGCAGCGCCGCGCCGTGCTCGAGGGCCAGGACCTCTCCGCCGAGATCAAGGAGGAGTGGCTGCCGGATGTGATCACGGGTGTCGTCGACGAGTACGTCTCCTCCGTCGAGCCCGGCGGGGAGCTCGATCTCGCCGAGCTCGTCAACGCGATGGAGAACCTGTACGGGACCGGCGTGACCGCCGAGGAGCTCAAGGGGCTCGAGCGGGACTCGATCGTCGAGGAGTTCCTCGACGACGCAGCGGACGCCTACGCCGAGCGGGAGCGCGAGATCGAGGAGATCCACGAGGGCCTGATGCGCGACCTCGAGCGGTTCATGCTCCTCCAGGTCGTCGACGTCCGCTGGCGAGAGCACCTCGAGAACATGGACTACCTCCGCGAGGGCATCCATCTGCGCGGCATGGCCCAGAAGGATCCGCTCGTCGAGTACCGCAACGAGGGGCACGTCCTCTTCACCGAGCTGAACCACACGATCCGCCAGGAGGTCGTGGCGCTGCTGTTCCACGCCCAGATCGAGGCGAACGAGGAGCCGGGCAACGCAAACGGCCACGCCGCGCTCCCGCCCACGGGGAACGGCGACGGCGGAGTCGGACGGCTGAACTACCAGCACGAGACGACCGCGGGAGCCGGCGCGATGGTCGCCGCCGGCGCCGGGGCGGGAACCGCCATGACGACGACCTCCGGCGGCGAGTACGTCGCGCCGCAGCCCGTCGTCAAGTCCGAGCAGGACAGCGTCGGCCGCAACGATCCCTGCTGGTGCGGCTCCGGCAAGAAATACAAGCGCTGCCACGGGGCGTAGGCCGCCGGTACCATCCCTCGGCCGTGGCAGAACAACTCGTATCGCTGTCCGAGCAGCTCGAGGAGATCGGGGCCCAGCTTGCCTGGGTCCGTGATTACCTTTGACCCCGCTCGCCTGAAGGACCGCAGCGCCGAGCTCGAGTCGGCGATGAGCGAGCCCGGATTCTGGGACGACCAGGGCCGGGCACAGAGGATCAGCACCGAGCACGCGCGGGTCACCGAGAAGCTCGAGACCTACTCACGCATCACGGGCGAGTACGCCGACGCGCGGGAGCTGTACGAGCTCGACCCATCGATCGCCGACGACATCGCCGAGACGCTCGGGCCGCTCCGTCGCGAGCTCGAGCGGCTCGAGGAGGCGGCGCTCTTCAACGGGGAGTACGACGCCGATTCCGCCGTCGTCACTCTCCAGTCCGGCACCGGTGGCACCGACGCCCAGGACTGGACTGAGATGATGCTCCGCATGTACGAGCGCTGGGCCGCCGACCGAAGCTTCAGGCTGGAGCTGCTGGAAGCGAGCCCGGGCGAGGAAGCGGGCCTGAAGAGCTCGACGTTCACGATCGAGGGCGAGAACGCCTACGGCATCCTCAAGGCCGAGCGCGGCAAGCATCGGCTCGTGCGCTTGTCGCCGTTCGACGGCGCCCACCGGCGCCAGACGTCGTTCGCGACGGTCATCGTCGCGCCGCTCCTTCCCGACGACACGGACGTCGAGATCGACGAGGGCGACCTCAAGATCGACACCTACCGGGCGCAGGGCGCCGGTGGCCAGCACGTGAACAAGACCGACAGCGCGGTCCGGATCACCCATCTTCCGACGGGCATCGTCGTGCAATGCCAGAACGAGCGTTCGCAGTCGGCGAACAAGCAGACGGCGATGCGCGTCCTCAAGTCGAGGCTCGTCGAGCGCGCCGAGGAGGAGCGCGAGGCGATGATGGCGAAGGAGAGAGGAGGGGTCGCCGACACTGGTTTCGGCGGCGAGTGGATCCGCAGCTATGTCCTCCATCCGTATCAGCAGGTCAAGGACGCCCGGACGGGCTACGAGACGGGGAACGCCCAGGGCGTCCTCGACGGGAACCTCGACCCCTTCATCCATTCCTACCTGCTCGCGAACGCTGCCGGACGGGTGTCGTAGCGCGGTGCGTTATGCTGTTCCAGCTCTTCCTACCCGGCGCGGCGCATGAGTGAAGCGCCGACTGAGACCGACGTGCAGGATCGAGACGACATCACCTCCAACGCTGCGACGGCCCTAGCGGAACCGCCCGCCGGCGCGACCCGTGTCGGCGCGAGCTCGGGCTCGATGATCGTGTTCGACAACGTCACGAAGATCTACGAGCCCGACGTCGCCGCGCTTCGCGACGTCACGTTCCAGATCGACAAGGGCGAGTTCGTGTTCGTCGTCGGAGCGTCAGGCTCGGGGAAGTCGACGCTCGTCCGGCTCCTCCTGAAGGAGCTCGAGGCGACGAGGGGCAACATCGTCGTCGGCGGGCGCGACCTCACGCGTCTCAAGCGGTCGAAGGTGCCGATGCTGCGCCGCAACATCGGCTGTGTGTTCCAGGACTTCAAGCTCCTGCCGAACCGCACGGCGGCCGAGAACGTCGCCTACGCGCTGAAGGTGCAGGGCGAGAGCCGCAGCTCGATCCGCAAGAAGGTGCCCGAGGTGCTCTCGATGGTCGGGCTCTCCCACCGGATGAACTCGCTCCCCGACGAGCTGTCGGGCGGCGAGCAGCAGCGCGTGTCGATCGCGCGCGCGTTCGTCAACCACCCGCCGCTCCTCGTGTGCGACGAGCCGACCGGCAATCTCGACCCCGACACGTCGGTCGGGATCATGCAGCTCCTCTACCGGATCAACATGTCCGGCACGACGATCCTCATGGTGACGCACGACCGCGAGATGGTCGACAAGATGCGCAAGCGCGTCATCCAGCTCGAGGACGGGCGCCTCGCCCGCGACGAGCGCCGCGGCGGGTACACGGGCGAATGAGACAGAGTTGCCTTGAGGCTTAGGCTGCTCTTCTCGGAGGCGTGGCGCAGCCTGGGCGCAAACCTCTCGACGACCTTCGCCGCGATGATGACGGTCCTGATCGGCATGTTCCTGCTCGGGCTCCTGATCGCCCTCGGGACGTGGACGGTCTCGTGGTCGAACCACGTCAAGCGCGAGCTCGTCGTGAAGATCGACTTCAAGACGAACGCCGACAAGGGCGGCCCGGCGACGAAGGCACAGGAGAATGCCGTCGTCGCCGCCCTCCAGCGCAACCCGCTCGTCAGCGGCAAGAAGGACGGATGGACGTTCGTCTCCAAGACGACGGCGCTCAGGCAGATGCGCAAGAGCGAGCCCGCGCTCGTGAGCGTCATGCCGTGGAACCCGTTCCCGGACGTGATCATCGTCAAGCCGGACAAGGGCGAGGACCTGAGCGGGCTCTACAACAGCCTGCATCCGCTTCCGCCCGGCGTGAAGGAGGTCGTCCACGACACCCACGACTCGAACCGGATCCTCCGGTTCGCGCACTGGGTCGAGGCGATCTTCCTGATCGCGGTGATCGTCCTGCTGACCTCGGCGTCGCTTCTGATCGCGAACACGATCCGCCTCTCGATCTTCTCGCGCCGGCGTGAGATCGAGGTGATGAAGCTCGTCGGCGCCACGAACTGGTTCGTGCGCGGGCCGTTCATGATCGAGGGCCTGCTGTGCGGGCTCGGCGGGGCGTTCCTCGCCGTGGTCCTGCTCGTGATCGGCAAGGAGATCGCGCTGCCCGCGATCCTCCACAACGCGCTCTCGACGGCCTCGGACGTCCATGCGCTCGAGTTCACCTCACGGCTCTGATCCTGCTCGGGATCGGTCTCTGCCTCGGCGCCCTCGGCTCCGGCCTCACCGTGCGCCGGTTCCTGCGCGTGTAGGTGCAGGTGTCGGACACCGCGCGCGCGTTCGAGCGCGGCAGCGTCTTTCGATGGTGTCCGACACCGCCTTGAGCGCCAGGGATGAGGATCGCGTCGTCGTCGAGGTCTCCCGGCGAGGCAAGCTCGTCATCGGGCGAGCCGTACTTCACCGCCGGGCGTCCCGATCGTGCTCGACACGAAGAGTGCTCCGCAGCGTCCAGCCGGGCGACCTCGCGCTCGTCTCGAACGGGGCGAGGGCGCGCCGGATCGAGCGGCGGCCTCGGCACCGCGCGGCGTATCGAGAACGTGCTCGAGGCGCTCCTCGTCGAGCAGGGCCACCTGGGGCGGCTCGAGCCGTACGAGCTGCCGCCCGAGACGCTCGAGGCGCGAATCGACCTGCGCGGGCTTCCGACGATCACGATCGACCCCGAGACGGCCAAGGACTTCGACGACGCCCTCTCGTTCGCGCCGGGAGCCCGAAGGAATCCGTGCCTGGGTCCACATCGCCGACGTGTCGTGGTTCGTCCGGCCCGGTACGTCCGCTCGACCACGGGCGCCTCGGAGCGCGCGGTGTCGACGTACGTCCCGGGCCTCGTCGCGCCGATGCTCCCGCACGAGCTCGCCGACGACGCCTGCTCGCTGCGTCCGCACGAGGATCGGCTGTGCGTGACGGTCGAGATGCCCCCGGACGGCGAGCCGGTCTTCTACCGCTCGGTGATCAACTCGGATGCTCGGCTGACCTACGGCCAGGCCGAGCGCCGCGACGCGCCGCCGGAGATCCTCGAGCAGCTCGATCTCGCCGGCGAGGTCGCGACCGCGCTGCGCGGGCAGCGCGGTTCGCGCGCGGGCGCACTCGAGATCAACACGCCGGAGGTCGCGTTCTCGTTCGCGGACGGCCGCGTCGACGTCGGCATGGCGCGAGTCGCGAGCCGCACGCGCACATGCTCGTCGAGGAGCTGATGATCCGCGCCAACGAGCATGTGGCGGCGTTCCTCGCCGGCCGCCGGCGCGAGGCGCTCTACCGCGTGCACGAGCGGCCCGATCCGCAGGCGATCGCGCGCTTGCTCGTCCCAGCTCGCCGATCTCGAGGTGCCGACGCCGCCCGTCCCGGACCGAATGACGCCGCAGGAGGCCGCCGAGCTCGCGGGAGCCATCTCGCGGCGCGTCACCGAGTACGTCGAGCAGTCGGGGCGGGGGCGGGAGGCGTTCCCGCCGCTCGTGCTCCGCGCGCTCAAGCAGGCCCGCTACGACCCGGCGAACCTCGGCCACTCGGGGCTTGCGAGCACGGCGTACTGCCACTTCACCTCGCCGATCCGCCGCTACCCCGATCTCGTCGTCCACCGGGCGCTCCTGCGTGAGCTCGGCCTCGCCGACGATCCGCTGCCGGGTGACCTCTCCGCGCTCGCGGAGGACGTGTCGGGCGCGAGCGGGCGGCGGGGCAGATCGAGTACCTCGCAGACGACATCTGCCTCGCGTGGCTGCTCGAGGACACGCCTGCTCGAGCGTGGCTGGGACGAGGCGTGGGAGGGAGAGATCACCGGCGCGATCGGCTCCGGGCTGTTCGTTCGCTTCGGCGAGGTGTTCGAAGGGCTCCTCCCGGCGCGGCGTCTCCACGGGGAGTTCTACGAGCTGAACGCGACCGGAACCGCTCTCGTCGGCCGGCGAAGCGGGCGCCGCTACAGGCTCGGGGACCGGATCAAGGTGCGCGTCGACTCGATCGCGAAGCAGGAGGGGAAGGTCAACCTTCTCCTCGCATGATATGAACCGGCGATGACGGAGATCGCCTTCCTTCGCGACATCCCGCTCTTTGCCGGGCTCGACGACGAGGTCCTGCGCCGGGTCGCGGCGCTGTCGGTCGAGCTGGACATCCCTGCCGGTCAGACGCTCGTGCACGCCGGCGACCCCGGGTCCGGCATCTTCGTGATTCTGATGGGAACCGCGATCGTCGAGGCGCGCGGCGAGACGATGATCGAGGTGGGCCCCGGCGAGTTCGTCGGCGAGCTCGCGCTTCTCGTTCCCGAGGCAACGCGGTCGGCGAGGGTGCGGGCCAAAACGGAGGTCCGCTGCATCGCAATCTTCGCGGGCGACTTCCAGCAGCTCCTGCAGGACGAGCCGCGGATCGCGCTCGCGATGCTGCCGGTGCTCGCCGAACGGCTGTGGCGCACCCGCACCGGGTAGGCACAATCGACCGCGATGGGCGAGAAGCTGATCGCGGACAATCGCAAGGCGCGGCACGACTACCAGCTCCTGGAGCGCGTCGAGGCCGGGCTCGTGCTGACAGGCACCGAGGTGAAGTCCCTGCGCGCCGGGAGGGCGACGCTCGGCCAGGCCTTTGCCGACGTCCGTGACGGCGAGGCCTGGCTGCACGGCGCGGAGATCGCGATCTACGACCAGGGGAACCGTGCGAATCACGACCCGACCCGCCCGCGCAAGCTGCTCCTCCACCGCCGGGAGATCGACAGGCTCTACGGCCAGGTGCGTGAGAAAGGCCTGACGCTCGTCCCGACCAGGCTGTACTTCAAGGACGGCCGCGTGAAGGTCGAGCTCGCGCTCGCCCGCGGCAAGGACGTCTACGACAAGCGCCGCACGGTCGCCGACCGCGATGCGAAACGTCAGATCGAGCGGGCGCTGAAGTCACGTCGCTGAGCCGCGAGAGCCATCTGTTTTCAGCCCGTGAAACATCAGATACCATGTCGAGACAACACATACGGGGGCGCCATGGTTTCGACGTGGTCGGTTCTCCGGCAGAGCTGCAAGCCGAGGTCTCCGGTCGGCCTCGCTAAACAACCGGAAAACAAACGCAAGTGCGGAAAATAACCTCGCACTCGCTGCCTAGCCTAAACACCTAGCGCAGCGTGTCGCCCCGAGCTCGGCCCGTGGCTCGGGATCCGGCATCAACTGACGGGCTGGCGCCAAGGGAAAGCCAATCGCCGGCGGCGCGAGATCAAAGGATGGCTAGCCCGGCAGGTGGGTCGGTCGCGAACCAGCCGTCCGGGCGAAGCTTCAATCGTGACCTAAGCTTGTAGACGCTCGGTCGGTGCGTCCGCGGACGCGGGTTCGATTCCCGCCGCCTCCATTTTCCCTGCAAACCGGCATCTTTTCAAGGACCCGTGATCGACGGACGTTACAATTCCGGAGTGAACACACGGGTCCGTACCTACGCGCAATGGCGAGCCGCCCGTCGCGCAAATGCTGCATGGATGGAGCGTGTCGACCGGGCCCTGCCTGCGTACGAGCGACGCAGACTGCGGGATCCGAAAGAGGCCGAGCTTCTCCGGGAGCGCGGTACGCCCGAGGGGCTCATCGGACCAAGTCGTCCGGAGTGACGATTCGGCGGGAATCCTACGCAGGTTCGACTCCCGTCGTTTCCATTGTGATCGTTCCAAGAAGCGATCTGAGAAGGAAGCGCCAAGAACGATTCAAGACCCGAAGAGGTCCCGATGAGGGCTCTCAGTCGTCGGGAGGCGCGTTTTCCGACGGCTCGCAGCTGCGTGAGCGCCGGCCTCCGGCGGCCCCTGAGGCTATCCCGGATACCAGACGACGCGCGGTTCGTCTGGGTCGCGCTCGTAGCTCCATGCTTCTTCTACTAGCCGCTCGAGGTCGTAGCGTGGGCGCCAGGCGAGCAGGGACTTCGCTTTTGTGTTGTCGAGCCAGGTCGAGTGGTACGGCGTGCGGATCTCGACCGTGGGCAGGCCGCGGGACTCGGCGAGGTAGGCGCCGAGCTCTCCGTAGTCGACCGGCTCGTCCATGCAGATGTTGAAGGTCTGACGCCGTGCGGCCGGCTGGTCGAGCGCCGCGAGAATCGCGTCGACCAGATCCTCGACGTGAACGAAGTTCCGCTTCACCGGCTCCCCGTCCTCGTCGAGCATGACCGGCACCGCTCCTTGCTCGACGTAGCCATCCGCCTGTTCGGCGCCGACGAGGTCGCGCCAGCGTGGCCCACCGAACACGTCCTCCCCGAACGAGAGCTGGTACCGGAAGTCGTCCTTCTCCATGATCCACGGCGCCCGCAGACAGCAGTAGTCGAAGTCGTACTGCAGGCCGTACTGCTCGAGCATCACTTCCTCGAGCACCTTCGACAGCGCGTAGCAGCCGGGGTAGGCGGTGTGCGGCTGCGTCTCGGTGACGGGGAGGGGATGCGGATAGAAGAAGTGCCCGACCGCGGCGTCTCCGCCGACCAGGACGAGTCGCTGGAAGGTGGGACTCACGCGGCAGGCTTCGAGCAGCCAGAAGAGCCCCTTGACCGTGACATCGAAGATCGATTCGGGCGTCTCCTTGGTCGTCGCCAGGTGAATCACCTGGGTGGCACCCTCGGTAGCGGCATCCACGACGTCGCGGCGCTCGATCGAGCCCGCGACGACCTCGAGCCGCGCTTCAGGTTGCAGCAGTCGGTTGTGGCACAGCGCTCTAATCGTGATCCCGGCTAGCCGCTCGTCAGGGGAGGAGAGCACCCCGCGGATGAACGCCTGGCCGACCTTGCCGGTTGCGCCCGTGACGAGGACCAGTGGCGCTTCGTCCACGACGCGAGTATGACCGTTCCGGTGCTGGGTGACCTGAAAAGAGATCGCCGCATCTTCCGGACGGCGGAAGCATCTACACCAATTTCGGTCGAGTGGTGATTTCGATCACGGCGTGCGCACCGAGTTGGCGGGAATCTTTCGCGGGTTCGATTCCCGCCGCCTCCATTGCTGTTGCATTTATTACAACATGCAATAAATGGATCGCGACTCATTGAATAGTCAGACTGGTGTGATGTCGCCGAGCTTCCAAGTTCGGTCGAAGTAGCTCTCAAGCGGGCCGTAGAGGCGGAAGTAGGAAAACCAGTGCTGCTCTGCGATCGTTTGGACCCAGTTCGACTCCTTGCCCGCCGGTGCGGTTGGGCCGAAGTAGAGATCGACGGAGCCGTCGTCGTTGACTTGGACGTCGGGGTCGCGCGAGCCGCGGTCGCCGCGTTGCTGTTCGTTATCGATCAGGCAGCGGGTATCGGAGGTATAGACGGTGGCCGACCAGAACAGCTTCGCGGGCATGTCGGCGGGAACATGGAGTGTGTAGTTCCGGCCGCCGTCGAGCCAGTCGCCATTTGCGTCGACGTAGGCGCCGAGGTAGGCCTGTCCGAGACCCGGGGTCGTGGCTCTTCATCGCCTCGGAGAAGCTGACCGCTTCGTAGAACCAAGCTGCGCGTTCGAGCAGCTCGTCATGGTTGTCGCCGCGCTGGGAGGAGTTGTCGAGGTCGATTGCGAGGTACCAGTGGCGGTCGGGCCAGTAGCGCGCATCCTTGAAGCGCTTCGCAAAGGTGTTCGCCTTCGCCATGAGCTCTCCGGCGTCGGCAGCTTCGATGAGAATCTCCGTCAGCCGTTCGTCGGGAGCGAACGGCTTGCCCTTCTCGATGCCGAGCTGCCCGAGCATCGCGAGGTAGAAGCGGTCGCGCTCGTCGACGATCTCGGACTGGTAGATGCCATGCAGTCGAGTCCAGTAGTCGAGGCCGCGCGGTTGATCGCCTCTCCAGGGCCTGCCGTCAGGCGAGATGATCCGCGTCTCCGCGTGGGGGATCTGCTCGTCGAATGGGTAGATCCGGACAGCCTCGACGAGGGCAAGCGAACGTTCCGGGTCCGGGTCGAGCGTGCGAAACCCGAACATGATGTTCATGCCGGTCGCACGCGGGATGTTGAAGCCGTCAGCCGCTGGTGGTTCCTGGCCAGGCGGGACGATCAGGTGCCTACCGCCCTTGCCCTGGTCGGGGCCCATTTCACCCAGCACACCGATCTCGCGCTGCCAGAAGTCACTGAGACCCCCTGCCGTCGGCCCCGCAGGCAGTTCGATCACGAGTGGGCCGGTCTCGGTGAGATCGATGAAGTTCAGGATGTACGGCGTCGTGGCGTTCGCCGTGATCAGCCCGAGGCGGTCCCGATAGCTGACGTAATGAACGAGGTCGAAGTTCGTCGCACCGAAGATCTCCCGATGCACCTTCTGCCACTGTGCATAGGAGACGAGTGGCAGCGCCCACAGATAGGCCTGCGTTGCCATCTGGTAATCGAGTTCGTCGAATACGAGACCGACGTCCTCGCGACGCGGAAGCACTCCGTCCATCACGACCTTCTCGAGCCGACCAGACCGGCGTACAGCAGCCATTCAGACCTCCCCCTGAATAGTGCGTCTACCTGTTAGCCACGAAAAAGACCTTGTTCATAGGTGAGCCCGCACGCTATTTAGATCGAGATAGACACCGCGGCGCTTGCCTTCACCGGCGTGAGATTCTCAAGTAGTCGTCTTGAGAACATTCTTGAGACTCTCGGGAGGGTTTGAGAGAACTCCCTTGAGGCCCATTATCGCCTTAGTCGGGTTTAAGGATCTGGCCAGTTCTTGAGCTTGGCCAGCAACTGTGTATGTTGTCAACAGTTTTCAAATCCTTCCGAAGGAGCGCATATGACGGCGTCCGCAGCGGACGAGGCGATGATCGATCTTCACCACATTGGCGTCACGGTCGCCGACATGGACCGCTCCCTCGAGTTCTGGCGAGAGTTCATCGGCGTCGAGCCGAGCACACGGCGCGTCGTAGGGGCCGAGTTCCTGGGAACGCTGGTCGGGCGTCCTGGAGCCGAGCTCGAGATCGCCTGGCTTGATCTCCAAGGTGCTGTGGACCTCGAGCTGGTGGCCTTTGTCGGCGTGGACGAAGAGCACGTCCAGTCTGCGCCTCCGCAACCGGGTGCGGTTCATCTATGCCTCGGAGTAGCCGACCTGGGAGAGGCCGTCGAGCGAGGGCTCGCTGCCGGCGCCGCCCAGGTGAGCATCGAAGTGATTGAGATCCCGTCGGGTCCGAACGAAGGCGCACGGCACGTGTACCTCCGTGATCCCGACGGCGTTCTCATCGAGCTGCGTCAACCACCTCCCGGACGATGACCCGGACCGCTCGGTGGACGCGCAGGGGCACAGGGTTGCCACCGCAGTCCCACCGATCGCCTCGCGGAGGCGGGCTGCCGCAGCGGGCTCCGCGTCATACGCTCGTTCGATGCGCACCGACGGACAGGTCAGCACGGGCGTGGCACGGGAACCGCCGTGCTACGGGAACCGTCCCATCCTCCCGGTTTTCGACCAACACGATCTGCAGCTGACTCATCGCCGCGTTCGTGTTGCCGACGACAGCCGGGGTGCGTATTGTAAACAGTCGACCAAGCGTTAGCATTGTCAGAGGCGTCCGAGCACCTCGAGCCCAACCCGCACCGCTGCCCGTTGAAAGGAGAACCGCGAATGACCCTGAGTGGGGTCGGAGATGTGATCGTCAAGTCGACGGCTGAGCTTGTTGCGGTGGCACGCCAGATCCTCGAACTAGCAGGAGCGGACCAAGAGAACGCAACCATCACTGCAGAGCACCTTGCTCGGGCTGACGAGTGCGGAGTGCACTCCCACGGGGTCGTGCACCTTCCGGGCTATGTCGACGAAATCGACGGCGGGCGGCTCGATCCCTTGGCGAAGTCGAGCGTTGTGCGCGAAGAGCCGTCGTTCGCCCTCGTGAGGGGGAACTGGACCTTTGGGCAGGTGGCCGCCCTCGATGCGATCGAGCTCGGGATCGCGAAGGCGCGTGAACACGGCATCGCGCTGATCGGTCTCGTCGAGTGCTACCACATCGGCCGACTCGGCCACTTCACCGAGCTGGCTTCTGAGCAGGGCACGATCGCGATGATCTGGGGAGGCGGCTACGCGGAGGAGGACCCGCATGTTGCGCCGTATGGCGGTCGGGAGCGGGTGCTCGGGACGAATCCGATCGCGTTCGGCTTTCCTGGAGGCGAGGAGCCGCCTATGGGTTTCGATTATGCGACGACCGCCGTCGCCGGGATGAAGGTCGCGACCGCGCGGCGCCGCGGTGAGCCGTTGCCGCCAGGATGCCTCATCGACGGTGACGGCCTGCCGACCACAAACGCCGAAGACTTCTTCGCCGGCGGCGCCCATGTCTCGTTCGGTGGGCACAAGGGATACGCGATCGCGATGGCCGCCGAGTGGCTCGGCCGGATCTTGACCGGCTCCGACGCCTACGCGGATGGTCTCCATGGCGGCCGAATCCAAGGCCACCAGGGAGTGTCATTCGTTGTGCTGCGCGCCGACCTTTTCACACCCATCGACGAGTTCCGCGGGCGGGCCGACGAGATGGCGCGCCGTGTGCGGAGAGTCGCGCCGGCTCCCGGCTTCGATCGCGTCCTCGTCCCCGGGGAGCTCGAGTTCAGGACGGCCGAGCGGCAGCGGCGCGAGGGCGTGGAGATGGAGGAGGCTGTCTGGACGACCGTCGTCGAACTGCGGGACCGCCTTGCTGCTCGTGACGCCTGACGCATCACCTTCCCCCGAATGCGCCCGCCTCGCCGCCTTCGACAGCGCGACGATCTCGAATGCGATCGAGACTCTCGCCGTCCGCGACGCCACCGAAGGCTATGCCTCGATCGGCATCGTCTGCCAATTGCCCGAGCTTGCGCCGATGGTCGGCTACGCTGTCACCTGCCGGCACCTGAGCGCCTCCGAGTCGGGTAGGTCAACGGAGATCGGCGACCTGATCGACCTACTCGCCACAGCGCCGAAGCCCGCCGTCGTCGTGTTCCAGTTCGACGGTGCCGACGCCGCGCGGCACTGCGCGGTCGGCGACATCGTGTCGACTGCCGTTTACCGCCTCGGCGCGGTCGGTATCGTCACCGACAGCGGCTGCCGTGACCTCGCCGGGATCAGGCGTCGCGCGCCGGGCTTCCAGGTCTTCGCGCGCGGCCCGGTGGCCTCGCACGGCGACGGGATCATCTGCGACGTTGGGAGCGACGTCGTGGTCGGCGGTCTGCCGATCCGTACCGGGGACCTGCTCCACGGCGACGCGAACGGGCTGGTCGCCATCCCCGCGGGATGCGCGTCGTCCGTTGCGCTCGCCGCCGAGGGCGTCGCCGCGACGGAAGCATCGCTCTTCGAGCTGTTCGACACCGTTCCCCTCGACCTCGACGCAATCAAGCGCCGGTTCGCGCATTGACGCCCGCAGGCTGTTGGCAGTAGACCGTGGGCTTGCTGCGAGTTACGGTGCTCCTATGAGCCTCGAGACCTTCGACAGCAATCAGGCCTACCACCAGGTGTGGGAGACGGTGTGCGACCGCGTCCGCGCGTCGATCCTCTCGGGGGAGCTGCCAGCCGGGACGAAGCTCGTCGAGGCCGACCTGGCGCGAACCTTCGGCGTCAGCCGAGGACCGATTCGCGAAGCGCTCCGCGAACTCTCTCGCGAGGGACTTGTCGTCGACCTCCCGAGGCGCGGGACGTTCGTCTGCACCCTGTCCCAAACCGACCTGACCGAGGTCTACGCCGTCCGTGAGGCGATCGAGGCGGTGGCGGTGCGCGAGATCGTCGCGAAAGCGACCGATGCGGAGATCGCCGAGCTTGTCGCGGCCTATCGGGCGACCGAGGAAGCATGGAGCGGCACGGACTGGAACGTGGCGATCACCTGCGACGCCCGCTTCCACCTCACGCTCGTCGAGCTCGCGAAGAACCGCCGGATGCAGACGATCATCGAACAGATGGAAGCGCAGACGGTGCTCCTGCTCCTGACGGCGTCGGAGTCCGACGTATCGCTGCGGGGGGCTCCGCTGCAGGCGATTCATGCAGCGATCGTCGACGCCGTCGTCGCCCGCGACGCCGAGGCGGCCCAGGACGCGATTGCGGCGCACTACCGTTACACGCGCGAGCGTCTGTTCCAGACGATCAACGGCTCTCCGAACGACGAGGTGGATGCGCCGGTTGACGATTGACCCCGCAGCAGGCACACGGCGCCGCGTCGCACCGGGTGCCACGGTGGCGATCACGGGGGCGAATGGGTTGATCGGACGCGTCCTCTCGAAAGGCCTCGCAGACGAGTACGACCTTCGGCTCCTCACGCGTCGTCCGACCGACATAGCCAGCTCAGTCGTCGATCTCGATGACCTGAAAGCAGTTACCGAACGCCTCGACGGGGCCGCGGCGGTGCTGCATCTCGCGGCGGCAGCCACCGTCGAGTCGCCTTGGGAGGCGGTCCTGGAAGCGAACCTGGTTGGTGCGTACAACGTCCTCGAGGCGTCCCGGATCACCGGCATCGACCTCGTTGTCTTCGCGTCCTCGAACCATGCGATCGGAACCTACGAGGTCGAGAACGCACCGGGCCTGTACGCACTCGACAACGAACTGTGCTGGGATGAGCACGCC
The DNA here is from genome assembly GCA_963738895.1 of uncultured Actinomycetota bacterium. Taxonomy (GTDB): domain Bacteria; phylum Actinomycetota; class Thermoleophilia; order Gaiellales; family Gaiellaceae; genus PALSA-600. Next base: position 84,679 of record CAVTYN010000007.1, read on the forward strand.
GAGGTCCGTCCCGACTCGCTCTACGGCGCCTCCAAAGTGTTTGGGGAAGCACTGGGCCGGTACTACTCGGACATGCACGGGCTCCGCGTGGTGTGCCTACGGATCGGATCGGTGCTTGCCGACGATGACCCCTGCTCTCAGCAGGTCGAAGCTGGGCCTTCGTGGATGAGCCTCGGGCCGGCTGATGCGCTTGCGCGGCTTCGCGCCACTTGGTTGAGCCAGCGCGACTGCGTGCAACTCTTCCGCCGGTGCCTCGAGGCGACCGACCTCACCTGGGGGGTCGTCTACGGCATCTCGGACAACCTGCGGCAGTTCTGGGATCTTGGCTCGGCGCGAACGCTTCTCGGCTACGCGCCCGTCGACGGCGCACCGGCCTAGCAGCAACTCGACGCAGCGCCGATCTCCCGCTGGAGAGCGAGCTCGCGTCGCGCTCGACCAGGTCTCCGGGCGAAGCACCACCCGGCTCGCTTCTCAGCGTCTCCCGACCGGAGGCGCGGCGTGGTATCCAGGTCGGACGCCGTCGACGGTATACAACGTCCTGCCCGCGGTGATATAGAGGCGGGTCCTGTCCGGCCCGGCAAAGCAGCAATTGCTGATCACGTCCTCGGGCACCTGGATGACCCCGAGCGGGTCTCCGGTGGGTGAGATCAGGTAAACGCCGGCCGGATACAGCGTGGTCTCGCCAGCATTGCGGGGCGTGCGGATTCCGGCGCAGACGTAGAGCGTGCCGTCGGCGGCGACCTCGACCCCGTCACCGCCGCGTCCCGGCGCGAAATCCCACACAAGCCTCTGATCGTGTACGCGCCCGTGCTCGTCGAGCAGGAAGGCCCACAGCTTCCGATGACCAGCGACGGCGTGGCTCGAGTCGACGAGGTAGAGCTCCGAATCGTCCGGCGATACGGCGACGCCGTTCGGGCGCTCGATCTCCGGCTGAGCCACGATCCGCTCCACCGAGCCATCGGAATCGATCCGGTACACGGCTTCGGCATCCTGCTCGAGCACGGTGTGGCTGTTGTAACACGGGTCCGTGAAGTAGATGCGTCCGCGAGAGTCGACACAGACATCGTTCGGGCTGTTGTAGCGCGCGCCCCGGTAGCGATCCGTGAGGACCTCGACGGCCTCGGTCGCGAGGTCGGTGCGGACGATCCTCCGCCCCCCGCCGGGCCCGTACTCCGAGCCCTCGCAGGTGACCAGGTGACCCTCGAGGTCGAAGACGTTGCCGTTCGACCTGCCGCTCGGCGAGCGGACAACCGAGATCCTGCCCTCGAGGAGGCAGAGCAGCCGGTCATTCATGATGTCCGAGAAGTAGATCCCCCCGTCGGGGCCTTCGGACGGACCCTCGAGAAACGACACGAAGCCCGCGGTCTCAACGCGGACACCGGGAAGCGGCTGGAAATCGGAGACGTCCATTGTTGACTGTCAACCAGATATCTTAGTGCCATGGGCGCGCAACCTGAGCAGACCCCGGGCCCAACTGACGGCGAGCGGCGGGTTGCCGTCGACGAGCTGCGGCGGTTCGTCGCCGATGCGGCACGCTTCGGCGGGATGACTGGCGAGGATGTGCCGCTCTTCGTGGCCGCACTCGTCGATGCCGACCTGCGCGGGATCGAGTCACACGGAATTACGAGGCTTCCGGTCTACGTCCGCGCGTTCGACCAGGGGATCGTCAATCCGACTCCCACCGTCTCGGTCGTGCGCGCGTTCGGCGCGACCGAACTTCTCGACGCCGACAACGGCCTCGGGGTGGTCGTCGGGCAGCGTGCGATGGACCGGGCGGTCGAGTTGGCCGAGCGTCACGGGATCGGCGCCGTCTCGGTTCGCAACAGCAACCATGCGGGAATGCTCGCGACGCATGTCGAGCGGGCCGTCGCGCGCAGCATGATCGGCTTCTTCACGAGCAACGGCCCGGCAATCATGCCGCCGTGGAGCGGAATCGAAGCTCGGCTCGGCAACGGTCCCTTCGCCTGGGGAATCCCTACCGAGAGCGGACGGCCGCTGATCCTCGACATGGCCTGCTCGTCAGTCGCGCGAGGGAAGATCCGCCTCTACGCCGACCGCGACGAGCCACTGCCCTCCGGCTGGGCACTCGATGCGACTGGTCACGAGACCACCGACCCCCATGAGGCTCTGAAAGGCGTGGTGCTGCCGATGGCGTCATACAAGGGATACGGGATCGCCTTCGTGAACGAGATCCTCGCCGCTGTCCTTGCCGGTGCCGCGCTGGCGGCCGACATGCCCACCGACTTCCTGAAGGGCGGCTCAACAGTGATCGACTCGTGGGCGTGTGGCCATCTCGCGCTCGCGATCGACGTCTCCCGCTTCGCCGACCCCGACACCTTCACCGCCGGCGTGGAGCATCTCGGGCAGGTCGTGCGCGATACGCCAACGCTCTCCCCGTCAGACACGATCCTGCTCCCGGGCGAACCGGAGGAGCGGACGCGCGCCGACCGCGAGCGCAACGGAATCCCGGTCGCGGCATCGGTTCGTGCCAACCTCGCGGCGTTCGCCGACGAGATCGGGATCGTGGCGCCGGGCCTGCTGCGTTGACCGCCTCACACCGCCCGCTCAGTGAGGAAGAGGCTCTCGCATTGATGCGCTCCTGCTCGAACGCGGGCCGCTGGGGCGACGACGACGAGCTCGGGACGCTCAACCTGATCACACCCGAGAAGCGTGTCGCCGCGGCGAGGCTCGTCACCGAGGGACGCGTCATCTCGCTGGGTCGCGACCTCGGCTTCGAGCGCACCGTAACCAACACCGACCCGCCTGTATACCGCATGCAGTTCAGTGCTTGGGCCGAGCCTCTCGGGTTCCTCGACTCGGTGCTGCTGACCACGCATGGGCTCGACGCGACTCATCTCGACGCGCTCGGACACGTGAACTTCGAGGGTGCGCTCTACAACCGCCGAGCCGCAGTCGACGTCGTCGGCCCGTCCGGGCTGTCGTTCGCCTCGATCCACGCGATGAGAGACGGGATCGTTACCCGCGGCGTATTGCTCGACGTCGCCCGCTCCCGCGGCGTGAGCTGGCTCGAACCCGGCGACCAGGTCAGCCCGACCGATCTCGAGCGCGCGGAGGAGCTCGCGGGCCTGCGGATCGAGCCGGGAGACGCGCTGTTCGTCCGGATCGGATCGTACGAGCGCGACGACGCGCTCGGGCAGGGGGAACTCATGCCCCGCGCGGGCCTCGACGCGGCCTCGGTCGCCTGGCTGCACAAGCGGGATATCGCGGTCTTCAGCGGCGACTGCGCCGAGCGGATGCCATCTCCGTATCCGCGAATGCCCCTGCCATTGCACCAGATCGGCCTCGTGGCGATGGGCCTTGTGCTGCTCGACAACACGGACGTCGCTGAGATCTCCCGGGTCGCCGCCGCGACCGGCCGCTCCGCGTTCATGCTCGCCTGTGCCCCGCTGCGGCTCCCGGGCGCCACTGGGTCCCATCTGAACCCGCTCGCGCTCTACTAAGGTCAGCCGTGGGTCGAGTGTGGCGGTCGGCGCCGGGCCGCACTTCGGCTTGAGTCGAAGTCACCTTTCGAGTAGTTTTCGTGTTGACCTCTGACTGTCAACTGTCTACCAAAAGCGGGGCACCCGATGACGGCACTCCAGGCGACTGCCCAAACGACGGACCAGGGGATCCTCGAAGGGCTCTTCCGGCAGATGTTGCTGATTCGCCGGTTCGAGGAGCGGGTCCTGGACATGTACGGCCGGGCGCTGATCCCGGGTTTCTCCCATGTCTCGATCGGTCAGGAAGCGGTACCGGTCGGCGTCTGCAGCGCGCTTCGAACCGACGACTACATCACGAGCACGCACCGTGGCCATGGCCACTGCCTCGCGAAGGGCGCACGCGCCGACCGCATGTTCGCCGAATTGCTCGGCAAGGCTACGGGGTACTGCGGTGGCAAGGGCGGCTCGATGCACATCGCGGACCCTGACACCGGCAACCTCGGCGCCAACGCGATCGTCGGGGGCAGCTTCGCGATCGCCACGGGGGCGGCGCTGAGCGCCCAGACCCGTGGCACCGACCAAGTCGCGGTCTGCTTCTTCGGTGACGGCGCCGCCAACCAGGGACTCTTCTTCGAGTCGATGAACATCGCCTCGATCTGGTCGCTACCGGTCGTGTACGTGTGCGAGAACAACCAGTACGGCGAGTACACGGCTATGACGGAGGTCACGGCCGGCGAGCTCGTCGATCGGGGCTCCGTCCTGGGCGTCGTCTCGGCAACGCTCGACGGCATGGACGTCGAGGCTGTTCAAGACGGCGCTCGTTCTGCTGTCGCTCGCGCGCGCGACGGAAAAGGGCCGACGCTGCTTGTCTGTGACACCTACAGGTTCGACGGTCACGGGATGAGCGACCGCGACCGGCCATACCGAACCCGCGAGGAGGAGCAGCTATGGAAGGGCCGTGACCCTATCGAACGGCTTGCCGCGTCCTTTCGCACGCGATTCGGGCGCGATCCTCGCGATGACGGCGTTCTGGCGGAGGTGGAGGCCGAGCTCGAGGCCGCACTCGAGTTCGCTTCGTCCTCTCCGTACCCGGATCCGGAGGAGGTGAACACCAATGTCTTCGGTAGCGCCGGAGCGTGAGTTGACGTTGTCACAGGCCCTCAACGAGGGCCTGCGCGAGGAGATGCGGCGAGACGAGCGGGTGATCGTCATCGGTGAGGACGTCGCGCGCGCCGGCGGCGTTTTCAAGGTCACGGAGGGCCTCCTCGACGAGTTCGGCCCCCGGCGCGTGCGCGACACTCCGATCTCCGAGGCGGCGATCACGGGAATCGCCGTCGGGGCAGCGATGGCAGGTTCGCGCCCGGTCGTCGAGATCATGTTCGGCGACTTCCTGTGCCTCGCCATGGACCAGATCGTCAACCAGGCCGCGAAAGCGCGGTACATGTCCGGCGGCAGGTGGCACGTCCCGGTCGTGGTTCGGACCACCCTCGGAGCCGGGCGAAGCATGGGGGCGCAGCACTCGCAAAGCCTTCACGCCCTCCTCGCCCACATTCCGGGTGCGAAGGTTGCCGTCCCCTCATCGCCGGCCGAGGCGAAGGGACTGCTCAAGGCGGCGATCCGAGATGACGACCCGGTGATCTTCTTCGAGGACAAGCTGCAATACCGGGAGAAGGGTCCCGTACCCGAGCGCGAGATCGTGATCGAGTTCGGGCAGGCGGCGGTGAAGCGCCCGGGTACAGACGTAACGGTGGTGGCAACCTCGAGTATGGTCGGTGTTGCGCTCGAAGCGGCCGAGCGCCTCAGCGCCGACGGGGTGGACGTCGAGGTCATCGATGTGCGGACGCTAACTCCCCTCGACATCGACTCCATCATCGAATCAGTCCGCAAGACGTCGCGTTGCGTTGTCGTGGACGAAGGCCATACGCGCTTCGGCGCGACCGCCGAGATCGCGGCCACGGTCGGCCGCGAAGCGTTCTTCTCTCTCGAAGCCCCGGTCCAGCGGATCGGGGCACTTGACGTGCCCGTCCCCTTCAGTCCCATTCTCGAGGACCTCACGATCCCCGGGCCAGACAAGCTCGTCGACTGCATCCGTGAGCTCATGGGTTAGCACGAGGTGGCCGTGGAGGTGATCATGCCGGCGATGGAGATGGGCCAGGAGGCGGCCCGGGTCGTGCGTTGGCACAAGAGTGAAGGCGACAACGTTCGCGAGGGTGAGTCGCTGCTCGAGATCGAGACCGACAAGGTGACCGTGGAGATCGAAGCGACCGCATCGGGAACACTCGCGAACATCAGCGCCGGAGCCGGGGACGAAGTCCCGGTCGGCGCCACGATCGCTCGCATCGTTGCCGAGGACGAAAACCCGCCGGCCGGCTCCCCAGGGCCTGCGAACGCCGACGAGGAGCCATCCAGCGGTGCGCCGCGGAAAGTGCTCGCGAGCCCGAAGGCCCGCCGGCTCGCCGCCGAGGCGGGTATCGACCTCGCCGCGATCGCCACCACCCGTGAAGGCCCCCTGCGGTCGAGCGACATCGCTCCGACGGCGATCCCGACCGGAGCCACGGCGCCGGCGCCCACGATGGGCTACCGAGTGGTGCCGCTCGAGGGCGTTCGCCGACGTGTCGCCGAGCGGCTCACGGCGAGCTATCGCGAGGCCCCGCACATCGCGCTTCGCCGCTCGTTCGACGCGACGCACCTCATCGAGTCAGTCGACCAGCTCCGGAGCGCCGGTCAGAAAGCCTCAATTCTCGCCGTGATCGCCTCGGCGACTGCGCGCTCGCTCGTCACACATTCGCGGCTCAACGGTCATTTCGTCGTCGATGAGCTGCGCGTGTTCGACGAGGTCGGACTGGGGATCGCCGTCGCGCTCGACGACGGCCTCGTCGTGCCGGTGCTCCACAGAGCCGACGCGAGGGACGTCTCGCAGCTAGCGGAGGAGATCGACTCGCTCGCGCTCCGCGCGCGCGCCGGGTCGCTGGAGCCTGGAGACGTCCGCCAGGGGACGTTCACGATCTCGAATCTCGGCATGTTCGCGGTCGACGACTTCATTCCGATCCTCAACCCGCCGCAAGTCGGCATACTCGCCGTCGGTGCCCGCCGCGACGTTCCCGTCGCCGCCTCTGGAGCGATCGTGATGCGGCCGGCGATCACGCTGGTCCTGGTCGTCGATCACCGTGCAATCGACGGTGCTGTCGCGGCCGCATTCCTGACCGATCTCGTGACTCGCCTGGAGCTCGACGAGTCACGCTCCTGACATTTACGCCGGAGGAGGAATCACGTCCACGCCACTGTTCGACCTGAAAGGAAGGACCGTCCTCGTCACCGGGGGCGCACGCGGCCTCGGGGAGGCGATGGCGAGAGCGCTCACCGAACACGGCGCGCGCGTCGCGATCTTCGACCGCGACGGGGATGGTGCCGAGCGAACGTCGGCAGCTCTCGCCGCGTCCGGCCCGGGGTCGCTTGCGATCGCCGGCGATGTGACAGTCGAGCAAGACGCGACGAGAGCGGTCGAATCGGTGCTCTCGAACTGGGGGTCGCTGGACGTGCTCGTCAACAACGCCGGCATCGCGGTGCTCGAGCCCGCGGAGACCGCACCGTTGAGTGACTTCCGGAGGGTCTTCGAGATCGACGTGGTCGGGGTCTTCTCGTTCGCGAAGGCCGCCTTCGGCCAGATGCGCGATCAGGGCAGCGGTTGCATCATCAACATGGCGAGCATGGCCGGTCTCACTGTGCTCCGGCCTCAGGAGCACGTTGGCTACAACTCGGCCAAGGCTGCCGTGATCATGCTGACGAAGTCGCTGGCCGTGGAATGGGCTGAGTTCGGTATCCGCGTGAATGCAATTGCGCCCGGGTACATGCTCACACCACCCGTGGCGCAACTCCGGGACGAGGATCCCGAACGCTGGTCGGAGTGGATGGCTGCCGTGCCGATGGCGCGGGCCGGCAACCCCTCGGAGCTCCAGGGTGCAGCTGTCTACCTCGCAAGCGACTCGGCGAGCTATGTCACGGGCTGCGTGCTCGTCGTCGATGGCGGCTATTCGTGTGCCTAGATCAGAAGGAGGAGCGATGGATTCACAGGTCGTGACGGATCTCTCCGAGGTCGACATGCTCGAGTCGCCCGACGGGATCATGCGGGACAGCGTCTTCGTCACGAAGGCGCGCGGAATGTCGGCGGGATTGGTATGGGTGGCCCCGGGCTCGACGATTCATGAAGACGAGCACGAGTTCGACGAGGTCTACTACGTCGTTCGTGGTGAGGCGGACGTCGTGATCGAGGACGTTCCCCACCGTATGAAGCCAGGCAACGTCGTGTTGATTCCAGCGCGGCGCCGGCACCACGTCCACAACCCGGGCGACGAGGTGTTCGAGATCTTCTGGTGCATCGGGACGAGCTGGGACAACCTCGACGGGATCGAGGAGGAGCTCGGCAAGTGGCCGGTCGTCGACTCCGCGTCGGGCTGGCACACGGCGTGAGCGACGACGACGACCTGCTCGGGTCCGGTCTTCTCACCCGGATTCGAGCTGGGGAAACGGTCTATGGGACGTTTCTCAGCATGGGCTCCGCGGTCTCCGCCGAGATTGCGGGGCGCGCTGGGCTCGACTGGGTCCTCCTCGATCTCGAGCATGGAGCCGGAGGCGAGTCGAGCGTGCTCGGCCAACTGCATGCGGTGAGGGCTGGAGGGAACGCAACGACCGTCGTCCGCGTCGAGTCGGCGGCCAGACTCCGTATCGGCCGCGTCCTCGACCTCGGGGCGGCCGGGATCATGCTTCCCCGCATCGATACCGCCGCCCAGGCCCGCGAGGCGATCGGCTGGATGCGCTACCCCCCGCGCGGCGAGCGCGGCGTCGCGCTCATGGCTCGCGCGGGCGGGTATGGAGTACTCACGCATGCCGGGGTGGGTGCGATCGACGAGTCGATCGTCGGGATCGTGCAGATCGAGAGCCCAACGGCGGTCGAACAAGCTGACGAGATCGCCGCAATCGACGGCGCCGACGTGCTGTTCGTGGGCCCGACCGACCTGAGCCACACGCTCGGGATCCCGGGCGACTTCGAGCATTCACGCTACGTCGAAGCGATCGAGCGAGTCGCTGCTGCCGCCGAGGCGGCAGGAAAATGCGCCGGGGTCCTCGCCCGGACAGTTGAGGAGGCACGCGGCTACGAGGACCGGGGCTATCGCTTCGTCGGCGTCGGCTCGGACGCCGCAATCCTCGTCGCCCAGCTCAAGCGTCTCGCGACGGATTTACGGGGTGGCGGTGCCGCAAGCTGAGGCCCGGCCGACGGTCAAGCTCGGAGCGCTCCTCTGGACCGAACGTACGAGCTGGGAAGAGCTTCTGCGCGCCGCGGTTGCGGTCGATCGCGCCGGTTTCGACTCGATCTGGTGCTCCGACCACCTGTTTGCGGCGACGGGCGACTGGCGTGATCCCTGCTTCGAAGCCTGGACGTCCTTGTCGGCGATCGCCGCGTCGACAAGCCAGGCGACGATCGGACTCCTCGTCGGAGCTGTTGGTCTGAGGAATCCGGGGCTGGTCGCCAAGCAGGCGGCGACCCTCGACCACGTGAGCGGCGGGCGCCTCGTGCTCGGTCTGGGAAGCGGGTGGCTCGAACGTGAATACGTCGCACACGGTTTGGATTGGGAGCCGAGGCCGGCGGCCCGCGTCGAACGTCTCGTCGAGGCGATCGAGGCGATCAAGGCGCTCCTCACCGGCCAGGAGGTCGACGGCGCAGGTGAGCACTACCGGTTTGCAGGCGCCCGTCACGCGCCGCAGCCAATCCAGAAGGAAGTGCCGATCCTCATCGGCGGCGAGGGTCGGCGGACGACGCTTCGCGCTGTCGCGACACACGCCGATATGTGGAACGCGCGCGGCGACGTTACGCGCCTCCTACAGGCCGACGCCGCGCTCGTCGACCACTGCGAAGCGCTCGGGCGAGATCCCTCGACAATCGAGCGGCTCACGAATCGCTGGGTCGTGATTCGGCCCTCGCCCGCCGAAGCCGAGCAGGCCCTCAGGGAGTCCCTCGCGGGCCACGGCATCCTGGAGTTCGACCACGGCGTCACCGCCTGCGGGCCAACCGAGGACGTAGCCGAGCGACTCGTCCCGACAATCGCCGCCGGCTTCCGCCACCTTGTCTTGAGCTTCCGGAATCCATTCGACCATGCCACGATCTCTGCAGCAGGCGAGGTGCGAGACCGTCTCGCCCTGATTAGCGGCTACGAGCGCCCGGGCTCTGCTGCCAACGCGAACAAGACCTAGCGCCTGCTAGCGGCCGCGGCGCACGGCGAGCGTGCCGAAGAAACGGCTTCGTCCGCCAGGGTCGACCGGGCCGCTCCCGTCGTCGTCTTGGCTCCCCATCAGCTCCGCGAGCGCGATCTGGCGGCGGATCCTGTCATTCCTCTCCTGGGTCAGCTGCTCCAGGCCGACGCTGATGACGAGGGCGGACCCTGTGATCACATCCGAATAGTACGGATCGACGCCACTCGCAATGAGGCCGCTGCTGACGACGTTCAGGAAGATGACTGCGAGGATCACGCCGCCGATTGTCCCTTCACCGCCTGTGAACGCGACGCCGCCAAGGATTGTCGCCGTGATCACGTTGAGGTTGAAGTCGACGCCGAAGTTGATGTCGGCGACCCCGAAACGGGCCGAGGTGATGATCCCCGCCAGACCGGCCGCGAGTGCCGAGAAGACGAATAGGCCGAGGGTGATGCGTCGCACTCTCACTCCTGCGAGTTCGCTGGCCTCTCGGTTGCCGCCGAGGGCGTAGACGTGGGCGCCGATCGTTGTCTCCGAGAGGATGATGCCGGCGATGATGGCCAGCACGATCGTCACCCAGATCTCCGTCGGGACCCCGAGGGGTGAGGATTGACCGATCGCGAGAAACCCTGCGTGCAGTCCATACACGCCTTGTCCCTGCGTGATCACGGTGACAACACCCTCGATCAAGGTGAGCGTCCCGAGCGTGACGATGATCGGAGAGACACGGATCCTCCACACGAGGAGTCCGTTGACGAGACCGATCGCGCCCGAGACTGCGAGCCCGCCAACGACTGCGAGAACCGGCGAGGTGTGGATCGATAGATCACCCGCCACGAACCCTGCGGCGACGAAGATCGATCCGATCGAGAGGTCGATCCCTCCTGCAATCATCAGGTACGCCATGCCGAGGGAGGCGATCGCGACGGACGAGGAGTTGAGAGCCACTACCTTCAGGTTCTCGACCGTGAAGTAGTTGGGGTCCCTGAAGGCAAGGATGACCAGGATGACGCCGATCGCCGACAGGAGATGTACGCCTCGACCGCGCAACGCACGGGAGCCGAGCGCTCCGACCTTGGACGGGATCATGCGGCTCATCGCTCGAACCCCGACATCACCGACTCGATCTCGTCGCGGGTGATCGCCTTTGTGGCGACGTCCATCTTCAACCGGCCGAGCCGAAGGGCGACGACGCGTTCCGCAAGTTCGAGCACCTCGTCCACGTTGTGGCTGATGAGGAGAACCGCGACACCCTCGCCAGCCACCCGCCGGATCAGCTCCCAGGTGGCCCGCTTCTGCTTCAGTCCGAGGGCTGCAGTTGGCTCATCGAACATCATCAGCCGGTTTCCGCGCATCATCGCTCGCGCAATCGCGATTGCCTGCCGCTGGCCACCCGAGAGCCGGCGAACCGCAAGCCTGGGATCGGGCAGCGTCGTCCCGAAGCTCGAGAGCCGCTCTGCCGCGATCGAGGCGGCCGCCTTCTTGTCGACGAACTTCAAGGGACCGATCGAGAAGCGAACTGGTTCCTGGCCGAGAACGATGTTTGCCGGCGCGCTGCGGTTGTCGCAGAGTTCGAGACTCTGGTACACGGTCTCGACTCCCAGGGTCCGAGCGCGGTGTGGGGTCAACGAGCGGACCCGGTTGGTGCCGAACCACAGCTCGCCCCGATCCGGCCTGTAGACGCCCGAGATGATTTTCGTGAGCGTGGTCTTGCCTGCGCCATTCTCACCGACCAGCCCGACGATCTCGCCCGCGTGAAGATCGAGCGAGACGTCTGCCAGTCCGCAGACTCCTCCGAAGAATTTTGTCAGTCCGACGCAACGCACCACCGGCACGCGGCCGTGGGGCCCCGTGCCGGTGGTTACGTCCTTGCCGACGTCAGCGCCGTTCGGATCCGTCACCTGCGATTTGTCCAGGGCGAGTGATCGACATGACCTCGTGAATGCTAGGGCGCCCTGTAGTACGCCGGGAAAGGCTTGCAGGTGCTGGCCGGCGGGAACTTGTCGCCGTACTTCGTGGCGACGTTGCAGTACACCATTGCCTGCGAGAAGAACGCTCCGTTGACGCCTGAGCCGACGTGCTTATCGGCAGTCGCGACGAAGGCAGCGTTCTTGGGCGTCACCTTGATCGGGAGCGCGACCGCGGTCGGCGGCACCTTGTTGCCCAGGAGCGCGTTCTCGATAGCCCAGTTCCACGACTCTCCGGCGTAGTCGTAGTCGAAGACCGTGCCTCCCTGGAGGACGCTCTTGCCGGTGGCCATATCCGCGAGCGACGGCGCGTAGAGGTCCATGGCGCCGACGAAGAACTTGCTCGGATCGGTGTGACCGGCTTCCTTCACGGCCTGTGGTATTCCGACGCTCGTGTCCGCGCCCCACCCGAACATGACGTCGATTCCCGGATGGGCCTGAAGGAGGCTCGCCGTCGCGGATGCCGAGTCTTGCACTCCGCCCTTGTCGTCCGCCGCCGTGTAGAAGCTGACCGGCTTGCCGACGAGCTTCTTGAACTCCTGCTCGAAGCAGTTCGTGCGCTCCGTCAGTCCGACGTTTTGAGGTGCAATCAGCATGCCGACCTGGCCGCCGTTGCCGTGCTTCTTGTACCAGCTTGCTGCCAACTGGGCGACACCCTGGCCGCCCGGGCAGTGCGGGTTGCTGACGTTGAGACCTGCTCCCGTTACCCAGTCGGCACTGAAGTTGGCGAAGAAGATGCCCTTGCTCTTGGCCTGTTTCGCGGCCTGCTCCCATGCGGCAGCAGTTGACGGTGTCAGGCTGGTCACGACGCCAATCGCGTTGCAGTTTCCGCTCGCGATGTACTGCTGGGTCTGCTGAAGGGCGAGAGCGAAGTTTCCGTTCGCGTTGACGACCTGGGTCTTCGTCCCCGTAAGCGACGCAGCCTTGTTGATGTCGTTGAACATCTCGTTCATGACGTCGATGTTCACGGGGCTGACGTAGCAGATGGTCTTTCCCTTGAGAGTGGCAGGCCCCGCTGCGACCGGGCGAGCCCCACCGGTGGGCGCAAGGAACGTAGCCGCGAGAACGAGGCCGACCAACGCGCCTGAAAAAACTCCCCCTCGGCCGAGGCCTTTCCTAGTAAGAATGCTCATTCCGTCTCACCTGCTTTCGTGGTGGAGTGGTGGCTTGCCGCTCCGTCTGCATCCGTCCGATGCTGGAGCGACCGTATCTCACTTACGACGTACATCCCGTTCACGCAGTTGGGCCTCTCGGCGCCAGGCTCGGGCCCGGGCCAAGTAGGAGGGAGCGAGGTAGGACACTCCCTTTGCGCGCAAGCCTCCAAGTCGCCGGCGTGCGTGTCCAGGGCAGAAGGTTCTGCCCTGCCGCATCGACTCCCGTCATCAGCCGACCCTAACCTGGAAACGGTGAACTGTCAACCGATTACCAAGTCTGAACGTTTAGAATCGGGCCTGTGAGCACTGAGGTGAAAAACGCGGGCGGCACGTGCCGGTCCCGGACCGGTCTCGCCGGGTGGGAACGGTGGGTACGTCGACTGGTGGCTGTGCCTTGATTCGCCGTCTCGACCATGTCGCCGTGCTCGTAGAGTCGACTGAAGAAGCCCTTGAGTTCTTCTCCGAAAAACTCGGGCTTCCCGTCGTTTCGAGCGAGGAGCGGGCGGACCTAGATGTACGTCTTACCTACCTCTCGACTGGGAACGCCTTCCTGCAGCTCGTCCAGCCTCTCTCCGAAACCGGGCCCATCGCAGAACAGCTGGCTAGCGAAGGCGAGGGCATCCACCACGTCTGCTTCGGCACGGACGACCCGCTCGGCGAGGCCCATGCAATCGGCGACGGAGACGCCTTGCGAGGCGGCGGTCGAGGGCGTGTCTCGTCGTTCGTCCCAGGACCTGCCCGCCACGGAGTACGCATCGAGTGCACAGCCTTCAACCTCGAAGAGGACGTCGAGGCTTCACCTGGCGCCCTCGGGCTCTAGCTGCCAGACCAAAATTTCTAGCGAATATCGGTCGGTACCTCGCAGAGCCCTCTCCCTGCCGCCGAGACCGGTGTCTTGGTCGGCTCGCCAGCGAAGGCTGCATCGCGCGCCGGTCACTTGTTAACGATCAGCCGTTGACAGAGGCCGCCGCAAGGTCTTAGAGTGATTCGGCTCGCCATTGCCAACACTCCCCCGGAAAGAGGTGACGTGACTATGTTTGGCAAGCGAATCAGGGGCTTGGTTGCCCTCACAGGCGCTGCCGCACTCATGACGTTGAGCTCGGGGTCCGCCCTGGCGCAGAAGCAAGCGGGCCCTGTTCCCGTCTTCGTCGGTACCTTCCCAGGACTCGGTACCGCGGAGGAACAAATCCACCAGGGAGCACAAGCAGCAGCTAAGGCGCTCCACGTCAATTTGAAGTGGTTCGCTCCGGCGTCAGGCTCGGTCTCGGATCAGTTGTCGGCGACTGAATCGGCCCTTAGCCTGCCAAACCTGAAAGGGCTGAGCGTCGTCGCCGCCGATCCGAACTCGCTCGAGGGCGTCATGCGAAAGGCGAAGGCCAAAGGTGTCGCGATCTCTCAGCTTTCGGCCTGCACCCCGAAGGCGACTGCACCAATCTGTTACTCGACTGACTTCGAAAAGGCAGGACAATCCGTCGCTCAGCGCATGGCAACACTGATGCATGGCACGGGAAAAGTGGTGATCGCGACGGGCACGCCCGGCGACGTGAACCACAAGTTGCGCGTCAAGGGCTTCACGGAATACATGAAAGCCCACGATCCCAATATCCAGATCGTCCAGACGATTCCCAACTGCGACAGCGCGGATACCACCGTTCAGTGTGCGGAGACTGCACTATCGGCACATCCCGACCTCACCGGCTATTACGCGACTGGCGCGGCAGCGGCTGACGGCGCGTCATCGGTCTTCCCAAAGGCCGGAAAGCACGTGATCGTTTCGGCCGTCGACGACGACCCGACGACGATCGCCGGAATCAAGAACGGAAGCATCACCTTCACCTATGTGCAGCAACTCTGGTGCGGCGGTTACTTGATGGTGCTTCTCCCCTACGAGGAGGCATTCAAGGGCCTCGTGCCGACTCAGAAGTTCGTTGATACCGGTATCGCATTCGTGGGCAAGACCAATGTCAACACGTACAAGCAGGCCCAGACCGCGAACTGCAACAAGCTGCTGAAGTACATCAACACGAACGTCATGAAGAAGGGCTAGCACGCAAGGCCAGAGGCACTGCTTTCGGCCCGCTCGCGTACGTTGTCCCTCCCCTCGGGTAGGGCAGCGTGCGCGAGCGGGCGAACGTGCCGGCGTCTTCTTCGCTTGACAATGACCGAATTCCCGTCGTCACGAACGCTCCTCGTCACTGGAGGCACGCAGGGAATCGGTGCGGGTTGCGCGCGTGTCTTTCATGAGCGCGGTGCAAACGTCGTTATCTGCGCACCAGATATCGAGGGCGGTCAAGCGCTTGTCGTGGAACTGGAGGAGAGTCGACGAGGGAGCTCCCTCTTTGTCGAATGCGACGTCCGCGTACCAGATCAGATCGCTGCGACAGTCTCGGCCGCCACGGAGCGTTTCGGGGGATTGGATTACCTGATCAATAACGCTGGCATCAGTATTCAAGGCAAAACGCTCGTCGAGACCTCGCTCGAGGAAATTCACGAGCTAATCGCGATCAACCTTGTTGGCTACCTCGTGACCACTCAGCTCACGCTCCCGTATCTGCGGGCGTCGCGCGGTGCGATCGTGAACATAGGCAGCCTCACGGCTCATAGTGGCCATGATCGAGCCGTCGTCTACGCCGCAACAAAGGGAGCGGTCGGCGCATTCACAAAGGCTCTTGCGGTTGAGGAGGCGGAGCACGGAGTGCGCGTCAACGCGGTTCTTCCAGGGAACATCGTGACCGAGAGCAGGCGTCGACTCGAAGCAGCGTCAGCCGATCCCGAAGCATTGCACGCATATATTGAAAGCTGGCAGTGGGTCGGCCGTAGCGGCCTACCCGTCGAGGTTGGGCAGGCTTGCCACTTCCTGGCGAGCGAAGATGCGGCTTTTATCACCGGGGTTGAATTGATCGTCAGCGGCGGCGCCGAACTGGGGTTTGGGCCCAAGAACCGCGTTGATCTCGGACTCCTGCGGCGGGGATGACCACGTTGGAGACGGCATCAACCGGCGGAGTTTCACGCCTGCGCCACGAGCTTGGTCTGCTCGCCGGTTATCGCGAGTCAGGCGTCTTCCTGTCGTTCATCGTGATCTTCGGCGTGATGATGATCGTGTCCCCGACCTTTCGGCAGCCATACAACCTGACCATCATTCTCGAGCAGATGTCGACCGTAGCGGTCATGGCAATGGGTCAGACACTCGTCATCATCTCTGGAGCATTCGATCTCTCCCAGGGCCCTGTCGCCGGCCTCGTAGCAATGGTCACCGGGCTTGCATGGTCGAGTGCAGGTATGCCTGCACCGATAGCGATCGTTTGCGGACTTTGTGTTGGCATTGCATGCGGGACCGCGAACGGCATCCTCGCGGCACGCCTAAAACTCCATCCGATCGTGATGACGCTTGCAACATCCACGATCATCACCGGTCTTATTTTCTTCATCACCCAGGGCAATCCGGTCGTCGGGTTGCCCCATTGGTTGCTGGAATTCGGTGCGGGCACGGTTGTGGGCATTCCGACGTCCGTCGTCGTCATGCTGGTCGTCACAGCGGTCATGCATGTATTGCTGACCCGTACGCTATTCGGCCTCCGTGTCCGACAGATGGGAGGCAACCTGGAGGCCGCCCGCCGCACCGGTGTGAACATTCAATCTACGTGGGTCGCCGTGTTCGCGATCAGCAGCCTTCTCGCAGCTGTCGGCGGGATCATCGAGTTGGGACGCGTCGGAAACGCGATACCGAGCATCGGGGCGACCCTTCTCTTTCCCGTGATCAGCTCGGCGATCATCGGTGGAACGCTTCTTTCGGGCGGGTCCGGATCGATGATCGGAACATTGTTCGGTGCAGCGATCCTCACCGTCATCAACAACGCTTTGATCGTCCTGAACGTGAACCTCTACCTTCAGAACGTCGTCCAAGGCGCGCTCGTCGTCGTTGCCCTCGTGATCGATCAGTTTCGTCGCGGCCAGCTCACATGGCGCGACCTCGTTCGACGTGAAATATGAGCGGTTCTCGCGGAACTCCGCTGGTCGAGCTTCGAGACATCCACAAGAGCTTCGGAAGCATCCGCGCCGTTCGTGGCGTCAGTCTGACGGTACAGTCAGGCGAAATCGTCGCCATTGTCGGCGACAATGGCGCCGGCAAGTCCACCCTTATCAAGATCATGACCGGCGTGCTCACAGCCGACGAGGGCACGATTCTCGTTGACGGCGAACGAGTAACCATTTCGAAACCGCAAGACGCACAGAAGCGCGGCATCGCAGCGATCTACCAGGATCTCGCACTTTTCGACAACCTCGATGTCGGCGAGAACGTCTTCGCCGGGCGCGAGGCAACTATCTCAGTGCTCGGCGTGCGCTTTCTGCGGCGCAAGCACATGGCCGTCGCCGCCCACCAGGCCGTCGTCGACCTCGGGATCCGAACACTGCATTCGTCCCGGCCGTTGCTCGGCTCGCTGTCCGGCGGTCAGCGTCAGATGATCGCCGTCGCCCGCGCGATCGGGATGAACGCACGTGTGCTGATTCTGGACGAGCCCACCGCCGCCTTGGGGATTCGTGAGTCGGCAGTGCTACTCGAGCAGGCACGCCGATTGCGGGATCAGGGCTTGGGCATCATCTTGATTACCCACCGGCTTCCTGACGCGCTCGAGCTTGCCGATCGGATCATGGTCATAAAGGCTGGTGAAGTCCAGGGCGTCCTTGAACCCCCCGGGTGTACGCTCGAGGACATCGCCGACCTCATCGTTCGCGGTCGGACGCAGCCGAGTCGCGGCTCCTCCTGAGCACATGACTTCCAGGGAGGACGAGGTAGGTCGGACAACCGGCGAGCTCTTCCGTCTTTCGCCGAGCGTCTACCGTTATCGAGACATATGCAACGTCTATCTGGTTGTGCGCGACGATCGTGCGCTGCTCGTCGATTTTGCGTCGGGGTCCGTGCTCGATACGTTGTCGTCGCTGGGTGTCGAACACCTCGACTGGGTACTCCACACTCATCATCATCGTGATCAATGCCAGGGTGATGTGTATCTCAAGGGCTCGGATACGCGAATCGCTGTACCTGAGAAAGAGGTTGGCTTTTTCACTCGTGCGGAGGCGTTTTGGCAAGAGCTCGATGTCTACGACAGGTACGACTGCACGAACGTCTACAGCAATGCTGGGTACGACATCGAGATTTCTCACGTACTGAGTGACTACAGCATCTTTCACTGGCAGGGTATTGACTTCGCTGTCGTGCCGACACCAGGGCACACGCGTGGTTCTATCACTCTCGTTGCAGAAATCGACGGAATACGATACGCGTTCAGCGGTGACCTGATCTCTGCTCCAGGCAGAGTGTTGACACTGCACGATCTCGTCTGGCGCTACGGCTTCGCGGAAGGTGTCAGAGTCGCTGTGCAGTCTGCCCGTGAGCTTCGCAAGGTGCAAGCGTCCTGCCTTGCGACTTCTCATGGCGAGGTTATCGACCAGCCGCAGCTTGCGCTTGAACTGCTCGAAGAGAACCTCGTTGAGTATCTGTCGTGGTGTGACCGTGGCTACCGGCCAACCGCCCCAAGGAGCCCGGACTGGCCAGAGAGCGTCGTTACGCAAATCTCCGATCATCTCATCGCGGTGACAGGGACCTGCGCTAATTTCTATGTTCTTCTCGGCGACGACGGAACGTCGCTGTTCTTCGACTACGGGTTCGCGTCGGAGCAGCATATGAGTGCGAGCTATCGATTTGTTCAGCATTCGCTCTCGGAGCTCGAGACCCGATTCGACATCCAGCCCCCAGCTGTCGTCATCCCCACCCACTACCACGATGATCACGTGAGCGGCATTTCGTTCTTGAAAAGCACATATGGCACTGAGGTGTGGGCGTTCGAGGGCTTTGCAGACATCATCCAACGACCGAACGCCTATCGCATTCCATGCCTGTGGCGCCAAGCCATTGAAGTCGATCGAGTCCTTCGCGATCGCGAACGCTTTGTTTGGAAGGGCCACATGTTTGAGGTGCGTCACAATCCGGGGCACACCTGGTTTGCTGCAGCGTTCTTCGGGGAGATCGACGGGCTACCCGTTGCGTTGACTGGAGATGCGGTCAAGTACGCCGCTGATGGCACACTCTGGGGCGGGTCTCCGACGTTCCGCAATCGCGTGGGTTCGGACGACTTCGTCACCTGCATAGAGACCATCAGCGAGTACGAGCCTGCCCTGCTGCTAACCGGGCACTGGGGGCCAATCGAAGTTAGCGCCCGTGAGTTGGAGCCGTATCGGCGTTGGGCAGAAGGGCTTGAAAGAAGCATGCGCCAAGTGGTGGCGTATCCATCCGAGCTCGGCTTTGCGCTCGACCCTGACTTCGTGAGTGTAACGCCATACGAATCTGCAGTGCGCCGAGGCGATAATCTGGTTGTCGATGTTGAAGTACGGAACCACCATGCGCATGATGCGCTCGCAGCGATCAGACTAGTCGTGCCGGAAGCTTGGCAGTCGACGCCGGGGGCACATGGAAGGGTGCTTCTGAGTAGTGAGGTTGTTCGTTTCCGCTTTACGGTGGCTATCCCGGAGACGGCAGAGATCGACGTTCGACATCTCGTATTTGCTGATGTCGAGTTGGGGGAGCGGCGTTTCGGACACGTCGCTGAGGGACTCGTCGTCGTGAGAAAAGCGAGTATCGGTAAGTGACGCAGGGCGTTGCGGTGGATGCAAAACGACTCAAGGGCGATTCTCTCGTCGAACGGTTGGGTCGATCAAGCCGTATCGAGAGTTGGAACGTCGGCAGCAGGCTCTATTGACGGCGGTCCCGGTCGGAACGGTGGCGACTGCACCCGGGATGTCTCGCCCTTTCGCGCGACCTTCCCTCTCGCCGGCGACTTACTTCAGTTCCGTACAAGAACAGCTGAGGAGCGCCTCGATGCACGCGTGGTGCATCGCATTCCTTTCAATTGCGGTGGGCGCTTGACGAGCTTGTTTCGCCCTTGCGGAATCGGCGAAGTGCGTCTTCGTCCCACGCGATGCCTGTCCCGAGTCCTTCTGGGGGGATCGCCCAGCCGCGATCGATTCTGACGGTCGGTGTTGAAGTCACCTTGTCGAGAAGAGGGAAGTGTTCGATGTAGAGCGTCCCTTGCACAGCGGCTGCCAAGCTGACGTGAAGTTCCATCATGAGGTGGGGCGCCAAAGTGACGTTAGCGGCCTCTGCGAGGTGCGCAACCTTGAGGAACGGCGTGATGCCGCCAAGCTTAGCTGCGTCGGGCTGGAGAACGTGCGCCGCTTGCTGGGACAGATACTCGTGGAATTGATGCACGCTGTAGAGGCTCTCCCCGACAGCGATTGGAATGGCTGTCGACTGGGCGAGTTGCCGATGGCCCGTGATATCAGCGGCCGGAAGTGGTTCCTCAAACCACAGAAGATTCAGGGGTTCAAAGAGGCGTGCGCGCCGGAGGGCCTCTGAGATGGTGAGCGTCTGGTTAGCGTCGACCATGAGATCGATGTCGGGTCCGATGAGGTCGCGCACGGCAGCCACACGCTCGTAGTCCTCGAGTGCGCTGGGTCTCCCGATCTTGATTTTCATGGCTCGCCAACCTGCGTCGACCGCGACTTCTGCCGAGCGGACGAGCTCGTCTCGGTCCAGATGGATGAACCCCACTTCAGTGTCGTAAACGGGAACTCGGTCTCGAGCTCCACCGCAGAGAAGCCAGAGTGGCAGGCCCAGGTACTTGCCACGTAGATCCCAGAGGGCGATGTCAATTGCGCCGATTGCAAGGCTCGTGATCGCTCCGACCGATGTCCAGTGCGTAGCACGGTACGACTTCGACCAGAGCGCCTCGACCATCCGCGCATCTTGGCCGATGAGCACGTCTAGGAGATCGGATGAGAGCAGGCTCAGTACTGCGCCTCCGCCGCTTCCGATCGTGAACGCGAAACCACGTCCCGATACGCCCTGCTCCGTTTCGAGATGCACCAGCACAAGTTCTTGTTGAGTGATGGTGTGGATGGCATCACGTATGACGGTGTCGCGCGGAACGACGAGCAGGGACGCCTCAGCCTTGGTTATCGTCCACGGCTGATCGTGGCTTCGAAGTTCGTTCATTCCACGACCACCCGACGATCGACCGCGCTCAACTTTGGTTCTCCTGTCCCGTCGTACGGCGGCCGTCGCCCCCGCGAACTCAGTCGGTACTCGATAGCTCAGCCAGCACTCGATCGACTCGATCCTTTATCGCCATGTGCCGTAGTTGGGCGCTTTTCTTGCTCGTCTAATGCTAGCGAGATCCGGACGGCATTTTCGCTCGGTGACGCTTGGCGTGACCCCCTGAGGTCGGTCCGGTCGCATCGACGGTCCTACTGCCGGGTGTCGCTCGGGAGGACGATCAGAGAGATGGGACGGCCGACACCCAGCACACACAGGAGCAGAACATCACGAAGCCGCGTTGAGGTCGACCGGTGGCCCGGCGAGGCCCAGGAGGGCGCCGCGGGTCGCTCGAGGTCGACGCTGCATCGCTCGCGATTGCAGTACCGCGGCCTGAAGTATTCCACTTCGCGGCTCAGCAGGCGACCGCGACCGTGATTGCGCCGCAGATCTCACGCATTCGGTCATCGGTGAGTCGGCCGAGGCGATGGGTGAGCGTGCCGACCGAGACGCTCTCGATCGAATCGAGATTCACAGCCGACCTCCGCGGCACCGGGTCGGTATCCGGTTCCAGAACCACTTCGCTCGGGAGGCCGCGGATCGTCGTTGTGCAAGGCCCGACGAGCGTCCTTCGCAATCGCGGAATCGCTGTATCACGCGACAGGACGACGACGGGCCGGCGTCCGACTTCGAGAAGCTCGCACCACCAGACCTCGCCTCTCGCCGGTAGTGGGCTCATGACGCGTCCGCAGCGGTCCGGAACGATGCGAGATCTCCCCATTCATCGGGTTCCTCCAAGGGGTGGGCATCGTACGCGGCGTACGCAGCATCGAACTCGGCCGCTCGATGCCGGGCCAGGAGCGCCGCGAGTGCTTCATCGAGCAGTACAGAATCCGGGAGGCTCGAGCGTACGCTCCGCGCCTCGCTGAGCAGTTGCTGATCGACGGTCGTGCTCACTCGCACTCGTGCCATGCCACAATCATAGCATGGCTATGCTACGCCCCCAAGCGACCCTCAGGCCTTCCCAGAGCATCGCGCGCACGTGGCAATCTGGTTCGAGGTGCTGGCAACGAGTGGCGGGATCTTTCGCGGGCTCGAGTTTCGCCGCCTCTATACGGTGAGCACGTTGACAACTCGCTCCCAGGCGCGCACACTTCGGTTGCGGTGAGAGGGGGGCTTGTCGTAGCGGTGGTTGCCGTGCTGGTCTCGACCGGCGTCGCCGGTGCGGCCCGGGTCGGATCCACGGCCCAGTTCTCGACCGGGAAGATCTCGGCCCTCGGGCCGCTGCGAATCTCGGTCGGCCACCTCGCATGCAGGCTCGGGCCTCGCGTCTCGCTCTCCGGGTTCTCCGCCGGGCAGTTCGCCGCGATCCTCTGCCGGCAGGGCACGTTGAAGGCGATCGAGCATGCCGCGTCCTCGATCGGGAGCTCGTCGTCGGGAGCTGCCGGAAGCCCCGGGTCGGTGACCGTCTCGGGCGCACCGGGGAGCCCCGGCTCGACCACCTCCACCTCTACGTCGTCCTCGAGCTCGTCCTCCTACTCGTCGAGCTCCTCGGTCTCGTCCTCGCAGTCGCCATCCACGTCGAGCTCGTCCTCGTCCGTGACGGTGACGTCCTCGGGTGGCGGCACCACGGGGACGACGAGCGCGACCGCCACGGGCACCCCCTCGGCTCGGGAGACGGGAGCGGTGACGGCCGTCAGCTCGAAATCGATCACGGTCGGTGACCTGACCTGCACCATCACCCCGAGCTTCTCCGCGCTGATCGGGAGCTCGGTCGAAGTCGGCGACCGGGCGAGCATCGCCTGCGTCGGCGGCGTGCTCAACGCGCTGGCCGTCAACAAGACCTCGTAGGCTGCGCGCACCTGCGGCCGCTCCGGGGTGAGCGCGACGAGGCGCGGCTCCCGCGATCACGAGATACTGCTTCGCAGCCGACGATGACCGAGGATCAACGGGCAGTGCGGGTCGCCATCGTGGGCGGCGGTTGTGCGGCGCTCACCACGGCGTTCGAGTTGACGCGACCCGAGCACGAGGGCCGATTCGAGGTCACCGTCTACCAGATGGGCTGGCGGCTCGGGGGCAAGGGCGCTTCCGGAAGAGGGGTTGCGGACCGCATCGAGGAGCACGGGCTGCACCTCTGGTTGGGCTTCTACGAGAACGCCTTCCGGCTGATGCGTGAGTGCTACGAGGAGCGCCGGGAGATACTGCCGGGGAGCCGCTTCGCCGACTGGCGGGACGCATTCAGGCCGGCACCGGACGTCGGGCTCGCAGATCGCAAGGGGGACGGCTGGGAGTTCTGGCTGGCGCATTTTCCGCCCGGGAAGGGTGAGCCGGGCGATCCGATCACGGACGGCAACCCCATGACCGTGCTCGCCTACCTTCGGCAGTCGGTCCTGCTTGTCGGCGAGCTCCTGCGGTCTGCCGGCGCCATGCGCTCCGACCAGGCACCTGCGGGCCCCGGATCACCACCACCGGGCCAGGGGCCCGAAGCCGTCGTCAAGGCCGCGGATACGGTGCTCAGATACGGTCGGCTCGCCACGACGGCCGCTCTCGTCGAGGCGACCGACATCTTGCGGCAGGCAATCGACCGCTTCTTCCCCCAGCTCTTTCGTGACGGCGCGGCGACACCGCTCCGCCTGATCGACGGCCTCGCCGAGGCCTCGAGGAGACAGATGGCGCAACTGGTGGAGGCTGACGGGGAGCTGCGGCGCGTCTGGCATGTGATCGACCTGATCCTCGCCATCCTTCGCGGGGCCACGGTGCACGGTCTCGCGATCGACCCCCGAGGCTTCGACGCGATCAACGACTACGACTGGCGCGACTGGCTGCGCCTGCACGGCGCCTCCGAGGAATCGCTCGACTCGGGCTTCCTGCGCGGCATCTACGACCTCACGTTCGCCTACGAGGACGGCGACGTCAGCCGGCCGCGTCTCGCCGCCGGCGTGGCGCTCCGCGGGGCCATGCGGATGTTCTTCACCTATCGCGGGGCGCTCTTCTGGCGGATGAGCGCAGGGATGGGGGATGTCGTCTTCGCGCCGCTGTACCAGGTGCTCAGGGCCCGCGGCGTACGGTTCGAGTTCTTCCACCGGCTCGAGAGACGTGAAGCTCGCACCGCCGCGCGACGGGGAGCAGCCGTACGTCGAGGCGCTCGAGTTCGATGTGCAGGCGCGTGTGAAGGGAGGCGCCGAGTACGAGCCTCTCGTCGACGTCCACGGCGTGCCGAGCTGGCCTGCGGAGCCGGACTACACCCAGCTCGTCAACGGCCGGGTGCTCGCCGAGCAGGCTCCGGCCTTCGAGGCCGTGTACGAGGATCGCCGCGCCGGACACAAGACGATCCGGGTGACGACCGACTTCGATCTCGTGGTGCTGGGCGTTCCCGTCGCGACGCTCCCACACGTCGCGCGCGAGCTGATCGACCGCGAGCCGCGTTGGCGTGCGATGGTCGAGCACGTGAAGACCGTTCCCACCCAGGCCTTTCAGGTCTGGATGGAGACGGACATGCACGAGCTCGGCTGGGAACGACCGCCGGTGAACCTGTCCGGATTCGTTCACCCCTTCGACACGTGGGCGGACATGACCCATCTCGTCCCGGAGGAAGCGCTGGTCGGGGCCCGTGCGCTCGATCGCGTACTTCTGCAGCGTGCTCCCGGACACCGAGCCGGCCGGTGGAGTCTCCCGCCGCTTCCACGACGCCGAGCGGCAGCGTGTACGCGCCAACGCCGTTCGCTTCCTCGACGAGGACGTGCGGGCGCTCTGGCCGAAGGCGGTCGGCCCGTGCGGGCGGCTTCCGCTGGGACCTCCTCGCGACCGACGCAGGGAGTCGAGGGACGGCCACCCGTTCGACACGCAGCATTGGACCGCCAACGTCAATCCCGGTGACCGCTATGTCCTATCGCTGCCGGGCAGTATCGAATACCGTTTGTCGCCACTCGACATGACCTTCGACAATCTGACCGTAGCCGGTGACTGGACGGCAACCGGGCTCGACACCGGGTGCATCGAGTCGGCGGTCATCTCCGGGCTTGCTGGCTGCTCACGCGCTCTCGCGCCGGCCTCGCCTCGAGGAGATCGTCGGCTACGACCATGCCTAGGAGCTGATGGCCGCCCGGGCGAGAGTCAAACGCGAGCCACCCGAGCGGAGTGGGCCGATCCGGCGTGCAGTGGTCGGGAGCTCCTCGACCTCGCCGGACCGCGCGGCGGCGGTGACGGGGGTCGTGGAGCGGGGCGTGGACACGGCCTACACGGTGATCGACGAGTACATGACGCGCGGCCGGAACGCCGCGGGTCGCTGGAGCCAATGGACGGACGGGAGGAACGATATGAGTGAAGCTCCACAATTCTCCACACCCTGGGGTGCGAGCTCGGACCTGATGGCTCCGTGGTGGCAGATGATGCGAATGTGGGCCGACGGCATGTCCGCCTTCGTGCCCGGCGGACAGGGTCCGGCAACTGCGTGGCTCAACGCTTTCGTACCCGGCAGCACGGCCTGGTCCTCGCAGGCGCCGAGGGTCGAGGTGCGGGTCTCGTCGAAGCCGACCGCGGTCGTCACCGTGAGTCTCGAACCGGGCGCGGACTCGATGCAGTTGACGGCAGAGCCGCCTGCCAACACGGGCAACGGGAAGAAGTCTTCGCCGCTGGGCCTGACGCTCGAGTCCTTCCCGGGCCTCGTACGAGTGAGCGTGACCGTGCCGGACGACCAGCCGGCCGACTCGTACACGTTCACCGTCCGCGACAAGGACCACAACCACCGCGGGGAGTTGCGGGTCGACGTGCTGCCGGAGAGCTGATGTCTGCACGCGCGCGGCCGAGGGTCTAGGAGAGGCGCCGGGAAGGGATGTCTGCGGCACCGACCATCGCCGAGGAGAAGCTCGTTCCGTCGGTGCTACGCGAGTACGGCGAAGCGACACGCAGCCTGCTCTTCCAGTACCTCCCGGATGCCGAGCCGCGCCGATACCTGTACGACCTGCTCCCCGACTACCCGCGGAGAGGCGGGCGGAGCTTCCGGCCCAGCCTGTGCATCGCCACCGCGCGGGCCTTCGGGACACCGATCGACGCGGCGATTCGCACGGCGGTGTCGATCGAGCTGATGCACAACGCGATGCTCATTCACGACGACATCCAGGACGAGAGCGAGCAGCGCCGCGGACGGCCGACGCTCCACGCCACCGAGGGCGTCCCGATCGCGATCAACGTCGGCGACGTCCTCTCGCTGATGTCGATGCGCCCGCTGCTCGACAACCGGTTCGTCCTCGGGCACCAGCTCTCGCTGCGCATCATCGAGGAGACCGAGCGCATGGCACGCGAGTCCGCCGAGGGCCAGGCGCTCGAACTGGGCTGGCGGCGCGACAACGTCACGGACGTGACCGAGGCCGACTATCTCGAGATGGTGCTGAAGAAGACCTGCTGGCTCGCGACGATCCATCCGAGCCGGGTCGGCGCCCTGATCGGCACCGCCGGGACCTTCGAGCTCGACCGACTCATCCGCTTCGGCTTCTTCCTCGGCGCGGCCTTCCAGATCCAGGACGACCTCCTCAATCTGGTGGGCGATCCGGAGGCGTACGGGAAGGAGCTCTCCGGCGACATCCGTGAGGGCAAGCGGACGCTGATGTTGATCCACCTGTTCGAGCAAGCCTCACGCCGCCGAGCTCACCCGGCTGCGTCGGATGCTCGGCCGTCCCCGCACGAGACGCTCCGACGACGACGTGCGCTGGGCGCGAGAGCTCATGGATTCGTACGGCTGCATCGAGTACGCTCGCCAGGTGGCACAGGGACTGGCCGGCGCCGCCCGCCACGAGTTCACGCTGGTCTATGCGGGTCTTCCCGACTCGCGGGACAAGCGCTTCATCGAGGCGCTGCCGACCTGGGTGATCGAGCGCGACTAGCCAGATGGAGGCGTCGCGCGCAGAGCCCGCACTTGCCGCTGTTCAGTGACGCGCCGGGCGGCTCGCTCCGGATCCAGCCCCCGTTCTCGTTCGCCGGGATGACGGCACGCGTCTTCCCGCTGCGCGCGAACATCGACTCGCTCCAACGCTTCGTCGACGGCCACCTGAACTTCATCCCACCGGAGGTCGGGCGCTTTCGTGTGCCGGCGCCGTACGTGTACCTGATGATGCTCGACTACGGCAAGCTCGCCCTCGAGGCCGCGAACCTGGGTTGGCTGGCGCAGAGAGAGATCATGTTCTGCGTGCCGCTCGAGTGGTACAAGGTCGTCGACGGCCGCTGGGTCTTCAGCGACTGGGCCACGGTCGCGCCGTTCATCTACGTCGACGACGATCTCTCGATGGGGCTCGGCCGGACCGTCTACGGCTGGCCGAAGACACTCGCGAGGCTGACACCGACGATCGCCGCCTGGATGGAGAACCCGGTGGCACCGGTCACGCAGGCGACCGTGAGCACGATGGTCTTCCCGAAGCTCTACTACGGAAGAAAGCTCGAGGAGCATGTCTTCCTCGAGGTCGAGCGGACGCCTCCGATCTCGACGCTTCCGCATCCCTCCCGATCCCGCGAGCCCGTTCGCGCCGTGGGCCGTCGCGTCGAATCTCGCCGGGGCGGCCACCGGGCTCGGCAGGGATGCCGTCGGGCTGCTCAGGGGCCTCGGCATCATGCCGATGAACGAGGGCTCGAGCGCAGCCAACTCCATGGCGATGATGGGTCAGCTGGCGCAGTCGGCGTTCCCGCTGCGGCCCAACCTCAGCGCAAACACGCTCAACCTCAAGCAGTTCCGGCGGTCGAAGCATCCCGAGCAGTACGGCTTCCAGGCGCTGACCAACGGGCCGATGCAGCTCACGTCGTTCAATCGCATGGGCATCCTCGGCCAGGAGCGCATGCTCTTCGGTGACATGTCCGGCGGGTACACGATCAGGCTGCACCAGTGGCCCTCGCTGCCGATCGTCGAGACGCTCGGCCTCGAGGTCTCGAGGCGCTGGATCGGGGGCGAGGAGGTGGGGATCGTCGAGCTCGAGCCGGTGCTGCCCTTCTGGTACGACGTCAACATGGAGTACCTCAGCGGCTCGAACGTCGTTCGCCGCGGCGATGACGGCGTCTGGCACGAGGACAGCACGGGACGTCGATTCGAGCCCGCGAGACAAGGCGGCAAGATCGCGGTCGAGGAGAAGCTGTTCAACACGACTCTCAGCTCGACGATCGATTCGGTTGCAGGCCCATTCGTCTTCACCGAGGCATCCATCCGGGTGCTCCCGCTCCTTGCGATCGCGGGAGAAGCTGACGCAGTTCCTCGACGAGTACCTCAACGAGCCACTCGCCGACGTGGGCAGCGACAGCGCCCGCGAGCGATTCAGGCTCTGGAGCGCGGACGCAGACCATGCATACGTCTACTTGACGGTCACTGACATCGGTGACGTCACGTCGACCACGAACAACATCGGCGACTGGGCGGACTGCGAGCTCGCCTTTCTGGTTCCCGTGAAGCGGGAGCGGCAGAACGTCGCGAACGGCACGTGGGAGCTCTGCGGCGTCGGGCTCGTTCCCGTGTTCACCTTCGTCGACAACACGGTCGCGGCGGCCGCGCGGTCCGAGGTCCTCGGCATCTCGACGACGCGTGCGACGTTCGTGAGGCCGCAGAACGTCTGGTTCGAGGCCGGCGGAGCCACCTCGGGGACACGGCAGAACCTGCTCGAGATGTCCGCCGAGGTTCTGCCGGTGGTCGGGGAGGGGCAGCGGTCGGAGATGCGGAAGCTCGTCGAGCTCGACCTGGGGGTGATGGGCGAGGACGTGGACGAAGCCGAGTGGCGCGTGACCGCCGACGCGTGGAGCGCCCTCCTGCGAAAGGAGCTTCACCGAAAGAAGAACGTCGAGGCCGACGCCGGCACGAACCAGTGCCTGCAGGACATGCTCGCGCTCGCGCTGGAGCCGCTTGCGAACGGCCAGCCGTTCGCCCTCTACACAATGAAGCAGTTTCGGGACGTGGCCGACCCGGCTCGCGCCTGCTACCAGTCGATCGTGCGCGTGGCGCGTTCGCTCAAGAACGTGTACGACCTGCGCGAGATCGAGGAGCCGCTCATCGTGCGTCTCCACGAGTTCCCGACGCAGCCGATGGTCGAACGGCTCGGGCTCGTCGGCCAGAACGTCAGCGCCACCGACACGGCCATCGCCTGGGACCTGCAGCCCGTCCGGCCGTTCATGCTTCGCGTGACCATGGAGGAGGGACTCGGAGAGCGGATCCTCCACCACTCCGCGGAGGGCAGGTGGGAGAGCGCCGACACGAGCGACGATGAGCCGATGGAGTCGTATCTCGACAGGCAGGAGAACATCAAGGTCGGCCCGTTGCTCGTCGCCACCCTGGACGAGGGCGATCCGCGCCGCATGTCCGAGGTCGCGTACGAGTTCTCGCTCCGGCGAGACGCCCAGCGGAAGCTGCTCACCCTCGCCGCAGCGAAGACCGCGATCGAGACGATCGATCCGCAGATCGTGGTCGAGACGATCCTCTCGCGCGAGTGGGGGAACTGGGACGAGGATGCTCGCTGGCGGCGTGAGCGCCGGGACCTCGTCGAGCGCCACGCAAACGCGCTCGCCGGGAGTCTCACCCCAGCGGTTGCCCGAGGCCGAGCAGGCGTTCTTCACCGATGCGCTGAGCCAGACCGGGTACCAGTTCCAGTCGTTGTCGTACGGCACCACCAAGACGTTGCGGAGCTATGCGGAGGTCATGATCGACAACCTCCGGAGCCTGATCGAGCTGACGGCGACGATGGATGCGTGCTCGAACCGGCTCCACGAGTACGGCGTCTGGCAGACGGTAGGTCCGCCACTGTTCCTGATGCAGCCGTCGGAGGAGGACATCGTCAGGAAGATCCTCGAGGGGACACGCGACTTCCTCGACGCGGTGATCGAGGTCGGGAGCCGGAGGCTGGTCGGGGACGCCCCGGCTCCGGAGGTACGAGCCGAGCATCGAATCGGAGCCAACGTCTCCGCGTTTCACCGGATCGAGACGAACGAGCCGATCAAGAGCCTCGGGAAGACGATTGCCGATGCTCTCGCCGGGGAGGCGAGCGAGGCGGAGGCCCTGACGCAGGTCTGGCATGCAGGGCCGTCCATCCTCGAGCTGGCGAACTCTGGCCAGGCAGCGAAGCGGTATGCAGCGCGAGACGCTCTTCACGCTCCTGTCCGGGGCACGCGAGAAGCCAGACTTCGTGGTGCGGCGCGATGCGGCCGGGTCGGAGAGCTACCGTCTCTTCCCGCTCGACCAGTCATGGGACGCCGACTGGTATGCCGGGCCGGCCGTAGCGGCAGCCTCGACCGGCGCGCCGTCACCGGCCCGGAAGGTCAGGCGGAGACCCACCGCCAGATGAAGTCGTCGCCCGGTCAGCGACCGCAGCCGAGGCTCCGATGCCACTGAACGGCATCCCGCAGCGTGTCCTCGAGGGGACGGACGGCCACCCCCAGGGCGAGCTGCTCGCTCCCGGGCCCCATCGCCCGGCACTCGGCGATGAGTGGGACGGCGCGGAGGACGTCCGGTGCGTCCCGGCCGGCCAGCGCGAGGGCCGACTCGGTCCAGAACGCGAACAGCGCCGCCAGTCGAGAGTCGGCGGGAACCGGGGCTCGCACGCCGGCGAGCTCGCTCAACCGTCGTGCCAGCTCGTCGAGGGCGATGTCATGCCCGCTGAGCGCGATCGGCACGCCGTAGCGCTCCGCGTCCACCGCGTCGAGCAGGGCTCTCGCCACGTCGCGCACGTCGATCACGTTGATCATCTGGCGCATCACGAACGGGAGGCGCTGCGACACCACGAGGCCGACGAAGGTGGAGGACGCTCCCCGATGCTCCCAGGGCCCGAGGCACGCGGTCGGGTTGACGATCGCCGCGGGCAGGCCGGTGCTTGCGGCATCGAGCACCATCGTCTCCATCACCTCCTTGACGGCGAAGTACGGATAGGCCTGCCGGCGCCAGTGCGACTCGAGGTCGCGCAGTCCCGGGTCCGGGCGCGGCAGCGTCGTGAACGAGCTGATGAACGCGAGCTTCGCGCCGTGGGTCGCGGCGGCGTCGAGGAGCGCCCGCGTGCGCCGGCGGGCAGGGGCGATCGGATCGGACGCGCGAGCTGCCGAGGGCCGAGTACGTGCCGAGCGGCGCCGGAGCGGCTGCATCGACCACGAGCTGGTGGCCGGCCACCCAGCGCTCCAGCTGCCCGGGCCAGTCGGCATCACCGGGAAGCAGGCGTACGTCGAGCCCCTCGAGCGATCGCGTGGTCGTCTGGCGCGTGGCGGCGCTCACCTGCCAGCCCCTGCTCAGGAGCTCACGGATTGCGGCCTGGCCCAGGTGCCCTGTGGCCCCGAGCACCACCGCCGAGAGCCGGCTGCTCATCCCACTGCCGTGTCCTGCCCAGGAGAGGAAGCGACATGAACCCGAGCAATCCGTTTGCGGCGATCAACCTGCACGGCGACGGCACCATGCGCGGCGTGACCGTGGCGCTGCCGAAGTGAGCACGTGAGCGACTTCCTGCCCGCCGGCATGAGGCTCGGCGAGCAGAGCGTCTCCCCGCCCGGCACCCATCCCGTCATTCTCTTCTTCCACGACATGTTCCGCGCGCAGATGTCGATCCCGACGCTCCTCCCGAACATGACCTACCACGAGCACAGCGTGGGCGTGCCGTTCACGTTCATCTCGGGTGGCGCACCGACGCCGGGGAAGCCCGGCCCGTACTACTTCATGCCTCGACTCCACCTGGACAACCTCTTCGCCACCGTGGGCGGAGTGCTCTTCTGGGGCTTCGCAAAGCACATGGCCAGGTTCACCGTGACCGCCGACACCTACTCGGTGGCCGACGACAACGACCGGCCGATCACGACAGTCAGCTGGGAGGCAGCGGGCGAGCACCGCCCGATCCGCGAGTACGCGAACTTCGAGCCCGTACGCCAGATGCTCTCCCAGCCGATCATCTCGCAGGTCCCCGCCTCGCTGGGGCCGTTCTTCATCCTCTCCGACTTCGACAAGAACTGGGCCGTGGCCACCGTGCGGCCGCTGAAGACGGCGATGGACATCTTCGTGGAGTACGTGCCGGGGTTCTCCGGCGGGCGGTACCCGGAGACAGGGCTGTCGCCCGGGATCGACGAGTCCGTGCTCGGTTGCTACGAGCTGCGTGCGCCGTGGCGGCTGAGTCTCCCGTATCCACCGCTCGCGAGCAGCTTCATGTAGGGAGCGCGTCGAGGAGCGCGCGCGCCTCGCTCACTTCGGACGTGCCGTGCCCCTCCGTGAACCACTCGTAGACCGTGCGAAGCTCGGCGTCGACCTCCTGGGCGCGACCCTGATCGCGAAGCAGCCCTGCAAGCACGAGCACGGCCCGCAGCTCGAGTGTGCGTGCCTGCTGCGCTCTCGCGATCTCGATCGCTCTCCGCAAGCTGGCCTCGCCGGCACTGGCAGCTCCCTGACCGATCTGGATCTCTCCCTTGAGGCGCTGCAGCTCCGACTCGAGGACGCGCTCGTTGTGCTGTGCGCAGATCTTGAGCCCTTCGGATAGCGATGCCAGGGCCTCACCCGGACGCTTCGCGGCGACGAGCGCCTCCGCTCTCATGAGGCAGAACTGCGGCATCATGATCGCGGAGCCCGGTGAGCCGGTAGTCGTTCAGGCCCGCGTCCATCTCGGCGATCCCGTCATCGGGGTTCCCCTCCATCGTCTGGACCCAGCCCCGGTAGATCCGTGCCTGCGCGGCCCAGAGGAGATAGCCGTCGTCGGTCGAGAGGGTGTGGAGGCGCTCTGCGATCGACGCGATCGCGGCTCGATCCCGCCGCGCGTAGTGGATCATCAGCTCGTTGCCGAGGCCGTAGGCGGTGCCGGCGGAGATCGCCAGGCCGTCGATCATCTCCCGCCCGGCTTGACGTTGCCGCTCGGCCCGTTCCGGATAGCCCATCAACCAGAGGCTCATCGAGCGAAAGTTCGAGCACGCGAAGGAGAGCGGGAGCTGGAACGCCTCGACGAGCGCCCGTTCCTGCTCCAGGTCGTAGTGCGCGAGTGCCATCTCCGCCTGCCTGAGGGCCTCCGGGAAATCGCCGCGGAAGTAGCTCGTGTAGCCGACGGCCTGCCGGGCCACGATCTGGAGAACCGGGCTGCTCCGTCTCCAGCGCCAGCTCGAGCACCGGCCTGGCCGCCTCGAGCGCCTCGTCCATGTTCGCACGGAGGAAATACACGGTCCAGAGCCCCCACAGCGACCCGAGCAGCCCGTCGGTGTTCTGCAGCCTCTCACAGAGCTCCGCGCGACCGGATGCACGCAGCCTCGACCTCCGGTGAGCCCCATCCGAGCGTTGCCATCAGAGCCGGCCACAGCGCGAGGTGCACCTCCATCTCGGACTGCAGCCGTTTCGGATCGTCAGCCGGTTGCGAGCTCGAGGAGCGCGATCGCATGCCGTAGATGCGCGACGCACTCCTGCAAGGCGGAGTGCCGTTGAGCCTGCAGGCCGGCCTTCATCCAGCTCGCGATCGCCTCGTCCGTCCGTCCGGCACCCTCGAAGTGCCGGGCGAGCAGCTCGGGCTGCGACTCGGCGAGCTCGGGGAAGCGGTCGCTGAGCGCCTCGGCGATCTTGCCGTGGAATTCCTGGCGGGTCTTGCGCAGAAGCGACTCGTAGGCCGCGTCCTGGATGAGGGCGTGCTTGAAGGTGTAGACGGCTGCGGGAGGATCACCGGACCTCGACACGAGCTCGAGGTCGACGAGATGCTCGAGGGCATTGGCGAGGTCATCGCTTCTCGTGCCGAGGACGTCCTGCAGCAGCCCGAAGCTGAACTCGCGTCCCACGGCGGCTGCGAGCTGGGCCACCTGCTTGTCCTCGCCGAGCCGGTCGATGCGGCCCATGAGGGAGTCGTGCACCGTTTCCGGGATCAGCTCGGAGGGGAGCGGCCCCGTGAGCTCGTAGCGGTCCTCGAGCTCACGGAGGACGCCCGCCTCGATCACGGTGCGGGTCACCGCCTCCACGAAGAGCGGGATGCCGCCCGTGCGGTTGATGACCTCCTGCAGTAGCTCTGTCGGAAGGCTCTTCCTCCCGACGACGCTCGCCACGAGTGCGCGTGTGTCCTCCTGCGGCAGCGGCGCGACGTCGATCTCACGCGTGTGGAGCTGTTCCAGCCAGGCCGCGCTGAGCTCTGGGCGGGTGGTGCAGACGAGGAGCAACGGAGCGGTCTCCTGCCGGGCGACGAGCTCGCCGACCAGATCGAGCGTCGTCGGGTCGGCCCAGTGGAGGTCCTCGACCAGGAGAAGGATCGGGGAGCCCCCGACCGAGTGGAGCAGTAGCGCGGCGAGAACCTCGAGCGTCCGCTGGCGCTGCCTGGCAGGAGGAAGCTCGATCGGCGGATAGCGATCTCCGGTCGGGATGTCGAGGAGGGCGGCGAGCAACGACACGGCCTCCTCCAGCGGTACGCTGCGACCCGCCGCGAACTGCTCGAGCAGATCGAGCTTGTCCGCGGTGGGGAGGTCGTGCACGATCCCCGTGCGGCTGACGAGCATCTCGATGATCGGGTGCAGGGCGCTGTTTGCGTGGTAGGGCGAGCACTCGGCCTCGAACACCTCGTGCAGCCTGTCGCCGGCGGCCTCCTTCGCGGCTCCGAGCAGGCGCGACTTTCCAATCCCCGCCTCGCCTCGGATCAGCACGGTCTGACCGTGGCCGTTCGCGACCTCCTCCCAGGCCTCCACGATCGTCCGCATCTCCTGCTCCCGGCCGACGAAGGGCGTCAGCCCCGTCAGCGCGGCCTTCGCGTGGAAGCGGCTCGGCGCGTCGCTCTTTCCGAGTCACACGGAAGAGCTGCATCGGGCGCGAGATGCCTTTCAGGGTGCGCGGCCCGACGTCCTCCAGCGCGAAGTGGCCGGCGACGAGGCGGCGCGTCTCGCCGCTGATCATGAGCATGTCGGGCTCGGCCTCCGACTGGACGCGGGCGGCGACGTTCGGCGCCTCGCCGAGCGCGAGCATCTGCCCGTGGCCGTTCCCCATCCCGACGTCTCCGATCACGACGAGACCGGTGTGGATGCCGATCCGCACGGCCGGCCGTTCCGCCGGCGTCCCCATCCGCCCGACGCCGTCGAGGATCTCGAGCCCCGCGTGCACGGCGCGCACGGCGTCGTCCTCGTGCGCGGCCGGGAAGCCGAAGTAGGCCAGGATCCCGTCGCCGAGGTATTGCGCGAGGTGGCCGGAGTACCGCTGCACCGCCTCGAAGGAGATCGCCTGGTACTTGGCGTACAGGTCCCGCAGCTCCTCCGGGTCCAGGACCTCGGACAGCGTCGTGGAGCCCACGAGGTCGGCGAAGAAGACGGTCAGGTGTCGCCGCTCGGCGCCGGACGTCCCCGTCAGCTCGTGGCCGCAGTTGCCACAGAGAGTCGCGCTCCTCGGATTCCGGAACTGGCACTCCGGGCACGGCACGCCCAACGAGGTCCCGCACTCTGCGCAGAACTTCGTCGTCGGAGCGTTCTCCGTTCCGCAGCTTGGACAGCGAACAACATCAGAGAGATCTGTCTGGGCTCCCGAAACGTCGCCGAAAGCCGACGCGTTGTCCACAGGCGGAACACTACCAGCGTCGGTCGTCCATTCGGGGCATGTCAAGTTGTGAGCTCGGCGATCGGCTCTCCCACCTCGACGATGTAGGAGCGCTCGAGCTTCGCGGCCGGCGTGTCGATCGGCGGGTCGGTCATAGCGCGTACCTCCTGTCGGTCGTGGTCAACGGCTTGCCGGATTCGCTGCCTGCTCGAAGTACGCTCTCCACTCGTCGGGGAGCGTGTCGACGGCGAGCAGCCGACGGATCGCTTCGATGTCGTCCTGGTCGCGTGTGAAGAGACGTGTGAGCTCGGAGACCGGGACCCCCGCCGGGTCGGGCGCGACGATGTCGATCCGGTCGCCGGCCTCGACCTCTCCCTCGGACGCGATCCGGAGGTAGTAGCCGCTCCGTCCCGCTCTCAGGAAGCGTCTCACCATACCCGGGTCGTCGAAGCGGATCCCGAGCTTGAAGCAGGGAAGCCGCGGCTGGACGACGAGGAACTCCGCGGAGCCGATCCGGAGCCGGTCGCCGATCCCGAGCTCGTTCTCCAGTGGTGCTCCGCCGACCGTGAGGTTCTCTCCGAACATGCCCAACGGCAGCTCTCGACCGAGCTCCTCCTGCCAGTACGGGTAGTGCTCGACCGGGTAGACGTAGACGGCCTTGTCGGGCCCGCCGTGCACGCTCAGGTCGGCCTGTCGGTCGCCGTCCAGGTTGATCCCGGCCGCTCGGACCGGTCCGGTCGACGGGCTCCTTGAAGATCCCGGTCGTCACCGCCTCGCCCCGCCAGTCGACCTCCCGGGGGAGGCCGACGTTCACGGAGACGACGGAGCCGGTCAGCTCTTGATGAACGCGAGCAGATCGGCGTTGAACTGTTCCTTGTGCGTGACCATGAGGCCGTGCGGTGCACCGGGGTAGATCTTCAGCTCGGCGTTCGGGATGATCTTCGAGGAGAGGAGCGCGGAGTCTGCGATCGGCACGATCTGGTCGTCGTCGCCGTGGAGATCAGGGTCGGAACGTCGAACCGCTTCAGATCCTCGGTGAGAGTCGGTCTCCGAGAACGCCTTGATGCAGTCGTAGGCGCCTTTGAGCCCGGCCTCATGCTCATGAGCCAGAAGTCGTCGCGAACGCCCTGCGAGACGGTCGAGCCGTCGCGGTTCGCGCCGTAGAACGGAGCGCTCAGGTCCTCGTAGAACTGCGAGCGGTCGGCGGCGACGCCGGCGCGGATCTCGTCGAACGCCTCGATCGGCAGCCCGCCCGGATTCGCGTCGGTCTTCAGCATCAACGGCGGGATCGCATCGACGAGCATCGCCTTCGCGACGCGATCGGTTCCGTGACGGCCGATGTAGCGCGTCACCTCTCCGCCGCCGGTCGAGTGACCGACGAGGATGACGTCTCGCAGGTCGAGCTGCTCGATCAGCTCCGCCAGGTCGTCGGCGTACTGGTCGAGATCGTTGCCGTTCCACGGCTGGCTCGAGCGGCCGTGGCCGCGCCGGTCGTGCGCAACCCCGCGGAAGCCGTTCGACGCGACAGAAATTCAGCTGGTCGTCCCAGGCATCCGCGGTCAGCGGCCAGCCGTGGCTGAAGACGATCGGCTGCCCGGAGCCCCAGTCCTTGTAGTAGATGAGCGTGCCGTCCGCCGTCGTGATCGTCGGCGGCGCCTTGAGCGTGGCAGTGGCCATGGCTCTTCCCCCTTCATCTCGTGGTCGAGAGCGATGCCACGTCGGGTCGCACCACCCTACGGCCGAACGGCTCGATCATCGCACACGCCGACCCGAGGAGCTGGCAGCTTCACAACCTCGACCCATCACTGCGGCCAGTCCGCGTCTGGCGGGCGGACCGGTCCCGGAGTAGGGTGCCGCTACACGTCAACGAAGGAGACAACATGAGCGTCCTTGTCCGCTTTACCGGAGCGCCGAGCATGACGGCCGAGAAGTACGACGCGACGATGCCCGCGATCGAGGAGTCGGGCCCGTTCCCGCCCGACGGGCTCGAGTTTCACGTCGCTTTCACCTCGGGCGGGAGCTTCCGTGTCAGTGAGATCTGGGATTCGCTGGAGCAGTTCGAGGCGTTCGGAGAGACCCTGATGCCGATCCTCACCGACGGTGGGGTCGAGCTCGCCGGGCCGCCCGAGATCGTCGAGATCCACAACATCATCAAGCGCTGAGACGGGCGGCGCGAGACCGACGGGTCAGCGGTCGGTGAGGGTGCGCATCATCGTCTCGAGCCGGTCGAGGCGCCGGGTGACCTCGGCGAGGCTCGACTGGATGCTCGCGTCTCTCTTCGCATCGGCGTCCGCTTCGGCGACGTCCTGGAGATGCCCGGCGCGCGCCACGAACGTCGAGGTGATCGCGGCGGTGACGATCGCGACGAACGCGATTCCTTCGAGCATGACGACTGCTGCGACGATCCGCCCGGCGACAGCCTTGGGCGTCACGTCGCCGTACCCGACGGTCGTCACGGTCTGAATCGCCCACCAGATCCCGATGAAGATGTTCGGATACTCGCGGTGGTCGAGCACCCTCATCAGCACGCCGCTGATGAGGACGATCACCGCCGTAGTGCTGACGATGACACTCGCGGCGCTCCGTACGGTCACGGGCTTTCGGAGGAACCGCGCCATCTGACGTTCAAGGAGAAGGACACGAGCCATACGAGGCGCTCCTAGACTCGGGCCGCGCGCAGGTCGCGGCGATGGGCAAGGGCGGGGGAGAGGGCGGCGGCGAGGATCAGGACCGTCCCGATGAGGATGATCCAGAAGAAGGCCGCGATCACGATCCCGAACGCCCCGTAGGTCGTCGAGTACCAGTTCAGCCAGTGAGTGAGAAGCAGCACCGAGATGAGCCGCAAGCCGACGAGCCCGAGCACGGTGAAGACTGCACCGGGGAACAGGTCGCGTGCGGCGACGCGGTGATGGAGCAGTAGACGCGGCGCCCAGACGAAGAAGGCGAGCAGCAGCGCGATCCAGCCGAGGTCCAGGATCCAGCCGATCCAGGACGGTTCTCCTCGCAGCTCCTTGCCCTGGAACACGAACAGGATCGCCCCCAGCACCATCGCACCGAGAACCTCCGCATACCGGGCCTGGTCCAGGATCGCCGACTTGCGCAGGTCGATCCCCCAGGAACGGGCATGAGCCAGCTGAAGCACGCGGGCGAACCCGAGACCGAAGAAGAACAGGTCGACGATGGCGATCACGACACCCGAGAGCTTGTGCTCGCCCGCGCCGAGCATCACCGACGAGAAGAGAGCCGCCGTTGTGCCGTGCAGCCGGAGGCGGTGCTCGATCCGGTGCGCGAGCGCGGTCGGATCCTTGTAGACGTAGCTCGCGGTCACCAGTATGACCGGCACCATCGTCAGCAGGAGGTACGCGCTGAGGAGCACGGCATACAACTGCCCGTCGGCAGCCTGATAGCGCCGCACCCAACCCACCGTGGCTCCCTTACGAGAATCGGGCGGCTGATTCTCGATCCAGAGACGGCCACGCTCGGTGACCGCGGCGCCTTTCGTCATCGCCTTGCGGGCGGAGGCCGGGACGCGAGAGGGTCGTGGGTCCGGGTCGCCCGGAACCGGCTCGATCGGCGCGTCGCTCATCCATGTCCCCCTGTCGCCAACCTCAACAACGCCGCGAGCATAGTCATACCGGGTTACCGGAATGAAACCTGACGGCGTGGAGCGCTGGCTAGTGTTGCGGTGCTGGGGAGCGAGCGGAGGAGCCTGGTATTCACGGACAGGGACTGGGGGAATGAGGGAATGACCTGGTGAGTCACCCGGAGCCGTCCCAGGATGTGGCCGGCGATGAGCCTCCGATCGATCAGAAGAGCGGGATCAGGTTCCCGACGGCGTTCACCGTCCTCGCCGCCGTCCTGCTCCTCGTCTGGGTCGCCTCGTTCTTCGTCCCGGCCGGCAGGTACACCACGGATTCCAAGACCGGCGGTCCGATCCCGGGGTCGTACCACAAGCTGCCCTCCTGCAACTCGGTCGAGGCCGGTGGCGACAGCCTCGACGTTCCGTCCGCTGCGGAGAGCGGGACGGCGCCCGCGGACGCGGTGGATGCGCCGCAGGCCGTCGAGGTTATGCCGGGCGTCAACTGCGTCGACACGTCGTTCTCCTACCGCTTCAAACAGCTCTGGATCGCACCGTCGAACGGCCTCTATGGCGTCGAGGCGTCGAACGGCTTCGTCGGGCCGTGGGAGGAGGGATTCCTCTACGGTTCGGCCGCGATCTTCTTCTTCGTCCTCGCGGTTGGCGCGTTCATCACGGTGACGATGAAGACGGGCGCGATCGAGACCGGCATCGGCCGGCTCGCGCTGCGATTTCGCCACAGCGGCTCGGTGCTGATCGCGATTCTGATGCTGATCTTCGCCCTCGGCGGGACGACGTACGGCATGTGGGAGGAGACGCTCGGGTTCTTCGTCCTGCTCGTTCCGCTCGCGCTCGCGCTGAACTACGACCGCCTCGTTGCCGCGGCGATCATCTTCCTCGGGGCGGGGAGCGGTGTGATCGGCTCGACCGTCAATCCGTTCGCGACCGGCGTGGCCTCCGATGCAGCGGGGATCAGCATCGGCGAAGGGATCGGCCTGCGCATCCTGCTCTGGATCATCGTGGTCGCGATCGGCATCGGCTACGTGCTCTGGTATGCCCGCGGCGTCGCCCGCTCGCCCGAACGCTCGATCGTCGGTGTCTCGGCGAGCGATGCCACGGAGGCACGGGGGCTCGTCCAGGACGTCCCGTCACTCACAGGGCGGCAGATCGTCGCCCTCGTCCTGTTCGGCTTCGCGTTCCTCACGATGATCTACGGCTTCATCCCGTGGAACGACATCTGGTCGGAGTCTTTCGGGAGCAACTTCCCGCTGCCGACCTTCGCGGACTTCTATTTCCCCGAGGCCGCCGTGCTGTTCCTCGTGATGGCGGTCGTCATCGGCCTCATCGGCAAGCTCGGGGAGGAGGGGACGGTCAACACGATCGTCGCCGGAGCCGCCGACTTCCTCGGCGCGGGCCTGATCATCGTGCTCGCCCGCGGCATCACGGTCGTCATGCGCAACTCCTACATGACGGACACGCTCCTGCATGCCATGGAGAACGCCGTCAGCGGAACCTCGGCCGGCGTCTTCGCGATCGTCGCGTTCCTGGTCAACATCCCGATCGCGTTCCTCGTGCCGTCGTCGTCCGGCCATGCGGCGCTCGTGATGCCCATTCTCGCCCCGCTCGCCGACTTCGCGGGCGTATCGCGCGCGCTCGTGGTCACCGCATTCCAGGCGGCATCCGGCTTCGTCAACGTCGTGACGCCCACATCGGCAGTGATCATGGGCGGCCTCGCGCTTTCGAAGGTCGGCTATGACCGCTATCTGAAGTTCGTCTGGCCCTACCTGCTCGCAGTCTTCGTCGTCTGCTGCGCACTGCTCGGCATCGCCGCCGCGGTGCAGTAGCCCCGTCCGAGAGGAGAACCGACCATGACCACCACCGAAACTGAACTCACACTCGGCGCGAACTCCGAGGTCGGGACGCTACGCACCGTGATGGTGCATCGGCCGGACCTCGCCCACGAGCGCCTCTCGCCCTCCAACTGCCACGAGCTGCTGTTCGACGACGTCATCTGGGTGCGACGGGCGCGCCAGGAGTTCGATGCCTTCGTCGACGTGATGCGAGAGCGAGGCGTCGAGGTGGTGCTCCTGCACGAGCTCCTCGCCGAGACGCTCGCCGATGGTGCCGCCCGCGAGTGGGTCCTCGCCCACCGGCTCCGACCCGAGGAGGTCACGGTCATGTTCGCCCAGCCGCTCACCGAGTGGATGACCGAGATGCCCGCAGACGAGCTCGCGACGCGACTGACCGGCGGCGTCACCATCAACGACCTGCCGGACGACGTGCGGACGAACATCGGCCGCGCGATGCAGGTCACCGACTTCGTGATCCCGCCGTTGCCGAACCAGCTCTTCACGCGCGACACGAGCGCCTGGATCTACGGCGGGGTCGCGATCACGCAGATGTACTGGCCGGCCCGCCAGCACGAGACCCTCAACGTCGAGGCGATCTATCGCTTCCACCCGCGGTTCCGCGACGCCGGCTTCTCGATCTGGTACGGCGGCGTCGACCACGACTGGGGCGGCGCCACGATCGAAGGGGGCGACATCATGCCCGTCGGAGACGGCGTCGTCCTCGTCGGCATGGGGGAGCGGAGCACGGCCCGCGCCGTGAGCATCCTCGCCCAGAACCTGTTCGCCGCCGGCGCGGCGCGCCTGGTGATCGGGGCGCAGATGCCGCGCGAGCGGGCCGCCATGCACCTGGACACGGTGTTCACCTTCTGCAACCGCAACGTGGTCACGATCTACGAGCCGGTCGTGAACCAGATCCTGCCGATCCTCTTCCGGCCCGATGGGGACGGCGGCGTCAGCGCGCGAGCTGTCGGAGCGGACGTTCCTCGAGGAGGTGGGGGACGCCCTCGGGATCGAGCCGCTGACGGTCGTCACGACCGGCGGCGACGAGTTCGAGGCCGAACGCAACCAGTGGGACGACGGCAACAACGTCGTCGCGCTCGCGCCCGGTGTGATCGTCGCCTACGAGCGCAACGAGGCGACGAACTTCAAGCTCGAGAAGGCCGGTGTCGAGGTCCACGCGATCGCAGGCCAGGAGCTCGGCCGCGGCCGCGGCGGCGGCCACTGCATGACCTGCCCCATTTCCCGCGACGCCTGAAAGGGAGGACGAGCATGAGCACCGTTATCAATCTCAATGGACGCAGCTTTCTCGCGCTCAAGGACTTCTCGCGCGACGAGATCCTGTATCTGATCGACCTGGCGGCCGAGCTGAAGGCCGCGAAGAAGGAGCGGCGCGAGGAGCAGCGGCTCGTCGGAAGAGAGATCGCGCTGATCTTCGAGAAGGACTCCACGCGCACCCGGTGCGCGTTCGAGGTCGCCGCCTACGACCAGGGCGCCCACGTGACCTTCATCGGGCCGAGCGGCTCGCACATGGGGCACAAGGAGACGGCGAAGGACACGGCGCGGGTGCTCGGCCGCATGTACGACGCGATCGAGTTCCGGGGCTTCGCGGAGACGGTCGCCGAGGAGCTCGCCGAGTGGTCGGGGGTGCCCGTCTACAACGGCCTCACCGACGAATGGCACCCCACCCAGATGCTCGCCGACTACCTGACGATCCGAGAGCACGTGCCGAAGCCGTACGAGGAGGTCGTGTTCTGCTACCTCGGCGACGCCCGCTTCAACATGGCCGACAGCTACCTCATCGGCGGGGCCAAGCTCGGCATGGACGTCCGGCTCTGCTCACCTGCCTCGCTCCAGCCCCGACAGGAGATCGTCGAGCTCGCCCACGAGATCGCGGAGGAGAGCGGCGCGCGGCTGACGATCACCGAGGACGTCGAGCAGGCGGTCAAGGGCGCAGACGTGCTCGCCACCGATGTCTGGGTCTCGATGGGGGAGCCGGACGAGGTGTGGAAGGAGCGGATCGAGATGCTGCTCCCCTACCAGGTCAACTCGAAGCTGATGGAGCTGACGGGCAACCCGGAGGTGAAGTTCATGCACTGCCTGCCGGCGTTCCACAACACGGACACCGAGGTCGGCAAGGAGATCTTCGAGAAGTACGGGCTGGAGGCACTCGAGGTGACCGACGAGGTCTTCGAGTCGCCTGCCTCGATCGTCTTCGACGAGGCCGAGAACCGGTTGCACACGATCAAGGCCGTCATGGTCGCGACGCTGGGGGACTGACGGATGCGCGTCGTCGCCGCGCTTGGAGGCAACGCCCTGCTGAGACGGGGCGAGGCGCTCTCGGCAGAGAACCAGCGCCGCAACGCGAAAGCGGCCTGCGAGGCCCTCGCACCGATCGCCGCGGAGCATGAGCTCGTCGTGGCGCACGGCAACGGCCCGCAGGTGGGCCTGCTCGCTCTCCAGGGCTCCGCCTACACCGCGGTCGACACCTACCCCCTCGACGTTCTCGTCGCCCAGACCGAAGGGATGATCGGGTACATGCTCGAGCAGGAGCTCGGCAACGCGCTTCCGTCCGAGAAGCACATCGCGACCCTCCTGACGATGATCGAGGTCGACCGCGACGACCCGGCGTTCGACAACCCGACGAAGCCGATCGGCCCGATCTACGACGAGGCGGAGGCGAACCGGCTCGCCGTCGAGAAGGGCTGGGTGGTGAAGCCCGACGGCGACAGCTTCCGGCGTGTCGTGCCCTCGCCGCTCCCGAAGCGGATCTTCGGCGCCCCGGCGATCCGGGCGCTGCTCGACGGCGGCTGGATCGTGATCTGCGCCGGCGGCGGCGGCATTCCGACGAAGTACACGGACGAGCCGGCTGTGCCGGGGCGCAGGCTCGAAGGCGTCGAGGCAGTCATCGACAAGGACCTGGCCGGCTCGCTTCTGGCCGCCGATCTCGACGCAGATGTGCTCGCGATCATCACCGACGTCGACGCGGCCTACCTCGACTGGGGCACGCCGGAGCAGCGCGCGATCCGGCGCGCGACGCCGGAGGCTCTCGCCGAGACGGGCTTCGCCGAGGGCTCGATGGGGCCGAAGATCCGCGCTGCGTGCTCCTTCGCGGAGAAGCCCGGACGGATCGCCGTGATCGGCTCGATCGCAGACAGCGAGGCTCTCGTGCGCGGCGAGGCGGGAACGGTCGTGACGCTCGAGGCCGACGGCATCGAGGTGAGCGAGAAGGTGGGAGCCACCCGCGGCCACCTCGGCTGATCGGCGCCGGCCTCACTCTCATGGCGACTGCAAGACCAGAGCCGACGCCTGCTGTCGGGCGCGACTCCGTGCCGCAGGGGGATACATCCGCCGGCGGGTTCGGGCTTCCGCTCGCGATCGCCCTGATCATGGGCAGCATCATCGGGGTCGGCATCTTCAACTTGCCGAGCTCGCTCGCGACCTACGGCCCGATCAGCCTCGTCTCGGTGGCCCTCACGACCGTCGGCGCCCTCGCACTTGCGGTGCTGTTCGGAGCGCTCTCACGCCGGTTGCCCGCCGACGGCGGCCCGTATGCCTACGCACGCGTCGCGTTCGGGAACGCGACCGGGTTCGCGAACGCCTGGTCGTACTGGATCACGGCCTGGGCCGGGAACGCCGCGATCGCCGTCGGGTGGGTGCTGTACGTCGAGTACTTCATCAACAAGAGCCACGAGCGCTGGCTCTCGGTCCTGTTCGTCCTCGCCGGCCTGTGGCTTGCCGCCGCCGTGAATCTCACCGGTGTCAAGAACATGGGCGCGATCCAGGCCGTGACGACCGTCCTGAAGTTCTTCGCGCTGGCGTTCATGTCGACGGTCGGCCT
Source organism: uncultured Actinomycetota bacterium (assembly GCA_963738895.1). Taxonomy (GTDB): domain Bacteria; phylum Actinomycetota; class Thermoleophilia; order Gaiellales; family Gaiellaceae; genus PALSA-600. Next base: position 129,298 of record CAVTYN010000007.1, read on the forward strand.
CTTCTACATCGACACCGCCAACTACACGCCCTGGAACGTCAGCGCCGAGAGCACGATCTCGGCGATCGGCGGCGGGATGGCGATCGCCCTGTTCAGCTACATCGGCGTCGAGACAGCCTCCGTCGCCGCCGGGAAGGTTCGCGACTCCGATCGCAACGTGCCCCGCGCGACGATCCTCGGCACCCTCGCGACGGCGGTCGTCTACATGCTCTCGCTGATCGCCGTGTTCGGGATCCTCCCGAACTCCGAGCTCGCCACGTCGACTGCGCCGTACTCCGCGGCGGCAAACGAGATCTTCGGCGGCAGCTGGGCCGGGAACATCATGGCCATCCTGGTGATCATCTCCGGCCTGGGAGCGCTCAACGGCTGGACGATGATCTGCGCGGAGATGCCGCTCGCGGCGTCGAAGGACGGCATCTTCCCCGATCGCTTCAAGCGGATCTCGGGGAACGGCGTGCCGGCGTTCGGCATCGTCGTCTCGACGACCCTCGCCTCGATCGCGGCTCTCGTCAACTACATCGGGTCGAGCGGCACGAGCGCGTTCACCACACTCGTCTTGATGACCGGGATCACCGCCGCGATCCCGTACGGCTGCTCCGCGCTCGCACAGGCGAAGTGGCGGTGGATCGACAACCGCGGGGGCTCGACGGCCCACTTCGTCCGCGATCTCGCCATCGCCGTCGTCGCGCTCGTGTTCTCGGTGCTCTTCATCTGGTACTCGCGCGACACCGGCGCGGGCGAGGGGACGTTCCTGTACTGGGCGCCCTACGTCTATGCGGGCGTCGCGCTGCTGCTCGGGGTCCCCGTCTACCGCATGCAGCGGCGACGGATGGCCGCGCCGCCGCCGGTCCCGGCCTACTCGTCGTCGTAGCGTCCCGGGCTAGACGCCGTGACGCGAACGCGCGAGGCGCATCATCGTCGCGTGCGTGCCCTGCGAGCCGACACCGTCGTCGGTCTCGGGGACGAGCTGCACGTACGTCCCGTCGGTCTGCATCTGCCAGGCGCTCCGGCGATCGGCAAGGTTCGTCTCGAGGACCTCCCAGAGCTGCATACGGAGGCGTCGATCGCGGATGGGTACCGCCGCCTCCACGCGTTCGGACAGGTTCCGGTGCATCCAGTCGGCCGAGCCGATGAGGAACTCGCCTTCGCCGGGATCGTCCGAGCCCGCCGCGAAGTGGTAGATGCGCGAGTGCTCGAGGAAGCGGCCGATCACCGAGCGGACCCGCACGTTGTCGGTCACGCCGGCGACGCCGGGTGCCAGGCAGCAGAAGCCGCGCACGACGAGATCGATCGGGACCCCGGCCTGTGACGCACGCGACAGCAGGACGCACATCTCGGGATCCTCGAGCTGGTTCAGCTTGCAGACGATCCGCGCCGGCCGTCCCGTCAGGACGTTCTCGATCTCGTTCTCCACCAGGCGCACGAACTCCGACCGCATGTTCACGGGAGCGACGAGAAGCGTCTGGAATGACGGCGTCCTCGACCTGCCGGTGAGGTAATGGAAGAGCGTGACCACGTCGCGGGTGACGGTCGGATCGGCGGTGAGCAGCCCGAGGTCCTCGTACAGTCGCGCGGTGCGCACGTGGTAGTTGCCGGTCGCGACGTGTGCGTAGCAGCGAATCCCACCCTGTTCGCGCCGGACGACGAGCGCGGTCTTGCTGTGCGTCTTCAGCCCGGTCACGCCGTAGACGACGTGGGCGCCGATGCCTTCGAGCTCGCGAGCCCAGTGCAGGTTTCGCTCCTCGTCGAAACGCGCGCTGAGCTCGATCGCGCACGCGACCTGCTTGCCCGCTTCGGCTGCACGGATCAGAGACTGGACGAACGGCGTGTCGTCGCCGACGCGGTAGACGGTCATCTTGATCGAGACCGTGAGCGGGTCGTCGGCGGCCTCGCGGATGAACCGCTCGACGCTCGCGTCGAAGCTGTCGTAGGGATGGTGCAGCAGGATGTCCTCGGTCCGGATCGCCTCGAAGATGTCGGCGTGCGCCTCGAGGCTCGTCGGAGCGAGCGGCGTCCACGGAGGATCGTGGAGGTCGTCGAGGTCGAGCGCGGCGATCTCGAACAGGGTCGTGTAGTCGAGCAGCTCTCGCAGCTCGTAGACGTCCTCGGGCTCGAGGCCGAAATGCTCTCTGAGCGCGGCCACGCTCGCCGGATCCGCGTTGGGCTGCACCTCGAGGACACACGACCGGCTCGAAGCGCCGCTGGCGCACCTCTTCCTCGACGAACGCCCGCTTGTCGAGGCCATCGTCGTCGAGCTCGACCTCGGCGTCGCGGCAGACACGGATCAGGCTGGCAGCCTCGATCGCCATGCCCGGGAAGAGCTTCTCCGCGTTCGCAGCGATGATCTCGTCCAGCCTGACGAACACCCGGCCCTCGGAGGAGCTTCCGGTGCCGACCTCGAGCCACTGCGGGAGCTCGTGGGGGACCCTGACCCGGACGAGGACAGACTCGCCCGAGGTGGGCTCGGCCAGGCGGAACTCCCACGAGGTGGAGAGATTCGAGATGAACGGGAACGGATGTGACGCGTCGAGCGAGAGCGGCGTCAGCACCGGCGAGACCACCGAGTCGAAGGTGGAGGAGGCCTGGTCACGCTCCTCGCGCGTCAACTCCTCCCAGTCGACGAGCCTGATCCCATGCTCCGCGAGGCGGGGACGGATGATCTCGCTGTAACACGCCGCCTGCTGCTCGAGCAACCGGAGGATCCGCTCCCTCACGGTGTGATGCAGCTCGCGTCGCTTCCGGGAGGTTCGCGCGACGTCGAGCGGCTCCGGGCGCAGCAGGGACACGCGCTTCATGAAGAACTCGTCCAGGTTGGACGAGAAGATCGCGAGGAACTTGACCCGCTCGAGGAGCGGCGTACGCTCGTCGAGGGCTTCGTGGAGCACGCGCCCGTTGAACTCGAGCCAGCCCAGATCACGATCGAGCCACGCCCCGGCGAGCTGATGCCGGTCCGTCAGCCGGATGCCCGGCCTCCGAGGCCGACGACACCACGCCCGTTTCGCCGACAGCGCTTCCGGCCACGTGCCTGCGAGCCTATCCTCATCGCGGTCGGGTGTGGGCGTCTGGACGGTGAACTTCGCCGCGGGAACGCTCTCGCCGGAGGACCGCCGGGTCGACTACCATGGGCTCGATCCTGCGGAGCGGTGCGATGCGGGAGCTCGAAGCGGGAAAGAGGCCCCCTCCATCGACCTTTCGCAACAGCCACCAGCGAGACGCAGCGCCCTCGTCGCCCCACATGACGCCGCGGCTGCGGTCGGCTCTGTTCGACCTCGCCACGTCGGTCGTCGCCTACCTGGCGCTCGTGGCGGCGATGTTCGTCGCTGACCGAGGTCTCGTATCTGCTCGTGCTCGTGCTCGCGATCCCGGCCGCCGGGTTCCTCATCCGCACGTTCATCGTCTTCCACGACTGCGCACACGGCTCGTTCCTGCGGTCGAAGCGGGCGAACGCGATGCTCGGCGCGGCGCTCGGCGTCGTTCTCTTCATGCCGTTCGCGTGGTGGCGCCACAAGCACGCCGTGCATCACGCGACGACCGGCGACCTCGACCGGAGAGGCATCGGCGACATCCAGACCCTGACGGTCGAGGAGTATCGAGCCCGCCGTTGGTGGGGGCGGCTCGGCTACCGGCTCTTCCGCAACCCGTTCGTGATGTTCGGGCTCGGGCCGCTCTGGGTCGTGCTGATCGGCCCCCGGCTCGTGACGCCGGGGATGCAACCGCAGGCTCCGGCGGAGCGTGCTCGCGACCGACCTCGCGCTGGTGCGTGGTCATCGGCGGGCTCTGCTGGCTCGTCGGCTGGAAGGACGTCGTGCTCGTCCTCGGCGCCACCGCTCTTCCTCACCGGAGCGGCCGGGATCTGGCTCTTCTACGTCCAGCACCAGTTCGAGGACGCCTACTGGCAGGCAAACGAGGACTGGAACTTCGAGGAGGCGGCGCTCCAGGGCAGCTCGTACCTCCGGCTCCCGCGGATCCTCCAGTTCTTCACCGGGAACATCGGGCTCCATCACGTCCACCATCTGAGCGCGCGGATCCCGAACTACAACCTCCGGGCGGCCCACGAGGAGTGCGATCTCGGCTCGGTGCCGACCCTGTCTCTCATGGACGGCCTGCGTGCCGTCCGCCTGAAGCTCTGGGACCCCGAGCAGCGGCGACTCGTCACCTTCCGGGAGGCCGGCCGAAAGGCATCGCCCGCAAACGCCTGACGCCCAGGTGCTACCGTGTTGGTACGGTCGCCCTGTCGGCGGCCGGGAGATTCGGCTTCTCGTTCCTCCTGTGATCCAGGCGTTTCGAGGCTCTTGCATCTCGAACGCTTTTCAACAGGAAGGAACGCATGTCTCAGTCGTTTTCGGCGCTCGGAGTGAGCGCGCCCGTAGTCGGGGTTCTCGACCGCCTCGGCATCACCTCGCCGTTCGCAATCCAGGACCTCGTCCTCCCCGACGCTCTCGCCGGCGTCGACATCCTGGCCGCGGCGCCGACCGGCTCCGGCAAGACCCTCGCGTTCGGCATCCCGATGATCGAGCGGACGGTCGGCGCCGACGGGCACCCGAGCGCACTCGTGCTCGTCCCGACCCGCGAGCTCGCCTCGCAGATCGTCGCCGACCTGCAGCCGCTCGCCGCGGCCCGCAACCTGCGGATCGCGGCCGTCTACGGCGGAACCTCCGTCGGCGGGCAGGCGCAGAAGGCCCGCGGCGCCCAGATCCTCGTCGCGACTCCCGGGCGGCTCCACGATCTCCTCGAGCGGCGGCTCGTCTCGCTCGCTCGGTTCGCGTGCTCGTGCTCGACGAGGCCGATCGGATGCTCGACATGGGCTTCCGCCCGCAGGTCGACCGCATCCTCGCGCAGGTTCCGCGGAACCGGCAGACGATGCTCTTCTCGGCGACGCTCGACGGCCCCGTGGCCGACCTCGCCCGGAGCTACACCGACAACGCCTCGCGGTTCAACGCCGCAGCGCAGGTCGCGACCGGCGCAGCGACATCGGCCACGAGTTCGTCCCGGTGACCGCCGAGGACAAGCTGGACCGTCTCGTCGAGCAGCTCGGGCGGGAGCGCGAGGCTCGCGCTCGTGTTCGTTCGCACGAAGCACGGTGCCGACAGGCTCGCCCGCAAGCTCGACCGCGACCACGACGTTCGCACCGCGGTGATGCACGGGAACATGTCCCAGAACGCTCGCGAGCGCTCGCTGTGGCAGTTCGAGACCGGACGGGTCTCGACGCTGATCGCGACGGACGTCGCGGCGCGCGGCCTCGACGTCGACGAGATCACCCACGTGATCAACTTCGACCCGCCCCACACCTCCGAGGACTACGTCCACCGCATCGGCCGGACCGGCCGCGCCGGCCGTACGGGCACCGGGCGTCACCCTCGTCCTGCCCGAGCAGGAGCTCGAGGTCGAGCAGGCTCGCCGGGCAGGCTCGGGCACGCCGACGCGTTCGCGGCGTCCGGCATCTCCGTGCCCGTTCGGGCGGCCAGGCCGCGCGCCGGCGCACGGCGTCGTCGCAGGTAGCGCGTCTGGTCCGAATCGGTCTCGCCGGTAACGGCGAGACCGGGCGGAGGAGAGAGCCGCCTACGAGGAGGACATCGCGGTCGCGCTCGCCGAGCAGCACGGGCTTCGCTAGGTCGTCGTCGATCCGCGAGAATCGACCCTGCCGAGCCGACCTGACCTCCCGACCGGCCAGGCTCCGTGGCGGACGCCGCTTCGGCCGGTCGTCTACCATGGTGGACATTCGCCAGGGGCTCGAGGTGGATCTCGGCACCGTTCGGAACGGCGCTCGAAAGGATGTCCGACCATATGGCTCAGGTGATGGAAACGAGAGACGATCTCCGCAACGTCGCGATCGTCGCGCACGTCGACCACGGGAAGACGACGCTCGTCGACGCGATGCTCTGGCAGTCCGGCTCGTTCCGCGAGAACCAGGACGTCGCCGAGCGCGTCCTCGACTCGATGGACCTCGAGCGCGAGAAGGGCATCACGATCCTCGCCAAGAACACGGCGGTGCGGCTCGGGAAGACGAAGATCAACATCGTCGACACGCCCGGGCACGCCGACTTCGGCGGCGAGGTCGAGCGCGGCCTGACGATGGTCGACGGCGTGCTCCTGCTCGTCGACGCCTCGGAAGGGCCGCTTCCCCAGACGAGGTTCGTGCTGCGCAAGGCGCTCGAGCTGAGGCTCCCGATCGTGCTCGTCGTCAACAAGGTCGACCGGCCGGACGCGCGGCCCGTCGGAGGTCGTCGACGAGGTCTACGAGCTCTTCCTCGACCTCGACGCCGAACGAGTCGCAGATCGAGTTCCCGATCGTCTACGCCAACGCACGTGCCGGGCACGCCGGTCTCGGCTCCGGACGAGCTCGCGCCGGACCTGATGCCGCTCTTCGACACGCTGCTCGAGACGATCCCGCCGCCGAGCTACGACCCGGCGCACCCGCTGCAGGCGCTCGTCACGAACCTCGACGCGAGCCCGTACATGGGCCGGCTCGCACTGCTCCGGATCCGCCACGGCACGCTCCGCAAGGGCGCGCCGATCGCCTGGTGCCGCGCCGACGGGACGATCGTGAACGCGCGTGCGACCGAGCTCTACGTCACCGAGGCGCTCGAACGCGTCCCGACCGACGAGGCCGGGCCGGGCGAGATCGTCGCTCTCGCCGGGCTCGCAGAGGTGACGATCGGCGAGACGATCGCCGACCCCGACGATCCGCAGGCCGCTTCCGGTCACGACCGTCGACGAGCCGAGCCTGTCGGTCACGATCGGGATCAACACGAGCCCGCTCGCCGGCACCGAGGGCACCCGGCTGACGGCGAGCCAGATCCGCGACCGGCTCGACGCCGAGCTCGTCGGGAACGTCTCGCTTCGCGTTCGGCCCGACCTCGCGACCCGACGCGTGGGAGGTGCAGGGCCGCGGCGAGCTCCAGCTCGCGATCCTCGTCGAGCTGATGCGCCGCGAGGGCTTCGAGCTGACCGTCGGCAAGCCGGAGGTGCTGACGAAGGAGGTCGACGGAAGGCGCGCCGAGCCCGTCGAGCGCGTCGCGATCGACGTTCCCGAGGAGTACGTCGGGGTCGTCACGCAGATGCTCGCGCTCCGGAAGGGCCGCCTGCAGCAGATGGTCAACCACGGCAGCGGCTGGGCGCGGATGGAGTACCTCGTCCCCGCGCGCGGCCTGGTCGGCTTCCGCACGGAGTTCCTGACCGAGACGCGCGGCACCGGCATCCTCCACCACGTCTTCGAGGCGTGGGAGCCGTGGCACGGCGAGACTGCGGTCGCGCCCGACCGGCAGCCTCGTCGCCGACCGGCGCGGACAGGCGACCGGCTACGCGATCCTCAACCTGCAGGAGCGCGGCTCGCTCTTCGTCTCCCCGGGCGACGACGCTCTACGAGGGGATGGTCGTCGGCGAGAACTCGCGCGAGGACGACCTCGACGTGAACGCCTCGAAGCCGAAGAAGCTGACGAACGTGCGCGCCGCCTCGGCCGAGGAGCTCGTGCGGCTGATCCCGCCTCGCGTGCTGTCGCTCGAGCAGGCGCTCGAGTTCATCGGCGACGACGAGGCCGTCGAGGTGACGCCGCGGTCGATCCGGCTGCGGAAGACCGAGCTCTCCGGGTCGAAGCGCCAGACGCTCGCCTCACGCGCCAAGCGCGAACGCGCGAGCTCGACGGCGGGGTAGCCGGCGCAGTCCGCCTGAGACTCTCACGGGAGTCAAGGCGGGAGGCTTTCGTGCCGAAACCTTCCGTATGAGCCCACTTCCGACCCGGGAGGAGCTTCGCCAGCGCAAGGCCGTCGAGCACGCCGAGCTCGTGCGCCAGCTCGAACGGGAAGAGGAGAAGCGGCAGGGGCTCGAAGAGGCAATCGCACGGTACTGGGAGCTGCTCGGCGAGTTCGTCGCCCGCGCCGGGGAGCTCGGCATCGCTCCCGAGGCTCATGCCGCCGTCTCCCAGAGACGGTGCGAGTCCCGGGTCGCATGGGTCGAGGGCTACCGCCTGCGGAGCGGGTCGATCGTCACCTCGCCGCCGGCGCGCTACTGCCTGCGTGAGCCCCGGCTCGTCGGCCCTCCCGGCTCGAGGCTCACGATGTCACCGAGGTCTCCCTGTTCGTCTCCACCGGCGCCGGGCTCTCCACTGGTCTCGACGGGCCGGAGACGGCCTCGAGCGGGAGCTGGCCTCCCGTCCAGCGGTGGGACCGCGCGTGCAACATCCTGCTCGCCCTGGAGGCCGAGCTCGAGGCTTCCCTGCTCGAGCTGATGGACGCCGGCTGACCGACGGGTCGTCAGTACCATCGACGGGGTGGAAGCCCCTCGCGCCCAGGGCATCGAAAAGCGCTCGATGATCGCGCTCTCGGCAGGCCACCTCGCGGTGGACTTCGCCTCCGGCAGCGTGCCCGCGCTCATCCCGTTCCTCACCGACAAGTTCCAGCTCGGCTACGCGCTGGCCGCTCTCCTGCTCCTCGCCGCCACGATCTCGTCGTCTGTCGTCCAGCCGCTGTTCGGGCTCTGGTCGGACAGGTCGGGAGCCCTCTGGCTGATCCCGGGAGGCACGGCGCTCGCAGCAGTGGGAGTCGGTGCCGCCGCGGTCTCGCCGGTCTACCCGCTCGTCGTCCTGCTCGTCTTCGCGGGCGGTCTCGGGTGGCGGCATTCCATCCGGAAGGCGCGAAGTTCGCCGCCTACGCGAGCGGTGCCAAGCGTGCCAGCGGGATGTCGTACTTCAACATCGGCGGGAACCTCGGCTACGCGCTCGGCGCCTTCGTCACGGGCCAGCTGGTGGTCAGCCTCGGTCTCGTCGGGGGGCTGCTCGCGATGGTTCCCGTGCTCGTCGGGTCGGTCGCGCTCCTGCGCGTCCTTCCGCGGCTCTCGGCGCTCGAGGGAGCCCCGCATGCACGCGTCGCTCGAAGGCCGCGAGGACCGGTATGGAGCGATGGCCGTTCTCGGCGGAGTGATCGCCCTCCGCAGCGTCACCTGGTTCGCGCTGCTCGCGTTCGTCCCGCTCTGGGTCGTCGCTCACGGCCATTCGAAGGAGGCCGGCAACCAGGTTCTGTTCCTCATGCTCCTTGCCGGCGCGATCGGCACGCTCCTGCTCGGCGCGGTCGCCGATGCGATCGGGCTGCGGCGCACGCTCGTCATCACGCAGGTCGCGATCGCGCCGCTCGTGCTCGTCTTCGTCTACGTCGGCGGCACGATCGGCGTGATCGCGCTCATGGCGATCGGCGTCTGCGTCGTCGGCACGTTCGGCGTGACCATGGTGCTGAGCCAGCTCTACCTTCCGCGCCATGTCGGGATGGCGTCCGGCCTCTCGATCGGGCTCGCGATGGGGATCGGCGGGCTCGCTGCGGTTGCGCTCGGCGCTGTTGCAGACGCGGTCGACCTCCAGCTGGCGCTCACGATCAGCGCCGTCGCGCCGTTGATCGGCGTCTTCCTCTGCGTGAAGCTTCCGGCGCCGCTCCCCGCGCCTCCGGAAGCGCCGCGCGCCGCCCCGCTCCCGGTTACGGCGCGGGGGTGACGCAGGACAGGTGACGCAGGACAGGTGACGCAGGACACCGGCCTCGCCGCGCGAACGTATTCCTTCCATGGCCTGGCGCACAGGGGAGCTGTGGCTCGACACGGATCTCGCGTGGTTCCGCGAGCGGGCGCTGGCGCCCGCGCTCGCGGCCGATGGCGCCGCTCCCGTTCCCGGTGCCGCCGGGGCTCGCCGCCTCCCGCCGGCGGCGTGAGGCCTCGAGGCAGCGTCGCACGACGCGACGCGTGCGTGCCACGGCGATCGCGCTCTCACCGGCGGTGATCCTGCCGTTCGCGCTCCGAAGCCAGGGCGGGCAGGGGACGAAGCTTGCGCTGGACGACCCGCCGAGCCTCACCTTCCGGCTCGGCTCGGGAACGATCTCGACCACGGATGCCCACGACCGCCCGGTCGCGCCGTCGCGCTCTCGCGCGCACAGGCCGCAGACCCGCGAGCAGGCCTACCCGCGGGTCGTCTGGCACCACGCGATGTCCCTCGGGCTCCCGTACGACGGGAGGCTCGTCGACGGGACTCAGCTTCCGGTGGACGGGCCGGCCTGGGTCACCTGGGATCCGGTCACAGACAGCGTCCCGAACAAGCCCGCACGCCTCTACGGCAACCAGCACACGATCCGCACGGTCATCGCCGTCACCGAGGCCTACCATGCCGCCCATCCGGACGCTCCGCCGGTGGTGATCGGCGACATCAGCCGCACCGGGGGCGGGCCGATGGACGAGCACGTCTCGCACCAGAACGGCCTCGACGTCGATGTCTACTATCCCCGCGTCGACCGGGAGCGTCGTGCTCCGACGCAGTCCGACCAGATCGACACGAGGCTCGCGCAGGACCTGCTCGACCGGTTCGTCGCCGCGGGCGCGCAGATGGTGTTCGTCGGCTTCCACGCCGGCCTGCACGGCCCTTCGGGCGTCGTGGTCCCGTATCCGAACCACGAGTACCACATGCACGTCCGCTTCCCGCCGCGCGGCGGCTAGACCGCGTCCTCGGCCGCCACGACCTCGTTCAGCTGGACGAGGAGATCCCGCAGCTCGCCGAACCGCTCCTCCCCGAGCGCCGCCGCCCATTCCCGCTCGGCGTCGGCGACCAGCCCCGCGGATCACGGGCACGAGCGATCGTCCGCGGTCGGTCAGCGCGATCAGCCGTGCGCGGCGATCGGCCGGGTCGGGGTGGAGCTCCACGTAGCCGAGCCGCTCGAGATCCCGAAGCAGGTAGTTCAGCGCCTGCTTGGTCACACGTAGCCGAGCCGCGAGCTCCGAGGGCCGCAACCCCTCGGGCCCCGGCCAGAGCAGGGCGGTCAGGTGGGGTGCATTCAGGTCGTCGAAGCCGCTCGCCTGGAGCGCGCCGAGCATCCGGCGGAGCACGCTCTCCCACGGCAGGCGCATGAGGGCTCCGATCCGCGGCGGCCCGACGGCGCCTCGGAGGCCATAGTGGTAAAGGGATTTGACTTCCCGGTCGTCGACATGTATCGTCCAAATACTTTCACTTTTGGAAGGAGAGGGAGACATGACGATGGTGACCCAGGGCGAGGAGATCCAGATCGGGCCGATCGCGATCCGCTTCCTGATCGAGGGAGAGGAGACGAACGGGTCGGCCGCCGTGTTCGAGTTCGACGTGCCGGCGGGTGTGCCGGTGCCTCCGCCGCACAGCCACGACGCCTACGAGGAGACGCTCTACGGCCTCCGAGGCGTGCTGACATGGACGGTCGACGGCGTCACGACGGACGTCGGGCCCGGAGCGGTGCTCTCGATCCCGCGCGGTGTCGTCCACCGCTTCGAGAACCTCGGCGAGGAGCCGGCGACGCAGTTGGCGCTCGTGACGCCGGGCGTGCTCGGGCCGGCCTACTTTCGCGAGGTCGCCGCGCTCGTGGTCGGCGGACCGCCCGACCCGGCGGAGATCGTCGCCGTGATGCGGCGCCACGGCCTGTCTCCGGCGCCGCCGGCGTAGACGCGCGAGCCGTCGAGTAGCGTGCGCGTCCGTGGTCACTGCGGACGAGGTCGCTCGGATCGAGATCTTCGCCGGACTCCGGCCCGACGAGCTCGAGCGGCTCGCCCGGTCGGCCGCCGACATCACCCTCGTCCCGGGCGAGCTCGCCGTTCAGGAAGGCAGCGAGCGCGCTCTCTTCGGGCTGCTCGAGGGGCGGATCGAGGCGGTCAAGACCGTCGACGGCGTCGAGACGGTGGTCGGCGAGCGGATGCCGGGCGACGTCTTCGGCGAGGTGCCGATCACGCTCGGCTCGCTGTTCCCGGTCGCGTTCAGGGCGGCGGAGCACTCACGCGTCCTGCGACTCGAGCCGAGCGACTACCACGCCGTCTCGGCTACCGCCCCGGACGTGGGGAAGGCCGTCGGCGCTCTGGCCGCGCATCGGATCGGCGGGCCGGGTGGGTTGCAGGGCCTTGCCGCCGCCCCGCCGCCCCCGCGTGCCCTCGTCGTCGGCAACCTCCTCGAGTCGGCCAGCGCCGAGCTCCGGCGGTTCCTCGATCGCAACCAGATCTCGTACCGGTGGCTTGCTCCCGGCGCTCCGGGTGCCGAGGAGGAGTGGGGAGGGCCGCTGCCCGTCGCCCGGCGACCAGCCGGTGATCAGGGTCGTGGGCGGCAAGACGGTCGTCCAGCCGGCGCTCCGCGGCGTCGCCGAGCTGCTCGGGCTCGCCACCGAGCCTGCGCAGGCGGAGTACGACGTGATCGTGGTCGGCGCCGGCCCGGCCGGGCTCGCGGCCGCCGTCTACGGAGCCTCAGAGGGGCTCTGCACGCTCGTCGTCGAGCGCGAGGCACCGGGCGGGCAGGCCGGCACGTCGTCACGGATCGAGAACTACCTCGGCTTCCCCCAGGGCCTCTCGGGGGACGAGCTCGGGAGCCGGGCCCTCCAGCAGGCGCGTCGGCTCGGGGCGGAGATCCTCGTCACGCGCCGCGTCTCCCGGATCGATGCGGCGGCCCACCAGATCCACCTGGACGGCGGCGACGTCCTGACGGCCCGGACCGCGATCCTCGCCTGCGGCGTGGCCTGGCGGCAGCTTCACGTCGATGGGTTCGACCGGCTGGCCGGTCGTGGCGTCTTCTACGGTGCGGCCCGGAGCGACGCCTCCAGCGCGCACGGCCTCGACGTCCACGTCGTCGGCGCCGGCAACTCAGCGGGCCAGGCCGCGCTCAACTTCGCGACCCATGCCCGCAGCGTCTCGATCGTGTGCCGGAGCGAGGGGCTCGAGAAGAGCATGTCGCGCTACCTGATCGACCAGCTCTCGACGCGTGCGAACATCACCGTCCTCACCGGCTCGGAGGTGCGCTGCGCCTACGGCGACGGGTCGCTGGAGGCGCTCGACATCCTCGACCGCACGACCGGGAGCTCCGAGCGCGTCGAGTCAGGCGGTCTCTACGTCTTCATCGGCGCCGACGCAGAGACGAGCTGGCTCCCCCCGGAGATCGCCCTCGACGAGCGCGGCTTCGTCCTGACCGGCTCCGACGTACGCGATGCTGGCCGCTGGGGCCTCGAGCGCGACCCGTACCTCCTCGAGACGAGCGTGCCGGGGATCTTCGCCTGCGGCGACGTCCGCCTCGGGCCGGTGAAGCGCGTCGCCGCCGCCGTCGGAGAGGGGAGCATGGCCGTCGCCTTCGTCCACCAGTACCTGCGTGAACGTTGACTCTACGTTTGTAGCGTCCGGCGCCAGCCGTACAGGAGGTCGTGCACCGAGGCGGCGCCGACGAGCGGTGCCTCCGGGCCCGGCAGCTCCACGGGGTGGAGCACGAACGGCCGGGTCTGCGGGCCGCCGAGCCCACCGTGGAACGAGATCAGCTCTTCGAACGCGCAGCCCTCGTCGAGATCGGGGTCGTAGAAGCTTCCGATCATCAGGTCGCCGACATGCGGGAACCCGTCGGTGCGGAGCAGGTGACCGGGCGCGCTCCGCGGAGAAGTGCGCGAGTGGGTCGTCGCCCTCGATACGGCCGTCGGCGAGGTAGTGGACGCCGCTCGCGCCGAGAGCGAGCGGGCCCTGCTTCGAGGAATGGACGAGGATCCAGCCGATATGAGGATGCTCGCGCAGCGCGGGCAGGAGGCGCGGGTGGCGCTCGTCGATCTCCTCCATCGTGAGTCGCCGCTTCTCCTCCATCAGGTAGACGAGCCCGAGGTTCCCGGAGCCGAGCACGATCGCCTGCCGGTCCTCGGCCGGGCCTGTCCGCTTCTCGTCGTGCTTCGCGGCCATGTCGGTGCGGCCGGTCGCCTCCCCGAGGGCCAGCGTCGCCATGCTCGACTGCTCGTCGCCGCCGGCGATGCCGGTCACGCTCGCCGCTTCGAGCGAGCGGCCGACGAGCTCCTCGAGCGAGTACCCGTTCCGCTGCTTGAACGTCGCGCCCTGCGTCTGCCCGTGGTCGGAGAGGACGACGAGGTGGTAGGGGCGAGGTGCGTAGCGGCGGGCGCGGTCGATCCGTCCGAACTGCTCGTCGAGCTTGCGAAGAGCCTCGAGCGTGTCGGCGCGCTCGAGGCCGGAGTGATGCGCGACCTCGTCGTAGCTCGAGAACGTCGCGTACACGGCGGGGCGTCCGCGCATCATGTCGGTGAGGACGCCGTAGACGATCAGGTCGCGCACGAACACGCAGAGAGCCGCCCTCACGAGGGGATAGATACCGCCGCGGTGGCCGCGCGGCCTCACGTCACGGCGGGCGGCGCGGAGCGCGGACGTCAGTTCGAGCACGATCTCCCAGGTGAACAGGACGAGCGTCCGCGTCACGTTGAACCCGTTCGCGAAGAAGGCGCGGTATCCGGGATTCGCTCGCTTCTCGGCGCTCATCCGGCTGACGGTCAGGATCACCTCGTCCGCCTCGCCCGACAGCAGGTTGCCACGGCTCGAGCCGCCGTCCCTCAGCAGCCCGATCCCGGTGGAGCGCTCGCGCTCGATCTCCTCGCAGTCGGCCGGGCCCGAGCAGGCGATGACCCGCCCCGCCTCCTTGTCGACCCAGCGGAACGCGGGCATGTCGTCGTTCGATCCGAGCAGGATCCCGGCCTGGCTCGCGCCCGTCTGCGAGGAGAGGTCGGGCTCCCATTCGACGAGCCGATGGGTCGACGACTGGAGCCATGACGCCATGGTCGTCGCGCTTCCGTCCCGCATCGCGCGGCGAAGCACCGGGAGTGCGAGCCCGTCGATCTCGAGGAAGATGATCCCGGGAATGTCCGTCTTCGTGATCTCGCCCTGCCGGCGCGCAATGCGCTGCACGACCTTGAGCGCGTACGTGTCGTCGTCGTTGGTTCCGGCGAGAACCTCGAGGACCTCGCTCACGGCCGAGGCGACGACTGCCGCGACGAGCGCCCACCAGGCGTTCGTCACCTTGATCGCGCTCGGAGCGACCTTCGAGGCGACGACGAGCATCGCAGCGTCGGCCAGCAGGATCAGCACGAACCCGAGGAGCGCCATCAGCGGCAGCCGCAGCGCGGCGATCAGCGGTGGGATGACCGCGTTCAGGATCGCGATCAGGAGCGCCGCGACGACCGCGCCCAGGAACCCCTCGACGGATACTCCCGGGACGATGAGTGCCGCGACGAAGAGCGCCGCCGCCGAGAGGAGCCACGAGAGCAGCACCCGCGCCGGGTTGTACTTCGGCTTCGCCGGCTTCCAGGCCACGCTCTCGCCGAACGGGGGGTTGCCGGCCGTCACCGCCGGTGAAGCTACCAAGGCAGGCGGGACGGCACCGTGACACTCACGTGGCTCGGCCATTCGACCGTTCTGATCGAGCTCGACGGGACGCGGGTCCTGACGGACCCGGTGCTCCGGCGACGCGTCTCCCATCTCGTTCGAGTAGGCCCTGCGCCTGCGACTCCCGCGCCCCCTGACGTGATCCTCATCTCGCACGGCCATCTCGACCATCTGGACCTGCCGTCGCTCGAGCGCTTCCCCTCGGAGACGCTCGTCGTGGTGCCGCGCGGCCTCGGCGCGCTCGTCACCAAGAAGGGGTTCCGGAACGTGGCCGAGGTCGAGGTCGGCGACGAGGTGCCGATCGGCGGCATCGCCGTGCGGGCCACGCCGGCGGAGCACGGGGGCGGCAAGGCCGTTCCCGGTCGTGGCCGGGCCACCGTCGGATACGTCATCGCGGGATCGACGTCTCTGTTCTTCGCCGGGGATACCGATCTCTTCGACGAGATGGACGGGCTCGTTCCTGGGCTCGATGTGGCGCTCGTCCCGATCTGGGGGTGGGGGCCGACGATCGGCCCAGGCCATCTCGACCCCGAGCGCGCCGCGACGGCGATCGCGCGGCTCGCGCCGAGGATCGCTGTTCCCATCCACTGGGGAACGCTGCGACCCGTGTACCACTCGCCGAGGGCGCTCTTCCTGCAGCGGCCGCTCGAGGCGTTCCTCGCCGCGGCGGCGCGCGAGGCGCCGGCGGTGGACATCCACGTGCTCCGCGCCGGCGAGTCGCTCGAGCTCCCGCGATGAGTTCCTCGCAGCGATCCGGTCTCAAGGGAAATGCGCCGCGACATCGTGGGCACGGAGATCGTGGGCAGGAAAGTCGTGGTCTGGGATGCCAGCCCGCTGCCGGCGGAGATCGCCACCGTCGAGGCGCTGGCACGGCTCAGGCTGCTCGCCCGGCGGTGCGGCGTCGAGCTGCGAGTGCGCCGCGCCGTTCCCGAGCTCCACGAGTTGATCGACCTGACCGGGCTCGGGGACATCGTCTCGACGTCGCAGGCAGTCGTCCCGACGAGGCCCTGGTCGTTCAGGCACCAGCCCTGAGCTCCGTCGCCGTCAGAGGCGGGACGGAAGCCCGAAGAGCGGGAAGAGCCGCTCGGTGTCGAGGAAGAACGTGAGCTCGACGATGCCCGTGCTCGTCACCTGCAGGACCTGGAGCGCCCACGGGTCGTACCCGGAGCCCGTCTCGCTCGGCTTGTACTGGCCGAAGGCCGGGGCGCCGTTCGCCGACCCCGCAGGGATGACGCGCGAGCCCTTGCACCCGATCCCCGGCCCGAACCACCAGGTGAGCACGTCGTCGCGGCCGGCGAGCCACATGTCGAACGGCGGCATCGACTGGGTCGCGTCCTCCCGGATGATCGACGTCAGCGCCTCGACGTCGTAGGCCTCGAACGCGGCGACGTACCGGCCCAGCAGCTCGCGGTCGACCTGGTCCATCCGGAGCGGTTTCGTGGCGGACAGATCCTGCTCGTCGAGCGTCGCGCGCGCCCTCTGCAGGGCGCTGTTGACGGAGGCAACCGTCGTGTCGAGCAGCTCCGCGACCTCCGAGGCCTTCCAGCGGAGGACCTCGCACAGGATCAACGCGGCCCGCTGCCGCGGGGGCAGATGCTGGAGCGCCGCCACGAGCGCGAGACGCACGGAGTCGCGGGTCGCGGCGATCTCGGCGGGATCGGAGCCCTGCGCGACGAGTGCATCCGGGATCGGCTCGACGAAGCTCTCGTCCGGCCGTGAGTGCAGGTTCGCGAGCACGGGCTCCTGCGCCGGCCCGAGATCCATCGGGCGTGCCCGGCGTTCACGGCTTCCCAGCATGTCGAGGCACACGTTCGTCGCGATCCGGTAGAGCCACGACTTCAGCGCCGAGCGCCCCTCGAACCCGTCGATTCCCCGCCAGGCGCGCACGAATGTGTCCTGCACCGCGTCCTCGGCCTCGAACGGGGAGCCGAGCATGCGGTAGCAGTACGCGGTGAGCTCGCGCCTGTGCTCCTCGAGCCTCGCTTCGAGCATGGGCGCGGTGAGGGAGGTCTCGGCCACCTGAACCATCCTAGGCACAAGGACCGGGGCACCGGCCGAAACTCATCGATTACGATCCGCGGCGATGGATGCGTCCGTCATCTGCATCTCGCATACCGAGGGTGCGGACGGCGGCGCCGTCGCGAAGGCGGTCGCCGACAAGCTCGGCTTCTCGTTCGCCGACGACTCGATCGTCTCCGAGGCTGCCCGCGGTGCCGGGCTCTTCGCCGAGTCCGTCTCCTACGCCGAGCGCCGCGACGCCAAGCGGGCGATCGAGGTCGACTTCGGGCGCATCGAGAAGACGGAGAAGCTCCGTGAGCTGATCAAGGCGGCGATCGACGACGTCGCGGACCGGGGGAAGGTGGTCATCGCCTCGCACGCGGCGTCGTACGCGCTCGCCGGTCGTGAGGGCGTGCTCCGCGTGTTCGTGACCGCGCCGCTCGAGGCACGCGCTGCCAGGATCGCCGAGGCCGAGGGGCTCGACCCGAAGCGGGCCGAGAAGGAGCTCCAGGAGTCCGACAGGGGCCGCGAGGCCTACCTGCGGCGTTTCTACGGGGTGAAGAGCGAGCAGTCGACTCACTACGACGTCGTCGTCAACACCGACAGGCTCGGCAAGGACGCGGCAGCGGCGTTGATCGTGGCTGCAGCCGAGCCTGCGCCGCCCAGGCGCAGAACCCCTGCTGCCTAGACTACGGGGGTGACCCCCTGCACAAACTGCGGCGCGGAGAGCCCGCCGCAGTTCAGCTACTGCGGCTACTGCGGGACCACGCTCGAGCGCGCCGAGCACTCGACGGCGCCGGTGCACGACACGCGGCGGCAGGTCACGATCGTCTTCTCCGACCTGAAGGGCTCGACTGCCCTCGGAGAGCGGCTCGACTCCGAGGCTCTCCGCCAGGTGATCACCCGGTACTTCGAGGAGATGAGTGCCGCCCTCGAGCGGCACGGCGGCACCGTGGAGAAGTTCATCGGCGACGCGATCATGGCGGTCTTCGGCATGCCGACTGCACACGAGGACGACGCGCTCCGCGCCGTTCGCGGCGCGCTCGAGATGAAGGAGCGCCTCGAGGTGCTGAACGTCGAGCTCGAGAAGAACTGGGGCGTCACGCTCGCGAACCGCACGGGCGTCAACACCGGGACCGTGATCGCCTCGAGCGAGGCGGGCACCCGCCAGCGCCTCGTCACCGGCGACACCGTCAACGTCGCGGCCCGCCTCGAGCAAGCCGCGCCGGCCCAGGAGGTCCTGATCGGTGAGCCCACCTACCGGCTCGTCCGCGACTACGTCGAGGTCGAGGAGGTGGAGGCACTCGAGCTGAAGGGGAAGTCGGAGCGCGTGCCTGCCTACCGTCTGCTGTCCGTGACCGAGGGCGCCGCCCAGCGCCGCCAGACGCTGCTGCCGCTGGTCGGGCGCGAGCGGGAGCTCGCCGTGCTCTCGGGGCTGCTCGACGACGCCGTCGCGCAGCGGACGTGCCTGCTCGTGAAGGTCGTCGCCGATGCCGGTACCGGGAAGTCCAGGCTGATCGAGGAGGTGATGACGCTTGCGGGCGACCGTGGCGGCATCGCCCTCCGTGGGCGCTGCCTCCAGTACGGGAGCGGGATCACGTTCTGGCCTCTCATCGAGATGGTCGCCGAGGCCGCCGGGATCGGCCGGGAAGACGCACCCGAGGTCGCGCGCGGCAAGATCGCCGCGCTCGTCGACGATCCGGCCGTGAGCGAGAGGGTGGCAGCTGCCGTCGGGCTCTCCGAGGCGCCGTTCCCGCTCGACGAGCTCTACTGGGGCGTCCGCAAGCTCCTCGAGGCGATCGCCGCCGACGGCCCGCTCGTCGCGGTGTTCGAGGACCTCCACTGGGCCGAGCCCGCGCTGCTCGAGATGCTGACGCACGTCGCGCAGGCCTCGACGGGGGCGCCCGTGATCGTCGTCGGAACGGGGCGGCCCGAGCTCGAGGAGCGCCACCCGGACTGGCCGGAGCTGGACGGGGCGGCCGAGATCCGGCTCGAGCCGCTCGACGGCGACGCCGTCGACCGGCTGGTCGGGCATCTGCTCGGGGGCACGCTCCCGGCCGAGGTGCTCGCAAGGATCGCCTCTGCGGCGGAGGGCAACCCGCTCTTCGTCGAGCAGCTCGTCGCGATGTTCGTCGACGAGGGCGCCCTGCACCGCCAGGGCGACGGCTGGGTGGCCTCCAAGGACTTCGCCGAGCGGGTGACCGTCCCGGCCTCGATCGACGCGCTGCTCGCCGGCCGCCTCGACCTGCTGCCCCGCGACGAGCTCACCGTCCTCGAGTCGGCATCCGTGATCGGGCTCAACTTCCCGGTCGAGCCCGTCGAGGAGATCGTCCCCGCGGCGCTCGTCCCGGTGCGCCCGCACATCGGCCGCGTCGAGTCGCGCGGCCTCGTCCGTCAATCAGAGGAAGGGGGCGAGGACGTCTACCGCTTCCATCACATCCTCGTGCGGGACTCGGCGTACAACCGCCTGCCGAAGCGGATCCGCGCGACCCTGCACGCCCGCTTCGCGCGCTGGGGCGAGCGCGTGAACCGGGATCGCGGCCGCGAGCTCGAGTTCCAGGAGATCGTGGGCTTCCATCTCGAGCAGGCGCGGCGCTACCTGCTCGACCTCGCGCCGCTCGACGAGGAGGGCCGCGAGCTCGGCCGCCGCGCCGCCGAGCACCTCGCGCCTGCAGGCCGCCGCGCGTTCGGCCGCGGCGACATGGCGGCTGCCTCGAATCTGCTGCGCCGCTCGGCCGACCTCCTACCCGAGGGGTCCCAGGAGCGGCTCGAGCTTCTTCCGGACCTCGGTGAGGCTCTGCTGGAGATCGGCGAGTTCGACGACGCCCGTACGTGCCTCGACGAGGCTGTCGCCGGGTCGGCCGAGCTCGGGAACGAGACGCTGGAGGCAGACGCCGTCCTCACCCGGCTCCGGATCGCGCACTACACCCTCGACGACCTCGACGACTGGCGTGTCGAGGTGCAGCACGAGACAGATCGCCTGATCCCGATGCTCGACGCGGCAGGCGCCTCCTCGGTGCTGGCGAAGGCCTGGTTGATGGTCGCATTCGTGCACGCGACCATCTGCCACTGGCAGGAGGCGGCCGATGCGCTCGAACGGGCGATCAAGCACGACCGGGAGGCCGACGACGCCCGGAAGCTCGCGCGCCACTCGGCTTCGTACGTCATGGCGCTGAGCGAGGGGCCGACACCCGTGCCGGTGGCCATCGAGCGCGCCGAGGAGGTCCTTGCCTACGGCCTCGTCGATCGCGGGGCCGAGGCGATCATCATGCTGTCGATCGCGCCGCTCCACGCGATGTCCGGGGAGTTCGAGCGCGCCCGTGAGCTCAGCGAGGCCGCGATCGACCTCCTCCGGGACCTCGGCGCCAACGTCACCGCCGCCCGGACATCCGACGCGACGGCCCGGATCGAGCTCCTGGCAGGCGACCCGGAGGCTGCGGAGGCGAAGCTGAGAGTCGACTACGACGCGCTGACGGCCATGCACGAGCGCTATGTCCTCCCGAACATCGCGGCACTGCTGGCAAAGACGCTCGTCGAGCTCGGGCGCCTCGACGAGGCGGGCGAGCTCGCCGACGTGGTCGCGGACCTGGCCGCGGACGACGACGTGGAGGCGCAGACCGTCCTGTGCGCAGTCCGAGCGCAGCTCGCAGCAGCCGGCGGCCGGCCCGAGGAAGCGCGGATGCTCGCGCGACAGGCAGTCGAGCTGGCCGCGCAGACCGACGCTTCCGTGCTGAAGGCAGACACGCTGCTCGAGGTCTCGAGCGTCCTCGACGACTCGGACGGCGAGCGGGACGCCGCTCTCGCCGAGGCGCTCGAGCTCTACGACCGCAAACGGCATCTCGTCGGCATCGGCCGCGTCAACGCGGCGCTGGCCGGAGGCGCGGTCGTCGGCTGAGGACGGCTAGCCGATGAAGCGGGGGTCGCCGAACCCCGAGCCCTGCACGAGCAAGGTGATCGTCCCCGAGTCGTAGTCGTGAGTGGGGTCGTTCGGGTCGGCGAGGACGCTGATCACGCAGGAGCGCCAGCCCTGGGGGAACGTCGGCCCGGGCAGGCACTTCGGGACGATGTGTCGCGATCCCGTCCTCTCGTCGAGCGTCCAGAGCGGATTCGGGTTGTCGAAGCTCGGCGTCTCGCCGGGCTTGACGTTCGAGAGCCATGCTTCGTCCGGCAGGGTCTCATTCGGGAAGTAGAGCTTCACGATCGTGGGCTTCGAGAGCCTCGGCACGTCGACGTTCGCGAGCTTGGTGTGGTAGCTGCTGCCGGCCGGTGCCGGGTTCACGCCCACGGCGAGTGGCGTGCACGGAAGATTCAGATCGGCGGCGGCGGTAGAGGGCGACGGGAGTGCCGTGATCTGCTGCTCGAACACCGCGATCAGGGACTTGGGGACCTCGAGACAGCTCCCGCGGTTCGACGCGTCCGTCGAGGCCAGCACCTTCGCCGAGGCGCCGGTCAGGATCGGCTGGGGCGCCCCTGGGCCGACGCGGAGCGCGAACCCGACTCTGATCGACTGGTTCTGGCCGAGACGCGGTGAGACGCTGGCGCTGACGAACGCCTTGGCGACACCGTGGCTCCGGACGTTGCCGAAGTCGCAGACCACGCTCACCGTGCCGGGGGTGACCTTGCCGCATCCCCGAGCCGACACGATCGAGAGGCCCTTCGGGAAGTGAAGCGAGACGCGCGTCCTCGGCAGCGTCACCGGGCTGAGATTGCGGAAGGTCGCGACGGCGAGGGCCGGCTCGCCGGCGGACACCGCGCCCGGGACGAGCTGAACGGTCAGCGTCGCGCTGGGCGCGGCCGATCCGGAGCCCACGAGCGCACAGAGACCGACGGCAGCCGCCATCGTTCCCAACCACAAACCCCGCCCAAGACCAGACATCCGGATGCGCAGACTACTGCGTGGCGGCCGATTCGCAAAACGGGAACTGCATCAGGCGTTCCGGCTGGTCTCGCGGCGGAGCCTGCCCGCCATCACCTTCATCACGATCTCGGCGAAGTAGGGCGTCTCCTGGACGAGGAACCAGAACCGCCGCTTGTCGATCCCGACCACCGTCGTGTCGGTCTCGGCGACGGCTGTCCCCGAGCGCGGTTCCCGCTCGATCACGGCCATCTCGCCGAAGAGGCCGCCCGGACCGAGGGTCTCGACCACGCGGCCGTCGATCGAGAGCGTGACGCTCCCGCTCGAGACGATGTACATGCGGTCGGCCGGGTCGCCCTGGGCGAACACGGTTGCGCCCGCGGCATAGTCCTCGCTCTCGCCGCTCCGCTGGAGCAGCCCGATGTACCTCTCCTGAACGTCCGTCTCAGACACTGCCGACAGGCAAGGCTAGAGCGGCCCGCCCACCCGCGCGAGTCGATCTGGTGAACATCGTGAGTCGGTCCTGTGGCGCGCGATCCTGGGGCGACACTCTTTGTGCGCTTACTGCTCGGCGACGATCTTCGCGACCGAGTCGAGCAGCTTCCAGGCGACCGAGGCGTTCCCCTCGACGACGGGCCGGAAGTCCCACGGAGCGAGGCCCCAGCACTTGAGCGGCGTGTCCGCCGTGACCGTGGCCGTGCGGGGGAGGTCCGCGATCAGCGCGATCTCGCCGAAGTAGTCGCCGGGCCCGAGGGTGCGCTTCTCCTCTCCGCCGACGGTCACCCGGGCCGTTCCGCTCTCGATCACGAAGAAGCCGACGCCCTTCCTCCCTTCCTCGGTCACGGCGTCGCCCGCGTCGACTCGTTTCTCCGACATCGCCTGGGCGATCCGCTTCAGATCCTTCCCTTTGAGGTCGGAGAAGAGAGGGACGTGCTCGAGGAGGTTGACCGGTGCGTCCGCCACGGCTCGATTCTAGAGGCTTGATGTGTATTGCGCATCCGTCGTGGGGCGGCACCGCGGCCATGAACAATGCACATCAAGCCTCCAGGGTGCACGCGCGGCAGGGAAGGGCTGAGTCGAAGCGAACCGGGTCCAGTGACTCCGCCGCTCACCCCGCAGCAGGCTGCCGCCCGCGACCGCTGGCAGGGACGGTGGAACCTGCCGATTCTCCTGGCAGCGTTCGTTCCGCTCTTCCTCACCTCGCCCGAAAGCCGTGCCGTTCAGGTCGGCGTGGGCGTCGGCTCGTGGCTCGTCTTTCTCACGGACCTGGTCGTCCAGCTCCGGATCGACCGCTCCTACCTTCGCCGCCGCAACGGGAGGATCGACCTCGTGATCGTGATCCTGACCTTCCCCTTCTACCTCATCTCCGGGGTCAGCGGCGGCTCCGCCGTCCTGCTGCTCGCGCGGCTCGGCCGCGTCGCGCGCGTGCTCATGGCGACAAAGGGGCTGCGCCGCTTCGCGGCCCGGCTCGGGAAGGTGGCGGTGATCGCCGGGTCCGTGGTCGTGCTCGCCTCGCTCGCGGCGTACGAGGCCGAGCATCCGGCGAACCCCGGCTTCGCGACGATCGGGGACGCCTTCTGGTGGGGCCTCGTCACGCTGACGACGGTCGGCTACGGCGACATCGTTCCGAAGACCCACGCCGGGCGGTTCGCGGGCATCGCGATCATGTTCACGGGCGTCGCGGTGCTGGGCGTCCTCGCCGGCTCGCTCGCGGACCTCTTCAAGCTCGGTGAGGACCAGCCGGGCGAGTCGACCCCGGACGCTCCCGTCTACGAGGAGCTCGCCGCGCTCCAGGCCGAGCTTCGTCAGCTCGAGGCCCGGATCGGGAATGTCGCCGAGCGCGTGCGCCCCGGTTAGACCAGCTAGATCACGAAGCGGCCGTCGGCGTAGATCACCTTGCTGCGGCCGTTCTGGAGCGTGGCGGTCGCCGTTCGCCTCGCGGTCGAGACGATGTCCGTATGGACCGACGACTCGTTGAAGCCGAGACGCCGCCAGTCGCGTCGCGTCTGGGCGGCTACATCGCCCCGGAATGCCTCCTTGTAGGCGCTGCCGAGGGCGAGGTGGAAGTTGCCCTCCGGCCCGCCGCGGTTCTCGTCGAAGAGCGTCTCTCCCATGTACCGGGTGATCGGGCTCAGCCGTCCGTCGGTGAGAGAGATCTCGCCGACCCGGGCGGCGCCCTCGTCGCTCGCGATCATCGCGCGGAGCAGACCCTCGTTGCGCCTTGCCGTCGCCTCGACGACCCGTCCTCGCTCGAAGGTGAGCCGGATCCCGTCGATCAGGCTCCCGTACCGGTGAAGCGGCTCGGTGAACGTGACCGTTCCCTCGGTGGCGCGCGCGTCCGGCGTCGTGAAGACCTCGAAGCTCGGGATGTTCCGGCCGGTGCCGCCGAGCCAGCAGCGGTCGGCGCCGACCGTGAACGTGACGTCGACGCCCTCGCCCTCGACGTGGAGGCGCTCGATCTCCAGTCGATCGAGCCGTCGCTTGATCCGGCCTATCTCCCTGAAGGTCTCGCGCCAGCGGCGAATCGGGTCCGGGTCGTCGAGGAAGCATGCGGCGGAGATCTCACGCCAGTACGCCTCGAACGAGAGGCCGGCCTCCTTCGCCATTGCCTGGGTGCCGTAGAGCGCCAGCGTCCACGTGTAGCGCCCCTCCGCCTCCTTCCGCGCGATCCAGTCGCGGAAGGGCCGGATCGTGCGCCGTCCGACCAGGGCCTTGTCGGGATCGATCCCGTCGAGCTCGCGCGGATCGCTCGTCGAGAGGATCGAGACGCGGTGGTCGATGGTCGCCGCGAGACCGCGGTAGTACGCGCGGTGAAACGTCGAGAGCTGCTCCATGCTCGCAAGCTCGAGCGCAGAGCGAGCGGCGCCACCCGGCGAGTAGTCGCCGATGACAGTGCCGCCCGAGCGCAGGACGGCGTCGCGAATCGCGACGTACAGCGGCTTCGCATCGTCGCTCGCCGACACGAGCACGACGTCGCCCCGGGAGATCCCCTTGCCCGCGCCGAGAGCGAAATCGACGAGTATTCGCGCATAGCGATCCAGGGTTTCCGCGGAGAGCCGGAAGAGCACTGCGAGACAGTACACGCGGGAATCGAAGCGCTCATACTCCTCTGACACTTTGCCGGCCGTTTGCCAACGAGGCGGCGCCATCATTCGCGAAAGGCACACTTCCAACATGGGGAACGAGGGGCAGGAGGGTGTGACCAGGGACTGGGTGGCCATGACAGGCTCGACGCCGGGAAGCGATCCGCGCGACGACTGGCTCGGCGGCGGAGGGGCCGGCGACCTCGAGTGGTTCCCGGACGCCCCCACGGCTGCCGGGCCTCACGGGGCGTCGCCTGGGGAGGCCGCCGGCCGTTCGAGCTCGGAGCCGCCGCCCTCGGCGAGGACGATCCGCCGCCGCCGCGAGATCGCGATCGTCGTTGCGGTGGTGCTCGTCGTCGCGGCCGCCATCATCGCGATCGTCGCGATCGGGGGAACAGGCGGCGGTTCCGGATCGCCTGCGACGAGCGTTCCCAGCACGCCGGCGACGACGACGCCGGCGACCGGGGCGACCGGAGCGATCGGTGCGACAGGTGCGACAGGTGTGACCGGGGCGAGCGGTGCGACAGGGGCGACCGGGACGACGTCGACCGGGACGACGTCGACCGGGACGACGACGACCGGGACGACGACGACCGCGACGACGACGACCACTGCGACCACTCCGTCCGGCCTGGTGACGCTGCCCGCGGCCGGCAAGCTCAAGCCGGGTGACACGGGTCCCGAGGTGGTGGCGCTCCAGAACGCGCTCCTGGGGCTTGGCGCCGCAGGGGTGACGGTCGACGGCGACTACGGGCCCTCGACGCAGGCCGCCGTGACCGCGTTCCAGCAGGCGCACGGCCTCACCGCGGACGGCGTCGTCGGCCAGGAGACTGCGACGGCGATCAACTCCGCGCTCGCATCCGCGGGTTAGCCCGGCTGTAGTCCGCCGAGGATGACGTGGCCGGCGCTCATCTGGAAGAACCTGCTGCGCCGGCCTGCCCGTACCGTCTTCACCGCCGCCGGGGTCGGGCTCGGCGTCGCGCTGATCGTCGCGCTCCTCTCGATCACGAGCGGCGTGCACAGGACGGCCGATGACCTCACGCACGTCGGGCGGGCCGACTTCGGGCTCTACCAGGCCAACGTGACCGACTTCACGCGCTCTCTGCTTCCAGAGTCCCTCGCGGGCAAGGTCGCGTCCGACCCGGGGGTCGCCGCGGTCGCGAAGGTGAAGCTCCTCATCGTCGACGGGCTCCTCGTCTTCGGCTTCGATCCCTCCGAGTTCGCGTACAAGCGGCTCGTGGTCATCGACGGGGCTCGCGGCGGCGTGATGGCGGGTGACCACTCGGGCAAGCATCTCGGCGAGGAGCTGTCGCTCGACGGCCATCGCTACCGCGTCGCTGCGATCTACCACTCCGGGGACCGGTTCGAAGACCTGGGTGTCGTCCTCCCGCTGAAGGATGTCGAGAGGCTCGCGGGAAGGAACGAGGTGACGTCGATCGGAGTCGACGTGAAGCTCGGCGAGAACGTGAAGCAGGTGGCGCAGCGGCTGCAGGCCCGGTACCCGGGCGTCGCGGCGATCACGGAGCCGGGGCAGGCGATCAAGGTCGACACCTCGAGCCGCCTCATCATCTCGACCGGGTGGATCGTGTCGATCCTGGCGCTGATCGTCGGCGGGATCAGCGTTACGAACACGATGGCGATGTCCGTCTTCGAGCGGACGCGCGAGATCGGGATCCTCCGAGCGCTCGGCTGGCCGGTCTCGAGGATCGGCCTGATGATCGTGTCCGAGGCCGTCGGGATCTGCCTCCTCGCCCTCGGAGTCGGATGCGCGCTCGGAGTGGTAGCCGCTCAGGTCTTCGTGACCCACAGCACGCTCGACGGGCTGATCAGCCCGACCTATACCGCGTCCACGTTCGCGTGGGGGCTCGCGTTTGCGCTCGGTGTCGGGCTCATCGGCGCCCTGTATCCGACCTGGCGCGCCGTCAGCCTCGCGCCGATCGAGGCGCTCCGGCACGAGTAGCCCCGTCGGCGTGCACGACGCCATCGCGGAGGCGGAGCGTGCGGTCGGCATGCGCGGCGACGGCGTCGTCGTTCGTCACGAGGAGGATCGTCATCCCGTGCTGCGCGAGGAGCGCCTGCAGCAGGTCGAGCACCTGTACGCCGGTCGCCGTGTCGAGCGCGCCGGTCGGCTCGTCGGCGAGCAGGAGTCGCGGCTCGTTCGCGAGCGCCCGCGCGATCGCCACCCGCTGACGCTCCCCGCCCGAGAGCACGGAAGGGCGGGTGCCCGCTCTCCCGCCGAGCCCGACCTCCTGGAGGAGCTCGCCGGCGCGCGTCTCGCGCTCGTGCCGCGGGCGCCGGCCGAACATCGCCATCTGCACGTTCTCGGAGGCGGTCAGCGTGGGGAGGAGGTTGTGGGCCTGGAACACGAACCCGACCGTCGCGGCGCGGTAGCCGGAGGGGCTCTCGAGCCGCGTCACATCGGCTCCGTCGACGGTGATCGAGCCTGCGTCCGGCGTGTCGAGTGCGCCGATCAGGTTGAGGATCGTGCTCTTGCCCGAGCCCGACGCGCCGGTGAGAGCGACGAGCTCGCCGGGGGCGACGTCGAACGAGACGTCCCTGAGCGCCGGGATCCGTCCGCCCTCGAACGCCTTCCGCACGCCCGCGACCGCGACGGCGGCGCCCGTCAATGCGGGGTCACGCGATAGCCGATCACCTTCGTCGTCGGCCCTGACTTCACGGTGAGCCGGAACGTCAGCGGGATCCCGCGGGAGTCGGCAGGCCAGATCACGAAGTCGTGGAAGGTGCCCTTGAAGGGGAACGCCTTGATGTCCCTGGTCGTGCTCCCGAACTGGATGGGGTGCGTCTGACCGATCGGGTCGACGATCTGGGCGGTGAGCGTTGCGGCAGCGGCCTTTCCGTCGCGCTTGACGGTCACGGAGTAGCTCCAGCGGGTCTTGACCTTCGGGCTGTGGCCCGGCGCTACGAGCACGACCTTTGCCGGCGCAGCGGCACTGACCAGTCCACCTGCAGCCACGATTCCGGCGGCATGGGCGACGAGGTTCATCGCACCCGCGACCGTATCAGGCCCGGTGGTAGCTGAGTGTCCGGCTGAAGCCGCCCAGGTAGCCGGCTCCCGCCTGGTTGATGCTCATGGCGACGCGGATGAGCGAGGTGCCGCGCGGAAGACGGGCGGCGGCGAAGATCGCCGCCGACCTCGAGTTCAGCTCGGCCTTCGCGACCGTCTCCCAGCGGTTGCCGGGGAGGAGCCGCTGGAGCTGCACGGTCTTGCCGACGAACGAGCTCGCGGCAGCCGCGCGGGTCGTGAAGCGCTTGCCGGTGATCACCCGGAGGGAGATCGCCGGGCGAACGCCGACCGTCACGGGCGAGCTCGTCCCGTCGGGCGCCTTGCCCTGGTAGGACGTTTGGATCCGCGGTCGGGCCTGGAATGACCAGGTACCTCCGGCGCCGGTGACTGCCGTTCCGAGGGTCGTCGCCGAGGCGTTCCCATACTGCGTCTGGAGGATCGAGACCGTCACGCCCGACTGTCGCGTCGCGATCGTCCCGGAGAGCGTCGCCGCCGCCCCGTAGACGACCTGGGTCGTCGAGGACTGGAGCGTGATCGCCGCGATCGTCGTGAGCGTGACGTCGCCGCCGCGGGTCGTGCCGGCGCTGCTCTGGGCGACCAGCTGGTAGTGGTAGGTCGTGCCGGCCGTGAGCTTCGTGATCGCCGCCGAGACGCCGGTCGCGGCAGTCCCCGAGCCGGCGCTCTTCGCAGGTGTCTTCGAGCCGTACGACGTGGTCGTGCCGTACTCGAACCACCATGTCGTCGGGTTGCCGGTCGGGTTCACCGACCCGGTCAGAGTCGCTCCTGACGTGGACGCCCCCTGCGCGGAGCCGGTGAGCACGACCGGCGGTCCGGCGCTTCCGAAGGTGAGGTCGCCGCCGAGGGTCGTTCCGGCGGAGCTCGACGCGACCAGGCGGAAGTGGTGGACGCCACCGCCCAGACCCGCGACGGTCGCGGAGACGCCGATCGTGCTCTTGCCCGATCCCGCCGTCGCCGTCGCTGTCTTCGAGCCGTAGGTCGTCGAGGTGCCGTACTCGAAGTAGTACGTCGTCGCGAGGCCGTTCGGGTTGACGCTGCCGTTCAGCCTGGCGCTCGCTGCGGTCAGGTTCGTCGCAGCCTTCGTGGTGACGGCAGGCGCGGCCGGCGACGGCGGTGCCGAGGTGGCGGTGAAGGTCACGTCGGCGCCCTCGGTGGTGCCGGCGGCGCTCGTGGCGTCGAGGCGGAAGTGGTAGGCCTGGCCCGCCTGGAGGCCGGAGATCGCGGCCGAGACGTTGACGGCGGCGCTGGCCGAGCCGGCGTCCGCGACCGCGGTCTTCGAGCCGTACTTGGTGTCCTTGCCGTACTCGAAGAAGTAGGTGGTGGCTTGGCCGTTCGGGTTGACAGAGCCGGTCAGCGTCGCCCCGGACGAGGTGACCCCCGTGGCGGCGGTGGTCGTAGCGGACGGCGCTGCCGAGGTGGTGAAGATCCCGTCCGTCCCGTTCGTCGTTCCCGCCGAGCTCGTGGCGACGATGCGATAGTGGTAGGTGGTGCCGCCCGTCAGGCCGGTGAGGTTCGAGGAGACGCCGATGTTCGCGCTCCCGGCGCCCGCATTCGCGACGGGGCTCTTCGTCCCGTAGCTCGTCGTCTTGCCGTAGTCGAAGTACCAGGTCGTGGCGGTCCCGTTGGGGTTGATGGTCGCGCTCAGGGTTGCGGTTGTCCCGGCAAGGGCAGTGACGGGCCCGGTGATCGCGCTCGGGGCCGTCGCAGCCTGCGCGATCGCGGTCACGCCCAGCAACAGCGCTGCGACCGCACCGGCCGGCACGAGTCTCCGCATCATGTTCGCCACTGTCCCCACCGGTTCAGTAGGAGTACCCGGAGCTCGTGAGGAGGATGCAAGGAAACGCAAAAGGTTAGGTGTCCTCGAGCTCGCGGAGGGCAGTGACGGCCTCCTCGACCGACCAGCAGACACGGCCTGCGGAAGCGATCGCGCCTGCGACGAAGAGGTTCATCCCGTCGCCGGGGACGCGGCCGCGGCGGCGCTCGAGTCGCAGGTCGGTGACCAGCCCGACGATCCCGCGGTAGTGCGGGTCCGCGCTCGCGACGAGCTGGGCGAAGACGCCGATCTCCGCAGCGGTGCCGTCGTCGACCATCGGGCCGTCGAGCCAGGCGAGGAGGGCGTTCGATGCGCGGAGCCCCGCGCCGTCCACCCGATAGATCTCCTCGGGAGTGAGCTCGGTGATCGCGTCGAAGTTCTCGTGGGGAACGAAGACGTCGAGGCCGCCTCCGCGGAGAGAGGCCGCGAGGCCGTCGAGCCAGGCCCGCTCGGCCTGCGAGAAGAGCGGGCCCGCGAGGTAGACCTGCACGAGGCCTAGCCCCTCTCGAGGTCGGTCAGCTGAAGGCCGCCGTGCTCGCACACGGGTGTGGGTGGCGAGATCGGCGCGATGAGGGTGCCGCCGCCCGAGGGTGACACGCGCAGCTTGTAAGCCGTGCGCTCACACTGCGAGCCCATGAAGGGCTCGCCGGGGCCCGGGATGTCGGGTGAGAAACGCGCGGTCAGCGTCGCTGTACCGGACCCTGGGGAGAGGGAGATCTTCACCGCGGCCGGCGCCCCCCGCGGGCCGACGAACGTCGCCTTCGTTGGGAGCCCGCGCCCTGCCGCGTCGAGGAGACTGACGACGGGGCGGCCGGTGACGAAGCACGCAGCGGGGCCCGTGTTCTTCAGGCGCAGGCGGTAGACGATGTTGCCCGCGCCGGCGCTGCCGGGGACCACCCTGAACGTGCCGGAGAGCATCGATCCGGTGCACGCCCTGGAGGTCGACGGCGCCCCGGATGCGGTCGCGCTGAGCACCGTGACGACCGCCGTTGCCAGGAACAGGCTGACCAGCTTCCCCACGGGTCGAGGATACCCCCCGACCAGGCTGGACTGTCCCGGAGGTTCCAGTACGCCAGACTTGGCCGCGTGCTCCCCGATCTGGACTCCCTTCGCCAGGCTCCGTCGGCCGTCTGTGGGGACGCCGGGATCGACGAACGTACCGTTGTCGTCTTCGTCGTCTCCTCCCGTCAGCCCCGCGGTACCACGCCGCTTGCCTATCTGAGCCGTGGCGCGGCGCAGCGATGAAGACCGGCTCGGAGATCGAGCTCGTCTGAGGACATAGGCTGCGGCGATGCTCGAGGAGGCGATCCACCTCGGCGACAACATGCGCCTGCTGCCGCGGCTTCCCGCCGCGGCGTTCCGGCTGATCTACCTCGACCCACCGTTCAACACCGGGCGGGAGCAGCTCCGGGTCCAGCTCGCGACCGACGCCGATCCCGACGGCGACCGCACGGGATTTGCCGGGCGGAGCTACCGGACGACGATCCTCCGCAAAGCCGCCTATGCGGACACCTTCGACGACTACCTCGGCTTCCTCGAGCCGCGGCTCCGCGAGGCTCATCGCCTGCTCCGGCACGACGGCACGCTCTATCTCCACCTCGACCCGCGCGAGTCCCACTACGTCAAGGTGCTCCTCGACGGGATCTTCGGGCGCGAGTGCTTCCTCAACGAGATCGTGTGGGCCTATGACTACGGCGCGCGCACGAAGCGGCGCTGGCCGGCGAAGCACGACACGATCCTCGTCTACGTGAAGGACCCCGCGGCGTACTTCTTCGATGGCGAGGCTGTCGACCGCGAGCCGTACATGGCCCCGGGGCTGCAGACGCCCGAGCGCGCCGCGCGGGGCAAGCTCCCGACCGACGTGTGGTGGCACACGATCGTCTCGCCGACCGGCCGGGAGAAGACCGGCTATCCGACCCAGAAGCCGCTCGGCGTCCTGCGGCGCATCGTCCAGGCCTCCTCGAGCGAGGGCGACTGGTGCCTCGACGCCTTCGCGGGCAGCGGCACCCTCGGCGCCGCCGCCCTCGAGCTCGGCCGCCGCCCGATCCTCTGCGACTCGAGCCCCGAGGCGGCCGCGCTGATGCACGACCGCCTCGGGCTGCCTGTGCGCCCGGTCGAGGCGCCGGCGCGGGCGGCGCCGTAGCGTCGGGCGCCCAGGCGTTACGCCCGGGTCGAGGCGCGACGCCTGCGTTACAGTCAACTCGTGCCCGAGATTCGCGCGCTTGTCGAGGCCCGCGGGGGCGAGAGCCTCGAGCTGTGGGCGAAGACGATGAACCCGCAGTTCGCGCGGGTGCTCAAGACGATCGGCTTCGACCAGAGCTGGGCCCGCGCCGAGGGCGCCTACCTGTGGGACTCGAAGGGCCGCCGCTATCTCGACATGCTCGGGGGGTTCGGGATGTTCAACGTCGGGCGGTCGAACCCGCGCATCCGAGCCGCACTCGTCGAGGCGCTCGAGCTCGACCTGCCGGGCGGCGTCCAGCTCGGCGTCTCGCCGCTCCCGCCACTCCTCGCCGAGGCGATCCTGGCACGCACGCCGCCTCGGCTCGAGCGCGTTCTCTTCGCCAGCAGCGGCACGGAGGCCGTCGAGGCCGCGCTCAAGCTCGGCCGCGCGGCGACCGGCCGTCCGCGAGTGCTCTCGCTCGAGCACGCCTTCCACGGGCTGACGCTCGGCTCGCTCTCGGCCAACGGCAACGCCGAGTTCACGAGCCGCTTCGGCCCGCTGCTGCCGGGCTTCGCCCGCGTGCCGATGGGCGACCTCGACGCGCTCGAGCGGGAGCTGCGCCCGCGAGGACGTCGCCGTCTTCCTGGTCGAGCCGGTGCAGGGAAAGGGCGTGTACCTGCCGCCGGACGGCTACCTCGCGGCAGCCCAGGAGCTCTGCCGGAGATTCGGCACGCTGTTCGCCGTCGACGAGGTGCAGACCGGCTTCGGCCGCACCGGCAAGCTCTTTGCCTTCGAGCACTGGGATCTCGATCCCGACCTCGTCACCGTCGCGAAGTCGCTCTCGGGCGGCTATGTCCCGGTCGGGGCGCTCGTCATGTCGAGAGCCGTCCACGAGGCGGTGTTCGACTCGATGGAGAACGCGTTCAGCCACGGCTCGACGTTCGCACCCAACGAGCTCGCGATGGCCGCCGGCCTCGCGACGCTCGCCGAGATCGACGAGCAGGGCCTCGTCGACCGGGCCTCGAGCCTCGGGACGAAGCTGCTCGACCTGACGAAGCCGTTCGTCGAGCGGCATCCGGTCGTGCGTGACGTGCGCGGGATCGGGCTCATGTGGGCAATCGAGTTCGGCGAGCCCGCCGCGCAGGGCGCGCTCGTACCGCTGGGTCGAGCGGCTCCAGCCCGGCCTCTTCTCCCAGTTCGTGGTGGTGCCGCTCTTCCGCGACCACCGTGTCCTGATCCAGGTCGCCGGGCACGGGCTCCAGGTGATCAAGGGGCTGCCGCCGCTCGTCGTGACCGAGGACGACCTCGAGGAGTTCGCGTCGGCGCTCGACGCGACGATTGCCGGCGCCTCCCGCGTCCCGCGCTCGATGGCCGGATTCGCGCTGACGGCCGCAGGCATCCGCTGATCACGCCGGCCGTCGCCGGCCGCCTCGGCGCGGCGCTCCTCGCGCTCGCCGCAGGCGCGGCAGGGGCGGTGGTCGCGGTCGAGCTCCTCCGCTCTCAGCCGGGCCCCGTGGGCTCGGGCGCGGCCGTCGTCGTCCCGACAGCACCCGCCGCCACGATCGAGGGGGGCCGGATCCCGACGCCGACGACGCCGGGATACCCGTCGCCGCCTCCCGGGGCGGTCGTCTTCGCACGCGAGGCCGACACGAGTGTCGCTCGGGCTCGCCGTCGTCCCGGGAGGCGCGCGGCCGCTCACCCGCGTCTCGGTCGTGAACGGCCAGGGAAGCGGAGCAGACCGGGCTCTCGGTGTCGGCGGCCGGCACTGCGCTCGAGCCGTGCGGCGCGGGCTGCTACCAGGGGCACGTTCCGGCGCGGCTCCTTCGCGGCGAGGTGGAGGTGGGCCTCGGGGCCCGTCGGTACCCGATCGAGCTCCCGCCGACCCTCGACCTGAGGAGCGGTGCCGCCACCATGGCGCGGGCGACGAAGGTCTGGCGGGCGCTCCAGACGCTCGTCTGGCACGAGCGGCTCGCAGCGAGCCCGACCGACGCTCTCTACACGGTGTACAGCGCCGTTGCGCCCGATCAGCTCTCCTACACGATCTCGCGCCGCTCCTCGGCGATCATCATCGGGACGAAGCGGTGGGACCGGCCGACACCGACCGCGAAGTGGGTGGAGTCGGCCCAGCTGCCGCCGATCCGACAGCCGGTTCCCGTTCTGGGCCGCGGTGGCCAACGCCCGGGTCCTCGGCGAGGGGGAGGTGAGCGGAAAGCCGGTCTCGATCGTCTCGTTCTTCGACCCGGTCACGCCGGCCTGGTTCGAGGCGCGGGTCGAGAACTCGACCGGCCGCACGATCGTCCTCGACATGACCGCTGTCGCGCACTTCATGCATCACGTCTACGGGCCGTTCGACGCCCCCTTCGAGCTGCACCCGCCGCCGCTCGGCGTAGGATTGCGGCATGGCGGTCCCGGTTCTCGACCCTCAGGTCGCCGAGGCTCTCCGCAAGGCGGCCGAGTCCGGCGCGCCGGCGCCCGAGACGCTGACGCCCGAGGAGAACCGGGCGAACTACGAGAGGATCTGCAAGGAGCAGTCCGGGCCGGTCGACGAGGTGCACTCGGTCGAGGACGTCGATGCCGACGGCGTGCCCGTGCGGATCTACCGGCCGACCGACTCGACCGAGCCGCAACGGGCGCTCGTCTACTTCCACGGCGGCGGCTTCGTCGTCGGCAGCGTCGAGACGCACGACGGGATCACCCGTGCGCTCGCCCGCCGCGCCGACTGCATCGTCGTCTCGGTCGACTACCGGCTCGCGCCGGAGCACCCCTATCCGGCGGCGCTCGACGATTGCTGGACGGCGACGAAGTGGGTGATCGAGAAGGCCGAGAAGCTCGGGATCGACCCAGATCGCATCGGCGTCGGCGGCGACAGCGCCGGCGGCACGCTGGCGACGATCGTCGCACGCAAGGGCCGCGACGCCGGGACGCCGTTCGCCGTGCAGCTCCTGATCTATCCCGTCACGAGCTGCCGCCAGGACGCTCCGTCGTACTCGATGTACGCGCTTCGGCTACGGGCTCACGCGTGACGCGATGGCCTGGTACTGGCGGCAGTACATCGGCGACCACGACGGCAGCGACCGATCCGGACATCTCACCGTTCGGCGCTTCAGGACCTCCGCCGGATGCCGCGGTCGATCGTGATCACGGCCGAGGCCGACATCCTCCGCGACGAGGGCGAGTCGTACGCGCAGCGGACGTTCCTGGCCGGCGTCGACACCGAGGGCTACTGCTACGACGGGATGATCCACGGCTTCCTGCGAATGGCCGGGGTCGTCGAGCGCTCGAACCAGGCGCTCGACCGAGATCGCCGAGTCGCTCACGCCGTTTCTCGACAAGACCTGGCGGGACGACTACAGCGTGACGCTCGATCCCAAGGACATCATGGCCGGGATCGCGCCGAAGCCGGAGACCCCGGAAGAGACGCCCGGCTAGCGCTTCTTGGTGTTGCCGCGCTTCGAGGGCGAGCCGCTCTTCGGCTTCGCCGCCTGCGGCTGCGGCACCATCCGCTGCTGGCGGCGGCGCTGCTGACGGTTCGACGCCTCCGGCATCCCGCCCTGGTCGGCGACGGCGTCGAGGTAGGCGCGGCGCTCGGCTGCAGAAAGCGTGGAGAGCGCCTGCTGGGCTCGCTGCGGATCCGGGTTCGGCGCCGACGCGCTGGAGCTTTCGCATCGCGCTCGCGAGCTCGGGGTTCTGCTGCTCGATCGCGGCCTGGCTCACCTTCTGGAACTGCCTGCGAAGCCACGGGACCTTCGAGAGCCAGAGGATGATCGGGCGCAGGTAGCGGCCGTTCCGGAACCGCGCCGAGGAAGATCGACGATCCCGAACGTGACGAGGATCGCGAGCAGGATGAAGAGCGGGATGAGGAGGTAGCTCACGTGACTCGATCGTAGCGCCGGGCTTGGCCGCGATGCGCGCGTCAGGAGCCGACGACCTTGACGAGCCAGCGCCGGTCGCGCTCGCGGTCGAGCTCGATGAAGAGCACGCGCTGCCACTGGCCGAGGCAGAGCTCGCCGTCGGCGACGGGGATCGACTCGCTGGCCGAGCCGAGGATCATCGACATGCAGTGCGAGTGGCCGTTGCCGAACTCCATGTCCTCCTCGCAGATGTTCTCGGTGCGGCGGTCCCAGTCGTCGTGCGCGTAGTAGGTGTCGTGCGGGATCAGCCGGCGCAGGAGCAAGCGCGAAGTCCTCGAACATGCCGCTCTCGAACTCGTTGACCCGGACGCAGCAGGTCGTGTGCGGCGAGTAGACGCAGCAGATCCCGTCGACGACGCCCGACTCGGCGCACGATCGCCTTCACCTCGTCGGTGATGTCGGTGACGTGCAGGCCGCCGCGGGTCCTGAACTGGCGCTCGCTCTGGAAGACCTTCACCGGCGCGAGTTTAGACAAGTCTCCGACATCGAGTAAAGGTCTATCGCGTCGCCCGGATGAGGGCGAGCTCACCGAGCCTCGTGTACCCGGGCACGAGCGCGAGGGCGCGGTCGATCCGGTCGGCGTGGCGGAACGCATGCAGTGACGGATGCCGAAGCAGGGGGCGCGCGAGCCGCAGCGTCGTGCGCTTGCCCCGGACGTCATCCACCGTGAACCCAGCTTCGCGCATTCGGCCTGTCAGGAAGGGGAGCGAGAAGCGGAACTCGTGTGCATGGCCCGCCACCGGCGAGACGCCCTCCCGGCCGACCCGGAGCGAGCACGGCTCCGCCGCGTAGAGCCGTCCGCCCGGCTTGACGACCCGGTGGGCCTCCTGGAGCGCCCGCAGCGGATCGGGCACGTGGTGGAGCGCACCGACGAAGAGCGCCGCGTCGAACGAGCCGTCCTCGAACGGCAGCTCCTCCATGTCGCCGACGACGTTCTCGACGAGCATCGGGTCCTCGGCGCGCTGCGCGATCATCGAGTGGCTGATGTCGAGCCCGACCACGCTCACCGGCGCCGCCCGAACGATCCGCGAGGCATAGGCGCCGCTCCCGCCGCCGATGTCGACGAGGCGCCCCCCGGTCGGGAAGCCGTCGAGCACCCACGGCACGAGCGTCTCGGCCATGAACGCCTTGGACGGCTCCTGCTCGAACCGGTGCCGGTCGTGCTCCCGCTGGGTGTCGTAGAACGCTCGGTTCTCGTCCTTGTCCGCCCGCGCCATCCCGGCGGCCATGCTACTGCCGGTGCGCTACGGTCACGCGCGCGGGCCCGTAGCTCAGCTGGTCAGAGCAGGGGACTCATAATCCCTTGGTCCTTGGTTCGAATCCAAGCGGGCCCAAACACACCACTCGCGCAACCCCATGGTTGCGGCGAAACCGCACAACCAAGCCAAACCAGCAGCACGCCAGACGTGCGATTCGTGTCCTTTGTGCGAAAGCGTGCTGGTGCCGGTGCTGGTACGGGACCCGCCGGTTTGTCATCCTGCGCGGACCGCGACCTCGAGGCGCCGCTGTTCCCCGACCTCACCGACGCCCGCTGCGGACGGCGATCACGAAGGCGTGCAAGGCAACCGGGACGCCGCACTTCTGCCCGCACGGGCTGCGGCGCCGGCGCGGCTCGCTCTATTACAAGCGCACCGGCTCATTGGCCGAGGTCGCGACGCTGCTCGGCGACTCGAAGCGGGTCGCGGCCGAGCACTACGTGTACGCGCTCACCGACTACCGCGAGGTCGACCGCCAGGTCGCGCTCGCACGAGCGAAAGGTGAAGGGGCGAGGGCGTAGAAAGCTTGATTTGGTGAAGGTTGTATTGCGCAGGCGCGCGGACGCGCCGTCGCCTTTCCGCTTCCGCGGCGCGCAGGCGGCGGCCCTGTTCTTTCTCGGCTTTGCGACCCATGCGCTCCTAGTCTTCGACGTATACGTTTTCCTGATCTTCGTGGTGGTCGCCGCGGTCGCGGCAGTGTGGGATATGGGCTGGCATGTGTTCGTTCGGCACGAGCCACCGGAGTAGATGGTCTGCCTCCACCCCGCGCTGGCGCCTGAAACGTGCGATCCGTGCAGCAGCGTGCTGGTACCGGTGCTGGTACCGGCCAGGAAAACATGCCGGTTTGCAGGCTGGTTCGAATCCAAGCGGGCCCAAAAAGGCCCCTGTGTTCAAGCGGATTTGGCTTGAACACAGGGATTATCTCTGCGTCTACTGCCCCAAATGGCGGTCCCGTGCATTAGGGCGCGCCATACGCGAACCGGGGTACGTTGATTTGAGGCAGGGCGGGGCCTGCCATGCCCCCCTTGTCAGGCCTCGCCCTGCCTTTGACTCCGCGGGGCCGGGACGGACGTTCCGTCAGCGCCAATCGAGGGCTTCCGGCCAGCCTCGGGTACATAGCCGCCAACACCGGCGAGCGCGACGCAGCGCTCGCGCTGCTCGAAGCCAACCCGATCGAGGGCACGACGATCATCTGCGACAAAGGCTTCGCCGGCGCCGAGTTCGAAGCCGCCGTTCGCGAGCTGCGCGCGCTGCTGCTGCGACCAAGCCGAGCCGACGAGCCCGACCGCCCCAACCCGCCGATCGGCTGGATCCGACAACGGATCGAATCGATCGTCAACACCCTCAAAGACCAGCTCCTGCTCGAACACCACGGCGGCCGCACCCCCGCCGGCCTGCTCGCCCGCGTCACCGCGCGCATCCTCGCACTCTGCGCCTGCATCAACCTCAACCAACGACTCGGACTCAACAGCCGCGAACTCGTCGCCTACGCCGATTAACCGATCAACCATCTAAAGTGGGTAGGGCCGGGGTGCTCGGGTTGCCATCAGGCGCGCACAGCGACCCCGGCCCGTTGCCGCTCTAGTACGTGATGTTCTCGACCAGCTCCACGACCGTCGGCGGCGTTAACACCGTCGTCTGGTCGAGCGCACCGGAAGCAAGGAGACGCTCCCGGAACGATTTCGCGTCCTCGAGGGAGTCGAACTCCACCCGAGTAAAAACCTCGTTCGGGTCCTCGACGCCACGGAGCATGACGTGCGACTTCGCGACCTGCTTGCGCCCGACCGGATCTGCATCGAACACCGGTTTCCAGGTGTCGAAGTCCTCGACCTTGAGGTGATGAACCATGAAAGCCACAGTGCCTCCTCTGCGCCTGCGCAGCGTTGGGATGATGCGTTGACTTGCGATCATCCCACACCCGCGGCGAATGCGATCGGCCGCTAGTTGCTTTCGGCCGTGACCGGTTCGGCCCTCACGACGAGCGTGACGAACTCGTGGCCATTGCTGCCGCGGACCGAGATTCCAGCGTTCGTCGGCGCGCTCGCCTCGGGAGCCGAGTTCGCGAAGGGCACTCGTTTCGCACAGGGCGCGGGAACCGCGGACATGTCGCTCCTTCGACGTCTCGGCGACCTCGGGTTCGTCTGGCTTGCACGCCTCATGTTCGGAGGAAGATTCTCAGACATTTGCTACGGATACATCGCGTTCTGGAAGCGCGTCTTGCCACTGCCCGAGCTCGACTCGGACGGATTCGAGATCGAGACGCAGATGAATCTGCAAGCGCTTCGTGCAGGCCTCCGGGTCGTTGAAGTTCCGAGCTTCGAGCAAAGCCGTATCCATGGGAAGAGCAACCTGCGAACGTTTCCCGACGGCTGGCGCGTCCTCAAGACCTTCGGCCGCGAGTGGCGCCGGCCCCGAAAGCCGCGCTCGAGGGCGTCCTAGGAAGCTGGGACTGGGACCGAACGTCACTCTCGACGGTCGGATTGAGCTTCCCCGCTGGCGGAAGGCCCGCCCCGGCGGGGCAACGTCGCGAACGTTTACGCCCGGCCGGGCGGATTCTGACCCCGCCACCCGCAACAGAGCGCGGGTGACCGGGCGGGAGGAATGTCGATGCCCGGCGGCCGAGTTGGGGTCGGCCCGCGTATCGTCGCGCGGTAGATGACTTCGAGTTCATCGCCGCGCCGGCGCTGATCTGCTCGCGCGGTGGTGGCCGCCACTCGTGGCGTGGGTGACGGTACGACCGCTCGTCGTCGTGACATGCGTCGTCGAGGGCTGGCCGCCGTTCGATGCGCAGAAGACGTGGCTGCGGGCGGACTCGGGCCTGTACCTGGACATCGCGGAGCATGGTTACAGCCTTCCGTCTGCCCACGGGTGGACTTCCCGGATGGTGCGGGAACGCGGGTTGGTTTCCTGCCTACGCGTGGATCTCGGGTGCTCTGGCTGCGTTCGGCGCTCCTACGGCACCGACCGCGCTCGCTGTCTCGTGGTCGGCGGGCCTCGCCACGCTCGTGCTTGTCTGGTGGGCGTTACCGGCTCGCGAGACTCGCGCGGCAGCGGCCGTGGCGCTTGCGTACGCCGCGGTTGCGCCCGGGATTGTGTACCGCTACGCGGTATTTCCGCTTGCGCTGCTGACTCTCGCCACGGTCGCCTTCCTTGCGCTCTTGCAGCGGGGTCGTTGGCTTGCGGGCGGCCTCGCGGCAGCGGTCGGCCTCCTGGCCTACCCGATTGGCCTCGTCGGTGCCCCGGCCGGCGCCGTGTGGGTTCTCGCGAACCGCTCGATCCCGCTACTCGAGCGAGTTCGACGCGTCACGCTCGTGGCGTATCCGTCGCTGGTTGCGTTGTGGCTCTTCGTGTTCGACCAGTGGCTCGAAACGGGACACTGGAACGCGTACCTCCTCGTCCAACGGAAATACGACCACCACCTCCAAGACCCGTTCCACATGGTCGTCAGGGCCGGGCACCGTGTCTTCGATCATGGCCCGCTTTTCACGATCACGAAGTCTCTTGCCCTCCAGACGCTGCTGGTCGGCTTCGTGCTGTCTGCGTGCTGATCGAGCTCGTGGTCCGTCGCGGCGCCTTCGCGCACGCGGATGCGCTGGTCGCTATCTGGGCAGTCATGGCCTGGGCGATGCCGATCTCCGAGACGAACGTCGCGACATACCGGGGTGAGGCTGCGTTGCTGCCGCTCGCACTGCTCGTGCGGCGACTGCCGCGGCCACTCGGTGCCGCGATCACGCTCGCCGCGGCGGTGCTAGCAGTCTCGATGACGAAGCTCTACCTGCGCAACTACCTCGTCTGATGCCTCGCCTCGGGATGGCCCTTGTAGGGTGACTTGCGGACTGACCCGATCGGGTCATGTTCGTCGCCGGCGTCTGGATCTACCTTGGGTGATGCGCTGCGGCGGGAGGCTCCCGAGGCTCTCCCGCCGCGGCTTTAGTCCTGGTCACGGCACGAGGCTCAGGGCTTGCGGAGCTTCGGCCGTGAGGGCCTGCTTACAGTTGGCCGCAGTACCGGGCCGTGTTGGGCCAGGGTGTGAAGCCCCGGCTCTTGTACGCCCGCTCGGCGATCCACATCTGCTCGAGCGGCGCCCACCGGTCGGCGGTGCCCTTGCGGGCCAGCAGCCCAGCGCCGTACTCCTGCTGGAAGCCGATGTCCATCTGCAGACCGCCGTAGTAGCCGTTGCCGGTATGTGCGTCCCACGGTCCCTCGTGGCCGTGGATGCAGAGCCACGCGCGCCGGTGCGGCGGTCGCTGGGCGAGCTTGACGGTGCGCCGCTCCTCGGCTCGCCAGATGGCAAGCGCGTGCCCCGGGCCAGCGGTCGTTCGCGTCGGCCGGGACGTATTCGTGCGCGGTACTCCCATCAGAGCCTGAAGGCTTCGCGTTTCTCGCTTCAGTTCCGAGATCGTCTTCAGGAGATGGAGCCTCGCCGCGTGTCGGTGCGCCTTGGTGAGCGATCCCGCTAGGCAGGTCGCAGGCATCGCTGCGCACGCGAGCGCGACGAGGCAGACAGCAGCTGTCCGCATCGCGTCGAGCCCCCTCACTCTTGACGGCGATCACTCGGGATCGCCCGTATTGCCAAACAGCGTGCCCTCTCTTCACCTGGTCCGCTTGACCCAACTGGGTCAATGCTAGGTGGCGTTGTCGAGCAGGGCCTGCCGGGAGAGCTCTGCGCTCGACGAGCCGGTGGTACGGAGGAGGGCGACAGCCTCGGTGCGTGTGCGGACGGCGAGCTTTTCGAAGATGTGCTGGAGGTGAGTCCTGACGGTGTGCGGAGAGATCCAGAGCTGATCCGCGACCTCGCGGTTGCTCGAGCCGGTCGCGACGGCCTGGAGGACCTCCCGTTCTCGAGTGGTCAGCTCACTCATGGCCGGCAAGGTGGGCGCGCTCCACCGCCTGCGCCAGAGCGCAAGGTGGGGACGGAGCAACACGAGGAGGTCGCGCTCTCGTTGTTTCAGGCCCCAGTGCTGCTGATCGAAGAAGAAGAACCGGGACATCGCGTTCGGCGCCGGCAGGAAGAGGCGAACGGAATCGGCAGTCCCGAAGGGGCGGTAGACATCCTCGAAGAACTCGAGGCTGCGAAACGCCGACATGCTCGCCCGATCGGAGATCGCCATCGGCTCACGCGCGTGGCCGTAGACGCGGCAAGTGATCGGGTCCTGGTGCCACAATCGCTCCACCGCCTCCGTAATCCATGCCGGCTCGGTTTGGTTCTGGACGAGATACAGCGTTGAGTAGCTGCAACTGCCGTCGTCGATCGAGAATTCGCCATAACCGGCCCGATGAGCTCCG
The DNA here is from genome assembly GCA_963738895.1 of uncultured Actinomycetota bacterium. Taxonomy (GTDB): domain Bacteria; phylum Actinomycetota; class Thermoleophilia; order Gaiellales; family Gaiellaceae; genus PALSA-600. Next base: position 171,867 of record CAVTYN010000007.1, read on the forward strand.
AGCAGTTCCCCTAGCCGATCGAGCACCGGGAGCGGAAACGGATCGGCCGGCGTGAGCGATCCGAGGTCGTAGAGAACCGCCAGCACGGCCCTGAGATCTGTTGTGGAGACGGTCGCCACGGCCACAAGGATACGACGATCGTCGTATTCCCTCAACTCCGCGGAGTGACGACGATGCGCCGAAGAAGGTGCCGTCGGCACCGACCCAAGGTCAGAGGGGAGAAGAGGGAATGTACAAATCATTCGCGGCCGCGCTCGTGACCGCCTCCGCGATCTTCGCGACGAGCAGCGCGGCGGCCGCAAGCGATCGGCCCGCCCGGGATGCGTGGAGCGTCGGTGTCGCCAAGGTCTGCATGGGCGCTCTTCTGTTCGAAGGCCGCCACTCGATTGGAACTGCGCAAGGAGCTGTCGCTGTCGCGCGTGACATCCGTGCTTCGACTGCACGTCGACTCGCCCGGATCGAAGCGCTGCGAGCACATCCCGACAGGCCGCTCGTGGCGAGTCGATGGACGCGTACCGAGCACCGCCTGTCAGAGCTGTACGCAAGCAGCTACCTCGGCATCTGGCACGCGATCGCTCACGCGAACAGCACCGCGGAACGGGCGCGGCTCCCGCGGATCCTGACGCAAATGCTCCATCGGCCCGACCTTGCGAGCGCTCGAGCGCGGCTTCTCGCGGGGCAGCTCGGAGTTCCCGACTGCACCGGCGGTGACCCGGCGAGGGTCGGTGACGAGGTCAGTGGCTCGCCGGAACCAATCTGAGCGCGACTCCGACGGTTGCCACTCAGGGCCGACGAGCCTAGAGCTTTGCCTGCCTACGGTCGTAGATGTATCCGGCCCCGATCAGCAGCACCCCGAAGAGGATGAGTGCGCCCAGGCCGCCCCATCTGGCCCAGGCTGCCCCGACGAACGCGAACAGGAGCAGCGCGCCGACGCAGATCGCGAGTGCTCCGCCGATCAGCGCCAGCCAGAACCTCGAGCCGAGCTTCTCGCCGGTCGTGAACGACTCACCGGGCATGTGAGCCCACTCTAGACGAGGGCGCGTCCAAGCTGCTTTCGTCACGAACGGCGGCCCGACGGAGTACGGTGTCCGTATGGAGTCCCAGGGTCTGATCGAGTTCCGGTACGCCGACGGGGCTGTCGTTACCGGCGACTACGCGAGTTATGCGTGCCGGGGGCTGACGAAGGGGGACGAGCTCGAGTACGAGGGAGTGACCTGGCTGATGTACGACCGTGAGGATCGCGGCGGGGTCACGGTTCATCTCTTCTCGCCGGTCGAGGGCGTAAGGGCCCCGGAGCCCTCTCGAGCCCGCAGGCGAGGGTGGTAGCTCGCACCCACGGCACCTCCCTGACGGTGTGCCGGCCCGTGCGGGCCCATTGCCTCCGTCGCCCTGAGTGATCCCCGTCACTCTGGGTGAGTGAGAAATCCCCTGTTCGAGGCTTCGCCCGGGCACCGGCCCCGCCGATGACTCCAGAGGATTCGCAAGCACGCGAATCCGAGTGCCAGAGGGCAGGAGGAGGAACGTGCCGCGGATCGGCAGGGCCGCAACGCTTAGAGGCGGCGAGGAGGGGTTCTCGCTCATCGAGCTCCTCGTCGTCCTCCAGATCCTCGCGATCCTGCTGCTGATCGCCGTGCCCTCGTTCCTGACCGTTCGCGGGAAGGCCGAGGCTCAGGCGGCAGTCCAACATCAGCTCGGCGATCCCGGCTGCGGAGACCTACTACCAGGCCAACTACGGCTCGCCCTTCGATGCCGACAGCAACGGCCTCACCAACGGCTATGGCGGGATGACCCGGGCGCTCCTGGTCGCGCAGTCACAGAACGTGGCGCCGAGCCTCCAGATCGCCGTCAGCCCGAGCGGCGGCTCCTACTGCCTCCAGGACACCGAAGGCAGTAGCACCTACCACTACGTCGGTGGCAACGACGCGAGCATCGTCCCGCACGGCGCGACGATCTTCACCTCGACCTGCCCGACACTCCCCTAGCTTCGCGCGGCGCGGCGGATTCTGCGCGCCTGAACGGGAACGGCCGTGGCGCAGGCGAGCTCCCGCAGGGCCAGGAGCGGATGCGCATCGTCGGTCGGGCTCGACACGCTGAGCCGGATGCCCGAGCCGGCGAGGGCGGCGCGGACGAGCGCGCGGGCACGCCGCGCGTGCCACCGCGACGTCACGACCACGAGCTCCCCGGCTCCGAGGTCGCGCGCAAGCCGGGCGACCGCAACGGCGTTCCCGGCGGTCGACTGCGCGGAGCGATCGAGCACGACCGGGACGTCGTCACGGCTCCATGCCTCGCGCATCAGCTCGGCCTCGCCCGCGGGGGCATGGCGCCGCGCCCACCCGAGAGCACGACCGCCCGGGCGCCGGACGCCACTCGCTCGGCGTGCGCCACCCGCCCCGCGCAGATCGGATGCAGCGTGCGATCGCCGCTGCGGGAGTAGCCGAGCACCGCGACGACGCGCATCAGCGCCTTCGCCGGCGGTAGTGGAACGCGAGCAGCGTCGCAGCGACCGTGACCACGAGCAGCACGGCTTTCTTGCCTCGCAGCTTCGACACGCCGGATGCGCGCTCGCGCATGTGGACCGGCACCTCGTCGACCCGCAGCCCTGCATCGTGGAGCCGCAGCAGCGCCTGCACCTCGGGCGCGCCGCTCGTGTACGGCTCGGCCAGGATCGGCAGTGCCTTTGCGTTCGCCGCGTACATCCCGCTCGTCGCGTCGAGGAACGGGCGTTGCAGGGCGACCCCGACGGACCGCCGGAGCACCGCCGTTCCGAGGCGCCGCGGCCTGGACGACTCGTAGCGATGGGGCGGCAGTCGCTCGTCGCTCGCAAACCGGGAGCCGACCGCGACGTCGCATACGCCCGAGCTCACGCGGTCGAGCAGCAGCTTCAGCTCGGCGACGGGGTGCTGCCCGTCGGCATCGACCCGGCCGCACAGCTCGTAGCCGTGGGAGAGCGCGTACTCGTACCCGGCGGCGATCCCCGCCTGCAGCCCGCGGTTCTCACCGAACGAGAGCACCTCCGCGCCGCCCTCGCGCGCGACCTCGGCGGTGCGATCGGTCGAGCCGTCGTCGACGACGAGGACATCGACATCGGGGAGCCCTGCATGGAGCTCATCGAGAACGGCAGGGAGGTTCTCCTCCTCGTTCCAGGCAGGCACGAACACGATCGTGCGCATGCCGTCACTGTAGAGCCTGGTGGCGGGACGGCCGGCGCGCGATCGCCTGGCCGCCCCGCCTGGGCCAAGCCGTGACTACGTGACCTTGAACAGGCCCCTCATCCCGGCAGCCGCGTGGCCGGGGACGGTGCAGAGGTACTGGTAGGAGCCGGCCTTCGCGACGACGACCGTCAGCTTGGCCGAGGCGCCGGGCGAGATCATTGCCGTCTTCTTACCGGTGCACGAGGTCGCCGAGGCGCTGGACGACGGCTTCGAGCAGAGCTCGAAGTCGTGCGGCAGGTTACCGCCGTTCGTGATCGTGAACGTGATCGCACCGTGCGGCGCGCTCTTCGGCGCCACCGTGAATGCGAACTCCTTGCTGCTCGAGACCGACACCTTGACGGACGCGGCCTTCGTCGTGCTCTTGACCGGCGAACGCCGGCAGGGCCGCGACGAGAGCGAATACGCCGGCGACGGCGGCGAAGCCGAGAAGCCGACTGTGGCGAAGCTGCATGAAACCTCCCGAGTTGTATTGACACCATGGTTGCGCCCACACGTAAATGACTCGTGTGGGCGCGTGGAAGAGTCGGTTAGGGCCTGCCAGGATACGGAAAAGCCCGAATCACATGCCGATCGTGGCGACGAGAAGCTGATAGACCGCCGCCGCCAGGAACCCGATCCCGAGCAGCGTCAGCACGTCCCGCACCAGGCGGGCGACGAACCGCTCTCGCTTCGTCACCGCCGCTCTCGGCCCCCACATCCGCGTCAGGAGCCGCTGGCCGATCCGCTCGTTGCCCTGGTGCCAGTTCGTCAGGAGCATGAGCGCGCTGAAGGAGAGGACGGCTGCGAGCGAGAGCCGGACGATCTTCTGGCCCGTGCCCGGGAGGAGCTGATCGAAGTGCAGCAGCGAGAGCCCGAGGATGACCACGGAGGCGACGAAGAACCTGAACATCCACCGCGCGGCGAAGGTTCCGGTCTCGACCGCCGCGGGTGGCGGAGGGGGAGGAGGGGGCGGCGGCGCAGCCGGCCTGGCGTCTGCGGCGGCGGCACGACGGTCGATCTCCTTGCCGACCACGATGCCCGCTGCGCGGACGTAGCGGCCGGCCTTCGCGGCGGGATGCTCCTTGTCTGCCAACAGCTCACAGGGTAACGGCGGTCTCGGGCAGCCGGAAGGTGTCGCAGTTACGGACGGGTGGACTAGCATCGCCGGTGTGGCCGATGACCGTCGCTACTTCGTGGGCGAGCGCGTGCTCGTCTCTCGCGCACAGGACGGTGAGAATCACGAGGAGGCAACCGTGGTCGACTTCTACGAGCTCCTGATCGAGGGCGACAAGATTCCCTCCGTCGTCGTGGACTTCGACGACGGCGAGCGGCTCTACGTGAGCGCTCGGGAGCCCAACGTCGTGCCGATCGAGCTGGACGAGGCGGACGACGACGACGACGACGACTGGGACGATGACGACGACGACGGCGATGACGACGACGTCGAGGGCGGCGATGACGACGACGAGGTGCCGGAGCTCGACGCCGACGAAGCCTTCCGGGGAGATCCGGACGAGGACGACGAGGACGACGAGTAGCATTCATGCCCATGGAGCCGGAAACCGGGACGATGCGGGTCAAGAGCGGCCTTGCCGAGATGCTCAAGGGCGGGGTCATCATGGACGTCGTCGACGCCGAGCAGGCGCGGATCGCCGAGGAGGCGGGTGCCGTCTCGGTGATGGCGCTCGAGCGTGTCCCCGCCGACATCCGCGCCCAGGGCGGCGTCGCCCGCATGTCCGACCCCGGGATGATCCGCGAGATCCAGGAGGCGGTCTCGATCCCGGTCATGGCGAAGTGCCGTATCGGCCATTTCGCCGAGGCGCAGATCCTGCAGTCGCTCGAGATCGACTACATCGACGAGTCGGAGGTCCTCACACCCGCCGACCTCGAGCACCACGTCGACAAGTGGGGCTTCACGGTGCCGTTCGTGTGCGGCGCTACGAACCTCGGCGAAGCGCTCCGGCGGATCGCCGAGGGCGCCGCGATGATCCGGACGAAGGGCGAGGCCGGCACGGGCGACATCGTCAACGCCGTCACGCACATGCGCTCGGTCTTCGGGGGCATTCGCCGGCTCGGCTCGCTGCGGCCCGAGGAGCTCTACGCCGAGGCGAAGGAGCTTCGCGCTCCGCTCGAGCTCGTCCAGTGGGTCTCCCAGCACGGCCGCCTTCCCGTCGTCACCTTCACCGCCGGCGGCATCGCGACGCCGGCCGACGCCGCGCTCTGCATGCAGCTCGGCGCCGACGGCGTCTTCGTCGGCTCGGGCATCTTCAAGTCGGGCGACCCGGCCAAGCGCGCCCGAGCGATCGTCGAGGCGACGACGCACTACCTGGACGCCGACGTGCTCGCTCGGGTCTCCGAGGGTCTCGGCGAGGCGATGGTCGGGATCTCGACCGCGACGCTGCACCCTGAAGAGCTGCTCGAGACTCGCGGCTGGTAGCCGGCTACCGGCGCCGCGTCCCAGAGCACGGCGCCGGTAGGTCCGGTACGGGCATCAGGCTGACGTCAACCCTGGTCGAACGGTGCGACGCGCGGGTTCGTGCTCGCGAACAGGCCGTTCGGGTTCGGGTACCAGAGCCAGACGTGCATCGTGACGAGGTTCGGGTGCCAGAACCCGAACTTGGCACCCGTGCCCGGAGCCTTGGCCGGGCAGGCCGACTGGGAGGCTGCGGGAACGTAGGTCCCGTCGGCGTAGTGGCATCCAGCCCCGAAGGCACCGTAGTGAGCGCCGGGCAGCGGCGGGGTCTTCGGCTTCGACGGGAACACCCATTCGATCGCCCCGAGCTGCCACGTCGAGCCCTGATGCTCGTAGACGAGGATCGGCGGCTTGGTGACGTCGAAGCCCTTCACCGCCGGGTTCATGAAGTGGTAGCCCATCGTCGGGATCATCCGGGTGATGATCTGGTAGCCGTTCTCCTTCGCCAACGCGAGATCGCTGACGTATTTCGTGGTGGCGGCACGTGCAGCCGCGAGCTGCGAGTCGAGCTTCGACTGCGATGCGCGCGGAGCTGCAGTGCTGGTGGTTGCGGCCAGGATCGACACGGCCGCTGCGACGACCAGTCCGACTCCCACGATCCTCGTGAACCTGTTCATGTGCTCTCTCCTTCGCTCGTACCGGCTGATCGCTCGAAGGTACGAGTGCGCTTCGAAGGGCGGTATCGGCAGGCTCACCCAGCTTGCGCCGGGCCGTTACCCATGTTGCCGGAGACGAGGCCACGACGGACCGAGACCGCCGCTGCCTCGCCGCGGCTGCGGACATCGAGCTTCCGAAGGATCGCCGCGACGTGGTGGTCGATCGTCTTGACCGAGAGATAGAGACGTCCCGCGATCTCGGGGTTCGTCAGACCCTGCTCGAGGAGGGCGAGCACGTCGGCCTCACGGGGCGTCAGCCCGGCCGGGTTTCTTCTCGTAGCCGCCCGCGGCCCGCGCGGAAGCCCACGAGCGCCGCGGTCGCGCAGACGTCGTGCGACGATTGCGGCCGCCGCCCGGGAATCCAGCTCCTGGAGGCCGGACAGAGCTTCGTGGAGCGAACTGTCGACGTCCGAGTCGGATAGAGCGAGCGCGGCATCGTAGGGGCAGGAATGCGCGGCCCACCAGGCGGCTGCGGGTTCGGTCTCACCCGCGAGGCTCAGCGCATACGGCTCCGGGATCCCGTGCGGCTGCCCCTCGAGCACACCCGCGCGCCTGCGCCAGACTGCGAGCTCGCCGAGAACCGAGGTCGCCCGCAGCTCGCGAGCGAGCCGGTACACGTCCTCGGTGAACGACGGCACCGAGTCATGCCGGCCTTCGAGCCAGGCTGCCTCGGCTCTCGCCGCTGCGACGGGAGCCAGCCGGGGGAGCTCTCCGCTCAGCGCGGCGAGCTTCTGTGCCTCGTCGAGGGGAGACCAGGGATCGGGATCTCCGCGCCGCGCGCGGAGCAGTCCGATCACGGAAAGCGCCAGGATGGTGGGAGTCGTCGACGCGCGCCGCGACCGAAGGACCTGTTCTGCGGCGTCCGCCGCGGTCGCCCAGTTTCCCTGGTCGAGCTCGGCACGCGCGAGGTACGCGAGGTCGTAGTGGCGGTACAGCTCGAGCCCGTGCTCGCCGGCGAATTCGACTGCTCTTCTGAGGGCTCGGCTCGCCTCCGGATACGCGCGGTTCGAGATCAGCACACGAGCGATGAGGTGCGGCATCCACCCCTGCGCCTCGATGAGGCCGTGCTCCTCCGCGAGCTTGCCGGCGCGGTCGAAATTCTCCGACCACTGCGCGCCCTGGAGCGTCTCTGCCTCGCCGAGGGCGGCCAGGACGCCGACGAGCATCGGGAGGTCGTTCGAGCGCTCCGCCCAGTCGAGAGCCAGCTCGGCCCAGCGGGCAGCCGCCTCGCCGTTCGCGGCCGCCCGCGCGAGAAACGCGAGCTGTCCGTAGGCGCGGCCGAGCTCGAGGCACGGCTCGAGTCGCTCGAGTAGGGCCACCGACTCGCGCGCGGCGTCCCAGGACTCCGTGATCCGCCCGGGGCACCAGAGGTACTCCGACAGCCGGAGCAGGGCGGCGCTCTCCGCGTGGACGTCCCCCAGGTCGCGGCGGAGAGCGACGGCTTCCTGAGCCGCCTCGACCGCCAAGGGATTCTCATCCGTGATGTAGCACTCGAAGGCGCGCGCCTCGATCAGCCGGGCTCGGTCCGTCGCCGGGAGCCGGTCGCCGAAGCGAAGCGCCCGCGCATACTGATTCGCCGCCTCCCGATGCGCGCCGACCGAAGTGGCCCGCTCCGCCGCGGCGGGGGCGAAGCGGAGAACGGCATCTGCATCGCTTGCGGCCTCGGCATGGTGTGCCAGCCTGGCCAGATCCGGTTCTCCGTCCCGGGGCTCGATCAGTGCCGCCAGAGATCGCGGCGTTCAGGGCCCGCAACACGTTGGAAGGGAGAGACGCCTCTACCGCCAGTCGCGCGAGCTCGTGCCTGAAGCACACCCGGTCGGCATCGAGGCGGAGCATCCCGGAGGCGAGGCACTCCTCGAGGCTGTCCGCCGAACCCGGTGCGAGCGTCTCGAGCAGCCAGAGCTCCATGTCGGTCGGGGCCACGGCGATCGTCTCGAGCAGGCGCCTTGCCGGGCTTCCGAGCCGGGCGGCGCGCGCGAGCACCGCGTCGCGAACCGTCTCGGGAAGCTCGGCCCCGCCCGAGGCGAGCGCCTCGGTCACGAAGAACGCGTTCCCTCCGGTCTTGCGATAGAGGTCGCCCGGATCGACGCCGTGGTCGACCGCGAGCGCCTCGACAGCCTCTGGAGAGAATGGGTCGACGCCGATGCGCGTGGTCCGGTCGCCGGCGGTCGAGCTCGCCGAGCAAGCACGCGGAGGGGATGGTGGCGGTCGACCTCGTCGCCGACGATAGGTGGCGATCAGGAGAGCGGGGAGCGCGTCGATCCGGCGGGCGACGATCCGGAGGACGTCGAGCGTCGCCTCGTCGGCCCAGTGAACGTCCTCGAGCACGACGACGCGACGGCCATCGCCCTCGAGCTCTGCATCAGCGCGACCGGCCAGCTCGTACGGCCGCGGCGGGCGTCGCTGCGAGCGGCCGAGCTCGCCGCCGGCCGATGCGCGCGATGTCGAGGAATGGGCCCAGCGGGCGGGGCGTGAACAGCGGGTCGCAGGCGCCCCGAGGAGCCGGCCGGCCTGGTCGCGGTCGCAGAACCGGCGAACGAGCGCGGTCTTGCCGACCCCGGCCTCCCCGCGGACGAGCACGAGCCGGCCGCGGCGGTCGCGACGACCCGTCGGACGAGGTCGCAAGGGCTTCGAGCTCGCTCGGAGCGCTCGAGCAGCTCGCCGCCCCGTGCGGCGGTCGCATCCATGAAGACCATGATGCTGCACGGCGAGCGTCCCGTTCAACCGCGGCACGCGGCCTCCGGCCAAGATGGGTAGCTCGGGCGGTAAAGCTAGGGGGTTCGGCCGATGAGCCCGGCGTCGGCTGTCCTACGCTCGTGGACGATCCCCGAGGGTCGAGAGGAGGACGACATGCCGCGGTACGTGGTCGAGCGGACGTTTCAGGACGGACTGAACATCCCGGCGACGCGGATGGCGCCCGCATCTGCCTGGCGGTCGTCGATCGCAACGCCGACGAGGGCGTCACGTGGGTGCACTCCTACGTGAGCGACGACCGGCGCAAGACCTTCTGCGTCTACGACGGGCCGAGCCCCGAGGCGATCCGCCGGACGGCGTCGCGCAACGAGCTTCCGGTCGACCGGATCACGCAGGTGAGCGTGCTCGACCCCTACTTCTACCGGTGAGCTACCAGGCGCTCTCGAACGTCCCGAGACGGAGCTCGCTCGAGTGGTGGAACGTCGTGTCGTCGACGCGGCGCATGTACTCCTCGCGGTTCGCGGCGACGAACTCGTTGTAGGCCTCGATCGACTCCCAGCGGTCGACGACGAGGTAGCGCCCCGGGATCTCGACGTCGCGGAGTAGCTCGGTCCCGATGTAGCCGCGGCCGGTGTGGAAGAACTGCGCCCACTCGCCCTCCGGGCCGTAGACGCGCCTCGAACGCAGCCGTGTCCTCGACGTCATAGGTGAAGACGAGCGCGATCAACGCAGCCCGCCGCGCTCGTGGTGGGCCTGGAAGAAGTTCGCGCTGCCCGCGGTCGCCATGGACGCCGAGGCGCTGATCTCGAGGCAGAGCGCCGCTGCCGCGACGATCTGGGCGAAGCGGTACACCTTGCCCGGGCCCGCGCACCCGATCGCAGCGAGCCAGTCACGCGCCGAGGGGAGGTTCGTCCCGCCGCCGACCGTCCCCACCTCGAGCCCGGGAAAGCGGATCGAGGCGTGCAGCCCGCCCTCGACGCGACGCGCTGTGCCGTGGGCCATCGACGAGGTGCCGACCATGCCGAGATCCTGTCCGGTGGCCGCGAACACGGCGGCGACCGCCGTCGCGGGCGTGAAGGCGACCGACTGCATCCCCGAGGCCACGGCGCCGTGGGTCCCGGCCCACGACAGGGCCTCGAGGTCGGCGGCGGTGGTGTGCAGCACCCGCTCGATCCGGTCGTCCGGGACGAAGGCCTCCGCGATCACCGTCTTCCCGTGCCCGGAGGCGAAGTACTGGTGCGACGGCTTCTTGTCGCCGCCCATGTTCGCCTCGAGGTAGGCGCGCTCGGGCGTCACGGGCGCGCGCTGCATCACGTAGGCCATGTTCAGGGCGTACGAGTTGCGGGTCATCATGTTCGGACCGACCGCGTCGCCCGTCGTCCACGCCCACAGGACGTGGCACATCGGGCCGACGACGTGGGTCTTCACCTCGCGGAGGCGAGCGTGGCGCGAGAGCGTCGGGTCATCCGAGCCCTCGAGCCACTTGCGCATCTCGGGAAGCTCGGCCTCGATCCAGCGCCCGAGCGCGATCGCGTCGGCTGCGTCGTCGCAGACGAAGCACGAGGCGCGGGTGATCCGGTCGGCGAGGACGTGGGTGCGAACGGTGGCTGCGGCCGTGGAGCCGCGCGTCATCGAGAGCGTCAGGCTGCCCTCGGTGTGTGCGAGGGGCACCTCGACGCTCTCCTCGGCCCGGCTCGACTCGAGGAGAGCGCCGTCCTCCTCGAGGGTGTAGTCACCGAGCTCGATCGTGATCGGGCACGCAGAGACCGGGATGACGGCGACCCCGACGAGCGCCTCGGCGGCGGCGGCGAACGGCTCGAGATCGACCGACGTGACGAGCCCGTCGACCCCGAGGATCTGCTGCCGGAGGCGGATCGAGGCCGGGTCGTTCTTCCGTGGCCAGCGCATGCGCCTATTCAACATGGACGTGGCGAATTCCGCTGTTTGCATGCGGCGTTCACGTTGATATCGTTCGCGTGCTCCGTCACGCGGAGGGGTCGGTGGACGGAGCCATCCTGCAAAGCGAAACGCCAGAAGGAGTACGACAGTTGGCTGAGGGCACCGTCAAGTGGTTTTCGAACGAGAAGGGCTACGGATTCATCGAGCGTGAGGGCGGGGATGACGTCTTCGTGCACTTTTCCGCGATCACGATGGATGGCTACAAGTCACTGACCGAGGGTCAGCGCGTGTCGTTCGAGGTCGTGCAGGGCGACAAGGGCCTGCAGGCTGCGAACGTCCAGGCGGCCTAGCTTCATTCGGAACCCAAGCTTGCGAGGGGCTCCGAAAGGGGCCCTTCGTCTTGGAGGGACACCATGGCAATCACACGTGAGGAGGTGCTCCACGTCGCGCGGCTCGCGCGGCTCGAGCTGACCGAGGACGAGGTCGAGCGTTTCGCGGGCCAGCTCTCGGCGATCCTCGACGCGGTCTCGAAGGTCTCCGAGCTCGACCTCGCCGACGTCCCGCCGACCTCGCACCCGCTCGAGGTCTCGAACGCGTGGGACGAGGACGACCCGCGGCCATGCCTGCCGCTCGACGACGTGTTCGCGAACGCGCCCGACCGCGACGAGCGATTACTTCCGGACCCCGCCGGCATGACGGACCTCGACACCCGTCGACTCTCGGCCGAGGAGGCATGGACGCTGCTCGACGCGCGGCGAGGTCTCGCCGCGAGAGCTCTGGGATGCCTACCGGGCCGCGATCGACGCCTCGAACGGGGAGCTCAACGCCTTCCTGACCCTGGTCGACGAGCCGGACGGCGAGGGGGTCCCGATCGCGGTCAAGGACGTGATCTCGACGAAGGGCATCCGGACGACTGCAGGCTCGAGGATCCTCGGCAACTACGTGCCCGTCTTCGACTGCGACCGTCGCCGCGAGGTGCAAGGCGGCGGGGTTCCCGGTGCTCGGGAAGACGAACACCGACGAGTTCGCGATGGGCTCGTCGACGGAGAACTCCGCCTACGGCCCGACGCGGAACCCGTGGGACCTGAGCCGCGTGCCGGGCGGATCGGGAGGCGGCTCGGCCGCCGCGGTCGCGGCCGGGCCTCGCCCCGTGGGCGCTCGGCTCCGACACGGGAGGCTCGGTCAAGTTGCCGTCCGCCTTCTGCGGGAACGTCGGGCTGCGCCCGACGTACGGCACCGTCTCGCGCTACGGGGTCGTCGCGTTCGCCTCGAGCCTCGACCAGGTCGGCCCCGTCACGAGGAACGTGCGGGACAACGCGTTCCTCTACTCGATCATCAGCGGCCGCGACGTGAACGACTCGACGACCGTCGACACGCCCGCGGTCGAGCTCCCCGAGCCCGGTGACCTGAAGGGCGTCCGCATCGGTCTGCCGCGCCAGTTGAACGACGTCGAGGGGATCGAGCCGGGCGTCAAGGCGGCCGTCGAGGCCGCGATCGCCCAGGCGACGGCTCTCGGGGCCGAGGTCGAGTCCTGCGAGCTGCCGCTGTCCGTCGAGTACGGACTGCCCTGCTACTACCTCATCGCACCCGCCGAGGCCTCGTCGAACCTCGCCCGCTACGACGGAGTCCGCTACGGCTTGCGCTCCGACGGCGCCGACTTCCGCGAGATGGTCATGAACACTCGCCGCGACGGTCTCGGCGACGAGCCGAAGCGCCGGATCATGCTCGGCACCTACGCGCTCTCGTCGGGCTACTACGACGCCTACTACGGCAAGGCGCAGAGGGTGCGGACGGTGATCAAGCGAGAGCACGACGCCCTCTTCGAGCGGTTCGACGTGCTCGTCTCGCCGACGTGCGCGACGACCGCGTTCCCGATCGGCGAGAAGGCCGCCGACCCGCTCGCGATGTACCTCACAGACGTGCTCACGATCCCGTCGAACATGGCCGGGCTGCCCGGTCTCTCGATTCCCTGCGGCCTCTCCGACGGGCTCCCGGTCGGGCCTCCAGCTGATCGGGCCGCAGTTCTCGGAGAACGCGCTCTACCGGGTCGCGGCGGCGCTCGAGGCCGTGATCGGGTTCGATCCCGTGCCGGAGCGGCTGCGATGACGACGTGGGAAGCGGTGATCGGCCTCGAGGTCCACGTGCAGCTGAAGACGCAGACGAAGATGTTCTGCCGGTGCGAGAACGGCTTCGGCGGCTCGCCCGAACACGCAGACCTGCCCGGTTTGCCTCGCATTCCCGGGGGCGCTGCCCGTGCCGAACAGGCGGGCGATCGAGGAGACGATCAAGCTCGGCCTCGCGCTCGGCTGCGAGATCGCCTCGCGCGCCGTCTTCCACCGCAAGAACTACTTCTACCCGGACAACCCGAAGGCGTACCAGATCTCCCAGTACGACGAGCCGCTCTGCTCCGGTGGCCGGCTCGCCGTCCCGACCCCGGAGGGCGAGATCGTCGTCGGGATCCACCGGGCGCACCTCGAGGAGGACGCGGCGAAGAACGTGCACGTCGCCGCCTCGGGCAGGATCCACGGCGCCACCGCGACCCTCGTCGACTTCAACCGGGGAGGCACGCCGCTCCTCGAGATCGTCACCGAGCCCGACCTGCACTCCGCCGACGACGCCAAGCGCTTCCTGCAGCTGCTGCGGCAGACGGTCGTCGAGCTCGGGCTCTCGGACGCCGAGCTCGAGAAGGGCTCGATGCGGTTCGACGTGAACGTATCGGTGCGGCCGGCCGGCTCGGACGAGCTGCGCACGCGAACCGAGCTGAAGAACATGAACTCGTTCAACTTCGCCGCGAAGGGGATCGAGAAGGAGGTCGACCGGCAGATCGGCGATCTACGAGTCCGGCGGCACGGTCGAGCAGGAGACGCTCCACTTCGACCCGGGCAACGAGGACTCGCCGCCCCTTCGCAGCAAGGAGGAGGCGCAGGACTACCGCTACTTCCCCGAGCCGGATCTCGTCCCGATCCACCCGCCGGCCGAGCTCGTCGAGCAGCTCCGCGGCGAGATCGGGGAGCTCCCGAGTGCCCGGATCCGCCGGATCGCCGAGACGCTCTCGTTCTACGACGCCGACGTGCTGGTGACCGGCGGGCTCGACCGGCTCTGGTCCGCCGTCGTGGCGGCGGGAGCCGACCCGAAGGAGGCCGCAAACGTCCTCGCGAACGCCTTCGTGGCGACAGGCGTCGACCCCGAGAGGGTGGATGCGGCAGAGCTCGCGAAGCTGGTCTCGGCCCGTTCGGAGATCCCTCGTGCCCGCTTCGAGGAAGCTCTCGCCCACTCCGGGGACGAGGCCTTCTCGGCAGCGCCCTACCTCGCCCAGAAGGCTGTGAGCGACGTCGCGGAGCTCGATCCGGTCATCGACGAGGTGATCGCGGCGAGCCCGGGTGAGGCCGAGCAATATCGCGGCGGCAAGGAGGGCCTTCTCGGCTTCTTCGTCGGCCAGGTGATGAGGGCGACCGGCGGGAAAGCAGACGCGCGCGTCGTCAGCGAGCGACTCCGCCAGAAGCTCGGCGGGTAGCCTGGGAGACGAGATGCAGAAGCGGTACCTGTTCACGCCCGGCCCGACTCCCGTGCCGCCCGAGGTGCTCGCCGCCATGGCCGAGCCGATGGTGCACCACCGCGGGGTCGACTTCCGCGAGATCTACGAGCGGACGCTCGGCCGGCTCCAGGAGGTGTATCGCACCCAGGGCCAGGTGCTGCTCTTCGCAGCGTCCGGGTCGGGCGCGATGGACTCGGCGGTCGCGAACCTCGTCCGCCCGGGCGAGCGGGTCGCGGTCGTCGTCGTCGGGCGCGTTCGGCGAGCGCTGGGCGAAGATCTGCGCTCACTACGGCCTCGAGGTCCAGCGCATCGACTACGAGTGGGGCGAGGTGCCCGACCCGGATGAGATCGGCGCGGCCGTCCGCGAGAGCGGGGTGGAGACCGTCTTCTGCACGCAGTCGGAGACCTCGACCGGCGTCGTCGCCGACGTCCAGGCGATCAAGGCTGCGGTGGGCGAGGCCCGCCTCGTCGTGGACGCCGTCTCCTCGCTGGGCGCGGTGCCGCTCGAGACCGATGCCTGGGGGATCGACGTGGCGGTCTCCGGCTCGCAGAAGGCGCTGATGTGCCCGCCCGGACTCGCGATGGTCTCCGTCGCCGACGGCTTGTGGGATGCCCTGCCGGCCTCCCGCAGCTTCTACTTCGACTGGCGCGCGACCCGGAAGGCACAGGAGGCGTTCGACTCGGCGTTCACGCCGGCCGTGTCGCTGATCAAGGGGCTCGACGTCGCCCTCGGGATGATCCTCGACTCCGGGCTCGACGATGCCTTCGAGCGCCATGTCCGGCTCGGCCGCGCCACGCGCGCCGGCCTGAAGGCGATGGGGCTCGAGCTGTTCTCGCCCGACGACGACTCCTCCGCCGTCGTGACGGCGGCCAGGACGCCGGAAGGGATCGAGTCGCCGGCGCTCCTCCGCCACCTGCGCGAGAAGCACGGCGTCACCCTCGCTCCCGGCCAGGGGGCGCTGAAGCCGAACGTCTTCCGGATCGGCCACATCGGCTGGTACGACGTGTTCGACATCGCCACCGCTCTCGCCGCAGTCGAGCTGGCGCTGACCGAGCTCGGCGCCGAGATCGAGCGCGGTGTCGCCGTCGGGCGCGCGTTCGAGGCATACGAGCAGCGCGTCCCGGCGTAGCGCGGTGTGGCCGGAGCCGGTCGAGCGCGTCGCCCGCGAGCTCCGCGCGGCGGCCGTCGACGCGACCGTCCAGGAGTTCCCCGAGGGGACGCCGACGGCAGAGGCGGCCGCGATCGCCGTCGGCTGCAGCCTCGACCAGATCGTCAAGTCTCTCGTCTTCGTCTGCGACGACGCGTTCGTTCTCGCGATGGTTCCCGGCGACCGCCGCGCCGACGAGTCGCGGCTCGCCGTCGCGACGGGAGCGGGAGAGGTGCGCGTCGCGCACGCGAGAGAGGTCGTCGAGGCGACCGGGTTCGAGCCCGGCGGAGTGGCCCCGTTCCCACTGGTGGCTGTAGAGGACGTCCTCATCGAGCGGACGCTTCTCCAGCACGCCCGGGTCTGGATCGGTGCGGGCTCCCCCGCGCACATGGCGGGGCTCGCCCCGGGTGAGCTCCAGCGCCTGAGCGGGGCACGAGCGGCGGATCTCGTAGGCCCTCGGTAAAGTGACCTCAAAGACCCCAAAGGAGAGTTCCATGCAGGCCACGGAGAAGATCTGGATGAACGGCGAGCTCGTCGACTGGGACGACGCGCGCATCCACGTAGGGGCTCACGGGCTCCACTACGGCTCCGGGGTCTTCGAGGGAGTGCGCTGCTACGACACGCCGAAGGGCCCCGCGGTGTTCCGCCTCACCGACCACATGCAGCGGCTGCACGACTCGGCGCGGCTGATCAACATGGAGGTGCCCGTTCTCGGTCGACGACCTGAGAAACGCGACGAACGACCTGCTCGGCGCGAACGGGCTCGCGGAGTGCTACATCCGGCCGATCGCCTTCTACGGCTTCGGGCAGCTCGGCGTCTCGGCGCTCGGGAACCCGGTCGAGACCGTGATCATGTCGTGGCCGTGGGGCACCTACCTCGGCGAGGAGGCGCTCCGCAACGGGATCCGCACGAAGATCTCGACCTGGCAGCGAATCCCGGCGAACGTCATCCCGCACGCGTCGAAGGCGACGGGGGTCTACCTGAACTCGATGCTGGCGGTGAGCGAGGCGCAGCGCGCCGGGTATGACGAGGCGATCCTGCTGACACCCGACGGCAACGTCGCCGACGGGCCCGGCGAGACGATCTTCGTGGTCTCGCGCGGCAAGGTCTACACGCCCGATCTCTCGACCGGGATCCTGCACGGGATCACGCGCGACTCGGTGATCCAGATCGCAGCCGACCTCGGCTACGACGTGATCGAGAAGAACCTGATCCGCACCGACCTGTACCTCGCCGACGAGGTGTTCATGTGCGGCACGGCGGCCGAGGTGACGCCGGTGCGCTCGGTCGACGACCACGAGATCGGGGTCGGGCCGGTCACGCAGGAGTTGCAGAAGGCCTATCTCGACACGGTTCGCGGGCAGAGCGAGCGCTGGTCGTCGTGGCGCGAGCTCGTGCCGAGCATGACCCGGGCGTGACCAGGGTCGAGCCGGAGGCCGGCCCGTGAGCGTCGCCCAGCGCAGGATCAACCTCAGCGCCCCCTGGATCGACGAGCGCGACGAGGAGCTCGTCCTCGAGGTGCTGCGCTCGGGGCAGCTCTCGCTCGGGCCGACCGGGCCGCGGTTCGAGAGCCTGCTCGCCGACGCCGTCGGCGCGCCTCACTGCGCTGCGGTCTCGTCGGGCACCGCGGGCCTCCATCTCTGCATGGAGCTCGCCGGTGTCGGGCCCGGCGACGAGGTCATCACCTCGCCGTACTCCTTCGTCGCCTCGGCGAACTGCGCGATCTACGCCGGAGCGACGCCCGTGTTCGCGGACGTCGACGCCGACACGCTGAACCTCGATCCGGCCGCCGTCGAGGCGGCGATCACGCCCCGGACGAAGGCGGTCGTGGCGGTGGACATCTTCGGCTACCCGTGCGAGCTCGACGAGCTCCGCGCGATCTGCGACCGCAACGGCCTCTACCTGGTCGAGGACGCCTGCGAGGCGCTCGGCGCCGTCTACAAGGGCCGCCCGCTCGGCTCGCACGGCCACCCGGCGACGTGGGCCTTCTATCCGAACAAGCAGATCACGACCGGCGAGGGCGGCGCGGTCACGACCGGTTCCGCGGACGAGCACGCGCTCCTCGTCTCGCTCCGGAACCAGGGCCGGCTCGAGACCTCGAGCTGGCTGCAGCACGGGCGGCTCGGCTTCAACTACCGGCTCGACGACATCTCGGCGGCACTCGGGATCGGGCAGCTCGAGCGGCTCGACGCCATCCTCGCGGCACGGCGCGCGGTCGCCGGGCGCTACACGGAGCTTCTCGCCGGCGTCGACGTCGAGACGCCCGTGCCCGACGACGCCGATCACGTCCGCTCGTGGTTCGTGTACGTCGTGAAGGTCCCGCGCGGCGTCGATCGCGACGCCGTGATGGCGCGCCTGATCGCCGACGGCGTCGCCTGCGCCCCCTACATCCCGTCGATCCACCTGCAGTCGTACATGCGCGAGCGCTACGGCTTCACCGAGGGCATGTTCCCGGTGAGCGAGGACGCGAGCGCCCGCACGATGGCGATCCCGTTCCACGCGCGCCTGCCCGTCGAGGATCAGGAGCAGGTCGTCGAGGCCCTTCGCGCCGCTCTCGGCTGAGACGCCACGATAATCGACGGGCGTGGCGGATCCGCCCCGCATGATCCTTCTCGGGTTCGGCAAGTATGTCCGGGCCGACAAGATCTACGCGCTCGAGCCGCTCGTCGAGGGGGAGCGCCGACACGGCGCCCGGACCAGGGTCTGGGTCGAGGGGATCGGCGAGCCGATCGTCGCCTCTCGCACCGAGCGGGCGATCATCGCGGCGATGGGCGGCAACTCTGCCGCCGAAGCGAGCCGGATCGTCGACGGTGCGCTCGACCTCGCACAGCGGGTGGCCGACGCTGCCGAGCAGGGCCGCTTCGACGTCGTCGATCTCGGCCGGCGGGCGCGCCGGCTCCTCGAGTCGACGACCGGGCCCTCCGAGCCGGACTCGCTCTTCTGATCGACCTCGGCTTCTTCGCACGCGACGTCCACGAGGTCGCGCGCGAGCTGATCGGCGTCGAGCTCCTCGTCGACGGTGTCGGCGGCCCGATCGTCGAGGTCGAGGCCTACGCGCCGGACGATCCCGCGTCGCACTCCTTCCGCGGCCGCACGGCCCGGAACGCCGTCGATGTTCGGGCCGGCCGGGCACGCCTACGTCTACCGCTCCTACGGGATCCACTGGTGCCTCAACTTCGTCTGCGAGCCCGCCGGGATCGCGAGCGCGGTGCTCGCTGCGTGCGCTCGAGCCGGTTCACGGTGTGGCGGCGATGCGCGCGCGCCGCGGGCGTCGACGAGCCGAGGCTGCTCTGCTCGGGCCCCGGCCGACTCTGCCAGGCGCTCGCCGTCACCGATGCCAGGACGGGCTGCCGCTCGACCGGCCACCGTTCGAGCTGCGCGACACGCGGGAAGCGGCCCGAGCTCGCTGTCGGGCCGCGGATCGGCCTGACCAAGGGCGGTCGAGAGCCCCTGGCGCTACGGCCTCGCCGGATCGCGCTACCTGAGCCGGCCGTTCAGGGCCGCGAGACCTTGAGCACGACGCGCATCCCCGGGGTCGCCGCGCGGCCGGGACGCGGGTCCTGCCCGACCACGCGGCCGCTGATGCCGCCGTCGAGCGCGGCCCGGAGCTTCAGCTGCGCCAGCCTGGCCCGCGCGCTCGCGACCTTCATCCCGACGAGCTTCGGCACGACGCCGTACACGGCGCGCGAGACGACGAGCCTGACCTTCTGGTACGCGGAGAGCGTCCCGTCCGTCGGCTTCTGGCCGACGACGATCCCGGGCAGCCTGCCCGGGTTTCGCCGGCGCGTAGACGACGGTCGAGAGGAGCGGCTGGCCGATCAGGCGCGTCTTCGCGTCCTCGAGCGTCGCGCCCCGGACGTCGGGCACCTCGACCTCGTTCGGCTTGCACGGCGCGGTCGAGCTCGGCTCGGTGCCCGTGAAGAACTCGAGCGTCGTCGCGCCGCGGCAGTTGCCGTTGTCGAGCTGCAGCTTCCCGTCGCGGAAGATCACCTTCGCCGGGGAGGCGTACGGGACGTTCGCGGCAGCGAACGTCGTGTGCTCGTAGGAGCGGTACGGGATGCGCCTTCTCCATGAACGCCTTCCAGATCTGCGCCGGGAACGTGCCGCCCTCGACCGTGTGGCCGTGGTACTCGGTCGTCATCGGGATGAGCTTGTTCGGGTAGCCGACCCAGACGGCGACGACGAGGTCCGGCGTGAACCCGACGAACCAGGCGTCGCCGTAGTTCTCGGTCGTCCCGGTCTTGCCCGGCGACCTGCCAGCCGGGAAGCTGCGCGGCGGTGCCGGTGCCGTACTGGACGACGCCCTGGAGCATCTGGTCCTCGATCGCCGCGTTGCCGTTCGTCAGCCACGGGATCGCCTGCGCGATCGGCGTGTTGTCCGTCGGCGGCGTTCGGCTTGCTCGGGTCCTTCGAGGGGAACGTGATGCTCTGGACGGCGATCGGCTCGTTGCGGAAGATCGAGCTGTCGAGCCGGTAGCCGCCGTTCGCGAGCGTCGCGTAGGCGCGCGCCATCTCGAGCGGGCGTCGCCGGCTCGGCGCCGAGGCCGATCGAGAAGTACGGGTGGAGCGGGCTCGTGATCCCCATCTGCTCCGCGGCGCTCGACGACGTTCGCGGGGCCGACGAGGTTCGTCAGCTGCGCGAAGACGGTGTTGTCGGAGTACGCGAGCGCGGTCGAGAGGTTGATCGGCCCCAGGCTGTTGTGCTCGAAGTTCGAGACGCTCCAGGCGCGACCGCCGGCATCGAGCGACGAGCGGGCGGGAGACGAGAGTCGACGACGGCGCGATCCCGTCACGGAGCGCCGCGGCGAGCACGAACGGCTTGAACGCCGACCCCGGCTGGCGCTCGCCCTGCGTCGCGAGGTTGAACTGGCTCTCGCGGTAGTTGCGGCCGCCGATCATCGCCACGACCTCGCCCGTGTGGACGTCGATCGCGACGAGCGCGGCGCTCGGCCCGATCGACGGCGGCAGCACCTTGTCGATCGCCTGGCGGGCGAGCTTCTGCAGCCCGAGGTCGATCGTCGTCATGACCTTCATCCCGCCGCCGAAGACGTGCCTCGCGCCGTACCGCTCCACGAGCTGGTTCGTGACGTAGTTCGCGAAGTACGGCGCCGCAGGGCTCTGCGTCGCCGGCAGGCGCACCGACTCGGGGCTCGGCATCGGTGTGCTCCGCGCCGTCCTTGAGCTCCGTGCGGTCGATGTAGTGCTGGAGGAACATCTGCTGCAGCACGAGGTCCCGCCGCTCGCGCATCGCCATCGGGTGCGCGACCGGGTCGTAGAGGCTCGGGTTCTCGGGGATCCCGGCGAGGAGCGCCGCCTCGGCCGGCGTCAGCGTCTTCGCGCCGTGCCCGAAGTAGATCTTCGACGCCTCCTGGACGCCGTAGGCGCCGTTCCCGAAGTAGATCGTGTTCAGGTAGGCGGTCAGGATCTTGTCCTTCGACCAGGCACCTGCTCGAGCTTCCAGGCGAGCGCCGCCTCCTTGAGCTTGCGCGTCAGCGTCGGGGCGTTGCCGTTGATCGCGTTCTTCACGAACTGCTGCGTGATCGTCGAGCCGCCCTCGACCGGGCCGCCCGTGACGTCGGACCAGAGCGCGCGCAGGATCCCGTGGACGTCGACGCCGCGGTGCTCGTAGAAGCGCTTGTCCTCGATCGCGACGATCGCCTGCTTGACCAGCGGCGAGATGTCCTCCGACGGGACGACGACCCGCGCCTGGGAGCCGCGGAGGACGGCGAGCACGGTGTGGCCGTCGCTCGCGTAGAGGTACGGTGTTCTGCTGCGGGCTGCTGCTGGTGGTGCGGGTCGAGCGCGGAGAGCTGCGCCGCGACCGCCGTCAGCAGCCCGAAGGTGAACGCGCTCAGGCCCGAGCACCGCGAGCACGGCAAGCAGCGCGAGCAGCCTCAGCTTGCGGATGCGGCGCCGCTTTCGCGGGCGATTCCTGTTTCTGAGGAGCGCCAGAGCGCTGGGTAGTGTAGCCCCCATGGGCATTGTCGAGCTCACGCGGAATGCCGTCGACGTCCTCCCGGAGGGCGGGCTCGAGGCGAAGCTGCGGCTCGGCCGGCCGCTGCGCGTGAAGCTCGGGATCGACGTCACCTCGCCCGACATCCACATCGGCCGCGCGATCCCGCTCCAGCGGATGCGCGCCTTCCAGGACGAGGGGCACGTCGGCGTGCTGATCATCGGCGACTACACGACGCGGATCGGCGATCCGTCCGGCCGGTCGGCCGAGCGGCCGATCCTCTCGGACGAGGAGATCGACCGGAACGCCCGGACCTACCTCGAGCAGGCGATGGTCGTCCTCGACCGCGATCGCACGGAGGTGCGGTACAACGGCGAGTGGCTCTCGAGGCTCTCCTACGCCGAGGTCGTTCGCCTGGCGCGGACGATCACGGTCGCGCGGCTCCTCGAGCGGGACGACTTCGCCAAGCGGATGGCCGCCCAGGAGCCGATCTCGGTGTCGGAGCTGCTCTATCCGCTGATGCAGGCGTACGACTCGGTGGCGATCGAGGCCGACGTCGAGCTCGGCGGGACGGATCAGCTCTACAACCTGCTCGCCGGCCGCGAGGTGATGACGCAGTACGGCCTCGAGCCGCAGGTGGTGCTCACGACGCCGCTCCTCCTCTCGTGGGACGGCGAGAAGATGAGCTCGTCGGTCGGGAACAACATCCCGCTCACCGCGCCGCCCGAGGAGATGTTCGGCCGGACGATGCGGATCCCCGACGAGATGCTCGCCGACTGGTGGCGGCTCGTCGCCGAGCGGGACGCGCCCGCCGGCGACCCGATGACGTCGAAGCTCGCTCTCGCGCGCTGGATCGTCGCTCGCTCGCACGGGGAGGAGGCCGCCGAGGGCGCGGAGGCGCACTTCACGCGGGTCGTCCGGCACGGCGAGGCGCCGGAGGAGGTCGAGGAAGTCGCGCTCCCGGACGGCGATCCCGTGCACCTGCCGGCGCTCCTCGTCTCGGCGCTCGGGAGTCGCCTCGACCTCCGAGGCGAGGCGGCTGATCGCGCAGGGCGGGGTCAAGCTCGACGGCGAGCCGGTCACCGAGCTCGACCTGCCGCGGGCGGAGCTCGAGGGTAGCGCTCATCCAGGCGGGCAAGCGCCGGTTCGCGCGCCTCGCGGGCTGAGTGCGGCTCTCAGATCGCGTGTCGAAGATCCCCTTGCCGAGCCTGGCTCGGCGCGCTATAGTTCTTCGGCTGCGCTTCGGCCGGGCGCGCAAGACAAGTCATCGACCTCGACCAAGGAGCCTCCTGGGCCGACTCGTACAGGATACGATTCGATTGCTTTCGGAGGCCTCTGGCGCGAGTCGGAGGCTTTTTTTCGGCCGTCGGACGGCACCGGTCTTTGAAAACTCAACAGCGTTCATACGTCGAGACCCAGACGGGTCGGGCTACGGCTCGCCTCGTCTGGTCAGAACCTCGTCACGTCGTTGCGTGACTTAGATGCAAAATAAATCGCACGGAGCGTTAGCAGAGCACAAGCATCGCTTCGGCTGTCGGAGACGGGGGCTTCGAGCTGCTGAGTCAAACCTCGTCGCGCCTCGGG